>NZ_CP109427.1:0-1221854 GCF_036250695.1 Streptomyces sp. NBC_01497 | reverse complement strand
CGCCGCCGTGGTGGCAGCCGCACCCGCGGCCGCCGACCCGGTCTTCCAGCAGGTGACGCTCGCCAAGGGCGCAGCCGAGGTCGGCGAGCCCATGTCGCTGGCCGTCCTGCCGGACCGCGAGGTGCTGCACACCTCGCGCGACGGGGTCCTGCGGATCACCGATGCGAACGGCACCACCAAGGTCGCCGGCACCCTCGACGTGTACAACCACGACGAGGAGGGCCTGCAAGGCGTCGGCGTGGACCCGGACTTCGCGCACAACAGGGCGATCTACCTCTACTACGCGCCGAAGCTCGACACCCCGGCCACCGACGCGCCCGAGACCGGCTCGGCCGCCGACTTCGCTCCCTTCGACGGCTACAACCGGCTCTCCCGGTTCACCCTCGAAGCGGACGGCACCCTCGACAAGGCCAGCGAGAAGAAGGTCCTCGACGTCGCGACCTCGCGCGGCATCTGCTGCCACGTCGGCGGTGACATCGCCTTCGACGGCGAGGGCAACCTCTACCTGTCGACCGGCGACGACTCCAACCCGTTCGCCTCCGACGGCTACGCACCCATCGACGAACGCCCCGACCGCAACCCGGCGTTCGACGCCCGGCGCAGCGCGGGCAACACCAACGACCTGCGCGGCAAGATCCTGCGCGTCAAGGTCGCCGCCGACGGGTCGTACACCGTGCCCGACGGCAACCTCTTCGCCCCCGGCACCGCGAAGACGCGTCCCGAGATCTACGCGATGGGCTTCCGCAATCCGTTCCGGATGTCCGTCGACAAGAAGACCGGCATCGTCTACGTGGGCGACTACGGCCCCGACGCGGGCGCCGCGTCCCCGACCCGGGGCCCAGGCGGCCAAGTGGAGTTCGCCAGGGTCACCCGGGCGGGCAACTTCGGCTGGCCGTTCTGCACGGGGAACAACGACCCGTTCATCGACTACGACTTCGCGACCGGGACGTCGGGCGCGGCCTTCGACTGCGCCGCGCCGAAGAACGACTCGCCGCACAACACCGGCCTGGTCGATCTGCCGCCCGCACAGCCGGCCTGGATCCCGTACGACGGTGGCAGCGTCCCCGAGTTCGGCAGCGGCTCCGAGTCGCCGATGGGCGGCCCCGTCTACCGCTACGACCCCACCTCCACCTCGCCCGTGAAGTTCCCCGAGGAGTACGACGGGAACTTCTTCGCCGGTGAGTTCGGCCGTCAGTGGATCAAGCGGATCGAGCAGGACGGCGATGGCACCGTCCAGAAGATCAACGACTTCCCGTGGACCGGCACCCAGGTCATGGACATGGAGTTCGGCCCCGACGGCGCCCTCTACGTCCTCGACTACGGGCTCTCCTGGTTCGGCGGGGACGACAACTCGGGCGTCTACCGCATCGAGAACGTCACCGGCGGGCGGGCGCCCGTCGCCAAGGCTGTCGCCAACAAGACGTCGGGCGCCGCCCCGCTGCGGGTCGCGTTCTCCTCCGCGGGCACCACGGACCCCGACGGCGACACCGTCTCCTACGCGTGGGACTTCGGCGACGGGGCCCGCTCGACCGAGGCGGACCCGACGCACCCGTACAAGAAGAACGGCACCTACACGGCGACGCTCACCGCCTCCGACCCCGACGGCCACACCGCCACCGCCTCCGTCCAGGTGGTCGTCGGCAACACCGCGCCGAAGGTCGAACTGACCGTGCCGTCCGACGGCGCCCTGTTCGACTTCGGTGACACACTGCCCTTCAAGGTCACCGTCACCGATCCGGAGGACGGACCGGTCGACTGCGCGAAGGTGACCGTCCACTACGTGCTCGGGCACGACAACCACGGCCATCCGCTCACCTCCGCCAACGGCTGCGAGGGCACCATCACGGCGCCGGCCGACGCCGACCACGACCCCAACGCCAACATCTTCGGTGTACTGGACGCCGAATACACTGACGGCGGTGGCGGCGGTCAGGCCCCGCTGACCACCCACGACGAGGTGCAGCTCCAGCCCCGCCACCGGCAGGCCGAGCACTACACCGACTCCTCGGGCATCACCCAGCAGGCCAAGACCAGCGCGAACGGCGGCAAGACCGTCGGCGACATCAACGACGGCGACTGGATCTCCTTCACGCCCTACAACCTGACCGGCGCGAAGACCCTGACCGCGCGGATCTCCTCCGCCGGCGCGGGCGGTTTCCTCGAAGTGCGCACCGGCTCGGCGGACGGGAAGATCCTCGGCTCCGCACCGATCCCCGTCACCGGCAGCTGGGACACCTTCCAGGACATCGACGTGCCCCTGCGCGGTGTGCCCACGAAGTCCACGAAGCTGTTCCTCGTCTTCAAGGGCGGCGAGGGTGCGCTCTACGACATCGACGACTTCCGCATCAGCGACCAGGCGCCAGGGAAGACCGAGAAGCGGATCCTCGTCTTCTCCAAGACCGCCGCGTTCCGGCACGACGCCATCCCCGAGGGCATCGCCGCGCTGAAGGAACTCGGCGCGCAGAACAACATCACCGTCGACACCACGGAGACGGCCGCCCAGTTCACCACGAACAACCTCGCCCGGTACGACGCGGTCGTCTTCCTCTCCACCACCGGTGACGTGCTCAACCCCGAGCAGCAGAAGGCGTTCGAGTACTTCATCTCCACCGGCGGCGGCTACATGGGCGTCCACGCGGCGGCCGACACCGAGTACGACTGGTCCTTCTACGGCGGCCTGGTCGGCGCCTACTTCCAGGGCCACCCGACGCCCCAGCCCGTGACCGTACGGGTCGAGGACCAGAAGAACCCGGCGACGGCGCACCTGCCGAAGGCCTGGAGCTGGAACGACGAGCTGTACAACTACCGCACCAACCCGCGCGGCAGCGTTCACGTCCTCGCCACCCTGGACGAGACCACCTACCAGGGCGGCACGATGCGCGGCGACCACCCGATCAGCTGGTGCCAGGACTACCAGGGCGGCCGGTCCTTCTACACCGGTCTCGGACACACCAAGGAGTCCTACGCGGACGCGGACTTCCGCGGCATGCTGCTCGGCGGCCTGAAGTACACGACGGGCCAGGTCAAGGCCGACTGCAAGCCCCAGAGCGGATACCGGGACCTCTTCAACGGCCAGACGCTGGAGGGCTGGAAGCACGCGGGTCCCGGAGCGTTCGACATCGGCGGCGGCGAACTGCACTCGGCGGGCGGCCTCGGCCTCCTGTGGTACCAGGCGAAGCAGTTCTCGGACTACTCGCTGAAGCTGGACTGGAAGCTCGACGGCGACGACAACTCCGGCGTATTCGTGGGCTTCCCCGAGTCGGACGACCCCTGGTCGGCGGTCGACAACGGGTACGAGGTGCAGATCGACGCGACCGACGCGCCGGACCGCACCACCGGCTCGATCTACACCTTCAAAGCGGCGGACATCAAGGCGCGCGACCGCGTGCTGCGCCCGCCCGGCCAGTGGAACAGCTACGAGATCAAGGTCCAGGGCGAACGTCTCCAGGTCTTCCTGAACGGCGTGAAGATCAACGACTTCACCAACAAGGACCCCGCGCGCAGCCTGAAGGACGGCTACATCGGGATCCAGAACCACGGGCCCGACGATCAGGCGGCGTTCCGCAACATCCAGATCAAGGAACTGCCCGCGCCGACCGGCTGAGGTCCCGATACCGGTCCCACCGAGCCGGCGGTGGGCGGGGAGGCGCCGTACCCCCCGCCCACCGCCTCGGACCGGCGCCGGCCGTACGGCCCGTAGTCCCTGCGGGCCGCCCGGCCGCGCGCCGGGCCCACCCTGGGCGCCCGGTGCCGCACCGGCCCGGCCCCGGGGCAGCGGATCCGGCGTACCGATCCATCGGTACCTCCGCACACGGAACGGCGCACCGGAATGACCGAACGCCTGCACAGGGAGCGGAACATGCGGCCTCCGCACCGGAAGACACCCGATCCGCACCGGAACACACCCGCACCCGTACCGCGTCACCCGTAAGACCGCGCGCACCCGCACCCGCACCGCGTCACTCGTAGGGCCGGCCAGGCGCATCCGCTCCGCGCACGCACACACCGCACACCCTCGCACTCAGCACTCGAACACATCCGCACACAGCACACCGGCACATCGGCGGCAGGAGGCAGACCGTGACGACGACCAGCAGCGAATCGGCCACAGCGCGCACCGGAGTCTGGTTCGTCGGGGCACGCGGCTCCGTCGCGACCACCGCGGTCGCGGGGTGCGCGGCGGTGACCGCGGGCCTGCACGCCCCGACCGGGATGGTCACGGAGACGCCGCCCTTCGCGGGGGCCGGACTGCCCGCGCTGTCCTCGCTCGTGTTCGGCGGGCACGACACCGCGAGCTGCCCGCTGCCCAAACGTGCCGAGGCGCTCACCGAGGCGGGCGTGCTGCCCCATGGGCTCGTCGGCGCGATCACGGCGGAACTGGCCGCCGCCGACGCGGAGATCAGGACCGGCGGCCCGGGACCCGGCGACACCCGCGACGACGAGGAGATCATCGCGGGCTTCGCCGCCGACATCGCGGGCTTCACCCGCCGCATGGGGGTCGCCCGTACGGTCGTCGTCAACGTGTCGTCCACGGAGCCGCTGCCCGCGCCCGGTGATCCCCGGCTGCCCGCGAGTTCCCTGTACGCGGCCGCGGCGGTCCGCGCGGGGTGCGGATACGTCAACTTCACCCCGTCCACCGGCCTGCGCACCCCCGTCCTGGCCGCCGCCGTCGCCGCGAGCGGGCTTCCCCACGCTGGCCGCGACGGCAAGACGGGCCAGACCCTGCTGCGGTCCGTGCTCGCCCCGATGTTCGTGCAGCGCGCGCTGAACGTACGGGCCTGGTCCGGTACGAACCTGCTCGGCGGCGGCGACGGCGCCGCCCTCGCGGACCCGGCCGCGGCGGCGGCCAAGAACGCGGGCAAGGAGCGCGTCCTCGCCGACGCGCTCGGCGCCGCTCCCGAGGGCGAGGTGCACATCGACGACGTGCCGGCACTCGGCGACTGGAAGACGGCCTGGGACCACATCGCCTTCGACGGTTTCCTCGGCTCGCGGATGATCCTCCAGACCACCTGGCAGGGGTGCGACTCGGCGCTGGCCGCGCCCCTCGTGCTCGACCTCGCCCGGCTCGTCGCCCGCGCACACGAGGCGGGGATCGGCGGGGCGCTGCCGCAACTGGGCTTCTACTTCAAGGATCCGGACGGACGGTCCGTCGCCCTCGCCGAGCAGTTCGAGGAACTGCTGGCCTTCGCGGGCCGGCTGGGGGCGGGCGCGTGAGCCTGCTGCGACGGGCCCGCGACTGGGCCGAACTACTGCGTGTCTCGGCTCTGTTCACCGTTCCCGGCGACGCCCTCGCCGGTGTCGCGGCGGCCGGTGCCCGGCCCGGGCGCGGCACGGCCCTGGTGATCGGTTCCTCGCTGTGCCTGTACGAGGCAGGCATGGCGCTCAACGACTGGGCGGACCGGGCGGAGGACGCGGTGGACCGGCCGCACCGGCCGATCCCCTCCGGCCGGATCGCACCGCGCGCCGCGCTCGCGGCGGCGGGCGCCCTGACGGCGGCCGGTCTGGCCCTGGCGGCTGTGGCGGGACGCCGCCCGCTGGCGGTGTCGGCGGCGATCGCCGCCACCGTGTGGGCGTACGACCTGAGGCTGAAGCACACCGTCGCGGGTCCGGTCGCCATGGGCGCGGCCCGTTCGCTGGATGTCCTGCTGGGCGCGTCGGCGACCCCGGAGGCCCGGGGGCCGGGCGCCGTGCTGCCCGCCGCCCTCGCGCTCGGAGCGCACACCGCTGCCGTCACCACCGTCTCGCGCGGGGAGACCCAGGGCGGTGCCCTGGCCGCGCCCCTGGCGGCGCTGGCGACCGCGACAACGCTGTCGGCGGCGTTGATCCGCCCACCGCACCGCCCGGGTGCCCCGCCGCGGCCCGGAGTACGGGTCCCGACGCGATCCGCAGCCGGCCCCGCCGGAGTGCGCGCCGCGGAGCTCATCGCACCTGTCTGCGGTGGGTCCGGGGACCTGACGCAGGCCCGTACCGGGAGCGGTCGGGTGGATCCGGCCGGGCGCCTGGTCGTCGCGGGGCTCGCCGCCGCGTACCTCGCCACCACCGGGCGTCCTGCTTGGCATGCTCTGCTCAATCCTTCGCCGCCACTCACCCAGCGTGCCGTCGGCGGCGGCATCCGCGCCATGATCCCCCTCCAGTCCGCCCTCGCCGCCCGCGCCGGTGACCCGCTGACCGCCCTCGCCGTCGCCGCGCTGGCCCCCCTCGCCCGGCTGCTCGCCCGGAAGGTGAGCCCCACATGAGCCTCCGCCTCGGCTACGGCACCAACGGCCTCACCGACCTGCGCCTGACCGACGCCCTCGCGCTGCTCGCCGACCTCGGCTACGACGGCGTCGGCCTGACCCTCGACCACATGCACCTCGACCCGCTCGCCCCGGACCTCGGGGCCCGCACCCGCGCCGTCGCCGCACGGCTGGCGGCGCTCGGGCTCGGCGTCACCGTGGAGACCGGCGCGCGCTACGTCCTCGACTCCCGCCGCAAGCACGGGCCCACACTCCTCGACCCCGACCCCGAGGCGCGCGCCGCTCGGGTGGCGCTCCTGCTGAGTGCCGTACGCGTCGCCGCCGACCTCGGCGCACACGCGGTCCACTGTTTCAGCGGCGTGCCCGCCGGGGGCGAGGACCCGGCCCTCGGCTGGGCACGGCTCGAAGAGGGCTTCGCACCCCTGCTCGACGCGGCGGACCGCGCCGGGGTCCCGCTCGCCGTCGAACCCGAGCCCGGGCACCTCGTCGGCGACCTCGCGGCCTTCCACGAACTGCGGCGCCGCCTCGGCGATCCCCCCTCCCTCGGCCTCACGCTCGACATCGGCCACTGCCAGTGCCTGGAGGCGGCGACGCCCGCCGCCTGCGTACGCGACGCCGCTCCATGGCTGCGCCATGTGCAGATCGAGGACATGCGGCGCGGTATCCACGAACACCTGCCGTTCGGCGACGGCGAGATCGACTTCCCGCCCGTACTCGACGCCCTCGACGCCGCCGGCTACCAGGGACTCACCGTCGTGGAACTGCCCCGCCACTCCCACGCGGGCCCCGAACTCGCCCGTCGCTCCCTCGAATTCCTGCGATCAGCCACCGACCGTGCGAAGGGAGCTGCCGCATGACCCCCACCCGCGCCGCGCTCGTCCCCCGCCTCGACGGCGCGGGCCTGGCCTGGCTCGACGCCGCGCTCACCGAGGCCGCCGCACCGGGGGAGGGCGCCTGGGAACTCAGGTTCGCCGCCGCCGGTCGGTACTGCGGACAGGACAACGCCGACGACGTCCGCGTCCTGCTCCTCGACCGTGCCGGCGCGGACCTCGCGACACTGACCCGCCTCTACCGGCAGGGCAGCGGCGCCGAGCGGCGGGCCGTACTGCTCGCCCTGCCCGCACGCGTACCGGGTCCGGGGGCCGTGCCGCTCATCGAGGACGCCCTGCGTGCCAACGACACACGGCTCGTGGCCGCCGCCGTGGGGCCCTACGCGGCCGACCACCTGGACCCGCATGCATGGCGGCACGCCGTACTGAAGTGCCTGTTCACCGGGGTTCCGGTCGAGCACGTCGCCGCACTGGCCCGGCGCGCCGCGGGTGACAGCGAACTCGCCCGCATGCTCGCCGACTTCGCCGCTGAACGCAGCGCCGCCGGCCGCACCGTGCCGGCCGGCCTCCACCGCGTACTCGCCCTCACGGGACTGGAGTCCTGATGCGCATCTTCGACCCCCACATCCACATGACCTCCCGCACCACGGACGACTACCGGGCCATGTACGACAGCGGTGTGCGCGCCCTCGTGGAGCCGTCGTTCTGGCTCGGCCAGCCCCGCACCTCGCCGGCCAGCTTCTACGACTACTTCGACGCGCTGCTCGGCTGGGAGCCGTTCCGCGCGGCCCAGTACGGCATAGCCCACCACTGCACCCTCGCCCTCAACCCGAAGGAGGCGGGCGACCCGCGCTGCGCCCCCGTCCTCGACGCGCTGCCGCGCTACCTCGTCAAGGACGGTGTGGTCGCCGTCGGCGAGATCGGCTACGACTCGATGACCCCGGCCGAGGACCACGCCCTCGCCGCACAGCTCCAACTCGCCGCCGACCACGGCCTGCCCGCCCTGGTGCACACCCCGCACCGCGACAAGCTCACCGGGCTGCGCCGCACCGTCGACGCCGTACGCGAGTCGGCACTCGCACCCGAACGGGTACTGCTCGACCACCTCAACGAGACCACCGTCAAGGACGCCGCCGACAGCGGCTGCTGGCTCGGCTTCTCCATCTACCCCGACACCAAGATGGACGAGGACCGCATGGTCGCCGTCCTCAAGGACCACGGGACCGAGAGGGTCCTCGTCAACTCCGCCGCGGACTGGGGCAGGAGTGATCCGCTCAAGACCCGCAAGGTCGCCGACGCCATGCTCGCCGCCGGGTTCACCGACGACGACGTCGAACAGGTGCTGTGGGCCAACCCCGTGGCGTTCTACGGCCAGAGCGGCCGGCTCCAGCTCGACGTCCCGGCCCCGGCCGGCGAGCGGGGGGCGCAGCACGAGGGCAACTCCATCCTGCGCGGCGGGGAGTGAGGCCATGCGCTTCCGCCACCCCGACGGCTCCACCGTCCACCTCGCGTACTGCACGAACGTCCACCCGGCCGAGAGCCTCGACGGAGTGCTCGCCCAGCTGCGCGACCACTGCGAACCCGTCCGCAGGCGCCTCGGCCGCGACCGCCTCGGTATCGGCCTCTGGCTCGCGAGGCCCGCCGCCCGCACCCTCGTGGACGACCCCGCGCGGCTGCGCGCTCTGCGTTCCGAACTCGACCGGCGCGGTCTGGAGGTCGTGACCCTGAACGGCTTCCCCTACGACGGTTTCGGCTCGGACCAGGTCAAGTACCGCGTGTACAAGCCCGACTGGGCGGACCCGGAACGCCTGGCGTACACCACCGACCTCGCCAGGCTCCTCGCCGCGCTCCTGCCGGACGATGTCACCGAGGGCACCATCTCCACCCTGCCGCTCGCCTGGCGCACCGCCTACGACGCGGAGGCGGCCCGCACCGCGCACCGCGCGCTCGTCACCCTCGCCCGGCGGCTCGACGCGCTGGAGGAACTGACCGGCAAGTCCATCCGGATCGCCCTGGAGCCCGAGCCCGGCTGCACCGTGGAAACCACCGCGGACGCCATCGCGCCGGTCGTCGCCGTCGCCTCCGACCGGATCGGGGTGTGCGTCGACACCTGCCATCTGGCCACCTCCTTCGAGGACCCGCTCGCCGCCCTCGCCGCGCTGGCCGCCGCCGGCGTCACCGTCCCCAAGACGCAGCTGTCCGCGGCCCTGCACGCCGAACACCCGCACCTGCCGGAGGTCCGCGCCGCGCTCGGGGCGTTCGCGGAACCCCGCTTCCTGCACCAGACCCGCACGCGAACGGCGGCGGGCCTGCGCGGCACCGACGACCTGGACGAAGCCCTGGTCGGTGACGCGCTGCCCGACGGGTCGCCCTGGCGCGCCCACTTCCACGTACCGCTGCACGCGCCGCCCGCGCCGCCGCTCTCCTCGACGCTCGATGTGCTGCGCGTCGTGCTCGCCGGGCTGGTCGGCGTCGCCGAGCCGCGCACCCGCCACCTGGAGGTCGAGACCTACACCTGGCAGGCGCTCCCCGCCGAGCTGCGACCGCGCACCCGGGGCCGGCTAGCCGACGGCATCGCCGCCGAACTCGTCCTCGCCCGGGACCTGCTGACCGACCTCGGCCTCAAGGAGCTGCCATGACCGAACCGTCTCCCGACCGCCCCGTGCCGCTCCTGGTCCTCGACGTCGTCGGCCTCACCCCGCGTCTGCTGGAGCACATGCCGCACCTGGAACGGATGGCGCGGGGCGGGTCGCGGGCCACTCTGGAGACGGTCCTGCCCGCCGTGACCTGCAGCGCCCAGTCCACGTTCCTCACCGGCACCCTTCCCGCCGAGCACGGCATCGTCGGCAACGGCTGGTACTTCCGCGAACTCGGTGACGTCCTGCTGTGGCGCCAGCACAACGGCCTCGTGCGGGGCGACCGGTTGTGGGACGCCGCCCGGCGCACGTTCCCCGGCTACAGCGTCGCCAACATCTGCTGGTGGTACGCGATGGGTGCCGACACCGACTGGACCGTCACACCACGCCCCGTCTACTACGCCGACGGCCGCAAGGAGCCGGACTGCTACACCCGGCCGCCCGCCCTGCACGACGAACTCACCGCGAAACTGGGCACGTTCCCGCTGTTCCACTTCTGGGGCCCCGGCGCTGACCTGGTCTCCTCGCAGTGGATCATCGATGCGACCCGGCACATCCTGCGCACCCGCGCCCCTGACCTCGCGCTGTGCTATGTGCCGCACCTCGACTACGACCTCCAGCGCTACGGCCCCGACGACCCGCGCTCCCTGCGCGCCGCCGCCGACCTCGACACGGCCCTCGCGCCACTGCTCGACGACGCGCGGGCGGCCGGGCGCACTGTCGTCGCGCTCTCCGAGTACGGCATCACGAAGGTCTCCCGGTCCGTCGACATCAACCGGGCCCTGCGCAGGGCCGGGCTGTTGGAGGTGCACACCCAGGACGGCATGGAGTACCTCGACCCGATGGCCTCCCGCGCCTTCGCCGTCGCCGACCACCAGATCGCCCACGTCTACATCGCGAAACCTGAGAGGCCCGGCGAGACAGCGGCCGTCCGGGAAGCACTGGCCGGACTCGACGGCATCGCCGAACTGCTCGATGACGCGGGCAAGAAGCGCCACGGCCTCGACCACCCGCGCGCGGGCGAACTGGTCGCCGTCGCGGAGCCGGACGCCTGGTTCACGTACTACTACTGGCTGGACGACGCGCGCGCCCCCGACTTCGCGCAGCTGGTCGAGATCCACCGCAAGCCCGGCTACGACCCGGTCGAGCTGTTCATGGATCCGCACGACCCCTATGTCCGGCTCAGGGCCGCCGCGGCGCTCGCCCGCAAGAAGGCGGGCCTGCGCTACCGGATGGCGGTCGTCCCGCTGGACGCCTCGCCGATCCGCGGCAGCCACGGCCGCCTTCCGGCGAGCGACGAGGAGGGCCCCGTCCTGTTGTGCTCCACCCCCGGAGTCGTCGGTGGCCGCGTCGCGGCGACCGATGTGAAATCCCTGCTCCTCGGGCTGGCAGACCCGCACCGACCACACAAGGAGTCCCGCTCATGATCCGCAACAAGACCGTCGACGCCGAGCTCGCCCACCGGCTGAGCAGACGCGGCATGCTCGGTGTCACCGCGGGCGCGGGGGCCGCCGCGCTGCTCGGCCTGACGGCGGGCACCGCGGGCGCCGCCCCGACGGCCGCCGCCGGCAAGAAGCCCGCGCCGACCCGGCCCGTACTGCCGCCGGGACGTCTCGGCATCCAGCTGTACTCGCTGCGCGACAAGGTCCAGCAGATCGGCTTCGCCTCCGTCTTCAAGGAGCTCTCGGAGTTCGGTTACGACGAGATCGAGTACGCCGGATACACCCAGGGCATCGGGTCCATCTCGGTGAAGCAGGTGGCGCGGCTCGCCACGAGCTACGGTCTCAACGGCATCGGCAGCCACGTCGGCTACTTCACCAGCGACCCGAACGGCTACAGCTTCGCCACCAGCCTCGGCAAGGTGCTGGACGACGCCGAGACCCTCGGCCTCGAACACATCGGAACCGCCTCCAGCCCCAACCGGTACGGCAACACGGTCGACGCGTGGAAGCGGGCCGCCGCTGAGTTCAACACGTACGGGGAGGCCGCCAAGGCGCGGGGCATGAAGTTCTACCAGCACAACCACGGCGACGAGTTCGCCTTCGCGTCCGACAACCCGGACGTGCGCCTGTACGACGTGCTGCTGGCGGAGACCGACCCGAAGTTCGTGTTCCTGGAGATGGATATCTACTGGGCCTTCACGGCGCAGTTCCGCTTCAGTGTCACGCCCCAGGGCAAGCCGCGGCCCTTCGAGCCGATCGACTACGTGGTCGAGCAGCCCCACCGCTATCCGCTCTTCCACGTCAAGGACGGCGTCCACGACCCCGAAGCGGGCGACGGATACGACATGGTCGACGTCGGTGACGGGGACATCGACTACAAGACGTTCATCCAGAAGGTCAACGCCACCAACAAGGGCCGCACGTCGCACCACTGGCAGGTGGAGCACGACCAGCCCGTGGACTCACTGGAGTTCGCCCGCAAGTCGGCGGACCACCTGCACGCCCTGACGGAGAAGACGAAGGGCTGACCCCGGCGGCCGGCCGTTCCCCGGCCGCACACACCACGGCGGGCGGTGCCGAGAAGGCATCGCCCGCCGCTGGTTGTCGAACCGGCCGTGTCTGTCGGGTTCGCCGGGCCCGTCGGTCACCGCAGAGAGGCCGCCGGGGACCCGCTGCCGCGCCCGTCAGATGACGCTCACGCCGCCTCGCGGCTGACGGGCCGGGGATTGGGCGACTCCCCTCGGCGTGGCGCCCCGGGATGCCGCAGCAGCAGGGCGAGCCCCGCCGCCACCAGTGAGATCACACCGGCCGTGGTGTAGGCGCCGTTGTAGCCCCACTTGTCGATGACCATCGACCCGAGGCCCGAGCCGAACAGGCCGCTGATCACCTTGCCGCTGTAGGCGATCCCGTAGTTCGTGGCGTTGTTGTTCTCGCCGAAGTAGTCCGGCACCAGGGTGGCGAACATCGGGTAGAACGCGCCGCCGCCGAACCCGGAGAAGAACGCGAACACCAGGAACAGCCACTCACTGTGGATGTTGCCCGCCCACATCACGCCGAACTGCGAGAGCCCCAGTACGAGGATCACCAGGATCAGGGCCGCCTTGCGGCCCACCACGTCGGACATCCAGCCGACGATCGCCCGTCCGACGCCGTTGACGACGGAGAGGACGCCCGCCGAGTTGGCCGCGACGAGCGGACCGAACCCGACCTCCTTGGCGAACGGGACCTGGAAGGACACACCGAATATGGAGACTCCCGCGGTGATCACCAGCAGCACCCAGATGAGCGGCAGCTGACCGGTCCGAAGCGCCTCCATCGGCGTGTACTGCTTGATGGCGGGCGGGTTCTTCGCCAGGGCCCGGGCGGTCTTCGCGTTGCCCTGTCCCCGCCTGAGCGGGTCCACGTGCGCCGGCCACCAGTTCTTCGGCGGGTCCTTGAAGAACCAGGCGACGGCGAACAGCACGACCATCACGTAGACACCGACGAGGTCGAGAACCACGTGGTAGTTGCTGGTGTCGAAGGCGAAGTTGAAGATGAAGATGAACGGCACCGCGCCGTACGCGAACCCGCCGTTGACGAATCCGGTCGTGCTGCCCCGCCGCTCCGGGAACCACTTGCCGGTCATGTTGATGCACGTGGAGTACACCAGACCGGAGCCCACTCCACCGAAAACACCGAACCCGAGGACGGCCAGGAACACGTTGTGGAAGTGGGAGATCGCGAGGAATCCCAGCAGGGCCAGTACCGAGCCCAGCAGGATCGCGGCCTTCGGCTTGAGATAGCCCTTCTCCCGCAGCCATCCGGTCGGGAACGACACGCCCGCTTGGAAGAACGTCCACACGCTGAGGATCCAGAAGGTGTTGCTCTGGCTCCAGCCGTGGGCGTCCGAGAGCACGTCCTCGGCCGAACCGTAGGCGTACTCGAACACACTGATCGAGAACATGGCGGCCCACGGCAGCCACATCATCAACCTGCGCGAATGGCCGAGTATCTCGCGGTCGGTCTCACCCACCCGATAGATCCGGCCCCTGCTGTCCGTGACCTCGCGGTAAGCGGCCGGCGCCGGCTCCCGCCCTACGTCGCTACTCATTGCGCATCGTCTCCTTCGGCTTCCAAAGAACCTGGCCAGCGCCCCCTGTCCGGACTCTTCGCGCTTCAGGAGCCGGTTTATGTGGTGAGCAGCCCCGCGGCCCGGGCCCACCGGTACTTGGCGCCGAGCGCCTCCACCGGCTTCTCGGTGGTGTACGGGTACGCGACCACGCCGCGTGCGTAGAGGTAGGCGCAGGCCTCCTCCACCTCGGTGTCACCCGCCAGCGACGCGACGACGGGCTTCTCGATGCCCCGCTCCCTGAACTCCGCGACGACACGTGCCGTCAGCTCGGCGAAGACCATCGGGGGAGTGACGATCGTGTGCCAGTAGCCCAGCACCAGCGCGTGGATGCGCGGGTCCTCAAGGCCCAGGCGGATCGTCTTCTCGTACGTGGACGGGGGCTCGCCGCCCGTGATGTCCACGGGGTTGCCCGCCGCGCCGAACGGCGGGATGAACTTCCGGAAGGCCGCGTCCAGGTCGTCGGGGATCTCCATCAGCCGCAGGCCGTTGTCGACGATCGCGTCGGACAGCAGCACCCCCGACCCGCCGGCCCCGGTGATGATCACGACGTTGTCGCCCTTCGGGGTGGGCAGCACGGGCAGCGCCCGCGCGTACTCCAGCATGTCGGCCAGTCCCGGGGCCCTGATCACGCCGGCCTGCCGCAGGATGTCGTCGTAGACCGCGTCGTCGCCCGCGAGCGCCCCGGTGTGCGAGCCGGCCGCCTTCGCACCCGCCGCCGTGCGCCCCGCCTTCAGCACCACCACCGGTTTCTTCGGCACGGTCGCCCGGGCCGCCTCGACGAACGCGCGGCCGTCCTTGAGATCCTCCAGGTGCATCGCGATGCACTCGGTGTGCGGGTCCTCGCCGAACCAGGTCAGGAGGTCGTCCTCGTCCAGGTCCGACTTGTTGCCGAGCCCGACGATCGCGGACACACCGGTCTTCGTCGTGCGCGCGAAGCCGAGGATCGCCATGCCGATGCCACCCGACTGCGAGGTGAGGGCCACACCGCCCTTCACGTCGTACGGGGTGCAGAACGTGGCACACAGGTCGTGCCACGTCGAGTAGTAGCCGTAGATGTTCGGCCCGAGCAGCCGGATCCCCTGCTCCTCGGCGATCCGCACGATCCTGTCCTGGAGTTCGTGCTCGCCGGTCTCGGCGAACCCGGACGGGATCAGCACCGCGTTGGGTATGCCCTTGCGGCCCACCTCCTCCAGCGCGGCCGGCACGAACGCGGCCGGGATGGCGAACACCGCGACGTCCACCTCGCCCGGTACGTCCGTGACACTCCGGTACGCCTTGCGGCCGAGGATGTCGTCGGCCTTCGGGTTCACCGGGTGGATCTCACCGTGGAAACCGCCGTCGATCAGGTTCCGCATGACCGAATTGCCGATCTTGCCCGGCTCGTTGGAGGCGCCGATCACCGCGACCGAGTCCGGCTTCATCAGCCGGCCCATCGAGTTGAGGATCTCCTCCCGGGTGAACGTCCTGCGTGCCGCGGGCGCTTCCGTGGTGAGGATGACCCGCACGTCGGCGGCCATCACGCCCGACTCGGTCGCGAAGACCGGATTGAGGTCGATCTCGGCGATCTCCGGGAAGTCCGCCGCGAGCGTCGAGACCCGTACGATCAGGCCGGCCAGCGCGTCCCGGTCCACGGCCTTGCCGCCGCGCACCCCGCGCAGGACCTCCGCGGCGCGGATGCCGTCGAGCATGGAGAGCGCGTCGTCCTCGGTGGCGGGTGCGAGCCGGAAGGTCACGTCCCCCAGGACCTCGACCAGCACACCGCCGAGCCCGAACGCCACGATCTTGCCGAACGTCGGGTCGGTGACCGTGCCCACGAGCACCTCGGTGCCCTCCGGCACCATCTGCTGGACCTGCACCCCGAGGATCCGGGCGTCCGGCGCGTACGCCCTGGCGTTGGAGACGATCGAGGTGAACGCGCCGCGCACCTCGGCCGCCGACTTCAGGCCGATCCGTACGCCGCCCGCGTCGGTCTTGTGCAGGATGTCGGGTGAGACGATCTTCATCGCCACGGGGAAGCCGATCCGGTCCGCGAGCCGGACCGCGTCGTCGGAGCACTCGGCGAGTGCCTCGGCCGGCGTCGGTATGCCGTAGGCGTCGCTGATCGCCTTCCCCTCGGGGGCGGTCAGCGCGGTGCGGCCCTCGGCCAGCGCCGTGTCCAGTACGGCCCGTACGGCCGACCGGGCGGTCCCGTTTGCGGACACTAGATGACTCCGTTCGTCTTCAGGGCGCCCAGTTCCTCGTCGTCGAGGCCGAGTTCGCCGTAGACCTCGGTGTTGTGCTCGCCCAGCAGGGGCGACGTCGTGACGGTGACGGGAGAGTCCGACAGTTTGAGCGGGTTGCCCACGGTGGTGAAGCTGCCCCTGGTGGGGTGCTCGACCCGCACGACCATGTCGTTCGCGGCCAGCGAGGCGTCCTCGATGATCTCCTTCGTGGACAGGATCGGGCCGCACGGGATGTTGTGGGCGTTGAGCTTCTCCAGCACCTCCCACTTGGGCAGCCCCGCGGACCACTCCTCGATCAGCTGGAACATCTTGTCCAGCTTGGGCAGCCGCACCTCGGGGGTCGCCCAGTCGGGGTCGTTCGCCAGCTCGGGCCTGCCGATGAGTTCGGTGATCGGCGCCCACCCCACCGGCTGCACGATCACGTACACGTAGTCGTTCGGTCCGCCGGGCGCACACCGCACCGCCCAGCCGGGCTGCCCACCGCCGCTCGCGTTGCCACTGCGGGGCACCTCGTCGCCGAAGTCCCGGTTTGGGTACTCCCGCAGGGCGCCGTGCGCGAGGCGCTGCTGGTCACGGAGTTTGACCCGGCACAGATTGAGGACGGCGTGTTGCATGGCGACGTTCACCCGCTGGCCGCGGCCGGTGGACTCGCGCTGGTACAGCGCCGCGAGAATGCCGGCCACCGCGTGCACACCGGTGCCCGAGTCGCCGATCTGCGCGCCCGTCGCGGTGGGCGGACCGTCCGCGAAACCGGTGGTGGCCATCGAGCCGCCCATCGCCTGTGCGACGACCTCGTAGGCCTTGAAGTTCGTGTACGGGCCCTCGCCGAAACCCTTGATCGAGGCGTAGATGATCCTCGGGTTGATCTCCCTGATGCGCTCCCAGGTGAAGCCCATCCGGTCCACCGCACCCGGGCCGAAGTTCTCCACCATCACATCAGAGCGGCGGATCAGTTCGGTCAGGATCTCCTTGCCGCGCTCCGTCTTGGTGTTCAGTGTGATGGACCGCTTGTTGCAGTTGAGCATCGTGAAGTACAGCGAGTCGACGTCGGGGAGGTCCCGCAGTTGCTTGCGGGTGATGTCACCACTGGGGGCCTCCAGTTTCACCACGTCGGCGCCGAGCCACGCGAGCAGTTGGGTCGCGGAGGGGCCCGACTGCACATGCGTCATGTCGAGGACGCGCACGCCGGCCAGGGCCTGGGCGCCGTCCTGGGTCTGCACTGCCTGGGTCATGGGAGGAACTCCTCACTTGTACATGGTCTGGTTCATCGTTCCCGGCGCGTACGCGTCGGGGTCGACCCACACGTTGATGAGCGACGGCAGGCCGGACTCGCGCGCACGCCGCAGCGCGGGCCCGATGTCGGCAGGGTCGGTGACCTCCTCGCCGTAACCGCCCAGCATCTGGGCGAACTTGTCGTAGTGCACGTCCCCGAGGGTGTTGCCGACCCGTTCGCGGTCCTTGCCGTACTTGACGGCCTGTCCGTAACGGATCTGGTTCATCGAGGAGTTGTTGCCGACGATGCCGACGAACGGCAGGTCGTAGCGGACCAGCGTCTCGAAGTCCCAGCCGGTCAGGGAGAACGCGCCGTCACCGAACAGCGCGACGACCTCCTTGTCGGGCCGGGCCTGCTTGGCCGCCAGCACGAACGGGATGCCGACGCCGAGCGTGCCCAGCGGGCCCGGGTCCATCCAGTGGCCCGGCGACTTCGGCTGCACGACCTGGCCGGAGAACGTGACGATGTCGCCGCCGTCGCCGATGTAGATCGAGTCCTCGGTCAGGAAGTCGTTGATCTCGCTGACCAGCCGATAGGGGTGGATCGGCGACGCGTTCGACGTCAGGCTCGGCAGCCTCTTGTCCAGCGCCGCCTGCTCCGCTGCCCGCAGCTCGTCCAGCCAGCCCTTGCGCCGGGCCGCACCGCCGTTGATCCGGCCGCTCGCCGCCTGTGCCACGGATTCAAGGACGAGGCCCGCGTCCCCGACGATGCCGAGGTCGACGTCGCGGTTCTTGCCGACGGTGCGGTAGTCCAGGTCGATCTGCACGACCGTCGCGTCGGGGGAGAGCCGCTTGCCGTAGCCCATGCGGAAGTCGAAGGGCGTGCCCACGATGACGATGACATCAGCGTGGGAGAACGCGTAGCGCCGGGAGAGCTGGAAGTGGTGCGGGTCGCCGGGCGGCAGCGAGCCGCGCGCGGCGCCGTTCATGTACGCGGGGATGTTGAGCGCCCGGACCAGATCGATCGCCGCGTCGGTGCCCCGTGTCGTCCATACCTGGCTGCCGAGCAGGATGGCCGGCTTCTCGGCCGCGACCAGCAGGTCCGCGAGCCTTTCGATCGCTTCGGGGTCGCCGGCCGTGCGGGTCGAGGCGCGGTACCCGCCGGCCAGTGGTATCCGCGCGGTCTCCACCGGCACCTTGGCGTCGAGCACGTCGCGCGGGATCTCCAGGAAGGAGGGGCCGGGAGCGCCGTGGAAGCATTCGCGGAACGCCATCGAGACCATGTCGGCCGCGCGGGCGGTGTCGGGCACCGTGGCGGCGAACTTGGTGATGGGCGTCATCATGTCGACGTGCGGCAGGTCCTGGAGCGAGCCCATCTTGTGCTGGGTGTGGGCGCCCTGTCCGCCGATGAGGAGCATGGGTGACTCGGCCCGGAAGGCGTTGGCGACGCCGGTGACGGCGTCGGTGGTGCCGGGTCCCGCGGTCACCACCGCGCAGCCCGGCTTGCCGGTGATGCGCGCGTAGCCGTCCGCCGCGTGGGCGGCCACCTGCTCGTGGCGTACGTCGACGACCTCGATGCCCTCGTCCACGCACCCGTCGTAGATGTCGATGATGTGACCGCCGCAGAGGGTGTAGATGCGCTCCACCCCCTCCGCCTTGAGTGCTTTGGCGACGAGGTGGCCACCGGAGATCTGTGCCTGGGTGTCGTCGGGCATGGAGTGTTCCTGTCCCTTCGTCAGAACGCGGTGAAGCGCTCCCGGTACATTGCATACAGTCTACGAATACTGTATGAACCTTGTTATCCCCCATTCCCGGGGGTGGTGTCCAGGGGGCGTGCGGCACTTGACGCAAAAAGAGGAGCGGCATGGATCTGTACGAGCACCAAGCCAGGGAACTCTTCGCGGAACACGGCATTCCGGTCTCGGCGGCCGAAGTGGCGCTGACCGCGCGTGAAGCGCGCGACGCGGCCGAACGGCTCGGCGGACGCGTGGTGGTGAAGGCTCAGGTGAAGACCGGCGGCCGGGGCAAGGCCGGCGGTGTGAAACTGGCGGCCGACCCGGCCGCCGCAGAACTGACGACGCGTCAGATACTCGGCATGGACATCAAGGGACACACCGTCCGCAAGGTGATGCTCGCCGAAACCATCGACATCGAGCGGGAGTTCTACGCCTCCTACGTCCTGGACCGGGCGGCCGGCACGTTCCTCGCCATCGCGTCAGCCGAGGGCGGTATGGAGATCGAGGAGGTGGCGGCCACGAGGCCCGAGGCCGTCGCCCGCATCGCGGTCGACCCGGCGGAGGGAGTCACCGAGGCCAAGGCGATGGAGATCGCCGTCGCGGCGGGCCTGCCCGCCACGACCGCGCCGGTGCTGCGCGGCCTGTGGCAGGTCCTCGTCCGCGAGGACGCCCTGCTCGTCGAGGTCAACCCGCTGGTGCAGGCCGCCGACGGACGGATCATCGCCCTCGACGGGAAGATCACTCTCGACGACAACGCGCGGTTCCGCCAAGCACGGTGGGGCGAGTCCCCCCACGATCGGGACGTCGACCCGCTGGAGGCCGAGGCCGCCGAGAAGGGCCTCAACTACGTGAGACTCGACGGCGAGGTCGGCATCATCGGCAACGGCGCCGGCCTCGTCATGTCGACGCTCGACGTGGTCGCCGGGTGCGGGGTGCGACCCGCCAACTTCCTCGACATCGGCGGGGGCGCGTCCGCCCAGATCATGGCGGACGGCCTCTCCGTCATCCTGTCCGACCCGTCCGTCAGGTCCGTCCTCGTCAACGTCTTCGGCGGGATCACCGCCTGCGACGCGGTCGCCGACGGCATCGTACGGGCCCTGGAATCAGTCACGTTGACCAAACCGCTCGTCGTACGGCTCGACGGCAACAACGCGGCCCGCGGCCGGCAGATCCTCACCGGCCGCGCCCACCCGCTCGTCCACCAGGCCACCACCATGGACGGCGCCGCACGCCAGGCAGCCGTCCTCGCCCACACCGAGTGAGGAGCGGACAGCATGGCGATCTTCCTGAGCAAGCAGAGCAAGGTCCTCGTCCAGGGCATGACCGGGGGCGAGGGCATGAAGCACACACGCCGGATGCTGGCCGCCGGCACCGCGGTGGTCGGCGGCGTCAACCCGCGCAAGGCGGGCCGGACAGTGGACGTCGACGGGACCTCCCTGCCGGTCTTCGGCTCCGTCGGTGAGGGCATGGCTGCCACCGGCGCCGACGTCAGTGTGGTCTTCGTGCCACCGCCGTTCGCCAGGGCCGCCGTCATCGAGGCGGCCGACGCGGGAATCGGGCTCGCCGTCGTGATCACCGAAGGCATCCCCGTGCACGACGCCGTGGTCTTCCAGGCGTACGCCAAGAACAAGGGAACCCGGGTCATCGGCCCCAACTGCCCCGGTCTGATCAGCCCGGGACAGGCGAACGCGGGCATCATCCCCGCCGACATCGCCCCCACACCCGGGCGGATCGGACTCGTCTCCAAGTCAGGCACGCTCACCTACCAACTCATGTACGAACTGCGGGAGACCGGCTTCTCCACGGCGGTGGGCATCGGCGGCGACCCGGTCATCGGCACCTCCCACATCGACTGCCTGTCGGCCTTCGAGAACGACCCGGAGACGGAACTCATCGTGCTCATCGGCGAGATCGGCGGAGACGCGGAGGAACGGGCCGCCGCCCACATCGCCGAACACGTCACCAAACCGGTGATCGGCTACATCGCCGGTTTCACGGCACCGGAGGGCCGGACCATGGGCCATGCGGGGGCCATCGTCTCCGGTTCCTCCGGCACGGCCGAGGCCAAGAAGAAGGCCCTCGAAGCAGCCGGTGTGCACGTCGGCTCCACACCGTCCGAGACGGCACGGCTGGTACGCGACCGGCTCTGACCGCCCCGCCACCGGCGCACCCCCCGGGGCGCCGGTGCGGTCGCGGGGCGCCGGTGCGGTCGCGGGACGGCGACCGCACCGGCACCCTCCCCGCCGCGACGATCCGTGCGCGTCACGACGGCAGCCACGCACACCCCGCCCACCTCACGAGCGGAGACCCTCGATGGCACCGACTCTCACACCCCCGACCCTCACACCCCCGAGCACCCTCAGCCTCAAACCGGGCACCGGCTGGGACGACGCCTGGCGGCGCGCCCTCACCGCCGTGCCCGAGGCGTTCCAGGACGACCGCGTCCGCAACCTCTGGGCCGGGAACTGGCACGCCGACGGCCGCTCACTGCCGGCGACCAGCCCGCTCGACGGCACCCCGGTCGCGGGACCGCCGATGCTCGACCCGGCCACCGCGGCACGGGCCGTGCGCGCCGGCCTCGACCAGCACCGCGCCTGGCGGCACACCCCCCTCGCCGAGCGCAGGGCCCGCGTCACGGCCACGCTCGACGCGCTCGACGCGCACAGGGACCTGCTGGCCCTGCTGCTCGTCTGGGAGATCGGCAAGCCCTGGCGGCTCGCCCGCGCCGATGTCGACCGTGCGATCGACGGAGTGCGCTGGTACGTCTCCGGGATCGAGCGCATGGTCGAGGGCCGGGCGCCCCTGGAGGGCCCCGTCTCGAACATCGCCAGCTGGAACTACCCGATGTCCGTGCTCGTCCACGCGATGCTCGTCCAGGTCCTCGCCGGCAACGCGGTCATCGCCAAGACCCCGACCGACGGGTCAGTTGCGTGCCTGACCCTCGCGTGTGCGCTCGCCGCCCGGGAAGGTCTTCCCGTCACCCTGGTCAGCGGCAGCGGCCGGGAACTGTCCGCGGCACTCGTCGGCTCGCCGGAGATCGGCTGCGTCTCGTTCGTCGGCGGCCGCGACACCGGCGCCGGCATCGCGACGGCCGTGACCGGCCTCGGCAAGCGCCACGTCCTCGAACAGGAAGGCCTCAACACCTGGGGCGTCTGGGAGTTCGGGGACTGGTCCTCGCTCGCCACCGTGATCCCGAAGCTGTTCGACTACGGGAAGCAGCGCTGCACGGCCTACCCCCGGTTCGTGGTGCAGAGGTCGCTGTTCGCGGACTTCCTCGACGCCTACCTCCCCGCCGTCCGGTCGGTGCGCGTCGGCCACCCCCTGGCCGTCGGGCACCCCGACGACCCGCTGCCGGACCTCGACTTCGGCCCGCTGATCAACGCCGCGAAGGCGAGGGAACTGCGCGACCAGGTGGCTCAGGCGGTGGAGCGGGGCGCCGTTCCGCTGCACGAGGGCACCCTGCGGGACGCGTCGTTCCCGCCCGGCGGGTCCCGGGACGCCTACCTGGCGCCGCTCACCCTGCTCGGTCCGCCGGCGTCCTCGCCACTGCACCACGCGGAACCGTTCGGCCCGGTCGACACGATCGTGCTGGTCGACACCGAGGCGGAGCTGCTGGCCGCCATGAACGCCTCGAACGGGGCGCTCGTGGCGACCCTGTCCACCGACGACCCCGCGACCTACGCCCGGCTCGCGCCCCAGGTGAGGGCGTTCAAGGTGGGCCACGGCACGCCCCGCTCGCGCGGCGACAGGGACGAGCTGTTCGGCGGCTTCGGACACGCCTGGCGCGGCGCCTTCGTCGGCGGTGAGCTGCTCGTCCACGCGGTGACGACCGGCGCGGACGGTGAGCGCCCGCCGGGCAACTTCCCCGACTACCACCAGATGCCCTGATCCGGCACCCGAGCCGATCCCTGCCGAGCGGTCCCGACGATCACGGCCCGCTCGGCAGGCCCATCTCTGACCACCGCATATAGGGGTGAGCCGGGTCTCGAACCCCTGGTATTGTTGACCACGTCACCGCGACGGGAACGCCGCGGAAGATCACTCGTCCGGGTGGCGGAATGGCAGACGCGCTAGCTTGAGGTGCTAGTGCCCTTTATCGGGCGTGGGGGTTCAAGTCCCCCCTCGGACACTTCACGAAGACCCCTGATGATCAGGGGTCTTTCTGCGTTCCCGGACGGGCGGGGGCGGCCGGTGTCCGGATCTTTCCGCGTCCGGACGGCAAGCGCGTCCGGACGGGGCCCGGCGCCCCCTGTGTCCTCGGGGGCGACCCTGGGCGCGAGGCGTGAGGCGGCCCTGGGGGCGGCCCGCGCTCGCGCGCCGTGGCAAGTGGCCGGGAACCACCGCGAAGGGTGCGGTAACGAGCCGCCGATCGTGGCTCGTTACCGCACCCTTCACCGTGCACGGCCCCCGTCCGGGTCCCCGCCCGGGGGCGGTCCTGGCGTGCTCAGTTCTCGGTGAGCATGGCCGAACGCAGTGTCTTGAGCGTGCGGTTGAGCAGGCGCGAGACGTGCATCTGGGAGATGCCGAGCGCGTCGCCGATCTCCGACTGCGTCCACTCCCTGCCGAAGCGCATCTCCAGGATCGTCCGGTCCCGCTCGTCCAGCTCCGCGAGCAGCGGGGCCAGCGCGGTGAGGTCCTCGACCAGCTCCATGCCCGGGTCGCAGGTGCCGATGGAGTCGGCGAGTGTCGAGGACCTGCGGGCCGAGCCCTCCCCGCTCTCGTAGGGCATGTCCAGCGAGTCGGTGCTGTAGCCGTTCGCCGCGATCAGCCCGTCGATGATCTCGTCGTGGGTGCGGCCGAGGTGTACGGCCAGCTCGGCGACCGTGGGTTCACGGTCCAGGCGCGCGGAGAGCAGGTCCCGGGCCTTCGCCAGTTCGACCCGCATCTCCTGGAGCCGGCGCGGTACGTGCACCGCCCAGGTGCTGTCCCGGAAGAACCGCTTGATCTCGCCCACGATGTAGGGCACCGCGAACGTGGCGAACTCGTTCTCGCGGCTCAGGTCGAACCGGTCGATCGCCTTGATCAGGCCGATCATGCCCACCTGGATCATGTCCTCGAACTGATCGCGGCGGCCGAACCGGCGCGCGGCGAAGTGCACGAGTGACATGTTCATCTCGATGAGCGTGTTCCGGGCGTACGCGTACTCTCGCGTGCCTTCTTCGAGGACCTGCAGCCGGTCGAAGAACAGCTTGGAAAGAGCGCGCGCGTCGACCGGTGAGACGGCCTCCGGGTCCTCGATCCGGGGCAGTTCGACGACCTGCTCCGTGGTGCGGGCAGTGGTGGCGGACATGACCGGTTCCCTTCGCGGACGAGGTGGGGCAGAGCCGCTTCTGCCCTCGATTCCGCCCGACAATACTTGTCACAGGGAAATCTTTTCGATCGCCCCCTGCGGCCGCCTCCCGCAACCGGGTCGCGGCCCTCGGGAACGGGGGTCGCGAGGGACCGCCGGCTGCCGGATCAGGCGCCCGTCGGGATCGTCGCGGCCGCGTAGGGCAGGTGCGCGGGGAAGCCGCGGCTGAGCATCTGCCAGCCCACGGTGAGCCGCGGGCCGGGCAGCGGCGTCGCGGCGGGCAGGGACGCGCGGATCGCGAACCGTACCGTCCCGTGCGCGGGTACGGCCCGCACCGGCCGGTTGTTGAGCAGGTACGTCGTGTCCTCGTTGATCCCGGCCCGGCCCCGTGTCCCGGCACAGAGCACGTGCAGGTCGAACCCTGGTCTTCCCGCCAGGGACACCGGCCGGTCCGTCGGGTTGGACAGGGCGAGCGTCAGGCCGACGGGGCCGCCGGGCCGGACCGTGGCCGGTATGCCGGTCATCCTGGCGGTCAGAGAACTCAGGTCCGACACCACGGGTGGTCGCGGCGTCGCGTCGCCTGGCGTGATCGGTGACGACGTGAGGTAGGCCCGTACCTCGGGATGCAGATCGTCGTTCGAGCAGCCGGGCACGGTCGTGTCCGCCGGGCGTACGGTCACGGTGCCGGCGTCCGGCAGGTCCGCGACGAGCGTGTAGGGGCCCGGCACGGCGGGGCAGAACGGCGCGTCCCAGTCGATGCGGAAACTCGCCTTCCCGCCGGGCGGCAGTCCGACCGGGGCCGAGGCCCCGCTGAACGCGTCGTGCCCGATCGGTACGTCCTTCCCGCCCGCGCCCCGCAACGTCAGACGCGGGGCGCCCCGCAGGCGGCACGCCGCCTTCCCGGTGTTGGTCAGGACGGCGTATCCGTACAGCGAGGCGGCCATGGTGGGGTCGTGGACCTCCTCGTCCCCCGCGCCCTTGCTCGCCCAGTGGCGCACGGTGCCGGACAGGCGCGTGGCGCGGCAGGTCGGTCCCGTCACGGGAGGCGGCGCAGGTGACGGCGTCGTGAAGTCGGCGTCCACGGCCGGCTCCGCCACCCACGGCACGACACCGTCCACGCCGAGTTCGGCACCGGCGCTCACGCGCGGCCGCGGCGAGGCCGCCGAAGCCGTCGCGGTCGGTGCGTGCGGCGGACCCCCGTCGCCGGCCCGCTCGGTGCCGCATCCCGCGACCGCCAGCAACGCCGCGAGACACGCGGCCACCATCCCCCTGCGCACGGCTGTCCCCGTTCCCCCGTGTCCGAAGGCCTGGGCGGCATCCGGCTGAACGGCCTTCAGCCTACGGGCCGCCACTGACAGGTCCGCCACTGACAGGTCCGCCACTTACGGGCCCGCCACTGACAGGGCCCGTGTCCGCGCCGTGGCGTGGCGACCCGGACGCGGCTCTGCCGCCGGGCGCGCGAGGCGCCCGGCGGCAGAGGGGGATCAACGCGTGACGCGGTCCGGCGTCAGCGGCAGTACGAAACGGGCGAGAGGTTCTGGACGTAGCGGGCGGCGACGTAGCCCGGACGCCCGTTGCCCAGCTTGTACCAGAGGTCGTTGCCGTCGACGTTCTGACCATGCACCTTGCAGGACAGGTAGACGATCGAGCCGGGGGCGAGGCCGCCCAGGTAACGGGAGTTCGTGGTGGCCCGCTCGCGGATCGAGAGGGTGAGCCGCGACACGACCCTGCCGCGCGGCTCCGAGGCCGTGCCCTTCGCGGGCTGGGCCGCGACCGGCGCCGCGTCCCCGCTGGGAACGGGGGAGGCCGCGTTCGCGGGGGCGGCGGCCAGGGCGGCCGTGCCCGCGATCAGAATCCCGGCGAGGGTGGTGGCGACCCGGCGCCCCACACGCGATGCGTGCATGGAGTCCTTCTTTCGCTGGAGTTGCTGTGCACGTCCTTCATGGCACGCCGGGAGCCCGACTCGCCCGCAAGAAACAGCCTTGTCACCCTTATGGCTGTATAAAAGTATGCGTAAAGTCTGGTCGTGAACTGCTGGGTCTGAGGTCCGCGAACCCTTGCTGACCTGCAGATTTATGTCTCCCGGGAGGCGTCGGCGGACCGCGCCATGGTGCGGCGCGCGGAGGACAGGACCGTGAGGGCGGCGCCGACGGGGCCGGGGCCTCGTCGCGCGCCCGGCCCGGGCCCGCCGGCTCAGTCCCCGGCCGCGGCTTCGTACGTCAGCAGCCGTACCGGGCCGAACAGGCCCGTCCGCACCTGACCTGCCGCGATCGCGCGGGTGGGTGACGCGTCGTCGAGGTATCCGGCGAGCGTGCCGCGCACCACCACCTCGACGGTGTTGACCCCGCCGCGCAGCGCGCCCGTCACCTCCAGCACCCAGGGCCCCCACACCCGCTCGCCGCACGCCACGCCGTTGACCGTCACCTCCACCGTGCCGCGTACCGCGCCCAGATCGAGCACCGCCCTACCGCGCGGGGGGCCGTCCGGCAAGGCCAGCTCGCTCCGGTACCGAACGGCGCCGCCCAGCGCCCGCAGGCCCAGCTCCTCCCAGCTCACGAGCGGGGAGGCGGCCTCCGCGGTCTCCGCCGTCACGGGCCCGTCGAGGAGCGCGCCGCCCCGCCGCCCGTCGACCGCCGCGATCCGCAGCACCACCTGCGTGCCCGCCGCCGCGGGCGCGGGCAGTTCCACCCGGCCCCCGGCGTCCGGCACATACGTCCGGCCGCCGGTGACCACCCTCGTCCGCAGGGACGTCGCCACCCGCAGCGCCGTCGCGCCGAGCGGCGCGGTGAAGCGCAGCCACTCCTCCCGCACCGGCCCCGGCGACAGGTCCGGCACGACGGGTTCCACCACCCGGCCCTGCGCGGCGGCCGGTTCGAGCCAGTGCGCGCCCGGCAGCGGATGCGGCCGGGCCCAGGCGCACAAGGAGCGGGGGTCGCGGCCCAGGTGCGTGGGGCGCAGCACGACCGGGGCGCGGGCGCCGTCCGCCTCGGCCGTCCACGTCGCGTCGCTGCGCAGGCCGAGGCCGCCGCGCGCCACCGGCGCCGAGTCCAGGGCGGCGGCCGTCGGCCCGCCGTCCGGGTCGGTCAGCCGCAGGGTCAGGGTGTTCTCGCCGACCCGCAGGACCGCCCCGAGGTCGTAGGGGTGGACCCGCACCTCGCGGTGGCCCGGGTACGGGTTGAAGTCGCCCTGGCGGCCCACCTCCGCGCCGTTGACCAGGACGGTGCACGCCCCGTCGCTGCCGACCTGGACCGTGGGGTCCTCGGGCAGCCGGTCCAGTGCCAGCCGGCGCGTCAGGTCGTACGTCCGGCCCGGGGCGCCGCCCGCGCCGGCGGACATCCACTCGGGCCTGCGGTACGCCTCCGGGTCGCGGACGACGGCGAACGACGCCCGCACCGGCCCGTCCTCCCGTGCGACGAGGACCAGGTCGAGGGTCACGGTGCGCCCCGCGAGGCCCTGCGGCAGCGGGCTGAACGACTGGTAGCCGTCGCCCTCGACGGGCAGGTCCGCGCCGTCGGCCAGCACGCGCCGCTCGGCGTTGGCCCCCACCGCGAGCCACCGTGGACCGGGCGTCGCCGGCAGTGTCAGATGCGTCCGTACGGACACCTCGCCGCCCCGCACCACCTCGCGCACGTCGAGGAACTCCTCCGGCACGTAGCCCTTCGGGCCGAGCCGGTAGTCGTGCACCGGGTCGTCGCGGATGCCGCGCGAGAGCGACCACTCGGCCGGCTCGTAGCCGCCCTCGCCGCGCCGGACGAGGGCGAAGGGGCCGAACCCGGCGGTCACGGGCCGCCATGGACCCCCCTCGCCCTCCCGGTGCTCCATCCGCCACACCTCGACCGGCAGGATCCCGGGCCGGTTGGCCGCCGCCAGGTCGCCCCAGCGGTTGTCGAGGGTCGAGACCGCGAGTGCCCGCCAGGGCCCGGCCAGCTCCGTCGTACCGGTGGGCCGTCCCAGCGGCTCGCGGGTCGGCGCGGGCAGGTCGTCGCCGAACACCACCAGCGCCACCGCCCCGTCCGCGAACGGCACCTCCAGCCGCCAGCCCCGGCCTTCGGCCGGGGACACGCTGAGTTCGGTGCGCTCGCCCGTACCCGGGTCCCAGCGCTGCGCCCGGGGCGCGTGCGACGGGCCCTCGATCCGGACCGAGGCGGTGCGGCCGGCGGACGGCACGTACGTGTAGCCGTGTCCGTGCAGCTGCCGCCAGTACGCGGACCAGGAGAAGTTGTCCTGGGTCGTCCAGTCGTCCGTGCCGAGCGACACGATCGGCGCGCGGGTCCCGCTCACCTCGTCGTGCGCGGTCAGGGCGAGGATGTGGGTGCCGCCGTCGCGGCGCAGCAGGAAGGGGGCGTCGGCGACCACGCGCAGGGGTCCGGCCGTGACGGCCGCGGGGACCGCTTCCGCGTCCGCGACGAGCGTGATGAGTCCGGCGGCCAGCGCGTCGGCGAAGGCCGCGCCGCCGTCGGCCGCCTTCCCGCCGTCCCGGGTCAGGCCCGCGCCCAGGAACAGGTCGGGCGCGCGCCCGACACACACCACCCGGCCGCCGGCCCGCGCGAACCGCGCCAGGGTGGCGGCCGCAGCCGTGTGCAGCGCGCGGGGACCCGGCAGCACCACCGTGCGGTACGTCTCCGCGCCGGCGGACAGGGTCGCCCCGCAGGCGTCCGAGGCGACCGAGGCGTGGGCGATCGCGCTCTCGTCGAGGACGTCGTGATCGAGGCCCGCGCTCTCCAGCACCCCGCGCCGCTCGGCGAACCAGGTGCCCACACCGTTCAGCCGGTGGTAGAGCGCGGCCGACTCGCGCGCGGGCGCCAGGGGCCCGTCCGGTGTGAGGTAGGCCTGCGCGGTGGTGGTGGGGGAGAGCAGCACCGTGTCGCACACGTGGTGGCCCGCGGTGAGCACCGAGCACAGGCGCGCCACCGCGCCGGCGAAGACGTGGTAGTCGGGCCAGTACGGCTGGCGCCAGCACGTGGACGGCGGTGCCCACTCCCACCAGCCGCCGGGCGTGGCGTAGTACACGGCGTGCGGGTCGTAGAGGTTCGCGCCACGGCGCAGGAACGGCGCCAGCCAGTCGTATGTCTCCTCCAGCGTGCCGCCCCAGCCGGAGGAGTGGAACGCCTCGATCCAGGTGCGTGGTTCGCCGTTCGCGTGCGCCATGGAGCTGTGCACCTTGGCGTCGCCCCAGTGGTCGCTGCCGGGCGCCCCGTAGCCCCGGTGTGTGGCGTGGTAGTCCCCGTACACCTTCACCCCGCCCACGGGGTCGCCCTCGCGGGCCGGCGATGGCTGGTCGAAGCCGCAGATCAGACCGTGCCGTTCGAAGTAGGCCCGCTGTGGCGTGAAGAAGGCCTGCCGGCCGAGCCGGGCGCGGTGTTCCTGGTAGTCGCGGCGCACGCGCGCCGAGGCGTCGTCGTCGCCCTCCCACAGCGCGGCGAGGCGCGGCACCGGGTCGTAGCCGTACACGGCGGCGAAGGTCGCGGCGAAATCCCGGCCCCAGGTGGGCAGGGCGGGCAGTTCGTCCTGGAAGAAGCCGCCGATGGAGCGGCCGAACCACTTGCCGACGTGCCGCTCCAGCGTGCCGTGCACCTGGTCCAGGAGCGCGGCGCACGCCTCGGTACCGAAGTAGTCGAAGCCGCTGACGCCGGTGTGCACGAGCGTCAGGCGTGCCGCAGGGCCCTCCCAGTGTGCCGCGCCGGCCGCGTCGAGCGGCACCGGCACCGGCGGCGTCGCCCTGTCGCCGTCGAGCGGCGTGGTGTACGCGGCCAGCGCGGTGTGCCCGGCGGGCGGGCGCACCACCGCGGGCCCCCCGTCGGTGCTCGCGGTGGTGCGGTAGAGGCCGAGTCCGGCGAACTCGGGGTTCTGTGCGGTGATCAGGCCCTGGAAGTTGGCTCCCGAGAAGCCGATCTGGTCGTACATCCACAGGGTGAAACCGAGTTCCTCGGCGTCGGCGCAGGCGCCGTCGAGGAGCGTCAGCCACTCCGGGCTCAGGTACGGCGGATCGTCCGCCAGGGAGCCGAACATCGGTCCGGTCGGCGCCAGGCAGATCACCACGGCCTGGCGCACCCCCTGCGCGAGCAGCAGCTCCATCTGCCGGCGCAGCCGCTCCCCGGTGACGGGGGCCCCGCTCCACCACCACAGGGGCAGCGGCCCGTACTCGGGTGACGGGTCGGTGAAGCGGGACAGGAGGCGGGTCGCCGGGCCGGTCGCGGACGGTGCCCCGCCGGCGGTCGGTGACGCGGCCTGGTCGTCGGTCACGAGCGGGGCCTTTCTTTTCGTGCGGGTGGTGCTGGTGGTGCAGGTCGTCCGGGTGGTGCTGCCGTGCGGAGGGCGCCCGGCGTGCGGTGCCGTGGTGGTGGGTCCGCTCCGGCTCAGCCCGCCCGTTCCAGCTGGATGCTGTCGAGGGACTTGCCCACGGTGTTCGGCATGAAGAAGAAGCCGACGCACCCGCTGATCACGAGGAACGCGCACAGCAGGGCCGCGACCGAGGTGATCCCGGCGCTCGCCAGGTGCGGCACGTAGTAGCTCCACACACCGAGGCAGGCGCGCGCCACACCGAACGTGAAGCCCTGGGCCGTGCCGCGCAGCATCGTCGGGAACAGTTCCTGGCTGACGGTCTTGTAGAACGCGTCGCCGGCGAGTGACGCGCCGACCCCGAACAGGAACGTGTTCAGCAGGATGGTGGGCACGGTGAACGGGAAGACCAGGAACAGCGCGTACGCGATGATCTGCGCGATCGCGCCGGTCACCCACAGCCGCCTGCGGGTGTGGTGGTTGCGGTCGCTGAACGGCATGTAGATGAAGACGGTCGCCACGATGCCGACGCCGAATCCCGCGCACGACAGCGCGACCGAGACGGTCTGGTCGCCCGCGCCGAGGTTCTTGACCATGTACGGGGTGAACAGCCCGGCCGTCCCCGCCGCCAGTCCCTGGAAGATGTAGAAACTGCCCGTCCAGCTGAGCGCCTTGAAGTGGGCGCCGCGGAACAGTGCCCGCACCCGGGCCTTGCTCGCGGCTCCCCGCTCGGCCGCCGCCTTCCACATCGCGGACTCGGTCATGCCCCGCCGCATCGCCCAGGTGATGATCGCGACGACGACCAGATGCAGGAAGACGATCCGGATGCCCAGCAGGCCCAGGTGCGACAGGGCGAGCGCGAGCAGCAGCACGATCATGGGGCCGACGTTCCAGGCGACCTGTGTCAGCCCCAGCAGCTTGCCGCGTGCCTTGACCGGCGAGAACTCGCCGACCAGTGCGAGCGAGGTCGGCACGTCCGCGCCGACGGCGACACCCACGACGAACGTGCCGAGGAAGAGCATCCAGGAGTTCACCGACAGCGCGATGAGCAGCACCGCCGCCGCGTACACGAGCAGGTCGTACTGGTAGATCCGCTTGCGGCCCAGCTTGTCGCCGAGCCGGCCGCCGATGAAGGAACCGACGGCGGCGCCGATCGCGTTGGGCCCTATGGCGGCGAGCGCGCCGACGCCCGTCAGCCCCGTGGTGGCGAGGTGGAGGTGTTCCTGGAACAGGGCGAGGCCGGAGCCGATCGCCACGATCGATCCCGCGTCGAGGTAGGACGCCATACCGGCGAGCGCGGACCACCTCCACTGCTGACGGCTGACACCGTCGACCGGGATGCCGTCCTTGACCTGTACCTCTTCGGCGGAGTCTCCGGCCGTACGGCCGCCGGGTGCCGGCTGTCCCATGCTGCGGCTCCTCGTCGTAGAACGTTCTCCAACCAAGGGGAGGCCACCGTAGGGCCGAGCGCCCTTTCGACGTCAAGAGACGTGCGTAAGGTTGTGGAACGTTGCGTGAAATCAGGGCTGTACCCGATTACGGGCGGCCGGAAAGCGGAGGCGTGCCAATGCACCCGGTCGGCGGCGGGCGGCGTGTGACGATCACTGATGTGGCGCGGCACGCGGGCGTCTCCACGTCCGCGGTCTCCAAGGTGCTGCGGAACGCGTACGGAGTCAGCGACGCGATGCGCGAGCGGGTCCGCGGTGCGATGGACGAACTGGACTACCGGCCGCACGCCGCGGCCCGGGGCATGCGGGGCCGTACGTACACGATCGGGGTCCTTCTGGACAACCTGCGCAACGCGTTCTTCGCCGACATCCTCGACGGTGTCACCGAGCGGCTGCGCGGCACGGACTACCAGATGCTCCTCGGGGCGGCCGGCTTCGGCGCCGAGGACCAGACGAGGCTCGCGCGGGCGATGGTGGACCGCCAGATGGACGGGCTGATCCTGATCGGGCCCGGCTTCTCGCGCCATGAGGTGATGGCGGCCGCCGCCACCGTGCCCACCGTCGTCATCGGGCACCACGACACCGCCGACGTGTACGACTCGGTGGTGGACGCGGACGCGGAGGGCGCCGCGCTCGTCGTCGACCACCTGGTGGGGCTGGGGCACCGCCGGATAGCCCTGACGTCGGCCCACGGCAATGACGGCACGGGGTGGTCGGGCACTCCGGAGCGGGTGCAGCGGCGTGGCTACCAGGACGCGATGCGCCGGCACGGTCTGGCGCCGTACGCGCGCGTGGCGACGACGGCGTACTCCGAGGAGGGCGGCTACCGCGCGGGGATGGAGCTGCTGGCCGCCCGTCCCCGGCCGACCGCGGTGTTCGCGGGTGCCGACGTGGCGGCCATGGGGGTCTTCCGGGCCGCCCGCGAGCTGGGGCTGCGTATCCCGCAGGACGTGTCCCTGGCGGGATACAACAACACGGCGGTCGCGGCGATGGCGCCGGTGCGGCTGACCAGTGTGGACCAGGCGGGGGAGCTGATGGGCGCGACGGCGGCGCGGCTGCTGCTGGAGCGGATCGAGGGGCGCGACCGGGCGGTGCTGGTGTCCGTGTCGCCGAGCCTGGTGACTCGGAGGACGACGGGCCCGGCGCCTCGCTGAGACCCGGGTCCGCGGGGGAGCCGAGGCCGGGTGCCGGGTGCCGAGGCCGGGTGCCGGGTGCGGCCGAGGCGGGGCTGGACGGGGCGTGTTGTCGGTCGGCCGCTCCGACAAGTCGGGCTTAAGCGTCCCAACTGCCGAAGTCTTTAACGAAGTTCGAAGAAATTTTGCGATGCGCGGAGCGGCTGGGCGCCCGGCGGAGCAGAGTGTGCACGTTCGGTCACCGACACCGTGTACCCGAAAGGCTGTCATGGCTCTGTCACGTTCGGCTCGTCGTACGTCCCGCTGGCTCGCCCTGGCGACCGCCGTCGCCTCCGCGTTCGCCATCGCCGCGGCCCCCGGCGCCTCACCCGGCGCACCCGGCATCGGTGACCCGTACTTCCCGGCCCTCGGCAATGGTGGATTCGACGCGCTCCACTACGACCTGGGGGTGTCGTACAACCCGGACTCCGACGTCCTCGACGGCACGACCACGCTCACCGCCAGAGCCACCCAGAACCTCCGTTCCTTCGACCTGGACCTGCAGAAACTCACCGTGGACTCGGTGCGGGTCGACGGCCGCCCGGCCCGGTTCAGCCGATCCGCCGACGAGATCGCCATCACGCCCGCGAAGTCGCTCGCGAAGAACCGCACGTTCCGCGTCACCCTCGCGTACCACGGCATACCGCAGCCGCTCAGCGGGCCGATCGTGTTCGGTTCGCAGTACGGCTGGATGAAGACGGCCGACGGTGTCTTCGTGGCCTGCGAACCGAACGCGGCGTCCTCCTGGTTCCCCTCCAGCGACCACCCGAGCGACAAGGCCACGTACGACATCACCATCGACGCGCCCAAGGGACTCACCGGTGTGTCCAACGGCCGCCTCATCGACTCCCGTACGAAGAACGGCCGTTCGCACTTCCACTGGCGCGAGTCGAAGCCCATGGCGACGTATCTGGCGACCGCGACCATCGGTAAGTTCGACGTGCGGCAGGGCCGGACCCCCGCCGGCACGCCGATCTACGTGGCGACCGACCCGGTACTGCCCAAGGGCACGGTCGACGTCTACCAGGTGACCGCCGAGGCCACCGACTACTGGAGCACGCTCTTCGGCCCGTACCCCTTCGAGGAGACGGGCGCGATCGTGGACGACATGCCCCAGGCCGGCTTCTCGCTCGAAGTCCAGTCGAAGCCCGCCTACTCGGCGGTGCGCAGCGAGTCGACCATCGTCCACGAGCTGGCCCACCAGTGGTTCGGCGACGAGGTGTCGGTCGCCCAGTGGAAGAACGTCTGGCTGAACGAGGGCTTCGCCACCTACGCCCAGTGGCTGTGGGACGAGCACCGGGGGACGCACACCACCCGCGAGGACTTCGTCAGCGCCTACAACGCCCGCCCCGCGGCGAACGACTTCTGGCAGACGCGGGTCGACGACCCGCAGCGCGACACGATGTTCGCCGACGCGGTCTACACACGCGGCGCGATGACACTGGAGGCGCTGCGCGAACGCATCGGCGACACGGCGTTCTTCAAGCTGCTCCCGGCGTGGACGGCGGCCCACCGCTACGGCAACGGCACGACCCAGGAGTTCGAGGCGCTGGCCGAGAAGGTCTCGCACCAGGACCTGACCGGCCTCTTCCGCACCTGGCTGGAGACACCGGGCCGCCCGGCGCTGCCGTAACACCCGCGCCCCCGGCGGTCGGCGCCGGCGTCCCCGCCGGCAGGGGAGGCCGGCGCCGACGTGCGGGTTTCCGGCGCGAGCCCTCCCGTCGGCCGCGCCTCCTCCCGCGCGGTGAACGTGACGCCCGCGACGGCGGCAGGCGGCCCGCCACCGTCGACGGTCCGCGGCCGTCAGGAGAGATCCCACCGTCCCGGACCGGCCGGCACCCCGGTCGTCCTGTGCGACGGCGCGGTCCGCCGTCGCACAGGACGACCCGTCGTCCGGCCGTGACGCGGGCCCCGTCCGGGCACGACGCCCGTGTCCGGCGGCCCGGTGCGCGGGACGGCGCCGCTCAGGCGCCATGCTGTCCTACGCGGGGAGTCGTTCCCGCCTCCGGTGTCCCGGCCCCGCGGCGGCCGGTGCCGGCCAGTGCCTCAGGAGGACGGACAGTGGTGCGCACGGCCAGGACCGACGGGCGGTCCCGAACCCCCGAATGGCTCGTGGCGGCCCTGCGCCCGAACCCGGGACCCGTGCCCTGGCCCGCCGCGCTGCGCGCCTGCGTCGGCGTCGCGGGTCCGCTCGCTCTCGGGTTCGCGCTCGGGCGGCCCGCGTACGGGGCGCTCGCCGGGATCGGCGCGCAGTTCGCCGTCATCAACGACACGGCCGACTCCTACCGGATGCGGTTCCTCGGCATCGCCGTACCGCAGCTGGCGGGGGCGGCCGGCGTCGTCGTCGGCGCGTCCGTCTTCGGGCACGGCGGGCTCGCCGTCATCGTCGTCACCCTGGTCGGCCTCGTCTCCGGCCTGATCTCGTCGATCGGCCCGCTCGCGTCGGGCGCCGCCCTGCTCCTGCTCATCAACACGATCATCGAGGCGGGGCTGCCGGTACCGGGGCCGGTGTGGCTGGCGCCCGCGCTGTTCCTGGGCGGCGGCGCGTTCGTCCTGCTGCTGACCCTCCTCGCCTGGCCCGTACGCGGTGCCGCGCCCGAACGCGCCGCCGTCGCCGCCGCCTACCGGGCGCTCGCCGACCAGTTGGAGGCGGCGGGCGGCAGCGGATACGAGGCCCGGCGGCAGGCGACCACCCGCCGCATGGACCACGCCCACGACCTCGTTCTCGCCCGGCGCGCGGGGGAGCGGGGCCAGCGGTCCACTGCCTTCGCCCTGTTCGCCCGTCTCGACGCGCTGACCGCGCTGCTGGAGGCGGCGCCCGCCGTGCACCAGTCCGGCCGGCCACTGCCGGCCACGGTGCCCGCGGCGCTGCGGGCCCTCGCGGACACGATCGAGGGCCGCCCGCCCGCCGGCGGTGGCACGGTGGCTGCCGGGGTACTGCCCGAGGACGCCGGCCGGGCGGAGCGGGCCGTCGAGGCCGCCCTGCGCTACGCGGCCTCGGTGGTGCGCGGCGAGCACGCGACGCCGGGAGACCGGCTCGGCCGGCCCGCACCACTGCCGCTTCGCATGCGGCGTACGGCGCGCACCACCCTGCGCTCAGGCACCGCCTGGCGCTACGGACTGCGGCTCGCCCTGTGCGTGGGCATCGCGCAGACGCTCGTGTCGGTGGTGCCGGTGCCGCGTTCCTACTGGGTGGCGCTGACCGTCGCCTTCGTCCTCAAGCCGGACCTCGGATCGGTCTTCTCCCGTGCGGTGATGCGGGCGATCGGCACGGTCGTGGGACTCGGCGTGGCGGCGGCCGTGCTCGGCGCCGCCCCGTACGGCTGGTGGTCGGCCGCTCTGATGGCGGTGCTCGCGGCGCTGCTCCCCGTCATGGCCTCCCGGGGGTACGCGTACCAGACGACGGCCATCACCCCGCTGATCCTGCTGCTGTCCGACGTGCTGAACCATCTCGGTTTCGGACTGCTGCTGCCCCGCCTCGTCGACAGCTTCATCGGCTGTGCGATCGCGCTGGTCGTGGGCTACCTGCTGTGGCCGGAGAGCTGGCACGCGCGTGTCGGGGACCGGCTCGCGGCCGTCATCGAGGATGCCGCCGAGTACGTCGTGGTATGCCTCGTCGCGCGGCCCGAGGCCACGGGGACGGAGCCGGGGACGCGCCCGGCGGGTGGGGCACACCGCGTGGACGGGGCAGCGGGGCCGCCGCCCCGGGGGGCGACGGCGGTCGGGGCAGCGGCGGCGGACGATGACGCCTCGGCGCGCGCCCGCAGGCGGTTGTACCGCGAACTGTCGGCTGTACGGGCCGAGTTCCGTCGCGCCATGACCGAACCGCGGCCGACGTCGACGCTCGCGGCCGAGTGGTGGCCGCTGGCGATGGCCGTCGAGCGGGTGGTCGACGCGACCACGGCGGCCCAGCAGGACATCGGCAACGGCGCCCCGCCGCCCCCACCGCGGGAGGCACGGGCCGTGGAGGGCCAGCTCCGGGAGCTGGCGCGGGGCGTGCGCGCGCACGTGGCGCTGCCGCACGTGGCGGCCGACCACGGTCCCGCGGGCAGCGCCGTCCTCGACGTCCTGCGCGAGCAGGTACGGGCGGCGCGCGCCGTGGCCACCTCCGAGCGGACGGGCCGGCTGCTCAGTGCGCGGTGGAGCCGGGGGCGCTCAGCCCGGTGATCAGCGCCCGCACCAGCGAGTTCAGCTTGTCCGGCAGGTCGACCACGGCGTGCCCGAGGTCCGGCCGCTCCGTGTAGAGCTCCGCGAGTGTCGAGGGCGGGTGGGACGCCTGCCACAGCCCGCCGGCGAGCAGGGTCACCCCCGAGACGACATCGCGGGCGCCCGCCTCGCCGAGCCGCGGCTCGAAGTCCGCCACCGCCCGGGTGAGGTCCGCGATCGAGCCGAGCACCCGGAGCTTGAAGGAGAGGACCGCCTCCCGCGAGACGTGCCGCTCCAGGTTGAGCGTCGCGTGGGCGAGGAGGTCGCAGAAGAGGGGCTGGCCGAGGACCGTGGTCGCCAGGACGTCCGCGAGGGTCTCGGCCGAGCGCTCGCCGGCGGCGCCGAGCGCGGCCCGTACCCGGGTCGACCATGCCGTCCACCCTTCGGCCGTCAGCCGCAGGTAGATCTCTTCGCGCGTCTCGTAGTAGCGCAGGACCGCCGACTTGTTGATGCCCGCCTCGTTCGCGATGTCCGTGAGCGTGACCGCGCGGACGCCCTTGGCCAGTCCCAGCGTGCGTGCGGCATTGAGGATCGACGCGGCGCGCAGTTCCTTGTGCTCGGGCCTGCGGGCGCGCTGGAAGTCGGCGGGGGGCGTGGACATGGGCCGAGGTTAACACAACACCGTTTTCTTGTTAGCAGAACGCCGTTGTGTTAACTTCGCCGACAGGGCGCTCACCGGCGCCCCTGCCTGGCGACAGGCCCGACCGGGAGAGACCGGAAAGATGATTACCTTCGACAAGCTGTACATCGGCGGCCGGTGGACCGAGCCGACCGAGCCCGGGCTGCTGGAGACCCGCTCGCCCCACGACCGCTCGCTCGTCGGACGGGCCGCGCACGCCGCGCCCGCCGACATCGACAAGGCCGTCGCCGCCGCGCGGGAGGCGTTCGACCAGGGCCCCTGGCCCCGGACCGCGCCCGCGGAGCGCCGGAAGGTCATCACCCGCTTCAACGAGCTGTACGCGGCGCGCGCCGACGAATGGGCCGACCTCACCACGGCGGAGAACGGCTCGGCCCGGTGGTTCACCGGCTGGGCCGCCGCCGCCCTGCCCGAGCAGACGGGGTCCTTCCTGCGCGCCGCCGAGACCTTCCCGTGGGAGGAGACGCTGCCTCGCGCCGAGGGCGCCCGGGCCCGCACCGTGGTGCGCCGCGAGCCGGTCGGTGTCGTCGCCGCCGTCATCCCGTGGAACGCGCCGCACCAGTCCGCACTGGTCAAGCTGGTCCCGGCGCTCCTCGCGGGCTGCACCGTGGTGCTGAAGGCGTCTCCGGAGACCGCGCTCAGCACCCTGGTACTGGCGGACCTGTTCGCCGAGGCCGGGGTGCCCGAGGGCGTCCTGAGCATCGTCGTGGCCGGCCGCGAGACCAGCGAGTACCTGGTGTCCCACCCCGGCATCGACAAGATCGCCTTCACCGGTTCCACCGAGGCAGGCCGGAAGATCGCCTCCATCGCCGGCCGGCAGCTCAAGCGGGTGAGCCTGGAACTCGGCGGCAAGTCCGCCGCGATCGTCCTCGCGGACGCCGACCTCGACGCCATGGCCGAGGGCCTGAAGTTCCTCTCCTTCGGCAACAACGCCGAGTCGTGCGTCGCGCACACCCGGATCCTCGTCCACCGCGACCGCTACGAGGAGGCCGTCGCGAAGCTCAAGGACCTGGTGGAGTCGCTGACCGTCGGCGACCCCGCCGACCCCGCCACCTTCATCGGCCCGATGGTCCGCGCCGAACAGCAGCGGCGCGTCCGGTCGTACATCGACCTCGGCATCGAGGAGGGCGCGCGGCTCGTCACCGGCGGCCCGGACCTTCCCGAAGGGCTCGACGGCGGATACTACGTGCGCCCGACCCTGTTCGCCGACGTCGACAACGCGATGCGGATCGCCCAGGAGGAGATCTTCGGCCCGGTGATCGTCGTGATCCCGTTCGACGATGACGACGACGCCGTTCGCATAGCCAACGACTCGCCGTACGGCCTCGGCGGCGGAGTGTGGAGCGCCGATGAGGAGCGCGCCCTCGCGACGGCGCGGCGCGTACGGACCGGCACGTTCTCCGTCAACGGCGCTCCGCCGTCGTTCGACGGGCCGTTCGGCGGCTACAAGGGCAGCGGCGTGGGCCGCGAGTTCGGATCCGTCGGACTCGGCCAGTACGTGGAGTTCAAGACGATCTCGGTCTGACGTCTCCGGCGGTCCCGCCGCCCGGCCGATCCCGCCCGCCGTGAGCGCGTCCCCGGCCCGGTGCCGGCGCCGGCAGCACGGGCGCCGGCGGCCCGCGCGGGGCCGTGACGAGCGCCGAGCGGGCGTCGGATCCGGCGCTGGAGACCGCGGAGTCACGGCGCGGGCAAGGGGCCGTGGGTGATGGCGGACCTGGAGAACGGCCCGTTCTCCGGTGTCAACGCCGGCTGCAACGCCAACGAGCCCACCGTCAGCAACCGTTATCGAGGGGCGATCCGCGGCGGCAACGCCCAGTCCGGCGGCCTGTCGACCTACTACAGCGGCGCGCGTCCGAACGTCTGCGGCTGCAACCCGTGCACACGGAGGGCGCGATCATCCTGGGCATCGGGGGCGACGACAGCAAGAGCGCCCAGGGCACGTCCTACGAGCGTGTGACGAGGTCCGAATATCTCTCGGACGCCACCGAGAACGCCGTGCCGGGCAACATCAACGCTGTCGGCTACGGCAGGTAACCCGCGGCGGCCCGCCCCGCCTCGTCGGCGCGCCGGGCGGGCTGGTGCGCCCCGCGGAACGCACCGGCCCGGGAGGCCGTCGGCCCCAGCCCGGTGCCGGCGCCCGGGAAGGTGCGGGCCGGCCGGGCGCGACCGGCCGGCCCGCACACACGGCACGCGGTACTCAGGCTCCGTGCGGCGAGAGCGCGACGATCGCCTCCGACGTGTACGTCAGGAAGGTGAACGTCTCCTGGAAGTACAGCTGCACGCTCGTCGCGTCATGGCTCAGGTAGCCGATGGACACGTCCTGGCCGATCCGCAGCTCGAAGTCGCCGCCACGGGTCGCGAGGACGAACGCGCCGTCGATGGCGGGCGCCCAGATGATGTCGCCGTTCAGCACCCGGCTCAGGTGCTCGCGGATCGGGTAGCCGTGGTCCGACGTCTCGCTCACCAGGGTGTACGCGTCCGCGCTGAGCGCCACCGCGTAGGGCCCCCCGACACCGGCGAGCCGCAGCTCCGTGATGGCCTGGCTGATCGCGTTCGGGTAGTCGCGCGCGTCGGCGGGCAGCGCGAGCGGCGGGTTGGACGAGCTGGCCCTGATGCCCTCGATGCCGGCCGCCGCGTATCCCTCGAAGATCGCCCGGTCCTCGGCGTACGCGAGCTTGCGCGCCGCGTCCTTGACCGGGTCCCAGTCGGCGTCCTTCGCGCCGCGCTCCACGTCGTCGACCTGCTCGCGCGAGACCGTGAACGGGACCCGCAGCTCCACCAGCGGCTGGGCGCGGCGCAGATGTGCCCGCACGCCCTCGGCCGGCGGCTCCACCGTGTCCAGGTGGCCGGTGGCGACGGCGGCCAGTTCGGAGCCCCCGGGCTCGGGTACGTCAACGAGGCGGCGCGCCGCCACATGGCGCTTGAACGTACGCCGCGCCTCGTCCTCCAGGTCGGCCCAGGCCGCGGCGGAGACGGGGGCCAGTTCGCGGTGCAGATTGTTCACTTGGCGGTGCTCCTGTTCAAGTCTCCGATACCGAGGCTCCCGTCGGCGCTGACGCCTGCGGGAGCCTCGCTACGGGTGTGGGGTACGGGCGGTACGGGCCGCTCGGCCGTCGCGGACGACGGCGGATCGGGAAGGTCGTCGAGGAAGTCCCCGGACGGTGCGAAGAACAGCGTGCCGGTGACCGCCGTGGAGAAGTCCAGGATGCGGTCGTGGCTCGCGTCGGCGTTGCCGAGGAACATGTTGCGCAGCATCTGCTCCGTGACCTCGGGGGTGCGCGCGTAGCCGATGAAGTACGTGCCGAACTCGTCGTGGCCGGGACTGCCGAACGGCATGTTGTCGCGGAGGATCTGCAGTTCCTCACCGTCCGCGTCGGTCACCGTGTTCAGGGAGACGTGCGAAGCGGGCTCGTCCAGCTCGACGTTGGTGAGTTTGCGGCGGCCGATGACCTTCTCCTGCGCCTCCACGGGCAGTGCGTTCCAGGCGGGGAGGTCGTGCAGGTACTTCTGCACGATCACATAGCTGCCGCCCGCGAAGTCCGGGTCCTCGTCACCGACCAGGGTGGCCGTGGTGGCCGCCCTGCCCTCGGGGTTCTCGGTACCGTCCACGAAACCCATCAGGTCGCGCACGTCCCGGTACTTGAACCCCTGCACCTCGTCGACGAGCGTGACATGGCCCCGCAGCCGGTCCATGATCTCGGCGGCCAGGGCGAAGCAGAGGTCCTGCCGGGTCGCCCGGAGATGGAAGAGCAGGTCGCCCGGGGTGGCGGGGGCCCGGTGGCGCGGTCCGGTCAGCTCCACGAAGGGGTGCAACTCCGCGGGGCGGGGCCCGTCGAAGAGACGGCCCCACACCCGCGAACCGATGCTGACGACGCAGCTGAGCGCGCCGTCCGGCGATCCGAAGCCGTAGCTGCGCCGCAGGCCCGGCAGGTCCGCGAGCAGGTCGCGCACCGGTCCCTCACCGCCCTCGTCGACCGTGAGGACCAGGAAGATCGCCGCCGTGGTGAGCGGACTCAGCACCGGTTGCGGCTCCGGTGCGTCGGATGGTTCGGCCGTCAAATCCGCTCTCCTGTCTCATCGTGCCCAGGGTGCACGCCCTGCTCGCGGGTCTCCCCGCCCACTCGCGTGTTCCCGGCTCGGGCAGATCCTAAAGGCCCGTTCCGGCACCGCCACTCACTTCGTGACGCGACGCACGCGCACCGTGTTGTCCGTACGGGCCATCCGCGTGCCGTCAGGAGCGGTCTGGAGCCGCTCGTGGTCCTCGCAGCGCTCGACGCTCCACGCGCCGTCGGCCAGCCGCAGTTCCGCCAGGACCTCGGCCGGAGTGGGCAGCACCACGCCGGGGTGGCCGTGTTCCTCCCAGGGCGCGCCCCCGGAGTGGCCGGTGACCAGCAGTACCCCGCCCGGCGCGACGGCGGCGGCCGCACTGCGCAGGATGTCCTCGCGCGGCAGGCCGCCCGTCGAGTGCAGGAACTGCGCGGAGACCAGGTCGTACTCGCCCTCGGGGAACGTGTCGGCCAGGTCGTGCCACTGCCAGTCGATGAGGTCGCCCACCCCCGCCCGTGCCGCGTGCTCCGCGGCGCGCCCCAGCGCGACCCGCGAGATGTCGGCGGCCGTGACGTGCCAGCCGCGCCCGGCGAGCCACACGGCGTCCCCGCCCTCACCGCACGCGAGGTCGAGCGCCCGTCCCGGCGGCAGGTCACCGGCCTCCCTGACCAGCTCCGCGTTGGGCTCGCCGCTCCAGACGCGCCCGCTGCCCGCGTACCGCTCGTCCCAGAACTCCCGCATGTCCAGCGCCTCGCCGCCGCCGGGGGCATGAGGGCCCGGGTGGGTTCCGGCCGCCCTGCGGGCCGCGACCGCCTGGGACGTCCGGACGGCGACGAGGTCGGCGTTGATCGCCGCGCCCGCGCGCACGCCCGCCGCCGCCGCACCGATGACCTGCTCCGCGAGGGAGGTGACGTTGCCCGCCACCCACACGCCCGGGACATCCGTCGCTCCCGTCGCGTCGGACGGTACGTAGGTGCCGACGACGTGTCCCGCCACGACCTGCTCGGCCGACTTCAGGCCGAGGCCGGTGAGCAGGGCCGAGCGCGCCGTGAAGCGCGGCGCGACCGCCAGGGTGGCCCGGGGGACGACGCGGTCGCCGAGCCGCACCCCGGTGAGGCGGCCGTCCGTGACCTCAAGCCCCGTCACCTCGCCGTCCACGACCGTGATCCCGCATGCGGCGAGCTGCTCGTACGCCTCGTCACCGAAGTCCGCCGCGGTGTGCGTGAAGAGGGTCACATCGTCGCTCCACTGCCGCCACAGCAGCGCCTGGTGCACGGCGAGGGGGCCGGTGGCGAGGACCCCGACCGGAGTGTCCCGCACCTCCCAGCCGTGGCAGTACGGGCAGTGCAGCACGTCCTGGCCGAACCGCTCGGCGAGCCCCGGGACGTCCGGCTTCTCGTCGACCAGCCCGGTGGCGACCAGCAGGCGGCGCGCCACCACCTCGGTGCCGTCCTCGCACGCGAGAAGGAAGCCGTCCCCCTCCCGCGCGGGCAGCCGGCGGACCGCCGTGACGTTGCCGGTCACGACGGTGGCGCCATAGCTCTCCACCTCCGCCCGGCCGAGGGCGAGCAGTTCGGCCGGCGGCGTGCCCTCACGGCCGAGGTAGGTGTGGACGTGGGCGGCCGGCGCGTTGCGCGGCTCGCCGCCGTCGATCACCAGCACCGAGCGGCGGGCCCGCGCCAGGGCCAGCGCGCCGCCGAGACCGGCCGCGCCCCCGCCGATCACCACCGTGTCGTAATGCTCCGTACGCTCCCGCATGTCCCCGCTCCTTCGTCGCTCTGCCGGCATACGCCGTGCCGTCACTCGGCCGGCGTGATCGCGTCTCGCCGACAGGGGAGATGGTGGAACCGTGAGCGCGCGTTTGACAAAGGTTGTTGCCGAGTCGGCAAATGGAGACATGGCTGACGACGACCTCCTACAGGTGCTGACCGCCGTGGGGCCCCGGCTGCGGGAGCTGCGGCGGAAGCAGGGCATCACCCTCGCCTCCGTCAGCGAGACCACCGGTATCTCGCTGAGCACGCTGTCCCGGCTGGAGTCGGGCGGGCGCAAGCCGACCCTGGAGCTGCTCCTGCCCCTGTCGAAGGTGTACGGCGTGCCGCTCGACGAGCTGGTCGGGACGGTGAGCGCGGAGGATCCGCGCGTGCGGCCCCGGCCCTTCGTGCGGCACGGGATCACCTTTGTGCCGTTGACCCGGCACCTCGGCGGGCTCCTCGCGTACAAGCAGATCATTCCGCCGAGCCCCGCCGAGACGTGGGACAGGAAACTGGAGCAACGCGCCCACGAGGGCTACGAGTGGCTGTACATCCTGTCCGGGCGGCTGCGGCTCGCCCTCGGCGACCACGACCTCGTGCTGAGCGCGGGCGAGGCGGCCGAGTTCGACACCCACACCCCGCACGGGTTCGCCAACGTGGGGGAGCGGCCGGTCGAGTTCATCGCCCTGTTCGGGCGGCAGGGCGAGCGGATGCATGTCAGGGCGCGCCCGTCCGACCGCGGCTGACCGCGGGGCCGGCCCTCCCGGACGGCCGCCAGGGCGGCAAGGGCGGCCGGGTTACGGACGCACGACCATGAGCACGGCCACGACCACCCAGAGCAGGTTGAAGATCCCCGCCAGCATGGCGAGCCTGCCCGGCGCCGCGGGGACGGTCGCGGTGGCGCTCGCCGGCACGCCCGCGAGCGCTCCCTCGGCGGCCGGGGCGCCCGGCGCCGGCTCCGCCGCGGCCCCGTCGCCGCCCAGCGCGTCGAGCGCGCTCTGCTGCGCGGGCAGCAGGAAGACCAGGACGCCCGCCGCCAGCACGGTCAGCACGATCGACGCGATCAGCCAGGGCTTCCCGAGACCGCCGTGCATGCTCGCGAGGCCGAAACCGAAGACCGGCACCGCGAGGGAGACCACGGCGTACACCCGGCAGATCCGGCCGAGCACGCCCAGCGCGCCGCGCGCGCCCGCCGGGTCATCGCCCGCCAGCGCACGGCGCAGGACGGAGGGGAACATGCTCGACGCGACCATCACGGGACCGAGCCCGATCACCACGGCGAGGAGGTGCAGGACGAGGAGGAGTTTCGACATGGCCCCGAGGCTAAGGGGGCCATCCGGGGCCCTGGTGGCCGGGACTGCCCGCCTCGCGTCCGGGCAGGCGTGCGATGCTGGGACGAACTCTGACCATGGCCGGAAAGAGGGTGCGGGGAGAAGATGGCATCGACGCAGGGAGCCACGGGGCGGGCCAGGACCCGGCTCTGGGACCGCTTCTCCGCATCCGACCCCGGACTCATCCGGCTCATGGCCGCACTGCGCACGGTCGGCTCGATCGTGCTCACGCTCGGCGTGCTCGCCGCACTGCACACCCCCGTCCCGCACCTGGTCGCCGGTGCGATGGGCGCCATGGTGGGCACCTTCGCCATCCGGGAGAAGGAGCAGCGCAAGCAGGGCGTCACCCTCGCACTCGGCCTGGTCATGGCGCTCGTGTCGGTGTCGCTCGGTGCCCTGCTCGGCCATCAGATCATCCTCAGCGACCTGGTGTTCCTCGGGCTGATCTTCGGAGCCGTGTACGCCCGCAGATTCGGTGACCGCGGTTACACGATCGGTCTCTTCGGCTTCCAGTTCTACTTCGTGTCGCTGTTCGTGCACGCCACGCTCCCCGTGCTGCCGCAGCTGTGGCTGACCCTGGCCATCGCCTTCGCCTGCAGCGCGGTCTCCCGCTTCCTGCTGGTACGGCAGACGACGGCCGGCACGCTGAGCAGGCTGCGCACCGCCTTCCGCGCCCGCCTCGCCCAACTCGTCGCGATCCAGATCGACATGTTCGACGCGGCGCCCGAGGACCTGGAGAAGGTCCTCGTCGACCTGAGGCGGCACACCGCGCGGCTGCACGAGGCGGCGCTGATGATCCAGGGCAGGCTCGGTGACTCCCCCGAGGACGCGGCCCGCGCGGACGTCCTGCAACGCCGCATCGCCGACGCCGAGATCTCCGCGGAACGCCTCGGCATGCAACTGCTCAACGCCCGCAGCGCGGAACGCGCCGACACGCTCACCCTGCACCTGCCGAACGCGCCGGTGCCGCTCCAGCCCGCGACCGGCCGCCTGGGCGCCGACACCACGGTGATCCTGCGCCGCGACCTCAGGGCGCTGCACCTGCTGATCACCCGGCTCGGCCCCGAGTACCGCGGTACCGCGCAGAACCGCCTCACCAACCGGCTGCTCGGCTACCGCGACGAGGAGAACCTGCCGCCGGGCCCGCCCGCCGTGCAGGACGTCTTCCGCGGCATCGGCGAGGCGACGCACTCCGTGCTCGGCCTCAGGCTCGCCCTCGACGGACCGGGCGACGAGTCCGACGACACCGCCGAGGCGGCCAGGTCCCGCGAGGAGTTCGAGGCCGAGGCGGTCTCAGCGGGCAGCGCGGCCGAGATCGAGGAGACCGGGCTGAAGCGGCGCTCCACCCGGGCCGCCTTCCAGGTCTCCGCCGGGTCGGTGCTGGCGATGACCGGCGGCGAGTTCCTCTCCGACCAGCGGTGGTACTGGGCGGTCCTGACCTGCTGGGTCGTCTTTTTGAACACCTCGTCGACGGGCGAGATCCTGGTCAAGGGCTACCGGCGGCTCATCGGCACCATGTGCGGCGTGGTCCTCGGCGTCGCGCTCGCCGGCCTCGTGGGCAACCACACCTGGACCGCGTTCGGCCTCGTGCTGCTCTGCATCTTCGGCATGTTCTTCACGGCACCGCTGAGCTACGCGCTGATGTCCTTCTTCGTCACCGCCATGCTCGGCCTGCTCTACACACTGCTGCACACCTACAGCATCGCCCTGCTGGTCCTGCGTATCGAGGAGACCGCCCTGGGCGCCGCCTGCGGCGTCATCGCCGCCCTGGTCGTGCTGCCCGTCCAGACCGACCTGAGGACCGACCAACTGCTGATCACGGTGCTGCGGCGGCTCGACGCCGTGGCGTCGGCCGCCGTCACCCAGCTCAGCGGTGGGCCCACCGCCGACCTGCTCGACATGGCACGCGACCTCGACACCGCGCTGGACGACCTGCGCCGCTCCGTCCAGCCGCTCACCCATCCGTTCACACCGCTGCGCGAACGCCGGCAGACGGCCCGCTACCTGGTGGCGCTGCTGGAGAGCTGCGCCTACCACGCCCGTGCGCTGGCCGCGACCGCCGAAATCGTCCCGTACAGCAAGCGGATCGCCACCGATCCCCGGCTGGCAAGGGCCGGGGACCGTATCGCCCACAACATCGCCGTCCTCGTCGCGCGCGTCGCCGACGAACAGGCCGAGGGCGAGGTCGTGTCGGGCGCCAGCATCGCCTCCATGCTGGAGGAGACCGACCCCGCGGCCCTGCGCAGCGGAACGGTCACCTTCCGGGTGCTGAGGCACCTGCAGCGCCTGGACGAAGGGGTGATCGGCCTGGCCCGTCCACTCGACGTGCCGGTGACCACGCCCGACGACCACCGCCCCCGGGCGAGCGCGGCCTGACGGGCCGACCCGCGCCGGCAAAGGGGCGCCCTCCGGCCGGCCGCTCGGCGCCTCAGGCGCCAACCGTCCGGCCGGGCACCGGCGACGATGCGCGCACCGCGCCCGCACCGGCGCACGCTCCGTCAGGAGCCGAGAGCCGCCGCGACCACGCCCTTGGCCTCCTCCTGGACGCGTGCCAGGTGGTCGGGGCCCTGGAAGGACTCTGCGTAGATCTTGTAGACGTCCTCCGTGCCCGAGGGGCGGGCCGCGAACCACGCGGTCTCGGTGGTGACCTTGATGCCGCCGATCGCCGCGCCGTTGCCCGGGGCCTCGGTGAGCACCCCGGTCACCGGCTCGCCCGCGAGCCGGTCCGCCGAGACCTGCTCGGGCGAGAGCTTCGCGAGGACGGCCTTCTCCTCACGGGTGGCGGGCGCGTCGATGCGCGCGTACGCGGGCTCGCCGAACCGGCCCGTCAGCTCCCCGTAGTGCTCCGACGGCGTCCGGCCCGTCACGGCGAGGATCTCCGAGGCCAGCAGCGCCAGGATGATGCCGTCCTTGTCCGTCGTCCACACCGAGCCGTCCCTGCGCAGGAACGACGCGCCGGCCGACTCCTCACCGCCGAATCCGATCGATCCGTCCACCAGCCCGTCCACGAACCACTTGAAACCGACCGGTACCTCCACGAGGCGCCGCCCCAGGTCCGCCGCGACCCGGTCGATCATCGAGGACGACACCAGCGTCTTGCCGATCCCCAGCCCGGCACCCCATCCGTCGCGGTGCCCGTACAGGTACTGGATCGCCGTGGCCAGGTAGTGGTTCGGATTCATCAGGCCCGCGTCGGGAGTGACGATGCCGTGCCGGTCGGAGTCCGCGTCGTTGCCGGTGGCGATCTGGAACCTGTCCCGCTGCTCGATCAGCGACGCCATCGCGTACGGCGAAGAACAGTCCATACGGATCTTGCCGTCCCAGTCCAGCGTCATGAACCGCCAGGTCGGGTCGGCCAGCGGATTGACGACGGTCAGATCGAGCCGGTGCTCCTCCGCGATCCGCCCCCAGTACGCGACGGACGCCCCGCCGAGCGGGTCGGCCCCGATCCGCACGCCCGCCGCGCGAACCGCGTCGAGGTCCAGGACCGACGGAAGGTCCGCCACGTAGGTGCCCAGGAAGTCGTACGTCCCCGTCGTGTCGGCGGCCAGCGCGCGCGTGTACGGCACGCGCCGCACGTCCTTCATGCCCGCCGCGATGATGTCGTTGGCCCGGTCCTGGATCCAGCCCGTGGCCTGCGAACCGGCCGGCCCGCCGCTCGGCGGGTTGTACTTGAATCCGCCGTCGGCCGGGGGGTTGTGCGACGGCGTCACCACCACGCCGTCGGCGAAGCCGGCGCTCAGGCCCCGGTTGTGGGTGAGGATCGCGTGCGAGACCGCCGGCGTCGGCGTGTACCCGTCCGCCACGTCGATCAGCAGGTCCACCCCGTTGGCCGCGAACACCTCCGTCGCCGTCACCTTCGCGGGCTCCGAAAGCGCGTGGGTGTCGGCGCCCAGGAACAGCGGCCCGTCCGTGCCCTGACGGGCCCGGTACTCGCAGATGGCCTGGCTGGTCGCCGCGATGTGGTCCTCGTTGAACGCCGTCGCGAAGGACGAGCCGCGATGGCCCGACGTCCCGAACGCGACACGCTGGTCAGGCTCCTCGGGGTCCGGGTGCAGCGCGTAGTACGCGGTCACCAGCCGGGCCACATCCGTGAGGTCCCCCGGCTCGGCCGGCCGGCCCGCTCGCTCGTGTGCCATCTGCCCACTCCTCCGTCTCGGTCGTCCCGCGGTCGATCTCTTGCCACATCCTCTCAAGCCATGCCCCCACCAGGCATGCTCTTGTCCGGGAGCGGGGCGGACCGTGTGATGAAGACCTGCCCGGGCGGGTGGCTGACGCGTGCCCGCCGGGGTACGAAAGAGTCGGAGGACACCTGTGACCACGCACCCTGACCGCGATCCCCACCGCCACGATCCCCCCGCTCACGGCTTCCGCCCCGAGGCACTCGCCGACGCGTTGCGGCGGGCCGGTGTCGCCGAGGTGGACCCGGCCGTCCGGCGCCGCGCCGAGTACTCCTCGGACGCGTCGAACTACCGCGTCGTGCCGTCCGCCGTGGCCTTCCCCCGGCACACCGACGAGGTCGCCGCCGCGCTCGACGTGTGCCGGAGCCTCGGCGTGCCGCTCACCGCGCGCGGCGCCGGCACCTCCATCGCGGGCAATGCCGTCGGCACCGGCCTGGTGCTCGATTTCTCGCGGCACATGGACCGGGTACTGGCGCTCGACCCCGAGGCCCGCACCGCCGAGGTCCAGCCGGGCGCCGTGCTCGACTCCATCACCGCCGCAGGGGCGCCGTACGGACTGCGGTTCGGCCCCGACCCCTCCACGCACGCGCGCGCCACCATCGGCGGGGCCATCGGCAACAACGCCTGCGGCTCCCGCGCGCTCGCGTACGGCAGGACCGCCGACAACGTCGTGGATCTCGACGTGCTGACCGGCTCCGGGCTGCGCCTCACAGCCCGCGCCGGGTCCCTGGGCGCCGCCGCCCGGCCGCCCGCCGCCGCGGACCCGGCGGCCCCCCTGCTGGGGTCTCTCGACGCGCTCGTACGCGACCGGCTCGCCCTCATCCGCACCGAGTTCGGCCGCTTCCGCCGCCAGGTGTCCGGATACAGCCTGGAGCACCTGCTGCCGGAGAACGGCGGGAACCTCGCGAAGTTCCTCGTCGGGACGGAAGGCACCCTCGGGGTGGTCCTCGGGGCCACCGTGGCCCTGGTCGAGGCGCCCCGGCACACCGCCCTCGCCGTCCTCGGCTATCCCGACATGGCGGAGGCGGCCGACGCCGTGCCCGCCCTGCTGCCCCATCACCCCGTCGCCCTCGAAGGCATGAACGCGCGCCTCGTCGACGTCGTACGGGCACGGCGGGGCGCCGCCGCCGTGCCCGACGTCCTCCCGGGCGGCGGCGGATGGCTCTTCGCCGAGACCGCCGGGGACACCGCGGCCGAGGCGCAGGACGCAGCCCGGCGCCTCGCCGGGGCGTCCGGCTGCCTGGACTCCGCCGTGGTCTCGGGCGCCGCCGCCCGCGCGCTGTGGAGCATCAGGGAGGACGGCGCCGGCCTCGGCGGCCGGACCCCCGCGGGCGAGCCGGCCTGGCCCGGCTGGGAGGACTCGGCGGTGCCGCCGGACCGGTTCGGCCGGTACGTGCGCGAACTCGCGGCGCTGATGGGCCGGCACGACCTGGACGGCCTGATGTACGGGCACTTCGGCGACGGCTGCCTGCACGTACGCATCGACTTCCCGCTCGCCGGGCGCCCCGCCGTGCTGCGCGAGTTCGTCACCGAGGCAGCGGAACTGGTGGGCCGGCACGGCGGATCGGTCTCCGGCGAACACGGCGACGGCCGTGCCCGCGGTGAACTGCTGAGCCGGATGTACGGCCCGGACGCGCTCGCCGTCCTCGCGGGCGTCAAGCACCTGTTCGACCCGGACGACCTGCTCAATCCCGGCGTGATCGTGCGGCCGAGGCCGCTCGACGCCGACCTCAGGGTGCCTGACGCCACGCCCCGGCCGGCGCGTGGGGCCTTCGCCTATCCGCACGACGGGGGCGACTTCACCACGGCCGTGCACCGCTGCGTCGGGGTCGGCCGCTGCCGGGCGGACACCACCGGTGGCGGGGGAGTGATGTGCCCGTCCTTCCTCGCCACCAGGGACGAGAAGGACTCCACCAGGGGCCGGGCCCGTGTCCTGCAGGAACTCGTCAACGGCACCCTGGTGAAGGACGGCTGGCGATCGGCCGAGGTCGCGGACTCCCTCGACCTGTGCCTCGCCTGCAAGGGCTGCGCGAGCGACTGCCCGGCCGGCGTCGACATGGCGACGTACAAGGCCGAAGTCCTCCACCGGCGCTACCGGCACCGGCTGCGGCCCGCCGCGCACTACGCGCTCGGACAACTGCCGCGCTGGGCCCGGCTCGCCGCGCGCGCTCCCCGGCCGGTCAACGCGCTCATGGGCTTTCCGCCGCTCGCCGCACTCGCCGGGCGTGCCGCCGGCATCGACGCCCGGCGACCACTGCCGCGCCTCGCCGAACGGACCTTCCGCTCGTGGTTCGCCGCCCGTCCGGAGACCGCGGGCACCCCCGTCACCCTCTGGGTGGACACCTTCACCGACCACTTCACCCCGCACGTCGGCCGCGCGGCCGTCCGCGTCCTGGAGCACGCCGGATACCGTGTCCGGATCCCCGAAGGCCCCGTCTGCTGCGGCCTCACCTGGATCACCACCGGCCAACTCGACGGGGCGCGGGCCCAGTTGCGTCGGACCCTGCGAGCCCTTGAGTCGTCCGTCGCGTCCGGTGTTCCGGTCGTCGGCCTCGAACCCTCCTGTACGGCCGTCCTGCGCGGCGACCTCACCGATCTGCTCCCCGACGACCCGCGGGCGGCCGCGACCGCGGCCGCCACCCGCACCCTGGCCGAACTGCTCACGGCGACGCCCGGATGGTCCCCGCCCGATCTGAGCGGGGTGCGGGGGGTGGCGCAGCCGCACTGCCACCAGCACGCCGTGCTCGGCTGGGACAAGGACGGGGAACTCCTGCGCGCCGCGGGCGCGTCCGTCGACGCGGTGGGAGGCTGCTGCGGGCTCGCCGGCAACTTCGGTGTGGAGAAGGGTCATTACGAGGTGTCGGTGGCCGTCGCCGAGACCGCGCTGCTGCCCGCGGTGCGCCGTGCCGGCGAGGCGGCCGTGGTGCTCGCCGACGGCTTCTCCTGCCGCACGCAGCTCGACCACCTCGCGCAACGCCGTGGCATCCATCTCGCGGAGCTGCTCGCGGAGCACCTGCCGGGCGACGGCGCGGAGCCGGCCGGCGAAGCGGCACGCTGATGTGATGTCCCGTCAAGCAGACCGCCACACACCTTCCGTGCTCGGTCGGGTTGCCGGCGGGAACGTGGTGTGTCCGGTGAGGCGCGCGGCCGGCGGGCACGCGCACCCCACCGGGGTCCCTCAGGCGCCGTCGGTCGGCCGTGCGCCCCGCGCCGCGCGGCCGGCCCAGACCGGGCCGTCCGGGTAACGGAACTCCTTGAGTGTGTCCTCGCGCATCTCCGCGCCGAAGCCGGGAGCCGTGGGCGCCGCGTAGTTGCCGCCGACGATGCGAACCGGGGCGGTGAAGTGCTCGTGCAGATGGTCCACGTACTCGATGACCCGGTCCTGTGTGGTGCCGGAGACGGCCACGAAGTCGAACATCGACAGGTGCTGGACCATCTCGCACAGCCCGACCCCGCCCGCGTGCGGGCACACCGGGACGCCGAACTTCGCGGCGAGCAGCAGGACCGCGATGTTCTCGTTCACGCCACCGACCCTGGCCGCGTCGATCTGCACCACGTCGACCGCCCCGGCCTGCAACAGCTGCTTGAAGACGACCCTGTTGGCGATGTGCTCGCCGGTCGCGACCTTGATCGGCGCGACGCCGCGCCGCACCGCGGCATGGCCCAGCACGTCGTCGGGCGAGGTCGGCTCCTCGATCCAGTACGGCGCGTACGGCGCGAGCCGGCGCATCCACTCCACGGCGGGGGCGACGTCCCAGCGCTGGTTGGCGTCGACGGCGATGCGGATCCCGTCGCCCACCGCCTCACGGGCGACCCTCATCCGCCGTACGTCGTCCTCGACGGACCCGCCGACCTTGAGCTTGATCTGCGTGAAACCGTCGGCGACGGCCTGGCGGGCCAGCCGGGCCAGCTTCTCGTCGGAGTACCCGAGCCAGCCGGGTGTAGTGGTGTACGCCGGGTAGCCCTCTGCCAGCAGCCGTGCGACGCGCTCCTCGCGGCCCGGCTCCGCGGCCACCAGGATCTCCAGCGCCTCGTCCCTGGTCAGAGCATCGCTGAGGTACCGGAAGTCGACCAGGTCCACGAGTTGTTCCGGGCTCATCTCGCCCAGCAGTCGCCACAGCGGTTTGCCCGCCCGGCGGGCGGCGAGGTCCCACGCGGCGTTCACCACCGCGCCGATGGCCATGTGCATGACGCCTTTTTCGGGACCGAGCCAGCGCAGTTGCGAATCGTGCACCAGGTCGCGGGAGAAACCTCCGAGGTCTGCGCACAGTTCCTCGACGGAACGGCCCACGACCTGCGGTGCGAGTACCTCGATGGCCTTGGCCTGCACGTCGTTGCCGCGGCCGATGGTGAAAGCGAGGGCGTGGCCCTCGATCCCGTCGGCGGCGTCGGTACGCAGCACCACGTAGGCAGCCGAGTAGTCGGGCTCGGGGTTCATCGCGTCCGAGCCGTCCAGCTGCTCGGAGGTCGGGAACCGGATGTCCAGCACGGCGAGTTCCGTCACACGAGCGGACGCTGGGAGGGACGGCGACGAGGCAGGCGGCATGACAACACTCCAGACGAGGCGGAGGCGCGGCGGTTCGTGGGGCCCCCTCGGCCGGTGTCAGCGTAGAGGGCCATACATCCAATGTCTAGCAAGAGATTGGATGTATGACATCGAAGCTTTTCCCCGAAAATGCCATGACCTGGCCTTTCTCAGTATTTCTACGCCGACTCACACTGATACATGGGATGTGTGGTGTGTCGTGTGGGGATCGCCGAGTCCGACAGGGTGACCCGCAAGCCCACCGGGCCGGCTGCCGGGCGGCGCCCCACGCCGTCGCGCCCCACGGATCGGCGGATCATGGCTCGGCCCCCCACGACTCGGCGCGCCCCACGGGCCTCGCTCACGCGGGGCGGGTGCGGACGCCCCTGCCGCCGGAGACGATGAGGTTGTCGCCCGTGATGGAGCCGGCTTCGTCGGAGGCGAGGGCGGAAGGCGACGGCTCCGGCGACGCGTTCGCGTGCTTCGACGCCGCCGTGGCGCCGTGGCGGCCCGGCTTCGTCGGAGGCGACGGCTCCGGCGACGCGTTCGCGTGCTTCGACGCTGCCGTGGCGCCGTGGCGGGAGGACGACGGGCGCGTTGACATCCGCGGCCTGTACGACCGGGGCCTGGCGACGGTCCGCGGCCAAGGAGCCTTGCGCCGCCGGAGGCTCGGCTCCCGTGTCGCCGACCGCCACGCTTCGACTCGACCCGGCCGGCTGCCGCGAGCGCCACGCGGCCGGGTGCGGGATCAACCGCCTCACAAGGCACCGCGCTCTCGCGATGCCTTGTGAGGGCAAGCGGACGGTCCGCTACGAGGTGGACCGTCCTCGTCGCAGCCATCAGCGAGCGGCTGTGACCATCGATCTTCCGGTCACGTCTGTCGGGCCTCGGCGAGCCGGTTGCTGCGGTCGATCTCCGGCATGTGTGTCTCGGCCCAGACCCGCAGGGCGGACAGCGGCCTTTCGAGGGACAGGCCGAGTTCGGTGAGTCGATAGTGGACGGCGGGCGGCACTGTGGGTTCCACCCGGCGCGTGACCAGGCCATCACGGACCAGACTCTGCAGCGTGACAGACAGCATCTTCTGTGAGATGCCCGGAATGCGACGCCGAAGTTCCGCGAACCGGAGCTCGCCGGGATCCGTCCCGGCCAACACCTTGACCACCATCGACGTCCACTTGGTGCCGATACGGTCGAGCAACTGGCGGGTCGGGCAGCGCGGGTCCAGCAGATCACCGCGCTCACCGGATCGCCGACCGGCTTCGCCGGGCACGGACGTGGTCACCCGGGGCTCACCACCTGAGGGGAAAGTGCCGTCTTGGAAGCACCAGGCTAGTTCCCTAGCGTGACCTTGTCACCATTCCTCACCACGCCTGGAGTCCCTCCATGCCCGAACTGATACGGGTCCCTGTCAACGGTGTCGAACTCAACGTCGCCCTCGCCGGATCCGGCCCGGCCGTCCTGCTCCTGCATGGCTTCCCGCATACCTGGGAGCTGTGGACGGACATCATGGCCGACTTGTCCGACCGCTACCGCGTCATCGCGCCGGACCTGCGCGGATTCGGCGCGAGCAGCCCGGCCGCCTCCGGGTATGACGCCGGCACCCTGGCCGAGGACGCCGCAGCGCTTCTCACCGAACTCGGCGTGTCTTCCGCCGCGGTCGTGGGTATCGACGCGGGTACCCCGGCGGCGTTCCTCCTCGCCCTGCGCCACCCCGGTCTCGTCCGACGCCTGGTCGTCATGGAGTCCGTGCTGGGCGGGCTACCGGGCGCCGAGGACTTCCTTGCCGGCGGGCCGCCGTGGTGGTTCGGCTTCCATACCGCCGCGCCCGGCCTCGCCGAGACCGTACTGGAAGGCCACGAGGCCGACTACATCGACTGGTTCCTGCACACCGGCACGCTCGGCGACGGAGTGCCCGCCGCCATCCGGGACGCCTTTGTCCACGCGTACACGGGCAGGCGCGCGTTGAGCCGCGCGTTCTCGTACTACCGGGCCCTGCCCGAAAGCGCACTGCAGATCTCGCAGGCCGTCACCACCGCCCGCCTGACGGTGCCGACTTTGGCGCTGGGCGCCCATCCTGTCGGCACCGCACTGGAACGCCAACTGGGCCCCGTCGCCGACGACCTCACCGGACACGTCATCGAGGACTGTGGCCACATCATTCCACTGCACCGACCGAACGCCCTGCTCATGCTGTTGCGTCCGTTCCTGGCCGGTGGGGACGCGATTGCCGCGTGACCGGGGCGACCGCCGACATGCGATACACGCCCTGGTGCCGTGGCCGGAAAGGCCCACCGGTTCGCGACGCCCGGCAGGGCACCTCTCCCCGTGCCTTCCAGATGACCCGTCACCGACACCCCGCACTCGGGCACGGGTTGCTCCCGCCCCGGGGATCCCCGGGGCTACCGGGGCGGAGCGTGGTAATCGGTCGACCGGCGCGTTTCCGCACGTCGGGCAGGAGGTGCGGTTCTGCGAGGCTCCGGAACCAGCCACCCCTGCGAACTCGGCCTGCCGCAGGCGGCGGGAGCGCGCCGCCGGGCGGGCCGGCATGCCGGTCCCGGGAGGGACGGCGGCCGGTCACGGCCGCCGGTTCGCCCTGCCGGATGATCCCCGGCAGGGCGGACGCGCTCAGGCGGCCGAACCGGCGGTGCGGCCGCAACCCGGGACGGTGCGGTGGAGGTCCCGGGCGGCAAGGGCGATCATGACGGCGGGAATGAGGAGGTCGTTGGCGAGGATGCCGCCCGTGTTCCCGGCGGCGTGGTCGCCGTTGGCGAACCACTGGTGGACGTGGCCGATCACCGCTCCCCACAGGAACGCGGCAGCCGCCAGCCCGCTGGTGAGGCGCTCGCGGGGCGGCGCGGACGCGGCGCGGAAGCCCAGCACGGCGAGGCCGAGGTTGGCGAAGGCGATCTCGAACTGGAACGGCGAGTGGGCGAAGCCGATGGTGTCGGCCATGCCGTCAGGGAGCGCCAGGAACGAGATCGTGATCCACAGACTCCCGATGCCGAGGGCGCCGAAGGACCACCAGCGCTGCCAGACCTCAGCCGCGGGCCGGTCGGGGCTGCGGCGGCATGTCAGCAGTGCTCCGAGAGCGGGCGCCAGCATGAACAGGAGCGGGAACGTGGTCCGGACCGCGTACGGGAGAGTGTCCATGCATCGAGTGTTGTATGGTTAATATTAACCATGCAAGTATCCGATAGGGTGGACCCATGGACGAAGGACTGGCAGAGCTCCTGTACCGCGTGGTCATGCTGATGGGCGAGGCGGCCCGGCGCCGCTCCGGCCCGGACCGGCGCCTCTCCCACAGCCAACTGCGTCTGCTGGGCACCCTTGAGGAGATCGAGCCCGCCACCCAGCACCAGCTCGCCCAGGCCCTGGGCCTGTCCGACCCCGCCATCAGCCGCTCCTTGCGCCCCTTGGAGGCGGAGGGGTACGTGGCGATCGGCGTCGACCCCGCCCACGCCCGCCGGCGCCTGGTCACCCTGACCCCGGCGGGCCAAAAGGCATTCCTGGCCGAGGGCAGGCCCCTGGAGGAGGAGCTGCGCACCGTCCTCCAGCAGGCCGGCTTCCCCTACGACCGCTACCTCGCCGACACCCACCGGCTCGCCGCACTGCTGGCACCCGGAGAACCACGGCGCACGACGAAAACAGCGCTCTGACCACAAGGGTTCGCCGCGGTGCGTGACGTGCTGATGCGCGGTCGCGCGGGTGGATCTGGCCCGGCGTCGGTGACGGTGCCGGTCCACCCCCACATGACCGGATTCGCGCCGGACCACCGCAAGGCATCTGTGGGTGAGTTCTTCGGCCCTCCGGTGGCATGCCGCCTGCGCGGTGCCGGGCCCGGACGAGGACGCTGGATCGTCGAGAGCGCCGTCGGCGACGCCCGGCGGCTCGGTGCGGCGGATCGCGCACCGCGATCCGTCGATGGCCCGGTGGGGCGGGAGGCTCGTCGGAGATCCGAAGGAAGTGCCGTCGTCGGCGTACATGAGCCGCCGGGCCGCAGCCACCGGGAGGCCGGGGAGGTGGGAGCAATGGCGGCCGAGCGCGTTGGCGGAGCCCCGCACCGCGCACCCCGGTCGCACGCCCGTCAGGGCGTTGTGCGCCCTCTCGCGCGCCCCTGAACCGCCGGGTTCACCCCAAAGACTCGCAAAGTCGGGCGTCCCGCGTGACGGCCAGTGTTGACGCCGTGCCATCCAGTGACTGACTATCTCACGGTGCACGGCGGGCCGGGGCCGCGCATCTGGAGGATCGACAGATCGGAACGCTGTGCCGTCGCGCTATCCCACCGTCGGTGAACTGACCGCACGCGCCGGAGCGCTGGCCGCCGCGTATCCCGGGCGCGCCAGACTGCGCCGCATCGGCCACTCGCGCGGCGGCGAACCACTGACGCTGCTCACCGTGGGCAGCGGCCCACGGGACGTCCTCGTGGTCGCCGGGCCGCACGCGAACGAACCGGTGGGCGGCGCCACCGCCCTGCGGCTCGCCGAACACCTCGTCGCCGCGGCGCCCGACGACGGGCCCGGCGCCGCGGCCTGGCACCTGCTGATCTGCCTCGATCCCGACGGCGCCCGCCGCAACGAGCGCTGGCTGGACGGGCCGATGACCTTCGGGCACCACTTCCGGCGCATGTTCCGTCCCAACTTCTACGAGCAGCCCGAGTGGCTGCACGCCCGCTCCGAGGCCGAACTCCTCCCGGAGACACGGGCGCTGGTCGACCTCCAGGACGAGATAAGACCCTTCCTGCAGTTCTCCCTGCACGGCGTCGACATCGGCGGCAGCTTCGTCCAGCTGACCAGGTCGCTGCCCGGCATCGAGGAGCCGCTCGCCCGTTCCGCCGCGGATCTCGGCATACCCCTCGAACTCTGCCCGTTCGACGCGTTCTTCTGGCCGAGCCCCGGCACCGGCGTCTTCGACATGCCGCCGCCCAGCAGGCGCGACCAGTTCACCGCGGCGCTCTCCTCCAGTCACGCCTCCACCTGGTACCACCCGTACCGGTACGGCACGGTGACCGCGATCGTCGAGGCGCCCATGTGGGCCGCCGACGAGATAACCGACGCCTCCCCGCACCCCGACCCGCAGGGGGCGATGACGGGAGTGGCCGGTCTGACGGAGCGGGACGCCGAGTTCCTCGCCGAGATGGCCGACCGCGTCCGGCCCCAAGTGCCGGTCCACGTCGCACCGCTGCTGCGCACCGTGGACGAGTTCCAGCGCAGTTGCCCCTCGCTCGTCGCCGAGTGGGGCCCCGAGTCCTTCGCCGCCTTCCCGGGCGGGCTCGCCGGGTTCAACCGTGCGCAGGTCCTCGCACTGACTATCGCCGCCCGCCGCCTCGTGCTGCGCACCGCCGGCATGCTGTTCCAGACAGTGGAGGCCTGCGGCCCGGCCGCGTACGACGTACGGGACAGGCTGGACCGGTTCCTGACGGCCCGCTGTGCGGTGTTCGAGCAGCGCTGCAGCCCCCGCTGGATCCCCGTCCAGGACCAGGTGGAGCATCAGTTCCGGGTGGCACGGGCCGCCTTCGCGCTGGCCGCGGCCGGCGCGCCCGTGAACGGGCCCGCTTCGGTCCGGGCCTGACGCGGCCGCAGCCCTGCCCCGCCGGGCTGTCGACGTGTGTGCGTGTGCCCGTACGAGCCGCACCGGTGCGTCCGGGCCGCGAGCGCGCCCGTCCCGTGCGCGAGCCGCACCAGCGCTGCCGGCCCGTCCGGTGGGTCCGGCAGGTCCGACGGCTCCCCGTCCCCGGCGCGGACGCCGGGTCCTGGGCGCCCGGCGCGAGCGCGGCCGGGCACACTACTCCGCCGGGCACGTCCTCGCACGCGACCCGCCGCAGAACGCGGTAAATGAGGCGGATCACTGCCCGGGAACAGTCCACACGGCTACCCTCGACTCCTCACGGTTCGAGAAGTGTGGTGCGCACGCGGGAGAAGGAGGAGGCGGGTGGATTTCCGGTCCTCTCTCCCCTGCGACCTCTCCCTGCTGGAACGCGAGCCCGAACTCGCCGCCGCCGCGCAGGCCGTGCGCGCGCTCTGCGGTGAGACCTCTTCTGACGCCCGTCCCACCGGCGGTGTCCTCGTCTACCGGGGCGGCGCGGGACTCGGCAAGACGGCGCTGCTCGCGGAGGTCCGCAGGATCGCGGGGGAGCGCTGTGTGGTGTGGTCGGCGCGCGGCGGCGAGACACTGTCGTCCGTGCCCTTCCATGTGGCGCGCCAGCTCCTGCAGCCCGCGCTCACCGCGGGACCCGACGAACTGCTCGGCGAGTGGTACGCGATCGCGGGCCCCGCGCTCGGCGTCGCGCCGCCCGGCGCGCAGTACGGGGACCCGCAGGGCGTCAGGGACGGTCTCGACGTCCTCGCCCGCGGCCTCGCCGACGCCTACGGCCCGCTGGTGCTGCTCGTCGACGACGCCCAGTGGGCGGACCTGGAGACGCTGTCCTGGCTCGCGTCCTTCGCCCGCAGGCCCGGCCCCGACCTGCCCGTGCTGCTCGTCGTCGCGTACCGCACCGAAGGCGTCGCGGGTGTCGCGGCCGACCTGCTGGAGACCGTCGGCGAGGCCGCCAGGCTGCGCGCCACACTGAAGGCCCTCACCGCCGACGCCGTAGGCGGGCTCGTCAGGACGGTCCTCGGCCCGCGTGCCGAGCCCGCGTTCTGCCAGGAGGTCTGGGCCGTCACCAGGGGCAACGCGTACGAGACGGTGGAGCTGCTGGCCCGGGCGCGGGACAGCGGTCTTGACCCGGTGGGCGGGTCCGCGCCCGCGCTGCGCGACCTCGGGGCCTCGACCCGCGGCACCGGGCTGGTCCGGCGCCTGGCCGAACTCGGCACCGCCACGATCCAGTTCGCCCGTGCCGTCGCCGTCCTCGGCACCGGAGCCTCCTTGCGCACCGCGAGGACCCTGGCCGGTATGAGCCGGGCCGAGGCCGAGGAATGCGCCGAACGGCTGCGCGCGGGGGCGGATACTCCTCGGCACGGATCCCCTGGAGTTCGTGCACCCGCTGATCGCCGGGGCCGTGTACCTCTCGATCCCGCCCGCCACCCGCACCGCGCTGCACGGCCGCGCCGCCTGGGCGCTCACCCGCGGCGGAGGGGGAGCCGCCGCCGCTGCCCCGCACCTCTTCGAGGTGCACCCGGACGGCGACCCCGAACTCGTCCAGCAACTGCGTGACGCCGCCGCGGAACACCTCGCCGTCGGCGCGCCGGGCGCCGCCCGCCGCTGCCTCGAACGCGCCCTGGAGGAACCGCCGCTGCCCGCCGTGCGCGCCGAGGTGCTGTACGAGCTCGGCTGCGCGTCGCTCCTGACCGCCCCCGCCACCACGGTGGGCCACCTCCGCGCCGCCCTCGAAACCCCGGGACTGGCCGGCGGTCACCGCGTCGACGCCGTCCTGCGGCTCGCCCAGGTCCTCGCTCACGACAACCGGAGCGCCGAGGCGGTCCGGATGGTCACGGCGGAGGCCGAGGTGTGCCTGCCCGGGCCGTTCAAGGACCGCCTGACCGCCGCCCGTTTCCTCTGGGAGGGCGTCCAGGCGGCCGAGGACGACGCGGCTCTGCGCTCGCGTCGGCTCGCCGAGGCCACCGAGCATCTCCAGGGCGCCGACAGCACGGAGCGCGTGCTGCTGACGTTGCGCGCCTTCGACGCCGCTGTGCGCGGGGAGAGCGCCCGGCTGGCGGTGGCGACCGCGGAACGCGCCCTGTCCGAGGGCCGCCTCGCGCCCGGCCTGCGCTGGACCGACACCGAGTGGAGCTTCGAGGTTCCGGCGATGCTGGGCCTGACGTACGCCGTCACGGACCGGCTCGACCGGGCCGAGGCGCTGTTCAACGAGGCGCTGCACGCGTTCGACCTCTCCGGCTGGAGCGGCGGGCACCTCGCGTTCGCGCATGCCATGGCCGGGTACGTGCACCGCAGACGCGGCCGGCTCGCGGAGGCCGAGGCATACCTGCGGCAGGGCATCCGGCTCGCCGAAGGCCTCGGCAGCGACCTGCCCGTGCACGGGGAGGCGGTGTGCGTGCTGATCGACACCCTGCTCGCCCGCGGCCACGTCGAGCGCGCCGCCGCCTGCGCCGAGCGCTACGGCTTCGCCCCGCCGTACTCGACCACGATGCTCCTGCCCGACGCGGCGTGCGTGCACGGCAGGCTGCTGCTCGCGCTCGGCCGCACCGAGGAGGCCGTCATCGAACTGGAGGCCGCGGGCCGCTCGCTCACCGCGCGCGGCCGGCACAACGTCGTCGTCGGTCCCTGGGCGCTGGACCTGGCGCGCGCGGTCGCCGGGACGGAGCCGGACCGGGCGGCCGAACTCGTCGGCTACGCAGGCCGCGAGGCCGAGCGGTTCGGGACCCGCACCGCCGTCGGCTCGGCATACCTGTGCGCCGCCTCCCTGCGCGAGGGGTCCGGCCGGATCGCGCTGCTGGAACAGGCCGTCGCGCACCTGGAGGCGTCGCCGTGCGGGTACGAACTCGCGCAGGCGCGGATCGAGTACGGCATCGCCGCGGGGTTCGCGGCCGAACTGGGCCTCGGCCTTGAGCTCGCGGAGCGCTGCGGTGCCGACGGCCTCGCCGCGCGGGCCAGGGGAGCGCTGGACTCCGACCGGCTCCGGCACTGACCGCTCCCGCACCGCGCGGCCCGGGACCGACCCGCTTCCGCTCCCGCACCGACCCGCCCGGCCCCGGCTCACCCGCCTCCTGGCGGCCCCGGCGCTCACTGGCCCCCGCTCCCTGGCCCCCGCTCCCTGGCCCCCGCTCCCTGGCCCCCGCTCCCTGGCCCGCGCCCACTGGCCCGCGCCCACTGGCCCGCGCCCACTGGCCCGCGCCCACTGGCCCGCGCCCACTGGCCCGCGCCCACTGGCCCGCGCCCACTGGCCCGCGCTCGCAGGTCCGCGCTCAGGGCCCCGGCACTGACCCGGCCCGCTGACGTACCCTCGGGCGATGCCCTCCTCCCCGGACGATCCGCAGGTCGAAGCCGTGGCCCCGGCCTTCGTGCCCGGGCCCGCCGAGCCGGTGGCCCCGCGACGCGAGCCCGCACCCGTCGACGTACCGGATCCGGTCCGTCTGCCCGCCTCCGGTCCTGGCGCGCCACCGGAGCTGAGAGCGGACTGCGCGTCCTGCTTCGGCCTGTGCTGCGTTGCGCTGTCCTTCTCCGCCGCCGCGGGATTCCCCTCGGACAAGGACGCGGGCGAACCCTGCACCCACCTCGGAAAGGACTTCGGCTGCACCGTCCACCGGGAGCTGAGGCCGCGCGGCTACGCGGGCTGTGCGGTGTACGAATGCTTCGGAGCGGGCCAGAAGATATCCCGCCACACCTTCGGCGGGAGTGACTGGCGGCAGGCGCCGGGGACCGCCCGGGCCATGTTCGCCGTGCTGCCCGTCATGCGGCAGCTCCAGGAACTGCTGTACCACCTCGCACACGCGCGCTCCCTGCCCGCCGCGCGGACGCTGCGCGCGGAACTCGCCGAGGTGTACGAGCGGACCGAGCGGCTGACCCTCGCGGACGCCGACGCGGTGCTCGCCACGGACGTCGCCGCGCACCGCGCCGGGGTGGTGGGCCCGCTGCTGGGGCGCGTGAGCACGCTCGTCCGGTCCGAGGCGCTGCGCGGGCGGCCGGGCAGCGCGGGCCGCCGCGGCAAGCGGAACCGGCGTGGCGCCGACCTGTTCGGCGCGCGGCTCGCGGGGGCCGATCTGTACGCCGCCGATCTGCGGGGCGCGTGCCTGGTCGCGGCCGACCTGCGGGGAGCCGATCTGCGTTCGGCCGACCTGATCGGTGCCGACCTGCGGGACGCGGAGCTGGCCGGCGCCGATCTCACGGACACCCTCTTCCTGACCCAGGCTCAACTGGACGCGGCGAAGGGCGACCGCGCGACCGCGCTGCCGCCCTCCTTGAGCCGCCCGGCCCACTGGCCGGACCGCTCCTGACGTCCGTCGCACCGCGCGGCGGGCGCCCCGGTCAGCTCGCGGGCGTACGGCGCCGGCCGGCACGCCGTACGAGCATCACCCCCGCACCCGCGAGCAGTGCGGCGCCCACCAGGACCGCCGGCACCAGCACACCGGCCGGCAGCCCCGCGCTCGCGGTCCCCGCCTCGGCGCGGTGCCGCACGGGCTCCGCGGCGGCCGAGGCGGCGTGCCCGGGCCGGCCGCGGTCCGCACCCGCCGCCTGCGGTGGGGGTGCCGGCGCCAGCGAGCCCACCGGGGTGGCGTGGCCGTCGGCGTCGAAGCCCCAGTCGAGCAGGTGGCGCGCCTCGTCGTAGACCGCGTCGAGGGCGCCCGACTGCGGGTTCATCACCGTGACCAGCATCGTCCTGTTCCCGTGCCGGGCCGCGGCGATCAGGGTGTTGCCCGCGTGCGTGGTGTAGCCGTTCTTCACCCCGATCATGCCGGGGTACGTCTGGACCCCGTGGGCGCCGCTGAGCAGGCGGTTGGTGTTCTGGATGCCGAAGCTCGCGCCCCGCTCGCCGGGGAACTGGGCGTCGGAGGTGGCGGCGTAGGACGCGAACTGGGGGTTGGCGAGGCCCGTACGCCCGAACACGGCGAGGTCGAACGCCGACGAGACCTGCCCCGGTGTGTCGTAGCCGTCGCAGGAGACCACGTGGGTGTCGAGCGCGCCGAGCTGCCGCGCCCTGCGCTGCATCTGGGTGACCGTGGAGTCCCAGCCGCCGTTCATCGAGGCCAGCACGTGCACGGCGTCGCTGCCCGAGCTCAGGAAGACGCCCCGCCACAGGTCGGCCACCTGGTATGAGAGACCCGCCTCGACGCCCACCATGCTGCTGCCCTCGCCGATGCCGGACAGGTCGGCCTGGGTGACGGTGTGCCGGGACTGGGCCGGCAGGTGCGGCATCGCGGTGACCGCGAACAGCGTCTTGAGGGTGGAGGCGGGCGGCAGCTTGCGGTGCGCGTCGTGCGCGGCGAGCACGTCACCCGAGTCGGCGTCGGCGACCAGCCAGGACAGGGCCGAGATGTCGTCGGGCGGCGCGGGGGTGCCCGGGGCCGGCCGGGCCTGGGTGCCGCTGTCGTAGAGCCCCGAGCTGTCGACGTACGCGGGCGCCGGAGCGGGCGGGAGAGGGTCGGTGCGGATGTGCGCGGGCAGGGACCGGGGGCCGGCGGTGGCCGGGGAGGCCGCCGGCAGCAGGACCAGCAGGCCGGTGGCGAGGGCCGCCGTCCCGGTGAGCGCGGTGCGCGTCGCGGATCTGATGATCATTCAGTCACGGTAGGAACGGTACGGTGCGCGCGCACCGCCACGTGCGCCGACCGGAGGTATGGCCCCGCGGAACACGGGGCCACCCGGATGACGCACGGCCAGGCGAGGAGGGCGCGGCCCGCCGGCGAGCCGTGCCCTCCTCGCCGCCTCAGGCCCCCGCGGGCTGCTGCTCCTGGCCGTCTCCGTACACGTGCCGGGTCTCCGCCACCGGGAAGGGCATGGTCTCGGTGCCTATCACCCCGAGCAGGTCCAGTGCCTCGGCCGCGGAACTGCCCGGCGGTGCCGAATGGACGATGACGCGCAGATCGCATCCCGGGACGGAGAGGATGTCGCAGTCGAGGTCGACCGCGCCGATGTCCGGATGGTGGACGGTGACGGACTCGCCCTCGTGCGATCCGGTGAACCGGGACGTCCACAGCTCGGTGAACCGGGTGTTCGCCCGGCGCAGCCCCGCGAGGAGGGCCCGCAGCTCGACGTCGGTCGGATAGCGCGCCGCCGCGGCCCGCAGATCGCCCACGAGCGCCGTCTCGAACCGGGCCAGCTGTTCCGGCGAACGGGTGACGCGGCTCGGCGCCGCCGTGAAGTGCCGCCAGGCCACGTTCCGGCACGGGGCCGTGAGCGTCGGTCCGGGGTCGCCGAAGAGCGCGGCCCACAGCGGATTCCACGCGATCAGCGACCATCCGGCGTCGTGGACGCCCACGGCGGCCCCCGGCATCCTGTCCAGCATGCGCCGCACGCTCGGCGGCACCCGCCGCGGAACCTGGTCGGTCGCGGGCGGAGTGTGGCCGGCGAGCAGGAACAGGTGCCGCCGCTCCATGTCGTCCAGGCGCAGCTCCCGCGCCAGCGAGGCCAGCACCTGGGAGGAGGGCATGATGGCCATGCCCTCCTCCAACCGGGTGATGTGGTCGACGGACAGTCCGGTCAGCCGCGCCAGCTCCGCACGCCCCATGCCGCGCTGCCCGGCGCCGCCCTGCGGCAGTCCGGCCCCGGCGGGTGCGATCCGCTCACGCCAGCGATGCAGCGCCGCGCCCAGCTCTCCATGTCGGGTCATGGCTCCAGTATCGGCGGGAGGGCCCGGACCTGCTCGGCGTCGCCCTGGCGACCACACAGCGCGACGACTTCACGGAGCGTGAGTCCGATCGCTCTCCGTGTCCGTCCGTGCCCACGCGGTGGCGTCAAGTCACGTCCGCGCGGGGGTGCTTCGGACCCCGTCGATTCCCGGGGCGGCGGCCGGGCGGCGGAGTGGGACGCCGGCACCGGCTGCCGCCGGGGTCGCCAACACCCTTTCGCCGGGGACCTGTTCGGGAACGCTCCGGCCGCGTGGGCGCGGTGGGGAGGCGGTCCAGGGAAGGGCTTGGGGGCCCGCCCTCGACGACGGTCGCCGGGCCGGGTTGCGGGGTCGCGGAGTTGAGAAATCGCCCGGTGGTGGAGTCGCGGACCCGGCGCAGGGGTGGAGTGGCGGAGCCGAGGACGGTGAGGCGCGGGACCTCGGGTGCGCCCGGCCCGCTACGGTGCGGGCACGCTGCCGGGTGCCTTGCCGCCATCCCGCCCTTCTTGGACGTGGCGCGCCCTCGGCCGGTCACCGGCGCGGCGCCGCCACCTTCAGGTCGGCCTCGACGCGCCCGACCGCGTCCAGCAGATGGGGCAGCAGGTCCTCGCGGACGGACGCGACCGAGTGACGGCTCGCGTGGACCGGGATGTTGACCGCGGCCACCACCGTGCCCGTGCCGTCGCGCACCGGCGCCGCGACCGAGCGCAGGCCCGCCTCCAACTCCTGGTCCACGATGGCGTACCCCTGCTTCCTGATCACGTCCAGTTCTGCGCGCAGCAGTTCCGTGGAGACGATGGTCCGCTCGGTGAGGGCGGCGAGTCTGCCCCGCCGCACGACCTCCTCGATACGGTCCTCGGGCAGGTGCGCGATCATCACCCGCCCCACCGAGGTGGCGTACGCGGGGAAGCGGGTGCCCACCGTGATCGTCGTCGTCATGATCCGGCTGACCGGCACCCGCGCCACGTACACGACGTCGTCGCCGTCCAGCACGCACAGCGAGGACGACTCGTGGATCTCCGCGACCAGCCGCTCCAGATGGGGCTGCGCGATATCCGGGAGGGAGAAGCTGGACAAGTAGGCGTAGCCGAGTTCGAGGACGCGTGGACTGAGCCGGAACGTGCGGCCGTTGGTGTGCACGTAGCCGAGGTCCGCGAGGGTCAGCAGGAAACGGCGGGCGGCGGCGCGGGTCAGGTCGCAGGCGCGTGCCACCTCGCTGAGCGTCAGCTCCGGGTGGTCGGCGTCGAACGCGCGGATCACCGCGAGTCCCCGCTCGAAGGAGCGGACGAAATGGGGTTCGCGCTCCTGCGCGGCGCTCATCGGTCGCCTCCGTGGTCCCGCCCCGCAGGGCCCGCCCCGGGTGATCGCCGTGCGGCGGAGCACCGGCCGGGGTGGCGCGGCGCGGGGCACGCTCGATTCTCGCAGGAGGCCGGGGCCGCACGCGTACCGGTGGGCCTCCTTTGCGGAGGCCCACCGGCCGGTGGGTGCGCCGCGCCCGTCCCCACGGTGCGGCGCCGGACGGCCCGGCCCTCCGCTCGAAGACCCGGCCGCCGTTCTGGGGGCCGCCCTCAGCGGGCCGGCCGGGCGCCGGGCGGTGTGCCCGGCAGGGACGCCGCGCGCGGCGAGGGCGCCGCATCCGGCGCGGACGGCGCACTCTGTGCGGGCCGCGCCTCCGCGACGGGCGCCGGATCCGATACGCACGGCTCATCCGGCAGGGCTGCCGCGCCGGCTGCGGGAGTCGCGGCCGGCGGGGCCGGCGTTCCCCGGCGTGCCGGCACGCCCAGAGCGGGCAGGACGCATGCTTCGAGGAAGCGTACGAGGTATTCCTCGTCCGCGTGGACGCCCCGCAGCAGGGGCCGTGCGCGCATCAGGCCGAACAACTGCACGGCGACGAACTCGACGGCCGGGTTGTCGGGCGCGACCTCCCTCCGCTCCACGGCCCTGCGCACCATCGCGTCGATCTCCGCGATCTCGGGTTCGATCAGGTTCTCGCGCAGGGCGGACAGCAGGTCGGGATTCTGCTGGGCGGCGTGCACGAGGGCGTGCATCAGAGCGGTGTCCCGGTTCGCGTTCGCGCTCGTGGCGTGGGCCACCGCGTGCAGGTCGCCGCGGAGTGTGCCGGTGTCGATCTCGGTGAGCTTCATGCCCCGGGTGCCCCGCAGGGCCGCGCAGACGAGCTGCGGTTTGGTCCGCCACTGCCGGTAGAGCGTCGACTTGCCGCACCGTGTGCGGGCCGCGATGCCCTCCATCGTCAGTGCTTCGTAGCCGCCTTCCCGGAGCAGGTCGAGGGCGGCCAGATAGAACTCCTTCTCGCGTTCGGGTGTGATCTTGGAGCGGCGCGGTGTTGACGTCATCGTCTCTCCTCTCCGGGCGGGGCGACCGATCGCAGGACCCGGTGGCCGGACACGCATTCGACATCGATACGCCAGTGTACCGATACGGAAGCGTATCGGTACACTGGCGTATCGATAGGGCGAGGCCTCCGCCGAGCCGTCACCGCACCACGACGTCGCACGCCGTGCAGCTCATGCAAAGGGGTCGGGTGAATGAACGCCCGGACTGGTCCCGCCCTGCGAAGCAGGCTCTGTCCTGCCGGACCACCCCGTCCGGACGGCCGAATATCCGCCGCGCCGGCAGGCACGACCGGACAGCGGTCGTCCCGGGCGCCCGGCCTGCCGGCCGACACGGCGGCCAGGCCGCCGCTCGTCCGTGAGCTGGCGCTGGTCGTCTCGCTCTTCCTCGTCTACAAACTCGGCAGGCAACTGGCCGAAGGCCGAACGGATCAGGCGTTCCGCAATGCCCGCGACGTGTGGCACCTGGAGCGGGACCTCCATCTGCCCGACGAGGCCGACCTCCAGCACCTGCTGCTGCACGGCGACACCCTCGTCCACCTCGCCAACACCTACTACGCGGCGGTCCACTTCCCCGCGACGGTCCTCTTCCTCGGCTGGCTCTACCTCAAGCGCCCCCGCCACTACCTCTGGTCACGCCGCGTCCTGACGGCGGTGACCGGCGGGGCGCTCGTGCTCCACCTGCTGGTGCCGCTCGCCCCGCCACGCATGCTGGGCCTGACCGGCCTCGTCGACACCGCCCGCCTCTACGGGCCTTCGGTGTACGCCGCCGACCCTTCCGCGAGTTCGGTGGAGAACCAGTTCGCCGCCATGCCGTCCCTGCACTTCGCCTGGGCCCTGATGGTGGCGATCGGGCTGATCGCGGCGACCGCGTCGCGCCTGCGGTGGCTGTGGCTGCTGCATCCGCTGCTCACCCTCTTCGTGATCATCGCCACGGCGAACCACTACTGGCTCGACACGCTCGTCGCCACGGCGCTGCTGGTGGCCGCGCTCGCGCTGCTGCGGGTTCCGAGCGCGACGGCGTACCGCGGCGGCGGCCTCGTCGTACGCCGCCATCTGCCCGGACCCCGGACTCGTCCGCCGGCCGGCCCGGGGCGGTCGGCAAGGACCGGGGACGCGGGGTCCGCGAGCACCGCGGGCGCCGCCCGCACGGCCGGAGTCCGCCGATGACCGCCGCGACCCTCGCCGCCGTCGGCCTCTCCCTCGTCTCGGCCGTCGCCTACGCGGTCGCGGCCGTGGCCCAGGAACGCCTCGCGGCGAGCGGCGCGGGGGAGCGGGCCCCCGGTCGCACCGGCGGCGGGCTGCTCGCGCTGCTGCGGCGCGGCGCCTGGTGGTGGGCCGTCGGGCTCAACGTCACCGGCGCGCTCCTGCACGTCGCGGCCCTCGCGTACGGGCCCCTCACGGTCGTCCAGCCGCTCGGCGCGCTCACCCTGGTGGCCGCCGTCCCGCTCGGCGCCTACCGGGCGGGCCGCAAGGTCAGCCGGGGCGAGTGGACCGGCACGGCCTGCACGCTCCTGGGCCTCGCGGCGATCCTGCTGGCCGCCTCGGGGAGCGCGCCGTCCGAGGCGCTCTCGCTGCCGCAGGCACTCGGCGTCTCGGCGACGGCCGCCGCGGTGGCCGCCCTGCTGGTCTTCTCCCTGCCCGGCGCCCGGCCCGGCCTGCGGCACGCGACCGCCTCGGGTGTCGCCTCCGGTGTCGCCTCGGCGCTCACGCAGACCGTCACCGTCACCATTACCGCGGGCGGCGGTGGCCGGATGCCGGCGTGGGGCGTCGCGATCGTCGCCGTCCTCGTCGCCCTGTTCGCGTGCGGCGGGCTGCTGCTCGCGCAGGCGTCCTACCGGGGCGGGCTGGGCGCGCCGCTGTCGCTGCTCACGCTCGCGAACCCGGTGGCCGCCTCGGCGATCGGGCTCATCCTGCTGGGCGAACGGCTCCAAGGCGGTCCGCTCGGCATCGCCGCGGCCGTCGTGGGGGCGGTGCTCGCGGCGCGCGGCGTCGTGCTGCTCACCCGTGCCACCGACCCGGCACGGCGGCCGAGCAGCGCGAACACGCCGGAGATCGTTTCCGTACCGGTGGCAGGCGGCAATCTGCCGGCGGTTCCTTCCCAGCCGACGAAGCGCCGGGCGGAGCGTGCGTGAAGCTGATCTGTGGGGCCGGTTAAGAAATCCTCGATGGACGGGGGGTGCCCGCAGCGGCGAGATTGGTTCCGGAACACGATCATCCGTCTCGTCACCGCCGGGAGCCCTGCCGATGAAGGCACTCGTCAAGCAGCACGCCGAACCAGGGCTGTGGCTCCTGGACGTCCCGGAGCCGCAGCACGGCCCCGGGGACGTGCTGATCAAGGTCCTGCGCACCGGCATCTGCGGCACGGACCTGCACATCAGGGCCTGGGACGGCTGGGCCCAGGGCGCCGTCGCCACCCCGCTGGTCATCGGCCACGAGTTCGTCGGCGAGGTCGCGGCCGTCGGCGCGGACGTCCCGGACATCGCCGTCGGCGACCTGGTCAGCGGCGAGGGCCACCTGGTCTGCGGCAAGTGCCGCAACTGCCTCGCGGGCCGCCGCCACCTCTGCCGCAACACGGTCGGCCTCGGCGTCGGCCGGCCAGGCGCCTTCGCCGAGTACGTGGCGCTGCCCGCGTCGAACGTCTGGGTGCACCGTACGAAGGTCGACCTGGACGTGGCGGCCATCTTCGACCCGTTCGGCAACGCCGTGCACACCGCGCTCAGCTTCCCCTCCCTGAACGAGGACGTGCTGATCACGGGAGCCGGCCCGATCGGCATCATGGCCGCCGCGGTCGTCAAGCACGCCGGTGCCCGCAACGTCGTCATCACCGACGTCAGCCCCGAGCGGCTGGAAATCGCCCGCAAGGTCGGGGTCACGCTCGCCCTCGACGTCTCCCGCCACACCATCGCGGACGCCCAGGAGCAGCTCGGCCTCAAGGAGGGCTTCGACATCGGCCTGGAGATGTCCGGCCGCGCCGAGGCCGTACGGGACATGCTCGACAACATGACGCACGGCGGCAGGATCGCCATGCTCGGGCTGCCCGCCAAGGAGTTCGCCGTCGACTGGTCGAAGATCGTGCAGAACATGATCACGATCAAGGGCATCTACGGCCGCGAGATGTTCGAGACGTGGTACGGGATGCAGGTGCTCATCGAGGGCGGCCTGGATCTCAGCCCCGTCATCACCGGCAGCTACGGGTACGAGGACTTCGACGCCGCGTTCGACGAGGCGGCCACCGCGCGCAGCGGCAAGATCATCCTCAACTGGGACAACTGACAACTGAAAACGCCCACGACTCCGGGAGCTCATCACATGTTCGCGTCTGTACGGGACGATCTGCGTGCCACCCTCGACGAGATCCGCGAGGCGGGACTCTTCAAGCCGGAGCGGGTGATCACCACCCCGCAGAGCGCGTCGGTCGGGGTCGGTGCCGACGGGTCCGGCGCCCAGGTCCTCAACTTCTGCGCCAACAACTACCTCGGCCTCGCCGACCACCCCGACGTGCTCGCCGCCGCCAAGAACGCGCTCGACCGCTGGGGCTACGGCATGGCGTCCGTGCGTTTCATCTGCGGTACCCAGGAGATCCACAAGGAGCTCGAAGCGCGCCTGTCGGGCTTCCTCGGGCAGGAGGACACGATCCTCTACTCGTCCTGCTTCGACGCCAACGGCGGCGTGTTCGAGACCCTCCTCGACGCGCAGGACGCGGTCATCTCCGACGCCCTCAACCACGCCAGCATCATCGACGGCATCCGCCTGTCGAAGGCCCGCCGCTACCGCTACGCCAACCGCGACATGGCCGAGCTGGAGGAGCGCCTGAAGGAGGCCGGCGACGCGCGCCGCCGCCTGATCGTCACCGACGGCGTCTTCTCCATGGACGGCTACGTCGCCCCGCTGCGGGAGATCTGCGACCTCGCCGAGCGCTACGACGCGATGGTGATGGTGGACGACTCGCACGCCGTCGGCTTCGTCGGCGACGGCGGGCGCGGTACCCCGGAACTGCACGGCGTGATGGACCGCGTCGACATCATCACCGGCACCCTCGGCAAGGCCCTCGGCGGCGCGTCCGGCGGCTACGTCGCGGCCCGCGCCGAGATCGTGGCGCTGCTGCGCCAGCGCTCGCGCCCGTACCTCTTCTCCAACTCCCTCGCGCCGACCATCGCCGCCGCCTCGCTCACCGTCCTGGACCTGCTGGAGAGCGCGGGCGAGCTGCGCGAGAAGCTGAAGGCGAACACGGCGCGCTTCCGTCGCAGGATGACCGAGGAGGGCTTCGCCATCCTGCCCGGCGACCACCCCATCACCCCGGTGATGATCGGGGACGCCGGTGAGGCGGGCCGGATGGCGGAGCTCCTGCTGGAGCGCGGCGTGTATGTGATCGGCTTCTCGTACCCGGTGGTGCCGATGGACAAGGCCCGTATCCGGGTCCAGCTCTCGGCGGCCCACTCCACCGAGGACGTCGAGCGCGCGGTGACGGCGTTCACCGAGGCCCGTGCGGCCCTGGGCGGCTGACCTCCCGCGCGGCCGGCGCCGCGCGATGCCTGACAAAATGGACGGGTGATCGACCCGAAACGCCTGCGCGTCCTGCGGGCCGTGGCGGACCACCGTACGGTGACCGCCGCGGCCGCAGCGCTCTATCTGACGCCGTCCGCCGTCTCCCAGCAGCTCGCCGCGCTGGAGCAGGAGACCGGGCACGCGCTGCTCACCCGCAGCGGGCGCGGTGTGCGGCTGACCGCGGCGGGCGAGATCCTGCTGACGCACGCCAACGCGGTGCTCGCGCAGCTGGAGCGGGCGGAGGCGGAGCTCGCCGCCTACGCGGGCGGCACGGCGGGCGAGGTGACGGTGGCGTCGTTCGCCACCGGGATCGCCGAGGTCCTGGCCCCCGCTCTGCGTGTCCTGGCCGCCGCGCACCCGGCCATCCGTGTCCGGGTACGGGACGCGGAGGGCGACGAGAGCCTGCCGATGGTGCTCGACGGCGCGGCGGACGTGGCGGTCGCGGTCGAGTACCGGGGCGCGCCGAAGGAGGACGACGTACGGCTGTCGCGGGTGGCCCTGTACGCGGAGCCGTTCGACGCGGTCCTGCCGGACGACCACGCGCTCGGCGCTGCGGGTGAGGTCGAGCTCGCGTCCCTCGCGGACGACGACTGGATCGGGCAGTACCCCGGCAACCCCTGCTACGAGGTGACGCAACTGGCCTGTGAACAGGCTGGGTTCGAGCCCAGGCTGGTGCACGCCTCCGACGACTTCCGTGCCGTCGCGGCCCTCGCGGGCGCGGGCGCGGGCGTCGCGCTCGTGCCGCGGTCCGCACTGCGGGGCATGGAGCTCAAGGGCACGGTCGTACGACCCGTGGCGGGCCCGCGCGCGACGCGGCGCGTCTTCGCCGCGGTGCGCACGGGCGCGGAGGCCCATCCGCTGATCGCACCCGTGCTCGCGGCGCTGTCCGACGCGGCGGCGGGGCTGACGACGGGCTGAGGAAACCGCGGGCCGGCGCGCGGGACGGTGGCCGCCGCGGGCCCACCACGCGGAGGGCCCCTCGCCGCCCCGCCGGCCGCCCCCCGTCATCCCCGCGCGGGCCGTCGTGCACTCGACTCGTCACCGCATCGGCCACCGCGTCGGCCGGGCCCGCCGGGTCAGGCCAGCAGGTTCGGCGCCGCTCGCTCCAGCACCGACGCCACCCGCTCCCACGTCTCGGTGTCGCGCGCGACCGGCTCCAGCTCCGTGCCCGCGCCGGTGCCCCACTCGCTCGCCACGGCCACCGCGTCCTCGCCGTCCGCCGCTGCCGCCGCGAGGGCCGCCGCGCCGAGCGCGACCAGCTCGCCGCTGGCCGGGACGATCACCGGACGGCCGGAGAGCCGCAGCACGGTCGACGTCCACGCGCGCCCCTGCGCGCCGCCGCCGATCAGCCGCAGCGGCCGTGCCGCGACCTCCGGCGCCGCCGGGTCGAGGCCGCAGGCGCGCAGCACCTCGTCGAGCGCGCGCAGCACCGTGAAGGCGGCGCCCTCGTACGCGGCGCCCAGCAGTTGCCGGGGCGTCGTGTCGTGGCGCAGACCGGTCAGCAGCCCCGCCGCCATCGGCAGGTCGGGGGTGCGCTCGCCGTCCAGGTACGGCAGGAGGACCGCCTCGCCACCGGGCTCGGTGTCCTCGCGGTCGAGCCGCAGCAGTTCGGCCACCTTGTCGACGGCCTGCGTGCAGTTCAGGGTGCAGCCGAGCGGCAGGTAGGTGCCGTCCGCCCCGGCGAAGCCGTTCAGCGCGACGGACCGCGGCCGGGTCCTGGTCGCCGCGAACACGGTGCCCGAGGTGCCGAGGCTGAGCACCGGGTGGTCGAGCAGGCCCGCGCCACCGAGCCCCAGGCCCACCGCCGCGCTCATGTTGTCGCCCGTACCGGCCGCCACGGCGATCCCGGCGGGCAGCCCCAACGCCGCGGCCGCCGCGGCGGTGAGCGTGCCGGCCCGGGTGGCGCCCGTCGGCGCCACCGCGGGCAGCAGGCCCGCGTCCAGGCCGAGCAGGTCGAGCAGTTCGGGGTCGTAGGCGCCGTTCGCCGTCGCGTACCAGCCGGTGCCGGAGGCGTCGCCCGGGTCGGTCACGGCCGCCCCGGACAGCCGCTCGGTGAGGAAGTCGTGCGGCAGCCGCACCGCCGCCGCGGCCTCGGTGACCGCGGGTTCGTGTTCGCGCAGCCACTGCCACTTCGTCGCGGTGATCGAGGCGACCGGGACCGAACCGGTACGGGCGGCCCAGGCCTCGGCGCCGCCGAACGCCTCGGTGAGCGCTACGGCCTGGGGCGCCGAGCGGGTGTCGTTCCACAGCATGGCGGGCCGCAACGGGCGTCCCGCGCCGTCCAGTACGACCAGCCCGTGCTGCTGCCCCGCGACCGCGATCCCCCGGACGTCGCCCGGGTCGGCGCCCGCGTCCGCGAGGCCCGCGGCGACGGCGTCGCGCAGCGCGGTCCACCACACTTCGGGGTCGCTCTCGCGGGCGCCGCCCTCCCCGCTCACCCGGTGCTGGGCGCGGCCCACGGCGAGCAGCTTGCCGGTGGCCGCGTCGGTGACGGCTGCCTTGGTGGACTGGGTGGAACTGTCCACGCCGATCACGAGCGGTGTTCGCGACATGGGGGCCTCTTCTCCGGGCGACGGCGGGCGCCGTGCTGAGCGTGGTTTTGAACGGGCGGGAAACAAATTACGCGAGACAGGGCGGGCGCGTCACGGGTGTGGGTCCGTGTGACCGGTCCGACGCGGCGTCGATCCGTGTGACATGTTCGGGCACCTGCGGGACTGTTGCGTTCCCGAAGCCTCGTGCCATATTAGTCATGTCAGAAAACAAAAAGGTCGGACGGACCTTTGAGGCAGCGAAGGCGGCCAACGGCAATGACGGAACGCTTCACACCCACCCGCGAGGACAAGTTCAGCTTCGGCCTCTGGACGGTCGGCTGGCAGGGCAGGGACCCGTTCGGCGACGCCACCCGGGCCGCCCTCGACCCCGCCGAGTCCGTGCGCCGGCTGTCCGACCTCGGGGCGTACGCCGTCACCTTCCACGACGACGACCTCATTCCGTTCGGGTCGTCGGAGGCGGAGCGCGAGTCGCACGTCAAGCACTTCCGTCAGGCGCTCGACGCGACAGGCATCGTCGTGGAGATGGCCACCACCAACCTCTTCACCCACCCCGTCTTCAAGGACGGCGGGTTCACCGCGAACGACCGCGACGTACGGCGCTTCGCGCTGCGCAAGGTCATCCGCAACATCGACCTCGCCGCCGAACTCGGGGCGAAGACGTACGTGGCGTGGGGCGGCCGCGAGGGAGCCGAGTCGGGCGGCGCGAAGGACGTACGCCTCGCGCTCGACCGGATGAAGGAAGCGTTCGACCTGCTCGGTGAGTACGTCACCGAGAAGGGCTACGACATGCGCTTCGCGATCGAGCCCAAGCCCAACGAGCCGCGCGGCGACATCCTGCTGCCCACGGTGGGCCACGCGCTCGCGTTCATCGAGCGGCTGGAGAAGCCGGAGCTGTTCGGCGTCAACCCGGAGGTCGGCCACGAGCAGATGGCCGGGCTCAACTTCCCGCACTCCATCGCCCAGGCGCTGTGGTCCGACAAGCTCTACCACATCGACCTCAACGGCCAGAGCGGCATCAAGTACGACCAGGACCTGCGCTTCGGCGCGGGCGACGTGCGCGCCGCGTTCTGGCTCGTGGACCTGCTGGAGACCGCCGGCTGGGACGGCTGCCGCCACTTCGACTTCAAGCCGCCGCGCACCGAGGACTTCGACGGGGTGTGGGCGTCGGCCGCGGGCTGCATGCGCAACTACCTGATCCTCAAGGACCACGCGGCGGCGTTCCGCGCCGACCCGGAGGTCCAGGAGGCGCTGCGCGCGTCCCGTCTCGACGAACTGGCGCTGCCCACCGCCCAGGACGGGCTCGCGGGTCTGCTCGGCGACCGCGCCGCGTACGAGGAGTTCGACGCGGAGGCGGCGGCGGAGCGCGGCATGGCGTTCGAGCACCTCGACCAGCTCGCGATGGACCACCTCCTGGGCGCCCGCTGAGGAACCCCCGGCACGGGACACCGGCGCCCGCCCCCCGCCCGGGGGCGGGCGCCGCGTCCCGTGCCGGGCCTGGGCACGCGCCACGGGACACCGGCGGGTGACCGGCCCGGCGCAGGACGGTGGCCCCGCTGCGCCGGAGCGGTGTCCGGCAGAGGCCGCCCCGTCCCGCGTCCCCGCGCCGCTCCCTTACGCCGGGCGCGGTACGTACGCCAGCGGGTCCGCCAGGACCGCGCGGACCACCAGGGCCGCCGCGCCCCGCGCCGCGTCGCCCGCTGAGGACGAGGCCCGCAGCCGCCCGCTGTCCCGCGGCCAGAGGCCGGAGACGACCCGCGCCGTCAGTTCGCGGTCCGCGGAGGGGGAGAGCCAGGGCATCAGCGACCGGTAGATCCCGCCCAGCACGACCGCGTCGGGGTCGATGAGGTTGACCGCCCCGGACACCACCCGGCCCAGCATCAGACCGGCCCGCTCGATGGCGGCCACGGCCGCCGCGTCGCCACCGCGCGCCCTGCGTTCCAGTTCCGCGACGCCCGGCACGCCCGCGTCCTCGTCGATGCCCGCCGCGCGCAGCAGCGCGGACTGTCCCGCGTACTGCTCCAGGCACCCGCGCGAGCCGCACCGGCACAGCGGGCCCTCGGAGTCGACCACCACATGGCCGATCTCGCCCGCGAACCCATGGGCCCCGCGCAGGAGTTCGCCGTCGAGGACGAGCGCGCCGCCCACCCCGATCTCGCCGGTCAGGTAGAGGAACGTACGCAGCCGGCCGAGTCCGCCGAACCACAGTTCCGCGAGCGCCGCCAGATTCGCCTCGTTCTCCGAGCTCACCGGCAATGGGGCGTCGCCCGGCCGCAGTTCGGCGAGCGAGCGGGCGAAGTGCTCCTCGGCGGGCACCCGGTTCCAGCCCAGGTTGGGGGCCTGGCGCACACTGCCGCCCGACACCAGCCCCGGCAGGGCGAGTTCCACACCCACGGGGAGCAGGTCCTGCTCCGCCGCGGACTCCAGGGTGCGGGCCGCGATGCGCGCGCCGCGCGCCAGTACTTCGGAGGGCAGGGCACCCCGGTTGTCGATGTGTTCGGTCAGCCGCACCCGGTCGGTGCCGGACAGGTCCACGACACACACCGACACGTAGTCGATGTTGATCTCGACGCCGATCCCCGCGGGCCCCGTACGGGTCACTTTGAGCACCGTGCCGGGACGCCCGGCCTGCCCGCTGAACGTCTTGCCCGACTCACTGAGGAAACCGTTGTCGATCAGCTGTTCCACGAGGGACGAGACGGCGGCCCGGGTGAGTCCCACCCGGGCGGCGACCCCGGCGCGGGTCGCCTCGCCCTCGTCCCGTACGGCACGCAGCACGAGGCTCAGGTTGTGCCGCCGCACGGTTTCCTTGTCGGCCTTCGGGCCGAGCGACGTGCGGGACGCGTGGTTGGTGTTCATGTCACCGGCGAGCCTATGCGATGGGCACCGGCCGGGGGAGGGCGCGCCGCCGGGCCGGAGCGGTCCTCGTCCGGCCCGGCGGGGGACGTGCGCTAGTTGGCGAGCTGCGGGCCGCCGGCCGTCACCGGCGCGAACAGCCGCTGGGCGGCGACGGCGGCCCCGCCCCGCGCCCACGCCTCGAACGGGAGGGGCCGCACCACGAGGTCGCAGTCCGCCGCGGTACCGAACGCCTGGGCCGTGAACGACCTGCGGATCTGGTCGGCGAACAGGTCGTACGACGCGACGCCCTCACCGGAGATGATGATCCGCTCCGGCCCGATCAGGTTGGCCACGGAGGCGATCGCGAGTCCGAGTGCGTGGCCGGCGCGGGTGAACACCGCGCGCGCCGCCTCGTCGCCGTTGTGTGCCAGCCGTACCGCGTCGGCCAGCGTGAGGCCGGGGTCCCCGGTCTCCTCGCGCGCCTGGTCGACGATGGCCTGGGTGGAGGCGATCGCCTCCACGCAACCGGTGTTGCCGCAGGTGCACACCTGAGCCGATCCGACGGCGCCGCCCACCGGGAGGTGGCCGATCTCGCCCGACACACCGTGGGCCCCGGACACCAGCCGCCCGTCGACCGAGATGCCGCAGCCGATCCCGGCACCCACGGTGACCAGGGCGAACGACGAGAGTCCCGCCCCCGAGCCGAACCACTGCTCGGCCACGGTCAGGGCCCGTACGTCGTTGTCGATGACGGTGGGGATGCCGGTGGCGCTCTCCACCAGCTCCGCGAGGCGCACACCGCGCCAGTCGAGGAACGGCGAGTACCGCACCACACCGGTGTGCCCGTCCACGTCGCCCGAGATGGTCACACCGACGCTGTGCACCTCCGGTCCGCCCTCGCCGTCCGCGAGCTGCGCGACGATCCGCGCGATGGCCCGGACGACCGTGCCCACGTCCCGGGAGCCGAGCGGGGCGCGGCGGGTCGCCAGGGGAGTGGCCGTCAGGTCGGCGGCGACGCCGATCAGCTCGTCGGCCGTCACCTTCACCCCGATGAACCGGGCCCGCTCCGGCCGTACGGCGACCAGGGTGGCCGGCCGGCCCGGCTGGCGCTCGCCCGCGGGCTGCCCGACCTCGGTGATCCAGCCGTCCGCGAGCAGCGGGGTGGACACCTTGGTGACGGCGCCCGAGGACAGGCCCGTGCGCCGGCCGAGTTCGGCCCGGGTGAGCGGGCCCTGGGTCAGGAGGGTCTGGAAGACCAGGGCGGCGGCGGGTGGCTGGCTGGAGAGGGTCACACCGAAAGATTACCTTCTCTCGGAAGACAACGGGAGCGGGATATGCCCAGGCAGCCACGTGCTGGCTCCGGAATGCCTGGGACCGCTTGGGGATCTGCGGGAGAAATCGTCGGGAACAATATATTGACCCTGGAAGGAAACCCTGATTACAGTCACCGCACCTCCTCCCCCCACGGGGACGAGTTCCGGACGGGTGTTCCAGCAGAGCCGTGCAGGGACTGCGCGCGTCCGGTTCGTCACGTACCAGACATCGCCCCTGGACAGCCGCAGCGTTGCGGCGAAATGGAGCAAGCCATGGCACACACAGGTCGCGCCGCCCCGGGACGAGCTCAGACGGCCAGGGGCCTGAGACGAAAGGGCTGGGCGATCACGCTCGGTGCTCTCTCGGCCTCCGTCCTGGCGACAGCGGGGCTGGCCGGCCCCGCCGCCGCCTCGACCGCCGGCACCGCCACCACGGCCGCTGCCGTGACACACGCCCCCGCTGCCGCGCCGCTCGCGCAGAAGCCCTACATGGGCTGGAGCAGCTGGAGCCTGGAGTCGACCAACTACCCGGGCGTCAACCCCGACGGCTCCGCGAGCTACCTCACCGAGGACCACATCCTCCAGCAGGCCCAGGTGCTCGCGTCGAAGTTCAGGACGCACGGCTACGACTACCTCAACATCGACGCCGGCTGGAGCAACTCCTTCGACGCGTACGGACGGCCGGTCGCCGACGCGACGCGCTTCCCGGACGGCGTCAAGTACGTCAACGACAAGCTGCACGCGCTGGGCCTCAAGGCCGGCATCTACCAGGCCGTCGGGCTCGACCCCAAGGCGTACGGCGACGGCACGACGCCGATCTACGGAGTGCCCGGCTGCACCACGGCCGACGTCGTCTACTCCGACCTGCGCAAGACCAACGGCTGGGACAGCGCCTACAAGATCGACTATTCCCAGCCCTGTGCCCAGAAGTACACGGACTCGGTCGCCGACCTGTACGCGAGCTGGGGCGTCGACTTCCTCAAGCTCGACGGCGTGGGCCCCGGCTCCTTCAAGGGCGGCGCCAACTACGACAACCGCGACGACGCCGCCGGCTGGCGCCAGGCGCTGAACGACACCGGGCGCCCCATCGAGTTCACCCTCTCCTGGGCGCTCAGCCACAGCTACGCCGACGACTGGAAGAAGGACAGCAACGGCTGGCGCATCGACACGGACGTCGAGTGCTACTGCAACACACTGGTCACCTGGGACGCCTCGGTGAAGCAGCGCTGGCGCGACGTCGTCCAGTGGATCCCCGACGCGGGGCCCGGCCACTGGAACAACCTCGACTCCGTCGACGTCGGCAGCGGCCAGATGGACGGCCTCACCGAGGACGAGCGCCAGAGCTACATGACCCTGTGGGCCATCGAGGCAGCGCCGCTGTACATCGGTGACGACCTCACCAAGCTCGACAGCTACGGCGTCAAGCTCCTGACCAACGACGACGTCATCGCCATCGACCAGGCCGGCCGGCCGGCGAAGCCCGTCAGCCAGTCCTCCGAGCAGCAGACCTGGTACGCCCGCAACGCGGACGGCAGCTACACGGTCGCGCTGTTCAACCTCGGCTCGTCGTCGGCGCAGGCCACCGCGCAGTTCAAGGATCTCGGCTTCGGCGGCGCGGCGGACGTCAAGGACGTGTGGAGCCACAAGGACCTGGGCTCCGTCACCGGCTCCTTCGGCGCGACGCTGCCCGCCCACGGCTCGCGGCTGCTGACCGTGACCCCGGCGAAGACCGCGAACCCCACCATCCCCACCGGAGCGCACGGCATTTCCGCCACCGCCACCTCCGTCTCCCTCGCCTGGGACCCGGCCGTGGCCGCGAAGGGCTCCACCGTCGCCCGCTACGACATCCGTGACAACGGCACGAAGGTCGCCTCCACCGGCGCCTCGGCCACCTCCGCCACGCTCTCCTCGCTCGCCCCGGCGTCCGGCCACAGCTACACCGTGACCGCGGTCGACACCCGCGGCAGGACCTCGGCGGCGAGTACCGCCGTGCCGGTCACCACCGCGGACACCGCGGGTCCCGTCACCTACCAGGGCGAGGACGCCACCCTGGCCGGCGGTGCCACACCGTCCGGCTGCGGGGGTTGTGCCGGAGGCGCGAAGGCGGGCAATCTCGGGGGAGCCGCGACGGTGACCTTCGACCATGTCACGGCGCCGCGCGACGGGACCTACCTGGTCACCGTGGCGTACGCGGACGGTGACACCAGCCGCCAGGGGATCGTCACCGTCAACGGACAGACGATCCAGCTGCCCTTCTCGGGGACCGGCGACAACGACTGGGACCACACCCAGAACGTCACGGTGCCGATGACGCTGAAGGCCGGCGACAACAGCATCGGGTTCGGCAACCCCAGTGACAACGTGGCCGACATCGACCAGATCGTCGTCCAGTAGTTCCTCTGTCCGTAGCCCCTGTTCACGGGGCTGGAGTTACGAGTGCCAAGGAGTGCGCCGTGGCGCAGATCGTGAAAGAACAGCCTGCTGCGCCGGGGCGCTGGGCGGGGGGTCGTCGTGCGCCGGGGCGTGCGGTGGCGTCGGCCTCCCCCCGCCGTGGTGACGGGAAGCTGGCGTGGCTGCTGATCACTCCGGCGATCGCCGGGTTCCTCGTCTTCTTCGCCTACCCGACGGTGCGGGGGGTGTACTACAGCTTCACCTCGTTCCACATCCTGACTCCGCCGAAGTGGGTCGGGCTGGCCAACTGGCGTGAGATGTTCGGCGATTCGGTGTTCTGGCATTCGCTGCTTGTGACCGTGTACTTCGTCGCGCTGTCGGTGGTGGTCGGTGTGCTGCTGTCGTTGCTGACGGCGGTGGTACTGCACCGGCTGACCCGCTCGACGGTGATACGGGGCCTCATCATCCTGCCGTTCCTGATCTCGGGTGTGGTGGCCGCGCTGGTGTGGCAGTGGATGCTGGATCCGCAGTTGGGCATCGTGAGCCAGCTGCTGGAGAAGGTGACGGGAGTGCACCTGCTCTTCTTCTCCGACAGCCACTGGGCGATTCCGTCGCTGGCGGCGGTGAGTGTGTGGAAGTCGATGGGCTACAACGCGGTGCTGATTTTCGCGGGCCTGCAGACGATCCCGCCGTCGGTGTACGAGGCCGGGCGGCTGGACGGTGCGAGTGAGGTACAGATGTTCCGGCGTCTCACCGTGCCGTTGCTGCGGCCGATCCTGGTGATGGTGGTGATCCTCACGGTGATCGGTTCCTTCCAGGTGTTCGACATCGTGTCGGTCACGACGCAGGGCGGTCCGGCGAACGCGTCGAACGTGCTGCAGATGTACATCTATGAAAAGGGCTTCGGCGAGCTCGACTTCGGTTACGCGTCGACGATGTCGCTGGCCCTGTTCGTTCTGCTGATCGCGATCACGTTCACGCAGATGCGCCTCGCGCGCGCCAATGAAACAGACTTGAGCTGAGGAGCCCGTTCATGTCCACTCTTGTTTCGGGCGGGTCCCGTTCCGGCGCCGCCGGTTCACCGGTCACTGTGTCCGCTGAGCGCCGCCGCATCTCGCCGGGCCGGATCGCGGCGTGGGTCTTCATCGTCGTCGTGCTGGTCGTGACGGTCTTTCCGTTCTACTGGATCGTGCGAACGGCGTTGTCGAACAATGTGGCGCTGCCGACCGATCCGTCGTCGTTCCTGCCGGTCGATTTCACCTGGGGCGCCTTCAAGCGGGCGCTGGGGCTGGCGTCGCAGGCCGAGGCGCAGGCGCAGGGCGGTTCGGGCGCGGCGCTGGACACACCGTTGTTCCTGCGGAACTCGATCATCTACGCGACGGTGCAGACCGCGCTCGTGGTGTTCTGCTCGGCGATGGCGGCGTACGCGTTCTCGCGGTTGCGGTGGCGGGGGCGCAACACGGTCTTCAACATCCTGCTGGGTGCGTTGATGGTGCCGGCGATCCTGACGCTGCTGCCGAACTTCATCTTCATCCGGGACATTCACCAGTTGAATTCGTTCACCGGTCTGATTCTTCCGGGCGCGTTCTTCTCGGCGTTCAACATCTTCTTCCTGCGCCAGTTCATGCTGGGGCTGAGTACGGAGGTGGAGGAGGCGGCGGTCGTGGACGGTGCGAGCAGGATGCGCATCTTCTTCACGATCACGTTGCCCATGACGGCCGCGCCGATAGCGACCTTGTCGTTGTTGACCTTCATCAATACCTGGAACGACTATTTCTGGCCGCTGCTGGCCACCAACGACGATCACGCGCGGCCGTTGACGCTGGCGCTGGGTGTGTTCAAGCAGTCCTCGCCGCAGGCCGCTCCGGACTGGGCGGGCCTCATGGCGGCCACACTGATCGCCGCCCTGCCGATGCTCGCCCTCTTCATGGTCTTCGGCCGGCGGATCGTCAACTCCATCGGCTTCACCGGTATCAAGTAAGGAACCAGGAACCGACACTCATGAACGACGATCTGCGGCTGCACTGGCCGCGACCAGCCGCCACGTGGAACGAGGCCGCGCCGGTCGGCAACGGCCGCCTGGGCGCCATGGTCTTCGGAGGCACACGGAGCGCGCGCCTCCAGATCAACGACTCCACCCTGTGGTCCGGCACCCCGGACACTCCCGCCGACGGCCTCGCCGCCGTCCGTTCCGAGGGCGCGGGGCCCGCACGCCTCGCCGAGATCCGGGACGCGATACGAGCCGGCGACCTGCGCCGGGCCGAGTCCCTCCTGATGAGCTTCGAGGGGCGCTACAGCCAGGAGTACCTGCCCTTCGCCGACCTGACCCTCGGCCTCGGCGTCTCCGACGCGGCCCACTACGGTGGCCGCACCCTCGACCTGGACGACGGCGTCGCCGAGGAGGAGATCACCGACGGCGCGCTGAGCGTGGTGCGCAGGACCTGGGCCAGCCGCCCCGCCGAGGCGCTCTGCGTCGACCTCACCGTCACCGGCGGAACCCTCGACGCGACCCTCGACCTCACCACCCCGTTGCGGATACTGCACCACGAGAGCGGCCCCGAAGGCCTGGTGGTCGAGGCGGCGCTGCCCGTCGACGGCGCTCCCGAGCACGAGAAGAGCGTCAAAGAGCCGCTGCGGTACGCCGACCGGCCCGAGGACGCCGCCGCGGCCGACGCCGCCGTCCGCTCGGGCGGGTACGACCCGTACGCCGTTCTCGTCGTACGGGTCGCCACCGACGGCCGCGTCACCGCGGCCGACGGCAACTGGGCCGTCACCGGCATGACCCGCCTCCTCGTCACCGTCGCCTCCTCGTCGGCGGCGGCCGACGTCTGGCACCGGGCGGCGCCCGTGACCCGCGCCGAGCACCGCGCACGGGCGGCCGGCGCCGCGGAGCGTGCCCTCGCCCTCGGCGCGGACGCCCTCCTGCGCGGCCACCAGGAGGACCTGCGCCCGCTGCTCGCCGCCGCGCGCGTCACCTTCGGCGCCCGCCGCACCGGTACGTACGACGTCGCCGGCGACATCCTCTCCGGTAAGGACGAGCAGCTCACCGCGACCGTGATGTTCCAGCTGGGCCGCTACCTGCTGGCGTCCTGCTCGCGGCCCGGCGGCGGGCCGCCCGCCAACTTGCAGGGCATGTGGAACGAGGACCTGCGCCCCGCGTGGTCCTCCAACTACACCGTCAACATCAACACCGAGATGAACTACTGGCCGGCCGAGGTCACCGGCCTCGGCGACTGCCACGAGCCGTTGTTCGGCCTGCTCGACCGGCTCGCGGAGACCGGGGCCGACGTCGCCCGCGAGCTGTACGGCACGCGCGGCTGGGTCACCCACCACAACACCGACATGTGGGGCTGGTCCCTGCCCGTCGGCATGGGCCACAGCGATCCGTCCTGGGCCCTGTGGATGATGGGCGGCGCCTGGCTGACCCAACACCTGTGGGACCACTACGACTTCACCCGCGACACCGCGTTCCTGCGGGAGCGGGCCTGGCCCGTGCTGCGCGGCCAGGCCGCGTTCTGCGTCGACTGGCTGGTGGAGGGCGAGGACGGTTTCCTCGACACGATCCCCGCCACCTCCCCGGAGAACCACTTCCTGTCGCCGGCGGGCGAGCCCGAGGCGCTGACCCACTCCACCACCATGGACATCGCCCTGGTGCGCGCCACCCTCACCCGCACCCTCGCGGCGGCCCGGATCATCGGCGTGGAGGACGACCCGCTGTGCGCCGAGATCGAGGCCGCGCTGCCGCGTCTGCGCGAACCCGGCACCGCAGCGGAGGGCCACCTCCTGGAGTGGGTCACCGACCTGCCCGAGCAGGACCCCCTCCACCGTCACATGTCCCAGCTGGTCACGCTCTACCCGCTCGACCAGATCACCCCGCGGTCCACTCCCGAACTCGCCGAGGCAGCACGCCTGTTGATGGAGCGGCGCGGCCCCGGAGCCATGGGATGGTCCTGGGCCTGGAAGATCGCGCTGCGCGCCCGCCTCGGTGACGGCGACACCGCCCGCTCCCTGTTCCTGGAGGCCGTACGGCCGCTGGAGCACAACGCGAACGAGTACGCGCCCGTCGACGGCTCCGTGTGGGGCGGGCTGCTGCCGAACCTGTTCTCCACCCACCCGCCCTTCCAGATGGACGGCAACTTCGGCTTCCCCGCCGGACTCGCCGAACTCGTCGTGCAGAGCCACGGCGACCTCGTAGACCTGCTCCCCGCGCTTCCCGCAGCGTGGGGAGAGGGGCGCGCCACGGGCCTGCGGTGCCGTGGCGGGCTGGCCGCCGACCTCGCCTGGGAGGACGGTGCCCTGACGACCGTCACCCTCAGGCGGGTCGGCGGCGACGACAGCGTGCCCGTACGGGTCGGGTACGGCGCCGCACGGGCCGAGGTCACCGTGCCCGCGGGCCGGGACGTCACACTCGACGCGGCGCTGAGGCCCGCATGCTGAGCGACCTGGACCTCCCCGCGCTGTGGGAGTACCGCAGCGGCCACCGGGACCCGGCCGGCTTCGACGCGTTCTGGGGGGCCACGCTCACCGAGGCGCGGGCGGCCGGCGACGGTCTCACCCTCACACCCGTGCCCACCGAACTGCGCACCGTCGACGTGTTCGACGCGGAGTTCCCGGGCTTCGGCGGCCACCCCGTCCGGGGCTGGCTGCGGCTGCCCAGGGACCGCGGCGACGCGCCACTGCCCGCCGTCGTCCAGTTCCACGGGTACGGCAGTGGGCGCGGTGGACCGTACGACGACCTGGTCTGGGCGTCCGCCGGATACGCGCACCTGATCGTGGACGCGCGCGGCCAGGGCGGCGCCCACGCGGGCGGCTCCACCGGCGACCCGGTCGGCAGCGCCCCCGCGTACCCCGGCTTCCTCACCCGTGGCATCGAGGACAAGGAGACCTACTACTACCGCCGGGTCTTCACCGACGCCGTCCGCGCCGTCGACGCCGTGCGCTCGCTCGGCACGGTCGACGAGCGGCGTGTCGCGGTGGCGGGCAACAGCCAGGGCGGCGGCATCGCACTCGCGGCGGCGGGTCTCCTCCCCGACCTCGCCGCCGCGTACTTCCAGGCACCGTTCCTCGCCGACGTACGCCGCGCCGTACGCATCACGGCGAGCGCGCCCTACAGCGAGATCACCGGCTACCTCGCGGCGCGGCGCTCGTCGGTCGAAGCGGTGTTCCACACCCTCGACCACTTCGACGGGGTCGCCTTCGCGCGACGGGCCCTGGCGCCCGCGCACTTCTCCACCGGGCTGACGGACGACGTGTGCCCGCCGTCCACCACCTTCGGGGCGTACCACGCCTACCGGGGCCCGAAGACCATCCGGGCCTGGGAGTTCAACGGCCACGAGGCAGGCGGCCACGACGACGTCGCCGACGCGCTGTCCGCATTCAGGGCCGCGACGGCCAAAGGAGAAGAGGAACGATGAGGATTGGCACCAGGCCACGCAAGCTCGTCGCCGCGCTGGCGGCCGCGGGACTCGCCGCCGTCGTCAGCGGCTGCGGCTCCGATTCCGTCTCCGCGAGCGGTACCACCATCAACTGGTGGACCTGGGACGACAAGCAGGCCGCCGCGTACCAGCAGTGCGCCGACGTCTTCGAGAAGGACAACCCCGGCGTCACCGTCAAGATCTCGCAGTACGACGTGAACGACTACTTCACCAAGCTGCTCTCCGGCTTCGTCGCCGACACCGCGCCCGACGCCTTCATGAACAGCGGCCAGTACCTCCAGCAGTACGCGGCGCTCAACCAGCTGGAGCCGCTGGACGGGTACGTCAAGAAGTCGGACTTCGACCTGAAGAAGTACGCGACCGGATCCGGCTTCTACCGCTACACCGACGGCAAGCTGTACGCCCTGCCCATGGACTGGTCCACCGCGGGCCTCTACTACAACCAGGACATGCTCAAGAAGGCCGGCTACACCGCGGCCGACATGAACAACCTGACGTGGAACCCGGACGACGGCGGCACCTTCGGCAAGATGATCGCCCATCTCACCGTCGACTCCAAGGGCCGCCGCGGCGACCAGCCCGGCTTCGACAAGAAGCACATCAAGGTCTACGGCATCGGCGCGCTCGGTGTGCAGGACTTCACCGGCCAGACCTCCTGGAACCCGCTCGTGTCCACCCTCGGCTGGCGCATGGGCGACAAGGCCACCTGGCCCACCACCTTCACCTACGACGACCCGCGGTTCGTGAAGACCATGAACTGGGTCCGCGGGATCACCGACAAGGGGTACGCGCCCACCGAGGGCGAGTTCACCTCCGCGGGCAACGCGCCCAGCAGCTCCCAGCTGCTGGGTTCCGGCAAGGTGGCCATCGCCAACGACGGCTCCTGGTCGGCGACCCAGTACCCGGACATCCCGAAGCTGCACTACGGCGTCGCCCCCGAGCCCAAGGGCCCCGACGGCAAACGGTCGGCGGAGGCCAACTCCAACGGCAACATGATCTGGTCCGGCTCCCGGCACAAGGACCTCACCTGGAAGTGGGTCTCCTACCAGGAGTCCGAGCAGTGCCAGACCATGGCGGGCAAGAGCGGCACGTTCTTCCCCTCCATCGCCGCGTCCATGGACGCCTCGGCCGCCACGCTGAAGAAGAAGGGCGTCGACCTGTCGCCCTTCATCGACGCGCAGAAGTCCGGTGCGCTGTACCCGGTGCCCGCCTACGGCAACGGAACGGCGATCCAGAAGACCGCCCAGCCCCTGCTCCAGTCCTTCTTCTCCCATGACAGGAACGACGACGTGTTCCGGCAGATCACCGAGGAGACCAGGAAAATCCTGGCACAGAAGGAAGAGTGACCGGGCGAGGGACCAGAGCGTCACGCCCCCACACGGTTCGAGAGGACACTGCATTGACCCGCACCACCGCGCGGATCGCCCATCTGCGTGCGGCCGGAGTGAGCTTCGTCGTGGAGCTCGGCGACCCCCTGCCCCGCGTCCTGCACTGGGGCGCGGACCTCGGGGAGCTGACCGACGGCGAACTCGCCGCGCTGAGCATGACGGCGGACGGCGTCGTCCTCAACAGCGCCCCCGACATGCCCCGGACGTTCACCGTCTGGCCGACCGAGTTCGACGGCTGGAACGGCACGCCGGCCCACGAGGGACACCGGGGCGGCGTCGGCACCACACCGCGGCCCCGGCTCACCGGCGCCGACCTCGGCGAGCGCGAACTGACCCTCCATCTCGACGACGACGTGAGCGGGCTCGCCCTCGTCCTCACCTACCGGCTCGACGCCGCCGGTGTCCTCGGTGTCACCACCCGGGTCACCCGGCCGGCGCCGGCCGGCGCCGGCGACGACGGCTCCGTACCGTACGACCTCGGCGCGGTCACCACGCTGCTGCCGGTCCCGGCCCGGGCCACCGAGATCCTCGACTTCACCGGCAAGTGGTGCCGCGAGCGGGTTCCGCAGCGCTCGACCCTCACCCACGGCAGCCATGTCCGCTCGGTGCGCCGCGGCCGCCCGGGACTTGAGGCGCCCCACCTGCTGACACTCGGCGTGCCGGGCTTCGGCTTCCGCGAGGGCGAGGTGTGGGGGCTCCATGTGGCGTGGAGCGGCAACCAGCGCTGGCTGGCCGAGCGGCTGCCGGAGGGCGCGGGTGTGCACGGCGCGGTCCTCGGCGGCGGCGAGCTCCTCGCGCCCGGCGAGATACGGCTCGCGCCGGGGCAGACGTACACCTCGCCCGAGTGCCTGTTCGTCTGGTCCGAGCGGGGCCTCGACGGCCTCGCCGACCGGTTCCACGACCGGATGCGGGCCAGGGCCGTCCATCCGGCGGGCCCTCGCCCGCTCACCCTCAACACCTGGGAGGCCGTCTACTTCGACCACCGCCTGGAACGCCTGCTGGACCTGGCGGACCTGGCGGCGGAGGTCGGCGTGGAACGCCTCGTCCTGGACGACGGCTGGTTCTCCGGCCGCCGTGACGACACGGCGGGCCTCGGCGACTGGAGCGTCGACGAAGCGGTCTGGCCGGACGGGCTCGGTCCGCTGGTGGACCGGGTGCACGGGCACGGCATGCAGTTCGGCCTCTGGGTCGAGCCCGAGATGGTCAACCTCGACTCGCGCATGGCCAGGGAACACCCCGAGTGGATCCTCGGCCCCTCGGCCGGTCTCGGCCCGAGCATGCGCCACCAGTACGCGGTCAACCTGGGCCATGAGGACGCCTGGAACTACCTGCTGACGTCGCTGGACGAGGTCGTCACGCGGTACGCGGTCGACTACCTCAAGTGGGACTACAACCGCGACCTCCTCGAAGCGGTCCACCGCGGGGCCGACGGACACGACAGGCCCGGCGTGCACGCCCAGACCGAGGCGCTCTACCGGCTCCTCGACGCGCTCAGGGAACGCCACCCGGGCCTGGAGATCGAGAGCTGCTCGTCCGGCGGCGGCCGGGTCGACCTCGGCATCCTCGCCCGTACGGACCGGGTGTGGCCCTCGGACTGCAACGACCCCGTCGAGCGTCAGGCCATCCAGCGCTGGACGGCTCAGGTGCTGCCGCCCGAGCTGATCGGCACCCATGTCGGCGGCCCGGTCGCGCACACCACGGGCCGGGCGACCGACGCGTCGTTCCGGCTGGCGACCGCCCTGTTCGGGCACGCGGGCATCGAGGACGACCTCACCGCCCGCGACGCGGACGAGATCGCGCAGCTCGGCCGGTGGGCGGAGCTGTACAAGGCCAAGCGCGACCTGCTGCACACGGGCCGCACCGTACGGGCCGACCTGCCCGACGAGGCGGTGCTGCTGCACGGGGTCGTCGCGCGGGACGGATCACAGGCGCTCTACTCCTGGTCGCGTCTCGCGACGTCGGCGGACGGCCAGGCGGGCCGGGTACGGCTGCCCGGCCTCGCGCCGTCGGGCGCGTACCGGCTGCGGGTCCGTGACGAGGTGGGCCTGCCGCGGCTGCACGAGGTGTCGGGCCCGGGATGGTTCGCGGCGGCGCTGGAGGGCTGGGTGACGTTGCCCGGCACGGTCCTCGCGACCACAGGGATCCCGCTGCCCAACCTGGCGCCCGGCCAGGCACTGCTGCTCGACGTGGTCCGTACCGCCTGAACACCGGGTTCCGCTGTCCCTTGAGGGGCGGTCGCGTCATGGACGCGGCCGCCCTTTCGGCCGTACGGGAGGGCCGCGGCCGCCATGCCGTCGCGAAGGGCCCGGTTCGCGGACGGGCCCACGCCGTGGCTGGAGCGCCCGGTCGCGCGTGCCCCGGGCCCGGCGGGGCGACCGCGTGGACCGCTCGCTCTACGCGCGCGCGCCGCCGCGCGGGACGGGCATCGCGCCGGCGTCGGTCCAGGCCGGGGTCGTCCCCGCGAGCTGGCAGACCATCAGGTAGAAGGGGATCGGCGGGGTGTAGGGCGTACGGTCGTCCGGCCAGTGGATGAGGCGCGGCCGGGCGGCCGGCACGCTGATTCCCGCCACGTACAGGGCCGGAGCGGGCCAGGACAGTTCCAGGTCCGAGCCGGCGGGGACGATCCACCACCACCAGTCGGTGTCGGCGAAGACGCATCCCGTGCGGGGCATCCGCGCCATCAGCCGGAACCCGTGACGGGCGGGTACCCCCACCGCGTCGCAGCCCAGCGAGGCGGGCAGCGTCTCCGGGAGCGGCAGCCGTACCGTGCCGCCGGCGCGCACGGAGCCGTTCTCCCCGAACCGCGACGCCCGGCCGAACCGCGTCAGCGCGGTGCGCGCGCTCCTCAACACGGCTGCTCCGCCCCGAGCGGAAGCTCCGCCCACACGACGCGTCCGGGGCCGTAGCCGGAGGTGTCCTGGGCTCCCCAGCAGGTGCACATGGAGTCCACGAGGAAGAGTCCCCGGCCGCCCTCGTCGGCGCCGCCGCGGTGCAGTTGGGGTCCCGTCGGGCCGTAACCCTGGTCCTCCACGGCTATCCGCAGCCGCTCGGTGTCCACGCGCAGTTCGCAGATGACGTGGTCGCCGGCCGCGTGCACGACCGCGTTGGTGACCAGTTCGGAGACGACGAGCTCCGCCGTGTCGGACACAGCCTTGGACACGCCCCAGCGGAGCAACCGGTCCGTGGTGAGTTTCCTGGCCCGGCTCACGGACTCCGCGCGTGCCGGCAATTCGAAACCGTAGCGGCGGACAACGTTGCCAGAGCACATAGGCGCAAGCCGGGGGGTGACCGCGTTACCAGGTGCCACGACCGATTCCTAACGGTGGGGGAGCGGCTGATCCGCTCTGCGCCTCTCCCGTGGCACAGCTCGACCGCCGCGTGAACTGGTTCACTTCTCCACTGTCCACCTGTCCGCGACACTTGGCAAGTGGCACTCTGGAATTTCCAGAGTGCCGTGTTCTCACTGCCAGAGTCATGGCACACTGCTTGCACATCGTGGCAACGGGGAGGTCCCAGAAGTGAGTGAACCGCGGTCGGCCCCGACCGTGGGTCAGGTCGTGCTCGGCAGGCGTCTGCGAGACCTGCGGGAGCGCTCCGGCCTGAAACGCGAGGAGGCCGCGAAGCTCCTGCGCGTGGCTCCTGCCACGATCCGCCGGATGGAGACGGCTGAGGTCGCGCTCAAGATCCCCTACGTGCAGGTGCTGCTCACCGCCTACGGCGTGGGTCCCGAGGAGGCCGGTGTCTTCACGGGGCTCGTCGAGGAGGCCAACAAACCGGGCTGGTGGCAGCGGTTCCACGACATCCTCCCCGACTGGTTCAGCGTGTATGTCAGTCTGGAAGGGGCCGCGGCGCTGCTGCGCGAGTACGAACCGCACTTCGTGCCGGGCCTCCTCCAGACCGAGGACTACGCACGCGCGGTGATGAAGGCCGGCGCCGTCGGGCGTTCCTCCCCCGAGGAGGCGGAACGGCACGTCGCGCTCCGCATGGCCCGACAGTCCTTGCTCACCAGTGAGAACGCACCGAGATTCTGGGTGGTCATGGACGAGACGGTGCTCCGCCGTCCCGTCGGCGACAGCCCGGAGATCATGCGGGCGCAGATCGACCGCCTCCTGGAGGCGGCGGACCTGCCCCATGTGACCCTGCAGATCGCGGAGTTCGCCAGCGGACACCACCCGGGTACCTACGGGCCGTTCGTGATCTTCCGCTTCGCGGAACCAGAGCTGCCGGACATGGTTTTCAGCGAGTACCTCACCGGCGCCGTCTACCTCGACGCGCGCCTGGAGGTGGCCACTCACCTGGAGGTCATGGACCGGATGGCGGCGCAGGCCGCAACTGCGCAAAGCACGAAGGAGATCCTCAAGGATGTCCGCAAGGAGCTGTGAATGGATCCCATATACAACGGCATGCCGGCTCGCGAGCTCGGCGCCGAGGGCTGGCACAAGCCGTGGAGCGGCGGCAACGGCGGAAACTGCATCGAGGCCATGAAGCTGGCCGACGGCAGAATCGCGATGCGCCAGTCCTCCGACCCTGACGGTCCCGCGCTCATCTACACACCGGCCGAGATCGCCGCCTTCATCCAGGGCGCGAAGTCGGGTCAGGCGGACTTCCTGCTGACCTGACGGCCGCCACACGACCACTACGAAGAGGGCGGGGAACGGGTACGGCGCCGCAGCGTCTTTCAGGTGCGCTGCGGCGCCGCACCCGGCGGCGTCATCACCGCTTGCCCGTCACCGGCCGGCCGGGCCGATCAGCCCGGCCCGGCCCGCCCGGTCAGCCACGCAGGTAACCGAGCCCCGGATGGGCGGCCACATAGCCGTCCACGAGCCGGCGCGCCACGGACACCGAGTCGACCAGGGGGTGCAGGGCGAACGCGGTGACCGCGTCCGCCCGCGCCCCGGTCCGCGCCGCGCGCAGCACCTCGCGCTCCACGGCCTTCACCGCCGTCACCAGGCCCACCGCGTGCAGCGGCAGCGGGTCCGTCGCGAGCGGGCGTGCCCCGTTCGTGTCCACCGCGCACACCACCTCGACCACGGCCTCCGCGTCCAGCACGGACAGGGTGCCCCGGTTGCGCACATTCAGGATCAGCGTGGCCTTCTCGTCGCGCGTGATCGCCCGCATCAGCGCGAGCGCCACCTTCTCGTACCCGCCGGATTCGAGGTCCTCCTCGTCCCGTTCGCCCATACCCGCCGCGTCGCGGTTCGCCGCCATGTACGTCGCCTCGCGCTCCGCGAGGGTGCGGTGCCAGGCCGCCGAGGCCACACCGGGTGGGGGGTCCTCGGCGCCGCCCAACTCCGCGTAGAAACCGGCCTGCTGGTCGTGCAGGAACGCCCCGCGCGTACGTTCGGCGCTCCGGTAGGCCCGCACCGTGTCGCGGTTGAAGTAGTAGTAGTGCAGGTACTCGTTGGGGATCGCGCCCAGCGGGGCGAGCCACTCGGGACCGAACAGGCGGCCCTCCTCGAAGGAACCGAGCAGCGAGGCGTCGCCCAGCAGCCGCGGCAGTTGGTCCCGCCCGTCCACATACAGGCCGCGCAGCCATCCCAGATGGTTCAGCCCCACGTAGTCGGGGCGCGCCGTGGCCGGATCGACGCCCAGCACCCGCGCCACCCGCCGGCCGAGACCGACGGGGGAGTCGCAGATCCCGATGACCCGATCGCCCAGGACGCCCGCCATCGCCTCCGTCACAAGACCCGCCGGATTGGTGAAGTTGATCACCCAGGCGTCCGGTGCGAGCGCCGCGACCCGGCGGGCGATCTCCCGGGCGACCGGCACCGTCCGCAGGCCGTACGCGATGCCGCCCGCGCCCACCGTCTCCTGGCCGAGCACGCCCTCGGCCAGCGCGACCCGCTCGTCGGCCGCCCGGCCCGCCAGGCCGCCCACCCGGATCGCGGAGAACACGAAGTCCGTGCCGCGCAGCGCCTCGTCGAGGTCGGTGGTCACCGTGACCGCGGGCGCGTCCGGCACCCCGGCGGCCTGGTCGGCGAGGACCCGGGCCACGGCCGAGAGCCTCGCCGCCTCCACGTCGTACAGCGTGACCTCGGTGATCCGGCCCTCGCCGCGGTCGCGCAGCAGCGCCCCGTACACCAGCGGCACCCGGAAACCGCCACCACCCAGCATCGTCAGCCTCATACCCGGACCGCCTCCCTCTCGCTCACGTCCACGCGCCGATCATTCCCGAGCCGGCCGCCCGCCGGGACCCCGGGCCCCGGCGAGCCGGTCGCGCGTCGGCCCGCTCGCGCGGATGCGGGGACAATGGGCGCCATGGCCCCACGCTCCCGCCGCCCCGCGCGCGCCCCGCGCCCCGCACCGCCCGCCGTCGGCGCCTCGTCGCCGTGCCCCTGCGATCCGGCCGCCACGTACGCCGCCTGCTGCGGCCGCTTCCACGCCGGTACGGGCGTCCCGGCCACCGCCGAGCTGCTGATGCGCTCGCGCTACAGCGCCTTCGCCGTACGCGACGAGGCGTACCTGCTGCGCACCTGGGCGGCGGGCACCCGGCCGGACCGGCTCGGTCTGGACCCGGCGACGCGGTGGAACGGCCTGACGATCCTGGACACCAAGGACGGCAGCGCCTTCCACACGACCGGCTCGGTCACCTTCCTCGCCCGTTACACGGATCGTGCGAACGATCCGGACGGGGGAGCGCCCGGCGTGCTGCGCGAACGCAGCACGTTCGCGCGGGAGGACGGCCGCTGGGTGTACGTCGACGGCGCCCTTCAGGGGGCCGAGGACTGAGGGTGCCGGGCACGCGGCTGACGGTTGTCGGCCGACGGGCGTCACCGGCCCGGCGCTCTCCCGGAGCCGGCCCGGCGGGCGGCGTCGCCGTCGCGCGGCGTCACGCCGCTGCGGACCCTCAGCCCTCGCGGCCCTCGCCGGACGCGGTGGCGCCGAGGGGCGCCCGGCCGCGCGGACCCGGCCGCTCGTCCGAGAGGTCCTCGGCCAGCGCCCGCTTCGCGATCGCGTCCACGGCGCGCCGCAGTTCGGCCCCGCTCGGCCGGTCCTGGAACTCCGTCAGCCGGTCGCCGAGCCAGCGGGCCCACGCCGAGTTGATGGCGGCGGCCTCCCTGCGGCCCGCCTCGGTCTGTGAGAAGAGCGTGCCCGCCCGGGTCAGGTACCCCTCGCCGACCATCCGGTCGAACACCGGCACAAGCACCTCGGGCGGCATGTTCTTGCGGGTGGCGATCAGCCCGAGGCTCGCGTGCCCGACCATCCGGGTCAGCAGGTCCACCTGCATCACCGCCCAGGCCCCCGCGATGTCGAGCCGGGTGTCGGAGGCCCGCACGATGGTGCGGGCCGTGTCGGGGCTCGCGCCGCGCAGGATGGTGCCGACGGACCGTTCGAGCAGCGTCTCCGAGTCGCCCGAACAGGGCGAGGCGAATCCCTCACCCATGTCGGTCGAGGTGGCCCGCGCGGAGTCGCGCAGCGTGACCTGCTTGAGGAACAGCGACACGACGAAGCCGACCAGGGCGACCGGCACCGTCCACAGGAAGACCGTGTGGAGCGTGTCCGTGTACGCCTGGATCAGGGGCGCGGACTGGGCGGGGTCGAGCCGGTGCAGACCTTCGGGGCTGCGGGCAGCCTTCGCCACGGCCGCGGGCCCCGCGCCGCCCGCCCGCACGGCCCGGGGGACGGCATCGCGCAGACGGGGGGTGAGCGCGCTGGTGTAGATCGTGCCGAAGACGGCGGTGCCGAAGGAACTGCCGAGCGTACGGAAGAACGTGACGCCCGACGTGGCGGTGCCCAGGTCCGTGTAGTCCACCGTGTTCTGTACGGCGATGGTCAGGACCTGCATTGTCAGCCCGATGCCGAGGCCCAGCACGAACATCGCGCCGGACTCCTTCCAGACCCCCGAGCCGGGCCCGATCCGCGAGAGCAGGAACAGCCCCACGGCGGTCACGGCCGTGCCCACGACGGGGAAGAGACGGTAGCGCCCGGTCCTGCTGACGACATTGCCGCTGAAGATCGATCCGATCAGCAGGCCGATCACCATCGGCAGCGTCCGTACACCGGAGAGGGTGGCCGAGTCGCCGTCCACGTACTGGAGGTAGGTCGGCAGAAACGTCAACGCGCCGAGCATCGCGAAGCCGACGATGAAGCTGAGGATCGAGCACACCGAGAAGACCGGGTTGCGGAACAGCCGCGTCGGCAGCATGGGTTGCGCGGCCCGTGTCTCCACGAGGCAGAACAGCGCGAGCGCGACGACACCGCCGGCGAACAGGGCGACGATCACCGGCGACCCCCAGGCGTACTGGCTGCCGCCCCAGCTGGTGCCGAGGATCAGCGCGCTCGCGCCGGCCGCGACCAGCGCGATACCGAGGTAGTCGATGACCGGCCGGGCCGCCGAGCGGACGGACGGGATCGTCCGGGCCGCCGCGACGACCACGACGACCGCGATCGGCACGTTCACGTAGAACGCCCAGCGCCACGTCAGATGGTCGGTGAACACCCCGCCGAGCAGCGGCCCGATGACGGTCGCCAGGCCGAACACGGCTCCCAGCGCACCCTGGTACTTGCCCCGTTCGCGCAGCGGGATGACGTCGGCGATCAGGGCCATGGCGGTCACCAGCAGGCCGCCCGCGCCGACCCCCTGGAGGGCGCGCCAGAGGATCAGCAGTGTGATGTCGGTCGCGAGGCCGCACAGGAACGAGCCCGTGATGAAGACGATCGCCGACAGCTGGAAGATCAGCTTGCGTCCGAACAGGTCACCGAACTTGCCGACGAGCGCGGTGGAGACGGTTTCGGCGAGCAGGTACGCGGTGACCACCCAGGACATGTGCTCGGCGCCACCGAGGTCGGCGACGATCGTGGGCAGCGCGGTGCCCACGATGGTCTGGTCGAGCGCCGCGAGCAGGATGCCGAGGACGATCGTCGCGAAGACGACGTTCCGCCGCCGGCCGCTGAGCACGGGTGGCGTCGGCGCGGGTGGCGGTGCCGGCGAGTCCGCGGGCCCGGGGCGTTGCTCGCTGACAGTGCTCACCTGTGCACGCTCACACCGCGCTTGACCGGGCGCATGCGGGCACGGCCGGACGGGGGTACCGGCCGCGCACCGCGCTCGGGGGCCGTGCGCACCCCCCGGCGGGAAGCCCGCGCCCGGCCGGTCCCCCCGGCGCCGCTCAGGCGCCGCCCAGGACCCGGCCCAGGTCGTAGCCGACCGGTTCCACCAGCTGGCCGTACGTGCACGAGGCCGCCTCCCGGTCCGGCCGCCACCTGCGCCACTGCGCCGTGTGACGAAACCGCGTGCCCTCCATGTGGTCGTACGCCACCTCGCAGACCCGTGACGGCGTGAGCGGCACCCAGGACAGGTCCTTCTTGCCGCTCCAGCGCGACGGCGCCCCCGGCAGCCGGGCACCCTCGTGCGCCGACGCCTCGGCCCAGGCGGCCCACGGGTGGTCCGCCGCCTCGACGCGCAGCGGAGCCAGCTCCTCCATCAGCTCCGCACGGCGCTTCATCGGGAACGCCGCGCACACGCCCACGTGCTGCAGCGTGCCCGCCTCGTCGTACAGGCCCAGCAGCAGTGACCCCACGACGGGACCGCTCTTGTGCGGCCGGTAGCCCGCCACCACCACATCCGCGGTCCGCTCGTGCTTGATCTTGTACATGGCGCGGGTGTCCGGCCGGTACGGCAGATCCAGCGGCTTGGCCACCACCCCGTCGAGACCCGCCCCCTCGAACCGGTCGAACCACTCGGCCGCCACCTGCTGGTCGGTCGTCGCGGGCGCCACGTACACGGGCGGCCGCACGCCCACCAGCGCCGCCTCCAGCGCCTCGCGGCGCAGCGCCTGCCCCATGCCCATCAGGGCCGCGTCGCCCTTCGCGAGCAGGTCGAACGCGATGAAACTGGCGGGCGTGCGCTCCGCGAGCATCGCGACGCGGGACTGCGCGGGGTGGATGCGCTCGGTGAGCCGGTCGAAGTCGAGCCGCCCGTCGTGCACGATCACGATCTCGCCGTCCAGCACGCACCGCTCGGGCAGCTCGGCCGTGAGCGCCGCCACCAGCTCGGGGAAGTACCGGGTCAGGGGCTTGCCGTTCCTGCTGCCGATCACGACCTCGTCTCCGTCGCGGTGCACGATCGCGCGGAAGCCGTCCCACTTCGCCTCGTACTGCATCCCGGGCGGGATCTGCTTCACGGACTTCGCGAGCATCGGCAGCAGCGGCGGCATCACGGGCAGGTCCATGCGTCCGATTCTCACCGCGGCGGGCCGGGACCGCCCGGCGTGCGGCCGGTGCGCGGCGCGCCTACCGTGGCGCACATGACAGCGGCGGTGGAGCTGGAGGCGGGCGGCAGGGCGGTACGGCTGTCGAGCCCGGACAAGGTGTACTTCCCGGAGCGCGGCTTCACCAAGCTGGACGTCGCCCGCTACTACCTCGCCGTCGGCGACGGCATCGTCCGGGCGCTGCGCGAGAGGCCCACCACGATGGAACGGTTCCCCGAGGGCGTCACCGGCGAGTCGTTCTTTCAAAAGCGCGCGCCGAAGAACCTGCCCGAGTGGATCCCCACCGCCCGTATCTCCTTCCCCAGCGGCCGGTACGCCGACGAGGTGTGCCCCACCGAGATCGCCGCGGTGGTGTGGGCCGCGAACCTCGGGTGTCTGACCTTCCACCCCTGGCCGGTACGGCGCGAGGACACCGACCACCCCGACGAGCTGCGCATCGACCTCGACCCGCAGCCGGGCACCGGCTTCGCGGACGCCGTCACCGCGGCCCACGAACTGCGCGCGGTCCTCTCGGAGCACGGGCTGCGCGGCTGGCCCAAGACCTCCGGCGGGCGGGGCCTGCACGTCTTCGTCCCGATCGCGCCGCACTGGACCTTCGCCCAGGTGCGCCGGTGTGCGATCGCCGTCGGCCGGGAGCTGGAGCGCCGGATGCCGGAGCAGGTCACCACGGCCTGGTGGAAGGAGGAGCGCGGAGCCAAGATCTTCGTGGACTACAACCAGACCGCCCGCGACCGCACCATCGCCTCCGCCTACTCCGTACGTCCCAAGGCGCACGCGCCGGTCTCCGCGCCGCTGCGCTGGGAGGAGATCGACGACGTGGCCCCCCGCGACTTCGACATCGCGACCATGCCCGTGCGCTACGCCGAACTCGGTGATGTGCACGCCGACATGGTGGAGCACGCGTTCTCCCTGGAGAGCCTGCTCGACCTCGCCGCCCGGGACGAACGCGAGCACGGCCTCGGCGACCTGCCCTACCCGCCGGACCATCCGAAGGCGCCCGGCGAGCCCCCGCGCGTCCAGCCGAGCCGGGCCCGCCACACGTCCTGAGCGGGCACCACGGCGCAGGCCCCCTCCCGACCGGGAGAGGGCCTGCGCGGTGTGCGGGACGCTGACCTGTTACTTCAGTTCCTTGATCCGTACGTTCCGGTAGGAGACCAGATCGTTCGTGCTGTGGTTCTGCAGTCCGATGTAGCCGGACGCGTTGCGCCTGCCGTCGGTGCCGGGGTCACCGGACCGCGGCGGGTCGAAGACCTGGCCGGCGTTGTTGTCGAACTCGTTGATCAGGACACCGTTGCGGAACATCGCGAAGTGCTGGTCCTTGACCCGGATCTCGTAGTCGTTCCAGGTGCCCTTGGTTGTGGGGTGGGCGCCCGCGAGGCCCACCCGGTCGAAGCCGTAGACCGAGCCGGTCTTGTACATGTCCCCGCTCGGGCTGTCGAAGATCTGGATCTCGTGGCCGTAGTTGACGGCCACCCAGGCGGGACGCGACTCCAGCGGGAAGTCGTGCGGGTTCGGGAAGCGGATGAAGACACCGCCGTTGGCGTTCGCGGTTCCCGGGGCATCGTCGCGGAACTGGAGCTTCAGCGAGAAGTTCTCGTACTGACGCGCCGGGTACCACATCATGCCGAGGTCACCACCGACCTTCGGGTCGACGGTCATCATGCCGTCCGCCAGATCCATCTGGCCGCCGCCCACGTGCTCCCACCTGTCGAAGGACGCCTGGGTGCCGTCGAAGATCGTCTTGTAGCCGGTGGTCTGTCCCGGCAGACCGATCTTCGACTGCTTGGCGGCCTTCGCGATCTTCTTCTGCTCGCGCTGGTCGATGACGTTCTGGCCGACGAGCGTGGCCAGCACGCCGTCCACGTGCTTGAGGAAGAGGGCCTGCGAGGTCCACTCCCGCTCGTCCTCGATCAGTTCGTTGATCGTGCAGCGGTTGGGCGTGAGCCGGTTCGGCACGCCCGTGTCGACCGTGCCGACGATCACCGTCAGCCGTTCGTCGTGCTCGGCGCACGGCGGGGGCGGCACCCCGCCGCTCTCGGCGACCGTGAACGCGGCACTCGCCGCGGCGGACGTGTTGCCCGCCTTGTCGCTCGCGCGGTAGGCGAGCGTGTGGGCGCCGACCCGGTCCACGATGACCGGCGCCGTGTACGCGAGGTAGGGGCCACCGTCGAGGGCGTACTCCCGCGACGCGACACCCGACTCGGCGTCCTCGGCGGTCAGCGTCACCGTGGCGCTGCTGATGAACGCGCCGTACGAGTTCTTGCTGCCCGTGATCGCCGCGGCGACGGTCGGCGCGGTGGTGTCCTTCGCCGGCGGCGTGACGACGGTGAAGTCGACGGACTTCTCGGCGGCCGCGTTGCCGGCCTTGTCGGTGGCCCGGTAGCGGACGACGGCCGCGCCCACCGTGTCCACCGCGACCGGCTGGGTGTAGGCCTGCCAGGCGCCGTCCGCGCCCAGCGCGTACTCGATGGTGTTGACGCCGGAGCCGGTGTCGGACGCCGTCACGGTGACCGTGGCGGTACCGACGTAGTTCCCGTCCGCGTCCTTCTCACCGCTGACGGTCGCCGAGGTCTCCGGCGCCGTGGTGTCGTCGCTCGACGGAGCCACGACGGTGAAGTCGACGGACTTCTCGGCCGCCGCGTTGCCGGCCTTGTCGGTGGCCCGGTAGCGGACGCTTGCCGCGCCCACCTGGTCCACCACGACCGGGTCGGTGTACGGCTGCCACGCGCCGTCCGCGCCCACCGCGTACTCGATGCTGCCGATACCCGAGCCGCCCTCCTCGTCGGCGGCCGTGACGCTGACCGTCGCCGAGCCGACGTAGGCGCCGTCGGCGTTCTTCTGGCCCTCGACCTTCGCCGAGATGGTGGGCGCCGTGGTGTCCGCACCGCCGCCCCCGGCCGTCACGGTGAGCGTGCCGCTCATCATGATGTGGCCGGGCATCGAGCAGAAGTAGTGGTACGTGCCCGGCGTCAGCGTGACCTCGACGCTGTGCCTGCCGCCCGCCGCGTCGGCCGGGTTGGCGAGGATGTTGACCTGCGCGTCGTGGTTGTACTTCGGGTCCGACGTGTCGAAGGTCAGGGTGTGCGGGAGACCGGTGGTGTTGCCGGTCGCCGCGCTGTTCTCGAAGACGATGGTCGTCGCTCCGGCCACCGCCGTCGTGGGGGCGCTCGCGTAGTGCTCGATCGAGTCGCCCGCCGTCCAGTTCAGGGTCTGTCCGGCTGCCGGGGCCGCGAGCAGCCCGCGCCCGTACGCCGCCGTCGATGTCAGCCCGAGCACCAGCAGGAACGCCCCGACCAGCGACGCCCACAGGCGCAGCGGGCGGAGGTGTTTCGCGCTTCTCGTTCTCACCGCCTCACGCTCCCTTCTTGACCAGGTCCTTGGCGGCCGGGGTCGGCGCGCCGCCGGTGTACGTCACGCGCCACAGCGCGGACTCGGAGTCGGAGTTGAAGAAGCCGCGCCCGTAGTCGAGGACGTACAGCGAGCCGTCCGGGGCGAACTTCCAGTCCATCAGGTTGCGGATACCGCCGTTGCCCACCGGAATGATCTTCCGCAGCGAGTCCGCGTGGATCGGCAGCCCGCCCTCACCCTGGTTGTCGGGGTTCATGGTGACGGCGTGCCGCGGGTTGGTCGCGTCGTAGAAGTCCGCGACGAACCACTTCCCGTCCCAGTACTGCGGCCACTTGACGCTGCTCTTGAGCGTCGGGTCGAACCGGTAGACCGGTCCGTCCATGGTCGCCTGGCCACCGCCCTTGAGCCACGGCAGCTGGTAGGTCGCCTTGCTCGGGTCGTAGTTCGGCACGCCGTTCGCGTCACGCGGGTAGTCCGGCGCCCCGCCCTGCGGCGAGTACCAGATGTTGTTCGCCTCGGCCGGCGGGATGTTGACCAGCCCGTCGTTGTTGGGCGACTCGTTCTTCAGGTGGTCGCAGTCGTACCAGCCGAGCGGCTTGCTCGGGTCCGGCAGGTTGCGGTCCCGGTAGGGCTGCTTGTCGCCCATGCAGTACGGCCAGCCGCGGTTGCTCGCGTGGGTGATCACCGCGAACGTGTCGTACTTCGCCGGACCCCAGGTGGTGGAAGGCGCGCCCGCGTCGGGACCGACCCAGCCGACGTAGAGGATGTCGGTCTTCTTGTCGATCGACAGCCGCGCCGGGTTGCGCACGCCCATCGCGTAGATCTCGCCGCGGGTCTTGCCGCCGCCCTCGGCGCTCTCCTTGCCCGTGAACAGGTTGCCCGCGGGCAGCGTGTACGTGCCGTCGCCCTCGGGGTGGATCCGCAGGATCTTCCCGTTGAGGTTGTTGGTGTTGCCGGCCGTACGGCGCGCGTCCGCGAAGGAGACGCCCTTGTAGTTCGGCTCCGGGTTGTTGCCCGAGTAACCGTCGCTGTAGAGCGAGGAGTTGTTGTCACCGACGCCGACGTACAGGTTGCCCTTCGAGTCGAAGGCCATCCCGCCGCCCACGTGGCAGCAGCTGTGGATCTGCATCGGCCACTGGAGCAGCACCTTCTCCGACGACATGTCGAGCTTGTCCGTCGTCAGGTTCATGGTGAAGCGGGAGATGCGCCGCTTGCCCATCTGGGTGTCGCGGTCGATCTCCGAGTGCGGGGCCCAGTAGACGTAGACCCAGCCGTTGCTGGCGTAGTTCGGGTCGAGCGTGATGCCGACGAGGCCTTCCTCGGTCTTGTTCAGCTCGTCGCCGCCGCCCCGGTTGCCGAAGACGGTGAAGGCGCCGGCGACGCTCGCCTTCTTCGTCTTCGGGTCCCAGACGTATACCCGTCCGGTGCCCTTGCCGACGTCCGGGTCGTTCCAGTCGGTGACGACCGGGTCGGTGGCCGTGCCGCCGCCGCGCCCGATGTAGAGGATCTTCCCGTCCGGGGCGATCGTCAGGCCGTGCGGCTCGCCGATCTGGTCCTGCTGGCCCGGCTGGTTGGGGGCGGTGATCCGCTGCGCCGTGTAGTTGGCGTCGATCGTCGCCTTGCAGTCGGCGCGCGAGATGCGCGACGTCCACTCCAGGGCGCCGCGCAGATGCGCGCGGAAGTCGGCCTCGGCGAAGGAGGCGACCGTACCGCCCATGCCGGTGTAGAAGGACCGGCCGCCGTCGTAGTCACGGCACCAGGAGACCGGGTGGTCCGCCGTGCCCGCCGCGCCCTGGCCCGGCTTGTACGTGCTCTCCCGGACGCTGGCGACGGTGTGCACCGTGCCCGTGGGGTTGGTGGCCCAGTTGAACCAGTTGTCCGCTCGTTTCCATTCGAGCGGGAGGTTCTTGGTGGCCGGATGGATACGGTCGCCGACCTCGACGGTCGCCCGCTGGACGTCCGTCGGGCTGGTCGCCGCGGGCCTGGCGCCGATCAGTCCGGTGTACCAGTCCGAGTACGGCTCGGTCTTGGCGGCGTCGTGGATGCCGACGAAGCCGCCGCCGGCCTCGACGTACGATTCGAGCCCCGCCTCCTGGTCGGGGTCGAGCACGTCGCCGGGGCTGGTCAGGAAGACCACCGCGTTGTAGGTGCCGAGTTTCTTCGCGTTCGTGAAGACGGCCCCGTCGGCGGTGGCCGTGGTCGTGAACCGCTTCGCGGCCGGCCCGGTCTGTCCGATGGTCTCGACGGCCTCGATCCCGGCGTCCACGGTCGGGGACTCCTCGCCCGTGGAGCCGTAGTAGACCAGCACCTTGACCTTCGAGCCGCCGGGCGGCGACGGGAGCGCAAGGGCCGCGGCCCCTGCTTCGGGAGCCGGCTGCGCCGACGCGGCCGCCGTACCCAGCAACGACGCCGCCAGGGCGCCCGTGGCCAGACCGACGGTGAGTCTGCTCCGCGTTCTTGACCGGTGATGTGGTGCACGCTGCATGTGTTCACCCACCCCTCTTTGGTCACTGCAACAGCCCTGGAACGTAGACCCCTTTCGGCGGCAGGCCAATAGGTACGGCTGAAATCCCACCAACTTTGTCCTGAGTGTGGATAAACGAGCGGCGCTGCTCTACCGTATGGCCGTCCCCGGGGTCTGTTTCGCCCCGCAACTTCCGTCCCGCACTGGGGAGTTCGGTATGGCCATGGACAGAAGGAGCTTCAACAGGCGGTTGCTCGCGGGCGGCGCCGCCGTCGCGGGGGTCACCGCCGTGGGCGTGGCGTCGGCTCCCGTCGCGACCTCGGCGACCACCGCCGCTCCGGCCGCCACGGCGCCGGCCGGCGGGCGGGTCACCCACATCACGCTGTTCGCGGAGAAGCTCGCCGACGGGCAGTTGGGCTACGGCCTGGAGCGCGGCAAGGCCACCGTGCCGGGACCGCTGATCGAGATGGTCGAGGGCGACACGCTGTACATCGACTTCGAGAACACCCTGGACGTGGACGTCAGCCTGCACGCGCACGGCGTCGACTACGACGTCGCGAGCGACGGCACCCGCCTGAACAACAGCGAGGTACCGCCCGGCGGGAAGCGCACGTACACCTGGCGCACGCACGCTCCGGCGAAGCGCGCGGACGGCACCTTCCAGCCCGGCAGCGCCGGTTACTGGCACTACCACGACCACGTCGTCGGCACCGATCACGGCACCGGAGGCATCAAGGCGGGGCTCTTCGGCGCGCTGGTCGTGCGCAGGAAGGGCGACCCGCTGCCGGACAAGACGTTCACCGTCGTCTTCAACGACATGCAGATCAACAACCTGACCATGGGCCCCGACCTCAAGGCCACGGTGGGGGACCGGGTCGAGTTCGTGTCGATCACGCACGGCGAGTTCTACCACACGTTCCACATCCACGGTCACCGCTGGGCGGACAACAGGACCGGCCTGATCACGGACCCCGGCGACACCAGCCCGATCATCGACACCAAGATCGTCGGCCCGGCGAACTCCTTCGGCTTCCAGGTGATCGCGGGCGAACACGTCGGCGCCGGCGCCTGGATGTACCACTGCCACGTGCAGAGCCACTCCGACCTGGGGATGGCCGGGCTCTTCCTCGTGTACAAGCCGGACGGCACCATCCCGTCGTACGAGGCGATGCACCATCCGGCCGGGGCAGAGGCCGAGAAGTCCGCGAAGACGGCTCACGACGCCGCGAAGGCGATGGGCGCCATGCCCGGGATGGACATGAGCGCCGGCTCCATGGACATGAAGGACATGCCGGGGATGCGGCACTGAGGAAGCCGCCCCGGCGCGTCGCGTCGCGGCGCCTGTACTTCGCTGCCCGTGGCTGGGACGCTACGGGCAGCTGGACGCTACGGGCAGCGCCGGGAACGGGGCCCAGCGGCGATCGGCGGTGAGCGCGCGCCGGTCCGGAAGGCCGCAGGAGTGGCGGCGCCGAAGGATCGCGCCGGGTTGATCGTTCATCAAGCGGACGTTTATCGCCGTACGGCAGCCTGACCGTCATGCCGATCAACATCACCACCGGTACCGCCGACTCGCCGCTCGCCTGGCAGGAAAGCGCATTGTGCGCGCAGACCGGACCCGAGTTCTTCTTCCCCGCGCCGGGTTCCTCGACCCGCGAGGCCAAGCAGCTCTGCGGCGCCTGCCCGGAGCGCGCGGCATGCCTCGACTACGCGCTGGAACACGACGAACGCTTCGGCGTCTGGGGCGGGCTCTCCGAGCGCGAACGGCTGAACCTGCGGCGCAACCGCCACTGAGGCGGGGTTCACGCGCTCGTCGCGGGGGCCCCGCCCCGGCTCCGTTCCCGGGGCGGGGAACGGAACCAGGACGTTGCCGGGACGCCGAGTGAGGGCCGGACACGCCGTGAGTGCGCTACGCGATACGAGGACCCTGCCCCGTGGCGGGCCCGCCCCCTAGGTGACACGCACCGCGAGGCGGCGTGCACCGCGAGGTGACACGCACCGCGAGGCCGCATGCGCCCCGAGGTGACACGCGCCTTCAGGGCTGTGCGCGGTGAGGGTTACGCGCGCCCGCGCGCGGCCATCCGCACCTTCCGGGCCGCGAGCTTCTCGTCGAACTTCGCGGCTTCCCCGTCCAGGCCGTTCATGAACAGGCCCAGTTCTTCCTGCGCCTGGAGCCCCACGGGCCCCAGCCCGTCGATGTCCATGACCTTCAGGTAGCGCAGCACGGGCTGCAGCACGTCGTCGTGGTGGATGCGCAGGTTGTAGACCTCGCCGACCGCCATCGCGACGGCGGCGCGCTCGAAGCCGGGCATACCGTGCCCCGGCATCCGGAAGTCCACGACGACGTCGCGCACGGCGGCCATCGTCGCGTCCGGCGCGAGTTCGAACGCCGCTCCGAGGAGGTTGCGGTAGAAGACCATGTGGAGGTTCTCGTCGGTGGAGATCCTGGCCAGCATGCGGTCGCAGACCGGGTCGCCCGACTGGTGGCCGGTGTTGCGGTGCGAGACGCGGGTGGCGAGTTCCTGGAAGGCGACGTACGCGACGGAGTGCAGCATCGAGTGGCGGTTGTCGGACTCGTAGCCCTCCGACATGTGCGCCATCCGGAACCGCTCCAGCTCATCCGGATCGACGGCGCGCGACGCGAGGAGGTAGTCCCGCATCACGATGCCGTGCCGGCCCTCCTCGGCCGTCCAGCGGTGCACCCAGGTGCCCCAGGCGCCGTCGCGGCCGAACATCGACGCGATCTCAAGGTGGTAGCTCGGCAGGTTGTCCTCGGTCAGGAGGTTGACGACGAGCGCCGTCCTGCCGAGGGAGGTCACCTTGGACTGGTCCGGGCTCCACGGGTCGCCGTCCTCGAAGAAGCCGGGGAAGTTGCGGCCGTCACTCCAGGGCACGTACTCGTGGGGCATCCAGTCCTTGGCCACCTTCAGGTGGCGGTTGAGCTCCTTCTCCACCACTTCCTCCAGCGCGTACAGCAGCCGGGCGTCTGTCCACGCGTCCGTACTGCCGAGGTGGGGAGAGGTGAGGGTCACGGGTGCTCCTGGGGACGGGAAACTACCTACGGGTTCGTAGGTTACGAAACCGTAGGTTAAAGATCGGGTAAGACTGTCGTAGGAACCACGGGGTGTCCGAGGCTTCCGATCCACTTCGTCTACCCGTGCCGGGCCGGGTCATGCGTGCTGTTTCTGCACAAGCGGTCGTGCGTAATCCGGCTGACCTGAAGCTCATCGCCGCAGGTCAGCATCGGCCCGGCGGGCGATGAGGGCCCGGGACCGCGAACAGGGGTCGGCGAAGCGGGGTACCAGGACGGGGCCCGGCCACCGCCGCCGCCGGGCCCCGCCGGAATCACACGTACAGGTCACGCAGACGGACGGAGAGACAGGTCACACACCCTTCGAGTTTCTCGAACTCGCCGATCTCCACCGGTACCGGCTCGTAGCCGAGCCCGGCCAGCAGTTCGGCGGTCTTCGGCGCGCTCGCCGCCATCAGCAGCCTGCCGCCACCGAGCAGCACCACGTGCGCGCCCGACGGCTCCGGCACCGGCAGGAAGCGTGGGAAGAGCGTCGGCACGTCCACAAGAGGCGGATAGCCGAGGACCGTCCCGTCCGGCAGTGCCGTCACCGCGGACTTCAGGTGCAGCACACTGCTGACGGGTACGGCGACCACCCGCGCCCCGAGCGGCTCGAACGCCGCGCGCAGTTGGGCGACCCCCGCGGCGTTGGTCCGGCCGCCCCGGCCCACGTAGAGCGTGTCGCCGACCTTCAGCACATCCCCGCCGTCCAGTGTGCCCGGCTCCCACACCCAGTTGACCGAGCAGCCGAGCCGCGCGAGTTCCTCCTCCACGGCGGCCGTCTCGGGCCGCCGCGAGGCGGCGCCCGGCCTGGTGATCAGCGCGACGTTGCGGAACATCACCACGGTGTCCTCGACGAAGACGCCGTCCGGGCAGTCGTCCGCCGGGGCCACCTCGACGGTCTCCCATCCCTGGCCCTTCAGGGTGTTGACGTAGTCCTCCCACTGCCGCAGTGCGAGCACGGCGTCCACGCCGGTCCGTTCCAGATGGGTCACGAGGCCCTCGTCGAGACGCGAACTCGGCTGACGGATCAGGGCTTTCCTGCTGGGCACGGGCGGGTCTCCAGGTCCTGGCGGGGTTCCGGTCGCGCCCCATCATCGCCTGCCGGGCGCCCCGGCCGAACGGCGGCCGTCCGCCCCGCCCCGGACGGGTGGTCACGGCCGCCCCGGCCGGCGCCCGCCTCGCGGGGCGCTGTGACGTGTCGGTGGCGCCCGTGCGGTACCCGGAGCGGGAAGGCTTCGGGAATGATCCACGCCGTAGTGCACGCACTGTCGATCGCCGCCTCCATGACCTGGGAGATCACCTGGGCGCTGATCCTCGGCTTCGCCCTGTCCGCCGTGGTGCAGGCCGTCGTCCGCAAGTCGACCGTGATCTCCCTGCTGGGGGACGACCGTCCCCGGACCCTGGCCGTCGCGGCCGGGCTCGGAGCGGCGTCCTCCTCGTGCTCCTACGCGGCGGTGGCACTGGCCCGCTCGCTGTTTCGCAAGGGCGCGCACTTCACCGCGGCGATGGCCTTCGAGATCGCCTCCACCAATCTCGTCGTCGAACTCGGGGTGATCCTGGCCCTGCTGATGGGCTGGCAGTTCACCGCGGCGGAGTTCGTCGGCGGGCCCGTCATGATCGTCGTTCTGGCCGTGCTGTTCCGGCTGTTCCTGCGCGACCCGCTCCTGAGCCGGGCACGCGAGCAGGCCCGACGCCAGGTGGCCGGGGCGATGGAGGGCCACGCGGCGATGGACATGTCGGTACGGCGTACGGGGTCCTTCGCCCGGCGCCTGCTGTCGGAGGAGGGGTTCACCTCCACGAGTCACGTCTTCGTGATGGAGTGGGCGGCGATCCTGAGGGACCTGGTGATCGGCCTGCTGATCGCGGGTGCCATCGCGGCCTGGGTGCCCGACGCGTTCTGGAGCGCGCTCTTCTTCGACGGCCACCCGTTGGCGGCCAGACTCTGGGGCCCGCTCATCGGCCCGCTGGTCGCCGTGGCCTCGTTCGTGTGCTCGATCGGGAACGTGCCGCTCGCCGTCGTGCTGTGGAAAGGGGGCATCAGCTTCGGAGGCGTGGTCGCGTTCATCTTCGCCGACCTGCTGATCCTGCCGATCCTGAACATCTACCGGAAGTACTACGGCGCCAGGACCGCCCTCTTCCTGTTCGGGACCTTCTATGCCGCGGCGGTCATCGCCGGCTACGCCGTGGAGTTCGCCTTCGGCGGTCTCGGGCTCATCCCCGACCAGGCCGACGCCAGGATCCCGACGGAGGGCTTTTCGTGGAACTACACGGCGTTCCTCAACTTCGCCTTCCTTCTCCTGGCGGGCGTGGTCCTCGTCCGGTTCTTCCGCACCGGCGGCCTGCGGATGCTCCGCATGATGGGCGGCGCCCCGAACGGCCGGGAGCACGGTGGGCACGGCGGCCACGGCTGACGTCCCGGCGCCGGCCACCCGCGCGCCGGGAGGCTTCGTGCCAGGGCCTGCCCATCTCCCGCCGGCCGGCGGGAGATGGGCAGGCCCTGCCGTCAGTACACGTCGCGCAGCAGCTCGGCGAGCGCCTCGTCCAGGTCGAGGTAGAGGTGTTCGTGTCCCTCGGGCACCAGGAACCGGGAGCGGTCGAGGAACCTGCGCAGGTCCGACGAGCGCAGGTGGACCATCGCCGTCCCCTCCGGAGCGTGGAACTCCAGGACCGTCCGCCCGTAGCCGAACGGCCGGACCCGTACGTCGCCCTCGCCCGCCGGCTGCGACATCCCCGCGGTGAGCAGCTCGCGCGAGAACTCCCAGACGACCTCCGTGCCCTCCAGGGTGGCGAGCGGCGGGAAGGCCATACGGACGGTGAACGGGTCGGTTCTGTCGTAGACCAGGGTCGCGGGCACGGTCTCCAGGCTCGGGGACGAGGCGACGACGCGCGCCTGCACGGCCTGTTCGATCACAGGTGACATGGCTGCTCCCCTTCGGCGGCGTCGATCTGGGCGACACGTTGATGGATCGGTTATCTGTTCAGACGTCGGAACGATGCATTCCGTGCACCGAACCGAGGCGTGAGTTGTGTCACCGTACGCACGTACGCCCCATCAAGGCCTCATCAACGCCCGGAAGCGACGTATCGGACGCGCCGGCCCGGTCCGCGTGGCCCGAGCGTCCGCGAGCGTGCCGCGTGATCCGGCACAAGGACGGGACCGGTGCGTCCGTTCCCGATCGCTGATCGCCTCAACGTGCCGAACGGCACGAGAACTTCCGGACCGGCTACACCGTCGGAATACTGCCGCCGTCGACGACGTACTGGCTGCCGGTGAGGAACGCCGCGCGGTCGGAGGCGAGAAACGCGACGACCTCGGCGACGTCGACGGGCCTGCCGGGGCGCCCGAGCGGGATGCCGACCCGGTCGATCAGCTGCCGGCGGGCCGTATCGGCGTCCTGTCCGCTGTCGGCGGTGAGCCGGTCCAGCCGCCGGGTGACGGCCGGGGTCTCGATGAGCCCGGGGACGACGGTGTTCACCCTGATCCCGTGCTGGCCGACCTCGTTGGCCAGGCCCTTGCTGTAGACGGTCGTCGCGGCCTTCGCCGCCGCGTACGGGAGCGACGCGGCACCGGGCAGGCGCGCCTGCCCCGACGTGACATGGATGATGACCCATCGCTTCCGCGCGATCATCCCCGGCAGCAGGGCCCGGTCCAGGCGGACCGCCGACATCAGGTTGGTGTCGAGGTCGCGGTACCAGTCGTCGTCGGTCGCCTCACGTGCCCCGCCGGGGAGGTACGTCTGGCTGCCGGCGTTGTTGATCAGGACGTCGATTCCGCCGAGCGAGCGTGTCACTTGCGCGGCGAGGGCGGCGGCCCCGTCGGCGGTGGCGATGTCGGCGGCGAAGAACCTGCCGGCGGGCGGTTCGTCGACCGGCGTGCGGGCCGCGACGACGACGTCGGCCCCGGCCTCGGCGAACCGGACCGCGACCGCCGCGCCGATCCCCTGCGTGCCGCCGGTGACCAGGACCCGGACACCGGCGAACTCGCCGTCCGGAGCGGCGGCGGATATCGCCGTGGTGGTGGATGTCCCTGTGGTGGAGGTCATGGGACGTGGCTCCTTCGTCGGACGGTGCCGCCCCCCGGGAACCGGCGGCCGGTTAGGATGGGCCTCACCCTACAATAAAAACGAGAGGTCGCTCTTTTTATGCCCAAGGTCACCCAGGAGCACCGCGACGCCCGGCGCCGGCAGATCCTGGCCGCCGCTCGCGAGGTCTTCGCGGACAAGGGCTTCGCCCAGGCCTCCACCGGGGAGATCGTCGCCGCCAGCGGACTGTCCACCGGAGCCGTCTACAGCTACTTCCCCAGCAAGAACGACCTGGTGGTGGCTGTCTGCGAGGGCGTCGTGGACCACGTCATCGATCTGGCCGGCATCCGTGACGCCGCCGAACTGCTGGCCCGGATCCGCGCCCGCCACGCGGGTCACGCCCGGCTGATGGCGCAGGTGTGGGCCGAGGCCGCCGTCTCGCCCGGCCTCGCCGCCCGGATCCGGGGACAACTGGCCAAGGACCAGGAGACGGTCGCCGGGCTCATCCGCGAGGACCGCCGCGCACGCGGCCTGCCCGCCTCGCCGGACCCCGCCGGTGTGGCCGGCGCGCTGCTCGCGCTGCTCACGGGATATGCGCAGCGCCTGGCCATCGGCCAGGACATCGACACCCCCGCTTTCCGCCAGGCTCTGCAGAGCCTGCTCGGCGACGCGAACTGAAAGCACGGGTCCGGGCGGACGGCGTCCGTTTCGGCCGCGGGTGACCACGGCCCGTGGCCGCCTGCGGCCGGCCCTTTGGCGCCCGGCGCGTCAGGAGTGACTCCGCGGCCACGCCCTAGGGTGGCCGTCATGATGATCACGGGGACACCGGCGGACGCGGCCGAGGCGTACGCCGTCCAGGACGCCCTGCGCCGCAGCCTGGTGCTGGACGAGGCCGGTCCTGTGCCGGGCACGGGCCGGGTGACCGGCGTGGACGTCGCCTACGACGACGAGCGTGACGTGGTCGCCGCGGCGGCGGTCGTACTGGACGCGGCGACGCTGACCGTCGTTGAGGAGGCCACCGCCGTGGGCAGGGTGTCCTTCCCGTACGTGCCGGGGCTGCTCGCGTTCCGCGAGGTCCCGACCGTGCTCGCCGCGCTCGCCCGGCTCGAAGGTGATCCGGGGCTGCTCGTGTGCGACGGCTACGGCCTCGCGCACCCCCGCAGGTTCGGGCTCGCCTGCCACCTCGGGGTGGTGACCGGGTTCCCGTCGATCGGCGTCGCCAAGACGCCGTTCCTCCTCCGTCCCGAGCCGCCCGGCCTCGAACGCGGCGCCTGGTCACCGCTGATCGCGCCGGAGGGCGACGAGGTCGGCCGGGCCCTGCGGACCAGAAAGGGCGTCAGGCCCGTCTTCGTGTCGGTCGGCCACCGGGTCGGCCTGGCCAACGCCTGCGCCCACACCCTGCGGCTGGCCCCGGCCTACCGGTTGCCGGAGACGACGCGCAGGGCCGACGCGCTCTGCCGTCGCGCGCTGCGCGAGGCGACGTCGGGCTGAGGCTTGTGCGAGGGCCCGCCCCGTTCCTAACATCGTGAGTGTTACACCAGTTGTGTCAGAGTCGGCCACGGCCCGGCGCGGTGCGGGTGCGCTGTGCCACGGTGTGGGGGACCGGACGGCAGGAAGGTGCCCTCACATGGAGATCTCGCTCCAACTGGACTACGCGGGCGACGCACGAGCGGCGTGCGACGCGGCGGTGGCGATGGAGGCCGCCGGCCTCGACGCCATCTGGGTCGCCGAGGCCTGGGGCTTCGACTCCGCGACGATCATGGGCTACCTCGCCGCCCGCACGGAGCGACTGGCGATCGGCTCCGCCATTCTCAACGTCTACTCGCGCACGCCCGCGCTGATCGCGCAGACGGCGGCCGGCCTCGACGCGGTCTCCGGCGGGCGCGCCCTCCTCGGTCTCGGCGCGTCCGGGCCGCAGGTGGTGGAGGGCTGGCACGGCATGCCGTACGACAAACCGCTTGCCCGTACCCGTGAGACGGTCGAGATCTGCCGCCGCGTCTGGCGGCGCGAGGTCGTCGAGCACCACGGTCTCTTCGACATGCCGCTGCCGCCGGAGAAGGGCGGCAGGCACGGCAAGCCGCTCAAGCTGCTGACCCGGCCCCTCCGTTCGGACATCCCGGTCTTCCTCGCCGCCCTCGGCCCGGCCAACGTGGCGATGACGGCGGAGATCGCCGACGGCTGGCTGCCGCACCTCTTCCTGCCGGAGAAGGCGCACCGCGTCTGGGGCGAGCCACTGGCCCGGGGCACCGCGAAGCGCGACCCCGCCCTCGGCCCGCTCCGTACGGTGGCCGGCGGCATCCTCGCCATCGGCGACGACGCGGCCCGCTTCCGGGACAAGGCCCGGCCCCAGATCGCCCTGTACGTCGGCGGAATGGGCGCGCGCGGCAAGAACTTCTACAACGATCTCGCGGTCGCCTACGGCTACGAGAAGGAGGCGGCCGAGATCCAGGACCTCTACCTGGCGGGCCGGCTCCGGGACGCCGCCGCCGCGGTGCCTGAGGAGTTCTGCGAGCAGGTGACGCTCTGCGGTCCCGAAGGATATGTACGGGAGCGTGTCGAGGCGTTCCGCGAGGCCGGCGTGACGATGCTCAATGTCGCCCCCACCGGCTCGGATCCGGTGCGCCTGGTGGAGACCGTCAAGAACTGGCTGACGTGAGAGACGGACATGCGTTGAGCCCGTAGCACCCGCGACATCCGCACATCGGGCTCGTGTTCAGCCGGCCGCGCGCCGGCCCCCGCGCCGATCTCCGGAACCCGGGCTCTCCCCGGGCCTCCCCGGCTCCCCGGGCGCCGGCCACGCGAGTCACCAGGCCCGGGACCCCCGGGGACCTCCTTCGAACGAAAGGCATCCGCCGTGAGCACCGAAGCGTACGTGTACGACGCCGTCCGCACCCCGCGCGGGCGGGGCAAGGCGAACGGCGCCCTGCACGGCACCAAGCCCATCGACCTCGTGGTGGGCCTCATCCAGGAGACCCGCCGCCGCTTCCCCGGTCTGGACCCGGCCGCGATCGACGACATCGTCCTCGGCGTGGTCAGCCCGATCGGGGACCAGGGCTCCGACATCGCGCGTATCGCGGCGCTCGCGGCGGGCCTGCCCGACACCGTCGCCGGCGTCCAGGAGAACCGCTTCTGCGCCTCCGGGCTCGAAGCGGTCAACCTCGCCGCGGCCAAGGTCCGTTCCGGCTGGGAGGACCTGGTGCTCGCGGGCGGCGTCGAGTCCATGTCCCGGGTGCCGATGGGGTCGGACGGCGGGGCGTGGGCCATGGACCCCATGACCAACTACGAGGTGGGCTTCGCGCCGCAGGGCATCGGCGCCGACCTGATCGCGACCCTCGGCGGCTACACCCGCCGCGCGGTGGACGAGTTCGCCGCGCTCTCCCAGGAGCGTGCCGCCGCGGCCTGGAAGGAAGGCAGGTTCGACCGGTCCGTCGTGCCCGTACGCGACCGCAGCGGACTGACCGTCCTCGACCACGACGAGCACCTGCGGCCCGGCACCACCGCGGACACCCTCGCGGGCCTCAAGCCGTCCTTCGCGCAGATCGGCGAGGCCGGCGGGTTCGACGCCGTGGCACTGCAGAAGTACCACTGGGTGGAGCGCATCGATCACGTCCACCACGCGGGCAACTCGTCCGGCATCGTGGACGGCGCCGCGCTCGTGGCCGTCGGCTCGCGCGAGATCGGCGAGCGGTACGGACTGACGCCGCGGGCCCGGATCGTCTCCGCCGCCGTCACCGGCTCCGAACCGACCATCATGCTCACCGGCCCGGCGCCCGCGAGCCGCAAGGCCCTCGCGAAGGCGGGCCTGACGATCGGGGACATCGACCTGGTCGAGATCAACGAGGCGTTCGCGGCGGTCGTGCTGCGCTTCGTTGACGAGATGGGCCTGAGCCTCGACAAGGTCAACGTCAACGGCGGCGCGATCGCCCTGGGACACCCGCTCGGTGCCACGGGAGCGATGATCCTCGGCACGCTCGTGGACGAACTGGAGCGGCAGGACAAGCGGTACGGGCTCGCCACGCTGTGCATCGGCGGCGGTATGGGCGTCGCGACCGTGGTCGAACGCGTCTGAGCGCGCGACCGCCGTAACGGCCCGTGCGTCACGACGCCGTCCGTACGGCCCCACTCGCCGGGCGCCGCTCGCAGGGCCCCGCCCGCACGCGGCGCACGTCCGCCCGCCACCACCGCCCGCCCCACGTCCGCAACGGAGCCGCAGCATGAGCGAGTCCACCACCATCCGCTGGGAACAGGACGAGACCGGCGTCGTCACCCTCGTCCTCGACGACCCGGACCAGTCCGCCAACACCATGAACGACGCGTTCCGCGTGTCGCTCTCCGCCGTCACCGAACGGATCGAGGCCGAGCGGGACACCGTACGCGGCGTGATCTTCACCTCGGCGAAGAAGACCTTCTTCGCGGGCGGCGACCTCAGGGATCTCATCCGGCTCCGCCCGCACGACGCGGAGCAGGTCTTCGAACGCGGCATGGAGATGAAACGCGCGCTGCGCCGCATCGAGACGCTGGGCAAACCCGTCGTCGCCGCCATCAACGGCGCGGCCCTCGGCGGCGGTTACGAGATCGCGCTCGCCTGCCACCACCGTGTCGCGCTGGACGCGCCCGGCTCGCGCATCGGACTGCCCGAGGTCACCCTCGGCCTGCTGCCCGGTGGCGGTGGTGTCGTGAGGACCGTCCGGCTGCTCGGGGTCGCCGACGCGCTGCTGAAGGTCCTCCTGAAGGGCACGCGCCACACCCCGCGCCGCGCCCTCGACGCCGGTCTTGTGCACGAGGTCGCCGGGACACCCGAGGACATGATGGCCAAGGCGTACGCGTACATCGACGCGCACCCCGAATCGCACCAGCCGTGGGACACCCCCGGCTACCGCCTGCCCGGCGGCACCCCCGCCGACCCCCGCTTCGCCGCGACCCTCCCGGCGTTTCCCGCCACCCTCAAGAAGCAGACGGCGGGCGCGCCGCTGCCCGCGCCCCGCAACATCCTCGCGGCGGCCGTGGAGGGGTGTCAGGTCGACCTCGACACCGCCTTCGCGATCGAGTCGCGCTACTTCGCCGACCTGGCGACCGGGCAGACCGCGAAGAACATGATCCAGGCCTTCTTCTTCGACCTGCAGGCCGTCAACTCCGGTGCCAGCAGGCCGGCCGACGTCCCCCGGGGCACCGTCCGCCGGGTCGCCGTGCTGGGCGCCGGGATGATGGGCGCGGGTATCGCCCACGCCTGCGCCCGTGCCGGGCTCGACGTCGTCCTGAAGGACGTCACCCGCGAGGCCGCCGACCGGGGCCGGGCGTACTCCGGGAAGCTGCTGGCCAAGGCCGTCTCCCGGGGCCGGACGACCCAGGCGGAGGCCGACCTCGTCCTCGGCCGGATCACGGCCACCGGGGACGTCGCCGACCTGGCCGCGTGCGACGCCGTCATCGAGGCGGTCTTCGAGGACACGGCGCTCAAGCACAAGGTGTTCCAGGAGGTGCAGGAGGTCGTTGCGCCCGACGCGCTGCTGTGCTCCAACACCTCCACCCTCCCCATCACCACACTCGCCGAAGGCGTGGCGCGCCCGGCGGACTTCGTGGGGCTGCACTTCTTCTCACCCGTCGACAAGATGCCGCTGGTCGAGATCATCAGGGGGCGCGAGACGGGCGACGAGGCGCTGGCCCGCGCCTTCGACCTGGTCCGGCAGATCCGCAAGACACCCGTCGTGGTGGGCGACTCGCGCGGGTTCTTCACCTCGCGGGTCATCGGGCAGTTCCTCAACGAGGGCGTCGCGATGGTCGGCGAGGGCGTCGAGCCCGCGTCCGTCGAGCAGGCGGCGGCCCAGGCGGGCTACCCGGCCAAGGTCCTCTCCCTGATGGACGAACTGACGCTGACCCTGCCCCGCAAGATCCGCGCCGAGGCCAGGCGCGCCGTCGAGGACGCCGGCGGCACCTGGACCCCGCACCCGGCGGACGCCGTGGTGGACCGGATGGTGGAGGAGTTCGGCCGGGGCGGCAGGACGGCGGGCGGCGGGTTCTACGCATACGGCCAGGACGGCGCGCGCACCGGGCTGTGGCCGGGGCTGCGCGAGCACTTCACCCGGCCGGGCACGGAGATCCCGTTCGACGACCTGAGGGAGCGCATGCTGTTCGCGGAGGCACTCGACTCCGTGCGCTGCCTGGACGAGGGTGTCCTCACGTCCGTCGCCGACGCCAACGTCGGCTCGCTGCTCGGCATCGGTTTCCCCGCGTGGACCGGTGGAGTCCTGCAGTACATCAACGGCTACGAGGGCGGCCTGCCCGGCTTCGTGGCGCGCGCCCGGGAACTCGCGGAACGCTACGGCGCCCGGTTCGAGCCGCCCGCCGAACTGGTGGCCCGCGCGGATCGCGGGGGCACGTACACCGACAACTGACCGGCACCGGGTGAGCGCTGCGGCGGCGAGGCGACCGGCGGCGGGCGGCGAGGTGACGAAGCGACGCCAGCGACGGGCGACGGGGGCGGCGGGGGACGGCCGACGCCCCCGACGCCCGGCGCGCTCGCGCATCCTCTCCCGGCGCCGTGAACCGAACCCCCGGTTCAGGGCGCGAGCGGAGCGTCCGTTCCGCCGGCGAGATCACGCAGTTCCGCCGTGAGCGAGCGCTGGAACGCCGTCACCAGCGCCTGAATGACCAGAGGGCGCAGGGGTTCCGACAGGGAGCGCAGCGCGGCCGCCCGGTCGTCGGTGTCCTCGCCGCGCTCCCGGTAGGGCTCCCACACCTCGTCGCGGAACAGACGCGTCAGTTCGTGCGCGGCCGCCGTGGTGTGCTCCAGCAGCACGGCACGGGCCGCCAGGATCGTCTCGGTGGCGATCGGCACGTCCAGCAGTTCCACCCCCAGCCGCAGCAGCCCCGCGTCCACCAGGAACTCCCCGGGCGCGTCGGACGCCCCGGTCAGCGCGCCCATCGCCGTCAGCCGCTCGATGTCGTCGTCGGACAGCGTCCGCCCCGCCCGGCGCTCCAGTTCGCCGCGCGTCGCGCGTTCGGCCTTGCCGGGGGCCCAGGACGCCACGAGCGCCCGGTGGATCGCGAGGTCGTGCGCGCTCAGTCCGGCCGGCAGCCCGGCCACGTACCGTTCGATCGCGGCGAGCGTCATGCCCTGGCGCTGCAACTCCTCGATCAGCGCGAGCCGGGACACGTGCGCGAAGCCGTAGCGGCCCACGCGGCGCGGGCCGAGCTCCGGCGGGGGCAGCAGTCCCCGCGTGGAGTAGAACCGCACGGTCCGTACGCTCACCCCGGCCCGGGCCGCGAGCTCGTCCACGGTGAACGTCCGCCGCTCGCCGTCCGCGTCCGCCCCGGCGTCCCGGCCCACCATCGCCGCGCCCCGCCTTCCGCCGTATGTCCCCCTGCCCGGGCTGTTCCTCCGGGCAGTATCGCCGGACCGTGAGCCGGCGGGGAAGCCCGGGCCGTGCCCGGCGGTCCCGCCCGGCCCGGCCTCCTCAGGCCGTGGCCCGCCGCACCAGCGCCGTCCGCATGATGACCGAGTCACCGTCCGGGGCCGTCGCCAGCGGGCCCGACGCCTCCTGAGCGTCCAGGCTCCCGCCGTCCTCCAGGCCGCGCAGCAGCAGCCGCGCCATCAGCCGTCCCTGCCCCTCCACGTCCTGCCGTACGGTCGTCAGGGGCGGATCGGTCGACTCGGCCACCGAGTCCATGTCGTCGAAGCCCACGAGCGCCACGTCCTCGGGCACCCGGCGGCCCCGCTCCTTGAGGACGCGCAGCGCGCCGGAGGCCATCAGGTCGTTCGCCGCGAACACCGCGTCCACGTCCGGCCGGCGCTCCAGCAGCTCGACCATCGCGCGCGCACCGCTCTCCGCGGTGAACGCGCCCTGCGCGAGGAGGGAGTCGTCGTACGCCGCCGCGAGGACGTCCCGGTAGCCGTCGAGCCGGTCCAGGCCCGAGGTCTGGTCGAGCGGCCCCGCGATGTGCGCGATACGGGTCCGGCCCAGATCGCGCAGGAGCCGGACGGCGACCCGCGCGCCGTCCCGGTTGTCCGCGTCCACGTACGGCACGGCCTGCCGGTCCGGTGCCGCCGTCCACACCGGCCGCCCGCCGTACACGGTCGGGATGCCGGCCCGCCGGGTGATGGCCGGGATCGGGTCCTCGGTGTGCAGGGAGAACGCCAGCGCCCCGTCGACGTGGCCGCCGGCGAGGTAGCGCGAGACCCGCTCGAAGTCGCCGCTCGCCTCCACCAGCATCAGCACCAACTGGGTGTCGTGGGCGGTGAGTTCCTTGCTGATGCCGCGGATCTGGCGGAAGAAGAACGGGTCGGAGAAGATCCGCACCTCGGGCTCGGGGATGATGACGGCCACCGCCCCGGTACGCCGGGTGACCAGGGTGCGCGCCGCGTGGTTCGGGACGTACCCCAGTTCCTCGACCGCCCGCTGCACCTTGTCCGCGAGTGACTGGCGCACCCCGGTGCTGCCGTTGACCACCCGCGAGACCGTGGCACGCGAGACACCCGCGTGTGCCGCGACGGCCTCCAGCGTCGGGCGGGGACCTGACGGCGGTCTCGACCCGGCGGGGGCCTGCGGGGACGTGTCGGGCACAGCGCGCTCCTCGTCTGGGGATGCCGCACAGCCTAGTTCCTGTGGCCGCCCATGATCGGGCCGGGCCGCGCGGATACCCGGCTGCCGTTGTCACACGCGCCCGTTAGGATCGTCGGCCTGATGACTGCAACGCTCGTAGCCAAAGCCCTCGCCGCAGGTCATGGGGCGCGTTCCCTGTTCTCCGATCTCGATCTCGTCGTCGCTCCCGGTGATGTGATCGGGCTCGTCGGCGTCAACGGAGCGGGGAAGTCCACCCTGCTCCGGCTGCTCGCCGGGCTCGACACGCCGGAGGAGGGCACGCTGTCGCTGTCTCCGCCGACCGCGACCGTGGGCCATCTGCCGCAGGAGCCCGAGCGGCGTCCGGGCGAGAGCGTCCGCGCGTTCCTGGCTCGCCGCACGGGTGTCGACGAGGCGCAGCTGGCGCTGGACGCGGCCACGGCCGCGCTGGTGGACGCCGCGCCGGGCGCCGACGACGCGTACGCGGCGAGCCTGGAGCGCTGGCTCGCGCTCGGCGGCGCCGACCTGGAGGAGCGCGCCGAGGAGACCGCCGCCGCGCTCGGCCTGACCGTCGGCCTGGACCAGCCGATGACCAGCCTCTCCGGCGGGCAGGCGGCGCGGGCCTCGCTCGCCTCGCTGCTGCTCTCCCGCTATGACGTCTTCCTGCTGGACGAGCCGACCAACGATCTCGACCTGGACGGTCTCGAACGCCTGGAGCGGTTCGTGAGCGGCCTGCGCGCGGGCACCGTCGTGGTCAGCCACGACCGCGAGTTCCTCGCCCGCACGGCGACCAAGGTCCTCGAACTCGACCTGGCCCAGCAGCAGATCACGCTGTACGGCGGCGGTTACGAGGCGTACCTGGAGGAGCGCGAGACCGCGCGCAGGCACGCCCGCGAGGAGTACGACGAGTACTCCGACCGCCGCGCGTCCCTGCAGACCCGCGCGCTCACCCAGCGGGCCTGGATGGAGAAGGGCGTCAAGAACGCGCGCAGGAAGGCCCCCGACAACGACAAGATCGGCCGCAAGTTCCGGGCGGAGGCCACGGAGAAGCAGGCCGCGAAGGCCCGGCAGACGGAGCGGCTGATCGAGCGCCTCGACGTGGTGGAGGAGCCCCGCAAGGAGTGGGAACTCCGCATGGAGATCGCCGCCGCCGACCGCTCGGGTGCGGTGGTCGCCACACTGAACGGTGCGGAGGTGCGCCGCGGCGCCTTCCGGCTCGGGCCCGTCACACTCCAGATCGACCGGACCGACCGGGTCGCCATCACCGGACCCAACGGTGCGGGGAAGTCCACGCTGCTCCAGGCACTGCTCGGCCGGGTGGAACTCGACGCGGGCCTCGCCACCCTCGGCTCCGGTGTGGTGGTGGGTGAAGTCGACCAGGCCCGGCGCCTGTTCCTCGGTACGGACACCCTGCTGGACGCGTTCCGTGCGGCGGTGCCCGACTCGGAGCCCGCGGAACTGCGCACACTGCTGGCGAAGTTCGGCCTCAAGGCGGACCATCTGACCCGTCCTGCCACCACCTTGTCACCGGGCGAACGCACCCGCGCGGCGCTCGCACTGCTCCAGGGGAAGGGGGTCAATCTGCTGGTCCTCGACGAGCCGACCAACCACCTCGACCTGGCCGCCATCGAGCAACTCGAATCAGCGCTCGACTCCTACGAGGGCACACTGCTGCTGGTGACCCACGACCGCAGGATGCTGACCGCCGTGCGCACCACCCGCAGGATCGACGTGCGCGAGGGCCGCGTCACGGAGCGCTGACCCGCTCCCGCGACGCGGCCCTCTCCCTCGTCCCGCCCGGTGCGAGGGGCCCTGCCACCGCCCGCGTCACATCACGGCGGACATGATGAAGGCGGCGAAGATCGCTGTCAGGACGAGCCCGACGATGCCCAGGACCAGCCCGGCCTTGGCCGTCCCGGCGTTCGAGGCCTCACCGCGCGCGGCCCGTCCACGGCCCACCACACCGAAGATGACCGCCAGTGCACCGAGGACCAGCCCCGCGGGCCAGTACCACGACAGCACCAAACCGATGATGCCGACGACCAGGGAGCTCGTTCCCATTCCGTTGCGCTCGGAGTGCACATCGCCGGCGTGCGCGGAGCCGGTGCCGGAGGTGTAGCTCGCCATGGTGCTCTCCTTCACTCACGTCGTGTCGTCCGTCGCAGAGATCCGGCTACCCGGTGCTCGCCGGGGCACGCGTGCGGCCGCACGATCGGTCACCGTTCCTTCACAGACCAGGGGTGTGGCACCGGATGCCCGGTGCCACACCCCTGGTTCTCGCGGCCGTTGGTGCCGCTCAGCGCTCCTTACCGAGGAGCCCGGCGCGCCTCAGCGCGTCAGCCATCGCGCTGTTGGAGGGGGCCGGTGCGCCCCGGCGCTGGCCGCCTCCGCCACCGCCACCGTCGGCGCCCGTCCCCGGCGCGCCCGCGCCGCCGCCGGCGCCCGAACGGCGTTCCCGTCCGCCACCCTGGCGTTGCTGCGGCGTCCGCCCGCCGGCCTTGGCCCGCTCCCGGCCGCCGCCACCGGCGTCCGCCCGGCCCGGCGCCGCGCCCGGCTCGTCGTCCAGGCGCAGCGTCAGGGAGACCCGCTTGCGCGGGATGTCCACGTCGATCACCTTGACCCGGACGACGTCGCCGGGCTTGACCACATCGCGCGGATCCTTCACGAACGTCCGCGACATGGCGGAGACATGGACCAGGCCGTCCTGGTGCACACCGATGTCGACGAAGGCGCCGAACGCGGCCACATTGGTGACCACGCCCTCCAGGATCATCTCCGGGGCGAGGTCGCCGAGCTTCTCGACGCCCTCCTTGAACGTGGCGGTCTTGAACGCGGGCCGCGGGTCACGCCCCGGCTTCTCCAGCTCCCGCAGGATGTCCGTGACCGTGGGCAGGCCGACCGTGTCGTTCACGAAGTCGGCCGGCCTCAGCGAGCGCAGCACCGTGGCGTTGCCGATGAGCGCGGCGACCTCGCTGCCGGTCGACTTCACCATCGTGCGCACCACCGGGTAGGACTCCGGGTGCACGCTGGAGGCGTCCAGCGGGTCGTCGCCGTCGCGGATGCGCAGGAAGCCCGCACACTGCTCGTACGCCTTCGGGCCGAGCCGCGCCACGTCCTTGAGCGCCTTGCGCGAGGTGAAGGGGCCGTTGGTGTCGCGGTGGGTGACGATGTTCTCCGCGAGGCCCGAGCTGATGCCCGAGACCCGCGAGAGCAGTGGCGCGGACGCCGTGTTGACGTCCACCCCCACGCCGTTGACGCAGTCCTCGACCACCGCGTCCAGCGAGCGGGACAGCTTCACCTCGGAGAGGTCGTGCTGGTACTGGCCCACACCGATCGACTTCGGGTCGATCTTCACCAGTTCGGCCAGCGGGTCCTGCAGCCGGCGGGCGATGGAGACCGCGCCGCGCAGCGACACGTCCATGCCCGGCAGTTCCTGTGAGGCGAACGCGGACGCCGAGTACACCGAGGCACCGGCCTCCGAGACCATCACCTTCGTGAGCTTCAGCTCCGGGTGCTGGGCGCAGAGTTCCGCGGCGAGCTTGTCGGTCTCGCGCGACGCCGTCCCGTTGCCGATCGCGATCAGCTCGACCGCGTGCTCCTTCGCGAGTTTCGCGAGCGTGCCGAGCGCCGCGTCCCACTTGTTCGCCGGCACGTGCGGGTAGATCACCTCCGTCGCGACGGCCTTGCCCGTCGCGTCGACCACGGCCACCTTGACCCCTGTACGGAAACCGGGGTCGAGCCCCAGCGTCGAGCGGGTGCCCGCGGGGGCGGCGAGCAGCAGGTCCCGCAGGTTCGACGCGAAGACCCGTACGGCCTCGTCCTCGGCGGCCGTGCGCAGCCGCATCCGCAGGTCGATGCCGAGGTGGACGAGGATGCGGGTGCGCCATGCCCACCGCACCGTGTCGGCGAGCCACTTGTCGCCCGGCCGGCCGCGGTCGGCGACATCGAAACGGCGCGCGATCATGTTCTCGTACGCCGTGGGGCCCGGGTCCGCGGACGGCTCCTCCGGCTCCAGGGTGAGGTCGAGGACGTCCTCCTTCTCACCCCGGAACATCGCCAGTACGCGGTGCGAGGGCAGTTCGGTGAGGGCTTCGGCGAAGTCGAAGTAGTCGGCGAACTTGGCGCCCGCCTCCTCCTTGCCCTCGCGCACCTTCGCGGCCAGCCTGCCACGTCCCCACATCCGCTCGCGGAGTTCGCCGATCAGGTCGGCGTCCTCCGAGAAGCGCTCGGTGAGGATGGCCCGCGCGCCCTCCAGGGCCGCCGCCGTGTCCGCCACGCCCTTGTCCGCGTTCACGAACGGGGCCGCCGCGGCAGCCGGTTCGGCCGACGGGTCGCCCAGCAGGCCGTCCGCCAGCGGCCCGAGTCCCGCCTCGCGGGCGATCTGGGCCTTCGTGCGCCGCTTGGGCTTGAAGGGCAGATAGATGTCCTCCAGGCGGGCCTTGGTGTCCGCCCCCCGGATGGCCGCCTCCAACGCGTCGTCCAGTTTGCCCTGCTCGCGCACGGACTCCAGGATCGCCGTGCGGCGCTCCTCCAGTTCGCGCAGATATCGCAGCCGCTCCTCCAGGGTCCGCAGCTGCGCGTCGTCGAGCATCTCGGTCGCTTCCTTGCGGTAGCGCGCGATGAACGGGACGGTGGAGCCGCCGTCGAGCAGCGCCACGGCCGCACCGACCTGCCGCTCCCGTACGCCGAGCTCCTCGGCGATCCTGCCTTCGATGGACGTCGTCACTTTCACGCTCCGCTTGTGTGTCCGTTACGCGCTCTGCATTGTGGCAGGTGGCCACGACAGTCGCGGGCGCGACAGGGGGTTCGTCCGCGGTTCTCCGCACGGATGCGGCGTCGCCGGGGCGCGGCGTGTGCCGGCGCGTTTCCCGGGCGGCGGCCAACACGGGCCCGGCGCGGGTGAGATGGGGGAGGACCGGCGACGGTGCCTGGTCCCCCTGTCCTGAGGTGCTCATGTCCGGACCGGACCGGTCCTGCGCACGCCCGGTGCCGGGCGCGCCGCGTGCGCTCCGCGGGCGGCCGTCAGCTGCCGACGGACTATGCCTGGTACGCGTGCCACTCGTGCTCACCCCCAGAGCGGACGGTTGCGGACACGGCGCGCTCGCAACTGATCGCATCCGGTGCGTTTCCGGGCTCCCGCGGTCGTGAACGGCCGATAGCCGCTGACTTGCGTTCAGCGCCCCAAGGCGCGGGACCCCGCCCCAACACTCGGTGACGCGAGCGCGCAACGGGGAACGAGACGAGGGTGGGTGTCGCACGATGGAGAGCCGCGGGAGTGTTCCGGTCCGGCCACTGCCGTACGAGGGGGTGTGGCGCTTCACCGCCCCGGCCGTGGACGAGTCCGTGCCGCAGGCGCGGCACGCCGTCCGCGACCTCCTGGTGCGCCAGGCGGTCCCGGCCGACGAGGACCTGGTCCAGATGGTCCTGCTGATCGTCTCCGAGCTCGTCACCAACGCCGTGCGGCACGCGGCGGTTCTCTCGCCCGAGCTCGGCGTCGAGGTGGCCGTCGGCGCGGGCTGGCTCAAGGTCTCCGTCGAGGACGACCACCCCTACCGGCCGAAGCCGCTGGAGCGCGACCAGACGGGGACCGGCGGGCGCGGACTGCTCCTCGTGCAGGAGATCTCCCGCGAGGCCGGCGGCGTCTGCGACGTCGAGCACACCGCCGGCGGTGGGAAGGTGGTCTGGGCGGCGCTGCCGCTCACCAGCCGGACTGCGCCCCCGTCAGCTCCCTGACCGCCGGGCGCGCCGCGTCCAGGACGGTCATGAACCACGCGGAGAACGGCCCCTCGGCCCAGCGCTTGTCCAGCTCGGCCGGCGAGACGAAGACGTACTCCGCGATCTCCTCGGTGTCGGGTGCGGGCGTCGCCTGCACCATGCCGACGAAGAGGTGGTTGAACTCCTGCTCCACGAGGCCCGACGCGGGGTCGGGGTGGTTGTAGCGGACCGTGCCCGCCTCCGCCATGAGCGACGGCGAGACGCCCAGCTCCTCGAACGTACGCCGGGCGGCCGCGGCGAACGGCGCCTCGCCCGGGTAGGGATGGCCGCAGCAGGTGTTGGACCACACACCGGGGGAGTGGTACTTCGACAGCGCCCTGCGCTGGATCAGCAGTCGGCCCTGCTCGTCGAAGAGGAACACGGAGAACGCCCGGTGCAGCTGCCCCGGCGCCTGGTGCGCGGCGAGCTTCTCCGCGGTCCCGATCGTCCTGCCGTGCTCGTCGACGAGCTCCAGCATGATCGTTTCCTGTGCGTCCGCCTGTGCGCTGTCCGCCGTGGTGACTGGTGTGGTCGGCATAACCGTCCTTCGCTTCGGGCCTCGGCCCCCAAGTCTGCCGTACAAGCACCTCGTGCCCGCACTTCGGGGGCGCGGTCATGATCCATTCCCACGATTGCCGCCGGGGACACCACCGCTGCCCGGGCGCTGCCGAGGCGTGCGGAGGTGCGAAGAGGGCGTGCGCGGTGCGTACGCGCCGCCGGAGTACCGGACCGCGCCGCCGGGCGCCCGCCGCGCTGTCGCTCCTCGGGCGCCGGGGCGCAGGGCGTGCCGGCCGTGGCGGATGCCGGGCGTACGCGGCATCGGGCGTACGCGGCATCGGACGCACGGGACATCGGGCGTACGGGACATCCGTGTGTGCGGGACATCGTGTGTGCGGAAGCCCCGCCTGGCGGGCGCGGTGGCCGTGCCGAGGGCGCCCCGCCCTTGCCACGCGGGCCCGCTCACGTCAGGGCCCGCTCACGTCAGGGGCAGAGCCAGGTCAGGGGCAGAGCCCGGCCTCGTGCTCTGCGTGCCCGCCCGGTTCCAGCTGGAAGGTGCAGTGCTCGACGTCGAAGTGGTCGCCGAGGCAGTTCTGCAAGTCGTGGAGGATCTTCTCGTGGCCCACCGCGTCGAGGGCGTCCTGGTCCACGACCACATGCGCGGACAGCACCGGCATCCCCGAGGTGATGGTCCAGGCGTGCAGGTCGTGCACGTCCGCCACTCCGGGCATGGCGAGCATGTGGGCGCGGACCTCCCCCATGTCCACGTCCTTCGGTGCCGCCTCCAGCAGCACCTCCAGCGTCTCCCGCAGCAGTTTGACCGCGCGGGGCACGATCATCACGCCGATCAGCAGCGAGGCGATCGGGTCGGCGAGCTGCCATCCGGTGGCGAGGATGACGCCCGCCGAGACCAGCACGGTGAAGGAGCCCACGGTGTCCGCGAGCACCTCCAGGTACGCGCCGCGCACGTTGAGGCTCTCCCGCTGCCCGCGCATCAGCAGCGACAGCGAGATCGCATTGGCCACCAGGCCGACCAGCGCGAAGACGATGGTGAGGCCGCCCCGCGTGTCCGGCGGCTCGATGAACCGCTCGACCGCCTCGTACAGCAGGAACACGCCGACGCCGAGCAGCAGCAGGCAGTTGGCGAGCGCGGCCAGGATCTCGGCGCGCGCGAATCCGAACGTACGGTTCGCGTCGGCGGGCCGCGCCGCGAAGTGGATCGCCAGCAGCCCCATGCCGAGCCCCAGCGCGTCCGTCGCCATGTGGCCGGCGTCCGCGATCAGCGCGAGCGATCCGGAGACCACGCCACCGGCGATCTCCACGGCGGTGACGATCAGCGTGATGGCGAGGGCCACCCGCAGCCGGCTCCGGTAGCCGGCGGTGACTGTGCCGCCCCGTGGTCCGTGGCTGTGCCCGTGATCGTGTCCTGCCCCCATGAGCCACCTCCCCGACGCTGTGGCGGTTGCCGACGACGTCAGTGAACTACGGGCAGGGGGTATCCGGCAACACGACGCTGAACACCGTTGTCATCTCATCTGACCTGCGGAAATGGTCGCAGGTCAGCGCTCCAGGAAGATCATCCGACCGGTGTCGCGGGGTGCCTCGGCTGCCAGCCCGCCCACGCGGATTCGACCATCTCGCGTACGCCGCGGGAGGCCGTCCAGCCGAGTTCCGAGGCGATCCGCCCGACCGAGGCGACCGCCGTCGGCGCGTCCCCCGGCCGGCGCGCCTCGACCAAGGGCGCGGCGGTGTCCCCGGTGACCTGCGCCACCACGGACGCCAGCTCCCGTACGGAGACACCCTCGCCGCGCCCGATGTTGACGGTCAGGTCTCCCGCGCCCCGCCCCGCGAGCGAGCGGGCCACGGCGAGATGAGCGTCGGCCAGGTCCGCGACGTGGATGTAGTCCCTGACGCACGTGCCGTCCGGCGTCGGGTAGTCGGTGCCGAAGATCCGCGGTGCCTCGCCGCGGCTGATCCGGTCGAAGAACATCGGCACGATGTTGAAGACGCCGGTGTCGCACAGTTCGGGGGAGGCCGCGCCCGCCACGTTGAAGTACCGCAGGCAGGCCGTGGCCAGGCCGTGCGCCCGGCCCGCGGACCGCACCAGCCACTCGCCCACGAGCTTCGTCTCGCCGTACGGGCTGATCGGCTCGGCCGGGGTGTCCTCGGTGATCCGGCCGTCGCCGACGGCGGGGTTGCCGTACACGGCGGCCGACGACGAGAACAGGAAGGTGCGCACGCCGCCCGCCACGACCGCGTCGAGCAGCGTGGTGAGCCCGGCGACGTTCTCCCGGTAGTACCGCAGCGGCTGCTCCACCGACTCGCCGACCTGCTTCTTCCCGGCGAGATGCACCACACCGCTCACACCGTGCTCGGCGATGACCCGCTCCACCAGTGCCCGGTCCGCCACCGAGCCGCGGACCAGGGGCACCGCCCCGGGCAGCCGGCCGGCGAGACCGGTCGACAGGTCGTCGAGCACCACGGTCCGCTCGCCGGCCAGGGTCATGGTGCGCACCACATGAGCGCCGATGTAACCCGCCCCGCCTGTGATCAGCCACGTCATGCCGTCACTCTAGAGGCTGACGCGGGCATCGTGGCCGGATGGGTGGCGGCCGCCGGGGCCGGCCCGGGACGATCCTCACGGCGCAGACCGGGGAGTCCGCGGCGTAAACGGTCGGTGAACTCGGTCTTCAGTTCATCCGATAGCCTCTGCCGACGTGCAGCCGCCCGCGCACCCCGATCTGCCAGTGCCAAGGAGTGAGTTCGTCTGTCGACCGCCATCCTCACAGGTAACCCGGTGCCCGGCTCGCCGCTCGACGGCCATCTGCGCTCGCTGGGCTTCGACGTCCACCGCGCCCGGGACGGCGCCGAGGCCGCCCGCCTGCTCGCCGGCACCCCGTCCGCAGACCGGGTCGCCCTGGTGGACGCCCGCTTCGTGGGCCACCCGCACGCCCTGCGTCTCGCCCTGACGGACCCCCGCTTCCCGCTCTCCGCGACGGCCGGCGCCGTCACGGCCAAGCCCGAGGCGCGCCCGGCCCTCCTGCGCGCTCTCGGCGAGGCCGGCCGCGACGGCGGCGGCGGGAGCGCGCCCGGCCCCGGCGGGGGCACCGACCTCGCCGCCGCGCCCCGCACCGACGCGCTCGCCGACCGGGTCGCCGGCGCGCTGGAGGCCGGGGGCGACGACGTGCACCGCGCCGAGCTGGGCTCGCTCGTGGCAGCCGTCCCCCAGGACGACGCCGCGCGCGCCGAGGCGGAACGCGCCGTCGCCGCCGTCGACGACGAGGCCGTACGGCTGAAATCCGCGGTGAAGGCCCGGGACGGCTTCTTCACCACCTACTTCGTCTCCACCTACTCCCGCTACATCGCCCGCTGGTGTGCCCGCCGCGGCCTCACGCCGAACCAGGTCACCACGGCGTCCCTGATCACGGCCGTGATCGCGGCGGCCTGCGCGGCGACCGGCACCCGCGGCGGCTACGTCGCCGCGGGCATCCTGCTGTACTGCTCGTTCGTCCTGGACTGCACGGACGGCCAGCTCGCCCGCTACTCCCTGCAGTACTCCACCCTCGGAGCATGGCTCGACGCCACCTTCGACCGGGCCAAGGAGTACGCCTACTACGCCGGGCTCGCGCTCGGCGCCGCACGTGGCGGGGACGACGTCTGGGCGCTCGCGCTCGGCGCCATGGTGCTCCAGACGTGCCGCCACGTCGTGGACTTCTCCTTCAACGAGGCGCACGTCGACAGCACCCCCGTCACATCCGCCGCGGGCGCCGCGGGGACCGCGGGCAAGGCCGTCGCGGGCACGCCCACCGCCGCGCTCTCCACCAAGCTGGACAGCGTCGGCTGGACGGTGTGGGTGCGCCGCATGATCGTCCTGCCGATCGGCGAACGCTGGGCCATGATCGCGGTGCTCACCGCCGTGACCACCCCGCGCATCACCTTCTACGTGCTCCTGATCGGCTGCGCCTTCGCCGCCTGCTACACCACGGCGGGCCGCGTGCTGCGCTCCGTCACCCGCAAGGCCGTACGCACCGAGCGGGCCGCGCGCGCCCTCGCCGACCTCGCGGACTCCGGGCCCCTCGCGCGGGCCGTGTCGGCGCTGCTGCGCCGGCCCGCCCGCAGGCTGCCTTCCGTGACGCCCTTCCTCGTCGCGCTCGTCGGCGGCGGCGTGCTCGCCGCCACCGCGGCGAGCGCCAGGATCGACGGTCCCTGGCCGCTGGTCGCGGCCCTGGTCTACGTGCTCACCTCCGGCCTCGCGGTGGCCCGGCCGCTCACCGGACCGCTCGACTGGCTGGTCGCACCGGTCTTCCGGGGCGCCGAGTACGGAACGGTCCTGCTGCTCGCCGCCCGCTCCGGGGTGAACGGGGCGTTGCCCGCGGCTTTCGGGCTGGTGGCGGCCGTCGCCTACCATCACTACGACACGACCTACCGCATCCGCGGTGGCACGGGCGCACCGCCGCGCGCGCTGGTGCTGGCCCTCGGGGGCCACGAGACGAGGACGCTCGTGGTCGTCGCGCTCGCCGCGGCCCTGGTGACCCGCCACACGGACTTCACCGTGGCGCTCACGGTCCTCGCGGTGCTCGTGGCCCTGGTAGCGCTGTTCGAGTCCATCCGGTTCTGGGTGTCCTCGTCGGCCCCCGCCGTACACGACGAAGGAGAAACGGCATGATCGGCCTGGTTCTGGCAGCCGGTGCGGGACGGCGTCTGCGCCCCTACACCGACACCCTCCCGAAGGCCCTCGTGCCCGTCGACCCCGAGGGTGAGGGCACCATCACGGTGCTCGACATCGCGCTCGGCAACTTCGCCGCCGTCGGCCTCACCGAGGCCGCCGTCGTCGTCGGCTACCGCAAGGAGGCCGTGTATGCACGCAAGGCCGAGCTGGAGGCGCGTTACGGCCTCGCCATCACCCTCGTCGACAACGACAAGGCCGAGGAGTGGAACAACGCCTATTCGCTGTGGTGCGCGCGTGACGTGCTCGCCGAGGGCGTCATCCTCGCCAACGGCGACACCGTGCACCCCGTCTCGGTCGAGCAGGACCTGCTCAAGGCACGGGGCGAGGGCCGCCGGATCATCCTCGCCCTCGACACGGTCAAGACCCTCGCCGACGAGGAGATGAAGGTCGTCTGCGACGACTCCTCCGCCGTCCGCAGGATCACCAAGCTGATGGAGCCGGCCGACGCGACGGGCGAGTACATCGGCGTCACGCTGATCGAGGCGGACGCCGCCGCCGACCTCACGGACGCCCTGCGGACGACCTACGAGCGGGACCCGCAGCTGTACTACGAGGACGGCTACCAGGAACTCGTGAACCGGGGCTTCCGGGTCGACGTCGCGCCCATCGGGGACGTGCCGTGGGTCGAGATCGACAACCATGACGACCTCGCGAGGGGCCGGGGGATCGCGTGCCAGTACTGACCCGGCTCATCCCCTCACCGCTCGTCGTCGACATCAGCCGGGGCGCGCTGGACTCCCTCGCCGCCCTCCTCGCCGACCAGCGGATCTCCGCGTCGGGCCGGCTCGCGTTCGCGATAAGCGGCGGATCGGGTCAGGCGCTGCGCGCGCGCCTGGAGCCGGGGCTGCCGGGCGCCGACTGGTACGAGGTCGCGGACGGCACGATCGACTCGGCCGTCCGGCTCGCCGACGGCATCAAGGGCAGCCGCTACGATGCGGTCGTCGCGCTGGGCGGCGGCAAGATCATCGACGTGACGAAGTACGCGGCGGCGCGCGTCGGTCTGCCCATGGTCGCGGTCGCCACCAACCTGTCGCATGACGGGCTGTGCTCGCCGGTTGCCACGCTCGACAACGACAACGGACGCGGCTCGTACGGGGTGCCGACGCCCATCGCCGTGGTCATCGACCTCGACGTGATCCGTGAGGCGCCGCCCCGGTTCGTGCGCTCCGGCATCGGTGACGCGATCTCCAACCTGTCGGCGCTCGCGGACTGGGAGCTGTCGCACACCATCACCGGTGAAGGGGTCGACGGCCTGGCGGCGGCCATGGCCCGGCAGGCCGGCGAGGCGGTGCTGCGCCACCCCGGCGGGGTGGGCGACGACGACTTCCTGACCGTGCTGGCCGAGGCGCTCGTGCTGACCGGGATCTCCATGTCGATCAGCGGCGACAGCCGTCCCTCCTCCGGCGCCTGCCACGAGATCTGTCACGCCTTCGACCTGCTGTACCCGGCGCGCCGCGCGCTGCACGGCGAGCAGGTCGGCATGGGCGCGGCGTTCGCCATGCACCTGCGCGGGGCGCACGCTGAGGCCCAGCTGTTCGCCGACGTCCTGCGCCGGCACGGGCTGCCCGTACTGCCCGACGAGATCGGCTTCACGACGGACGAGTTCGTCGCGGCCGTCGCGTACGCGCCGCAGACCCGGCCGGGGCGGTTCACCATCCTCGAACACCTCGACCTGTCCACCGACGAGATCAGGGACGCTTACGCCGACCATGCCAAGACCATCCGTAGCTGACCTCCGGCCGGTCGTCCACCCCGACGGGGTGAAGGACCGGCGCAGCGGGGAACACTGGGCCGGGCGTCTGTACATGCGGGAGATCTCGCTCCACATCGACCCGTACCTGGTGAACACGCGCGTCTCGCCCAACCAGCTCACGTACCTCATGGTCGTCGTGGGCGTCCTGGGCGGCGCGGTCCTGCTGGTGCCGGGTCTCCTCGGCGCGATCCTGACCGTGGTGCTGTTCCAGGTCTACCTGCTGCTCGACTGCGTCGACGGCGAGGTGGCGCGGTGGCGGGAGCAGACGTCCGTGACGGGTGTGTACCTGGACCGGATCGGCCACTACCTCTGCGAGGCGGCGCTGCTGGTGGGCTTCGGCCTGCGCGGGGCGGACGTGTTCCACCAGCAGGGCCACGCCGCGAACTGGCTGTGGGCCTTCCTGGGCACCCTGGCCGCGCTCGGCGCGATCCTGATCAAGGCGGAGACCGACCTGGTCGACGTGGCGCGGCAGCGCAGCGGCCTCGCGGCGGTGCGCGACGAGGCGTCCGCGCCGCGCTCCTCGGGCCTCGCGCTGGCCCGGCGGGCCGCCGCCGCGCTGAGGTTCCACCGGTTGGTGGGCGGTATCGAGGCCAGTCTGTTCATCCTGCTGGCGGCGGTCCTGGACGCCTGCGACCTGACCGGCAGCGGCCTCTTCTTCACCCGTCTGGGTGTCGCGGTGCTCGCGGCGGTCGCGGTCGTGCAGACCCTGCTCCACCTGGTGTCCATCCTGGCGTCGAGCAGACTGCGCTAGGCGGCCCCGACCTCAGGGGCCCTTGGCGCCACGAGGCCCCCGGCACGGGGGCGCCCCCGACAGCACAGGACGGTGCGAACGTGAACAGCGCCTGTCCGTCCCCCGACGACGGAACTCCCCTGCCCGACCTCGCAGCCCGGCACGGGCTGTCGGTGAGCGGTGCCCGGCCCGACCTGGCGGACTACGTGCGGCAGCTGTGGGGCAGGCGCCACTTCGTCGTGGCGTTCAGCAGCGCGAGGCTGACGGCCCAGTACAGCCAGGCCAAGCTGGGCCAGGCCTGGCAGCTGGCGACGCCGTTGCTCAACGCCTGCGTCTACTACCTGATCTTCGGGCTGATCCTGGGAACACGGAAGGGCATCCCGCACGACGTGTTCGTGCCGTTCCTGGTCACGGGCGTCTTCATCTTCAACTTCACCCAGAGTTCCGTGACGGCGGGTGTCAGGGCCATCTCCGGCAATCTCGGCCTGGTGCGGGCGCTGCACTTCCCGCGCGCCGCGCTGCCCGTGTCGATCGCGGTCCAGCAGCTCCAGCAACTGCTGTACTCGATGGTCATCCTGGTCGCGGCGGCTGTCGCCTTCGGCAGTTATCCCGCACCCCGCTGGGTGCTGGTGCTGCCGGCGCTCGCTCTCCAGTTCGCCTTCAACGTGGGCCTGACGATGGTCATGGCGAGGCTTGGGAGCAGGACGCCCGACTTCGCGCAGCTGACGCCGTTCGTCATGCGGACCTGGATGTACGCGTCCGGCGTCATGTACTCGATCCCCGTCATGCTGGAGGGGAAGCCGGACTGGATCAAAGTGGCGTTGCAGCACAATCCGCTCGCCGTGTACATGGACCTGGTGCGCTACGCCCTGATCCACGGTTACGGTGCGGAGAACCTGCCCGAACACATCTGGCTGTACGGGCTGGGGTGGGCGGCGCTCCTGGGCGTCGCCGGGTTCATCTATTTCTGGAAGGCTGAGGAGCAGTACGGCCGTGGCTGACATTTCTCTGGACAAGCCGGACGCGGGCGTCCGCGTACCCACCGTGATCGCCGACGACGTGCACATCGTGTACCGGGTCAACGGCGGCGGGCGCGGCAAGGGCAGCGCGACGGCGGCGCTGAGCCGCATCATGCGCCGGGACAAGGGCGGCGAGTCGCGCGGGGTGCGCAAGGTGCACGCGGTGCGCGGCGTGACGTTCACCGCGTACCGGGGCGAGGCCATCGGCCTGATCGGCTCGAACGGTTCCGGCAAGTCCACGCTCCTGCGCGCGATCGCCGGGCTGCTGCCGCCGGAGCGCGGCAAGGTCTACACCGACGGCCAGCCGTCGCTGCTCGGTGTGAACGCGGCGTTGATGAACGACCTGACCGGTGAGCGGAATGTGATCCTCGGCGGCCTCGCCATGGGCATGTCCCGCGAAGAGGTCAAGAGCCGGTACCAGCAGATCGTCGACTTTTCCGGCATCAATGAGAAGGGCGACTTCATCACGCTTCCGATGCGCACCTACTCCTCGGGTATGGCCGCACGGTTGCGCTTCTCCATCGCCGCCGCGAAGAACCACGACGTACTCATGATCGACGAGGCGCTCGCCACCGGTGACCGCAAGTTCCAGGTGCGCTCCGAGGAACGCATCAGGGAACTGCGGAAGGAAGCCGGCACCGTGTTCCTCGTCAGTCACAGCAACAAGTCCATCAGGGACACCTGTGACCGCGTGCTGTGGCTGGAGAAGGGTGAGCTGCTGATGGACGGACCCACCGAAGAGGTACTGCGCGCCTACGAGAAGGAAACAGGCAAGTAGCAGGCTCCTTGGGCGTTCGCGACCCCCGCCGGACCACGTGGCGGGGGTCTTCGCGCGTCTGACCGCGGCCGTGCGGCGTCGTTCAAAGATGGGTCAAGTCACCTGTGCCGGGGAAGTGTTGCCCGGATCGCAGCGTTCTTGTAATGCGCGCAACACCCCCGTCGCGACCGTTCCCGTTGTACAACGTAAGCTGAGCTGGTCAATGAATTCACGGCAAGTGGGGTGATTCCCCCTGAGCACCTCTCGCCTGCCTCGGTGGTGTTTGCTCGGGAGGGCGGGCGGCGTGTCCGAAATAGGATGTATTCGGTCAGCAGTGTAGAACGGGAGATATGACGGAAATGACGGAAAATCTCCGGCTCTGCGAGGATTACGCCGTCCCCGTATTGGGAACTCCGCAGTGACCGGTCCTGACGCGCGACCGGACGCACCGGGGCGCGCCACACTGGACAAGGCGACGGACGAGAATTTCCCCGTCGCCCCGTTTTTCCTGCCCCGCGCGTGGCGTGACGATCTGATGGCCGTCTACGGTTTCTCCCGCCTCGTCGACGACATCGGCGACGGCGACCTCGCCCCCGGTGGAGCCGACGCCCGCCACCTCGGTGTGGATCCCGCCCTGGCCGATGACCGCGGTGTCATGCTCGACGCCTTCGAGGCCGACCTGGAGCGCGTCTTCGAGGCAGCGGGACCCGCGCCGGGACACCCGCTGCTGCGCGCCCTGGTGCCCACGGTGCGACGCTGCTCCCTGCCGCCGGAACCGTTCCTCGGGCTGGTCGGCGCCAACCGCCAGGACCAGCTCGTACGCAGGTACGAGACCTACGACGACCTGCTCGCCTACTGCGAGCTCTCCGCGAACCCGGTGGGCCGCCTGGTCCTCGGCATCACCGGCACCGCGACCCCCGAGCGCGTCCGGCTCTCCGACGCCGTCTGTACGGCGCTGCAGATCGTCGAACACCTCCAGGACGTCGCCGAGGACCTCGGCCAGGACCGGATCTACCTGCCCGCCGAGGACATGAAGCGCTTCCGTGTCGGTGAGGCGGATCTCGCCGCCGCGACGGCGAACGCCTCGGTGCGTACGCTGATCGCGTTCGAGGCGCAGCGTGCCAGGGACCTGCTGGACGAAGGCACAGCTCTGGTGGGTAGCGTTCACGGCAGACTCCGGCTGCTGCTCGCCGGATTCGTCGCAGGAGGGCGCGCCGCCCTCGCTTCGATCGCGGCCGCCGGGCACGATGTGCTCCCCGGACCGCCCAAGCCCACCAAGCCACGGTTGCTGCGCGAGGTGGGAGCTGTCTTGCGAAGTGCGCACAGAGAGGGGTGAGCCGGAACGTGGAGGGACAGACACCCATGTCGTCCGCGCCGGTACAGGCGGCCTACCGCTACTGCGAGGCGGTGACCGGGCAGCAGGCCCGGAATTTCGCCTACGGCATCAGATTGCTGCCCGCCGGGAAGCGGCAGGCCATGTCGGCGCTGTACGCGCTCTCACGCCGGGTCGACGACATCGGCGACGGAACGCTGGACGCGGAGACCAAGGAAGCCCGGCTCAAGGAGACGCGTGTCCTCCTCGACCGCGTGCGCAAGGGGACGGTGGAGGAGGACGACACCGACCCGGTGGCGGTCGCGCTCGCCGACACCGCACGCCGCTTCCCCATCCCGATCGACGCGCTCGACGAGCTCATCGACGGCGTCCTGATGGACGTGCACGGCGAGACGTACGAGACGTGGGACGAGCTCCGGGTCTACTGCCGTTGTGTCGCCGGGGCCATCGGCCGGCTCTCGCTCGGTGTGTTCGGCGGTGGCCCGGCCGCCACCTCGGAGCGCGCCTTCGCGTACGCGGACACGCTCGGCCTCGCGCTGCAGCTGACGAACATCCTGCGTGACGTGCGCGAGGACGCCGGGAACGGCCGTACGTACCTGCCCGCCGAGGACCTCGCCAAGTTCGGCTGCTCGGAGGGTTTCCACAGCTCCACCCCGCCCGCCGGCTCGGACTTCGCGGGCCTCGTGCACTTCGAGGCGCGCCGGGCCCGGCTGCTGTTCGCCGAGGGCTATCAGCTGCTGCCGCTGCTGGACCGGCGCAGCGGAGCGTGCGTCGCGGCCATGGCGGGTATCTACCGGCGCCTCCTCGACCGCATCGAACGCGACCCGGAGGCGGTACTGAGGGGGCGGGTGTCACTCCCGGGACGTGAGAAGGCGTATGTTGCCGTGCGCGGGCTCTCGGGTCTCGACGCCCGCCACATCTCACGACGGACCACCAGGGGGCGCGGCTGATGCGGCACATCGCCGATGGCTCGCGCCCGTGTGCCCAACATCCCGCCCGCACGGCAACCCCGACGCACCCGGCCGCGTCCCTGATCGTGACCGCACGAGGGGAGCACGTATGACGGCGGCCGACGATCCAGGTCCTGCCCAAGCCGTGGTGGTCGGCGGAGGACTCGCGGGTGTCACCGCGGCCCTGCGCCTGGCCGACGCCGGACTGGACGTCACATTGGTCGAGGGCCGCCCACGGCTGGGCGGCCTCGCCTTCTCGTTCACCCGCGGCGACCTGACGGTCGACAACGGGCAACACGTGTACCTGCGCTGCTGCACCGCGTACCGCTGGTTCCTCGACCGGGTCGACGGGACGTCGCTCGCGCCCCTGCAGGACCGGCTCGACGTCCCCGTCCTCGACGTCGGCGGTGCCAGGCCGCGCCTCGGCAGACTGCGCCGCAACGGACTGCCCGTACCGCTGCACCTGACGGCGGGACTCGCGCGCTACCCGCACCTCTCACTCGCCGAACGGGCGTCCGTGGCCCGCGCGGCACTGGCACTGAAGAAGCTCGACCCGGACGACCCGGCCCTGGACGACGTCGACTTCGCGACCTGGCTCAAGCGCCACGGCCAGTCACCGCGCACCGTCGAGGCGTTGTGGGACCTCGTCGGTGTGGCCACCCTCAACGCCACGGCCGCGCGGAGCTCGCTGGGGCTCGCCGCCAAGGTGTTCAAGACCGGCCTGCTGACCGAGCCGGGCGCCGCGGACATCGGCTGGGCCCGGGTGCCGCTCGGCGAGTTGCACGACACGCTCGCCGGCAAGGCACTCGCCGCGGCCGGCGTCCGTACCCAACTGCGCACCCGCGTCTCGGACATCGTCCGAGGCAGCGACGGACGCTGGCAGGTCCGCCTCGACGGCGAGACCCTGCAGGCGGACACCGTCGTGCTCGCCGTCGCGCAGCGAGACGCGCACGCCCTGCTGCCCGAGGGCGCGCTCGCCGACCCGGGCCGGCTGCTCGCCATCGGTACCGCGCCGATCCTCAACGTTCATGTGGTGTACGACCGCCCGGTGCTGCGCAGGCCGTTCTTCGCCGCGCTCGGCTCGCCGGTGCAGTGGGTGTTCGACCGCACCGAGGCCTCCGGGCTCAGAGACGGCCAGTACCTGGCGCTGTCCCAGTCGGACGCGGGGGACGAGATCGACACCCCCGTGGCGCGGCTGAGAGAGCGCTACCTTCCCGAACTCGAACGGCTGCTGCCCGCCGCGCGCGGCGCCGGAGTACGGGACTTCTTCGTCACCCGGGAACGCACGGCGACCTTCGCGCCCGCGCCGGGTGTGGGGCGGCTGCGTCCCGCGTCCCTTACCGACGCGCCGGGACTCTTTCTGGCGGGTTCGTGGACCGCGACCGGCTGGCCCGCGACCATGGAGGGCGCCGTGCGCAGTGGCCTGAACGCCGCGGGCGCCGCCCTGTCCGAGCTCGGCCGTCCGCATGAACACCCTTTGGAGGAGGCGGCATGAGCCTGGGTACTGCACCTACGAGTACTGGAACAAGAGGAGAGACCGTGCCGACTGTGCCCCCGGCAGACATGGCTGTCGACACCGCGGACGTCAACGCGCTGCTCGATCGCGGGCGGAGCCTTGCGACGCCGGTGCTGCGTGCCGCCGTCGACCGGCTGGCGTCGCCCATGGACACCGTCTCGGCCTACCATTTCGGTTGGATCGACGCCGCAGGCAACCCGGCCGACGGTGACGGCGGCAAGGCCGTGCGCCCTGCCCTCGCCCTGCTGTCGGCGGAGGCCGCGGGCGCGACGCCCGAGCAGGGCGTGCCCGGCGCGGTAGCCGTGGAGCTGGTGCACAACTTCTCACTGCTGCACGACGACCTGATGGACGGCGACGAGCAGCGCAGGCACCGCGACACGGTATGGAAGGTGCACGGCCCGGCGCAGGCGATCCTGGTGGGCGACGCGCTGTTCGCGCTGGCCAACGAGATCCTGCTGGAACTCGGCAGCCCGGAGGCGGGGCGCGCGACGCGCCGCCTGACGAGCGCCACCCGCAAGTTGATCGACGGTCAGGCGCAGGACATCTCCTTCGAGCACCGTGAGCGGGTCACCGTCGAGGAGTGCCTGACGATGGAGGGCAACAAGACGGGCGCGCTGCTCGCCTGCGCCTCCTCCATCGGCGCGGTGCTGGGTGGCGCCGACGACCGTACGGCCGACCTGCTGGAGTCGTACGGCCACCATCTGGGCCTCGCCTTCCAGGCGGTCGACGACCTGCTCGGCATCTGGGGCGACCCCGACTCCACGGGCAAGCAGACCTGGAGCGACCTGAGGCAGCGTAAGAAGTCCCTGCCGGTGGTGGCCGCGCTGGCCGCGGACAACGCCGCGTCGCGACAGCTCGGCGAACTCCTCGCGGCCGACGCGAAAAGCAATGATTTCGAGACCTTCTCCGAGGAAGAATTCGCTACCCGCGCAGCGCTGATCGAAGAGGCGGGCGGCCGGGAGTGGACCTCCCAGGAGGCTCGTCGGCAGCACGCCGTCGCGGTGGAAGCCCTGGCGGGAGTGGACATGCCGGAAGAAGTCCGGGCGCGGTTCGTGGCGCTCGCCGACTTCGTCGTCGTACGAGAGAGATGATCACCATTCGCATATCTGCCCTTTCTGGGGGTTGACCTGAGCAGTCGCCGTCCGGACCCGGTCGCGAGCCCGGAGACGGACGGCGGAGACCCCAGCACAGCAGAAGTAACACTGCACGGAGGGGAAGTTATGACAGCGACGACCGACGGGAGTGCCGGGTCCCTGGGATCCGAGGCTGCTTCGACGGGCGTACCGGCCACCACCGCCACGGCCCAAGACGTGAGGGCGGCCGCCGAGCGCGCCACCCTCCGGGGTGTCGAACACCTGCTCAGCTGCCAGGACCCGGACGGCTGGTGGAAGGGCGACCTCGAAACCAATGTGACGATGGACGCGGAGGACCTGCTGCTGCGTCAGTTCCTCGGCATCCTGGACGCGCGCACCACGCAGGCCGCCGGCCTCTTCATCCGCGGGGAGCAGCGGGCCGACGGCACCTGGGCCACCTTCCACGGCGGTCCGGGGGAGCTCTCCGCCACCATCGAGGCGTATGTCGCCCTGCGGCTCGCGGGTGACCGCCCCGAGGCGGAGCACATGGCACGCGCCTCGGAGTGGGTGCGTGAGCAGGGCGGTATCGCGGCGAGTCGTGTCTTCACCCGCATCTGGCTGGCGCTGTTCGGCTGGTGGAAGTGGGACGACCTGCCCGAGATGCCGCCGGAAGTGATCTTCTTCCCCAAGTGGCTCCCGCTCAACGTCTACGACTTCGGCTGCTGGGCCCGGCAGACCATCGTGCCGCTGACTGTGGTGGGTGCGATCCGCCCGGTCCGTCCAGCCCCCTTCCCCCTGGACGAGCTGCACACCGACGCCGCGAACCCCAACCCGGCCAAGCCCCTTGCGGGAGTGGCCAGTTGGGACGGAGCCTTCCAGCGTCTCGACAAGGTCCTGCACGCCTACCGCAAGCTGGCACCGCGCAAGGTACGCCGTGCCGCGATGCGCGCAGCCTCCCGCTGGATCATCGAACGCCAGGAGAACGACGGCTGCTGGGGAGGCATCCAGCCGCCGGCCGTCTACTCGCTGATGGCGCTGCACCTGCTGGGGTACGACCTCAAGCACCCGGTGATGCGCGAGGGGCTCGCCTCCCTCGACCGCTTCGCGGTCTGGCGCGAGGACGGCGCCCGGATGATCGAGGCCTGCCAGTCCCCGGTGTGGGACACCTGCCTCGCCACCATCGCGCTGGCCGATGCCGGAGTGGGGGCGGACCATCCCGCGCTCGTCAAGGCCGCCGACTGGATGATGACGGAGGAGATCACCCGGCCGGGTGACTGGCAGGTCCGCAGGCCCTCACTGGCCCCCGGTGGCTGGGCGTTCGAATTCCACAATGACAACTACCCCGACATCGACGACACCGCCGAGGTCATCCTCGCGCTGCGGCGGGTGAACCACCCCGACGCCGGCAGGCTGGAGGGCGCGGTCACCCGGGGCGCGCGCTGGACGCTGGGCATGCAGTCGAAGAACGGCGCCTGGGCCGCGTTCGACGCGGACAACATGAGCCCGTTCCCCAACCGGCTCCCGTTCTGCGACTTCGGCGAGGTCATCGACCCGCCGTCGGCGGACGTCACCGCGCACGTCGTCGAGATGCTGGCGTACGAGGGCAAGGCACACCACCCCGCGACCCGGCGCGGTGTCGAGTGGCTGCTGGCCGAGCAGGAGACCTTCGGCGGCTGGTTCGGACGCTGGGGCACCAATTACGTCTACGGCACAGGATGCGTCGTGCCCGCGCTGACCGCGGCGGGCCTGCCCGTCACCCACCCGGCCGTCCGGCGCGCGGTGACCTGGCTGGAGTCCGTGCAGAACGAGGACGGCGGCTGGGGCGAGGACCAGCGCTCCTACACCGACGAGAAGTGGGTCGGACAGGGCGCCTCCACCGCGTCCCAGACCGCGTGGGCCCTGCTGGCGCTGCTCGCGGCGGGCGAGGAGGAGAGCAAGGCCGTCGAGCGCGGTATCGCCTTCCTCGCCGAGACCCAGCTGGCGGACGGCTCGTGGGACGAGCCGTACTTCACCGGCACGGGCTTCCCCTGGGACTTCTCCATCAACTACCACCTCTACCGGCAGGTGTTCCCGCTGACGGCGCTCGGCCGTTACGTGCACGGCGCCCCCCTCGCCGACCGAGCTCTCCAGGCGGGTTGATGACCGACACCGCGGGGAGACCGCCCGCCGGACCGCACCCCCCGCTGCTGATCGCCTGCGCGCTCGGCATCGAACGGTTCGCCCTGCGCGGCAGGCGCGGCGAGCCGGCCGGGCCCGTCACCGTGGTGCGCACGGGCATGGGCCCCGCCAACGCCGAACGCGCCGTCAAGGACGCGCTCGGCGAGGACCGGCACCGGGACGCGGCGGTCATCGCGTCCGGCTTCTGTGCCGGTCTCACCCCGGGCATGAGTCCCGGAGACCTGATCGTCGCCGAAGAGACCAGGGACGCGTTCGGGGTCACCCCCTGCACGGGTTCCGCGATGCTCTCCGAGGCGCTGTCGCGGGCGTTGCCCGGACGCACGGTCCACACCGGTCCACTGACCGGTTCGGACCATGTGGTACGCGGCCAGGAACGGGCCGAACTGCGCACCACTGGAGCGGTCGGGGTGGACATGGAGTCCGCCACGACGCTCCGCACCGCTCTGGAGGCCGGGCCCCGCCCGGTTGCGGCCGTACGTGTGGTCGTGGACGCTCCTGAGCATGAGCTCGTCCGGATCGGCACGGTACGCGGAGGAATATCAGCCTTCCGGGTACTCCGTGCCGTCCTTCCGGTTTTCTATGAATGGCACCGTTCTTTGCTGCTCCCCAGGAGGTGAGCCAGATGGCTATGCCGCTCCGCCAGACCATCAGGGTCGGGACGTACCTTGCCGAACAGAAGCTCCGCAAGCGGGAGAAGTTCCCGCTCATCGTGGAACTTGAGCCCTTGTTCGCGTGCAATCTGAAATGTGAGGGCTGCGGCAAGATCCAGCACCCCGCGGGCGTGCTCAAGCAGCGCATGCCGGTCGCTCAGGCCGTCGGCGCCGTGCTGGAGTCGGGCGCGCCGATGGTCTCGATCGCCGGCGGTGAGCCGTTGATGCACCCCCAGATCGACGAGATCGTCCGGCAGTTGGTCGCGAAGAAGAAGTACGTCTTCCTCTGCACCAACGCCATGCTGCTGCGCAAGAAGCTGGACAAGTTCAAGCCGTCGCCGTACTTCGCCTTCACCGTCCACATCGACGGCATGCGCGAGCGGCACGACGAGTCGGTCGCGAAGGAAGGTGTGTTCGACGAGGCCGTGGCCGCCATCAAGGAGGCCAAGCAGCGCGGCTTCCGGGTCACCACGAACTCCACCTTCTTCAACACCGACACCCCGTCGAACATCATCGAGGTCCTGAACTACCTCAACGACGACCTCAAGGTCGACGAGATGATGATCTCGCCCGCGTACGCCTACGAGAAGGCGCCCGACCAGGACCACTTCCTGGGCGTGACGCAGACTCGTGAGCTGTTCAAGAAGGCGTTCGGCGGGGGCAACAGGCGCCGCTGGCGGCTGAACCACTCGCCGCTCTTCCTGGACTTCCTGGAGGGCAAGGCGGACTTCCCCTGCACCGCCTGGGCGATCCCCAACTACTCGCTGTTCGGCTGGCAGCGGCCGTGCTACCTGATGGCCGACGGGTACGTGCCCACGTACCGGCAGCTCATCGAGGACACCGACTGGAACAAGTACGGCCGGGGCAAGGACGCGCGCTGTGACAACTGCATGGCGCACTGCGGCTACGAGCCCACCGCCGTACTCGCCACCATGAGCTCCCTCAAGGAGACCATCCGCGCCGCGCGCGAGACGGTCGCGGGCACGCGCTGAAACCACCCCGCACGGGAGCCCCGCACGCGCGGGGCTCCCGGCGGAGCGTGCGCGGGAAGCAAGCTGCCTCCCGCGGCCGATGAAGGACAGGGGTGCCGCTTCGGGTGTCTGTCCCCCGTGCGGCGGTGGAACGATCCGAGAGGGGGCCGAGCGTGTCGATCCTTGAGAACATTCGGGGGCCACGCGATCTCAAGGCGTTGGGCGAGAGTGAGCTCGACGAACTTGCCGAGGACATCAGGGAGTTCCTCATCCAGGCGGTGGCCAGGACCGGCGGCCACCTCGGACCCAACCTCGGCGTGGTGGAGCTCACCATCGCCCTGCACCGGGTCTTCGACTCGCCCGTCGACCGCGTCCTGTGGGACACCGGCCATCAGGCCTACGTCCACAAGCTCCTCACCGGACGGCAGGACTTCTCCAAGCTGCGCGGCAAGGGCGGCCTGTCCGGATATCCGTCGCGCGCGGAGTCCGAGCACGACGTCATCGAGAACTCGCACGCCTCCACCGTGCTCGGCTGGGCCGACGGACTCGCCAAGGCCGGCGAGGTACGGGGAAGCGACGGCCATGTCGTCGCCGTCATCGGCGACGGCGCGCTCACCGGCGGCACGGCCTGGGAGGCGCTGAACAACATCGCCGCCGCCAGGGACCGGCCGCTCGTCATCGTCGTCAACGACAACGAGCGCAGTTACGGCCCCACCATCGGCGGCCTCGCCATCCACCTGGAGACGTTGCGCATCACCGACGGCTACGAGCGGGCGCTCGCCTGGGGCAAGGAAGTCCTGCGGAGCACCCCCGTCGTCGGCAAGCCGCTCTACGAGTCGCTGCACGGGGCCAAGAAGGGCTTCAAGGACGCCTTCCAGCCGCAGGGCATGTTCGAGGACCTCGGCATCAAGTACCTGGGCCCCGTCGACGGGCACGACCAGGCCGCCCTGGAGGCGGCCCTGCACCGGGCGAAGCGATTCTCCGGGCCCGTCGTGGTGCACTGCCTCACCGAGAAGGGCCGTGGCTACCCGCCCGCCCTCCAGGACGAGGCGGACCACTTCCACACCGTCGGCGCGATGGACCCGTTCACCTGTGAGCCGCTCTCCCCGGCCCTTCCGGGCTGGACCTCGGTGTTCGCCGACGAGATCGCCGCCATCGGCGCGGAGCGCCCCGACGTCGTCGCGATCACGGCGGCCATGCTGCACCCGGTGGGACTCACGAAGTTCGCCGAGCGCTTCCCCGACCGCGTCTGGGACGTCGGCATCGCCGAGCAGCACGCGGCGACCTCCGCCGCGGGGCTGGCCACCGGCGGGCTGCACCCGGTCGTCGCCGTGTACGCGACCTTCCTCAACCGCGCCCTCGACCAGGTGCTGATGGACGTGGCGCTGCACCGGTGCGGTGTGACCTTCGTCCTCGACCGGGCCGGTGTGACCGGCAGCGACGGTCCCTCGCACAACGGCATGTGGGACATGTCGATGCTCCAGCTGGTGCCCGGCCTGCGCATCGCCGCGCCGCGCGACACCGATCAGCTCCGTGCCCAGCTGCGGGAGGCCGTCGCCGTCGATGACGCGCCCACCGTGGTGCGCTTCCCCAAGGAGGCGGTGGGCGAGCCCGTACCGGCCGTGGGCCGCGTCGGCGCCATGGACGTCCTGCACCGCGGCGGGGACGCCGACGTGCTGGTGGTCTCGGCCGGCGCCCTCGCGCCCGTGTGCCTGGGCACCGCGGAGCTGCTCCAGGCCCGCGGCGTCGGCTGCACCGTCGTCGACCCGCGCTGGGTCAAGCCCCTCGACGAGCGGCTCGTACCGCTGGCGCGGGAGCACCGGCTCGTCGCCGTGGTGGAGGACAACAGCCGCACCGGCGGCGTCGGCTGGGCGGTGGCGCAGACGCTGCGCGACGCCGGGTGCGACGTGCCGGTACGGACCTTCGGCATCCCGGAGCGGTTCCTCGCGCACGCCAAGCGCGACGAGCTGCTCGCCGACCTCGGCCTGACCCCGGTCGAGATCGCAGGACGTATCAGTGCCGCGCTGGCACACAAGGAGAATGCGGAATGACCCAGCCCACCGAAGCCAAAGGGCCCGCGGAGCTGAACGAGCCCGAGGCACTCGCGGAGCCCAAGGGCTTCGACCTCGCCCGGCTCCTCGCCGAACGCGGCGCCGAGCGGTACGAGCTGCACGCGAAGTACGTGAACCCGCAGCTTCCCCGCATGCTGCACACCATCGGCTTCGACAAGTTCTACGAGCGGGCCGAGGGCGCCTACTTCTGGGACGCGGACGGCAACGACTACCTGGACATGCTCGCCGGCTTCGGCGTGATGGGCATCGGCCGCCACAACCCCGTCGTACGCAAGGCGCTGCACGACGTGCTGGACGCCTCCCTCGCCGACCTCACCCGTTTCGACTGCCAGCCCCTGCCGGGGCTGCTCGCCGAGCGGCTGCTGAGCCACAGCCCGCATCTTGACCGGGTGTTCTTCGGCAACAGCGGCACCGAAGCCGTGGAGACCGCACTGAAGTTCGCGCGGTACGCGACCGGCAGGACGCGGATCCTGTACGCGTCGCACGCCTTCCACGGCCTGACCACCGGGTCCCTCTCGGTCAACGGCGAGGACAGCTTCCGGGACGGCTTCGCCCCGCTGCTGCCCGACACCGCGATCCCGCTCGGCGACCTGGCCGCGCTGGAGAGGGAACTCAAGAAGGGCGATGTCGCCGGCTTCGTCGTGGAGCCCATCCAGGGCAAGGGCGTGCACGAGACCCCGCCCGGCTTCCTGCGCGCCGCCCAGGACCTGCTGCACAAGCACAAGGCGCTGCTCATCGCCGACGAGGTGCAGACCGGGATGGGCAGGACGGGAGCGTTCTACGCCTACCAGCACGAGGAGGGCGTCGAGCCGGACCTCGTCTGTGTGGCGAAGGCCCTGTCCGGCGGATACGTGCCGGTCAGCGCGACCCTCGGCAAGGACTGGATCTTCAAGAAGGTCTACTCCTCGATGGACCGGGTGCTGGTGCACTCCGCGAGCTTCGGGGCGAACGCGCAGGCCATGGCGGCCGGCCTGGCGGTGCTCTCCGTGATGGAGAACGACAAGGTCGTGGAGAACGCGCGCCGCACGGGCGACCTGCTGAAGCAGCGGCTGAGCGACCTCATTCCCCGCTACGAGCTGCTGCACGACGTCCGGGGCCGGGGCCTGATGATCGGCATCGAGTTCGGCCGGCCGAACTCGCTCAAGCTGCGCAGCCGCTGGACGATGCTCCAGGCCGCCCGCAAGGGCCTGTTCGCCCAGATGGTCGTCGTGCCACTGCTCCAGAAGCACCGGATCCTGACCCAGGTCTCCGGCGACTTCCTCGAAGTGATCAAGCTGATCCCACCGCTGACCATCGGCGAGCGCGAGGTCGACCGCTTCGTGGACGCCTTCACCGCCGTCATGGACGACGCGCACGGTGGCGGCGGTCTGATGTGGGACTTCGGCAAGACGCTCGTGAAGCAGGCCGTCGCCAACCGCTGAACACGGTCTCGCGCGCTGCGGGGTCCGCTCCGACCAGGACTTTTACCTCCGGGGCAAGTAATTTGCCTCGGAGGAAAGTTTTTGGCCCAATAGAGACATGAGCACCCCCGGAGCCTCCGCCGCGGCGGCCGGGCCGCCGCCCGACGAGCCGCTGCCCGACGTCGCACCGCGCCTGCGCGAACTGCGCCGCAGGCGACGCCTCACCCTGGAGGCCGCCGCCGTACGCGCCGGCCTCTCCGCGGCCCACCTCTCCCGGCTGGAGACGGGGCACCGGCAGCCCTCGCTGCCCATGCTGCTGGCTCTCGCCCGTATCTACGGTACGACGGTCTCCGACCTCCTGGGCGAGATGCCGCCGGAGCGTGACCCGATCGTCAGGGGAGCACGCGCCGAGCCGGTCGAGGCCGACGGCTGGGTGTACCGCCAGGCCGGCAACCCCGGCCGGGCCATGCAGCCACTGCGCGTGACCGTCGAGCACGGCGCGCAGGGCAACCTCGTCCGCGTCCACCCCGGCGAGGAGTGGCTCTACGTGCTGGAGGGAAGCCTGCGGCTCGCGCTCGGTGACGGCGTGCACGTCCTTCAGCCCGGTGACAGCGCCCACTTCGACTCGCTCGTTCCGCACCGGATCGCCGCCGCCGAGCCCGCGGGGACCGAGCTGCTGTTCGTCCACACCCTGCTGCAGAGCCCCGCCGGCGAGCTGTGTCTCGACGGCTCCGGCATCCACCCGCGCTGAGCAGACCCACCACCGTTCGAGAGGCGGTCATCATGTCGCACGATCCGCTGGACAGCCAGAAGCCCAACCACAAGGAGGGGATCCTGCCGCGCGGCCTCGCGATCAGACTCTTCGCCTACCTGATCGCGGGCCACGCCGTCGCGGGCTTCCTCTACCTGCTCTTCAAGGTCGGCTCACGCGGTCAGTAGCCGGGCGCGCAGCAGCTCCCGCGTCCCCGGCGCGATGCCGAGGCCCTCGGTCAGGTACCGCTCGGTGTCGCCCCAGGTGTCCACCATCGTCTCGAAAGCCGCCCGCAGGTACTCGGCGCGTGCGTCGAACAGCGGGCTGAGCAGCTCCATGACCGCCTCGGAGCGGTCGGCGCCCGCTCCCTCGCCACGCTTCACCCGGTAACGCCGGTGCGCGGCGTTGGACTTGAGGTAGTCCTCCTCGATCGCGTCGTAGCCCGCGCCGAGTGCCAGCAGGATGACCGCCATCGTGACGCCGGCCCGGTCCTTGCCCGCGGCGCAGTGCAGCAGGACGGGCACGCTGTCGTCCGCGACGGCATGCACGACCCGGCTGTGCTCGGCGGTCCGCTCCGTCACGGTCCGGCGGTAGGACTCCGTCATCCGGCCGGCGGCCTTGCCGTCCGCGAGGATCGCGCGCAGCTGGTCCAGGTCGCCGTGGCGGACGAGTTTCCAGAACTCGGCGCCGTCAGCCGGGTCGTTGAGGGGGATGTTCACGTTGCGTACCCCCGGCAGCTCGATGTCGGGGCCGTCCAGCTTGAGGTCCGCGGCGTTGCGGAAGTCGAAGACGGTGTGCAGGCCGAGCGACGACAGGAACACCGCGTCCTGGGCCGTGGCGCCCGCCAGATGACCACTGCGGAACAGCACGCCCTGCCTCACCACGGACCCGTCGCCGGCCGGCAGGCCGCCCACGTCGCGGAAATTGCGTACCCCGGTCAGCTCGGGTTCGGGCGCGGACCGGGCGCCGGTTCCGGCTCCTGCCGCGATCCCGGTCCCGGCCTCGCTCCCGGCCGAAGGGACGTGCTGCGACTCCTGTGTCACGGGGGCTCCTCCGTCGTCGGCACCGGGACGGACGCCGGTGCGTTTTTCTCCGACCCTAGGGCATCGATGCCCCCCACAAGCTGTCGGTCACAGGAACGTCGACCCGGCCGCGCCCCGGCCCCCCGCGGGTGATCCCAGAGCCCTGAGCAGGAGCTTCACGCCCGTGTCCGGGCTTTTCGCGCCTAGGCGTGTACGCCGTGTCACACCGCACACCGAGACCGGCCGGCAGCCGCGCACCCGGCAGCCCGGGGTGCGCGGGCGCCGCGTACCCCGGCGGCGGGCAGGCTCAGGGGCCGGGCAGGGCGGGAGCCGGGGGCCGCGCCGGGATCCGTTCCAGCACACCTCCCGCGAAAACGTCGTACAGCGGCAGGGTCTCCAGGTGCACATAGCCGATGTGGCAGTCGCAGACCCCGAGCGGGCACGCGCGCGGTCCGAGCGCCCGCCGGTAGGAGCCGTCGTACAGGTTGCCCAGCTCCGCGGGGACGAAGTGACAGCGGCGCACCGTGCCCCCGCCGTCCACCGAGATCACCGACTCACCGGTCCGGCAGGGCAGGCCGGCGGAGCGGTGCGGGGTCCTGCTGTACGGGAAGAGGGCGTCGAGGCCCGTCCAGCGGGCGGCCTCCTCGTCGCTGTACACATGCCCCTCCGCGGCGTTGACCCACAGGTAGACGTGCGGCGGCAGGTCGGCGCGGAGCCTCCTCGCATGCGGCAGGTGCTCGGGCAGGCCGACGATCCCGACGCTGAACCTGACCCCGCGCGCCGCCAGGTCCGCGCACTTGGCGAGGAAGCGGTCGTAGGGCGTCTGGCCCGGATGGTACGTGCACCACAGCGCGAGGGTCGACGGATCGGCGTCCGCAGTCCAGTCCGTACGGCAGCTCAGGTTGGTCTGGATCGCAACCCGCGCCACATGCGGCAGATGGGACAACTCGGTCAGGGTGCGCCGGTACCAGGACCGTACGAGGCCCTCGCCCCAGGGAGTGAACAGCAGGGAGAGCCGGTCGTCCGTGGCCGTCGCCGCCCAGCCGGCGAAGCGGTCCAGCGCGGCCCGGTCCGCGCGCAACTGCACCGGGCTGTCGCGGCGCTTGGCGAACGGGCAGTACGGGCAGTCGTAGTCGCACGAGGCGAGCGGGCCCCGGTACAGGACAGTCAGATCCACGTCACGTCACCTCGGCTCGTACGCCGACATCGACGACCTGACGGCGGCGGAGAACAGCGCCGGGCCGAGCGCGTCCGAGTGGGCGAGCCCCTCGGGCGAGAGGCGCAGCAGGCCCTCACCGGCCGCCGCGTCGTCCAGCCAGCCGCGCCGCGCGAAGTCCCGCAACTCGGCGGGGAAGTCCTCACCCGGCGCCGCCCCGAACCGGGCGCGGTACTCGCCGAGGTCCAGACCGGCGGCCTGGAGCAGCGACTGGAGCAGGTGACGGCGGCGCGGTTCGTCGCCGCCCGGGTCGACGCGGAATCCGTGGTGGGCGCGGCCGAAGTCGTCGGTTCCGACGTACTGGTCGATGATCGTGCGGATCTCGCCCATGTCGACGGCGTAGTCGAACGAGTAGTGCAGGCGCGAGGTGTACGAGCGGGCGCCGCAGCCGAGGCCGACCATCCCGTCGCTCTGGCAGGCGTGGTCGTCGGCACCCTGGGCCGGGGCGCCCGGGCGCCGGAACATCCGCATCGACACCTGCTCGTAGCCCTCGGCGCGCAGCAGGTCGCGACCGTAGCGGTACAGGCGCAGCCGCTGCTCGTCCCACGCGCGCTCACTGGTGCGCTCCCGGCGGCTGAGGCCGGTCCTCGGGCGCACGTACAGCGGATAGAGGTAGAGCTCCTCGGGCCGCCAGGCGAGCGCCGCCTCAAGTGAGTACCGCCAGCTCTCCTCGGTCTGCCCGTCGATGCCGTAGATCAGGTCGATGTTGAGCACCGGTATCCGCGCGTCCCGAATCCGGCCGAGTGCCGCCTCGACATCGGCCCGGTGCTGGGGCCTGACCGCCGAGCGCGCCTCCGCCGCGACGAAGCTCTGGACGCCGAGGCTCAGGCGCGTCGCGCCCCGCTCCGCGAGGACGGCGAGCCGGTCCGCCGTCGCCGTGGCCGGTGACGCCTCCACCGAGAGGGGGACGGCCGTGAGGTCGGCGCCCGCCCGTTTCTCGGCTATGTCGCAGAGCCGCTCCAGCTCACCCGGGCTGAGGAAGGTCGGCGTGCCGCCGCCGAAGGCCGCGGCGGCGAACCGCGGGGGCTCCTCGTCACCCAGCGCCTCGCGGACGGCGATCGCCTGCCGCTCCAGTGCGTCCAGGTAGCGCGACGTCAGCTCGTCGGGCGCGCCGATCCGGGTGAACAGGTTGCAGAAGCCGCAGCGCACCTCGCAGAACGGGACGTGCAGGTACAGCGAGAGCGCGTCGCGCCGCTCACCCGCCCACACCTCCCGTAGTGGCGGCGCCTCTTCGAGCGGGCCGTACGCCGTCTTGTGCGGATACGCGTACACGTAGTTCTGGTACGGGCGGATCGCCGCGTCGTCGTTCATGGAGCCGTCCCGGGGTCGAGGAAGAAATGGGCGTACGGCACGGTCCACACGGACGGATGGCCGATGCGGTGGCCGGTGAAGCCGTCGTCGCCGTACGCTGTGCCGTGGTCCGAGCAGACCATCGCGAAGCAGCGGCGCCGCGCGCTCATCGCGGCGAACAGCCGCCCGATGTGGCGGTCGACGTACTCCAGCGCCGCCGCGTGGCTGGCCCTGCTGTCGCCGGCCGCGGCGGTGGCACCCGCCAGGTGGAACCAGTTGGGCTGGTGCAGCGCCGAGACGTTGACGAACAGGAACAGCCTCCGGTCCGGCGGCAGTTGTGCCACGACGCGCTCCGCCCGGTCGATCTGCGCCTCGAAGGACCGGGGCGAGGCCACCCCGAACTCCGGCTCCCAGTGGGCCTCCTGGAACAGGCCGGGGAGCACGGAACCCAGCGGGCCCTGCCGGTTGAAGAACCCGACCCCGCCCAGACACACCGTGCGGTAGCCGGCGGCCGCGAGCCCGGAGACCAGGTCGGGCCCCTCGAAGACGTACGTGCCCCGCGCGGTGGACTCACTGCCGGGAAAGCGCGCGGCGAACAGCCGGGGGTGAGGGCCCTGACGGTCCGGTGTGGGCAGGAACCCCGCGAACATGGCCTGGTGCGAGGCGTACGTGAAGCTGCCGGGCGCGTGCCGCCGCTCCCACCTGCCGCCCGGTAGCCGCCGGGCCAGCTCGGGGGTGCGCCCCGCCGCAGCGAGGTCGTCGGCGACGTCGAACCGCAGGGTGTCCAGGGTGACCAGCAGCAGGTCGTCCCGCCCCACCACCGCGTTCATGTCCACATCAGATTCCGGCACGCGCACCCCGCAGCGGCCGGACGGCGAGCTGGGCGCCGTAGGTGTCGAGCCCCTCGGCCGGTGTGCCCGGCAGGCCGGTCAGACCCGGCAGCAGGTCCCCGAACGCGTTGACCTCGCCGATCGCGAAGCCGCGCCCGCCTGCCAGCGGGAGCAGATCGACCCCCACGCAGTGCGTACCGGGGAAAGCCGCCGCCGCGCGCTCGCAGAGGTCGAGCGCGTCCTCAAGGCTGCCGCCGGCCGCCTCGGCGGCGGCCCGCGCCCCCGCCAGGTCGCCGCGCCTGCCGCCCAGGTGCAGGTTGGTCATGGGGGAGCGGCTGGTCCTCACGACGGCGTGGGTGGCCCGGCCCGCGACCACGACCACCCGCAGGTCCGCGTTGCGGCCGCCCAGTCGCACCTTCGGCAGCCACCGCTCGATGTGCAGGCCGTCCGGCGCGAGCGCGTCCACGATCGCCGCGACGTCCCGCTCCGCCGTGTAGCTCCGTACCCGCAGCGAGTTGAACAGCCGTCCCGACGCGTCGCGTTCGACCGAGGTGATCGCCCGGACCCGGCCCCGGCCGGGTGTCTCCACGGCCAGCACCCCCGACGCGGAGGAGCCGTGGGCGAGCTTCACGAACGCCCGGCGCAGACCCGCCCCCGCCATCAACGACCGCACGTCCTCCCAGCCCGCCACGGCGGGCGCCGCCGGGCCGGAGGTCGGTGACGCCGGCACCGCTACGCCGGCCCCGGCGAGCACGCCGTGGCACAGCCGCTTGTCGAACAGCACGGCCAGTTCCTCGGCGTCGTCCAGGAGCACCGCGCCGACGTCCGCCGCGGCCCGTCCGAGCCTTCGTGCGGCCGCCGTCAGTCCCGCGTACCAGCGCGCGCTGCCCTCGACGCGCACGGGCTCCCGCCCGTTGCGCAGCAGGGCGTCGACCTCGGCGTCCTCACCGGGTGACTCGACACGGACGGTGTCGGCACCGGTGAACCCCGGCGCGCCGCCGCGCAGGATGTCCGCCCACGGCACCACGCGGGCGGACGGCAGCCCTGCGGCGCCCACGGCCGCCCGGAACAGCGTCACCCGGCGGCTGCCGGGAATCCCCACCACGATCAACGTCATGACGGCCCGCTATTCCGACACCGCGACATAGCGGAAGTCCTCGTCGTCCTCCTGGGCGCCGTCGTCGTCGAGGTCCACGACCACGCCCGCCACGCCGAGTTCCGCCGCCAGACGGTCCCGGAGCGGCGGGGAGATGTAGTGGTGCGACAGGTCGAGCTTCTTCAGGTGCGTCAGCGGCTGCCCGGACAAAAGGGCCTCGGCACCCACGTCCCCGAGCGTTCCCATGGACAGATCCAGCGTCTCAAGCCGGGCCACGACGGGAGCGGACGCGAACGCGACGGCGATCTCGTCCTGCAGCTCGCTGTTGTGCAGGGCCAGATGGCGCAGCGCCGGGAAGCGGTCGCCGGACAGGAAAGGTGCCAGGTCGGCGATCTCGGTCGTACCCCCGTAGTTGTCGACGCCCAGCCACAGGTCGAGCCGCTCCAGCGCCGGCAGGGTGCTCGCACCGATACCCCGTACGACCGAGGCGTCGAGCCCGCCCGTCTCGACGATCAGCTCCCGGAGCCCCGCATGCTCGACCGGCGCGAACTCCAGCGCCTGACCGCCCCGTACGCCGAACGCCTCAAGGCGGGGGAACACCGCGAGCAGCGGAGAGACCTGCGTCTGGGTGATCCACGATATCTCGCACTCATCGGCGTCGATGTCGCCGAGGAAGAGGGCGCGCAGCGCGGTCATCCGGCCGCCCGCCTCGGTGAGAGCCTCGATCACCTCGTCTGGGCCCGAGTCGTAAGGGTCGCTCCAGGCCCCGACCACAAGCGCCCGTACCTGGGAGAGGTCGACCGCCGCCGCGAACCGGGCGAACTCCTTCTTCCACGGGGTCTCCGCCTCGTACGCCTCGACACGCACCCGCCAGGCGACGGACGCGGCAGGAGGCAGCCCGCCCGTGCCGCCGGCCTCGGGGAAGTCGAAGGTGGGCAGGCCGTGGAATTCCTCAAGGGCGTCCGTGGACATGGCGATGGCTCCAGGGGGCGGGCGGCGCTGATCGGCCGGCGATGCAGCAGTTCTACCAAGTGCCTCTGACAACAGCGCTGCCCGGGATGCCCCGTGGCCGGCGGGCCGCCACCGGAGCCTCGGAATCAGCATCGATGTCAGACCCTCCGCCTAGCGTTTTCGTCAGGTCGGGGCGCGGTCGGCGGCCCGGTGGAGGGGAGAGTCATGTTCCGGCAGGGAGACGTACTGATCGTGCCCGTCGCGGCCGAGGCGGTGCCCGGGCGCCTCGCGCAGGCGCCGGGCGAGGCGCGCGACGGGCGCGGCCGACTGGTGCTGGCGCTCGGCGAGGTGACGGGGCACGCGCACGCGGTGGTGGGACCCGGCCGCCTGCTGCGGGAGCACGACGATCCGGCGGCGCCGATGTTCCTTCATCTCCCGGACGGCGGGCGGGTGGTGCACGAGGAGCACGCGGTGATCGCCCTGCCCCAGGGGTGGTTCCGGGTGGTGCGGCAGCGGGAGTACGTGCCGGGGTCGGTGCGGATCGTGGCGGACTGAGACGTGGGCGCGGGCGCGAGGATGACCACGACGGGTGGCGGGACAGCGGGCATGGAGGATTGCGGCATGGGGACGGCTGATGGTGCGGGGACAGCGGACGGTGCGGGGACGGGGGATGCACTGATGAGGGTGACGACGCAGGGGACGGAAGCGGTGCGGGACGGGACGAGGGGTGGGGTCCCGGGAGGCGCCGGGGCGTACCCGGGGGCAACGGTTGCGGCGGGCGACGCGGCAGCGGAAGCCGAGCTCGGAGCGGGACCGGCGGACCGGGCGGCCGCGGGCGGCGCGGATCAGGATCCCGGCGTGCAAGGGCAGGCCGGGCTGGACCCGTTGCGGCGGTGGCGCGCGGTCGGCGCGTCCACCGCACCGGCCGACCGGCCCGCGGCCGAGCGCGGTATACGCCACGCCTACCGGCTCGCGGGCATCCCGGAGCCGGAGACCATCGTCTGGGCCGCGTCGCCCCGCGCGGGCGTCGAAGCCGTGCGGGCGCTGGCCGATCCCGGCGCGTCCGTCCGCGGCGCGGTGCGCACACGGCCGTGGGCGGACGAGCGGCGCGCCGCGTACGAGGAGTTGGGGCCCGCCGGCTGGGCCGCGCACTGGAGTCGTACGGGCGCCGCCCTGTGGGGCCCCAACCGCCTGCTCACCGACCGCATCACCACGGCCGTGGTGTCCGCGTGTGCGGCCGACCCGGAGGGAGCCGAGGGCGCAGCGGTGCGGGCCCTGCTGGTCGACGCCGTGCTCGGGCAGCACGACGCGGCCTGGCTCGCCGCGTTCGACGGACGCACCGAGCGGCTCGCCGGACTCGCCGCGGTGGCGCGGCACGCGGGCTGGTGGTGGCCCTACGAGCGGGCAGTCGTCGTGTGCGAACGGCCCGTGGAACTCCATCGTGACGAGGCGGGCCGACTCGACAACGGGGACGGGCCCGCGCTCGCCTACGCCGACGGCTTCGCGCTGCACGCCTGGCGTGGCATGCCCGTCCCGGCGGACTTCCACGCCGAGTTGGCCTCTCTCTCACCACAGCGCATCCGCGCGGAGGGGAACGCCGAACTGCGCCGCGTGATGCTGGAGTACTACGGCTACCAGCGCTACCTGGACGAGTCCGGCGCCACTTCGGTGCAGGACGACGAAACCGGCCGGCTCTGGCGCATCCGACTGGCCGACGACGAGGACGTGGTGATGGTCGAGGTCGTCAACGCGACCCCCGAGCCCGACGGCACGCGCCGTACGTACTGGTTGCGCGTGCCGCCGGGGACCCGGACGGCGAGAGCGGGCGTCGCCTGGACCTTCGGGGTGGAGGAGGACGACTACGCGCCGGTGCGGCAGACCTGACGGCCTCGGCGGCCAGACCCGGGGAGCGGGCACGGGACGCGTTGCGCTCCTGTACGGGCGGCCGGTCGCGGGCCGCCTCACCGAGCGGTGCCCCAGGACCGCGCCGGCCGGCGTGGCCGGACCGCGCGTCGGCCCCGGCTCGGGGGCCCGGGGCGGCGGTCCCGCGGCCGGGGGCCAGGGCAGCGGTCCGTACCGGGGGTTGCCCGGCTCGGCGTCCGCCGGAAGGCGGGTGTCAGCCGGCGTGCTTCAGCAGTTCGTCGCGGCCGATCAGGGCGGCCGGACCCTGGCCCGTGCAGGCGAAGGCGCCCGCTCTGGCGCCGAGCTCCGCGCACTCCTCCAGGCCGCGGCCCGTCAGCCGGCCGTAGAGGAATCCGCAGACGTACGCGTCTCCCGCGCCGTTGGAGTCCACGACCGGCGCGGGCGGCACCGTCGCGGCGATCGGGCGGGGCGACGGCGCCGCCCGTGTCATCAGGTACGAACCGCCGGCGCCCGCGGTCGCCACGACGACCTCGGCGCGCCCCTCGCGCAGGATCTCCTTCATGACGGCGGCGATCCGGCCGCCCGCCCCGGTCGCGCTCAGGAACACCAGGTCCGCCCGGAGCGCGAACTCCCGCTGGTGCCCGGAGAGTCCGTCCCAGTCCTGCAGGTCGGTGGAGACCGGCACGCCCGCTTCCACGATGTCGTCGAAGAGGTGCCGTGCGAAGTCCACGACGGAAAGGTGCACATGGCGGGCCGCGCGCAGGTGCGGCAGGTAGAACGCGCGCGGCATCTTCAGGCCCGCCGGCTCACGCGCGTCCTGGAAGGACATCCGCCGCCCCGTGCGCTCCACCAGGCTCACGGCCCGCCGGGTCCCCGACGGGGAGGTCAGGGCCTCGAAGTCCACGTCGCCCTCGGCGAGCCGGGCGCGCACCTGCGCCCCGGTCCAGTCGTCACCGACGAAGTCGAGGAACTTCACGCCGAGTCCGAGCGCCCGGCAGCCGAGCGCCACATTCCCGCCGGTGTGCCCGGGCCACTCACGTATCGCGCTCACGTCGACCGTGTCGGCGAGCGGCACGGGCAGCGAGTCGACCCGGACCACGGTGTCCACGCCGCTGCCTCCGACGACCAGCACGTCGTGGGCCGTCCGGCCCGGTCCGTCGTCGCTCCGCTGGTCCGTCACAGTGTGCCTCTCGCGTCGGTGGTCCCCCCGCCGTCCCCGCATGGTGACGTGCCGCAGTGAACCCGCAGACGACGTCATCTGAACGGCGAATCCCGACACCCTACTCATCGGACCCCGCCGGACCTCATCCGGACTCCCGGCGTCCGGTGGCCGGTGCCCGGTGGGCAGGGCGGGCGGGTCGGAGAGGGGAGTGGCGGCGTCCGGCACGGCGTACGGCTGCCACGGAACGGGCAGCACCACAGACCCCCGGGAGAGGGAGCCCGCGTCCGAGGGGACACGGCCGGGAATGTGGGAATCCTCGGGGTTCCGGATACGTTCTGGTGCTGTGGAAAACTCCGGATATCCAGGAGGTGTCGTGCCAGGCACCGGCTCGTCCCCATCATCTCGATCCGTTCGCTCGCGGCTGCGCGCGAGCAGGCCCGAAGCCTTCGGCGCCGACGCGACGGGGGAGCGCCTCGCGCGCATCCACCGCTCGCCGCACTTCGTCGACGGCACATTCAAGAACCCGGACGGCACGGCGCGGACCAGACCCTCGGGCTCGCCGCTCGACCTCGCGAAGGTCTACTTCGAGAAGGAGGCGCGTGCGCGGCGCGCCCCCACCGGCACGGTACCCGTTCACCCCACCACGCTTGCCGACATCGCGCGGCCCCCGGCCGGCGGACTGCGGGTGACCTGGATGGGACACTCCAGCGTGCTCGCGGAGATCGACGGCGCTCGCGTGCTGTTCGACCCGGTCTGGGGTGAGCGCTGCTCTCCCTTCACGTTCGTCGGGCCCAAGCGCCTGCACCCCGTCCCGGTGCCGCTCGCCTCGCTGGGTCCTGTGGACGTCGTGGTGATCTCCCACGACCACTACGACCACCTGGACATGCCCACCATCAAGGCACTCGCCACCACCGACACCGTCTTCGCGGTACCGCTCGGCGTCGGGGCCCACCTGGAGCGCTGGGGCGTCGCCCCTTCCCGCCTGCGCGAACTCGACTGGCACGAGTCCACCGAGGTCGCGGGCGTCCGGCTGACCGCCACCCCCGCCCGGCACTTCTGCGGCCGGGGCATCCGCAACCAGCAGCACACCCTGTGGGCGTCCTGGGCCGTCGTCGGCCGCGAACACCGGATCTACCACAGCGGTGACACGGGCTACTTCGCCGGTTTCCGGGACATCGGGGCGGCCCAGGGCCCGTTCGACCTGACGATGATCCAGATCGGCGCCTACTCGGAGCACTGGCCAGACATTCACATGACGCCGGCCGAGGGAATGCGCGCGCACCTGGACCTTCAGGGCGGCTCGCCTTCCGGTGTGATGATGCCGATCCACTGGGGGACGTTCAACCTGGCGCCGCATGCGTGGGCGGAGCCGGGGGAGTGGACGAAGTACGAGGCGGAGGAGGCCGGTCAGGCGGTGGCGCTCCCGCGGCCGGGGGAGCCGTTCGAGCCTGCGGGTGAGTTGCCGGTGGAGGCGTGGTGGCGGGTGGTGTCCGGTTCGATCAGGCAGCCTTGGCGTCGTCCCCGGGGTGCCGAGGCCGCCGGGGAGAGCAGGGGGGATAGGGACCTGGTTAATGATCGGTGACGTGGGTCCGGGGCAGGCGGGGTCTACGGTCTGTGCGGCGACGGTTTCGTTGATCAGGAGTCCGTGGCGCTAGGAAGTGCCGCGGCACCGAAGGCGTCAGCCGAATCTCCTTGCCGGCACGGCGGGGCGTGACCGCATGAGGCCGGCCCTCGCCTGGGGGCCGAGGACCATGCTGTCCTGTACCGGGCTGCGTGCGTGCCCTGTCGCAGTTGTACCCCATCCCTGATTCCTTTTTCGTGCGCCAACTCGTCCGAGGCGCGTGATCACGTCCGTACTGCCCGTGCGACGGCGCCCGCTCGCGGCACACAGCCGATGACCGGAGTCATGAAGACGGACGGGGAGCAGCCATAAGCAGTATTAACTCTCAAGGGTCCGATGCCGCCCGTGGGCCGCAGCAGGGATGGGCGGTGGGCAGTGCTGCAGCGCGGCGTGGGGGGACACGCCCGAGTAATGGCCTCCTGTTCCGAGCGGCGGCCTTCGCTGCGGCGGCTGCAGGCCGAGCTCTCGCCCTATCGGCCCGCATGCACTGCGCCGCCAAACCGCCGTGTCCCCCACGCTCGACTCGAACGCCTAAGGGCTTGCAGAGAATAAAGGTGTTGCTCCCCGCTCCGGAGCTCGTTGACGTGGTATCCGCATCCAGGATGAGACCCGCGGCCAACTCGCTGTGAAGTGCGCGGTGTTGTTCACACACCTTGACGAGCGGCAACGGCGGCTGCTCATGGCTGCCGAGGCTCGGGTGCTGGGGCATGGCGGTGTCCGGGCCGTCGCGCGGGCGGCCTCGGTGAGTGAGACCACGGTCCGCAAGGGAGTGTTCGAGTTGGAGGCCGGCGAGGAGCCGCTGGGCCGGGTGCGGCGGCCGGGAGGAGGCCGCAAGCGAGTCGCGGATCTCGATCCGGGGCTGCGACCCGCGCTGCTGGCATTGGTCGAGCCGGACGAGCGGGGTGATCCGATGTCGCCGCTGCGGTGGACGGTGAAGTCGACCCGCACGCTGGCGCGGGAGCTGGCCCGTGCCGGGCACAAAGTCAGTGCGGACACCGTCGCCGACCTGTTGCGGGAGGAAGGCTTCAGTCTGCAGGCGAACGCCGAGACGGTGGAGGGCGGCCAGCATGCGGACCGCGATGCCCGGTTCCGCTACCTCAACGAACGGGCACGCGGGCACTGGGACGCCGGCGAGCCGGTGATCAGCGTGGACACCAAGAAGAACGAACTGGTCGGCGAGTTCAAAAACAGTGGCCGACAGTGGCGTCCGGCCGGTGATCCGGCGCCGGTGCATGTTCATGACTTCGCCGACCCACACCTGGGCAAGGCCATCCCCTACGGGGTCTACGACCCGGCGGCGAACACCGGCTGAGTCAACGTCGGCACCGACCACGACACCGCCGCGTTCGCGGTGGAATCGATGCGTCGCTGGTGGTCCGGCCAGGGACAGGCCGCCTACCCGCAGGGGACACGGCTGCTGATCACCGCCGACGCGGGCGGCTCCAACGGATACCGGACCCGGGCCTGGAAGCTCGAGCTCGCCCGGTTCGCAGCCGAAACGGGGCTGAGGATCACCGTTTGTCACCTGCCTCCGGGCACATCGAAGTGGAACAAGATCGAGCACCGGCTCTTCTCACACATCACCCTGAACTGGCGCGGTCGCCCGCTGACCAGCCACGAAGTCATCGTCCAGACCATCGCTGCGACCACGACCCGCACGGCCCTGCGCGTCATTGCCGAGCTGGACACCAACATCTACCCAACCGGAGTCGCCATCGATGACGCGGAGATGGCGGCCCTGCCGCTGACCCGCCACATCTTCCATGGCGACCGGAACTTCGCCCTGCACTCCCAGCCCTGCCCGGCCACCCCGGCGGCCCGGCCCTCGCCGCCGCCAGCGCCGGAGTGGGACCAGACCCTCCTCTCCGACCCCGCCCTGACCGGAACGACCCGGCAGCAACTCAACGACCTCATCAAGACTTTGTCGTAACACGGCGACGTCAAGCGTGGCCGTCCACCCCGGCTCGACTTCCACGAGCAGGTCCTGGCGACCGTGCTCCACACGCGGGTCGCCTTGGCCGCAGAACCCCTCGCCGTGTTGTTCGGCAGCAGCCGGACCGCCATGCACCGCACTCTGCTGAAGATCAGGAGACTACTCAAGGCTCACGAAATCGTCATCCCGTCGGCGGCCACCCCGCCCGCTGCCCGCGCCGCCCTCCAAGCTCGAGTTCGCGCCCACAGCAGCGACCCCAACAGCAAGATCAAAACGACGTGTTAATGATCTGCAAGCCCTTTGCCTGGCACAGCCGGTCTGCGTGGGGTTCGTCGAGACCTCCCTGAGGGCCAGGTTGGCAAGGGCAGCTTCACCAGCCGGGAACCGACAGAGTCGAGTACGAGGCCCGGCGGTGCCGACGACCAGTACGCCCAGCTGCTGCTGCGCGGCAGACATCCGGCCTGCGCAGGGCATCAGTGTCCAGGCTCGCCGTGGGATCACCGCGGACAGGCCGAAGCCGAGGATCAGCGCCCAGGTGATCTCCCAGGTCATCGAGCCGGTGACCGACAGAGCGTGCAGGACCGCGTGCATGCCTCAAGCCTCCGCTCCTGAGAAAGGGCGGGTCGACGGCGCAACAGTGGCTGCCCGCAGACGGATGACGGTTCGTGCAGGCCCAGCGGGCGCCGGTCCCGGTGGACGAAGCCTCGGCACGTACGAGGTCCGGGCCGCCTCCTACTTCTCCTCCTTTGCCTTCCTCTGCCAGCGCACCGGCGATCACAGGACAGGGGTGGGGTCAGCCGTCTGCCGGGGTGGAGTGTGGAGGGCGTGGAGAACCGCCTGGTGGGTGATCCATCCGGTGAGGCGCGTGCGAGTGCCGTCGAGGACGGGCAGGCCGGCGCCTTCGGCCGTGACGAGCGCCGCGAGGGCTTCGGACAGTTCGGTCTCAGCTGTGACGGGATGCGGCAGGTGGACGATCGCCCCCACCGATGGAACGGTGTCGGCCGCTTCGGCCAGGGTCTCCGCCGCGGTACGGGCGGTGGCGGTGCCGAGGTAGGTGCTGTCGGCCGCGAGCACCGGCAGTACGCCGTGGGGTGATCGCGCGAGGGCGTCCGCCGCTTCGGTCAGCGGCATGGCGCTGTCGAGTGGTTCGGGGAGGGGCTCCATCACCGCGGCCACGGTCATTCCGGCGAAGGGGGCCGTGTGGGGCCTCTCGCCGAGGTCGACTCCGCGGCGGCGCAGCTTGAGGGTGTAGATGGTGTCGTAGGACAGGGCCCGGCTGACGCCGGTGGCCACGGCGATGGCGGCCATCAGGGGAAGGATGATGGAGTACTCGCCGGTGAGCTCGAACATGATGATGACACCGGTGATCGGAGCCCGGGCGGCTCCGGCGAAGACGGCGCCCATGCCGATCAGACCGTAGGCGCCGACAGGTCCCGCGATGCCCGGCACGACCTGGTGTGCGAGCGCGCCGTAGCCGGCACCGAGCATGGCTCCCATGAACAGCGAGGGGGCGAAGACGCCGCCCGATCCGCCGATGCCGATGGTCAGGCTCGTGGCCGCCATCTTCCCGACGAGCAGGACGATGAGGAATCCGATGCCGTAGGCGCCTCCCACGGCGTTCTCGAGTACGGGGTAGCCGACCCCGTACATCTGCGGCAGGAGGAGCAGGAGCAGGCCGAGGAGCAGGCCGCCGACTGCGGGCCGCGCCCATTCGGGGCCTCGCCACGCGAAGTCGCAGGCGTCCTCGATCCAGTACAGGACACGGCTGAAGCCCACCCCGACCGCGCCCGCGATGACGCCGAGGAGGAGGAAGAGCAGGTATTCGGAGAGGTGGTGGACGGTGAAGGCCGGCAGGTGGAGGAAGGGGGTGTTGCCGAACGCCGCCCGTCCGATCACCGAGGAGGTGACCGAGGCGAGGACCACCATGCCGAAGGACTCCGCCGTGAAGTCCCGCAGGATGAGTTCCATCGCGAAGAAGACGCCGGCCAGTGGGGCGTTGAAGGTCGCGGCGATGCCGCCGGCGGCGCCGCAGGCCACCAGGACGCGCATCCGGTCCTCTGCGACGTGCACAAACCGGCCGAGCGAGGACCCGAGCGCCGAACCGATCTGGACGATGGGCCCCTCGCGGCCGACGGATCCGCCGCCGCCGATGCACAGCGCGGAGGCCAGCGACTTCACGAGCGCGACCTGGGGAGCTATCCGGCCTCCTCGGCGTGCCACCGCGAACATGACTTCCGGAACGCCGTGGCCTCGTGCCTCCTTCGCGAAGCGCTGCACGAGGGGCCCGTACAGCAGTCCGGCCACGACGGGGGCCAGCAGGACGAACCAGCGTCCCAGCCAGGGCACATGGGGGTTCGCCGCGTGGCCCGCCGCCGCGTAGTCGGAGTGTCCGGACAGCAGCAGGGTGAAGGTCTTGATCAGCCAGCGGAAGGCGATGGCGCCGAGTCCGGCACCGGCGCCGACGAGCAGGCTGAGGACGAGCAGTCCGCCCTTGGCTTCTCTGAGCATCGCCAGTAGGCGGGGAAGGCCCGTCGGGAGGCGGGGCGCGTTCGGCGGAGGTGCGGAGGGCAGCGAAGGCGAAGCGGTCGGCATGTTTGCATTATGCAATATTGCCCTGTGCAATGCTTCCTCGCCGGCCGGAGAGAGCCTTTCCCTGCGACCGCGCAGACCGCTTCCTCCTCGGGACGAGGTAGAAAGGGACCATGCGCGAGCGTCCGCCGTCACCGGCCCAGCCCTCAGGCCCCTCCGGCTCCCGCGGCGAGGTGGCTGACGAGGTCGTCACCGCTGTGCTGACGGCATCGCGCCTGCTCGTGGCCGTTTCCGCCCGCTCTTTGGCGTCCGTGGAGGAGAGCCTCACGCTGGCCCAGTTCCGGATGCTCGTCGTCCTCTCGACGCGGGGAGCGATGAACATCTCTCGTCTGGGTGCACACCTCGACGTCATCCCGTCCACGGCGCTGCGCATGGTTGAACGCCTGACCAGTGCGGGCATGCTGGATCGGCGGCCGAACGAGCTGAACCGCCGCGAGATCCTCATCAGCCTCACCGAGGAAGGCAGGCACGTCGTGGACGAGGCGACGGAACGCAGACGCGCGGAGATCGCGCGGATCGTCGGCGCCATGCCGACGGCGCAGCGCGCCGGACTCGTCGAGGCCCTCCACGCCTTCAGCGAAGCCGGCGACGAACCACCGGTGCAGGGACGCGCGGAACAGAGCGTCTACTGGTGAAGCGCCCGACGGCACTCACGGTGACGGAGCGACGTCTGAGGCGCTTAGGGCGCTCCGTCACTTGGACATTGCCCGTCGGGGGTCCCGTTGAATTGGCAGCAGCCGGTGTCGCGTGCGGTCTTGATCGGTTGTCTCACGTCCCGCTGCGTGGATGCGTCACGGTGCATGAGTCCTTGGGTGGGCTGTGATCTGCCCGGGTGGTTTGGCCTCGGTGTGGCGCCTACCCCTCGGAGCCGCCGGGGTTCTCGGCCTCGCCGGCTTCCCCCGTTGTAGTCCCGTCGCCGATGAGGAGGAGTTCGTCGCCGGCGTGCAGGACGGTGTCGGAGGTGATCGACAGGAGGTGTCCGTTCCGCAGGACCGTGCTGATCCAGAGGTCTGAGTTGCTGACGATGTCGCCCACGGTGGTTCCGTCGGCGTCGTCGCCCGGGCGGATCGTGTAGTGACGGGTCCCCAGCGGTTCATGGGGGAGCCTGACGCCGAAGGTCCACGGGGTGGGAGTGGTGGTCTCCATGGGGACACCGAAGCGGCGGGCGGCCAGGCCGACTGTGCCGCCCTGGACCAGCACCGAGAAGGCGACGACCACGAAGATGATCTCGTAGATGCGCCGCGAGCCGGGGACGCCGGCGGTGATGGCGAAGGCGCCGAGCAGGATCGGCACGGCGCCTTTCAGGCCGGCCCAGAGCACGAAAGCACGCTCGCCGCGCCGCATCCGGACCGGCAGGAGCAGCGGGCCGAGGAGCAGCGGGCGGACGACGAAGGCCAGCAGCACGGCGAGGACCAGGCCGATCAGCCAGGCATTGTCCGTTCCCAGGGCCCGGAGGCCGATCGTCAGTCCGAGCGCGACGAACACGACGATCTCCGCCAGGCTCGCCAGCGCCGAGCACACCTGCCGGATCTCCAGCCGGTACGGCACCGACTCGTCCCCGATGAGCACACCCGCGACCAGCACCGCGAGGAAGCCGGAGCCGTGGGCCACGGTCGCGGCACCGTAGATGACACCGGCACCGGCGAGCGCGCGTACCGGATGCAGGCCCGCGCCCGGCAACGGCACCTTGCGGATGAACCACACAAGCGCGAACCCACCGGCCGCGCCCACCGCCACGCCGACCACCATCTGTTCGGCGAACGTGGTGAGGATGTGGCCCACTTGCGTGCCCGCGCTGCCGCCGGCGCCGAGCAGGGCCACCATCAGGGCGATGCCCACGGGGTCGTTGGCCCCCGACTCACCCTCCAGGATCGTGCCCGTACGCCCGGTGATCTCGCGGCGTCCCAGTACGGAGAAGACGACCGCCGGGTCAGTCGGCGCCAGGGCCGCGCCGAGGAGGAGCGCGGTGCGCCACGACAGGTCGCACGCGTAGTGCGCGAGGAGCGTCACCGCGCCGGTGGTCAGGATCGTCCCGGCCACACCGAGCGTGACGACGGGCACGGCCGCCGCGCGGAAGCGGCGCCATCCGATGCCCAGACCGCCGTCGAACAGCACCACGATCAGCGCGACGGTCACCACCTGCTCGACCAGCCCGATCGGTACCTTGCCCCCGACCCCGGGAACGATGTCCGAGACGGCGGCGGCGCCCACCAGGAAGAGGAACGGCGCCGGAACCCGGATGCGCTCGCTCAACCGGTTCGAGACCACCGCCACAAGAACGACCGCTGCCAGAATGAGGATCGTCAGAGCGCTGCTCTCGGTACTGTTCACCCCGCCATCCAAGCAAACGCGCCACGGATACGGCAGGTGCGGGTTCACGGTCCGCCGTACGGCCACTCCGCGCGGTCGGGGACAATGCTGTGCGTGTTGCATGTCCGAGTCATCAGTCCCGCCGACCGCACCGCCGATGTCCTGGGCATCGCGAGCCGGTCGCCTGCTGTCGTCAACGTGATCAGCCTGCCCGGCGCCGCCTACGCGCCTGCCGGGGACTTCGTCGAGTTCGACGTCGCCAGAGAGGCCGCCAACGGCATCCTCGACGAGTTGCGCGACCTCGGTCTGAAGGAGAGCGGCGCGGTCACGGTGGAACAGCTCGACCTGTCGCTGTCCACCGCCGCCGAGCGGGCGGAGGAGGCGGCACCCGGCGACGGCGACGACGCCGTGGTCTGGGAGGAACTGGCCGCGCGTACCGCCTCGGACGCCCGTCTCACCTGGGCGTTCCTGGTCTTCCTCGTACTCGCCACACAGATCGCGGCGATCGGTGCGCTCCTGGACCAGCCGATCCTGATCGTGGGCGCGATGGTGCTCGGCCCCGAGTTCGGCCCGGTGGCCGCGATGAGCCTCGGACTGCTGCGGAAGGACTGGCCACTGGTCGGCTCGGCCGCGCGGACCGTCATCGTGGGCTTCACCGTCGCGATCCTGATCACGACGGCCTGCGCGGCGGTCGGCCGCGGCCTCGGCTGGGTGAGCCCAGGCATGCTCGACCACCGTCCCTTGACGGACTTCATCGTCCATCCGGACAAGTGGTCGTTCATCGTCGCGGTGCTCGCGGGCATCGCCGGACTGTTGTCGCTGACGGCCGGGAAGTCCTCCGCTCTGGTGGGCGTGTTCATCTCCGTCACCACCGTCCCGGCGGCCGGCAACATCGCCGTCGCCGCCGTCCTCGCGCACGGCGACGAGGTGGCGGCGTCCTTCGTGCAACTCGGTGTCAACCTCGGCGGCATGCTGATCGCCGGAGTCCTCACGCTGTTCGTCCAGCGTGCGCTGTGGCACCGCTACGCTCCGTCCAGCGCCACCGTTCGGGCCGCCCGCGAAGGCATGAGCTAACCTGCCCGACACGGCGACTCCGTTAGACCTGGTACCACCATGTCACCCTCGGCACCGCCATCCAGGCATTTCTCACCCTCGGGGGCCCTTGGCCCGAAAGTCCGCACGTCGGCCTGACCCTCTACCAGGTGCAAACCCCTTCAGGACCTGTAGACCGCGTGGACCGGTACACCTGCACCACCTGCAATCGCCCCCTGCCCACCGAAACGGACGCAGAACCTGACGAAGTACTACTGGTCGTCAGGCCGACGGCGTCGTTCGGTGGCATTGCTGCCTGCGCGCGCCAAGTTGCTGCCCTTGTACGCGGGGCTGCGGAGTCAAGATGCCGGGGGTACGGAGCCTGGCGGGGAGGCCGCGTGCAGCTTGGGCCGCACATCTGCCCGGGACCGTTCGGCCAGGCCAACGCCCCGGCGACGACCGAGCCAACCACTCCACCCCTGGTCAGGGGCGCGCGGTGATCCAACCGTCGCGGAGATCATTTCGGTAGGGGTTTTCACAGTACGACCGTTTGCCGGATAGTCATCCGATGGGATTACCGGACGGACCGCGCTGCGTTGCAACGTGCCCTTTCTGCCTCAGGATGACGGGCGGAACAACGCTCTCTGCCAGCCGCGGTGCACGCCTGCAGGCGGGGTACCCGGCCGCCCCGACCCCTGGAAGGCACATGTCTCACACCTCCCGAAGACTGCCCTGCGCCGTGCGGGCCACCGTGACCGCGGTCCTGGCGACCGCCGCCTTCGCCGCGCCCGCCTTCGCCGCGCCCGCCACTGCCGCGCCCGTCCGGGCCGGGCACGAGCCGGAAGCCGCGGTGTTCGTCCAGAACGACCGTGTCGCCGGAAACCAGGTGGTCGCGTACAGCCGCGACGCGGACGGGTCCCTCCACCGGCGCACGGTGTACAACACCGGCGGCAAGGGCGGCGTGCTCGCCGGCTCCGTGGTGGATTACCTGGCCTCTCAGGGATCGCTGACCTACGACTCCCGGGCCAAGCTGCTGTACGCGGTCAATGCCGGCAGCAACACGCTCACGGTCTTCTCGGTCGAGGGCACCCGCCTGCACCGCAAGCAGGTCATCGGCTCCGGAGGCACCTTCCCCGTCAGCGTCGCCGCGTACCGGGACCGCGTCTACGTGCTCAACGCGCGCAAGGGCGGCTCGATCCAGGGCTACCGGCTGGAGAAGGACGGACTGCACCGGGTCCCCGCCTGGAACCGCGCGCTGCACCTGAACACCGCCGCCGCGCCCGAGTTCACCCACACTCCGGCCCAGGTCGCCTTCACTCCCGACGGATCGCAGTTGGTCGTCACCACCAAGCTGGGCGGCAACAGCATCGAGGTCTTCCCCCTCGACCGCGACGGCGGTCCGGCCGCCGAGCCCTTCGTGAACAGCAAGGCCGGATCGCAGCCCTTCGGGCTGACCTTCGACGCGGCCGGCCGGCTCGTCGTCGTCGACGGTGTGGAGAACACCGTGCTGACGTTCCGCCTCCACCACGACGGCGACGCCGCCCTCGTCGACGCCGTGCCGACGGGCGAACAGGCGAGTTGCTGGGTCGTGCGCCGGAACAGCGACCTCTACGTCTCGAACGCCGGCAGCAACACGCTCTCCCGCTTCCGCCAGACACGCGACGCCACCCTCGATGCCAGGGGCAACACCGCCACCGGTGCGGGCCCGGTCGACCTGTCGGTCACGCCCGGCGGGCACTACCTCTACGTCCAGACCGGCGGCGCCGGCGAGGTCGACGGCTTCCGTGTCGACCGGGACGGCGCACTCACCAGGATCGGCACCACCAAGGTGCCCGACGGACTCGGCGGGGAAGGCATCGTCACGACCTGATGCGATGACAGGCGCGGCCTCACACTGCTCCCGGTCCCACGGCATCGGAGGGGGAACGGGAACAGTGTGTGGTGGCGTTCACTGGGCAGGACCACCACATTCCGGCGTTCCCCGCGTCGGCCGCCATATGGCCGTGCGGAGGGGAGGTGAGTGGATGTCGGTCTCCAGGGACCAGCTGCCGGACAGTCCCGCGGTGAAGAGGCTGTCGAGACCCTCACGGAAGAGCGTGTGTGTGAGGACGGCGTTCGCCATGGGAGTGCACGACGGTCCGCCCGGCATCGATGTGATTTTGCTCTGCGTAATTCCTCCTCGTTGGCCGTCTAGTGGCTTTCCCGGCGACCGGGCGGCTCTCGCCCGCCTCCGGAGGAGGGAAGAGGACCCTGTGTGCAGGAGTCCGCTGCCGTAGGCCGAGACCCCCGGCCGATCCGGCTCAGGCGACAAGGTGGCGGACAAGATCGCCACGGCCGTTCTGTCGGCTTCGCTCCCGCCTCGGGACGCACCTCGATGTCATTGCGTCCACGGCTCTGCGAATGATCAGACGCCCCGCCGCCGCGGGCATGCTGGACCGGCAGCCGAACGAGCCGAATCGCCGTGAGATCCTCATCAGTCTCCCCAAGGAGGGCAGGCGCGTGGAGGACGAGGTCACGGAACGCAGACGAGGAGAGATCGTACGTATCGTCGACGCAATGCCGACCGCTCGGCACGGAGGGCTGGTCAAGGCGCCGCATGCCTTCAGCGAAGCAGGTGACGACCCCCTGGCCCAGAGGCATGGGGAGCAGGACGTTTACTGGTGAGGTGTCAGTGGACCTGCTTCACCTCGTTCCTTGCCCCGGCTGCCAAAGCGGTCGTGCGGGACGCCGAAGTGCGGAATAACAGTCACGGCGCCGGTCGGCTCTCAGGCCGACACTGTCGTGAGACAGCTTCACGGCCCTCTCCGCCCCCCGCGGAGAGTGTCGCTCGCGTCTCGCACACCGACTTGCAGCGAGGCGGCCCCGGCGGGCAGGGCGGTGCCGGGAGTGGGCTGGAACCCCGGCCGATCCTGTCGCCGCAGGAGAGGCCGGGGGAGTGTCGTTGCTCAGCGGACCCCTGTGGAACTGGCTCAGAGCGGATCCGAGGCGTCCCAGATCTGGCCGGAGGCGTCCGAGGTGAGCCGTGCGACCAGGGAGAGCGCCGACCTCTGCGGTGTGATCAGCGTCTTCTTCTCGTGGTTGTGCACGAAGCGGGCGTGGGTCTCCTCGCTCACCCGTCCCGAGCCTTTGGTGCGGACGAGTTCCTGCATCGCAGTGTCCACGGATCCGGGGCGGTAGGTGTTGGCCGTGACTCCCGTGCCGGCCAGTTCGGCTGCCAGGTTGGCGGTGTGTGCCTCGAGGGCGGCCTTCGTCGTGGCGTATGCATTGCCGCCGATCATCGCTGCGGGGTGGGCCACCACGATGCTGGATACGTTGACGATCCTTCCCCAGCCTGCCTGGACCATCGCGGGCAGCAGGGCGAAGGCGAGGGATGCCGGTGCGATCACGTTGATGCCGAGCGAGGAGGCCCATGTGGTGGGATCCATTCCGGCGCTGGGACCGAGCGGTTCGACAGTCGCGGCGTTGTTGACGAGTATGCCGATCGGGCCGAGCGCGGAGACCGCGCGGTCCACGGTCGTGGCGAGCGCGGCGGGATCGGCGAGGTCCGCGACCAGAGCGAGGGTTTTGCCACCGCGGCCTTCCACCAGGCGGGCGGTCTCGGACAGTTCATGTCCGGACCTGGCCACGAGTGCCGACGTCACGCCCCTTTCCGCGAGCGCTAGCGCCACCTCTCTCCCAATACCGCGCCCTGCGCCTGTCACCAGGGCCACCTTGCCGTTCAAGGACATGCTCCACTCCGTATCTGGACTTCGTGACTCGGACATTGAGGGGTCGTGCAGTGCACTGACGTAGCGTCGTGGGGCGCATGCGCCGTTGCGCGCTGCGTCTGGTTCTGCGCTCAGTGGCTGCTTCCCGGCGTGCTGTCGCCCGCTTCAGCCGAGTGATGTCAGAGCCGCGAGAATCTGGGCCGGCTCGGTGCGGGTCGTGTAGTTCGGGTGGACGTCTATCCACCGCAGGATGCCGTCGGCATCGACGATCGCCACCGTCGGCATGAGGATGTCGTGGCTCCCGTCCGCGTTCACCGTGGTCAGGTCGAGTCCCAGAGCAGCCTGTGCCCGCTGCACCTCGTCCGTCGGACGGGTGACGATGCCGAGCTGCCGGCCGATGCGGTTGCCCGGGTCGGAGAGCACCGCGTAGGACAGCTCATTGGCCTCCTTCATGGTGAGGGAACCGTCCGGCTTCTGCGGGCTTACCGCGATCAACGCGGCACCGTGCTCGTCCAGTTCGCCGGCCAGCTCGCTTTGATAGACGCGCAGGGCCGCGTTGCAGAACGGGCACCAGGCGCCGCGGTAGAACACGACGACCGCGGCCCTGCCGGCACGCGCGCGCTCAAGCGTAGTGGTGTTGGCATTCACGTCCAGGAGTTCGGCGTCGGGCATGGGCATCCCGGCCTCTGCGATCCCGGCGGGCACACCGGCGGAGTCCAGGGCGGTCTGCTCGGCGCCGAACGCCTGCAGTACGTCGCCGGGGACCTGCTGTGCCATCCCGGCGATGACGTTCGCGACATGGTCGGCGACGGGTGTAGATGCGGTGTTGGTCATGCTGACCCCTTCTGGGGGGGACCGCTGATCGGGCGCGGTGGCGGCAGGTCGTGCGGCGCACCCCTGTCTGTTTTTAGAGCGAGCCATCTAATATTGGGCGGGAAAAAATAGACTGTCAAATCTAGATTCTGTGTCCGGGTGTCAAGTGCGCTGCGAGTACTGCTCGATGACTCCTTCCGCGCCCGACCTCCTCCGCTCGCCGGAGGCGGGGCAGGGAGTCCGGTCCGCCGCGGACATGGCCGTCCCCGGCGGGTCGCGCGGTGATGGGGTACGACGGTTCAAGGGCTCTTGGAGGTCATGCCGTCATGTGGGCTGCCGTGCCGCGTGCCGCGGTTTGTCGCGTCGGTGGTCGTCCCGCGGGGGTTCGGCCGCCGCGGATCATGGTGGAATGCCGCAGATCCTCCATAGAGGGACCGCTCCATAAATTTGGTAATCTCGATGCCCGTGATGAGAAACGTCAGCCGGCCGCGCTTGACCCCGAAGGGTCGTGCCACCCGCAACCGCATCGTGACGGCTGCGGCCCGACTGATGTTCGAGCAGGGTGTGGCGGGCACCAGCACCGAAGACGTACTCAAGGCCGCGAGCCTGGCGAGCCCGTCGCAGCTGTACCACTATTTCGGCGACAAGCGGGCCCTTGTCCAGGCTGTCATCGAGCACCAGACGGAGTCCGTGCTCGACTTCCAGCGACCGCTGCTGAGCCGGCTCGACAGCTTCGAGGCGCTCGAAGCCTGGCGTGATGCCATCGTCGCGGCCCAGCGCGCCGTCGGATGTCGGGGCGGCTGCCCGATCGGGGCGCTGTCCGCGGAACTGTCCGACCATGACCTGCAGGCCCGCGCCCGACTCGCCACGGCCTACTGTGCGTGGGAGGACGCCCTGCGCGCAGGGCTGCAGGTCATGCAGGACCGAGGTGAGCTGACGGCGGACGCCGATCCGGGATACCTCGCCCTAGCCCTTCTCGCCGCCTTGCAAGGCGGGTTGATCATGACCCAGGCCCGTCGCGACACTGTCGCGCTGGAGACCGTGCTGCACGCGATGATCGAGCGGGTCCGCTGCCACGCCACAGCCTGAGGCCCGCACGTCGCACGTCGCTTTCCGGCGCTGGGCACGCGACGCGCGCGGCCAGGGCCGACGGTCTGCATCCAGTCGAGGACCCATTGCTTTTGCGAGAAGTCCCGCACGGAGATCCCCTCAGATTTCTCCCTCACCAAGACGCTCAGTGTTCCGCTGGTAGGCGTAATGCACCGGATAGAGCAGGCGCTTAGAAGGCGCGCCCGGCCCCGGCCCGCAGGTCCGCGACCACGCGCAGTTGCTGCAGCTCGTCGCGCTCGGCCGTGCTTGCGCGGTCTCACCGGAGTCGTGCCGATCCCAACTGCACGGTGACCTCGCCGCCGTACCCGTGCTTGACGCGCCGACAGTCACGACCGTGATCGCCTGGCCACCGCACAGCCGGGCCACAGCCGTCGCCGACCTCATCCGGACTGCGACACGTCTCTAGCCAGTGTGTTGACCACGAACGTTGCTGGGGTTGTTTAGCGACGGGCTCCAGGACCATCTCAGGTGACGAAGTCGAGAACCACCCCAACGGGCGACACCAGAAGATGGTGAGGCACCGACACGGACACGTAGTCTATGAATCGCCCACCGGGGGGCGGCAGCGTGTCCCCGTTTTCGTGGTCGCCCAGGGGCATCTCATTGACGAACTCGTCGACGTGGGTGAGCAACCTGTCGGGGGCATCCGCAGTTCGGCCAGCCTCCGGGCCACGGTGCGCAGGGCGGCCCATGGTGGCCACCGCGCTGATTCCGTGGCCGACGACGACGCCTCTCAGGTCGCGCCGGTCGGTGTCGCCGTGAACACCGCAGGGGACCAGCTCACTCTGACGCCCGACCCGACACTGCTCAAGAACGCCCACCACCCGCTCCAGCTTGTGGCGCGTCACAAGCGAATGCAAGCCGCGTGGACCGTTCGATCGCTCGGACAAGCGGTTCCAGGTTCGGGCTGCTGGCGGCTGTTATGGACAGCTCGCCTCACGGGCTCAGTCGGCGAGGTCGGGCTTACCGAACAGGACCGCGTAACTGGAGGGGAGTTGGCTGATGATCTGGTTCAGCTCCCCGCCGGTGACAGCGTCGGCAACGGTGGTCAGGACCGCGCTGGCGTCCCACTGCGCCGTACGCGGCCGAGCATCCGTACGCTCGGCGACCCGTCGGTAGAACTCCTCAATTCCGAAGCTCCGCACCTGCTGCGGCCTGGCGTGGTCCAGAACTTGGCCCAACGGGCCGGGCAGCTGGGACGCGAGGTCTTTGACCTCTCCAGGACTGATCCGTTGAGACAGCACTTCCAGTACGGAGGTGGTGACGTCCGCGGCTTCGCCCTGGTCGTTGTATTCACCTCGTTCGCGTACGCGGGCGAGGAATCCGTCGTATTTCATCGCTGCCTTCCTTCTTCCCGCGGTCACTTCTGGCCCATGAGGGTCGCCCGGGGTCGGTCCTGACACGGCGCGCGTGGGTGCGCTGTGGAGGGACGCAAGCGACGTCCGACGGTTCGGGACACCGAGCGTCACGCGTGGCCTCGACCGGGAGGGCCAGGTGCACACGGGCCAACGAGCACCGCTGGGGTTTGCTGCTCGTTGGTGCTGCCACGCGCGTGGCCTCTGCCCGAAGCCGAGCCGGCAGGGGGACGCGTACCACGCTCCGCCGCCGAGAGGGGCGTGACGGAGGTGCCGTTCATGAGCCGTCCCGGTGCCGAGCCGTCGCCGGCCGGCCGCGGTGCCGGATGGGTACCCGGAACCGCGGTGTTCGAGTCTCAGCCACTGCTCTCGGTGCTTCCGCTCGTCTCGCTGATCTCGACGTGCCGGGGCTTTGCGATCTCGGCCTTGGGGACGGTGATGGTGAGCACGCCGTCCGACAGCTGCCCCTTGATCCTTTCGGCGTCGATCTCTCCGGGAAGCCGCAGCCGGTACTCGAAGGATCCGGTGCGGCGAGTGCTCCGGCGCAGGACGCCTTCGCGTTGCTTCTCCTTGACCTCTCCGGTGACCACCAGCTCCTGGCCGTTCGCTTCGACGTCGACGTCCTTGCTCTTGACGCCGGGGAGTTCGATCTCGACGTGGAAGGCGTCGTCGGACTCCCTGACATCCGCCAGGGGCGTCCAGGCCACGGCGGGCGCCGCGCCTCCCACCGTGGATTCGATCAGTCCGCTCATCTCGCCGAGTAGTTGGTCGAACTCCCTCAGCGGATTGCGTGTCCAGCCAAGGGGCCTGTCCTGCATTGCGCCACCGTTGCGGCGCCGGACGGGCGTGGTCATTCCCATCGCCTCCTTGTCGTGATCTCGTCGACCGCTGGGCGTCATGCGAGCCAAGCGGACTCCTTCGGACGGGTGTGTGTGGAGCTGTCGATGCCGCCGGGCGCGGCCATGTGCTCCAGGCAGTGGTGCACGAAGTGGATGCTCATCGCGCCTTCGCCGACCGCGGAGGCCACGCGCTTGACCGACCCGCTGCGGACGTCGCCGGCGGCGAAGACGCCGGGCAGGCTGGTCTCCGACGTCAGGCAGTCGCGGCCCTGGCTCTGCCACACGTCGGGAGCGGAGGCCGCCTGTGCCTCCGCACCGGTGAGCACATAGCCGCGCTCGTCCAGGGCGAGAGCGCCGGAGACCCACTCCGTGTGGGGATCAGCACCGGTGAAGACGAACAGGGCCCGCACCGCGAGATTGCGGTGCTCGCCCGTACGGTGGTCGACCACGGTCATCGCTTCCAGCGTCCTGTCGCCGAGTGCCTCGGTCATCTCGGTGCGCAGCAGCACACACACGCGCGGGTGACGCCCGATCTGATCGATCAGGTAGCGGGACATGTGCGTCTCCAGGGTCGGCCCACGGACGAGCAGATACACCTGCGGTGCGTATCCGGCCAGGAAGAGCACAGCACGGCCTGCGGAGTTGCCGCCGCCCACCACTGCCACCGGGTCGCTGCGGCACTGCCGGGCCTCGTGAACGGTCGCCGAGTAGTGGACACTCGCGCCCTCCAGCGACTCGATGCCGGGCGCATGGAGGCGGCGGTAGCGGGCGCCGGTGGCCAGGACAACGGTACGGGCGGTGATCTCGCTGCCGTCGGTGAACCCAACGGCGTAGTGGGCGTCCCGCTGTTCGAGTCGGGCCGCCTTCGCGCGGATGTTGATCCGAGCGCCGAAGCGGTCCGCCTGGAGCACGGCGCGCTCAGCGAGTTCGGCGCCGGAGATGCCGGAGGGGAAGCCGAAGCAGTTGTCGATGCGGGAGGACGTCCCGGCCTGGCCACCGGCGGTCAGCGCCTCGACCACGGTCGTGCCGAGGCCCTCCGAGGCGGCGTTCACCGCGGCGGCGAGACCGGCCGGACCGGAGCCGACGATGAGGAGATCGCCGCTGCCGTTGCCCGTCTCCAGCGGCGGCAGGTCTACCAGCCGGGCGAGTTCGGCGTTGCTCGGGTTACGCAGCAGGGTCGTGTCCCGCCAGATCACCAGCGGCGTCTGCTCCGGAGCAACCGCGAAGCGGCGCAGCAGTTCCTCGGTCTCCTCGTCCGTCTCCAGATCGACCCAGCGGTGCGGCAACCGGTTGCGGGCGGCGAACTCGCGCAGCCGCCGGGTGTCGGGCGAGTAGCGCGAGCCGATGATGCGGAAACCGGCGCCCTGCCCGACGAGCAGAGCGCGGCGGCCCAGGCAGGCACGCAGCACGAGATCACCCAGCGGGGAGTCCCGGGTCACCAGGTCACGCAGCTGGTCCATGGACAGGGCGAGGATCTCGCCGGGGGCCCTGACCACGGCGGTGCAGGAGGCCACCTGTCCCTTCAGGAGGCCGAGTTCGCCGAGGAAGCGGCCGGGGCCATGCACACGCAGCAAGTGTTCGCCGGGCGTGCCATAGCCCTCCACGACGGCGACCGAACCACTGAGGACGACGTAGAACATCTCCCGCCGCTCGCCCTCCCGGATCAGCACGTCATCGGCGTCGACCGCGCGCCGCCTGCCATGTCGCGCCAGGCGGTCCATCTCTTCGTCCGCGAGTCGGGGATAGGCGCCGTAGATGTCGGGGGTTTCGAAGGAGACGTTCTCCTCCGCCTCGTCCGGGACAGGCGCTGCGCCCGGCGGCGTCTCGTCGCCGGGCATCACGCGAACGCCTCATGAGCGAAGCACCACCGCGAGTCCTCGCCAGGCTGCAACGACGCCGCGATCGGATGGCCGTCGTCGGCGGCGGCGTGGCGGCGTGCGTGCCGGTTCGGCGAGGAATCGCAGCAGCCGACGTGGCCGAAGGTCAAGCAGAGCCTGAGGTGGCCCCAGGGGGAATTCGTAGCCAGGCATTCCTCGCACCCCGGGGCCCGGGGAGTGACGGGGCGTACGGTGGCGAGGTGCGGGTCGTTTGGTACGGTCACGGCCGATCATCCTTTCCCGGCCGGTTCGCGGCCCGCGATCGACTGCTCCACCCGCCGCCGAACGGCGAAGGGACAGGGCGGGGCGGCACCCGAATGCCGGACGACTCTCTTTGCTTGGAGAAACCCTGGTCGAAAAGGTGATCAACGGCGTGTTCCGCCGCCCGGTAGGAGGCGGTGGCCCGGCGCGGCTGCTCGTTCATCAGCCTGTCCTTTATGCCACGGCCACCGGTGCGCCCGGCGGTCCCTCACCAGACCAGAGTGGCAAGAAAGCAGCGCGTTGCGCCTGCACCCGGCAGGTCAGAAATCCACGCGGTCGGTCGGTCCACGAGGACAAGGCCCCCAGCGGAGCAGAGCCGGATCGCTGCCAGGCTCCTCGTGACATCTCCAGGCCGACCGTCCGGATGGGGCTGCTCGACCGTCCCGCTGAGCGGGGAACCGGATTCGGGAGGAAGACCGGCCGGTTTCGTCGGGGTCTATGCGTCGCCGGTGTTTATATTCCAGTGAGGTCGAGCTATGGCGGGCAACGGCTGACGAAGGGGAACGCAGGCGATGAGGCGCAGGCTCGCTTATGCGCGGACCAGGCGTCCTCGGCATGAGCGGCGTGGAGAGGCGCGGTTGCCCGGGGTGATCGCGACGCTTTCTGCGATGGCGCTCTACGTGGGGCTGCCGCAACGGCTGCTGATCGCGCCGCGCTATGTGCTGCCAGTTCTGGAACTGTTGCTGCTTGTGCCGCTCGTCGCGGCCAATCCGAAGCGGCTGACACGGCAGAGCGCGGCGTTCCGCATCCTGTCGCTGGCTCTCGTGGTGGTCATCGCCGCGAGCAATCTGGTCGCCCTTGGCATCTTGATCCACGACCTTGTCTACGCCGGAGTGAAGGATGGGCGTTCCTTGCTGGTGGCCGCATTGCAGGTCTGGCTCACCAACATCATCGTCTTCGGCCTGGCGTACTGGGAACTGGACCGGGGCGGCCCCGTCACCCGGACCCAGGCCCGGCGTGCCGATCTGCCGTTGGCGGACTTCCGGTTTCCCCAGGACGAGGACGACGACGCGGTTCAGGAAGTCGCGGACGGTGCCAGCGCCACATCGGACTGGATGCCCACCCTGATCGATTACCTGTACGTCTCCGTGACGAACTCGACCGCCTTCAGTCCTACGGACACCATGCCGCTGTCCACTCGCGCCAAGGTGATGATGAGCGTGCAGGGTGTCGCCGCCCTGGTGACCTCACTCCTCGTCATCGCCCGCGCGGTGAGCATCCTCCACTGAGGGATGACTCGGCAGGGACTACGGAACGGACCTCAGCCGGCTCCACCGTCGCGAGCGTGTTCACCCGGACACCAACCGTGCGAAGACGCAAGGCCCGCGTCGCTGGGGATTTGCCGGGCCGGTGAGTGCCGTCCGGCGACACGGACGCACCCGTTCGCCTCACTGATGCGGACATACAACGCACCTCTTGATCTAATGTTCCGCAGTGGTCCGAGATGGTCACCTCACTGTGCAGTTCTCGGCCACACTCTGATCGGCGCGACCTCGGTGAATACGGCTCCGCCGGCATCCTCAAGTTGAGGAGACGGAAGTGGCCGGCCATGCCGGGATCGCCGCCTCCTGGCGGTCACCCGGCCGGGCGGCGTGCTCTACAGGTTAATTCCTTGGCGCCCTGTGGCCGGTGCTGAAGCGGACCTTCGCTTGCGCAGGCGCAAAGCGCGTAGCAATCGCAGTGGAAACAAACCGAGGGGAGCGTTACGGCCCAGGTCCTGTCGATCTTCGTGGTCGAGCGCTCGCGCGTAACGCTCGGCGTCCTCCGCTGTCGGATACCGCTTGGCGCCCGTTGCTCCGCAACCGCGCTCGCATCGCCAGCGCATCGTTTCGTCTTCGCTGGAGAAGTGAAAGCGATGTCCGAGAAGGTGGCAGGTCAGCATGGGAAGCAACTCTATAGGAGAAGTGACGTGTCGTTCAGTGTAATCCGACCCAGAGGGACGCCATGACCACCACGGCAGGCACGAAAACAATCGCTACCCGCGTCCCGGCCCGGCTCGACCGACTACCGTGGTCACGATTCCACTGGCGGATCGTGATCGGCCTCGGTTCGGTCTGGATTCTCGATGGTCTCGAGGTGACGGTGGTCGGGGCCGTGGCCTCGCGTATGACCGAAAAGGGCAGTGGCATCTCCCTCACGAGCGCCGACATCGGAACCGCGGCCGCGATCTACGTGGCCGGGGCCTGTTTGGTGCTCTCGTCTTCGGCCGACTCACGGACCGATTCGGTCGCAAGAAACTCTTCATGGTCACGTTGGGGATCTACATCCTCGCAACTGTGGCGACCGCCTTCTCTCACTGGCCCTGGTACTTCTTCGTCGCCAGGTTCATCACCGGCATGGGTATCGGCGGGGAGTACGCGGCCATTAATTCGGCCATTGACGAGCTGATTCCGTCCCGCAACCGAGGCCAGGTGGATCTGGCCATCAACGGCAGTTATTGGGTCGGCTCCGCGATCGGCAGCCTGGCCGCGGTAGGGCTTCTCAGCGGCGCCTTCGCGCTCGACCTCGGCTGGCGTCTGGCCTTCGGTCTCGGCGGAATTCTCGGACTGGGCATCATGGTGGTGCGCCGCAATGTACCGGAGAGCCCGCGATGGCTGTTCATCCATGGCCGCGAGGAAGAAGCTGAGCGCATCGTCGACCGAATCGAGGCCGAGGTGCGGCAGGAGACCGGTAGGGAATTTCCCGAGCCGGGCGAGGCCATTACCATCCGTCAGCGGGAGGTCATTCCCTTTGTGGAGATCGCCCGGACGGCCGTACGACGCTACCCGCGGCGTGCGATTCTCGGACTCGCGCTCTTCATCGGCCAGGCGTTTCTGTACAACGCGATCGTGTTCGACTTGGGCACGATCCTCAGCGGTTTCTTCGGAGTCTCCTCGGGTTCGGTCCCCTATTTCATGGCCATTTTCGCCGGTGCCAACTTCCTCGGGCCGCTCCTCCTTGGGCGCTTGTTCGACACGGTTGGCCGGAAGCCGATGATCGCCGGCACTTATCTGGGCTCGGCGGCCGTCGCCGTCGTACTCGCGATCTTGCTGATGAATGGCTCGCTGACGGCCTGGTGGTTCTTCCTGCTGGTCTCAGTGACCTTCTTCGTGGCCTCGGCAGGCGCCAGTTCGGCCTACCTGACGGTCAGCGAGGTGTTCCCCATGGAGACCAGGGCGCTGTCCATCTCCCTGTTCTTCGCCATTGGTACAGCCGTCGGTGGGATCACAGGGCCGGCGCTGTTCGGCCAGTTCATCCATAGCGGCGACAAGAATCTGGTGGCGCTCGGTTTCCTCATCGGAGCCGCTGCCATGGCCCTGGGAGGAATCGTCGAACTGTTCTTCGGAGTCCGGGCCGAGGGAAGGTCCCTCGAGAACATCGCTACCCCGCTGACCGCGGAGGAGGCGGAGGCGGAATGGCGAAACGAGCCCTCCCCGCAGGCAGAGCGCGACCGTGCCCGACCGGAGCAGGACCGCAGAAAGGCCCGCGAGCGCGACGAGCGGATTGCCGGCCGGAGGTCGCACAGGCGCGAATGGGAAGAGACGGGGGGACGGAAGTACCTTCCCGGACCGGGCAGTTCGTTCTACTCGCCGGGCATGGTCGGCTCCATGGGCAAGAACAGCCGGTCGTCGGTCGCGGCCGAGCGCGCTCTCGACGAAGAGATCGAGAAGGTGCTCAAGACCCTTGAAGAGCGCGGCCCGACCGAGCGCGAGGAACTCGAGAAGGCCGTGAACGGGAAGTCGTGGGGTCCCGGCCGCTTCCGGAAGGCACTGCGCGAAGCGGTCAGGGAGTCCGGCGCCGAGGGCCGCTCCGACGGCGTTTACGCCCGGGTCGGCCGCGCCTCTGGTCCGGGCAGGGATGGAGATACGTCCGAATACGGCCACCGCGACGGTGGCGATGAATAACAGCGACGATCGATGAGAGCGGGGAGAACGACGGTCACGTCCCCGTGCGTTCTCCATCCGGCCCGGCCCGGACCGGCCCACGAGCCGGACCCACCCCAAGGCAGTGGAAGGATCACAGGATGGTCGACACAGGTTTCGCTTCGTTCGACACCATGGTGGACAAGGCGAATCACGTCCTCAAGGAGATCGAGAAAGCCTACGGCTGGCCCAAGGACCGCCGGAAGCAGTCCTACGCCGCGCTGCGCGCGGTGCTGCATCCGGTGCGGGACCGCCTTACAGTCGAGGAGGCCGCACAATTCGGCGCTCAGCTGCCGACGTTGTTGCGGGGCATCTACTACGAGGGGTGGAAGCCCTCGGAAACGCCGATGAAGATGGGCAAGGAAGAGTTCTTCACCCGCGTCCGAGGGGACTTCTCCTACGCGATCGAAGGCGACACCGAGCAACTGGCACGTACGGTCCTCAAGGCGCTGAAGCAGCACGTCAGCAGCGGGGAGTGGGATGACCTGAAGGCTGTTTTTCCCGCCTCACTGGCTGCCATCGTGCCGTGACGCGGCCCATGCGGTGAGCGAGGAGCCGTTCGTCGCAGCACAAGGTTCCGGGGAGGATCCGACGGAAAAGAACTCCAGGACACGCGCTGACCTCGATCTTTCGTGACGGCCCGTCGGTTTCGTCGGCGGGCTGTTTCGGGGGTTCGTGCTGTTGTCGGGCGTAGTGACGGCCCGGCTGTCGCGTCGGGTGGGCGCCGGGTTCCACGGTTCCGGTCGGGGTGGTGCTGCTCGCAGGGATAGGGACGTGCTGGTCAGCCGGGGTTCGGGAGGGCTTCGAGTCGTGCCGGGGCGTCGGTGATCACGTCGGTCCAGGGACAGTTGCGTGCGAATCGCAGGTGTCGACGGCGGGCGGTCGTGATGAGCTGGGCGGCGGCGGAGGACAGCCGGAGCCGGCGACAGCGAGGCTCCCACCTGCGGGTTTTGCCGGTCAGCGCGAACATGGGCATCCAGGCCGGCAGGTCGAGGGCGAGCTGGACGATCTCCAGCCAGATCTGGTTCTGCGCGGTGTCGTGCAGGGGCAGGTTACGCGGACCGGTGGCGCGGGGGTACGGATGCGGTCCCCGGCGCGGGCCCCGCTGGCGGTGCCGCAGTTCGGGTGCGGCGATGGGGACGCCGTGGTGTTCGTGGCGAACGCGGTGAGCCGCGGGCCGTCGGCGTCGGTGAAGCGCAACTGTGCGCCGCGGTGTGGGCGTTCCTTGCGGACGATCAGCCGCATCCCTCGCAGCCAACCCTTGAGGACGTCGCTGTCGAGTTCGGCGGCCCAGGCACCGTCCCGGATCTCGCCGCCCGGCTCGACGGCCACGGTCCACGCGGCGGGGCGGGACTTTGGGGACGGCTTGGTGGATGGCGTCGGTGATGGTCATGCCGACCGAGTACGACAGCCACCGTCCTGGCCTGGAGAGCCAGTCGAGGGAGGCGTGTGTGCCGCCGGCAAAGCGGTGCGGATTAGTGTCCGCCGGCCCCACCGCAGACCGTTGGGCAGTTGGGCCAGGTCGAGCCGGGTGGTGGTGATGTGGTCGCTCGCGGTGTGGGAGCCCGCGTTGCCCGCCCGCAGCAGCGTGGCTACCGGCTCGCCGGACCCGGCCTGGCCGCGCTCGACGAACGCCACCAGTGGATGATGACCGAAGGTCTTCTTCCAGGTCGCGGTCGCGTCCTGCTTCTCCGAATGTCCGGCGGTCACCCGAGGACGCGGCGTCATCAACATTCCCGCCGCCGCCCCACTCGCCATCTCGGCCTGGACCAACGAGTTCAGCCGGTTGCTCCATGGCGCTCCTCCAACTCGCCTGCAGCGTCATCCGCTCACGAGAATTCCGAGCATCGTTCTGAAGTTTTCGGTCAGGCGTGCGCGAGCGCCGTGCCGGCGCGTGCCGCTTCAGCACTGACCGCTTCGGCCGCACGAGCGGCGCGACCGGTGGCCTTCCAGGCGAGCATGCGCAGTCCCACTGCCGGTGAGGGCGGGAAAACGCCCAGTTGGCCGAGCATCGCAATGTCGTCGCGCACTGCTTCGTGGCGGATGACCTGTCCATCCTTGAGGTCAAGCATGTGGACCTGTTCGAAGTCGATATCCCGGCCGGTGGGAGGGACCGCCTGGTCGAGTCGCCCGTCGTGGAAGCGCACGAACGGCCCCGTGTGAGTGCCTTGCATGCGTAGCCGTACCCATACTCGGTCGCCATCGTGTACGGAGGCGGACACGGGGAAGCGCAGATCGCTGAAGGCTGAGCGCATCCACGCGCCGGATGCGAGGGTGCCTGCGGGGCCGGGCACCGAGCAGGCCCTGGGGGCGACGGATGCCTCACGGTTGTGGTTGTCCTGATGGACGACCTCGACAGCCAGGTCCCGATCACCGGTCTGCAGGACTCGGAACAGAGCCTCGCCCAGATCTGTGGGATTGATCGTCATGTGCTTCCTTCGCCGAAGGTCGAGCGGGTCCGTCCTGCAATTGGGGTAGTCAAGGACCTAATAAATGCTACATCACCTCCGTGACCGGTATCGTGGCTGGGTGACCACCAAACGTTCGTACGTCTCTCCGCTGCGGGAGAAGGCCGCCGCGCGCACGCGCGAGTTGATCCTGGCCAGGGCCACAGAACTGTTCGCGCAGCTCGGCTACGGGCGGGTAACCGTGGCGGACATCGCCTCCGCGGCAGGAGTGGCGCCGAAGACCGTCTTCGCCAGTGCCGGAAGCAAGACCGACATCCTGAACCAGATCGTCGACCGCGCGGTCGACGAGTCCGGGCACACGGAGGCAGTCGCCCATGTACTGCGCATGGACTCGACCGCCTCGGTGCTGCGGGCCACGGCCCACGGGACCCGGCTCGGCAACGAGCGGCAGTTCATGATCCACGAAGCACTCCGCAAGGCGCTGCCCGTGCACGAGAGCGGAGAGGCCCTTCACGAGCGCGCGACCGTCGCCTACCGTCAGGCCCTCCGTACGATCGCCGATCACCTTCAGGTCATCGCATCGAGTCCGCTCCCTCACTCTCCTCAGCAGACCGGCGACCTTCTTTGGCTGTGGTTCGGCCCATCTTCCTGGCGCACCCTGGTGGTGGACTGCGACTGGTCCTGGGACCACGCGGAGTCGACCCTTGTGCAGATAGCTCTCGCGGCCCTGGAGTGATCGCTGGAGTCGACCCCGCCCGCTGCGCTGTTCTTCGGCGGGGACATGTGTGCGCCGAACGCCGAACGCCGAACGCGAACGCCGAACGCCGAACCCGCGGAGCGGTCGATCACCATCAGAATGCTCATGGAGGCGTCGCCGTGACCGTCAAGGCGCGTGTCGCCGCAGAGCCGTGGCCGCGAGGACCGAAGCCCGGAGCGGTTTCGTCCTGTTCGCCGCCGGCGCACCACGGAGCCGGCTTCGTCCGGGACCTTCCGGGAAGCGCGCCACGGACCGGGGTCCGACGCCGGTGGGCCCGTCGGCGAGGCGCGCGGGCCCGGGCGGCGAACCTCGGCACAGAAGATCCCCCGGCTCCCGCCGCAGCGCGGGCAACCGAGCATGAAACACGGCACATTGGAGAACGTGAATGACGTCCGCAGCACACTCCCCTCGCGAACTCTCCGAGAGGGATGGATTCAGTGACGGAGCGGAGAGCATTCACCGCGTTCTCGTCCGCAGACGACGTGCGCTCGTCGACCGGCTGCGGGACGTTCCGGCCGCGTACTGGCAGGCGCAGTCGCGCTGCTCGGAGTGGACGATGCACCAGGTGGTCCGCCATGTGCGCGACGTGGCGAGGATCCACGTCACGAGGCTGAACGGGGATTCCTTCCCGTTCGCCGCGCCCACGCGGTTCTTCGACCCCAAGACGTCTCCCGGCACCTGGCTGAGCGAGTCCGAGGGGGAGTCCCCCGAGGAGACCGTGGCCCAGCTCGAGGAGATCACCGGTGAGGAGGACCGGCTGTTCGCAGCCCGCGTGAGCGCACACTCCGACGTCGTTGCCACAGGGCCTCTGGGCCGGAAGTTGCACTGGTCCGTCAACGGGCTGCACACCCTGTGGGATTCATGGATGCACGAACGGGATATCTTCCTCCCCCTCGGCCTGGACGTGGAGACGAGCGACGACGAGCTGCGCCTGATGGTGATGTACACGCTCCTGGCGGCGGCGGCGCCCTCCGCCAGGAGCGGTGCGTACGTCGAAGTGACCCTCGGGTTGACCGGGTCTCCCGACGGCGCGTACCGCATCACTCACGCAGAGGACGATGTACTGGTCCGCACGGCGGGTACGCCGGAGATCAGCGGCCCCGTCGGGCCGGTCCTCGACAGCTTCGTGGGCAGAGGCCCCGAACTCGGCGACGTCCTCGGCTCCTCAGCGCCGGCCGTGCGGCAACTCGGCATCCTGCGCGCGGTCGCCACGTGAGCGCAGTCCGCCCGCCGTGCGCTCTCGCGAGCGACTCCGGGCGCGAGTCGCTCGACGGACCGGCCTGCGTGGGCAGGCGGTCGGGGCGCCGGGTGTCCGCCGGACCCCGGGGGGATGAGGTCCGCTGGACATCCGTCCGACGGTACGGGACGACGTCGGACGGAGTGGCCGTCACCCCATGCGGGAGGCCCGGCACCATGGCGACATGAAAGACACGGCCGAGCAGTTGGTGTCCTGAGTCGAGCACCGCGACACGAGGCAGGTGGTGCGACTGCTGGAGCTCGGCGCCGCGGTCGACGCGTCGAACACGCGGGGCCGGACGGCGCTGGGCAGGGTGGCCGGAGGCGGTCACACCGACATCGTCCGGATGTTCGTGGCCGTGGGGGGCCGATCTCGGGCGGCGGGCAGGCCACTACTTCGAGTGCACACCCTGACGTGGTGTCGGAGACGATGTCGCGGGCGTTGGTACGACGTGCCCTGGATCGGAGTGTGCCTGTACGCCGCCACGGGGATGCCCGGTGTGAGGTACATGCCGAACTTCTCCCCTGCCGTACACGAAGTCCGCGGCGGCCTTCATGCCGTCGGGGACTACGTGCTCGTGTCCACCGCCCTGCGGCCGTAGGAGTCCACGGTGGTGCTGGGGTTGAGGATGGAGAAGTCGTCGATGTTGATGTAGTCGAAGCCGTGGCCGACGAGTCCGGTGGAGGCCATCGCGGCAGCTGCGCCTCGATGTTCGCCTCCGTTGGGTTCTTGCGGTTGAAGCTCCAACTTCTCCGGCCGGACTGGGGTGTTACCGCGGCCCCGTTCCGGCGTGCGCGGCGGGCGCGGTGGTGACGTCCGTCCCGTACAGGAAGGAGCCCAGCAGCGCGGCCGCGCCGAGCAGGCTCACCCACCCCCTGCGCCGGCGTCCGCTCGTCCTGCGTGACTGTTGGCGCGTTAAAGAGTTCATGGCGATGCGACTCCTTGCACGTCCGTGAGAGGGCGGGTACCAGGCGGGCGGGTACCAGGCCCACCCGCTACCCGTGAGCGTCCGTGTCGCATGATGATGGGCTTTGAGTGAACACGTCAATGGAAACGACAAGATCAAAAATATCCGAGCATGAAGCGGCCGCCTGAACGGGTGCTTCGAGGGAGCGAGATGCGGGCCCGGTCCTGTCGTGTCCCGGCGGCAGATCCTTGGGGCGGCGGCGCGGCAACGGGGGCGGGCCGTTCGGCTCCCGTGCTGCCGCCTGTGTGGAGCCCCAGGTCGGACTGTGTGTGAAGTTGTTTGTTTGTCGTGAGGGTTGACCGGAAAAGAAACACGACAGCACACTGTGCACCATCTTCCGGGCGGTAGGCAGCGCGCTCCTCCGTCGAGCCGGTCTCCTCCCGTCTCTCCCCCCGCGGCGAAGGATGAGTCGATGCGCCGAACAGCGAGACTTGCTCCCCTCTGGATACTGGCGTTACTGGCCGCGTTACTCGCGGTCGGCACCGGCCCGGCCCAAGCGGCGACCACGTCCATCACGGTGGACGGCGCGCAGGGGGGCCGTACGTTCGACGGGATCGGCGCCATCAGCGGCGGCGGCGGCAACTCGCGGCTCCTGAAGGACTACCCGGCAGCCGAGCAGTCGCAGATCCTCGACTACATGTTCAAGCCCGGCTACGGCGCGAACCTCCAGCTGCTGAAGTTGGAGATCGGCGGCGACGCCAACTCCACCGACGGTTCCGAGCCGTCGGTGGAACACACCAGAGGTACGGTCAACTGCGACGCCGGCTACGAGTTCTGGCTGGCCGAGCAGGCCGAGAGGCGCAACCCGAACATCGGCCTGTACGGGCTCGCATGGGCTGCGCCGGGCTGGATCAACGGCGGGTTCTGGTCCACCGACACCATCAACTACCTGATCACCTGGCTCGGTTGCGCCAAACAACACGGTCTGAACATCAAGTACCTCGGTGGCTGGAACGAGCGTGGCCACGACGTCGACTGGTACATCCAGCTGCGGTCGGCCCTGAACAGCGCCGGCTACTCGAGTGTGCAGATCGTCGCCGACGACAGCGGCTGGAGCGCCGCGGACGACATGGCGAGCAACCAGGCTTTCAACGACGCGGTGTCGATCGTCGGTGTGCACTACTCATGCAACGGCGGCGACGGCGGTGACGCAACCTCCTGCCAGTCCACCCAAACCGGCAGGAACCTTGGTAAACCCCTGTGGGACAGCGAGAACGGGTCCCAGGACATGAACACCGGTGCGCCCGCCCTGATCCGGGCGATCACCCGTGGCTACGTCGACGCGAAGATGACCAGCTACTTCAACTGGCCCCTGCTTGCGGCGATCTACCCGAACCTGCCCTACAGCACCGTCGGCCTGGCTACCGCCGGGTCGCCGTGGTCGGGCCACTACACCATCGGGGCCAGCACCTGGGCCACCGCGCAAGTCACCCAGTTCACCCGGCCCGGCTGGACATTCATCGACTCCTCCTCCGGCTACCTGGGCGGGTCGGAGTCCAATGGCAGCTACGTGACCCTCAAGTCCAACACCGGTTCCGACTACTCCACCATCCTGGAGACGACGACCTCCGGATCCGCTCAGACCGTCAATTTCCATGTCCAAGGCGGCCTGTCCACCGGGACCGTGAATGTCTGGGCGACCAACGTCAACTCCCCGAGCGCGGCAACATCCTTCGTCCACACCCAGGACATCGCACCAGCGGGCGGCTCGTACTCGCTGACGATGCAGCCGGGCTACGTCTACACCGTGACCACCACCGCCGGTCAGGGCAAGGGCATCGCGACCGCGCCCGCCGCCCACTCCCTCGCCCTGCCCTACAGCGACGATTTCGACGCCGACGCGAGCGGGACCGAGGCGAAGTACCTGTCCGACATGCAGGGCTCCTTCGAGGTCCAGCCCTGCACCGGCCGCTCCGGCCAGTGCGTCCAGCAGATGGCGCCCGTCAAGCCGATCGAGTGGCAGGACGACTCCGACTCGTACGCGCTGACGGGCGACACCAACTGGTCGAACTACACTGTTAGTTCCGACGTACTGCTGCGGAGCGCCGGCACCACGGAACTGATCGGCCGGGCCAACACACAACTGCGGCCGCAGTCGCACATGAACGCCTACTACTTCCGGATCAGGGACACCGGGCAGTGGTGGATCGAGAAGATGTACACCGACGGCTCCAATCACACGCTGGCCACCGGCACCACCACCGCACTGGGCACGGGAGCATGGCACAACCTCGCCTTCACCTTCCAGGGTTCGACGATCAGCGCCGAAGTCGACGGCAAGCAGGTCGGCTCGGTCACCGACACCTCCTTCCAGTCCGGGCAGGCCGGCCTGGGCATCCAGGGCTACCGCACGGACCAGTTCGACAACCTGTCCATCACCCCGGGCTCGGGAAGCGCGGGCGGCACCGCGACCGGGCAGGTCAGCTCAGCACTGAACACCGCGAAGTGCCTGGACGACTACACCGCCTCCACCGCCCCCGGCGCCGTCGTCGACCTATGGGACTGCAACGGCTCGTCCGCCCAGAAGTGGACCGTCGGCAACGGCGCGGTCACGATCAACGGCCTGTGCCTCGACGTCGTGGGCAACGCCACCGCCAACGGTTCGCCGGTGGATCTGTGGAACTGCAACGGAGGCGGGAACCAGCAGTGGACCGTCAGCAACGGCACCCTGGTCAACCCCGCGTCCGGCCGCTGCCTCGACGTCCCCGCACTGGCCACCGCCAACGGGACCGCCCTCGATCTCTGGGACTGCAACGGCGGCGCCAACCAGAAGTGGAACATCCCCGCCGCATCCTGAACCGAGGGCCGCTCTCGGATAGCCCTCCCCGGTGACCTCCGCCGGCAAGCCGGCCTGGGCTGGACGTATGTCCGCACGGACATACGTCCAGCCCAGTGTGCCGACGACCGCGCCACGCAGTCGCGGGCGGACGGCACAGCACGTCGCGCGCCTCCTCACCACACACGTCGCGCACCCCGACAACAAGGAGAACTCATGAGGTACCAGAAGGCGGGATTCGCCGCACTGACAGCGGCCGCGCTCAGTATGGGCGCCGCCCTGCCCGCGACCGCCGCCCCCCACCAGGCTCCTGCCACCGTCGGACAGGCCAGGACCGCCGCTGCCTCCACCGCGCTACGGGTGATGCCGCTGGGCGACTCGATCACCTGGGGCGTCGGCAGCAGCACCGGCAACAGCTACCGCGGCGACCTGTGGAACGAGCTGTCCTCCGAGGGCCACGCGCTGGACTTCGTCGGCACCCAGCGCAACGGCACCATGTCCGACCCGGACAGCGAGGGCCACTCCGGCTGGCGGATTGACCAGATCGCCGGCATCGCCGACTCCGTGCTGGCCCAGTACCGGCCCAATGTCGTCACCCTGGAGATCGGCACCAACGACCTCAACCAGAACTACCAGGTCTCCACCGCCACCGACCGGCTGCACGCCCTGATCGACCAGGTCACCGCCGACGCACCCGACGCCACGGTGCTGGTCGGCACGCTCATCGTGTCGACGAACCCGACCGAGGAGCCCAACCGGCCCGCGTTCAACGGCGCGATACCGGGCATCGTCCAGAGTGAGCAGGCGGCCGGCAAGCACGTAAGACTGGTCGACATGAGCGCCCTGAACGCCGCCGACCTGTCCGACCAGTTGCACCCCAACGACGGCGGCTACAGCAAGATGGCCGACGCCTTCAACGCCGGCATTCAGGCGGCTGACAGCGCAGGCTGGATCAAGGCCCCCGTCGCCACCGGTGGTCGATCCGTGCGGTCGGGCATCTCCGGCAAGTGCCTCGACGTCAACGGCGGCAGCTCCACCAACGGTACGGCCGCGCAGATCTGGTCCTGCAACAACACCGGCGCGCAAGTGTGGACCGCGTCCTCGGACGGTACGCTGCGCGCGCTCGGCAAGTGCCTGGACGTGACCGGCGCAGGCACCGCGAACGGCAGCAAGGTCGAGGTGTGGGACTGCAACGGCGGTGGCAACCAACAGTGGCAGCCGTACAACGGCGGCTTCCGCAACCCCGCTTCCGGCCGCTGCCTCGATGACCCCGCGTCCTCCACGAGCAACGGCACCGAGGTGGAGATCTGGGACTGCAACGGTGGCGCGAACCAGCAGTGGTACACCTCCTGATCCTCTCCTGATCCTCCATCGGCCCGGACCCGCCGCCGGGGGCGTCGACGCCGCACTTCCCGCCCTCCCTCGCAGCCCCCGACGACGGCGACCAGCAGAAGAGGAAACGCGTGATCACCCACCTGAGACGATGGTCAAGCTGGGTTGACAGCCGCCCCGCTCGGAGTGGCGCTGCTGATGACGTGTCCACCCGTGCGCACGCGTGATGACGTTGTTCACCCGTGCGCACGCGACACCCAGTCCCGCGGCCGACCGCATCTCGGACCTCACGCAGTCCTACGATTCCGGCACCGGACGCATCGGCAGCGACGGGTGGACCTCGGTGGCCTCCCTGAGCACCGTGATGACTACCGCCGGGCCACCGGCGAAAACGCGCCTCACGGCTGAGAATCCTGCCGGTCACCAGGCGGGGTGCCGGTGGCTGTGCGGTGACCTGTCGGGGCCGTCAGCGCGAGGTCAGGCTGGTGAGGTGCCGCGCCAGAGGTGGGCGCCGGCGGCAAATACGATCGGGTCCATGGCGGACAGCTCTGCTCGGGCTTCGAACTCGGTTCGGGCATCTGCCGGGAGGGCGTCGAAGAAGGCGCGGGAGCCGTGCGAGAGCCCCCAGTTCCAGAACGTGTCGGCGTCGGGGACGGGAAGACGCTGCTCGATGGCGATCTCACTGACGCTGGTGAACCCCGCCGTCGCGAGGAACCGCTCCGCGTCCAAGGGCCGACTGAGCCGTCCTTCGCCGACGGGTATCAGGGGCTGAAACTCGCGGAAGAGAGCACCGTAGAACTCCCACTCCGGCGCGTCCTCGACCGGGCCGGGGACGGAGAAGGAGAACACCCCGCCGGGGGTGAGGACTCGACGGATCTCGTGGGCTGCCGCCGCCGGATCATCGAGCAGGTGGACGACGAATCCCGCACAGACCAGGTCGAAGGAGCTGTCGGGGAAGGCCAGTTGGTGAGCGTCCATCACCCGCGCTTCGTGAACCCGCGGGTGCTGGATCGAGAGCCGCTCGATCATGCCAGGGGCGCAGTCCACCGCCGTCACGTGGCGGCCGCGGGTGAGCGCGGCAGCGGTCAGGGCGCCGCGCCCGGCGCCCAGGTCGAGGACACGGGTGTCGTGCACCGGAGCGAGCCACTCCATATGCTGTCGGCCGAACCCGGTGAAGAACGGCAGTACCTCGTCATATACCGAGGCCACCTGGTCGAAGAGGGCGGTAGCTCGCGCTGCGGTCATGGCCGGTCATCCTGGCAGACGGACAGATGGTCCGCACACCCATTTCGCTACTGGGCGTTCGGTCCGGGCCCTCCATAGGACTTCGCAACCGTGTGCCGCAGGTATCACGCGCGGACGGCATGCCGTCCGAACCGAATTACCAGTCGCCGTACGACGCGTTCATCGAGCGCCCCTCCGTGATGACAGGCCGGTGCCGCACAGCCCTGTCGGCGAGTATTTTGCATGCGGGCCAGGTGCACACCGAAAACCACCGCCTCGCCCTCATGGACCGCGCCGAACTGATGCTGCCTGAAGGCGACTTCGGCCCGCCGGTCTTCGCCAGGGATGCTGTGAGCGGCTGAACCGACGGCACTTCCTACGGAGGCCCCACCGCTGCGCTCGGCCGTGTCGTCGCCCACTGGTTCATCCTGCCCCGATGGCGCGGGTCAGTTCACCTGACAGCCGGTGCCGCCGACGGAGTGCCGCGACTGACGCCCGCCGGGCGGAGTGTGTACGAGGTGGACCCACGGAAGGTCACACTGGACGTCCGCCCCGGGCACAAGGCCGTTTCCCTGGCGTGCGCCAGACCGACGCGTACGTCATGACCCGCGTGATGGAGAACCACCGGCTGAGCGGAACGACGTTCACGGCTGCCGCGGTCCCCGCCCTCGGTCCGTGCACGTCTGGCTGTCCTTCGCGCTCGGCCGGTGGGCCGGGCTCCCGCCCGGCTCGTCGGCCAGAAGGACCACGAACGAACTGGTGGTCGGCGAGACCGAGCCCGTCCCATGGACCTCGGACCGAGATCCCCACGGAACGGGCCGGGTGCCCGACGTGCTCTCCGCGCGAGCGGACCTGAGCCTTGCCAGGAGAGTCCTGGGGGTCGTGCGAGGTCACGTAGGCGAACTGTTCGAGTCCGGCGTCGGAGTGGCGCGGTGAGGAGAGCACGAAACGGACGCCGGCTGGCTGCGCCGAAGCCCGCCCGGCCCTCCTCTCCGTACTGCCGGGAGCGCTGTGCCTACGACGAGCCCGAGGCGATCGTCGGGATGTGCGCGCTGCGCCCGGTGAGATGGCCATGCCGTCACGCAGCGTCAGGTCGACGGGAGATGGACGGGGGTGCGGCGCGGTGTACGGCGGGTGCCTGAAGCCGAAGTCGGCGTTGAGGCGCAGATGGTGCGTGGGGGAGTGGGATGGGAGGGGGAGAGGGGTCTCGTTCTGTGGGGTGACGTTTCGTAAGCGGTCGTCGAGGGTCCTGTCGGGCGGGAGAGGGGAGCCAGGGCGGATGTGGCGCGATCATGGCTGGTGGAGCTCGATGAGTTCGTAGAACTTGTAATATTTATTCCGTATATACGCCTGGTTGCGCTCTGATGCGCGGGTCTGGTGGATTTGTTTACTGTGCTGGGCCTTGCCACCGATACGGCGTGGTGCGTTACTCGTTGTATCCGCCTCAGCGGACAGGTGCCCCGCGGAAGTGTGTGGGCCCGCGATGGAGCACTGCTGAGTGCCCGTCGGCTTTCCCTTTTCCTGAGACCTCGCGTGAGATCTCTGGCGGCGGCTCGCCCACCAGCGCCGGCCCGGGATTCAGCGCAAGGTCCTCAAGATCCCACCTGGCCAGTGGACGTGGAAGCTGACGCACGTGCCCGTGGAGCGGCGGAGTCGTATCACCTGATCGTGCTCGGTTGCGCTGTGTCGTGTGCCGAGCCAGGAGGAGTCCGTCATGCCCATCAGTCCGAATCAGGGATCCAGTGGTGGTGGCACGCTTGTCACCATCACCGGGACCAACTTGTCCGGCACGACCGCGGTGCGCTTCGGCACCCGGCCGGCCACCTCGGTCACCAACGTCTCCCCGACGCAGGTCACCGCTGTCTCCCCGTCCGGTAACGGCGTGGTCGGCGTCACCGTCACCACTCCGGGCGGCACGAGCAACCCGCTCTCGTTCTTCTACGTCGGGCCGCCCTTCAAGCAGTCGTTGAGCCCCACCTCGGGCTCGACTGCCGGAGGCGAGACCGTCACCATCACCGGCACGGGCCTGTCGACGGCCACCAGCGTGGCCTTCGGCGCCAACAGTGCGACGCCGACGGTGATCTCGGACAGCCAGATCACCGCCGTCGCACCGGCCGGCACCGCCGGAACGGTGGGCGTCAGCGTCACGACGGCCGGCGGCAGCAACAACGGTCTGTCCTACACCTACGTCGCGGTCCCGACCGTGACCGCGGTCGCCCCGGACGAGGGGCCGACGTCGGGCGGCACGGCTGTGACCATCACCGGAACCGGCCTCGCCAGCACCACCGAGGTCACCTTCGACGGCAACCCGGCACCCTTCACCGTGATCTCCGACACCGCCGTGTCGGCCGTCACGCCGCCGGGGGCGGCCGGCGCCGTCGACGTCGTGATCAGTAACGACGCGGGCAGCGCGACCGCCGCGGACGGCTTCACCTACGTGGCAGGACCCGGCATCTGACGGATGCTCCCGCCCAAGGGATGGATACGCCGCGCTTGGCGTGGTCTGTCATCCGCGGAGTCCCTCGGCTCCCGAATTCGGGGGCCGAGGGGCTTTGTGCCTCACCCGCCATCGACTGTCGAGGAAAACGCATGAACGACGCACGCTCCACGTCGACCACCGCGCGCTTGGCCGCTCCAGCGGCAGGACCCGTACTGACCTCGGTCGTTCCTTCTACCGGGCCCGCTGCCGGCAACAACACCGTGACACTCAACGGCAGTGGTTTTGCCGGCGTCACCGCGGTTGCCTTCGGCAGCACACCGGCCCTCACCTACACCGTGAATTCCACGACGAAGATCACTGCCGTGGCACCGCCCGGCACGGGCGCCGTCGCTGTCACCGTCAGGAACCCCGGGGGCACCAGTAACCCTGTCACTTACACCTACGCCGCGGCCCCGACCCTGACATCCGTCTCGCCCAGCCAGGGGCCCGCTTCCGGCGGCACGACGGTCGTTCTTGTCGGCACCGGCCTGTCGGCAGCGACCTCGGTCGTGTTCGGCGCCACGCCCGCCACCACGTTCACCGTCGACTCGTCCACCCAGATCACCGCCGTCGCACCCGCCGGCTCGGGAGCCGTCCCGATCACCGTCACGACCCCCGGCGGCACAACAGGGCCGGTCTTCTTCTTCTACCTCACCGCCCCCACTCTCATCTCCGTGACCCCCACCCAAGGACCCGCGTCCGGAGGTGCCGGCGTCACCCTGAGGGGCGCCGACCTGACGGGGACCACCGCGGTGCTCTTCGGGGCCACCCTCGCGACCACGTTCACCGTCGACTCCCCGACGCAGCTCACCGCCGTCACCCCGCCCGGCAGCGGAACGGCGCCGGTGACGGTCACCACGCCGGCTGGCTCCAGCAACTCGCTGGCCTACACCTACGTGCCCGCGCCTCACCTGTCCGGCCTCTCCCCGAGCCAGGGACCCCTCGATCCGGGAACCGTGATCACCCTCACCGGCAGCGGCCTGACCACCACCACCGCTGTCCGCTTCGGAGCAGTACCGGCCGCATTCACCCTGCTGTCGGACGCCACGATCACCGCCTCCGTCCCCTCGGGACCGGCCGGCACCGTTCTCGTCACCGTGACCACCTCGGGCGGGACCAGCAATTCCCTGCCGTACACGCGCGTCTCCGCGCCACACATCTGACCTGGCACACTTCGCGCTCCCTGGACAGCGCAGGGCCATGCGGGGGAGCTGATCCCTCGCCCGACGGGGCGAACCACGGGCAGCATTTCCCGCATATGCCAACAAGTCCGTCATAAGGTGTCGCTCCGTCGGATGATTGCGGGCGCAAGCCCACGATGAACGAGGAGCAGGCACATGGCACGTAGACAACTGCGTTCGCAGGGCACACTCATGGCCGCAGCCGCGCTGGCGACCGTGGTCGGCTTGGCTACTCCGGCCGCGGCGGCGGATTCCGAGACCACCGTCCAGGCGTCGCCGTCGACGGCCGCCCTCGAAAGCCCGGTCACGCTCACTGCCACCGTCACCTGCCCCGAAGACCCCAGCGGTGGCCTGGGCGTGACCTTCTTCGACGGCGGCGACCCGTTGAAAACCGTGCTGCTGGATGACAGTGGCCAAGCCACCGACACCACGGAGTTCGACACCACCGGCACGCATACCATCACAGCTGCCTACAACGGAAACCAAGAGGGAGGCGTCGGCTGCGGGGCTTCGAGCACGACCACCACAGTCACGGTGACAGAACGCCCGACGCCCCCCAACCCCGGGCCCTGCCTGCTCCTTTGCACGCCGACTCTGGGAACGTCCCTGATCAACTTCAGTACGGGCAACATCAACAACAACATCGGCAACGACGTCAAGAACAATATCCACCTGCACTGAAGTCTCCGGGACATGCGGTGGACCGCCCGTGCCGACAGCAAGCGGCGTGCGCCGTGGCCGGAGGGCAGCACGCCGCCGACGTCCCGGCGTGTTGCGGTGGGCGTACGAGCATGCGGTGCGGCGGCGGTCCTCGCTCTCGCAGAGGCAGGTCTTCCCGGCCGCCGGCCCCGAGGAGATCCGGGCCGCGCTGGGGCAGTCCAGCGGCATCCCTGACAAGGGCGAGGCAACGGCTGCGACCTTGGCCGCACTCGCGCGCGCAGGCGAGGCCGGGGCGACGGCCGGCGCCGGGTCGCGGTGGTTCGGCTACGTCATCGGCTCCTCGCCGCCGGTGACGCCGGCCGCGGACTGGATGGTCACCGCGTCGGACCAAAACGCGGTGCTCCACTCGTTGCGGCCCGTTCGCCGGCGTCGTCGAGGACGAGTGCGGCCGCCGGCTGGTGGAACTGCTCGGCCTGCCGCGCACCACGTCCGTCGGCTTCACCACGGGGACCCCGGATGGCCGCGTTCACCGGCCTCGCCGCGGCGCGCCACCACCTGCTGAGCGCCGCCGGGTGGAACGTCGAGCCGGACTGCTTGTGGAACGCCCCCCGGATCCCGGTGAGGGTAGGTGAGGAGCGGTACGCCTCGATCGACCGGGCGCTGCGCTTTCTGGACATGGGCGCGCACGTGGGCACGTGTGGCGTGCGATGCCGACGGTGCCATGGACCTCACCGCCCTCGACGAGGCCCTGGCGGCGGACCGAACGCCCACCGGTCGTGTGCGTCCAGGCCGGCGACATCAACACCGGCGCGGTCGATCCGCCCGGCGCGGTGTCCGAGCGGGTGCAGGCCCGCGGGGGATGGGTATACGTCTACGGGGCGATCGGCCTGGGGGCCCTGGCCGCGGGCGACGAGCACCGTAGGCGGCTCTCCGGGGCACACATCTGGCCCACTCCTGGACGACCGACGCGCACAAGTGGCTGAACACGCCCTTCGACTGCGGTATCGCGTTCGTCGCCCGCGCCATCAGTACGCGTGCGCGGCCGTGACTTCGGCGGAAAGCCTCAAGGCCGCCCGGGCACGGGGGCCTTGTGTCTCCAAGAGGGTAAGCGTGAGGGCGTCGATCACCGCGAGGTGTGCCAGCCTGCTGGCGACGGCTTCAAGTCCGAGGATCAGGTCTTGTCCTCCGGCGAGGAGGGTGTGTGTGCTGGCTTCCGTCAGTGGTGTGTGCGCGTAGCTGGTGAGGGCGATGACTGTGGCTCCCGCTGTGCGGGCTCGCTCGGCGGCGGCAACCGTACTGCGTGTGGCGCCGGTGTGGCTGACTGCCAGGCAGGCGGCAGAGGGCGGGAGCAGTCCGGCGGCGAGTTCGGCGGTGATGGGGTCGCAGGGCGCGTCGACGGTCATTCCCAGGGCGCGCAGTCGGTAGGCGGCGTCCAGGCAGACTGCCGAGGACAGACCCGCACCGACGACCAGGGTGTGTGGCGCGAGGGAGAGGACGCGGGCGACGTCGTCCATCTGGGTCTGGGAGACGGTTGTGGTCAGGCCGTCCAGGGTCTCGCGAGCGGTGTGCACGGTTCGTGTGAGGGCGTCGGCTTGGGGGCCGCCGACCGGAACGGGCGGCGGTGCGCCGGCCGCGGCGAGGATCTTGACTTCTTGGAAGCCCCGGAAGCCGAGACGCTGGCAGGCGCGCACCACGGTGGACGAGGCGGTGTGCGCAAGGGTCGCGACGTCGCTGACGCTGAGTGTGACCAGGTCCCGCCCTTGGTCGAGGAGGACCTGAGCAACCCGCGCCTCGGCATCTTTCAGTAGCGGCAGCTGAGTCCGGACGCGGGCGGCAAGTTGGCTCCCCAGGGAATGTGATTCCATGGATTGATCGTACTGGAGAATCACATTCCCTGGGGGGATGATGCTCATGCCGCTGCCGATAGTCATCGCGGTGCTGGGGGCGGCGCTGCTTCACGCGGCCTGGAACGCCTTGGCGCACGCCGCCCAGGACAAACTCGTCGCCTTCGCCCTCATCGATCTGGGCTATCTGGCATGCTCCGCGGTGATCGTGACCCTTGCCCCCGTCCCCGACCGGGCGGCCTGGCCGTTCATCGCCGGCTCGGCAGCGCTGCAGATCCTCTATCAACTGTTGCTGCTCCAGTCCTACCGGCTCGGGGACTTCGGTCAGGTGTACCCGCTCGCCCGCGGGACCTCGCCCTGGGTCGTAGCGGTGCTCTCGGTCTGCGCACTTGGTGAGTCTCTTCCGACCGCTGAACTGACGGGTGTCCTGGTGCTGTCCGCGGGCCTGGCGATCCTCGCCTTCGCTGACGGACGACCCGGACGGGCCCAACTCCCCGCCTTGTCGGCTGCCGTCGCGACCGGCGTCATGATCGCCTCCTACACCGTCGTCGACGCGACCGGCGTTCGCCGTGCGGGAACCGTCGTCGGCTACGTCGGCTGGATGTTCCTGGCACAAGCACTGCCCCTGCCCCTGTTCGCCCTCATCCGGCGCCGACGGTCGCTGCTGACAGATCTGCGCCCCACCTGGCCGCGCGGCATGACCGGAGGCGTCCTGTCCCTGGCCGCCTATGGACTGGTCGTGTGGGCACAGTCCCGAGCTCCGGAAAACCTGCCCGCCATCGCCGCACTGCGCGAGACGAGCATCATCCTCGGTGTCCTGATGAGTACCTTCCTCTTCCACGAGAGGCTCGGCCGCGCCCGTACCGCCGCCAGTACGGTGGTCCTCGTCGGCATCGCCGTCCTCGAACTCACGCCCAGGTAGAGCCATTCGCCGCTCTCGCTCCGGGTGCCGTTCTCCCGGCGCGATCGCCCTCACCTCCCGGGCGACGTCGACCGCGTCACCGAGGCGGCCCGGGCTGTTCCCGGAGCGACCGCCTTCGCGGCGGCGTTCGCCCGCGGTGCGGGACTGACCCGCAAGCACGCGAGGCGCCGGGCCCGGGCGACGTACGACGGGTGCCGGGAAGCCGAAGGGTGAGGCCGGTCGGCGGTCCGTCGGCGCCGGCGCGGTCCTGGGCACGCGGTGCCACCGGACCGGGGGCGCTGTCATGCCCCCGGCCTCCCGGAGCGCTGCTCAGTGCTGTGTGCCGGAGGCCCAGAGCGCGGCGCCGTTCTGACTGATGACCACGTTCCCGTCGGCCTGCAGCACCAGTGCTGCGCCGTTGTGCCCGGCGGTGCCCGAGGCCCACAGGGGCTGGTTGGCGGTGTTGTAGACGACCAGGTTGCCGTCCCCCTGGAACGCCGCCCTGTTGCCCGTCCCGGACGTGTGCGAGCTCCAGCGGACCTGGCCGTGCTCGTCGTAGATGACGAGGTCGCCGTCGCTGCGCATCGTCATGCGGGCGAGGGTGGCGGACCACGACTCTCCCGCGGAGAGCGTGCGTGTCGCCTGGATCACCACCGTCGTCGCGTGCGCGCGGATGTCGGTGGCCCTGGTCGTGGTCTTGCTCTTGACCTTGTTCGGGGCGGGTGTTCCGCCGTCGGACTTCGGCTGCGCGGTGTGCACCTGGATGCCGTGCGTCGAGGAGTCGTTGGCGGCGTGCTTCGCCGTCTTCTGCTTGAGCAGGGCGCTCGGTGACACGTGCGCGACGGGGTGCGCCGTGCTCTTCGCGGTGGGCCCCCGGTGTTTGCCCGGCCCCGGCGAGGTGGGTATGTCCGTGATGACGTGGCCGACTTCGGTGTCCGTGCTGTCGAGAACGGTGCCGACCGGGACGTCCGACCGGGCCTCCTGCTTCTCGCCGTCATGGCCGCGGCCGAGCAGCAGCAGCGGCATCCCTACGAGAAGGACTCCTGCGGCGCCCGCGGCGGCGAGCAGCGGCTTGCCGCGACGGCGGGCGGTGCGTGCCGGGTCGACGGCGCCGCTCTCCTGAGCCGATCCGGTGCCGGACACGGAGAGGGTCGGTTCCACCACACGAAGCGCGCTCTCGGCGTGGCCGGTGGGCGGGTGGCTCCGGATGAGCGGTTCGGCGGGGAGGGGAGCGCGCCGGGCCGACCGGGTGGGCGCCGGCTTCTCGGGCACAACGCCGGCGGTCGCCGGTGGTTCGGCCGCCGTCGGCGCGTCCTCGTCCGCCATGACCGTCTGTGCCGTGCGCGGCGCTTCGCCGTCCCCTTCCCGGCGAGCGGGGACCGGCACGACCGGCTGTTCCGGGGGCAGCGGCTGAGCGGCCGGGGCCTCGGCGCGGGGCTCGGCGCCGTTGTCGGTCACCTCGTGCTCCGGCGGTGCCCCGGCGCCGGCGGGGGAGCCCTGTGGTGTGGACGGGCCGGGCGAGGCCACGACGTCCACGGGCTCTTCCGCCGTCCGCGCTGCGGGTTCCGCGCGTTCGGCCGCCTGCGCGGGTGCCGCGAGTTCGGCCACTTCGGCGGATTCCGCCACTTCGGCCGGTGCCGCGAGTTCTGCGGGGTCCGCCGCCGCGACGGCCGAACCGTCGCCCGGGGTGAGGGAGTTCGCGGTCTCGGCGGCCGGCGCCTGAGTGTCCGCTACTGCCTCCGCCTCAGCCTCCGCGGGCTCGTCGTCGGCCGAGGCCTGGTGCACCGCGGCGGCCGGGTCCTGGTCCTGTGCGTCGTGCGCTGCCGGCGCGACGGCCGAGCCGGTCGCCCGAGGGCCGGCTTCCGCGTCGGCGCCTTCCGCAATGGCCGGTTCGGCGCCGGCCTCGTCGGCCGGCGCCATGCCCCAGGTCTTGAGGTCGTCATCGGTCATGGTGCCCCAGGACTCGACCTCGTCGTCCGTGGCGGTGCCGGAGACCTTCGCTGGACTCCCTGGCGTTCGGCTCATGCGATGTCCAAGCGTTCAGAGGCGGTGGAGATACGACGTAGCGTGCCGATCATTTCATGGGATCATCTGCTCTAGGAATAACCCCCGTTGTCACTCCGGTATCGGAATGGTTGCGCTCTCGGGCCCGCGGAGTGAGGTGCCGGCGGGGCCGCCCCTGACCTCGGCGTTCGCCCGGGTGACGGGGGAGGCATGGCACCGGGCGGTGTCCCGGTCCCGTACGGAGCCGGCCCGCGTGCAGGGACCTTCGAGCAGCGGTGGGTCGTTCGGGTCGACGCGGGTCAGCCGACGGGGGCCGCGGCCCGGCGCGCCCGTGGATGGCCTCAGCCTCCAAGGGCACGGCCTCGTTGCCGGCTCCGGAGGGCGCGCCTCGCCGGGTCGCCCGTGGTCGGCTCCGAACGACGACGTCGGACCACGTGCACGAACACGCCGGAGGCCGGTGATTCAGGTGCGCCCGCTGGCCGGGGAGGCGCCTGCTCCCCGGCGCCGAACGCCACCGGGCGCTCCCTGCCCCCGGAATGCCCCACATGACGGCCCGCCACCTCACCGGCCCGAGCAGGCCCGCCCGGCGCGCTCCGGGCCGTGACGGTGTGAACGTGCGAACCCGTCCAGGTCACCGGGGCCGGAGCCGGGCCGTGGAGTACCTCTCTCCGGCGGGTTGCCAGACCGAAAACGTAGCCAACCACACCGCTACGCGTCATCTGTCCAACCCCGGCCGGAAACCCCCGGTTTGCCGCACCGGTGTCGAGTGGGCGATCGCCGGTTGCATAACGGCTCGCACATCCAAAGGAACAAGCAATGAGACTTCGTGGAACCAGAGCCGGGGGCGGCAGACGTCGCACCGCGGTGGCCGCCGCACTCGTGCTGGCACTCGCCGGCACCGTCACGGGTGCGGCGACCACCGCGTCGGGCGCGGCCGACAACACGGCAGCGACCGCCCGGCACCCGGCGGATCGGAGCTGGCTGCCCACCACGCCGGAGAACTGGCCGCTGGTGGTGGACTACACCCGTACCCCGGCCGAGACGGTCACCCGCGGACTGCAGCACTACAGCGAGACCTACGACACCGTCGGCGGGCGCCAGCACATCCAGGTGCTCTCCGCCGACCTGAGCGACCCGAACCTGCGGACCCGCGTGGTCGAGGCCGGTGACACGATCACCGACCCGGCGGACGAGACCCCCTCGTCGATGGCCCACCGCACGCACGCGGTGGCCGGTGTCAACGGCGACTACTTCGAGATCCACGCCAGTGGCCGTCCGCTCGGCGGTGTCGTGAGCGACGGGCACCTGCTCAAGAGCCCCAAGCCGGGCTTCGCCTCCCAGCTGGGCGTCAAGCCCGACGGCACCATCGTGATGGGTCCGCAGACCTTCTCGGGGACGATCACGGCCGGCGCCGCCACGCGCGCGCTCACCTCCGTGAACACCGTCGACGACCTGGCGGGCGGCGGCATCACCGAGGTCACCCCCGACCTCGGTGAGACTCCCGGGACGACCGCATCCACCCTGGTGGTCGGTCACACCGCCGACGGCGGCTTCGTCGTCGACACGGTGACGAACGGTGTCACCACCGTGCCGCGACTGAACACCGGCCAGCTGGGCCTGCTCGGAGCGGGCGCCGGCGGCCAGTGGCTGTCGGACAACGCGCACGCGGGCGCCACGGTCGCCGTGGCCACCCGGCTGTCGCCCGACAACGACCTCACCCAGCTCGTCAGCGGTGTCGACACCCTGGTGAAGGACGGTCACGTCTACAAGGACCCGACCGGCACCCCCCCGAGCGGCGCCAATCCCGAGACCGCGGTCGGCGTCACCAAGGACCGCAAGCACGCCATCGTCGTCGCCATCGACGGCCACGGCGGCTCCGACAGCGCCTTCGGTGTGACAGCCGATCAGGCCGCGGGCTACCTGGTCGCTCACGGCGCGTACACCGCCATGCTCTTCGACGGCGGCGGTTCCACCGGCATGGTCAGCCGGGCCCCCGGCGCCGACCAGGCCGAGGTCGTCAACACCCCGTCCGACCTCCCCGGCAACACCGAGCGCCCGGTCGCGAACGGCATCTTCTTCTCCACCACGGCCAAGGAGGCCGGGTCGGCCGTCAAGGTCGTCGTGAACGACGGCAAGACGGTCACCACCGTCAGCGGCGGCTCCATCCCGGTGCCGGTGCACGCGCTGGACCGGTTCTCCAACCCGGCGGCCGGCCAGGTCGAGGTCCGCGTCGAGCCGTCGTCCCTCGCCTCGTACAAGGACGGGAAGCTGACCCCGCGTCGTACGGGCACGGGCCGGATCATCGCCTCCGACGGGCGGGTGACGACCTCCGAGAAGCTCGACGTCGTGGCCTCGCTGACGTCCCTGACCCTCTCGCCCGGCCAGGCCGACCTGGACAACGGCGCCACCCAGCAGCTCAGCCTGTCCGCCACCGTCAAGGGCGGCGGCACGGTGCAGGTCCCCACCGAGGCGGCCACCTGGAAGGTCACTCCGGACAACCTGGGCACCATCGACAAGCAGGGCCTGTTCACCGCGGACCCCGAAAGCGGAGGCCTCGCCGAGGTCAGCGCCAAGGTCGCGGGCACCACCGCCACCATGTCCGTAGCGGTGGGCCGCGTCCGCAAGGTCATCGACCCGATGACCAGCACGGACACGTGGAAGCTCAGCAACAACACCACCGGTGTGACGGCCACCCTGAGCGCGGACCCCGGTGTCGCGCCGCCGGACTCCGGCGCGACCGGTTCGCTGCGTCTCGACTACACCATGCCGGCCGGCTCCGGTGTGAAGCAGCTCGTGCTGGCGCCGAAGACCACACTGACGACCGACAGCGACAACGGCCAGGTGCCGACAGGCATCGGCGTGTGGGTCAAGGGCGGCGGCCCCGACGGCCTTGAGCTCGCCGAGAAGTACATCAACGTCGACGGGACCGCCAACACCCCGCTGTACCTGACCGGTGTCACATCGGACGGGTGGCGCCTCGCGGTCGCCCAACTGCCGCCGGGCTACACGTTCCCGCTGACCGTCAGCTACCTCGACTTCCTGGCCATCAGCCCCAGCACCACCTACACCGGTTCACTGAACGTCGCCGGGCTGCAGGCGCTGTACTCGCCGCGGCCGGTCGTCCAGCCCGACTACCACGCTATCCCGGACAACCCCTCCTGGCTGAAGTTCGAGGAGGACTCCGCCGACTTCGACAAGCACGGCACCACCGTGCTCGCCGGTGACGACGCGCACCTGCTCGCAAGCGACCCGGGTTCGGTCAGCAGCAACGTCATGGGCTCCATCGCGAAGCGGCTGCCCGCCCTCTCCCCGCAGGCCCGGCCGGACGCCGCGCAGTTCCTCGGCGACATGTCCGACGACGGCAAGCTCGCCGACCTGCAGTACGCCAAGTCGAAGATGGACTCCCTCAAAATCCCCGAGCGCGACATCGTCGGCAACCACGAGATCACCCAGGGCTCGGACGCCGAGAACGGCAACTACAGCGACACCTTCGGCGACACGCATTACGCCTACGGTCTCGGCAAGGCGCGGTTGATCGTCACTGACAACTCCCACGGCAGCCTGCAGTCCTCGGACCCGTTCCAGGACCCGATGGGCCAGCAGTACCCCTGGCTCGTCCAGCAGTTGACCGATGCCACCGCCAAGGACGTGCTGGTCGTCACGCACATGCCGGCCTACGATCCGCACCCCGCCGCGAACAGCCAGTTCACGGACCGGTGGGAGGCGCGGATGTACCTGCGCCTGGTGCAGCGCTACCAGCAGACGCACCCCGCGCAACACGTGATCATGATGTACGGCCACGCCCGCGGGTTCTCCGAGCAGATCCTCGACCCCGAGGGCCGGAGCGTGTCCACCGCCCAGGGCGGCATCCCGCAGTTCGCCTTCGCTGACCTCGGCATGCCCGCCTACGCCCCGGCCGACCAGGGCGGCTTCTACCACTTCGGCCTGATCCGCGTCGGCAGCGACGGCGGCCTGCAGTTCAGCGTCGAACCGGCCCTGGCCTCCATCACCGTCCAGGCGCCCGAGGACCCGATCTCACCGAAGGACCACGTCACCCTGAGCGCGACCGGCGACATGGTCCCCGGCGACAACATCGCGCCGCTGTCCATCCCGATCGCCGACCCGGCGTCCCACGTGTGGACGTCGAGCAACCCCAAGGTGGTGTCCGTGGACAGCCGCACCGGCGAGCTGACCGCCCGCCGCTCCGGCACCGCCACCCTCACGGTGACGTCCGGCGGCGTCACCGGCAGCACGAAGGTCACCGTCCACTGACACGGGAGGCCTGACAGACCGCGGGCGGGTCCCCGGGTTCCTCCGGGTACCCGCCCGCGGTGGTCCGGCCCGGCGCCAGGCCGCCCCACCCGCCCGCGAACCGCCACGCCCGCGCCGGCCGGGGCGCCGTCGAAGCACGAGACGCGCCGGTGCCCGCCCGTGCCGTCAGAGCGTCTTGTTCTGGCCGCCGTCGATGACGAAGTCGGCCCCCGTGATGTTGCCGGTCAGGGGAGAGGCGAGGAAGACCACCAGGTCCGCCACCTCCTGCGGTTCGTTGACCCGGCCGGTGGTGATGCCGGTGCTGCGGGGGATCACCACGTCGATGGCCTCCTGGGCGGTGGTGCCCGCGCCGGCCGCGGCGGCCTCCGCGAAGCCGCCGGGGGCGGTCCAGAAGGGGGTGCGGACCGGCCCGGGGGCCACCGAGTTGACGCGCACGCCGCGTGAGGCGAACTCCTCGGACAGGGACTTGGTGAGGTTGGCGAGCGCGGCCTTGGCGGCGGAGTAGTCCACCACCATGACGGAGGGCAGCCGGGCGTTGATCGAGCCGATGTTGACGATGGAGCCGCCGCCCGAGGCCAGCAGATGGGGCAGGGCCGCCCTGGTGGCGCGCACGGTGCCGAAGAAGGAGACGTTGAAGATCCGCTGCCACTCGGCATCGTCGACGTCGAGGAATCCGGTACGCGGTTTCGCCGCCCCCAGGCCGTTGATCAGGATGTCCAGCCGGCCGTGGACGTCGACGGCGCGCTGCACCAGCCTCGCGGGGCCTTCCGGGGTGCTCAGGTCGTCCAGGACGACGGTCACGCCGTACCGGTCGGCCAGGGCCTCCAGTTCCGGGGTGGACGTGCGGCTGCCGGCCACGACCTTGGCGCCCTCCCGGCCGAGCGTCTCGGCGACGGTCAGGCCGATGCCCTTGCTGGCTCCGGTGACGACGGCAACCTTGTCCTTCAGGTGGAGGTCCATGGAACGTCGCTTCCTGACTGGGGTCGGCCGGTACAGGTCGAGCCTAGGCAGGAGTGGCCCCGGGGGCCGCCGGAGCACCGCCGAACGGGGTGGCGCCGTGACCGTGCGGCCCATCCGGATCGAGCCCGGTGGCCCGGAACGCCGACGAGAGTGCCGGCGGGAGGGCCCGGTGGCGGCACCGGGGCCCGCGGTGAGACGTCTCCCCGTCGGCCGGCCCTCGTCCCGGGTGCGCCCGTGCACGGATTCAGGAGCGGCTACGGGTGTGTCCGTACACGGATTCAGGAGCGGCGCACAAGGACACCGCGCCGGTGCGGGGTCCAGCCCGCGCGCTGGTCGGGGAGACGTCCATCACGCCGTGAAGCGGTCCGCCCGATTGACGTAGCACTGCCGGCGTCCGTACGCTCCTGGCTGAAGATGGTGTAAGGAAGCTGGTGAGATTCCAGCGCGGTCGCGCCACTGTGATCGGGCCCCGGCAACTCGGGCCCGCAGTCAGACCCTTCACCATCACGATGCTCCACCGAACGCGGGACGCCAGATCCCCGAAGGAGACTCCTCGTGAGCAGTCTGTCCGCGCCCAGCGCGACCCCCACTTCCACACCGCTCGTCCTGCCCGTGTCCAAGGCCGTCCTGTGGCTGGTGGGCACCGCGGTCGTCGCGCTGGCGGTGTACTACTTCATCGGCGTCGACCAGGGTGCCTACTCCGTGTTCGGCAACGACATGCACGTGCACGAGTTCGTGCACGACGCGCGCCACTTCCTCGGCTTCCCCTGCCACTGACCCGGATTCCCGGCCGACCAGCGGTAATTCAGGAAAGTGGACAGCTGGACCATGGAAAAACGACTCATACTGCGCGGCATCATCGCCGGCGCAGCCGCCGGGTTGCTCGCCTTCCTCTTCGCGCGGATCTTCGCCGAGCCGCTGATCGGCAAGGCGATCGACTACGAGAGCGGGCGCGACGCGGCCCAGGCCGCACTCGACAAGGCCGCGGGACTGGTCCCGGAAGCGGCCGGACCTGACCTCTTCAGCCGTACGATCCAGGCCAACGTCGGCATCGGCGTGGGCATGGTCTTCTTCGGCGTGGCCATGGGGGCGCTCTTCGCCATCGCCTACGCCATATCCCTGGGCCGCGTGGGCAAGCTGCGCGCACGCAACCTCGCGATGCTGGTGGCGTTGGGCGGGTTCCTCGGCTTCTACCTGGTCCCGTTCGTGAAGTACCCCGCCAACCCGCCCTCGATCGGGCATCCCGACACGATCAAGGACCGCGGCAACCTGTACCTCGTCATGGTGGCGTGCTCGATTCTCTTCCTCGTTCTCGCGGTGTGGCTGGGCAAGCGACTCGCGGAACGGTTCGGGAACTGGAACGCGACGCTGCTGGCCGGGCTCGGCTACGTGGTCGTGATGGGCATCGTGATGGCGATCCTGCCGGCACTCGGTGAACTGACCGCCAATGTCCAGGAGTTCGGACACCAGGCCACAGAGACCCCGCTGCCACTGACCAATGCGAAGGGCGCGATCGTCTATCCGGGCTTCCCGGCCGACGTGCTGTTCTCCTTCCGTCTCTTCTCGCTCGCGGCACAACTCGTGCTGTGGGGCGCGCTGGGGCTCCTCTTCGCGCCGATGGCAGAACGGGTACTGGCTCGGGGCACGGCATCCGGCAGGACCGAGGCCTCCGCGCCCGCGCGAGCCGAGCCGGTCGCCCGAGCATGACACCGGCGGACCCGCAGGCCGCGCCGCTCGACGCCCTCGCGGCCTGCGGGCCCTTCTTCGCCGTCACGGTCCACACCCCCCGTAGCCCGCTCCAGGGGCCGTGGCGTTCGCTGGCCGAACTGGTCGAGGAGCCGTCCGTCCTGCGCACACGAGTCGAGGCGGTACGTACATACCTCGCGACGGGCAGGGGATGTACGACCGGTGCCGTCGAGTGGCGGGTGGCGGCGTCCGTGACCCACCTGGGTCTCGTCGCGCGCGTCGTCTCGCCACTGCTCGCCCTCACCGCGCTGCACGGGGCGCCGTCCGTACCCGTGCTGCGCGAGGTGCGGTGGCAACCACACCTCGGCGGCACGTTCCCGCTGTCACTGCCCCGGGACACCCTCACGTCCTCCGGTAGGCCCGCGCGGGAGACCGCGGCGCTGGTCCTCGAAGGACTGGTTGCCCCGCTCACCCGCGCGGTCGGCGAACTGTCCGTTTCTCCGCGGACGTTGTGGGGAAACGTCGCGTCGGCGGTGAACGGCGCACGTACGGTCCTCACCGCGACCGCCCCCACCGGGGAAGAGCGGATCGCCCGGAGCTGCGGTGTGTTCCTCGCACACGAGGCGCTGCGCGGGACGTACGCGGATGCTGCGGGCGGGCAGCCGTTCCGGCGGCGCAACTGCTGCCTCATCTACCGCGCGATGCCCGGCACCGACCGGGCAGCGGCCGTCTGCGGCGACTGTGTCCTCGCTGACCGTTGACCGTTGACCGTTGACCGTTGACCGCTGACCGCTGACCGCTGACCGCTGACCGCTGACCGCTGACCGCTACGGCCCGGAGCGCCCGGAGCGCCCGGAGCGCCGGCTCTGAATCGGGCCGCGCCGGGGGCTCGCTCAGGCCAACGCCCTCGCTTTTGACATCGCTTCACTTGGCGAGCGGGCGGCATCGAGATGCTGTCCCTGCCCGCCCAGTTCACCAGGCTCCTCCGCGCTCCGGCTTCACCGCCGCAGGCGCTTGCCGCCCTGACCCGCAGCTGCCAGGCCCGGGATACACTGCTCCGCCCCACCCCGACGGGAGGTCGTCCCAGTGTTACCTGCCCGGGTTCGTGCCGGTGCTCCGTTGGCTCTGGTGTTCCTCGCTCTGTCCGGCTGCTCTTCGCCCTGGGGCTGCACCGACACGACAGCGAAGCGCGCTGAGGCAGGTGTCAGGGTGCAGGCCGAGGACACGGACGGTCGGTCTCCCGGTGTCACCGCCGAGGTCGTCGACTGGCGCCTTGAGCCCCCACCCGCAGTCGCTCTCCGAAGGTGACAAGGTCCACTTCCACTACCGCTTCGACGGCACAGACGAGACATCCGGCCCTGCCCTGGATGCCTGCGCAGTCGACAAGAAGCGCGTGGCGCTGGGGTGTCGGACGATCTATTCGTCCGACGCGTGGCCCGAGCCGGACGGCGCCCTCACGGGCGACGACTGGCTCGCCGTCGAGCACCCTGACCAGGTTGCCGGCGTGCTGTTGATCCCCAATGACCAGTCCTGCGAACGACGGACCTGCGAGCAGGACATGAAGGACGGTGGCGGGATGCATCCTCCGGAACCGGCCGGCACGGGGGACCAGCTGTAAGGGGACGGCCAAGGCGGTTGAGCTCGCGGCACGGGTCCGCCGGGGGCACCTGTGTTTGCGCGTTCGGTGGTCTGGTCGTGCGCCCGTCGCCCCGGCTCGACCTTGCCGCGGCCGCTCCGAGTCCTGAGGACCGCGCACCGCGTCGGCTTCTTGATCGTCCGGGGCCGGTCCCGGACGGACCGGGGCGGCAGCTGTGCGACCGGTGCCCCGGCCACCACCCCGCCACGAGCACGTCACGGACCAGCCCGGCTCACAAGCGGCTGAACCGGCTCGCTCAGGCCCCCGTCAGGGACGGGACGGGCGGGTCACGGTGTCGAGGAAGAACGCGTCGATACCCTGCACCGCCTGGATGAAGTCGTCGAGGTTGACGGGCTTGGTGACGTACGCGTTGGCGTGCTGACGGTATGCGTCCTCGATGTCGTCCGGAGCGGAGGAGGTGGTGAGGACGACGACGGGGATGGCGCTGAGGGAGGGGTCGTCCTTGAGGACGCTGAGGAGTTCCCGTCCGTTCATCCGGGGCATGTTCAGGTCCAGCACGATCAGGTCCGGTCGTTCGTGCCGCGGGTCGCGCAGGTGTTCCAGGGCGATCAGGCCATCGCTGACGTGGGTGATGGCGCGTGTCATGCCGCGTTCGGCGAACGCGTCCTCGATGAGCATCACATCGGCGGCGTCGTCTTCGACGAGCAGCACGCTGTAGGGGCGGCCTGTGGGGGAGTTGTTCACGGAGGCGCTCCTGAAGTCGGCGGGGAGGGGACGGGTTTTCTGCTCGGCGGTGAAGACCAGGCCGGGCCAGCGCTGACGGGCGCCCTGCCGGCTGATGCCCCATGCGTGCCCGAGCTGTGGGTAGTTGGCGCCTGCACGGGCCGCCGCGGCGGCCTCCTGCCGAGCCTGCTGTGCCACGGCCCTGCTCAAGTAGGACAGTGCCCGCAACCGGGCGAGCGGATCGCCGCCGCCGTCGGCTGCCGGTTCCGGCAGTACGGCGTCCGCCCGCATGGTCACGCGGGCCGGTGCGGAGAGCTGGAGGGCGAGTTGCGCCACGGCGGAGTCGGCGAGTCCGGTCAGGTCGTCGTGGGCGGCACGCACGGTCGGATCGGCTGCCATGTACACACTCTACGGGCGTCACCCCGGCGCCGACAACGAGGGTTGTCCGGTCGGGTCCGGCGTTGCCTCGCGGGAAGCCGGGCTGCCGGATCGGAGATACGGCGGCGCGCGTCTCGGGCGGCGGAGATCCCGGGGCGGCAGACGGGGCCCGGGCCGGGAGGGCTCAGGGAGCGGACGACGGGGCGTCGGCTCTGCGCGGGCTTGAGGCGGCGGCGATGACGCGGCCTCTCCTCGGTGCGGCGGGCGCGTTGATCCTGGCGTAGTCCACCGGCGGACGACGGCCGACGTCCGGCGGACGGCGGACGACGTTCGGCGGACGACGAGCGGCGACCGGTGGCCGGTCGCCGGCGACCGGCTGATCGACGGGGAGCCCCAGGTGCGAGGTTCCGTGGCGGACTCGCGGACTCGCGGTGCGCGGTGCGCGGGGCCGCTCCGGCCCGAGCTCATCCGGTGAGACGGAAACCGGCGGCCGTGGATGATGCCGGGGTGCGGCTCCTCGTGCAGGAACCGCACCCCTGGGACCTCAGTCCTGGGACCTCAGTCCTGGGACATGGCGGGCGGGGCGGCGTCGACGCCCCAGTTCGTCGGCTTGCCGGAGAGTTTGATCTTGATCGTGCCGGAGCGGAGCAGGTCCTTGTGGGACAGCCAGCTCTGGCGCAGCGCGCCCTTGTCCGTCGTGACGGAGGACACGTACTGCAGCTTGGACGCGTCGGCGCCCGGGGCCTCGATGCTGATCTTGCGGCCGTTCGCCGGCCGGATCTCCACCTTGTCGAACATGGGCGCGGAGAGCACGTACGTCGCGGACCCGGGCTGTGCCTCGAAGACACCTGCCATGGCGAAGACGAGCAGTGACGAGGTCGCACCGAGGTCGTCGTTGCCGGGCATGCCGTACACGCTGTCGGTGAAGAGTGTCCGCATCGCGCGCAGCACGGCCGAGGTCTTCCACGGCGCGCCGGTCCAGGTGTACATCCACGGCGCGTGGAAGTCGGGCTCGTTGTTGGGGTTGAAGGCGAAGTTGTTGTGATAGTCGTACGCGCCGGTCACCCACGAATCGGAGGCGGCCTTCGCCGGGTCGGTGAGCACGGTCGGCATGTCGAAGAACGTGTCGAGACGCTGTTCGGCCTTCGCCGGGCCGCCCATGAGTCCGAACAGGGTTTCCGGGTCCTGCTGGGCGAGCCACTGGTACTGCCAGGCGGTGCCCTCGTGGAACGCGCCGGCCTGGGTGGGGTCGGGGTCACCGGCGACGGTCCCGTCCGCGTTCCGCGTGACCGGGAACCCGGAGTAGCCCTGCGAGGTGACGGCCGGGTCCCAGAGCTTGCTGAAGTTGTCGCAGCGCGAGGCGAGCGTCGTGGCCTTGTCCTGGTAGCCGAGGCCGTCGGCCATCGTGGACAGCGCGCAGTCGGCGAGCGAGTACTCCAGCGTGGCGGAACCCGCCTGGCGGCTGTCGCCGTACGTGTAGCCGGGCAGGTTCTGGTAGCCGACCCAGCCGTTCTTGACGTAGGTCGGGTTCCCGTCACGGCCACGGAAGACGGACTGGTCAGCGGGGACCTCGTTGACGTTCTTCCACAGCGCGTCGAACAGCTGGCGCGAGGTGTGTTTGTCGAGCAGGCCGCGGTTGTAGATGTCCACGATCCACGGGGTGATGGGATCGCCGCTCATCACGTTGGTCTCGCTGTTGCCGAGGCCCCAGCGTGGCAGCCAGCCGCCGTCCTGGTAGATGTGCAGCACGGATTTGGCCATGTCGGCGGCCTTGTCCGGATTCAGCAGGTCCACCAGTTGGTTCTGCGAGCGGTAGGTGTCCCAGAGCGAGAACATCTGGTAATAGGTCGAATCCGCGCGGTGCACCCGGTCGTCGAAGCCGCGGTAGCGGTTGTCGACATCGGATCCGATCGAGGGGTGCAGGAGCGAGTGGTGGAGCGCGCTGTAGTACGTGCGCTGGTCGGCGGGGCTGCCGCCGGCCACGCGCATGCGGTTCAGCTCGTCCTGCCAGGAGTTGTGGGCGGCCGTGCGGGCCTTGTCGAACGATTTCGGCTGCTCGGCCTCGCGGTTGAGGCGCGCGCCTTTGACGGAGGTGTAGGAGATGCCCACGGACGCGCCGACCTGGTCGCCCTTGGCGGGGTCGAACGTCAACCAGGCACCGGCGCGCTTCGTGCCGCGTGACGCCTCACGCTGTCCCGGTGTGAGAGTGCCGTCGGTCCATGTGCCGAAGGTGGAGAACGTACGGTCGAACGTGGCGCTGAAGAAGATCCGGTAGCGTTCCTTACCGGTCTCACCGCAGAAGTTGCCGCCCTGCACCCAGCCTTCCACGGTGTCGTTGCCGACCACCTTGACGTCGCCGGCGTAGGTGCTGCCGTTGCTCTCTCCGGCCTCGATGAGTACGTTCTCGGGGCCCGAGCCGGCGGGGTAGGTGTAGCGGTGCTGGCCGGTGCGCTGTGTCGCGGTGAGCTCGGCCTGGATCCCGTTGTCGAACTTCACGCCGTAGTAACCCGGCGCCCGGGTCTCGTTGTCGTGGCTGAACTTCGCGCCGTACTGCGCCGGGTCGGACGAGGTGACCGCGCCCGTGGTCGGCATGAACCGGAAGTTGCCCATCGTCTGGCAGCCGACGCCCGAGAGGTGGGTGTGGCTGAAGCCGAGGATCGTGTCCTGCTTGTAGTCGTAGGAGGCGTACTGGTTCAGCTGCGTGTCGGGGCTCAGCTGCACCATGCCGAACGGGTCGGCGGCCCCCGGGAAGGTCGTCCCGTCGCCGTTGTTGCCGATCGAGGTGTCGACCAGGCTTGTGGGGTCGGCGGCGAACTTCGGCTGGTGTTCCCCGGCGTTCGCGACACCCGAGGTGACGGAAACCGCGGCCATGGTGGTGGCGATCACCATGGCGGTGAACACGCGTTTCAGCGCTCTCATCGCGATCCTTTTCTGAGACAACGTTGTCAATTCCCTGTGATCCTCGCCTTCCTCGCACGGCCCGTCAATCCGGCCGCGGCCGCCATCGGTTGGCGCGCCGGCCTCGCCCCGGCCCCCGGGTGTCGCCGATGCGGCTTGTCGGCCGAAAAGGCATGTTCATGATCGCGGCTGCTCGCGACACTGCTTGTCGGAGCTGTCGGAACTGTCGGAGCTGTCGGTGCTGTCGGGACTGCGCCAGGGGTGGGCCGAGAAGCAGCCGGACGGCGATGGTGAGGGACGTTCGCCCATCCCGTCACAAGGGAGCCCCCTGTTCCAGCGGCGGTGGCCCTGGCGCCTCCTGAGAGTCCCCAGGGGGCCTGCGGGGCCCGCGGGCCGCCCGGTCGCGGCGGCCCCGCCACAGTGCCCCGCAGGGGATCGTCAGGCCCGTGCGGACGTGCGGATCCCGGAGGGACGGCTTTCGGCGGGCGGCCCCCGCCACCGGTGCGACGAGCTCCCTGTTTCGATCGCGACGGCCGCGACAACCGCGCCGAGATGATCGAACGCACGTCCTGACCCTCATACCAGAGCGGGACGTTGCACGGGCAAGTTTGCCAACTGCCGTTCGTGTCCCCGCGCACCGCGACTACCGTGAGTGCTTGATGATCAACGGAGGGCACTGACGGCATGTCTCAACTTCGCGCACCCGCGACGCGGCCCGACCGCCGCGAGGGCGGGCGGCACGGCAGGCCGGGCGCCCGCGGCAGAACAGCGGGCGTCCGTCCGGCGCCCCGGCAGGGCCAGGACACCCGGATACGCCCGCAGTTGCTGCGGGCGGCGGTCCTGCCCGCCATAGTCGCCTCGCTCAGCGGCGCGGCGGCGGTGGTGGTCGTGCTGCGCTCGGCCGGCACCGACCCCACCGCCGGCGCGTGGGCCGCGCTCGCGGGCACGGCTCTCGTCGCCTTGGGGTCGGTCGCGGTCGCCGCGCTCGGCGCCGAACGCACCGCGCGGAGCGTCATCGAGCGCTGCCATGCCCTGCGCCGTACCAGCGCGCGGGGTCAGGAGGAACTGCGTTCCGTCCTGGAACAGCTGCGGCGCGGTGACCGGGTGACGGTGCGCCGGACGCCGCCCGACCCGCACACGTCGGGCGACGAGATCGACCGGCTGGCCCGCGAGCTGACCCGTTCACAGGAGGCGGCCGTCGGCGCGGTCGTGCAGGCCTCCCAGCTCTCCAGCAGCGCGGGCGACGAACAGCGCGTCGAGGTGTTCGTCAACCTCGCACGGCGGCTGCAGTCGCTCGTGCACCGGGAGATCCAGCTCCTGGACGAGCTGGAGAACGAGGTCGAGGACCCGGAACTGCTCAAGGGGCTCTTCCACGTCGACCACCTGGCCACCCGGATCCGCCGGCACGCGGAGAACCTCGCCGTGCTGGGCGGTGCCGTCTCCCGACGTCAGTGGAGCAGGCCGGTCACCGTGACGGAGGTGCTGCGGTCGGCCGTCGCGGAGGTCGAGCAGTATCCCCGCGTCACCCTCGTACCGCCGGTCGAGGGCACCCTGCGAGGGCACGCTGTCGCCGACGTCATCCACCTGCTCGCCGAACTCGTGGAGAACGCGACGCTGTTCTCGGCGCCGCACACCCAGGTGCTGCTGCGCGCCCAGCGGGTCACGGCCGGGCTCGCCCTGGAGGTCGAGGACCGCGGCCTCGGCATGCCCCCGGAGGAGCAGAAGCACATGAACGGCCTGCTCGCCGACCCGGACCAGGTGGATGTCGCGCACCTGCTGCAGGACGGCAGGATCGGCCTCTTCGTGGTCTCCGCGCTGGCCCGCAGGCACGGGATCGCGGTGCGTCTCCAGTCCAACATCTACGGGGGAGTCCAGGCCGTCCTCGTGCTGCCCGAGGCCCTGCTCGGTGTCGAGGACGACGCGCTCCCGCCCGACGCGCTCCCGCCCGACGCGCGCCCGCCGCTCACGGCTCTCCCGGCGCCCCCGATCGCGCCGCCGTCCGCATCCGCCCCGCTGCCCGCGCAGATCTCCCCGCCCGGTGCCGTTCCCGCATCGAACTCCCAGGGCGGGCCCACCGCACCCGCCTCCCCGGCGCCTTCCGGTGCCGCGGTGCCGGCCCGGGCCGACAGCGACCGGCACGCCACGCCCGTACGGCGGACGCCCACGTCGCCGGTGCCCCCCGCGGCCGGGCGGCGCGCCTCCCGGCGGGCCCAGCCCGGCCGCCCTGAACTCCCCAAGCGGCAGGAGCAGGAGTATCTCGCACCGCAGCTCAGGGAACGCCCCGCGGCCCCACCCGCCGAGGGCCCCGGCGAGCCCGCCGTGCACGATCCGGGACTGATGGCCGCCTTCCGGCGCGGCATCGGCCTCGCCGAGACCGAGGCGGGCGCGAAGGCCGCGGCCGATGCGGGCACCGCCCCTGCCGCGGCGGCGCGGCCACCCGAGGAGCCGCGCCCGCGCGGCGCCGCACCGAAGCCGGACCTTCCGCAGCGGCAGCCCTCGGAGCGACCGGCTCCGCGTCCGCGTGAGGCGCACCGCCACACCCCCACCACCGAGGAGTAGAGACACGAATGGCGAGCGATGTAACGACGGGTCATACCCAGGACCTGGACTGGCTGCTTGCCGGTCTGGTCCAGCGCGTCCCCCACACCCGCAGCGCCGTGCTGCTCTCCTCGGACGGACTGGTCAGATCGCTGCACGGCCTCGACGCCGACAGCGCCGACCACATGGCGGCCCTGGCCTCCGGCCTCTACTCCCTCGGCCGCAGCGCGGGCGCGCGCTTCGGCGACAGCGGCACGGTGCGGCAGGTCGTCGTGGAACTCGACTCCACGCTCCTGTTCGTGACCACCGCGGGCACTGGCACCTGCCTCGCGGTGCTGGCGGGCCGCGAGGCCGACGCCGCCATCCTCGGGTACGAGATGGCCATGCTGGTCAAGAGCGTGCGGCCGTACCTCGTCACGCCCGCGCGCAGGCCCGCGCAGGCGCCCGACGCCACGGGGCGGTGACGGGTGACGGTCGCGAAGGACGGCCCCTGGCTCGACGGAGCGGCCGGGCGGCTGATCCGCCCGTACACCGTGAGCGGGGGCAGGACCCGGCCCGCCGTGGCCCTCGACCTGCTGACGCTGGTGATATCCACCGGAAGCACGCCCGAGGCACCCCTCGGCCCCGAACACGGCGAGGTGCTCGGGCTGTGCCCGGGGCCCACGCCCGTCGCGGAGATCGCGGGCCGGATGGGGCTGCCCGCGACCGTCACCAAGATCCTCCTTGCCGACCTGGTGCAGTGCGGCGCGATCACCGTGCGTCCGCCCTCCCGGTTCCAGGACCCCACCGACCAGTTACTGCTTGAGGCGGTGCTCGATGGCCTACGACGACAGCTCTGACCCCGTGTCCGGATCCGCGGTCGACACCGCACCGGACACCGGCTCGTTCCGGGACGCCGGTGCGGGGTCCGTCGGCGACGTGTCGCCGGCCCGTACCCCGGCGCAGCGCTCACCCACGCGCGCCGCCGGCCCGCCCGCGCACGCCGGGGCAGGGTCCGGTACCCGTGCGCCCGCCGCGCCGGCCCCCGCCCCGCCGCCGGCCGGCCCCGACGTGTTCCCGCAGGCGCTGAAAGTGCTCGTCGCGGGCGGGTTCGGGGCCGGGAAGACGACCTTCGTGGGGGCGGTCAGCGAGATCGCCCCGCTCAGTACGGAGGAACTCCTCACTCAGGTCGGCGCCGGCCTCGACGACCTCACGGGCGTCGAGGCCAAGACGTCGACGACCGTGGCGATGGACTTCGGCCGGATCACGCTCGACCCGCACCACGTGCTCTACCTGTTCGGTACACCGGGCCAGGAGCGGTTCTGGTTCCTGTGGGACGAACTGTGTGCGGGAGCCCTCGGCGCGGTCGTGCTGGCCGACACCCGCCGTCTGGAGCAGTCCTTCTCCGCCGTGGACTTCTTCGAACGGCGCGGCATCCAGTTCGTCGTCGCCGTCAACGAGTTCGACGGCTCGTTCCGCTACGACCCCGAGGAGATCAGGTCCGCCATCGGGCTCGCTCCCGAGGTGCCGGTCGTGCTGTGCGACGCCCGCACCGCGAGTTCCGGCATCCGTACGCTCGTCACCCTCGTCCAGCACCTGCTCACCTCTGTCACGGCCGGGGAGGCCGCTTCGTGACCTACGACCCGATCGGCAGAATGCTGATCACCCCGGAGGACCGGGAGGCACCGGAGCGGGCCAGGCGGCTGCGCGGACTGGGGCTCGGCAAACGCCCCGAGCCGGCGTTCGACGCCCTGGCGCTCCGGCTGGCCCGGCTCACCGGTGCGCCGTACGCCGGCGTCAACTTCCTCGGGGAGGAGGGCCAGTTCTTCGCGGGCCTGCACACGCCGCTCGGCCCGGCGGCCTGCCGCGATCTCGCGCGGGGGCGCGGCTTCTGCCCGCACGTCGTGGCCCGGCGGAAGGCGCTCGTCCTGGAGGACGTACGGGACTTCCCCCGATTCGCGGCGAACCCGCTGGTCGACGAGGCCGGCATCCGCTCGTACCTGGGCGCTCCGGTCACCGACCGGGCCGGGATGGTGCTCGGCACGGTCTGCGCCGGTGACACGGAGCCCCGGAGATGGGGCCGGGCAGGCCTGGACATGGTCAAGTCCTTCGCGGCGGAACTCACCGCCGACCTGAACCGCAGGGAGGCCGGTCTGTTCTGAGCGGGCATGACGCGCCGTGACGGGGACAGAGGCAGGGGGAAGTACGTCCAGCGAACGACCACCCCGTACCCCGCACCGGAGGCGCTGCCCATGATCCACTACACCCCGGGACTGCTGACCGCGCACGACGGCGCCCAGATCGCCGGCTACACCTGGCTGCCCGAGAGCGGCAGGCCGCGCGCCCTGGTCCAGATCGCGCACGGCGCGGCGGAACACGCCCTGCGCTATGACCGTTTCGCGCGGCACCTGACCGCGCACGGCTACGGCGTACTGGCCACGGACCTGCGCGGCCACGGTGCGACGGCCGCGGCCGGCGGCGGGTACGGGGCGGCCGGCGGGGAGGGCGACAGCTGGCGCGCCGATGTCGAGGACCTGCGGACGGCAGGAGACAAGGCCCGCGCCCTGTACCCGGGTGTGCCCGTCTTCCTGCTCGGGCACAGCATGGGCTCGATGCTCGCCAGGGACTACGCGCAGGAGTACCCGGACGATCTCGGGGGCCTGATCCTCACCGGGGCGTTCCGTTCGCTGCCCGGCTGCGAGATCGCGGAGAGCGCCGTACGGCTGGAACTGGAGATCGAGGAGGAGGGCCGCGACGCACGCTCGCCCTTCCTCGGTGACCTCTTCGCCTCGTTCAACGAGCCGTACGAGCACCGCACGGGATACGAATGGCTCTCGCGGGACGAGACGGAGGTCGACGCCTACGCGGCGGACGAGCGCTGCGGCTTCCCGTTCTCGGCGGGGCTCGCGCTCGACTGGGTGCTCGGCGTCCGCAAGATCAACGACCCGAGGGCGCTCGCCCGGATCCCCGCCGATCTGCCGGTCCATGTGGCCGTCGGCGCACAGGACCCGTGCCACCAGCGGATGACCCTCGTGTACGAGCTGCTTGAGGACTTCCGCTACCTCGGCACGAGCGATCTGACCTGGAAGGCGTATCCCGGGGCCCGGCACGAGATCCTCAACGAGACGAACCGCGACGAGGTCCACAGGGACCTCACGGACTGGCTGACGGAGCGCGTCCTGTGAGTCCCGGCGGCCCGTACGCCCCGATCCCGGGGGCGGGCGAAATCCGTTACGTCGCCCGGAGAGCGGGAGCACGCCCGCGGCACCTCGTGGACGTACGAGGCGCCGCGGGCGTGTGCTGTCCGCTCCGCCGGCAGTGACCGGCCCGGCCGGACCCGACCGGTGCACGGGAGCGGGTGTGCGGCGCCGCGGCGACCCCGTCCGGCCTTTTCGGCCGCACGAGGAGCCGCCGGTACGCGGGCCGGCGGCGCGCCGGCCCGCGCAGGGGTTCAGGCCGCGTTCAGCCGCTCGAACTCATCGCTGCTGAGGACCAGTTCGGCGGCCTCGACCGAATCGCGCACGGAGGCAGGCCGGCTCGCGCCCGGGATCGGCACGGTAACCGGCGACTTCGCCAGCAGCCAGGCCAGGCAGACCTGGTGCGGGCTGACCCCGTGCGCCTGTGCGACCTCCGCGAACGGGGCGAAGCGGGAGCCGAGCTCGCCCGCGTTGCGGATGCCGCCGAACGGGCTCCACGGCAGGAACGCGATGCCCAGCTCGGTGCACACGTCGAGTTCCTGCTCGCTGGAGCGGAACGCGGGCGAGAGCTGGTTCTGCACGGACACCAGCCGGCCGCCGAGGATCTCGTTGGCGGCCCTGATCTGCTCCGGGTTCGCGTTCGAGATTCCCGCCTGGAGGATCTTGCCCTCGTCCAGCAGGTCACGGATCGCGCCGACGGACTCCTCGTACGGTACGCCGGGGTCGGGGCGGTGGAACTGGTAGAGGCCGATGGCCTCGACGCCGAGTCGGCCGAGGGACGCCTCGCAGGCGCGCTTGAGGTACTCCGGGGATCCGTTGAGGGTCCACGAGCCGTCGCCGGGGCGGAGGTGGCCGCCCTTCGTCGCGACGAGCACCTCGGATCCCCGCTCGTGGGTCGCGAGGGCCTTCGCGATCAGCGACTCGTTGTGACCGACGTCATCGGCGTGCAGGTGGTAGGCGTCGGCCGTGTCGATGAACGTCACACCGGCGTCCAGCGCCGCGTGGACGGTCGCGACGGACCGGGTCTCGTCCGGCCGCCCCTCGATCGACATCGGCATACCGCCCAGGCCGATCGAACTGACTTCCACGGCCCCGATGCGGCGAGTCTTCATGGTGGGGTGCACCTTCCTCTTCGATCAGTTGGCCCCAGCAGCTTGGTCGCAGCGGAGGCATTTCGTCCAATAGAAGAAAGTGAACGCATTAAGCGACTACGCTTCTCAATGTGGAACTGCGCCATCTCGAATACTTCGTCGCCGTCGCGGAAGAGCGGCACTTCACTCGCGCCGCCCAGCGGCTCATGGTCTCCCAATCGGGGCTCTCGGCCTCGGTGCGCGCCCTGGAGCGCGAGCTGGACGCCCGGCTGTTCGTACGCTCGACGCGCCGCGTGGAGCTGACGGAGGCCGGGCGGGCCCTGTTCGTGGAGGCCTCGCGCGCGCTGGCGAGCGTCAGATCGGCCAAGGAAGCGGTGGCGGCGGTCCAGGGGCTGATGCGGGGGACGCTCGCCGTCGGCACCGAGCAGTGCATCGCCGGCGTGAACGTCCCCGGCCTGCTGGCCCGCTTCCGGGCCGAGCATCCCGAGGTCGAGATCCGGCTGCGCCAGGCGGGATCCGCCGCGCTCGCGGCGGACGTCGCCGAGGGCAGGCTCGACCTGGCGTTCGTCGCGCTGTCGGGCACCGTCCCCGAAGGCATCCGGCTGCTGGCGCTGGGGCGGGACCGCATGGTTCTGCTCTGCCGGCCCGAGCACCGGCTGGCGGGCCGTGACCGCGTCGGCTGGAGCGATCTCGGCGGCGAGACGTTCGTCGACTTCCACGCGGACTGGGGCGCGCGCCGCCGTACCGACCAGGCGTTCGCCGGGGCGGGCACCGAGCGGCGGGTCGCACTGGAGGTCAACGACGTACACAGTCTGATCGAGCTGGTCGGACACGGCCTCGGCGTGGCGGTGGTCCCGCGGCCGGTGGCGCTGAAGCCACAGGCGGCGGGACTGCGGACGGTGGAGCTCACCGAGGCCGACGCCTGCGCCTGGGAGGTCTCGGCTGCCGTGCCCGACGACCGGCGCACGACGCCGGCGGCCCGCGAACTGCTCTCGTACCTGCCGGCCGCGGGCGTCCACGACGGTGCGGCCGTGGAGGATTCCTCGTCCGCGGCCGGCCCGGACGCCGAGGGCCCAGGGGTCGCGTCCGCCGCCGCGGACGCCGAAGGCCCGCCCGCCCCCGCTGCCGCGCGCGGGGCAGACTCCTCCGGTGCCGCCGCTATCCGCGTTCCAGCGCCCCGCGGATGAACGAGGCCTGCCCGGCGTGCTGGAGGTCGTCCGAGATGACACTGATCAGCCGGACACCGAGAGTGACGGCCGGTGTCCAGGAGTCGTCGACGATCCGCGCGAAATCCTTGTCCTTGAGCGTGCCGACGTAGGCGACGGTCCGGTCGTGGACGGCGTCGTGGTAGCCGGTGAGGAGTTCGGCGGATACGCCGTCGACCGCCGCCACGTCGCGTGAGGAGTGCCCGTAGCCGGTGGCGCCGGGATTGAAGGGCAGTTCGAACCGGTCCGACCACCCCTCGGAGGTCCACACCTGGTCCGATCCGGCCGCATCGGCGATGTGGTCGTCCTGGATGCGGGTGAGATGCCAGACCAGCCACGTGATCGAGTTCGCGCCACCGTCGAGCCGTGTCGCCAGTTCCTTGGGACTCAGTCCCTCCACCGCCTGGTGCACGACCTCCTTGATCCGGCCGAAGCCGTCGATGAGCAGGTCACTGCTTGCGGGCATGACGTTGTTCCTTCCGTGTGGCCGAACAATCCCGTATCCCACGTAAAGCTTCCCTCGCGCCGCCGTCAGACGCGCCCCGAGAACCGGTTCGTGAGCAGTGAGATGAGTGCGGTATTGTTCTCTTGCACGTCGGCCAGGGGAAACCCCAGGTCATACGGGCATCGGGACGTGGCGCAGCTTGGTAGCGCACTTGACTGGGGGTCAAGGGGTCGCAGGTTCAAATCCTGTCGTCCCGACTCGAAAGAGTCGCAGGTAAGGGCTGGTATCGGAGGAATCCGCCACCAGCCCTTCCTTGTTTTGGGGACCAGTCGGAGACCCCTCCTTGACCGGGTCCACTGGGTCAGGACGATCGGGCTCGGGAGCGAGCGCGGGGCGCGGAGTACGCCAGGGTGTGCGGGGAGGGCCGCCCCGGCGGCCGTGATCTTGTACGTCCGGGTGAAGGTAGCGCTGGGTAGACACGTAGCGCTGGGTAGACACAGGGCCGCACAAGGCGCCGCGTGGCGACGTCGCGAAAGCCCCTTTCGGACGCCGGACGGGCTCACTCGCCGCGGATGGACGTGACCTCATAGACCACAGCCGAACTCCTGGCCGTTCCGCGGCAGGTCAACTGGGTCGGCGCGGTGCGGTGCGCCCGCACCTCGACGGTCAGTGACCCGGGTCCTGGCGGGCGGCCGCTGATGCGGATCTTCCAGCGGTCGCCGTCGCGGACGGTTCCGGTGACGGCGTAGTCGTGTCGCCCGGCTGGTCCGAAGCGGTCGAGAACGGCTGTCACGGCCGCCTGCTGCGGAGGGAAGAGATCCGTGTACCCCCGCAGGTGCTCCGCGTGGATGCGATCGGCCAGATGCTCCTCGACGGCTGTGACGGACGATCCCTGGTCGAGAGCTCCGTAGTAGACGCCGTCGGGCGCGACGACGACATTGGCGGCGAACCTGTCGCCCCCCACGTGCGTGCATTCCCACACCAGGTCCGGCCACGATTCACTGAGCGCATGCGCCACGGGCCGTCCGCGCCTTGCACAGCAGGCGTCGTGCCGACCATGCGCGCACACCAGGACGACGGGTGGGTGTCCCACCTCTCCCGGGGTGCCGAGAGCTTCGACGATCCCCGCCAGATCTTCGTCTCTGCTCCACGTCCCCCATTGCTGACGGTGGGCCCCGGAACCCTCGAAACGCAGTACGCCCCATCGGCGGTCGGGCGCCGCACGCGCGCGGCGGCCATGCCGCCGCACCAGGAGTACACGCGCCCGCGCCGCCTGGGCCGCACGGTATATGCCTCCTTTGACCCCGGGCTCAAGGCCGAGGCCGTCGAACCCGTTGGCCGGCCAGGCCCCGGGATACTCGACAACAACCCACACGACGGCGTGGGGTGCGGTGCCCATGAACGAGTCGCCGCGTACGCGAGAGGTGTCGGAGCAGAAGAACCGGCCACTCCCGGATCCGGGGAACGTCACGGTCCGGCGGGCACCAGCACGCCCGCACACAGCAGTCTCCTGACGAACACGGTGCCGAGGTCACCCGCCGTGCATACAGCACCGTCGAGCACGCGAGCGACAGAGGCGAGGTCGCCTTCGCGGAAATCGAGCCAGCCCACGCGGGTATGCAGCCGCAGGCCCTCCAGATGTGCCTCCAGGCCCTCCCGGAGCCGCACGGTGGATTCAGGACCAAGTCCTGCGACGGCCTTGTATTGGAGAAGCGGCCCCAGCGGCGTCGGGCGGCCCTGCCCCAGCCGGGCGCGGTGGAACAGCGGTGCCGGGTCCGCCTCCGCAAGGGCGCCGAGGAGGAGTTCGCGGACGATGTCGATCTCGTCGGCCGGTCCCTGTACGCCGAGGGGAAGGGTGCTGCGCATACGGGGGTCACCCCGCAGCGCGGCGAGTGCCGACTGGGTGAGCTGTTCGGCCAACGCGTAGCGCGTCCAGTTGTGGATCCCCAGCGTCAGGTGGATCGAGACCGCGCCCCGCGCCTGCGCGGAGTGCAGCCATCCGCGCGGCAGGTACAGGGTGTCGCCGGGCTCCAGCACGGTGTCGATGAACGCTGGGCCCTTCGCGGCCTCCTCGACGGCGGATCGTCTGTCGGTCCAGGGCTCGTCGCGCAGCGGGTCCGCGCGGACCGGCTCATGGATCAGCCAGCGTTTGCTGCCCTCGATCTGCAGGACGAAGACATCGTGGACGTCGTAGTGGGCATCGAACCCACGACTCTGCGGCGGTGTGATGTAGGCATTGGCCTGCACCGGGTGTCCGAGTTCCCTGCCCAGCGCGGAGACGAAGTCGCCCACTGGCTCCCAGGTGCGTTGCAGCGCCTGCAGGACGAGCGTGGCGCCGCCGGCGAACTCACGCCACACCGCAGTGTCGTCGAGCTGATCGGAAATCGTCGCACCGACGCCGGCCGAAGAGGTGAACGACGAGTCAGGGAGCGCGGATCCGTCCTTGGCTACGCGAAGGAAGGGCGTACGCAGCCCGCGGCGTGAGACCAGTTCGTCAACTGCGTCGGCGGAAAACAAGGCGGAGAACTCCCCTGCCTTCTGCGTGAGTTGCGCTGTCTTCGCCCAGACGTCCTGCGCGAATCCCTCCAGATCCGGGCCGATCAGGCGGGCCAGCGCCCCGGCACTTGTCAGCTCGGTGCCGGAGCGGTGGAATCCGGTCCGAGAGGTGCTCAACGGCTGCCGGCCGACTCGTCCGCGCCTCCGTCGGCTCCGCCGTCGTGGACGCCGGGGGTGCCGGCTGCGCCGCCGTCGGCGGGGCCTTCTGCGCCTCCGTCGGCTCCGCCGTCGTGGACGCCGGGGGTGCCGGCTGCGCCGCCGTCGGCGGGGCCTTCTGCGCCTCCGTCGGCTCCGCCGTCGTGGACGCCGGGGGTGCCGGCTGCGCCGCCGTCGGCGGGGCCTTCTGCGCCTCCGTCGGCTCCGCCGTCGTGGACGCCGGGGGTGCCGGCTGCGCCGCTGTCCGCGGGGCCTTCTGCGCCTCCGTCGGCTCCGCCGTCGTGGACGCCGGGGGTGCCGGCTGCGCCGCTGTCCGCGGGGCCTTCCTGTCGGTCGGGGTCTTGCTGGGAATGAGTCATGATTCCTCCTGCAGGTCGGGCAGGTTACGACAGGCTCCCGCGGCGGACGGCGGTCCGAAAAAGGTGGCCCCGTGTGGGCAGCGCCCCTCCAAAACAGGGTATAGCCGCCGAACCGAAGCATCGATTTGAGCGAGAGCGCGACGCCCACCCGAGATGTTCACCGGACTTGTCTAGGCTGGCGGCGGTTCGGCTGCAGTCCGTGCAAATGAAATTCTGATCCCTTTTGTTCAATTCCCGCCCCGCGCGTCGCGCCAGTGTCGCGCGCGGTGAAAGCCACAGCGCCGACCGCACGTCACACCGACGGGCTGCTCCTGGCTGAACCTGGTGGAGCGGCGGTTCGCCGAGCTCACGCGGAAAAACTCAAGCGAGGCGTCCACCGCTCCGTCCAGTCCCTCGAACACGACATCCGCACCAGGCTCGCCGACTCGGACGAACACGCACGTCTCTTCGTCTGGACGAAGACCGCCGACCGGATCCTCGGCAAAGTCGCCGCATACTGACGACGAATCTCCGACTCAGGTCGCAAGGTCGCGACAGCCGGACTGAACGAAGTTCGAAGCGGTGCCTGAGACGCCCGCGTAACGGGGCCGGCACCGGCACGCCGCGGGCAAGTCCGGAATCCCTGGCTGCGGACAAGGACACGGTTGCGGCGCCGCAAACCTGATTGCCGGTCCGCGTAACCCGTAGTGCGGGCGTCGGGGACCGGCTGCATGGTCAGAAGACGTAGGGGATGTCGTGTATGACGTCGAGATAATGGATGCGCCAGGCGCTGTCGGTCCGGTGGAGGGTGAAGCGGTAGTACCCGGACTCGATGGGCTTAATGGTGCCTTGGGCGCCGAAGGTGCCGGCCGGCCACCCGCCCTCGGGCTTCCTGGTTCCTACGACGTCAAAGGTGATGAACTGGGTATCGATGCTGGCTTCGTCGCCGTCGACGGAGACCAGAGGATCGTAAGTGGTGTGGTGGCTCCAGCCCAGAGGCGGGTGCGGTGCCATGGCCGTGGACATGGCACCTGCGATCTGCGTCCCGCCGGAAAGCGTCCCCAGCAATTCCATCCCATCGGGCCCGCGGTAGTGGATCTCGACGACCGCGTCGGCTGCGAAGAGCTGTGAGAGTGCCTCACCGTCACGCCAGTCGGCAGCCCGGGTGTATCGGGAGACAATCTCCCTGACCTCGTTCTCGGTGTTCATGACATCCTCCGGTTTTCTCTGTGGTGCTCGTCGGTGGCCGGTTCGTGTGGCAGGGGAGTGACCGCCCGCAGCTGCTCCACAGACAGGCGCCTCGGGCCGATCGCGATCTGCATGTGTGAAAAGTACGTATCTCCCGACAGAAGCGCAACTGTAGGAGTTGCTAATATGGGGGCGCCGGGAGGTACCTGGACCAAGCGGCGGAAGAAAGAGGTGCACCCATGCTGGACGTGAGGTTCTCCAGCGCGCTGAAGGCCATGCTCCTGCTGGGCCACGCCGAGGAAGAGGGCAGCCCGGTCCTCAGCTCGACCCAACTTGCCAGGAGTCTGAACACGAACCCGAGCCTGGTGCGCAAGCTGATGGTCCCGCTGGTGCAGGACGCACTTGTCGCGTCCATCAAGGGCCGCAGCGGCGGTGTCCGCCTCGGCCGGCCCGCGGACCAGATCACACTGCGGGAGATCTACCGCTCATCCATAGGCGACAAGCCGCTGTGGGCGCGCCGACCGGAGGGACCCCGGGAGTGCTTGGTCACCAACCACTCCGCCGAGTACTTCGTCAGGCTCACTGAGCAGACCGAGGCAGCCGTCCTCGGCACATTGGCAGGCCGCACCCTCGCCGACAGCCTCGACGAGTTGCGCGCCATGGACCGCACCGCCGGCCCTCCAGCTCAGTGGTCGGCGTCGTAAGTCCTTCGGGGGTTGATCAAGCTGCCGGTGCGGCGGAGGATTCTTCCTGGTGATCGGCGGTGTGCCGGTCGAGTCCGGCCGGCGGAGTCGAGGTCGGAGGTGGTGAACTTCCACGGGAGCGGCTGTGCTGCGGCGTCGTAGCGGTCTTCGAATGCTCGGAGCCGGTCCCCGACCCTGGGTGAGGTCGGTGAAGTCCCTGGGCGAGACGACCTTGCGCTGCACGTCACCTCCGGGTCACTGATGAAGATCCAGGAACGGTGCCGCCAGGGCTTGAGTGCGTCGTCCTCGGGCCGGCGGCGCACAGTGGAGACGGAGATCGTGTCGGCGATGGTCCGGGTGACGGCCTCGCGCGCGAGCTCGGGGCATGACCAGCGCGAGAGCGGGGCTCCGGACTCGGTGGGCAACTGACAGGCCAGCGCTTTGACTTCGGCGGTCTGCGGCGCGGTGGACGTCGGAGGCCGCCCCGACCGCTCGCGGTCGGCCAGGGCGGGCACCCGGCCGACCGCGAATCGGCGCCTCCGCGTTCCGGCAGCGACGACGTGAGTGCGCACGTCGCGTTCCGGCATCTGGGTGCGGTGGCCGAGTTCGCGCCCTGGCGCTGGTGGTGCGGCATCGAGTGGGCCGCGTCGCCCATGGGGACGACGGAGTCCGTGTGCCAGGTGTCGACGGGGTCGATGTCGTAGACCGCGCGGATGGTGACGCCGGCCATGTCGAGGTCGCGCGTGATGGCCACGAGGCCCTCGTCGAAGCCCTCCACCGTAGGAGGTCGTCCTTGGTGACGTGCGGCGTCCAAGTGCCGTCCGGGCGCAGGGCGGTGAGGCCGAGCGACACCTGGTGTCGGTGTCGCGGCGGCAGCAGGTAGATCTTCGTGCGGCGCGCCGAGGCGGACGGAGAGCGCCGCTCCGGCAGTTGTGATCTTGTGGATGTCCCGGTGCGGATGGCGTCGTTCCGAGGTCGGGGCGTCGTGGCAGGCGATCCGGCGGGACGGCGCCTGGACCGCCGCGTGGGCGAACGAGGCCGGCACCCCCGCGCTGACGCCGCGCGCCGTCGGAGCCGCGGCCAGGTGGGATCACGCCTTCGGACCGGAGTACCCGAAGGGTGTCAGTGGTGCGCGTCCTGCTCCGCGTTCGTGTCCGGCGTGGCGGTGCGGGAATCCGCCGGCGGAGCCGCGGTGCGCGCTTGCAGGATCCCGTCGACGCCGTGGAGGAAGGTTTCGGAGACCAGAAGCGGGTCGAAGAGGCAACCGGCCGCCATCGCGCCGTCCCTGAGCATGACGAGGTGCCGGCCGGCCGCCTCGGCGGGAGCGTCGCCGGTCTGCGCCAACAGATCCGTGACCGCGTCCAGGAACCATTGCCGGTGCGTCAGGACGGCCTGGTGGATCGGGTGGGACGGATCGGGGTATTCGGCCACCGCGTTGAGGAAGGCGCATCCGCGGAAACCCGGTGACCGGATCCCGTCGGTGATGGACCGGCCGACCGACCGGACCCGGTCCGCCGCCGACCCGTCGCCCGCCCGGGCGGCCTCGACCTGGCCGCGGACGGCCTGGTCGGCCTGGTCGAGATACGCGAGGACGAGTTCTTCCTTGCCCGAGAAGTGCCGGTACAGCGTGGCCCGGGTCACCTGCGCCTCCGCGATGATCCGGTCGATTCCGACCGAGTGGATCCCCTCCGCGTAGAAGACCTTGGTCGCGGTACTGAGCAGTCGCGATCGCGCCTCGGACGTACTGCCGCGTTCTGTGCTCCGGCTCATGTCGCCCACCTTATCAAGCCATCAAGGGAGAACGTTCGGTCTTGACAAGAGGTGCCCCGGACCCTTTAGATCTCGTCAAGACCGAATGTTCTCCCTCATGCTCTCGCTCGCCCGTTCCCTCACTTCACCGTCATTGAAGGGCACTTCCGTGGACACCACTGTCGCCACCACCCCCACCGCCTCCCTCAGCGTCCCCGCGGCCCTGCGCAAGCTGTACTTCACGCGCTTCGCGTTCGCCGCCGTCTGGGCCGCCTTGCTGTTCGCGACCTCCGGCACCCTGGGCGCGCTCAGCGCGGTGCTGCTGGTGATCTACCCGCTCTTCGACGTGGCGGCCGCGGTCGTGGACGTCCGATCCGCCAAGGCGAACGGCCGCAAGGCTCCGGCCCTGTACGTCAACATCGCGATCAGCTCGCTGGCCGCCATCGGCCTGGCCGTCGCCGCCACGTCAGGTGTCCCGGCCGCCCTGCGGGTGTGGGGAGCCTGGGCCATCACCTCGGGGCTCGTCCAGCTCGTCGCGGGTGCCGTCCGCCGTCAGCTGGGCGGTCAGTGGCCGATGATCATCAGTGGCGCCATCTCCACCCTCGCCGGCGCCTCCTTCGTCGCCTCGGCCGGCGGCGACGACCCCTCGCTGGCAGACCTCGCCGGCTACGCCCTCCTCGGCGGCGTCTTCTTCCTCGTCTCGGCCCTTCGCCTGAAGCGCGCCGGCGCGAACACCTGAGCCTGGTCGGCAGGCGCCACGGGCCAGACGCGAGCGGCCTCGGTCCTCCAACCCCCGCGCCAGGGGAGAGCCACGTGGTCTGTGCCCTCGGAGGGAGTCGCGGCGGACCTGGCCTGCGAACCAGGCCTGAATTTCGATGTGTTGCTCTCCCAGGCCGCGTTCGTCGCGCACGGCGCCACCGCCTCCGTCGATGCCAACCGACGGAGGACCACCATCCCGGCGGCCCCCGTCGTCGACGGTGAGCGGGTGAGGGCGTCCGGGGCGATCGTCGACCGGTATCCGTGGCGGTGCAGGCGGCGACACGATCCCCGTGGCTTCGTCGCCCACACCCACGCCCACACCCGCGCCCACGCCTTCGGCGGCTTGGGCCCGGCTCACCGCGTGGGCCGCCGCGCGCGGCAGGGGACCCGGAGCCGCCGCGGGCCGCCTGATACCGGAAGGGCATCACACGCGACACACCAGGTCTTGGACGCGGTGCCGGTTTGGCCGCAGTCTGGAGGAGGCCCCGAGGGGGCCGAGAGGTTCGAGAGGAAAGGCGTAAGACCGTGAAGGTATTCGTCACCGGCGGCTCCGGTTACATCGGCAAGGCCGTGATCAGCACCCTGCTCCGCACCGGACACACGGTGGGGGCGCTGGCCCGCAGTGAGCAGTCCGCGAGTGTGGTCGAGGCGCTCGGAGCGGCCCCCGTGCACGGCGGACTCGCGGACCTGGAGGTACTCGGCGGGGCGGCCGCGCAGGCCGACGCCGTCATCCATCTCGCGCAGGCCCGCACCGGCGACGAGGACCTCGCCGCGGCCACCGCGATGCAGGACGGAGTCGGCGCGGGCCCGTACCTGCACACCGGCGGGACGTGGGTGTACGGGGACACCGTCGGAGTCGCCGACGAGGACGCGCCCTGGAACCCCCCGGCCCTGGTCGCCTGGCGCCACCCCGTCGAGGACGCCGTCCTCGCACGGGCCGCTCGCGGCGGCCGTCCTGTCGTGATCCGGGCGGGCCTGCTGTACGGCGGCGGCAACCGGCTCATCGACATCTTCTTCGCCCAGCCGGGCAGGAAGGCGGGGGCCGTCGCCCACATCGGGGACGGCTCGCAGCGCTGGGCCCTCATCCACGTCGAGGACCTGGCGGAACTCTACGTGGCGGCGCTTCGGGCCGAGCCCGGTTCCGTGTACGTGGGCGTCGGCGGAGTGAACCCGACCGCCTTGGAGACCGCCACGGCCGTCAGCCGGGGCCTGGGGCTCGGCGGCAGGACCGTCTCCATCACCCTGGAGGAGGCTCGCGAGCAGATGGGCGACGTCGCCGACGCCTTCGCCCTGGACCAGCAGTTCACTCCTGCGCGCGCCCGCGACGAGCTCGGCTGGACGCCCGTGCACACCGACCCCCTGGCGCTCCTCGCACAGGGGTGACCGGCGAGCCGGGCCTGCCTGCTCGGTGGGGAAGCCGCGGCCGGCGAAGCATGTCCGAACGGCTGTTCATGTGCACCGCGCGCCCACGTCCACGGTCGTCCCGCGATGTGCCGTGACGCGCCCCGCACGTGGCCCGCGTCCGGCCCGTGCGGACCCCGTGCTCAGGGGGCCGTGAGCGGGATGTCGAGCGATACGGTGCCGCGCAGGTCGAGCCAGGCCGCGTCCTCGGTGCGGACCATGCGCAGGACGACGTCGCCGCACGTGGGGCACCGGGCGACGAGCCCCGGTGCGTGCTCGTAGAGCCGCAGCAGTGCCATGGGGCCGGTGGTTCCGCACCCGGCGCAGTGCGTGAGCGCCCGGGTCATGTCCGGGGTGAAGATCTCGGAGAGCGGCCCCGCGAGCGCGTTGCCGTCCTCGTACCCGTCGTCGTCCGGGTTCGTCGGGGAGGGATCGTACGGCTCGCGCGGTGGGCGGGCCGTACGCGGCCGGTGCGTTTCCTCGGCCGCGTGGACCCCGGGGGCCGGGTACGGGTCAGGGGTGTTCATGTCATCCTCCGCTCGGGCCGAATCGTTCGGTGCGGATACGGCCCGGATCGTGGCCCAGGGCGACCAGGGACGCGGCGGCCGTCTCGACGAAGGCGGTCGGCCCGCACACGTAGCAGGTGGGTTCGACATCCGGTGGCCAGCCGCGTTCCGTGACGTCCCGGGGTGTGATCCGGCCGGGGGGCCTCGGCTCTCCCTCGGGCGCCGACCGGGTGTAGACGTACGCGGTGTCCATACCCGGCAGGCCCCTGGCGAGTTCGGGGGCGTACAGCCGGTCCTCCGGCGTGCGCACGGAGTACAGCAGCCGGAACGGCACCCGGCTCCCGGCGGCGGCCCGCGCCCTGACCATCGACATCAGAGGGACGATGCCCGAGCCTCCCGCCACCAGCAGCACCGGCTCCGGCTGCCCCTGCCGCCAGACGAACCAGCCGCCCACCGGCCCCCGGATCTCGACCTGGTCCCTGGGCGAGAACACGTCCGTCAGGTACGGGGACACCTCGCCGTCCGCCACGCGTTGCACGGTCAGCTCGACCGAACCGTCGGCCGGGGCGGAGGCCACCGAGTAGCTGCGCTGCGTGCTGTAGCCGTCCTCGGCCGTCAGCCGTACGTCGACGTGCTGACCCGCCAGATGGCCCGGCCAGCCGGGTACGTCGAGCACCAGCGTCCGCGCCGTCCGCGTCTCGGTGCGGCGCTCCACCAGCTTGGCCGCCAGCCAGCGCAGCCGGCCGCCTAGTCGCCCTGGTACCGCTGTTCGCGCCATGGGTCTCCGTAGTCGTGGTAGCCGACGCTCTCCCAGAACCCGGGTTCGTCCTCGCGCGTGAGGCGCATCCCGCGCACCCATTTCGCGGACTTCCACAGGTAGAGATGCGGTACGAGCAGCCGCACGGGACCGCCGTGTTCGGGTGCGAGTTCCTCGCCCTCGTAGCGGTGGGCGAGCCAGGCACGACCACCGAGGAGGTCCCCGAGCGGCAGGTTCGTCGTGTAGCCGCCGTACGCGTCCACCAGCGTGTGGGTGGCGGCCGTTTCGACGCCCTCAAGGAGCACGTCGAGGGACACGCCTCGCCACTTCGTCTCGAACTTCGACCACTTCGTCACGCAGTGCAGGTCCACCGTCGGCGTCTGAGCGGGCAGTGCCATCAGCCCCGCCCAGTCCCAGGTGTGCTCGGCGCCGGTCTCGGTGGTGAGCGTGAAGCGCCACTCCTCGTGGTCGATCCGCGGTGTCGGTCCTGCGGACAGGACCGGGAAGTCGGAGGTCTCGTACTGCCCCGGGGGCAGCCGGTGCGTACCGGCGGGGCGGCGCCCGTGGAACCCACGGGAAACGATGGGCATGCGCAAGGTCCTTTCCCTCGACGCCGCCGGCCGTCACGGAGCGCTGCGACGTGGCGGCCGGCCCCCGGCACGACCGCCGACGGCCACTGCGCGCGGTCCCCTCCGGGCCCCGCCCGCCTCACCAGCCATGCTCGTCCCCTTTGCCGCGCCGTGCACGTCGGCCACCGGGGCCACGGCCGTGCCGCGCGAACGCTCGTCACCGCGGGCGGTCTCAGGCGCGCCGCTGCCCCTTCTCCCACTCGACCCGGCTGACCGCTGCGGGCCGGGGGAGCGGCCGGCCGTCGAGGAAGAGATCGACATGCTCGTTGTAGAAGGCCACCAGTCCGGCGACGGGCGTGAGCTGGCGGGTCGGGAAGTCGTAGGCCCAGGCGAGGTCGGGGTGGGTCGTGGCGCCGGTCCTCACCGACCAGTAGCCGCTCGTGGTGCCCTTGTACGGACAGCTCGTGGCGGTGTCCGTGGGCACCATGCGGGTCCAGTCGACGTGTACGCGGTCCAGGTAGTACCGGGTCGGCAGCCCCGTCTCGAAGACCGCCACCGACGAAGGGGCGTCGGCCACGACGGTGCCGTCCACCTCGACGCGCACGCCGCGCCCCGAGCGGAGCGCGTCGACCCGGGTGTACGGGCTCCTCGGGTGCACGAACACCTGCTCGTCCTCCTCGAACCAGGCGTCCACGGACTCCCAGCGCAGGCTGACGAGGCCCACGATGCCCTCGGGGGCGTCGTCACTCCACACCCAGGCCGCTCCGGGGCGTTCCACCTCGCTGGTCCTCAGCGTGTGGCGCCCGGCGTGGCCCACGCTCAGTGCCAGGGACGTGCCCTCGTCGACGAGGGCGCCCTCGGCGATGTCCTCGCGGGGGAGGCAGAACTGCGGGTAGCCGGGCCACAGCCACACGTACCGGGCCCCCACGGTGTCGAAGAGCAGGCGGCCCGCCACGAACCCCCGCAGGCGGCGCGGTACCGGTTCGACGTGGCCGACCGGGACGATCATCCCGGGGTAGTCCGGTGTGTACGGTGCCATGGTCCCTCCTCGCGTGCCTCTCCGCGCCGTCACGGGTGTCCGTGAGCGGGCGAGGGGCTCCCGCGGACATGCTCCACGGTGGTGCGGGCGCGGTGCGCGCGGGGTGCCGTCGTGGTTCGCTCCGCCGGGTCCCCTGGGGGAGCCTTCAGAAACGGCCGGAGAGCCCGCTGTCGTCCAGGTCGCCCTTGCGCAGGCGGTAGACCTGGAGCTGGAGGCCGTAGTACTTGTCGGTCTCGCCGACCCACTCCATCCCGACCCGGCGGGCGGTCGCGGCGCCGCGTTCGTTGCGGGGCCGCACCACGGCGAACAGTTCCTCCGTGTCGGATTCGAAGGCCCGGTGCGCCACGGCATGCCCGGCCTCGGCGGCGAGGCCCCTGCCCCAGGCGTCCGGAGCCAGCTGCCATCCGATCTCCAGGTCACCGCCGTGGGGCGGCAGCGGCAGCAGGGCGACCCCGCCGACCAGCTCGCCGCTCTCCCGCAGTTCGATCGCCCACCTGCCCTGAGGGGCCACCAGCGATGCGGCCTCGTCCACCCACCGGCCGACGACCGTCCCCATCGCGTCGGCGTCCGGGATCCGCTCCATCGCCGGGGCGAGCCACCGGGAAACCTGTTCGGCTCCGTAGACGGCCAGCGCGGCGGCGGCGTCTTCCCGCACCCAGGGGCGGAGGTGAAGACGTCGCGTAGTAATGTGTTCACCTTTGACAGTAATTGGGTGGATATCGTCAACCATGGGCCGACGGTACCACCGGCGACGCGGGCCAGGCGGGGGCGGAAGAAGGCCCGGCGATCCGGCCCGGCACAGGGGCGGCGACCGGGTGGCGCGCGGGCGGCACCCGGTCGCCGCGGACCGCCTGGCGTCGTGCGGGCGCCGGTTCCGCCGTCCTCTTCCTGTGGTCTCGTCGCGGGGAACACGCCGAACCGGTGGGGCGGATGCACGGGGTCGGGACGGGTCATCAGCGGTCCAGCGGACGGTGCGCCGTCTCCGGCAGCCTCACGTAGACGGCTGCCGACAGCAGGCAGAGCACCGCCACGTACCAGGGAAACCACCCGGCGTGCCCGGCCTCGCCGAACCAGGTGCCGACGTACGGTGCCGTGCCGCCGAACAGGGCGACCGTCAGGGAGTACGGGAACCCGATGCCGGCCGCCCGCACCCGAGCGGGGAAGACCTCCGCGTTCACGGCCGCCGCGACCGCGGTGTACCCGGTGAGCAGCACCATCCCCGCGCACTGCACGAGGAGCAGCGACCAGAAGGCGCTGGAGATCAGGTGCAGCAGCGGCACCGCGAGCACCGCGAACCCGACGGCGAAGGTGATCAGCGGCGGTTTGCGGCCCACCCGGTCGGACAGCATTCCGCCGAGCGGCTGGAGCACCGCGAAGAAGGCGAGCGAGAGGGTGCCGACGGTCAGCGCGTCGCCCTTGTCGAAGCCCGCCTCGACCGTGGCGTAGGTGGGCAGGTAGGTGGTCCAGGTGTAGTACGCGATCGTGCCGCCCGCGGTGATCCCGCAGATCAGCAGCGACGCGCGCGGGTGGTGCCGCAGCGCCTCGAACAGGCCGGGCCGCGTGGCGCCGTCGGCCGCCTCGCGGGTCTCGACGGCTCCGCGCCGGATCCAGAAGCCGACGAGCGCGATGACCGCGCCGAACAGGAAGGGCACCCGCCAGCCCCACGTCGACATGTGACTATCCGGCAGCACGTGGGCGAGGAGAGCCGCGATGCCGGATGCGAGCAACTGGCCGCAGGTCGTGGAGACGTACTGGAAACTGGAGAACAGCCCGCGCCTGCCGGGCCCCGCCGACTCGACCAGGAACGTCGTGGACGCGGCGAACTCCCCGCCCACCGAGAGGCCCTGCACGAGCCGGGCGACGACGAGGACCACGGGGGCGAGAACGCCCGTCGCGGCATAGGTGGGCGTCAGGCCCACCAGCAGACTGCCGCCGCCCATGAGCAGGATGGTCACCGTCAGGGCCGCGCGGCGGCCCCGCCGGTCCGCGAGGGCCCCCATCAGCAGCCCGCCGACGGGCCGCATGAAGAAGCCGACCGCGAAGACCGCGAAGGCCGACAGCAGCGGGACGAGGGACGTGCCGGAACCCTCGGGGAACACCCGGTCCGCGAAGTACACGGCGAGGAAGGAGTAGGCATACCAGTCGTACCACTCCGCCGCGTTGCCCACCGAGGCCGCCGCGAGCTGGCGGAGCGGCAGCCGGGACAGGCGCGGTGCACCGCCGGACGGGCCCGGCGTGGCCTGACGGCCCGTGTGTGCCCGACCGGTCGGTGCCCGCTCATTCATGTCGTCCGGAAGTCCTTCGCTCGTACGGGCTCGTCGGCGCGTCCCACCGGGGCGGTGGCCGCGATCGTCGGAACCTCTTTCCCGGCGGGGCCCGCTTCACACCCACCGGCGGAGGGCCGTTCCGTCACCAGCGTTGCGAGATCCTTTGTGAACGGCAGGGGGCCGATGGTCTCGGGATCCGCCGTCAGATCGAACAACGGCGAGTATCCGGCGGCCAGATACAGCGCGCGGGCCTCCGGCTGGCGAGGGCCCGTGGTGAGGTACACACGCCGGTACCCGGACGAGGCGGCGGTGCGCTCCAACTCGGCGACGACGCGCCGCGCGAGCCCTCGTCTGCGCTGCGCGGCGTGTGTCCAGATCCGCTTGAGCTCGGCGGTCCTCGCGTCGTAGCGGCGATAGGCGCCGCCCGCCACCGGCTCACCCCGCTCCAGCAACAACAGCAGGACACCGTCCGGCGGTTCGAACTCCGCGCCCGGATAGCGCGCCATCTCCGCGTGGGCGTCCTTGCCGTAGCGGGCGGAGTACTCGTCACCGAGCTGGCGCAGCATCGGCGCCACCAGTGGGTCGGAGACGACCGTACGCAGCCAGGTGGCGTCCGGGGAGCCGGTGGAGGGCACAGCGGTCATGACGGAAGGACCTTCCTGCTGGTGGAGGCGGAGCACGGTACGGGGCCCGGAAGTGGGCCCGCGCGGGGAGAACGGGATCACCGGCGCCAGTGCCGGGGACGGACGCGCGGGGGTGCCCCGTGGGGCGGGTGACCCGCCCCGGGTCCGCGGGCCTACGGGACCGGAACTCCGACGGAACGGAACTCCGACGGAACGGAACTCCGACGGAACGGAACTCCGACGGAACGGAGCCCCGACGGAACAGGACTCCGACCTGGCGGAACTCCGACGTCGCGCAACTACCACAGGGCGGAACCACCACGGGGCGCAACGGGAGCCGGGATACCGGGGCGGGGGCGGAAAGAGAACGGGGAGCGCGGCGGGAGAAGCCGTCAGGCGCGACACGAGGCGGACCACACGCGACCGAAGTCGATGTGTCCGCGGGTGACCAGCGCGACTCGCCTCTGCATGCGCTCAGTCGACCATCCGCACCGGGTCACGTCAACAGGTGTCCTGACGGGTGGGACGGTCGTTCCCGGCGTTGACACCGGCGCCGCCGCCGTGCCTAACTGAGGCCCCCGGAGGCCTTCCGGCGGTTCGCGACGCCTCACGGGGCGCTGGAGAGTGGCGGCGGTGACAGCGATGTGCACAGGAGCGGATGAGGCCAAGCGGCTCTGCCACGGCCGGTTCTTCGCGGTCCTGGACCGCAGTGTCGACCTGCTTCGGGTCAGCAGCGCCCTCTGTATGTGCTGTCCTCGTCCCCACCGCCGCTGAATCCGCGGTCCTTTCCCCGCTGTTCGGCCGCCGTGGCCGCCCCTCGGCCCGGCGGGTCCTCGGATGACGGGTTCCCCCGGACCCGGCCAGGCACCGGTAGGAATATCCGCGTGCCGGTGTGACGCGGTCTCCGCCCCTCAACGCATCGCGCGTTGCTGGGCGTTCCTCCTACGGCTCCCTGGTGGCCGGTCGTGACCGGTGTGTTCCGCCGTGCCGTCGTCCGGCCACCACTGCCACGCTCCCGACACCACTTCGCTCCGCCCGGCTCGGTCCCCTCGCCCACTGCGACGGGGGAGTGAGCGGCTGGGAGCCGGCGCGGGCGGCAGCGGTGGGTGGTGGGCTGCCGTCACCCCGTACCGCTTCGCCGTCCCCCGCGACGGCCGAGTCGACCCAGCCCGCCGTCCACCTCCGGGGGCGGCGCGCGTCCCGACGTGTTCGTTCCGCCTGATCCGACTCCGCTGGAGCCTTGTCATGAGTGAGCCACCCGCAGCCGCGCCGGCGCCCGTTCTCGCGCCGGCCGCCCCGCCCGTCCTGTCCGCGCCCCCGCCGGCGAAAGGCGCCGGGGGGCCGCCGGCCGCCGCACAGCGTGTGCTGCCGCTGCGTCGCCCCTGGCGCTGGGTCGCCACACTGGTGGTGCTGGTGGTGGTGGCCCAGGTCGCCCATGGCCTGGCAACCAACCCGTTCTACCAGTGGGACCGGTTCCAGTACTGGTTCCTGCGGCCGTCCATCCTCGGCGGACTGCTGATCACACTCAAGGTCACCGCGTACAGCGCGGTGCTGGGTCCGGTCGGCGGCATCCTGCTGGCCCTCGGCCGACTGTCACGCAACCCCGTTCTCCAAACGGTCAGTTGGCTCTACATATGGCTGTTCCGGTCGGTGCCGCTCATCGTCGTCCTGTTGTTCCTCTACAACTTCTCGGCCCTGTACAAGTCCCTGACCCTCGGTGTCCCCTTCGGGCCCGGCTTCGTCCATTTGGACGAGTCCCGTCTCGCCACCGACCTCGTCATCGCCGTGGTGGGGCTGAGTCTCAACGAAGCGGCGTACGCCGCCGAAGTGGTCCGTGCGGGACTGCTCTCGGTCGATCAGGGACAGCACGAGGCGGCCGACGCACTCGGGTTGCCCGGCGGCTACCGGTTCACCCGCATCGTCCTGCCCCAGGCGCTTCGAGCCATCGTGCCGTCCTACGTGAACCAGCTGATCGGACTGGTCAAAAGTACGTCCCTGGTCTTCTACGTCTCCCTGCTCGACCTGTTCGGCCAGGTCCAGAACATGGGCAGCACCTTCCCGGGTGACGTGGTGCCGCTGCTGCTCGTCGCCACCGTCTGGTACGTCATCCTCACCAGCGCCGTCTCCGTCGTCCAGTACTACGTGGAACGGCACTTCGCCCGCGGCGCGCTGCGAGCGCTGCCGCCCACCCCGCTCGCCAGAGTGCGCACCGCCGTGCGCGGCCTGCGGGCCCGGATCGCCCTGGGGGGCCGCCTCGTGAGCACACACACCGACCCTCCCGCCGCGGCGGGCACGGCGTACGCCGGCACCGGGGCTCTTCCCGGCGCCGACTCCGCTCCCGGCGCCCCGGCGGCACCCGCGGCCGTGGAGGTGTGCGGCGCCCACAAGTGGTACGGCGCCCACCATGTGCTCGACGGCGTCGACCTGACGGTCCCCGCGGGGCGCGTCACCGTCGTGCTCGGGCCGTCCGGCAGCGGCAAGTCCACCCTGCTGCGCGCCGTCAACCATCTGGAGAAACTCGACGCCGGGCACGTCCGGGTGAACGGTGAACTGATCGGAGTACGCCGGCAGGGGGAGCGGCTGCGGGAACTCGGCGACCGCGCGATCCGTGCCCAACGCAGCCGTATCGGCTTCGTCTTCCAGGACTTCAACCTCTTCCCCCACCTGACAGCGGCGGAGAACGTGGCCGCAGCGCCGGTGGCCACCGGGCGCAGGACGCGGGCCGACGCGCGGGAGTGGGCCGGGACCCTGCTCGGCCGCGTCGGGCTCGCCGGCAAGACCGACGCCTACCCGCGACAGCTCTCGGGCGGGCAGCAGCAGCGCGTGGCCATCGCGCGGGCGCTCGCCATGGAACCCGGCGTGATCCTCTTCGACGAACCCACCTCCGCCCTCGACCCGGAGCTCGTCGGCGAGGTGCTGTCCGTCATCAAGTCCCTCGCCGACAGCGGTACGACCCTGATCGTGGTGACGCACGAGATCGGCTTCGCCCGCGAGGTGGCCGACGACGTCGTCTTCCTCGACGGCGGCCGGATCGTCGAACAGGGTCCGCCCGACAGGGTGTTGGTGCACCCCGAGCAGCCTCGTACGCGCGAGTTCCTCAGCCGCGTCATCTGACCGCCCCGCCTTCCCCTTCCTCCGCCCGCTGCGCGTCCGGCCGCGCCCGTCGCGTCCTGTTCCCCTCTACTCCCCGCTCTCGCCCGACTTCTTCCTTCTTCCCACTCCTGAAGCCCGAGGATTCCCATGCCGTCCTTCCGTACGCGCGTCCGCACCCGACGCACCCGGCCCGCTCTTCGCCCTCGCCTCGCGCGGGGGCTCGTCGGAGCGTCCGCCGTCCTGGCCCTGGCCGTAGCCCTCACCGCCTGCGGTGGCAGCTCCCCTTCGTCAGACGCCGTCGCCGGCGCCGGGGGCGGTGCCACGGCGAAGGGCGCGGTCGTCGTCGGGGCCCTGTCCAACGGGGCAGCCCGCCAGGCCACCGTCAAGGTCCCCGAAGTGGCCGCCATCCGGGCGGAACTGCCGAAAAGCCTGGTGAAGAAGGGCAGCCTCGACATCGGGCTGGGCTTCCTGCCGGCCGGTTCGCCTCCGCTCGGATACGTCGGTGACGACCAGAAGTCCCTGACAGGTTCGGAACCCGACCTCGGCCGTCTTGTCGCGGCGGTGTTCGGCCTGCGGCCCCAACTCGCCAACGCGACCTGGGACAACCTCTTCGTCGGCATCGACAGCGGTCGCACCGATGTCGGCTTCTCCAACATCACGGACACCGAACAACGGAAGGAGAAGTACGAGTTCGCCTGCTACCGCAAGGACAACCTCGGCTTCGAGGTGCGCAAGTCGGACGGCTGGACGTTCGACGGAACCTACCGCAGCCTGGCCGGCAAGACGGTCGCCGTGGGCGCGGGAACCAACCAGGAGAAGCTCCTGCTGCACTGGCGGGACCAGCTCGAAGCCGCGGGCAAGACCCTGACCGTCAAGTACTTCCAGGACGCCAACAGCACCTATCTGGCGCTCAACGCGGGCCGGATCGACGCGTACCTCGCGCCCAACCCCAGCGTCGCGTACCACACCGTCCGCACCGCGAACACGCCCAACGCCACCCGCAGCGCGGGCACGTACTCGGGGGCGGGCTCCACCCTCCAGGGGCTGATCTGCGCCACGGCCAAGAAGGACAGCGGTCTCGCCAAGCCCCTCGCCGACGCCGTGAACTACCTGATCAAGAACGGCCAGTACGCCGCCTGGCTGAAGGCGTGGAACCTGACGAACGAGGCCGTCGCGACCTCCCGCGTCAACCCGCCGGGACTGCCCCTCGGGAACTCCTGACGGCCGCGCGCCGTCATCCGGCGGCGGATGACGGCGGCTGCGGCTCGGCCCAGGGCGCGGGTAAGGGCCGAGGCTCCGGCCGTGGCACGGGTGCGGGCGGATCGGCTCTCCCGCCCGCACCCGGCTCAGGCCGGGTGCGACCGGATCGCCGGCGCCTCACCGTGCCGCGGCCCCTGCCGGTACATCAGGATGATGAGCCGCGCGCCCGGCGACGCGAGCGGCTGGGCCGCGCACATCCGCAGCCAGCCGGGCCCCAGTTTGACGTGCCGGATGGGCCGTTCGTCGCCGTCGGGGTGGATGACCGCCCCGCCGGCCTCGTACAGCGGCGCCGCCAGCGGGTCGCAGAGCACCGCGCGTTCGATCTCGCGGAGGACCGGGTCGGCGGGCCTGGCGACCAGCGCGGCGCGCAACTGCGGGACCAGCAGCGGTGCCCAGGCGGTCTCCCAGTCACCGAGGATCGTGCGACCGTCGGGGTCGAGCAGCATGTAGCGCATCATGTTCGCCGGTACGCGCCCCTCCGGGAGCATCTCGGTGAACGGGCTGTTGCACGCGAGCATGTCCCAGGAGGCGTCCGTGATGTACGCGGGATGCAGGATGCCCTCGACGGCCTCCTGCCACATGCCGGGGATCTCCTTGCCCGCCGAGGGCCGCAGCGGCCCGGGCGGGTCCTCGTCGCGGGCGTAGCGGCACAGGGAGACCCATTCCTGCTCGTCGAGCTTGAACAGCTGAGCCACTTCGCGCAACAGGCTGACCGGGGGGTTGTGGTAGGTGCCCGACTCCAGGCGGTGGTAGGTGTGGATGGCCCGGTTCAGCAGCAGGTCCACCTGCTGCTGGGAGAGGCCGGGCGCGCGCCTGCCCTGACCGGTGGGCCGGAGCAGCCCGTGCGACTCGGGGGTGATCAGGGCGCGGCGTTCGCGCAGCATGGCGCTGAGCGCCTTCTTGTGCATGTCCGGTGGCCCTCCGGGGGGAAGGGGAGAGGGGTCCTAGGACTCTTAATTATTCACACGGTATTTCGTAAGAGAAGCTGAACGAAGAAATGAGCGGCTCGCTGCGTCATCCTTCTCGTACAGCGCGCTGCGAACCGGTTCTGGGGGGAAGCGGGGGGCGGAAGCCTCCGCAGCGCGCGGCCACTGGATCGCGGTCGGTGCCGGCACTCCTTCATGAGCGGCCCCGGCGCCGGCCGCGATGCCCGGTGGCAGCCGGAAGAGCCGTCGCCATCTCGTACGGTCGACGGCCTGGGCCCAGGTGCCGGGGCCCGAGGGGCCGGACTCCGCTCTCCTGCTCGCCCGCGGTGGTCGGCCCTTCCCGTGCCCGTCCCGAAGAGGTGCCGCGACGGCCCGCTCGGCGCGCGGCCGGCGCCCGTGTCCCGTACATGATCACCGAGCCTGCCGTGCCCCGAATCCCGGGCAGGCCGTGCCCCGTCGCTCCCGCGCGGCCCGCACCGTCTGCTCCTGCCCCGGTTGTCTCCGGCGGAGCCCGGTCACGCGCGGTGCAGCGGGACCGTCGCCCGCACGAGCTTGCCGTCGGCGCCGAGCGGCAGCACACAGGCCTTCGCGAGCCGCGACACCATCTGCCAGCCGTACCCGCCCGGGAGCCAGTTCGCGCCATGGTGGCGTGCCACGGGCCGCTTGCGGCTGCCGTCCTGAACGGTCACCTCCACGCCGCCGCGCCGCAGGGCGACACTCATACCGGTCACCCCGCCCGCGTGGCGCAGCGCGTTCGTCACGAGTTCGGAGACCACGAGCAGGACGTCGTCCAGGACGGGTCCCGGTACCCGGTCGCGGTGTCCGGACAGATACGTGGCGGTGAGATCGCGTGCCTCGGCGGCGCCCGCGGGCAAGGCATCCAGCCGCACCGCGTTCCCGGCGACCGTGCTCCTGGGCCCCTCATCCACGGTGGTCATCCTCGCACCCCCCGTTTGCGGCTCTTGTCCATGCCGGTCCGTCTGCCCGCTGAGCCCGGAGGTGACGCGTCCTTCCTGGTACGGATCCGGTCCTGAGCCCTCGGGCATATGCCCCAAGGCCCGTGGGCCGGTATCCGGCCGCCCTGGAAACACCACAGCGGTTGTCGCATATGCTTCGCGCCGAAGAGTGGCGTCGTACCCGGGCGTCGCGTGGTGAGTGGGGGTGTGAGCCGTGGCTGAGTCGCCCCTGGGGGTGCCTTCGCCGCAACTGCGGCCAGGACGAGTGCGCGCGCGGGTCTCCCGCACCGTACCCGCGCAGGAGAGCGCCACGGGAGTACACGATCCGCGGCGTGCCGTGGACCCCGTGCTGCTTCTCGTGGAGGACGACCCCGGCGACGCGCTGCTCGTCGAGGAGATGCTCACGGACAGCGATCTGGAGTCCACCCTCACCTGGTGCAAGACGATCACCGAGGCACAGCGGCACCTCACCGCGTCCACTGGACCCGTCTGCGTCCTGCTCGACCTCCACCTCCCCGACGCCCACGGCGTCGACGCCGTGACCCGGATCGTCAGTGCCGCACCCGACGCGGCCATCGTGGTCCTCACCGGCATGGCGGAGGGCGGGACCGGCCTCACCGCGGTCGCCACCGGCGCCCAGGACTACCTCGTCAAGGACCGGCTCGACCCGGAGATCCTCAGCCGCGCCGTCCGCTACGCGCTCCAGCGCAAGCAGGTCGAGCGCACCACGGCGGCCCTGCGCGCCAACGAGCTGATGGCCCGCGAGAACGCACGCCTGGAGCGGGGGCTGCTGCCCGTACCGCTGCTGCGCGGCGACGACTTCCAGGCGTTCGCCCGTTACGAGCCGGGCCGCGCCCACGCTCTTCTCAGCGGCGACTTCTACGACGTCGTGCAGACCGCCGACGGCACCGTGCACGCCGTCATAGGAGACGTGTCGGGCCACGGCGCCGCGGAGGCCGCTCTCGGAGTCTGCCTGCGGGTCGCCTGGCGCACGGCCATCCTGTGCGGCACCCCGCCCCTGGCCCTTGCGGGGCTGCTGGAGGAGATCCTCGTCGCGGAGCGCTCCGACCACCACGTCTTCGCGACCGTGACCTCGCTGGCCTTCCCGCCCGGTGGCACCGAGGTGCGCATCGTCCGGGCCGGCCACCCCGGCCTGCTGGTGCGCGACGGCTCCTCCGTGACCTGGGTGGAGCCGCGCGTCGGCATGGCGCTCGGCCTGCTGCCCGGCGCCGGCCGCTGGACCGAGAGCACGGTGCCGCTGCCGCCCGGCGGGCATGTCGTCCTGTTCACCGACGGCCTCTTCGAGGGCCGTACCGGCCCGACCAGCCGCCTCGGCGAGGAGGGTCTGCTCGACCTCGCGAGACGGCACAGCACGCTGCCCGCCCGGGATTTCGTCGACACGCTGGTCGCCGAGGCCACGGCGGGCGCCGCGCCCTTCGGCGGGCTCGCCGACGATGTCGCCGTGCTCCACCTCGGCTGGGGAGGCCCCGCATGAAACTCTGGCACCTGACCCGCGACCGGCTGTCCGTACAGGGCTGGGGCCGGCTCATCCTGGCCGCCATGGCCGTCGTGGTGTGCGGCTGCGCCGCCGTCGGCGGTGTGCTGATCTCCCAGACCAACGACCGCAGCAACGAGCTGACCGACCGCATCCAGCCGGCCCGCGCCGCCGTCTTCCAGCTCCAGAAGTCCCTGCTCGACCAGGAGACCGGCGTACGGGGCTACGCGCTGACGGGGGACCCGTCCTTCCTGCAGCCCTACACCGACGGTGTCACGGGCGAACGGCAGTTCACGGCCAACGTGCACCGCATCCTGGCGGGTGACCCGAAGCTCCTCGGCGACAGCGACGCCATCTCGCGCGCAGCCGCCACCTGGCGGCGCGACATCGCCGATCCGCTCATCGCCCAGGTCCGGCAGAACGGCAAGCTCACCGCATCCGGCGCCCAGCTCAACCGCAGCAAGACCCAGTTCGACAGGCTGCGGGCCCTGTTCACCATCCAGGGGAACCACCTCGATGCGGCCAGGGACCAGGCGCGGACCCGGCTCGATCACAGCCGGCACGTCAGCGAGGTCGTCTTCCTCATCATGCTGGCGGTGTTCGTGGCCGCCGTGGTGGCCCTGGCCTTCCTCCTCCACTTCATGGTCGGCCGGCCGCTGAACCAGCTCCGGGCCGCCTCGGACGGGGTGCGGGCCGGCGCCTTCGGCAGCCGTATCGAGGTCGCGGGCCCGTCGGATCTGCGCGCCGTCGGAGCCGCCGTCGAGGCGATGCGTGCCCGCATCGTCGAGGAACTGGAAGCCAGCAACGAGCGCGAGGCGCTCCTCGCCGAGCAGACGGAGGAACTGCGCCGCTCGAACTCGGAGCTGGAGCAGTTCGCGTACGTCGCCTCGCACGACCTCCAGGAGCCGCTGCGCAAGGTCGCCTCGTTCTGCCAGCTCCTGGAGAAGCGGTACGGGGACCGGATGGACGACCGGGGCAAGCAGTACATCGACTTCGCCGTCGACGGAGCCAAGCGCATGCAGGTCCTCATCAACGACCTGCTGACGTTCTCCCGCGTCGGACGCGTCCACGACGCCTGGCAGGCCGTCGAGCTGGAAACGACCCTCGACCGCGCTCTCGGCAACCTCGCGATGGTCATCGAGGAGAACGGGGTCACCGTCGTACGCGAGGCGCCGCTGCCCGAGGTGCACGGCGATCCCACCACCCTCGCGATGCTCTGGCAGAACCTCGTCGGCAACGCCATCAAGTTCCGCAAGCCCGACCGGCCCAGCCGCATCGTGATCGACTGCGTGCGCGAGGACTCGGAACCGGGTGCGGGGGACGGCGCCGCGTGGCACCTCAGCGTGACCGACAACGGCATCGGGGTCGCCCCCGAGTTCAGCGAGAAGGTGTTCGTCATCTTCCAGCGCCTGCACGCGCGCGACGAGTACGAGGGAACCGGCATCGGACTCGCCCTGTGCCGGAAGATCGTGGAGTTCCACGGCGGCCGGATCTGGCTGGAGCCGGTGCCCACCGGCGGCACCGCCCTCCACTTCCTCCTGCCCGTCGCCGCCGCGGACCAGCACTCAGGGGCCAGGCCGCCGGCACTCTCCGCCCCTGCCACCGTCGGCACCACTCCAGGAGCAGTCGCATGACCAACCCCGCACAGCCGCGGCCGATCGAGGTCCTCCTGGTCGAGGACGACGCGGGTGACGAGCTGATGACCCGCGAGGCGTTCGAGGACAACAAGATCCGCAACACGCTGCATGTGGTCCGCGACGGCCAGGAAGCGCTGGACTTCCTGTACCGGCTCGCCCCCCACGAGGACGCACCGCGTCCCGACCTGATCCTGCTCGACCTCAACCTGCCCCGCTACGACGGGCGCCAGGTTCTCGAACGCATCAAGACCGACCCCGAGATGGCACTCATCCCGGTGGTCGTCCTCACCACCTCCTCCGCCGAGGAGGACATCCTGCGCAGCTACAAACTGCACGCCAACGCCTATGTCACGAAGCCGGTCGACCTCGACCAGTTCATCGCCGCCGTCCGGCAGATCGACGAGTTCTTCGTGACCGTGGTGCGGCTTCCCGGCCGTTCATGACGGCGTTCACCGACGGTCGTGTGCATGAGATGCGTCTGAGAGGGCATAAGCCGGGACGGACGAGGGAGATCCCGGACGCCCACAGGTGCGCGGGCAGGAGCGAATGAACGAACAGACCATCTCAGGGGCGATGCTGCCCGACCGCCCGGAGTCTTTCGTGCAGCCGACACAGAGCCTGAACAGGGCCGCCGAATTCACCGGGGAGCCCGGCTCCATCGCCGCCGCCAGGGATCTCGCCATCCGCTTCCTGCAGCAGCTGTGCGCCGAGTGGCTGGCCCCGCTGGGCGAGCTCGTGCGGGACGACATCCTGCTCGTCGTCAGTGAACTGGTGACCAACGCGGAGCGGCACAGCCACGGCCCGTACGTGATCGAGCTGGAGGGCACCGGGCGGTACGTGTCCGTCACGGTCTACGACAGCAGCACGACGCTGCCCCGTGTCTTCCCGCCCGACCCGAGCCGGCTCGGCGGCCACGGCATGGAGATCGTCCGCGCGGTCAGCGACAGTGTGACCGCCGAGATCGTCCCGGTCGGCAAGCGGGTCACGGCCCGTTTCGACCTGCCGCAGGACGCCTGAGCCCGTCAGCGCGGTCGCCCGGATCCTCCGCGACGCGCCTGCGCGCCGCCCGGCGGGCGACGCACCGCCGGGGCCGGGTCCGTGTGCAAGCGCATCGTCCTACGGCCGGGGCCGTAGGGAACATCACCGGTGCCGGTCCTTACGGCGTCGTTGCCCGTCGCGCCTGCCGTAGCGTCCTCGGCGCGCTACGGGCCCGCCGCCGTACGCACCCCGTCCCCGGCGGCCCCCGGCGCCCGCTACGGGCGTCCGAACCAGTCGACGCAGACCACCAGGGCGTCGTCCGCCGCTTCCGTCTCCCGGTACAGGGCCAGCTCCTGCAGCACCGCGCGCGGGACCCCCGCGGCGGGCAGCAGACTCGTCGAACTGATGGCCCGGGCCAGCGCGCGGTCCCCGTAGGCCTCGCCACGCGGCGACACCGCCTCGTACACCCCGTCGCTTGCGAACAGTAGCCGGTCGCCGGGTTCCACCTGGAAGGTCTGCGCGGTGTAGTCCGACTCCTCGAACATGCCGAGCGGCAGTTGGGCGTCCAGCTCCATCCGCTCGATCGTCCTGCCGCGCCGGCGCCACAGCTGCGGCGAACCCGCGTCCACGGCCTGCACGAGGCCCGTCGCGAAGTCGAAGTGGAGCAGCAGCGTCGAGACGTGCAGCGCGCCCCGGTGCTGCTCGTACAGCGCCTGGTCGGCGAGGGCCGCCTGGTCCGCCAGGCCGATGCCCGCGCGCCGCGCGTTGCGCAGCGCCTTCACCGCGAGATTGCTCAGCAGGGCGGCCTGGATGCCCTCACCCATGCCGTTGGTGACGGCGAGGGTCAGCCCGTTCCCGTCCGCGGACCAGTCGTAGTTGTCGCCGTGGATCGTGTAGGCGGGTTCCAGGTGCGCGCCGATGGCGTACTCGGGCGCCTCGCAGGCCCGGGCCGGCAGCAGCTCCCACTGCATCTCGGCGGCGAGGGTCAGCCGGGTGACCCGGCGCGCCTGCCGGTAGAGGTCCGTGTCGCGCTCCGCGACCAGGATCGCGTGGCCGAGCAGCTCAGCGACCCGCTCCAGCTCCGTCACCGTCTCCTTCACCGAGCGGTCCTCGGGCAGCCGTACGCTCAGGATGCCGAGCCGGTCGCCGCGCACGGTCACGGGCAGGTGGTGGTCGACCTCGCCGCGGCGAGGGCGCTGCTCGTGCGGCTCCTGGCTGCCGAAGGCGCGGCCCTCCACACTGTTGTCGATCGACAGCCCCTCGTCGGCGCTCTCGCCCACGGGCCGAAGCACCGTGAGGCCGTAATCGGCCAGGTAGAGCCGTACGGACGAGGCGCCGTAACCCGCGGCCAGCGCGTCGCGCACCACGTCGGTGACGGCGTGGGGGGCGGCCGCCCGGACCGCTGTTTCCATGTCCGCTAGTACAGTCACTGTCGTTCAGGCTCTCTTCTCAGGGCGAATCCGTCTGGGCTGACAAAGACCCGTGCCGGATGAAAGAGTGGATCGATGTCCCGCTTCACGGCTCAGCCGCACCAGCGCGAGCAGGTCGCCATGGCCGCCCGCGCCGCTTCCGAGCTGCTCGAGGTGCTGTGGGGCCGGGGCCAGGATGCTGTGCCGTCCGGACCCGTGTCGCCGTCGCAACTACGTGCCCTTCTTGTCATCGAAGGATACGAGGGCGCCAATCTGCGCACCCTGAGCGAGGTCCTCGGATCGCGCCCCTCGTCGCTGAGCAGGCTGTGCGACCGGATGGAAGCGATGGGGCTGGTGATCCGCTCGCCGAGCCCGACCAGCAGGCGCGAGGTGGAGCTCCGGCTGAGCAGGCGGGGCCACAAGGTGCTGGAGGAGTACCGGGCCTTCCGGGCCCGTGAGGTCACGATGGTCCTCGATCGCATGGAGTCCTCGGACATCGTCGCGCTGGCCCAGGGCCTCGGTGCCTTCCGTGCCGCGGCGGGGGAGCGGTTCGACGAGCTGGGCAGCGCACCCGCCGATTCCGGGCAGGGCCGTGTGGCGGACAGCGCATAGCTTCATTCAGCCCTACTTCCTGGTACGGGCACGGTACCTCCGGTGCGATGGAGCCGCGTGGAAGCAGTGAACAGATTGTTGCCCACCGGAGAATGTTGTCAAATGACAACTATCGCTTCTATCGTGGGGTCCCTGGTGCCGTGCCGTCGACCGTGCAAAGGAACAATGTGCTGCCTCCTCCCAGCGCCGACAGGGCGATGGAACTGACCGTGCGCGCGCAGGACGGCGCGGTCGTGCTCGCCGTCGACGGGGAACTCGACCTCGACACGGCTGAGCCGCTGGCCGACGCGCTCGAACGGGCGGCCGAGGACTCGGGCGGGACCGGAGCGGTCGTACTGGACCTGTCGGGAGTCGTCTTCGCGGACTCGACCACGGTGAATGTGCTGCTCCAGGCCCGGGCCATGCTCGGGGACCGGCTGCGCGTCGCGCGCCCGTCCGCGTTCGTCCGGCGCCTGTTCACGGTGATCGGTCTGGGGCAGGCGCTGGGGGTCTACGAGTCCGTGCCGGAGGCTCTCGCCGCGGACGGTGGTCCCTCGGACGGGTCAGCGCTCTCCCGCGTCGCCCAGTGACGCGACGAACGCCCGGAGCCCGGCGAGAAGGTCCGCGCGGCGGTCGTCGGGCATACGGCGCATGACGTCCGCGATGCGCGAGGCGCGCAGGGCCCGGTAGTCCGCGAGCAGCGCGGTACCGCGCCCGGTGAGCACGAGACCGATCTCCCTGCGGTCCTGGCGGACCGGTCTGCGTTCGATGAGTTCGGCGGACTCCATGGCCGCGCACATCCGGCTGGCCCTGGGCAGTGTCATTCCCGCTCCGGCGGCGAGGCCGGTCAGGTTGACCCCGGGCCTCTCGCCGACGAACCGGAGGACTCTCAGCCGGTTCGGCAGCAGCCACGGGTCGAGCGCCGTGGCCGTGGTGACGGAGATCTCGGTGACGGCCTCCGCGGAGTCCGCCAGCGTCTCGGCAGCATCGCGGAGCGTGTCCGTCGACGGTTGTGCGCCATGGCCGTCCATGGGCCGATCCGTTCGTTCGCGCGTCGTGTACTGACTGTGCTTCTCGTGGCGGCGAGGGCCGTCGTACCGGGAGTCAGACGGCGGGAGCGAATGTGCCCGGTGCCGTCGTCGCCTCCGCCGCCGCCAGCTGTCTGCCGGCCGCGGCGAGCGCGTCGTCGGCGCTTCGGGTGCCGGTCGAGACGCAGAGCGTGTAGGTGGCGTCCTCAAGACGCCGTCCCGTCTCCTTGTTCCCCTGCCGGGCGTGCAGCTCCCGCGCGGTCTCGTAGCTCAGGACGTGGTGGCGCAGAGTCGTGGGGTGGGCCATCAGCACGGGTGTTCCTACCTGTTCCTCGGTGGGGTCCATCAGGCGGACGTCGCATCCCGGCGCCTGCCCACTGCCCCGGAAGTCATGCCGGATCTCTCGGGTGGCAGCAGTCACAGGCGTGCGGGCCCAGGCGAACAGGCGGGGCCCGCACGGGTGATGGAGCGGTATCACCGTCCGGCGTGACCGGGCCCGGCGCGCGCCGGACTCCGGCGCGTCCCTCGCCCGGGCTCAGCCATCGGATGTCTGATGACCCATCAGAACGGACGGGGCCTTCTGTCCACGTCAGGGGCCGACATATGCTCCACCCATGCGCGTCGCTCTCTTCGTCACCTGCGTCAATGACGCCGTGTACCCGGCCACCGGCATCGCGACCGTGCGGCTCCTGGAACGCCTCGGGGTGGAAGTCGACTTCCCCCAGGGGCAGACCTGCTGCGGACAGCCCCAGTTCAACACGGGGTACCGCCAGGAGACCGTGCCCCTCGCCCGTCGCATGGCAGGCGTCTTCGACGGCTACGACCATGTGGTGACCCCGTCCGGCTCCTGTGCCGCGATGGTCAGAAACCACTATCCGACGATGGGGGACAGCGCCGCCACCGCGCTCGCACCTCGGATGTATGAGCTCACGGAGTTCCTGGTGGACGTACTGGGCGTCACCGACGTCGGTGCGTACTTCCCGCACTCCGTCACCTACCACCCCTCCTGTCACGGCCTGCGCCTCCTCGGCCTGGGCGAGCGTCCGCACAAACTGCTGAGCGCCGTCAAGGGCATCGAGCTGCGCGAGCTGCCGGGCGCCGAGGAGTGCTGCGGCTTCGGTGGCACCTTCGCCGTCAAGAACGCCGACGTGTCGGCCGCCATGGGCCAGGACAAGGTGCGCAGCGCGGTGTCCACCGGCGCCGAAGTGCTCTGCGGCGCCGACAACTCCTGCCTGATGCACATCGGCGGTGTACTGAGCCGCGAGGGTGATCCGGTGCGGCCCCTGCACATCGCGGAGATCCTTGCGTCGACTGAAGAGGAGCCCTGGGCATGAGCGGGACGTATCTCGGAATGCCGGCCTTCCCCACGGCGGCGAAGGACGCGCTCGCCAACGAGACCCTGCGCGGCAACCTCCGCTACGCCACCCACACCATCCGCGACAAGCGCGCCAAGGCCGTCGCCGAACTCGACGACTGGGCGGAGCTGCGCGAGGCGGGCAAGCAGATCAAGGACCACACGCTGCGCCACCTGGACCGCTACCTCGTCCAACTGGAGGAGGCGGTCACGGCCGCGGGCGGTGTGGTGCACTGGGCCGCCGACGCGGACGAGGCGAACCGCATCGTCGCCGACCTGGTGAAGGCCACCGGCGAGACCGAGGTCGTCAAGGTCAAGTCGATGGCCACGCAGGAGATCGGCCTCAACGAAGCGCTCGCCGCCGAGGGCATCTCCGCGTACGAGACGGACCTCGCCGAGCTGATCGTGCAGCTCGGCGACGACCGCCCCTCGCACATCCTGGTGCCCGCCATCCACCGCAACCGCGCCGAGATCAAGGAGATCTTCGCCGGCCAGATGGGCAAGTGGGGCAAGGCCGCCCCCGAGAACCTGACCGACTCGCCGCGGGAACTGGCCGAAGCTGCCCGGCTGCACCTGCGGGAGAAGTTCCTGCGCGCCAAGGTGGGTATCTCCGGCGCCAACTTCATGGTCGCGGAGACCGGCACCCTCACCGTCTTCGAGTCCGAGGGCAACGGCAGGATGTGCCTGACCCTGCCCGAGACGCTGATCTCCGTCGTCGGCATCGAGAAGGTCGTGCCGACATGGCGGGACCTGGAGGTCTTCCTACAGACGCTGCCGCGCTCCTCCACCGCCGAGCGGATGAACCCGTACACGACGATGTGGACCGGCACCACCGACGGTGACGGGCCGAAGGTCTTCCACCTCGTCCTGCTCGACAACGGCCGCACCGACACCCTCGCCGACGACGTCGGCCGGCAGGCACTGCGCTGCATCCGCTGCTCCGCCTGCCTCAACGTCTGCCCGGTGTACGAGCGCGCCGGCGGCCACGCCTACGGCTCCGTCTACCCGGGGCCGATCGGCGCGATCCTCAGCCCCCAACTGCGCGGCACGCAGAGCGAGATCGACGCCTCCCTGCCGTACGCCTCCTCCCTGTGCGGCGCCTGTTACGAGGTGTGCCCCGTGGCGATCGACATCCCCGAGGTGCTGGTCCACCTGCGCGACCGGGTGGCCCACCAGGGCGGCAAGGGGCACTTCCTGGAGCGCACCGCAATCAAGGCCGCCAGCTGGGTGTTCGAGCACCCGGGTGTGCTGGCGGCGGGGGAACGCGCCGCCACCGCGACCCGGAGGCTGCACCCCTCGAAGCTCCCCGGCGCCGGCGCCTGGACCAACACGCGCGACCTGCCCGAGATGCCCCCCGAGTCGTTCCGCGACTGGTGGCGCAAGAACCGCACCAACGGTGCCGCCCGCCCGGGCGCCAGGAAGGACGGCGGATCATGAGCCCCGCCCCGCACTCCCGGACACAGATCCTCGCCCGCGTCCGCGCGGCCGTGGCCCAGGCTCCCGAGGCGCCCGAGCCGGAGCGTGCCTACCGGGAGACGCACACGAGCGACGAGCGCATCGTGGACCTGCTCGCGGAGAACCTCGACGACTACCGTGCGATCGTGCACCGTTGTGACATGGCGGCGCTGCCCGCCCTGGTGGCCCGCCTGCTCACCGAGCACGGCAGCACCTCGGTGGCCGTACCGCCGGGGCTGCCGGAGAAGTGGCTCGCGGACAGCGACGTCACCCGGGTGCCCGACCGGCCCGCGGCGACCTCGGCCGAACTGGACGCCGTCGACTCCGTCGTCACGGGCTGCGCCCTGGCGATCGCCGAGACCGGCACCATCGTCCTGGACGCGGGCCCCGACCAGGGCAGGCGACGCATCACGCTGGTGCCCGACCACCACATCTGCGTCGTCCGCGTCCCCGACCAGGTCGTCGGCGGCGTCCCGCAGGCGATGCCGCGCCTCGACCCGACCCGGCCCCTCACCTGGATCTCCGGGCCGTCCGCCACCAGCGACATCGAACTCGACCGCGTCGAGGGCGTGCACGGCCCCCGGACCCTGGAAGTGATCCTGGTCGAGAGCTGATTCCGCGCCGCGAGCCGAAGCGGCCCGGCCGGGTCAGCCGCGCAGCCGGGGTGCCTCGGCCGCCGGGTCGACCACCTCGCCGCCCGCGCCCACACGGGCGGCGAGTCCGCGCGCCCACGCCACGATCCCCGGACGGTCCAGGCCGTGTGCGGGTGCCGACGCCTCCACGACCCCCGCGCCACGCAGCAGCAGCCGCCCACCGCCCTTCGGGTTGCCGCGCGCGGCGTGCGTCAGCCCCACTGCCAGCTGGGCGAGTCCGCGCCACAGTGCGCGTTCGTCCGCAGGACCGGACTTCCAGGCGTCCTCGAACACCTCGTGGGCGTGGAACGGCATGCCCGCGTCCAGCAGCCGCTGCGCCTGCGTGATGCTCTCCTCAGGCGCCCGCACGACACCCTCAGGCTGGCGCTCCACGCCCCGCGCCCCGTAGGGCAGCGGCCGGCCGAGGCCGTCCCTGGGGCGCGCGCTGCGGGCCCGCCCCCCGGCATCCCGGTCCCTGCCCACGGAGGATTCCCCCTCCGGCCGCCCACCGTCCGGCTGTTCAGCGCCCGGCCGCTCACCGTCCGGCTGTTCAGCGCCCGGCCGCTCACCGTCCGGCTGTTCAGCGCCCGGCCGCTCACCGTCCGGCTGTTCAGCGCCCGGCCGCTCACCGTCCGGCTGTTCAGCGCCCGGCCGCCCACCGTCCGAGGCCGTGCCACCCGGGGTCTGAACGTCCGGGGTGCCGTCGTCCGGGGCCTCGCCGTCCCGCTCGTTCTTCGCCATACCCCGATTGTCCCCGCGATGGCGTCCGGCCGTGACCTGGGTACCTCCGGAGTGCGGTATTGTTTGGCACGCGTGATCACGCACCGGGACGTGGCGCAGCTTGGTAGCGCACTTGACTGGGGGTCAAGGGGTCGCAGGTTCAAATCCTGTCGTCCCGACTCGAAAGAGTCGAGGTCAGGGCCGGTTTCGGAGAGATCCGAGACCGGCCCTTGATCGTTTTTGGGGACCCGTTGGGGACCAGTGTTGCTTGACCGGTGTCAGCGGGTGAGGACGGTCGTGCTGGGAAGGGTTCGTGGGGCGCGGAGCACGCTGAGGTGCGCGGAGAGTGCTGTACCGGCGGCTGTGATCTTGTGAGTGTCGGGGTGTAGGTAGCGCTGTGTGGTCGTGAGGGACCCGTGGCCGGCGATCCTGCGTAGTACGTGGAGGGGGACTCCAGCGTCGGCGAGCCAGGTGAGTCCGGTGTGGCGCAGGTCGTGGCGGCGAAGGTGCTCGTAGCCGAGGTGGGTTACTACCTCGTCCCAGTGGGTGGCGTCGCGCAAGACGGCGGTGGAGATGCGTCCTGCGCGTGGGCCGGTGAACAGACGGGCGTCGGGGGCGGGGCCGGCGGAGAGGATGCGCTGCGCCACGAGGGGGCGGATCTCTTCGATGATGGTGCCTTCCGGGCGCGTTTGCCCTTGGTGCCTTTGTCGGTGAGTCCGCCGGGCGCGGATGTGGTCTGGCGTCGTACGGTCCAGATCCACTGGCTAGTGTCGATGTCTCCGACGCGGCAGCCTGAGACTTCTCCGATCCGGGCGGCGGTGCTCGCGGCGAAGAGGACGACGTAGCCCCAGCCCCGGTAGTTGTTGGAGGAGGCGGTGACGAGTGCATCGGCCAGCTGGACGAGTGTGCCCCAGTCGGCAGGGCGAGGGCCCGCGGGTCGCGGAGTTCGTCCTCGGCCTGTTTGTAGAGCTTCTGCCAGCCGGTCACCCGGGCGGGGTTGACGGTGATGATGCCGTCGCGGACCGCCTGCTCCATGACGCGAACCAGTACGGCGATGGTGTTCTTGACCGTGGAGCGGCCTTGTTCGTCGACGATCCAGTTCTGCACGGTGCGGTCGACGACGCCGTTGGTGATCATTCGTACGGGAAGGTGGCCCAGAGCGGGGACCACGCGCATCCGCCATCCCGCGAGATAGGGGTCGAGGGTCTTCAACTCCAGCCCACGCAACGCGAGGTTCATGTTCGCGTCGCCGTATTCGGCGAGTTTCATGGTGGCGAGCGCTGGGGACAGTCCGGCCTGCGCTGCTTCGATGATGGCGTGGAGCCACTCTTGTGCCTCGTCCTCGTCGGCCTTTCCCTCCGACAGAGACAGGCGCCGCTTCATCGTGGGATCGAACCAGCGGACGCGCGCACGGTAAGGGTTGGGGCGATTACCCGACCCGGCGGCACCGTCTCCCGCGTCGGAGCCCCGCAGTACGAAGAATTCACCTTGGGCTTCAACCTGTTCCTGAAGAACATCCACCTCACCGGTGGCGTCGCACCCGCGCGGGCCTACATCCCCGAACTGCTGCCCGACGTCCTCTCGGGCGCGATCCAGCCCGGACGGGTCTTCGACCGTACCGTCGGCCTCGACGACGTACCCGACGGCTACAAGGCCATGAACGACCGCGAAGCGCTCAAGGTCCTCATTCGCCCCTGACTCTTCGAAAGCGCCGGTACCGGCCACGGCCGGAAGCGGCACACCGGGGATCAGCGGCGAGCGCTCCTTGCCGCCCTGCTGCTCCGGCCCACCTCGATCACGAACGGGCCGCGCATCCCAGCGCGAATGATCGACAACAACGCCGGGAACGGGCGGCGGAGCCGGGTACAGCGCCCGGCACACCGCACACGACGCCGGAGAACGGAGAAACGCCATGAAGCACATCAAGCTGGGACGCCTGGAGGTGTCCCGGATCGGGCTGGGCCTGGTGTCGATGTCCGGCGCTTACACGGGAGCCGGCATGGACGACACCGAGTCGATCCGCACCATCCACCGCGCTCTGGAAATCGGTGTGACGCTCCTCGACACCGCAGAGGTCTACGGCCCGTACGTCAACGAGGAACTTCTCGGCAAAGCGCTCAAGGGCCGTCGTGACCGCGCCGTGGTGGCGACGAAGTTCGGCATCGTCTCCCACACCGGCCGTCCCGCCGGGCAGCTCGACAGCAGTCCGGCCAACATCCGCACCGCCGTGGAAGGCTCGCTCACGCGCCTGGGCACGGACTACATCGACCTCTACTACCAGCACCGGGTCGACCCGGGCACGCCCATCGAAGACACCGTCGGGACACTGGCCGAACTGGTCACCGAGGGCAAGATCCGGCACATCGGCCTGTCCGAGGCCGGCCCGGAGACGATCCGCCGCGCCCAGGCCGTCCACCCCGTCGCCGCCATCCAGTCGGAGTACTCCCTGTGGTCCCGGCACTCCGAGACACGGCTGCTGCCTCTGCTGCGTGAGCTGAACATAGGCTTCGTGCCCTTCTCTTCCCTGGGCCGCGGCTTCCTCACCGGGCAGATACGCTCCACCGACGGCTTCGACGACACCGACCTGTGCAAAAGCATCCCGCGCTTCACCGGCGAGAACTTTCAGCACAACCTTGGCATCGCCGACCAGGTCCAGGCCGTCGCCGCCGAGGCGGGAGCCACCCCGGCGCAGACAGCTCTCGCCTGGCTGCTGACCAGGGGCGACAACATCGCCCCCATCCCCGGAACCAAGCACGTGGCGCGCGTCGAGGAGAACAGCGCCGCCGACGCCGTGGAACTGACAGCCGAACAGATCGAGAAGCTCAACAACCTCCCCGCGGCCGTGGGGGACACGCACGATGAAGTGGGCATGCGGATGATGGAGCGATGACTCCGGCCCGCCTCTGACGCTGACCACGAGCCGTGGGAACGGAACGGGAGGGCTGCAGCGTGACGGGCCCCCGCAGGCCGTAGGGCTGCTTGGCCACCGACTTCTTCTCGTACGTCGTCACCGCGCTGCGAAGCCGCCAAGCGCGTCTCGCTCCGGGACGGGCCCGACGCGTTGACCAGCAGGGCGGTCACGGAGGAGACGAACTGTCCCAAGGGCGTGCTGCACCCGGCACTTCACCGACTTCGACGCTTTCCTGGCGGAACTGGTCCTCGACCGCGTCCGCGGCATCGAGGACCGGACCTCGACTCTGCGCGCGGTCGCTGGCACCGGGTGCGTGGTGGACAACCTCGCCGACGCGCTGCAGGACCTGTTCGGGCCGGTCACGGTGGCGATCGTCGCGCTCATCACCTTGCGCGACGGCCTCCGTGCCCGGCTGCGCGATGCCGGTCTGACCGGCATCCACTGGCCGTGCAGGGCACCGTCACGATTGTCGCATCCCTCACCGCCGAGGGAGAGTTGAGGCGCCTGGCCGCGCCCATCACCTGGCGTCGGCCTACGGTTCGAACTGGCTCGGGCCGGCCTGCGGTGTGACCGGCGGGGCCCGTGACTCGTTGAGCCGTCAACCCGGAAGTTGCCGTGACGGTCGACTACGACCCCTTCTCCCTCGATTTGGGGCTGTCACTGCCGGAGATCCACGGCGGCGTCCTGATGGCCCGGACTGTCGATCGGCGGTGACTGCCGTGCGGGGCACCGCGGACTCCCTTGACATCGCCGCTCGGTCCTCGCACGTCCTCGTCAGGGGGTTTCAGGGACGGGCTAGGAAATTTCCTGTCCAACTCTCTGACACTGCCATGGACAGCCGCGTCGAAGCCACGCCAGTCGCGCCAGGGCCAACGGGCGGATCGCCCCCGCTCCTGTGCGGGCGCGATCCGCCCGTGGGTCACTCCGACTTGCCAGACGCCTGCCGTATTGAGGGCAGAGGCACCTTCGGGTGGGGGTTAGTCCCCGGCCTTCTTCACCCGACCCTTGGAGGATGTGAGGGTCGGGTCGAGGTCGGTGAACAGCTTGCCGTAGGGGCCGACCTTGATGCCTTTGACACCGTGCTGCTGGGCGAGCTGCTGGAAGGACTCGGTTCTGGAGGCAGTGGTCAGGAGGCGGATGGCGCTGCGCTGCAGGTCGACCAGGCGCATCGTGTAGCCAGCGGGGGGTAGTTTTCGGTGAGGTTCACGGTGTAGGTGGTGACCGGTGTGGTGGCGTCACCGGGTGTGGCATGGACGACGTTGGTGATGCTGACGCCGGCCTTCTGGGCGGTGCTCAGAGCCACGGAGGCGAGCAGGGTCTGCACCGCCTGGTAGGCATCATCGACCGAGGTGAACTTCGGGTTGGCCGTGTACACCTGGTTGTTGATCGTGTCCGTTGTGGTGGTGCCGGAAAGAGGGGTCTTCGACAGGTCCGTTGCGGCGTTGACCGTGGTGGACACGGCAGTAGCGCCGTCGGCCGCGAGGGTCAGACCGCCCAGCCGGTAGGTGTAGCTGGTGCGGGTGCCGTTGATCACCCGGTTGTACGCAGGCAGACCGTCGATATCGACGGTGGGAACCACCTTGACCGTGGCGTTGATGATCTCGCCAGGGTTCCCGCCGTGCTCTATCAGGTCGGTGCCGGAGTACATGACACCCACAGGGCTGTGGCTGCCGCCCCAGTCGGTCATCACCGTACCTTTGTAACCCTCTTCCCCGCGCAGCACGTCGGTGAACAGGTCGTAGTTGGCCGGTCTGTAGCTGCCGTTGACCTGGTTGCAGGAGCTCATGAGGGCCATCGGCTGTGCGGCCTTGACGGCGATCTCGAAGCCCTTGAGTTCGATCTCGCGCAGCGCCCGCTCGCTGACGACGTCAGTGACAGCGTTGCGGTTGGCTTCCTGGTCGTTCCCGGCGAAGTGCTTGACGGTGACGCCGACGCCGGGGTTGCTCTGGACGCCTTCGGTCGTGGCCGCGGCGTTCACATGGCTGCGAAACCGTACGAGCCTCCCGGGGTGTCGGAGTCGACCGACAGGCAGAACCCGGTCAGCCCACGCTCGCAGTTCGCGCGGAATCCGCACCCGACGTTGAACGGCAGACACACCCGGTCACCGACCTTGACGCGGTCCACGCCCGCTCCGTCTCCACTACCTCGCCGAGGTTCTCGTGCCCGAGGACACGTCCTGTCTCCATGGTGGTCCTGCCCTCGTACATATGCAGGTCGGAGCCGCAGATGTTGGTGGATGTGATCGTGACGAGAGCGTCGGTCGGCCTTTCGGTCCGCGCATCGGGAACGTCCTTGACCACGACATCCTTCGGACCCTCAAGCGCCTTCATCCTGGCCTCACCACTTTCGCGACGTCACGGCAGTTCGCGAAGGCGGACCCAACGGGACTGACGCATGCCCCATCCGGGGTGTTCGACAAGGGCCCGGTGTTACGAGAGCTCCGCCCGGTGTATGGCGGGGCATGGATGAAGGCGCTGCCTGGAGCCGGATTGCCTACCCGGGCATGCCCCGCGAGGCACGTCGCGCGGGAAGCGGCAGAAGTGGCCGCGCCGAGACCAGCAGGACCCGGCCGTCACCTGCCTCCCTCGGGCCTCGCGGAGACCGCCGGAGGCACACACGATGCGGACGTCGGCCCAGGCACCGCGAGCCGGAGGTGGACGACAGCTCCCACTTCCCCCGGTTCCCGGGAGTTCGGCTTCGGACATGACCCGTTTCACCGAGCTCTCCTGGGTACTCGCCCCGCTGCTCACGCTCGGTGCCGGACGTTGACCGGCGCGCCGTCCGCCCCTTCAACCTGGAGGCCTTCGCACATGAAGATCGTGGCAGTGCTGTACCCCGCAGAACAGCAGAACGAGGACACACCGGTTCTCGCGTCCGCGGACAAGATCCTCGGGTTGCGTCCCTTCCTGGAGGCGCAGGGGCACGAGGTCGTCGGCATGTCGGACACCGACGCGGCCCTCGACGCGGAGCTTGAAGACGCGGAGGTGCTCGTCACCACGCCCTTTTGGCCCGTCTACCTCAACGAGAAGCGGGTCGAGAACGCCGAGCGGCTCAAGCTGGTCATCACCGCAGGCATCGGTTCCGACCACATCGATGAGGCGGTGGCGGAGCGGCACGGCATCTCGGTGGCCGAGGTCACCGGCAGCAACGTCGTCAGTGTCGCTGAGCACAACGTCATGCAGATCCTCGCACTTGTGCGCAACATGCTGCCGGGCCATCGACAAGCGGTGGAGGGCGGATGGGACATTGCCAAGGTCTCCCGCGATGCGCATGACCTGGAAGGTAAGACCGTGGGGCTCGTCGGGCTCGGTGCGATAGGTGCCCGTACGGCCTTGCGCCTCAAGGGCTTCGATGTGCGGGCGCTGTATTACGCCAATCACCGCCGCACGCCCGCGGAGGAGGCGACGCTCGGGGTCAAGTATGCGCGGTTGGACGACCTGGTGGCCGAGTCGGACGTGGTCTGTCTGGCGTTGCCGCTCATGGAGGGCAGCAAGGCGCTCTTCGGTCGAGAACGGCTGGCGGCCATGAAGCCGGGCAGTTGGCTGGTCAACACCGCGCGAGGCGGCATCGTCGACACCGATGCCCTGGTGGAGGCCGTGGAGAGCGGCCACCTGGCGGGGTACGCCGGCGACACGTGGTATCCCCAGCCGGCCCCCCAGACCACCCGTGGCGGAGCATGCCCCGTCACGCCATGACCATCCACTACTCGGGCATGACTCTGGAAGCACAGGAGCGCATAGCGGCCGGGGTCGAGGAGATCCTCCGCGCCTACCTCTCGGGCGAGCCGCTTCCGCCCGACTACGTCCTGGTCGACGCCTCGTGAGACGACCGACGAGCCGGCGCCGCCCAGCCGCGGGGAGCAACGCTCACGGCCCTGGCGTTCAACGCCGACGCCGTAGCCACGCCGAGGGCCCTTCAAGGAAGCGGTGCGATGCCCCTCCCAGGCTCCGCCCGCACCCGACCCGGCCTCTGCGCGTCCGGCGTCACTCCGAGAACATGCTCACACCGTGGGGCCGCGGCATCGGAGGATGCACCAAGAGGCCGCGTTCCGAGGCTGTCACCGAAGTCCGGACCGGGAGCCACCGACACGAGCACCTGAGCACGGGGGACGAGGGCGAGCCCATCGATCCACTCCTTCTTCCTCCTTCTCGGCGCCCCCGCGCGGCGAACTCACTCCCCGCGCACGACCCGGATCGTCTTCACGTCACTGTCGGCGGCATCCGGCACGACCATGCCGGCCTCGACCCCGCTGCGGAGGTACTCCACCACCGCGGTACTGAGGCGCTCTCCGGGCAGTGCGGCGGGAATGCCGGGCGGGTAGGGCGTCAGCACCTCGGCGCCGATCCGGCCGGCGGCCCGCTGCCACGGCACGTCCTCTACCGGACCGAAGTAGGCGTCCCTCGGAAGCATGACCTGCTCCAGTCGCAGGCCCGCGGGGTCGGGCACCGCGATCTCGGCGGAGTCGCGCAGCCCGTCCGCGTGCGCGGACACGTCCCGGAGTGCCGCCAGCAGCACTTCCTCGCTCCTCCGGTCGTCCGCGTGGGTCAGCTGCGCGTTGATACGGCGGTGGTCGGCCGTGTGGAGGTTGACCCCGTGGTGCTCGCGGACCCAGTCGGTGATGCGGTAGCCGGTCGTGGCGAGCTCGGAAATGTCGATCACGATCTGCAGAGGGTCCAGATCGTTCGAGAGACCGGGACCGCAGAAGTCCTGCCTGCCGTGCACGTGCATGCCGTCGATCGAGGCGATCGCCTTGCGTACGGACTCCGCGCGCGTGAGGGCCTCGTCGTAGAGCGCCCTGCCGTGCTCCACCATTTGACGGCGCCAGCCGTCGAGGGCGGCGTAGACGAGCACGGAAGGGCTTGTCGTACCGAGCAGGTCGGCCCGGCTTCGTAGCACTTCCGGTGCGATCAGGGCGCCCTGGAGATGGAAGACCGAGCCTTGTTCGAGCCCGGAGCCCATCTTGTGGACGGAAGTGACGCAGACGTCCGCCCCGGCATCCATCGCCCAGGTGGGCAGCCGCGGGTGGAAAGGGAGATGGGCGCCCCACGCCTCGTCGACGATGAGCGGCCGGGACCGCTCGTGGCAGACCTCCGCGATCGCCGCGAGGTCGGCGCATGTGCCGTACGGAGTCGGTGTCGTGACCAGGGCGCCCCTCGCGTCCGGGTACTCCTCGAATGCTGCTCGGAACGAGGCGGCCGTCGGAGGATGGGCGAGGTGCCGTTCGGCGTCCCATTGGGGGTCGATCCAGATCGGCTGGATCCCCGCGAGCACGAGCCCGGAGACGACGGATTTGTGCACGTCCCGCCCGACGAGGAGCCTTTCGTGAGGCCCCGCGACGGCGAGCATCGCGGCTTTTACCGACAGCGAGCTGCCGCACGTCGAGAAGAATGTGTGTTCTGCCCCCACGGCGTCGGCCATCAAGGCCTGCGCCCGCTCCAGCACGCGGCCAGAGGACGAACGGTCGTCGAGGCCGCTGATGGCCAGCACGTCCGAACGGAAGACCGCGTCGCCGAGCACGTCACGGACCCGGGGGTCGGCCCCTCTTCCCTGCTTGTGCCCCGGCGGGGTGAACGGGGTCTGTGCGGTCGCATGGTAGGTCTGGAGCGCCTCCAGCACCGGAGCACGTGAGTGGTCCATGACCACCGCCTTCCCGTGCTTGTTCCATGCGACGCGTCTTCTTCGCCGCATGCACCGAACGGCCTACGGGGGAGGTCCCTTGTCTGCGACCCGCCACTCGCGGGAGATCGGGGTGTACGGGTCGACAGGGAGGGCCCTACCGACCAGTCGGGCCTGGAAGCGGGAGCCGCGAGGGCCGGGGTGGGAAGGGCGGGGCCGTCCCGGAAAACCAGTACCCCGACAGCAGGGAGTGGGTAGGCAAATCGTGGAGGAGGGCACGGCCGGCACGCACGGCGATGCCATGTACGCGCCTCCCGTCACCTCGCCCGCCTGTGCAAGCCCGGGCGCTCGGCGGGGCACGCGGAGGTTCGACCGGGAGGCGTGCTTCTCTGTCAGCCTGTGCGGTCGCGGTCGCGGTCGCGGTCGCGGTCGCGGTCGCAGTCACGGCATCGGACTTCGGCCATCGGGGCAGTGTCGTCCTTGTCGTGCGTCGCCCGGGCCGCCAGGTCGCCACCAGGGCTCCGGCCAGGAGGAGTTCGGCGATGTCCCCGCCGTAATACATGATCTCCGCACCTTGCTGCACCTGTGCGACGGGCGCGTGGATGTCGACGAAGAAGCCGCCGTACATGGCTTCAGCGATCAGTGCGTGTCCGGCGATCGCGATCCCCAGGTACACCAGCCGGCTTCTGACACCGGGCCGTGCGGGCGCCGGGTCGGGGCCTGCGACGACGTAGGCGAACAGGTATCCGGACATCAGGAAGTGGGCGTCCATGAGCCAGTGCCCCGCAGGGTGGGCGGTCGCCGAGTTGTACAACGGCGTGAAGTACAGCAGTCCGAGCGTGCCGGTGCTCAGGGACAGTGCGACGGCGGGGTGGGCGGGCACTCGTGCGAGGGGGCTGTGCAGCAGCGCCGTCAGCCGTCGGGCTCGAGCGGCCGGGAGGACGCGCAGCAGGAGGGTGACTGGCGCGCCCAGCACCAGTGCGAGAGGTGCGTACATGCCGATGAGCATGTGCTGGGCCATGTGCGCGCGGAAGTCGGCGTGCGCGGCCGTAGCCAGGGGCGGCAGCAACGCGGAGGCGAGGAGGGCCGTCCCGGTGAGGAACGATGCCGAGCGCCTCGCATTCCAGCCCTGAGCAGGGTTTCGGCGCCGGGCGTGGCGTGCATCGAGCAGGTAGCCCACGCTGACGGCGAGCAGCGGCAGTAGGCAAAGGGCCGTGCCCGGGAGGCCGGCTTCTTGATGGTGCATAGCGTCCATCAGGTGTGGTCACCGGCCCGCTCGTGGCCGCCTGCGCTGGTCGGGTCGTAGGGGCGGCCAGTGCGCTGGAGGAGGTGGCCGCCGATCAACAGCAGGCCGCCGAGGACGAGGAATGCGGTGTCCCACCATGCCCGGTAAGGGCCGCCGTGGACGTGGTGGATGCCCAGGATCTGGTGGTCGAGAATGCCTTCGACCAGGTTGAACAGGCCCCAGCCGGCCAGGATCCAACCCCACAGGACGCGTGAGGTCCACACCGCGCGCCGGTTGTGCGTGACCCTGGAGTACAGGGTGGCCAGGCCCAGCAGGACGGCGATCCAGCACACGGCGTGGAAGATGCCGTCCCAGAGCGTGTTCATCTCCAGCCCGGAGACTGTGTGGGGGTTGTAGTACTTGACCCCGATTCGGTCGTGGTTGGTGCTGGTGAGCATGTGGTGCCACTGCAGGAGCTGATGCAGCAGGATGCCGTCGACGAACCCGCCGAGGCCCACACCGAGGATGACGCCCGGCAGCTGCAGACTGTTCGGTGCTGCCTTGGGCGCCCGGCGACTGCCCGCCATGGTGGCCATCACCGCTTCTCCCTGCGGACGGCAACGCGTGCAGGGTTTACCGGCACCTTGCCCGTTCGTCCGGCTCAGGTCGCCCGGAGGTGCGGTACTTCAGTCGGTCCCCCGATGCGGCTGGGCCATGTGGCCCCGTAGGGACGGAGTCGCCGCCCCCGCAGCGGCGGTACGGGGACGTCGTCGGTCAGTCCCGCGCCCCCCACCTGGATCGGGCCGCACCGGGGCATCCGGCCGCATGTCGGTACACGGCTCGACTTACGCGTGTGATGGGCCGCCCGCGATTCGGAGACACACCGCGGTCTGCTCGACCGTCGCAGCCTTCCGAAGAGCCGCCTTCTCCGCGTCGTGGACCTTCGCCGGGCTGCGAGCGGCGGAAGCCGGCCGATGTCGTGAGGCAGCGAGTCGGCGGAACCGCGGGTTCCCGGGGCCGCCACCGGAATCCGCTCGGCCCGCGCGGGAACGGAACCCGCGTGGCTCGGGGCCGGAAAATCGCGACCTCGGCCTGTTCCACTCGGCGGTGTTCGCCCTCGGTTTCCCGGGTACTCGTGCGCTGGTCGGCGCCCCGAGGCCGCACCGAACCACCCCGCGTACGGGGCCCGGTGAGGCCGTCGTTGGGGGCGTTACTCCCTCCGGGTCGCAGGACGACGAGGCCGTCGGGTGCTGGCGGTGAATCGGTCGGATCAGGACGCTGAAACGAGGTGACATGGATGCCCGAGCTCCCGGACGTCGAAGGATTCCGCACAGTGCTGAGGGAGTGCGGTTCGAGGCGGCGTGTCTCGGAGGTACGGGTTCTGGACGCCGGCGTGCTGCGAGGCGTGGGGGAGGAGCGCCTGAGGAGAGAGCTGGAGGACAGGCGGCTGGGAGACCCGTGGCGTCATGGGAAACGCCTGTTCGTCCCGGTCGAGGGCAGTGACATGACACTTGTCTGCCATTTCGGCATGACGGGGTCGTTCCGCTGCTGTTCTTTGGACGAGCCGGTCGCGGCACACGACCGCGTGGTCCTGACTCTCGACGATGCGCAGCACCTGCGTTATACGGATCAACGCAAGTTGCAGGGACTGCAGTTGACTGACAAGCGCGGTGTCGAACGGATTCTTGACAGGCTGGGCCCCGACGCTCTGGCCGTGCCCAGGGAGGAATTCCAGGATGTACTGGCCGGGAAACGGGGCGCCGTCAAGAGTGCGCTGATGGATCAGTCCGTGATCGCGGGGCTGGGGAACCTGCTGTCCGACGAGATCCTCTGGAGGGCCCGGATCAACCCCCGTCTTCCGGCACGCGAGCTGAGCGACACGGCCGTGCGGCATGTGCACACCTCGATGGGCCGGGTCCTCGACACGTCCGTGCGCGCCCGCTGCGTACCGCCGCGGCGACGCTGGCTCACCGGGCGCAGGGAGGACGTGGATCCGGTGTGCCCGCGGTGCGGTGCGCACCTGCGCTCCGGCCGGGTGGCGGGCCGACGGACGGTGTGGTGTCCGGTGTGCCAGAGCTGAGCATCGCAGCAGGTCACCCGCAAGGGCCGACGGCATGACCCCCTCGGCGGCGGGTCACGAACAGTGCACGGGTACGTGACGCCCTCGTGGCGGCCCGCCGGGGGCATGCGGAGCGGCCGGGCCGCCGAGTCGTACCCACCTGCATGTCGGGCCCGGTGTCACCAGTGCGGCGCAGGGTACGCGGGGGCCGGAGCGCGGGGCACCGCGCAGGGACGGGTGCCGCGGAGCCGTACCGGCTCCACACCGTGCGAGCGTCGATCAGAACCACGGAGGCTGCCATGAACGACCAGCACAACGTCGATCCAACCGAGAAGCACCCCCAGCCCGACTTTCCGGAGCAGGGCCAGAGCCACCCCGGCTGGACGGGACCGATGGACCCGCCGCCCGACCACGGCGAGGAGTCCTACCGCGGCAGCGGTCTGCTCAGCGACCGGGCGACCGTCGTGACCGGCGGCGATTCCGGGATCGGCAGGGCCGTGGCGCTCGCCTACGCCCGGGAGGGCGCCGACGTGCTGTTCACCTATCTGGAGCCGGAGAAGGAGGACGCCGAGCAAACCGCCCGCCTCGTCCAGGACGCCGGTCGCCGGGCCATAGCCGTTCCCTGCGACATTCGTGAGGAGGACGAGTGCCGAGCGTTGATCGACCGGGCGGTGGACGAGTTCGGACGAATCGACGTCCTCGTCAACAACGCGGCATTTCAGATGTCCCAGCCGGACGGGATCGGTGCGATCACGACCGAGCAGTTCGACCGGGTCCTCAAGACCAACCTGTATGGCATGTTCTGGCTCAGCAAGTACGCCGTGCCACACATCCCGCGGGGCGGGTCCATCATCAACACCACGTCCGTGCAGGCCTACAAGCCCAGCCCGCACTTGCTGGACTACGCCACGACCAAGGGCGGCATCGTCACGTTCACCCAGGGACTCGCCCAGATGCTGGCCTCGGACGGCATCCGGGTCAACGCCGTGGCGCCGGGCCCGGTCTGGACGCCTCTCATCCCGGCGACGCTGCCGGGCACCAACGAGTTCGGCAAGCAGGCCCCTCTGGGACGGCCGGCCCAGCCCGCGGAGATCGCGCCCTCCTACGTGTTCCTCGCCTCCGAGCACGCCAGCTTCCTGACGGCGGAGATCGTCAACGCAACTGGCGGCACCCCGCTGCCCTGACCCGCACAGAGGTACGCGGGTGCGGTCGCCGGGCGCATCGTCGGGATCGTCACGGACGGTTCCCTCCGCCACGTCGAGGCGATCCAGGTCCGCGAGCCGAACGTCCACACGTGATGCCAAGTCGGCCTCCCAGCGCGGTGGTGAGCGTTCGCATCGGGGGCCGGTCAGTCCCACCCGCGATCAGCTCTATGAAGAGGCGAAGAGGAAGAACGTAGAGGGCCGTTCCTCGATGAACAAGGAAGAACTGCGCAAGGCGGTGGGGCGCTGAACCCGCGCGGCGCGGCAGTGGCCGAGCGGCCCGGAACGCGGTGAGAGTCCGGCGGCCATTACAGAAACAAATGGGACAAGACCTGCTACCTTCCGCCGAGACACCTTCGGCTACGAGCCTGGGCCACCGGTGGTACGCGCGGCGGGTAGATCACAATGCGGCGATCGCTGCGGCGGCCCACGCAAACCGGACGGCAGCCGGTACCTCACGAGAAAGTCACCAGGACCGCGGGGGCAGTGCGGTGCTGCGCCTCGTAGTCGACCATCCCGAGGACGTGTCCCGGGCGGCGTTTGTCGACCGCCTGCCACTGACGGAGCACCTGTCCCGGGTGATGCCGGAGCTCGCCGTCCAGTGGGGGCACTGGTTCTTCTTCGCGCAGCCGGATGTTGCCGAGCGGATGACCAAACTGCCGAGCAGACCACAGGCTGGGGGACTGGGACGCACGTGAGCTCGTGGGACACATAGCCGAGACCGGTCCCGATGGAGGGCGCCGACTTTACCGGCAGCCTTGAGCATGTGCGTGGGACTGAGCCCTTGTGAGCCCGCAGTTCGCTCTCATTACGGTTCTGTGGTCGGATGAGGAGATGTCGAAGTGCATCCGGTTCTTGCCGGGTTTCGGCTGTGCAGTCTGCGGAAAGCCCAGGCCTGTCCCGTTCCGCCGCTGCAGCCAGGCGTACGGGCCCGTACGGTCCACGACAGGTCTGTCGAGCAGGACGGACCAGGAGGCGCCAAGACGCTCGGGGGCGGGGGCGTCGACGATGAGGGCGTTGATCTGCGCCCGGGCATATGCCAGAGGTAATCTTCCCAAAAAAGTCACCGCCAGTGGGGATCGCCGGTAGCCGGGCGGAGGGACGATCAGCCCCTGCCAGGCCGGGGCGATCCGCTCTGCACAGAGTGAGCCTGTCAGCCCGGGCGGCTGTGCTCTTGCAAGTTGCTTCTGCAGGTCGAGGTCCACACCGTGCATCGCGCACATCCCGCATGCGACGTCAGTTCGTATGCTGGCAGGAGAGGGGGATTCCGGCATCCACGTCCGCCGAGCTCCTGCAGGGCCGCCCACAGCCGAGCCGGCGCAAACGGTTCACGGGTCCCCCCGCGGAAGCGGAACGTGAGAGGAGTGCTGGAGCCGGGCCGACACAGCCGGAGTCACTGGGAGGCGGATGTGGCTGACGATCGAATCGGGCTCGCCGCGGTGCTGGCCGCCGCGGAGGAGGCCGCGCCTGTCGCCTCACTCGACGTGGTGGCGCAGAACCTGCGCGAGCGGTTCGGCGCACGATGCGCGTCCTTCCTGTTCATCGATGTCGCCGGCCGGCAACTGGTACGTGTCTCGGAAGGAACGTCCTCGCGGGAAGGCCACCGGGCGGAACAGGTCCCACTGGCCGGCACTGTCTACGAACAGGTACTCGGCGGCCAGCAGCCGATATCGGGCCCGGACAGCGGGCCCGGGCGGCGCGTGCTTGCACCCGTTACGAACCGTGGCGACGCGATCGGGATCCTGGAAGTGTTCCTGCCCCGCGTCACGCGGGAGGCACTGGAGCAGGTCGAGGAGGCCGCGCACACGCTCGCGTACATCCTCGTCACCGACCGTCGATTCACCGACCTGTACCACTGGGGAGAGCGCACTACCTCGGTGAGTCTCGCCGCCGAGATACAGCGCCAGCTACTTCCCTCGGCCTCTTCTTGCGAGGCGAACCAGTTCGCGATCGCCGGCGCACTGGTGCCTGCTACCGATATCGCCGGGGACTCATACGACTACTCCCTCGACCCGGACACCCTGCACCTGTCGATCACGGACGCCATGGGGCATGACGTCGATGCCGCTCTGATGGCCAGCGTGCTGGTCAACGCCTCGCGCGGTGCCCGTCGCTCTGTGGTCGCCCTGGTGGAACAGGCCCGCCAGATGCATCAGGCCATGCTCGACCACGGCCGCGGCTCCTTCGCCACCGGGCTGCTGGCCCGCATCGCTCTCGACGGCAGTGGGGCGCAACTTGTCAATGCAGGCCACGCGTGGCCGTTGCGTTTGCGCGACGGAGCCGTCCACGAGGTCGCGTTGGACGTCGATCTGCCGTTCGGGGTCCTGGCTCCTTCCCACCACGTCCAAGACCTCGATTTGCGCCCCGGTGACCGGCTTGTCCTCTACACCGACGGCATGCAGGACGGTAGGGCGCGCACCGTAGGGCTGCCCGCCCTGATCCGCGACACTGCCGCCGAGCACCCTCGCGACGTCGCACGCATCCTGACGACCACGGTCGCGGACGCTTCGGGCGGACGCCTGGCGGACGACGCGACCGTGCTGTGCCTGGACTGGTACGGCGATGTGCGCGGCGAGCGCCGGGCGAAGAGTTGGACCGACGCCTAAGGAGACCGCCCAGGGTCAGTGCGCTGCGGAACCATAGGGGGCCACAACGCCATGGTCGGCGTCGCCGGGCGAGGCTCCCCAGTGCCTCGGATTCACTCCGGCCCAGTCCGGGGTGGCGGCGCGTATCTCGTAGCGGATCCAGAGTCGTTTGAACTGGTCGAGCCAGGCGAAGGTCCGTTCCACGACCCAGCGGGTCTGGCCCAGGCCGGATCCGTGTGGGGCGCTGCGTCGGGCGATCTTCGCTGTGGTTCCCCGAGCCCGGAGTTCGGCTACGACACCCAGTCCCGCGTCACCTCGATGCAGCGCGTCGCACCGACCGGAACCGACACCTGGACCTACGCCTACTCGGCCACCACCCGCGCCCCGGCCGGAACAACGACCGTGACGGACCCGAACGCACACAAGACCGTTTACACGGTGGACGGCTCCGGCCAGGTGACCAAGGTCGTCGACGCGTTGAACCACACGCGTTCGTCGTCCTACGACGCGAACCACAATCAGAAGACGGCCGTCAACGCGCCGGGTTCGGGCTCGGAGAACACCACGACGTTCGGCTGGGACGGCAGCGACAACCTGAACTCGGCGAAGCTGCCGACCGGTGCCACCACCGCGCTCGGCGCCCACAGCACCCACTCTGGCGCCAACCTGCCCTCCAGCCTGACCAACCCGTCCGGCAAGAAGACTTCCTACAGCTACGACACGTCCGGCAACCTGACTTCCTCGCAGGACACCACCACAGGCGTCTCCGACGGGTCGAGCAGTACGAGACTCCCCTCACCCTCCACGCCGAAAAGGGCAACGCCGACTCCCGACAACGCCTCGAAGACGTCTCCTACACCCTGTGCGTCTCCACCGGCACCCGAGACATCAACGCCGCCCTGAAGGCCGCACGGCAACGACTCACCCAAGCCGCTCAGGCCACGCGCAACGCCGTAGCCGCCTGAGCCGAGCAACCCTGCCCGCCGCCACGGCGCCTGTGCGCGGCACCGAAACAGACCGAGGCCCCGGGAGACCCACCAGACCCCCGGGGCCGAACCCTGCCAGTCGGCGGGCCGGGCGCGCAGGGCATCACCGCACCCGTGCGCCCGGCCTACGAACCTGCCGCTCCAGCCAATCCGCCACCCCATCGACCGCCGCGTCCGCATCGCCGCCCCGTTCGAGCGCAGAGCTGAAAATCGCCCAGTGGACAGTTCCGGCACTCACCGGCGCCCTCGTGGTCCTCAACGCCCTGCACGGCGAACAGCAGCGTCCCGCTCCGCAAGCAGGAGGCATCGTGGAACGCGCCCGCCGCATTGCCAACCTATAGGCACCGGCCCGAGCACCAGGCCCGTGCACCGGCGGCGCGGCGCCCAGGCCGGGATCCGGCGGCTGAGGCGTCCCTCATCGGCGCCTGGCCTCGGCGGCCGACTCGCACGGGAGGCAAAATCGCAAGCTGACCACTGGGTGCCTGCGGGTATGCAGGCACTTCTCGGCGTGTCGACAACAGGAGCCTGCCTGTCCGTTCTTCAATGAGGTCGGCCCGCGCCGTCCCTACCGTCGGCGCGGGTCTCTTGCCTCCCGTACTGCCTCAGCCCTCCGAGCGCCCGGATGCGGAATCATCCCCGTTCGCCGTCTTCACGCTCCAGCCCATACCGGAGCAGCCCGACGGCAGCGCGGGAAACACATGACCGACGCGCGTGATAGCCCGACGCGCCTGATCACAGGTGCACTCGTAGACCCCGCTGACCGGCACTCTCTCACCAGGCAGGAACGTCCGCGTCTCCTTACCCATATCCCCGTGGTCCCTCCCCACCCGGGCCCCCGCAGCCCAGACGGGCCTGACCAGACACCCTGAGAGCAGCCGCGCCTGGCAAGCTTCCCTCGGCTGCGCGGCATCGTGCACGCGGGCAGACTGAGTGAAGCCGCCGGCGGATTGGACCTCCTTCCCGTCGGCGGCCCTGCGGATGCGACCGGGCGCTACCAGCAGCCCGGATCGGTCTGACGGAGCAGGTCCTCTCGAGTGCGGCTGAAGAGATCGGGCGCGGCGGATAGTGCTTGGGGACTGCGTGTCTCCGCCGACCCTGCCTCCTACCGTGCGCGCCGACGTTCCGGCCGAACTCAGGGCGTGGACGAGGGGAGGGAGCGGAACGTCCGCGTCGCCGCACAGAGACGGATGTTCTCCAGGGTCAGAATCTGGTCCTCTGCGCGTTCCACCAGGGCGTCCAACCGCTCGGTGGACAGGCGCGCGTCGGTCTCGGACAAGGCGCGCAGGGTACGCCAGCACGCTGCCTTGCCCTGGACGCCCAGGAGAGCCGACTCGGCCTCCAGGACGTCGCTGAGGGGGGAACGGGAGAACAGATGGCCGTTGGGCTTGAGGCGACCCGCCTTCTCTGCGATCCACCCCACCGCAGCCTTCGGCCGGTCCACTGGCACCCCGAGATCAGCCATGACCTGCGCCAACGCCTCCCGGTCCTCCTCCACCTGCCGCGCCAGCTCCACCAGAGCGTTGCGCTCGGCCCCACCGTGGGACTGTGCGGCTCGCTTGAAGAGCTCCACGCCGCCGGTCGCGCCGGCAAAATGGTCGTTGAGGTAGATCGCCAGCAGATCGGGGCTGCCGGCATTCTCGTCGGCGGGAAGAGTCATTACGGGACCTCCAGAGTGACGCGGCGCCGCTCGGCTCGAGGCCACACGTGCTCGCGGGCCCCTCGCCCGACAGGCCCCTGACGGCGCCCAGCTATTTCGCTTCTCTCCCCTCTCGCGCCCTTCACTCGCCCAACCCGCGATACGTGGGGCGCTGGTCTGGGTACCCGCACCCAGCCTCGCCGACTGCTCGCCCAGCCGTCACTCGTGGGTGGGCTCTTTCAGGTTCCAGCCGATGCCGGAGCAGTGTTCCGGCGGGGGCGAGAAGGTGTGGCCCTTGACGTCCGTGCTTGTGAAGGCCTTGTGCGACTCACCGCACGTGCACTCGTAGATGCCGCTCTCGGGCACTTTCTCGCCAGGCCGGAACATCCTCGTCTCGTCGTCGCTCATACCTCCACCGTGCCCCTGCCCGCCTCCTCGTGCAGCACAGCTCCGCTCTCGATGCCGTGGCTTGCCGCAGCACCGTTCGTTGACCGGGAGTGGTGCGTGCGCCAGCGCTCCGCAGGGCTTCGGCCCCCGCCCCGGCGTCCATGGGACCGAAACGGCCGCTCTCCCGGTGATCCGGACCGGACGGTGGCGCACTGCGGAGCCTAGGAAAGCCGGCAGGCTGGTCGGCCCGTCCCGCGGCGCAGGCGGTGCGGATATGGGCCAGAAGAGGAGCGGGGTCCAGGTCCTCGTGCTCCTGGCACTCGCACAACAAATCGAGCTGGAGCGGTCCGGTTGAGGGCATCGCGTTTCCCCTTGGACGCTCAGTGCCGGCACCAGGGACATGAACGCCTCGGTGGGTCTGACGTCGAGGGGGCCAGCAGGTGCATGCACCACCGTGGTGGACAGACGTGATGCGCGACCGCGTCAGGGCGGAGCGGGCCCGGTGGATAAGGCAGCTCAGAGTGTGGCTACTGAGCGGGTCAGCGAGTGCGGTGGGGCCAGTTTGGCGCGAGCGTGGTGAAATCTGCGTCTCGTGGCGGGGGTTTACGGGGTCGGCTTGGAGACCAGTTGGGGACCAGCGACCTTGACCGGGTCAGCGGGTCATGACGATGGGGCTCGGTAGCGAGCGTGGTGCGCGCAGCGCGCTGCCGCCCCGCGCCCCGGCCGGCTTCCGGAGCGGGCTACCAGCGGTGCCGCGCCGGCGACGGGTGGAGTCTGGCGACGAGCGCGGAAAGGAAGACCGGGAGCTTGTCGACCATGGCTTTGGGGACCGGAGTGGACTGGATGGTATCTCTTCTCACGTCCTGGACGATGAGGGTATGGGTGCCGTTCTCCTCTATGAGTTCGGCGGCAAAGAGCAAAGTCTGCGTGGAGGTCTGCATCAGGACTCCTGAGTGTGCGTGTCGTCGAGCCAGGCTGTCCATGCCTTCGTGGCCTGCTCCTCGTCGCTGTTCGCGGCGAACAGGTGGTGGCCCAGCCAGATCGGTACGTTCCAGGTGCTGCCGTTGAAGAACCGGTACAGGGCGTCCGGGCCTCGCAGGCCGACGAAGTCGGTGCTGATCCAGTCGACGGCCACCTCCACGGGGTCACAGTCCGGGCCGGGGGCGAGGAGTGTGAACCGGTCGCCGACGGCCGCGTCGTCGGGGAGGCCGAGGCGTCGGCACAGGGCGGCGAAGCCGACCGGGTCGGCGGTGGGTTGCCGGCGCTGGGATCTGATGTAGACGGCGGGTCGGCCGGCGAAGTGCCGGAGATACTCGGCGAGGGCGTGCTGGTGGAAGTCGACGTACTTCTCGGCGACGTCCGTCTTGGCATCCCAGTTCCAGGCGTCGTCAACGACACCTGTGTGAACCAGTGGATTGCCATACGCAGATGGCTCGCGCCACCGTCGGACCACTCGATGCGGTAGCTGAGCGTGTTGGAGAACCCGTATTCCTGGGTTGCCCGGACAGCGATGTGATGCGGCGGCTCCCACGCCACGACGGTGGCATCTCCCCGGGTGACCTTTCCGCCGACGCGCGGCTCGATTTCCATCGGATAGAGCCAGCCGAGGTTGCCGGCTCCGGTGGTGACTGCGTTCCAGACCTGGTCGGGCAGGACGGGCAGGTACTGCTCCCGGCGGACCTCGAACTCTCGGGCCATGGTGGGTACTCCTTCGTCGTTCAGTGTCAGTGAGCGAGCGGGAGAGCGGTCAGCCGCCGCTGCAGCGGGTTATCCCGCCAGTCCAGGGTTGACGCGTCGGCCAGCCGCAGCTCGGGGAGCGTGCGCACCAGGGTGCCGACGGCCACCTCCGCCTGCAGCTTGGCCAGTGGGCCGCCGAGGCAGAAGTGCGGGCCGGGACCGACCGGAAGACGAGCGCGGGCGCGGGGCGGCCGTGACGCGGCGGGGCGCTGTTACGGCTCGATCTGCCTACCCGGCCGGCCGCCACCTGGTTCGTCGGGCGTTCGCCGGTGGCCCGGGACCAGGGGCCACTGTGGTCTTCCTCGCTTTGGCGGCCGAAAATTCGATTACTTGTGCACCCCAAGTTATTGTCTTATGCAAGTAGTGCGGATGTGAAAGAAGGTGACCGGCGGTGGATCAAGCAGGTGCGGTGCCCGTCGCGGGGCAGGGGACGGCAGCCCTCAGAACCGAGGCGGACGGAGGCCGGGCCGAGGCCCCTTCCGTCGCGGACGCGGTGATCGATCTGCTGCGCACGGTGCGCCGGTCCAAGGCCCGTTTGATGGCCGCGGCCAGCGACGACGTCGACTCGGCGACGCAGATGGTGCTGCGCACCGCGGCGATCGACGGCCCGCTGCGGGCGAGCGCGCTGGCTGCCGGCGTGCAGTCGGATCTGTCGACGGTCAGCCGCCAGGTGGCCGCGCTGGTGACGCGCGGGCTGATGGAGCGCCGGGCCGACCCGGTGGACGGCCGTGCGAGCCTCCTCGTGGTCACGGAGGCCGGCCGGGCGATGATCGCCGCACACGAGCGTGCCCGCCTCGCGTTCTTCGAGCAGGTGCTCGACGGCTGGACGGTTGAGGAACAGGACCAGTTCTCCCGCCTGCTGGTGCGGTTCACCGCGGCCTACGACACCACGCACATCCATTGGACGACCAGCGGGACGCGGCATTCCGCCCGCTTCGGCAACTCGGAAGAAGGCAGTACGACATGAGCGCCACCGCAACCCGTCCGACGGGCACGCCCCCGGACGGGGTGCTCACCCACCGGCAGGTCCTCACGATCCTGTCCGGGCTCGTCCTCGGCATGTTCCTCGCGGCGCTGGACCAGACGATCGTTTCGACCGCGATCAAGACGATAGGCAACGACCTCGACAACCTGTCGGCGCAGGCGTGGGTCACTACCGCGTTCCTGATCACCTCGACCATCGCCGCGCCGCTGTTCGGCAAGCTGTCGGACATCTACGGCCGCAAGCGGCTGTTCATGCTCGCGATCCTCATCTTCGTGGTCGGTTCGGCGCTGTGCGGTCTGTCCCAGTCGATGTACGAACTGGCCGGGTTCCGCGCGTTCCAGGGCATAGGCGCCGGCGGCATCATGCCGCTCGCCCTTGCGGTCATCGGCGACATCATCCCGCCCCGTGAGCGCGCCCGTTACCAGGGCTACATGATGGCCGTCTTCGCCAGCGCGTCCGTCCTCGGACCGGTGCTGGGCGGTCTGTTCTCCGGCACGGACAGCTTCCTGGGCGCCGCGGGCTGGCGCTGGATCTTCTACATCAACGTCCCCATCGCGATCTTCGCGCTGATCGTCATCGCCAAGGTGCTCCACCTCGACCACGTCCGCCGCGAGCGGCGTATCGACTGGTGGGGATCGATCCTGCTGGTCGTCGGACTGGTGCCTCTCCTCGTCGTCGCCGAGCAGGGGCAGGGCTGGGGATGGGCCTCGGCCGGTTCGTTCGCCTGCTACCTGATCGGTGCGGCCGGCCTCGCCCTGTTCGTCCGGGTCCAGCACCGCATGGGGAACGACGCGCTTCTCCCGCTGCGGCTGTTCCGCAGCAGTACCTTCTCGGTCGCCTCCGCGCAGGTCACGATCATCGGTATGGCGATGTTCGGCGGCCTGTCGGTGATCCCGCTGTACCTGCAGATCGTCAAGGGTGCCTCACCGACGAAGTCCGGTCTGCTGCTGCTCCCGCTCGTCGCGGGGCTGATGCTCGCCTCCCTCGGCGCTGGTCAGCTGATCGCCCGCACAGGCCGCTACAAGATCTTCCCGGTGATCGGGTCGGTCCTCATGGTCGTCGGCATGGGCCTGCTGATCATGATCGGTGCGGACACGCCCCTGTGGCAGACCGACATCTACATGGCGGTCTTCGGTATCGGCCTCGGGCTCAACATGCAGAGCCTCGTGCTGGCGATGCAGAACGCCGTGCCCGCCGAAGACATGGGCGTCGCCTCCGCCGCATCGGCGTTCTTCCGCTCCATCGGCGGCACCCTGGGTACCGCGATCTTCCTGTCCGTCCTGTTCTCACTGGCCGGGACCAAGATCACTAGCGCGTACACGAAGGCCGGGAGTGATCCCGCCTTCGCCGCGGCGGCCAAGGCCCACCCCGATCAGCTCACCTCCCTGCACCAGAACCTGGGCGCCGGGCTGAATGACACGTCGTTCCTGAACGGTCTGGCCAAGCCGCTCAGCCATCCGTTCTTCGCAGGTTTCTCCGGCGCGGGCGACGTGGTGTTCGCGATCGTCGCGGTCCTGCTGCTGGCTGCCGTCGTGCTCTCGACGCGCCTCAAGGAGGTTCCGCTGCGCCTCATCTCGGGCAACCAGGCCCGCCGCGAGGCGGAAGTCGCCGTCCCGGGCGAGGGCCAGGCCACGGCCGGTCCGGCACCGGAGGCCGCCGACGGGTCCCGTACACCCGCCCTGGTCGATGACGACCCCCTGACGGGTTCCGCGGACGAAAGGGTCTGATACCCGCCCGCGTCCTGCCGGGCTGTCGCCGAACGGCACATCCGCCCCCTCACTCGGGGCAGTCAGACGTGCGGAGCGGCGGCCCGGCGCAGGCGGAAGAAGCACCGTACAAGCAGGAGAAGCGGGTCCGGCCGTGAGCCGTGACCCGCTTCGCACCCTGCCCGCCCTTGGCCGCCTCTCGGTTCGAACTGTCACGTCGCGACGAGTGAGGGACGATCCGGCGAGTCGGTCTTCCTCGGACCATGCGTACGGCGCCCGTTGGTATGGCTGGGAGATGAGGGCGGGCGCCGCGGTGACCGAAGGGCACACCGTCGGCTCAGACCGAGCCGGCGCCCTGGCCAACCACTCCGCTCATGGGTGGGAAAGCGCAGCTCAGAACTCTGCACGACCCGTTCGACGACATCTGGCTGCTCCGCCGAGGCGAGGCGGCTCCGCTGCCGCTTCGGCCGCTTGTCCGGTGATCGGCTCCATCCTGACGCGGGGCACGGCCGGAGAAAACGGGACTCGGACTCGTGAGGGGTCGCGCACCACACGCCTTCCCACGGTACGGCGCTGAACGCGGCCGGCCGGAGGGTCCTGGCCCGGGCGACGACCGGCGGTCAGGCATACGACGACCGTCTCCACATCGCGGCTGATCACGCTACCGGGACGCGCCAGGTCGTCGGCAGCGGGCTCGCAGGCAAAGGGGCGCGGATTGGGGGAGTGGATCTCTCAGTGGCGGTCACTCTGGAGAGATGCAGACCTGGCCGGGACAGCCCTACCCGCTCGGAGCCACGTACGACGGCTCCGGGACCAACTTCGCCATCTACTCCGAGGCGGCCGAGAAGGTGGAACTCGTCATCCTGGACGAGGGCCGCACCGAAGAAACCGTCGTGCTCAATGAGGTGGACCGTTTCATATGGCATGCCTACGTACCCGGCGTGCGGCCGGGGCAACGCTACGGCTACCGCGTGCATGGCCCTTACGCTCCCGACCGGGGGCTGCGCTGCAATCCCGCGAAACTACTCCTGGACCCCTACGCCAAGGCCGTCGACGGACAGATCGACGGAGACGAATCACTGTTCAGCCACCGTTTCGGGCGGCCGCAAGACTTCAACGCCGACGACAGCCGGGACCATACGATGGTCGGGGTGGTCGTGGATCCGTTCTTCGACTGGGGCGACGATCGCCCGCCGCGCCGCCCATACCACGAGACGGTGATCTACGAGGCCCATGTCCGCGGCCTGACCGCCACGCATCCTGACGTGCCGAGGGAGCTTCGCGGCACCTACGCGGGAATCGCACACCCCGCCGTGATCCAGCACCTCTCCGATCTGGGCGTGACGGCGCTGGAGCTCATGCCCGTGCACCAGTACGCACAGGACGGAGTGCTGCGCGAGCACGGCCTGTCGAACTACTGGGGGTACAACACCATCGGCTTCTTCGCCCCGCACAGCGCCTACGCCACCGGCTCTCACCCAGGCAGCCAGGTGCAGGAGTTCAAGTCGATGGTGAAGGCCCTGCACCAGGCCGGTATCGAGGTGATCCTGGACGTCGTCTACAACCATACGGCGGAGGGCAATGAGCAAGGCCCGACTCTCTCCTTCAAGGGAATCGACAACAACGCCTACTATCGACTGGTCGACGGAGATCCCGCCCACTACTACGACACGACCGGGACCGGTAACAGCTTGTCCGTCAAGCATCCGGCCGTCCTCCAGCTGATCATGGATTCGCTGCGCTACTGGGTCACCGAGATGCATGTCGACGGCTTCCGCTTCGACCTCGCGGCGAGCCTGGCCCGGCAGTTCCACGAGGTGGACCGGCTCTCCGCGTTCTTCGACCTGGTCCAGCAGGACCCGGTGGTCAGCCAGGTCAAGCTGATCGCCGAGCCGTGGGACCTCGGCGACGGCGGTTACCAGGTCGGCAACTTCCCTCCGCTGTGGACCGAGTGGAACGGGAAGTACCGCGATGCGGTACGGGACTTCTGGCGAGGTGCGGAATCCTCGATGCCGGAGCTCGCCTCGCGGTTCGCCGGGTCCTCGGACCTCTACCAGCACGAGGGAAGACGCCCCCTGGCCAGCATCAACTTCGTCACCGCACATGACGGTTTCACTCTGCGCGACCTGGTCTCGTACAACGAGAAACACAACGAGGCCAACGCCGAGGACGGGCGCGACGGCGAGAGTACGAACCGCTCCTGGAACTGCGGCGCGGAGGGCGACACGGATGATCCGCGGATCCTCGACCTCAGAGCGCGCCAGCAGCGCAATCTCCTTGCCACCCTGTTGCTGTCGCAAGGAGTCCCGATGATCGCCCACGGCGACGAGCTGGGTCGCACGCAAAAGGGCAACAACAACGTCTACTGCCAGGACAACGAACTGGCGTGGATCAACTGGGACCTACGAGAAGAGAACGCTGAACTCTTCGACTTCACCAGGCGCCTGATCGAGTTGCGTCACGCCCACCCCGTGCTGCGGCGCCGGCGTTTCTTCTCCGGCCGCAGCCACGACGATCTGCCCGACATCGCATGGCTGTGCCCGGACGGCCGAGCGATGTGTGATGAGGACTGGGCGCGGGACGATGCGCATGCCCTCGGCGTCTTCCTCAACGGAGCCGCCATCAGCGAGCCGGGCCCGCAGGGCGAGCACGTGACAGACGACTCGTTCCTCGTCCTTCTCAACAGCCATCACGAACCGGTTCGCTTCCGCATGCCCGAGGCCGGCTACGGAGCCGGCTGGCGGGCGGTGGTGGACACTGCCGCTGCCGAGTCCGAGGAGGTAGATCTCCTGGCCGGATCCGAGGTGGAGGTCGAAAGCCGCAGCCTGCTCGTGCTGATCCGTACTCAAGAGCCCACGAGGGCAGGAACCGAGGGCTCTTGAGACAGGAGACGGCGCGCGTCCACGAGGTCGACTGAGCGCGATGTGCAGGCACTCCGCCGACGGCGTGCGAGCGCGCGAACGCCCTGCTGAAGGTCACCTTCACGGCCCTGCGCCGCGTCAGCCTCGACCCGGCGGTGGGTCGCCCGGATGGCCCGCGCCGCACTCGTCCTGCTCCGGCTCGAACACGGCCGCACCGCCTGACCATGATGACGAACCGTCACGGGACGTTCCCGGGAAAAACTCGCTGTGCGCCGACATCGCCCCCGCTCCCCAGCTCAATGCCTTCGCCTTTGCTGTGGCGCGCGCCCTCTGTCGGCGCTGTCGTTGTCAGTCCCACTGCTCAACCGTGCATTGCAGCGGCATCGCCTCCACGCTGCCACATTTCGTAGTTCCCACATTCTGCCGTGATCTCGGCCGCAGCCTGAGCTGCGGTGAAGAAGTCGTCGACCACCGGCGAGACGCGCGATACCGGCACCGCGAGACACACCTGGTCGGGCGCCAGATCCGGGACGGGCACATAGATGACGTCCGGATGTGAGTAGAACACGGTCGCTGAACGGGGCAGGAATGAGATGCCCCGGCCGGCTGCGACATGTTCGAGCGTTTCGTCCACCCCGCGCGCCAGGTACCCGGCGTTGGGGTGCGGGTGCCTGGTGGGCTGCGTACTCGTGTCGGCATGCCAGATCAGCGGTTCACCGACCAGGTCGGCCTCGGTGACTTCCTTCTTGCCGGCCCATCGGTGGCCGACGGGCAGCACCGCCACCCGTGGCTCGGTGTAGAGCGGGGCGACGCGCAGGCCGGCCTCGTCGATGGGCAGCCGCACATAGCCGATGTCGATGCGACCGTCGAGCAGCATCGGGGCCTGGTCGTCCCCTTCGATCCGTTGCACGTCCACCGGAACGTCCGGGTGCTCGGTGGCGAACCGTTGTATCGCCGGGGCGACCGCGATGCCCGCCCGGAAGCCGACCGTTATCCGCCGGCTGCCCCGCGCGGCCACGGTCACCCGGCGGCGTGCGGCCTGCGCGGAGGCCAGCAGTGGGCCCGCGTCGGTCAGCAGTTGCCTGCCGGCGTCGGTCAGCAGCACGCCGTGGCTGTCCCTTGTCAGCAGCGGGGTGCCGAGATCCTTCTCCAGTGCGCGGATCTGCCGGCTGAGTACTGGTTGTGCGATGTGCAGCTCATCGGCGGCGCGGCCGAAGTGGAGCTTGTCGGCGACGGCGACGAAGTAGCGCAACTTGCGCAGGTCCAGATCCATGGTGCCTCCCGGTCCGGCAATGCCTCCAGGGTATCGCAGCGACTGAAAGAGGTCTTGGACAGCCACTCAGGCCAATGACAGCCTGAACAGGTACCTGACGAGGCCGAAGTGAATTCGGTACACGAATTCGACATCGGAACTCGATGTGCAGAGATCAGGCCCGGAACGGGCACATCAGGAATGGGACGCCGTCCGTCGCGACATTCGACGGTTTCGACGACATGACCGTTGACAAAGACGGGGTAGGCAGGCGTCCTATCCGGCTCCAGAAAGCAGGCACACCCATGAGCAGCATCAGCATTATCGGCCTGGGGAACATGGCCGGCGCCCTGGCCGACCGGGCGCTCGCCGGCGGCAACGCCGTCGAGATCATCGGCCGCGACCCGGTCAAGGCCAAGGAATTGGCCGCTGCGCTCGGCGGCGCCACTGTCGGGACGGCCGGCGCCGCCCCGGCCGGGGACATCGTTGTCCTCGCCGTGCCGTACGCCGGCACGGCGGCGGTGGTGAGCGAGTACGGGGACGCGCTGCACGGCAAGGTCATCATCGACGTGACCAACCCCGTCTCCCCCGATTCCCAGGGCCTTGTCACCCCCGAAGGCAGTTCCGGCGCGCAGGAGATCGCCAAGGTTGCCCCCGCCGGCGCGCACGTCGTGAAGGCGTTCAACACCGTCTTCGGTCACATGCTGGCACAGGGCAACCCGCTGGACGTGCTCATCGCCGGCGACGACTCCGAGGCCAAGGCGACGGTGTCGGCATTCATCGAAAGCCTCGGGCTGCGGCCCATGGACACCGGCCCGCTGGGAATGGCGCGCTGGCTGGAGGGAACGGGCCTGGTGATGATCGGCCTGGGCCGCTATGGCGCGGGGAGCTTCAACTTCACCCTCGGCGTCAACACTTCTGCCTGAGTTCGCCCGCACCACCACTTCTCGCGCCACATCAATCACAAGGACCAGTAGCATGCGCGTTTTCGTCACTGGCGGGACCGGCCATTCCGGTTCGTACATCATCCCCGAGCTCATCGCCGCCGGGCACGAGGTCACCGGCCTGGCCCGGTCGGACACGGCCGCGGCGGCGCTGTCCGCGCTCGGCGCGAAGGTGCGCCGCGGCGACCTCGCTGATCTTGCCGGGCTCAAGGAGGCGGCTGCGGATTCCGACGGCGTCGTCCACGTCGCGCATCGGCAAGACCTGCTTCCGTCCGGCGGGATGGACGCCGTGGCCGCCGCGGAGCTCCCGATCGTACGCGCCTACGGCGAGGCACTCGCGGGAACCGGAAAGCCGCTCGTCGCGGCGGGGAGCATAGGGTCGCCCGGGCAACTGGGCCGGCCGGCCACCGAGGAGGACCCGGCCCTTTCCGTCGGTGATGAGCACAAGGGCACCCTCCGGGTTCGCAATGCCGTGGAAGCCGCCGTCATCGGTCTCGCCGAACGGGGAGTGCGGTCTTCGGTCGTGCGGATCGCCAACATCATGCACAGCACGACCGATGCCGGCTTCCTCCCCATGCTGATCGCGCTCGCGAGGGAGAAGGGCTTCGCCGGCTACCCCGGAGACGGCGCGAACCTGTGGAACGCCGTGCACGTCCGCGATGTCGCCTCGTTGTTCCGATTGGCGCTGGAGAAGGGTCCGGCCGGGAGATATTGGCATGCGGTTGAGGACGGGGGCATCCCGTTTCGCGAGTTGGCCGAGGCCGTCGGCAGCCGCCTGGGCCTGCCCGCGGTGAGCATTCCTGTGGACGTGCTGATGGTGCCGGGATACTTCGGGTTCCTCGCGAACATCGTCACGCAGAACTACCCGGCGTCCCACCTCATCACCCGCCGGGCCCTCGGCTGGGAACCCACTCGACCCGGCCTGCTCGCCGATCTGGACAACGGCCATTACTTCCCCGCCGCACCTCAGTCGGCACCAACGATGTCGTGACGCAGGAGAAGTTCGTGACCCGCATGCAAGCCTCCGACCTGATGGGGCCCCTGGAGATGGTCGACGCGGAGGCGGTCTGGTAGGAGGCCGAGACCCTGCCCTGCTCAGGGCGGTGGCGAGGACCCGACGGGTTCGCACGACTGGAAGGCGCGATCAACGCTTCGGTGGAAATGATGGTGCGGGCCTACGCCGTCGTCGAAGCCGGCGAGGGAGTGGAGATGCGGCTCAACCTTGAATTCGTCTCCCGGAAGAGCGGGCGTCGACCGCCGATGGAGGTTTGTGGAGCACTGCACGGTGCGTGAGGGCAAGATTCACGGCGCGAAGGCCTTCTACAAAGACACCCAGGCCGTCAACGACCTGGTCAAGTGCGGCTGACCCAACCAGCGCAGAGCATGGTCGCGCGGGGAGTGCTCGGCGGCGACCCGGTGCTCGCCCGAGAGCTCACGGTGGTACGGGAAGCGGACGAGGCCGAGGCGGACCACTTGGTTTGGTCGGTCGGCCTCGGCCTCTCCCCGAACGGGGAGTGCGGTCTTCGGCCGTGCGGATCGCCGACATCGCGCGCAGCAAGGGACTCGCATCGCGATGAGTCCGGCAGATGACAAAAATACGGCTCTTCTGGAGGGGCCTGAGTATATGACGACGACTGTGGGATTCATCGGAAGCGGCAACATCGGCAGTACTGTCGCGCGGCTCGCGATCGAGGCCGGGCACCGGGTCGTTCTCAGCAACTCGCGCGGTCCCGAGACGCTCGCGGACACTGCCGCGGAACTGGGGCCGCGGGCGTGCGCGGCGACGAGCGGGGAGGCCGCGGCTGCCGGTGACATCGTCGTGGTCACGGTGCCGGTCAAGGCGTTCCCCGACTTGCCCGCCGCGCCACTGGCCGGGAAGACGGTCATCGACACGTGCAACTACGCCCCCCGGCGTGACGGGCACGTCCCCGAACTCGACAGCAACTCACTCATGTCGAGCGAGCTGCTGCTGCGCTACATCCCGGACGCCCTGCTCGTGAAAGCGTTCAACAACATCTTCTTCAAGCACCTGCTGTCACTCGCCCGCCCGGTGGGGGCGCCCGACCGCTCGTACCTGCCGATCGCCGGGGACTCCGCGCCGGCAAAGACGGCGGTGACCGAGTTCATCGAATCCATCGGGTACAGCGTGGTGGACGCGGGACCGCTGGCCGATAGCTGGCGGCAGGGGACGGACACACCGGTGTGGGGGACCCCGTACGGGCCGACCTCGGACGAGGAGGGCCAGCCGGTCGGCGAGGACGCCATCCGCGCGGCACTGGCCATCGCAAGGCGGTAACCGTAGGTTGGCGCGGGCCTCGGTGAAGTCCGGCCGTGTTACGACCCCGTCCGGCAGGCTTCTGGGTGGGCCGGACACGTGTTCTCAAGCAGCCGACACCTTGTTGCCGACAGCGCACGTGCCTGGTGAAGCGGCTGACAGTCCCCGTGCGCCTGCACTCGGTCAAGGGGCGGAACAGCATCAGCGCGCGCCATGATGTTGCGGATGAACTTTTCGTCTCCCGGGCGCGGGTACGGGCGGGCTGCTCCCAGGCGCCGCTCGACCTTCGCGAGCGCGGGCACTCCTTCCTCCGAAGAGAGCACTTCTGCGCTGTCAGTGGATGGCCGCGGCCGGGGCGCCGATCTGTTGGAAGAGGAGCTGTTGACACTGAGGACCGTGCTGTGCGGCGAAGCTCGGTGCTGCTCCTGCGGTGTGAGCCCGTCCTGGGACGCGCCGGTGGCCCGGAGACTGGCGGCGTTGCGCCGTACGAGGTCGCGGGTGGTGCCGGCGATACGGAGGCGGTGAAGGTCGTCCGGGTTGAACCAGGCCGGCATCACCCGCTCTGTCAGGCGGAGTTCGCGGGGGGATCGCCGTTCCAGGGGCCGGCGTGGATGGCGATGGGCACCCTCGCGCTGATGTCGTGGCAGGCGTGCTCCGTGCCGAACTGGCCGGTCGGCGATATCGAGGCCGGCTTCCTCTGCCAGTTCGCGCCGTTCGGTGTGGTCCAAGGTGGTGTCCTGGGGCTCTCGGCCGCCGCGCCCAGCGGGGACCACATGCCCGGCTCCCAGATCTGGCCGGGGACGTGGTCGCGCGGGTGGAGCAGGTACGTGCCACGGTCGTTGGAGATCAGGGTGGGGCGTTGGCCGTCTCCGGTTCCGCTGCCGGGGTGAGTTCGAGCAGCTTCTCGCCTAGGGAGGGGGGCACCCTGTCGACGGGCCGCCACTCGGTGCCGCCGACCTCTTCTTCCCGCAGCACCACTGTCGCGTCGCTCACGGTGTGCAGGCTGAAGAGGATCCGGAGGTCGAAATGCTGGTGGCCGGGTTCACCAGCTTCACCTTTGGCCGGGTGGGCGTCGATGTCGGGGATGTCGATGTCCAGCGGAATCAGCTGCCGGCGGGGCGGGCCTCGTGCAGCACGCGCGCCAGCAGCAGGGCGCCCCCGGCTGCCGCCCCCACGGTGCCGGCCGCCAGGAACCCGCGGGAGGAACGCCAGGAGAGTACGGACCACCGCGACTGCGCCGAGAACACCGACCCTGTGCTCAGCCACGATCCGGCAGAGACGAGCGAGAGGGCCGAGCCGATCGAACCGACGGACAGGGAGCTTCCGATCGAGCCGATCGACAGGGCCGAACCGACGGACCCCACGGACAGCACCGATCCCACTGAGCCGATCGACAACACGGAGTCCTTGGACCAGAGCGACAGCACGGAGCCGGAGTGGACACGGTGGGCCGAGCGCGGGGACAGATGTCTCATGAGGCCATCCTGCCCGCCGGCCCGGTGGGGAAAGCGGGCTTCCTCCACCGGGCGGTCCTCGTTCTCACTGCCGCCGACCTCTGCGGGAGCGCCGGCGGCGTCGTGCTCCTCTCCTGTTCGCGGGGGACTCACCCTCGCGGGGGTCGCCGGGCCGCGGCGCGCGCCTCCCGGCGCGGAGCCGGTGATCCCGCGCCGCGTTGAGCCGTCCGGACGTACCGTCGGGCCGGCGGCGGGACCGGTTGTGACCGTGAGGACGTCCGAGGGCGTTCCAGGACCGGTGATGCTCGCTCAGGCCAGCCCGAACAGGGCTTCCGCGTTGCCCGAAGCGATTCCGGAACGGTCCGAGGGGTCGGGGACGGCGGCGAAGAACTGCTCGACCGCCCTCGCGTCGGGTCGGTGGAAGGGGTAGTCGGTGGAGAACAGCACCCGGTCGGCGGTGGTGAAGTCCAGGGTGTGGCGCAGCAGCCGCTCCTGGAGCATGCCGCTGCCGGTGACGTGGATGTTGGTTCTGATGTAGTCCGAGACCCGGCGTTCGAGGTGGTGGGCGACCGAGGAGAGGCTGTCGACGCGGTCCATCCAGAACAACAGCATCTCGCCCCAGTGGCCGAGGACGATCTGGAGCCCGGGGTGGCGGTCGAAGGTGCCGCGCAGGATCAGCCGCAGGGCGCAGAGGCCCGCGTCCATGTGCCAGCCCCAGCCGAAGCTCGCGAGGCCGAGGTCGGTCAGGGGGTCCAGTCCCCGGTACGAGGCGTCGCGCACCTCGTCCGACGGGATCTGCGGGTGGATGAAGACGGGCTGGTGGAGGCGGGCCGCGGTGGCGAACAGGTCGTCGTAGGCGGGATCGTCCAGTGTGCGGGCGCCCGTTCGGCCGTGGATCATCGCGCCGACATGGCCCAGCTCGGTGGCGCACCGTTCGAGTTCCGCGGCCGCGGCCTGCGGATCGCCGGTCGGCAGGGTGGCGAACGCGCGGAAGCGGTCCGGATGCGCCCGGACGGCCTCAGCGGCCTCGTCGTTCGCTTCCCGGGCCAGCGCGACGGCTTCCGGGGCGGGGAGGGCCTGGGTGGCGGGTGTGACGACCGACAGGATCGAGATGTCGATCCCTGCGGCGTCCATCGCCTCGATGCGGCCCCGGCCGATGTCCTCCAGCCGGGCCTGGTTGTCGCCCATCGTGTTGAAGGCGACGCTTTCGTCCCGCGCCCCGTCGGGCAGGCGGTCGAGCGCGTCGCGGATGGTGACGCTGTTCCAGTGCTCTTCGATCGCGATGATCTTCACGTTGCGGTTCCTCGATGCCGTATCGGATGTCTTCGGTGCCGGTGCCGGTGCCGGTGCCGGTGCCGGTGGCCGGGCCGCGCGCGTCACCAGCGCACGGTCTGCCCCCGGTGGTCGAGGAACCGCAGTCCGCCCGTGCCGGACCGGGCCGCGACCGTGTCGAGCACGCCGGGAACGCTCTGGTCGGCCGTCAGGCGCGCGTGCACCGCCGTGACCTGGTCGGAAATCGTGATGTCGACTGTCTCCACGGCGAGCCGGCCGGCTGAGGAGTCCGCCAGGTCATGCAGGTCGGTCCGCCCGGTTCCGTGCACCGTCGCGGTCACCCGGCCCCGTTCCAGGTATGCGGCGGCCAGGGCGAGCCCGGCGCACGGGACGCGCCGACGAGCGGGGCGGACTTCGGCCGGTTGCTGCCATGACCGCTCCTTGGTGCCGGACGGCGGACCGTTCGGCGGCCTCATCGGGGTTCGCTCATCGTCTGTTGAGTGAAAGCTACAGGTTCGGCCACCGTTCGCTCAACAACGGTAGAGTGAATTGCGTGAGTGAGCCGAGGAGCAGGGCCGAGAAGAGGGCGGCGACGGCGCAGCGCATCCTGGAGGCGGCGCGTGCGGAGTTCGGGGAGCGCGGCCTGGAGGCGACGACCATCCGCCGCATCGCCCAGCGCGCCCAGGTGGATCCGTCGCTGGTCATGCAGCACTACGGATCGAAGGCCGCCCTCTTCGCCGTCGCCATCGACATGGGAGAGTCCACCCCGCGGGAGGTGGAGGCCCATCTCCACGACGTCCTGGACGTACGGCTCGCGGCCCTGCCTCCGGAGACCAGGGCTCTCGTGCGGTCCATGCTCACCGCGCCCGAGGCGGAGGCCTCCATGAGCGCGTTCCTGAACGAGCGGGTCGCCAACCTGAGCGGTGCCATGGGCGGCGAGGACGCCGAACTGCGTGCCGCACTGATCGTCAGCAGCATCCTCGGGCTCACCGTCGCCCGTCACTTCCTGAAACTCGACGCCTTCGCCGATGCCTCCGACGCCGACATCGCCCGTGTCGCCCGGCCATGGGTCACCACCGGGGTCGACCCTGCTTCCGGGCGCCGGCCCGGGGCCTCCGACGGAGCTCTCTGACGCCGCTCCCGCCGGGGCCGGCCGCCGTGTTGCCCCGTGCCTACGGCGCGGCGGGAACGGCTCCGTCGCGTCCTGGCGCGCGCCGGGCTGAGCTCGCCTCGTGGATCCGCGGAGCTCCTGTCACCCGACCTTGTTGACCACGGTGTCGTCGGCGTCGACGCGCCGCCCGTCCGCGGAGCGGACCTCCATGGTGCGCAAAGGGCGTCCCTGCCGGAGGTCGACCATCTCCGAGTGGGACTCACCGGGGTCGAAGAGGTTCTGTTCGCCCCACTGGCGCAGCGCGACGATGACAGGAAAGAGCCCCCTGCCCTTCGGTGTCAGTACGTACTCCCGGTAGGCGCTGCCGTCCGAGGCGGGGAGGGTTTCGAGGACTCCTGAGGCGACCAGGGAGCGCAGGCGCGCGGCGAGGATGTTCTTCGCCACGCCGAGGCCGCGTTGGAACTCCCCGAAGCGGCGGCTGCCGTCGAAGGCGTCCCGCACGATCAGCATTGACCACCAGTCGCCGATCGTGTCGACCGACCGCGCGACGGGACAGTCGCTGTCGTCGAAACGCGTTCGCTCCACCATGGCGACCTCTCCTGTCATAACGGTTGCAACATGCTACCAAATCGAGCTACCTTCTGCTGGTTGCAAGATGAAACCAGTTGTGGAAGGGCTTCGCATGGCACGACACCCGGGGGCCGTCACCACAGGGGCCGAGAGCCTGAGCGCGACGCCCAGATTCCCACTGACCAGGGGAGTCGCCCTGCTCTTCGCCGTCGCCTGTGGAACGGCCGTGGCCAATGTCTACTTCGCGCAGCCCCTCCTGGTGACACTGGGCCGCGACTTCTCGATCGGCACAGCGACGGTCGGCGCGGTCGTGTCGCTGACGCAACTCGGTTACGGGCTGGGCTTGTTCTTCCTCGTGCCACTGGGAGACCTGCTCGACCGCAGGCGCCTCGTCGTGGGGCAACTCCTCCTGCTGGCGGCGGCGCTGGCGGCAGTCGGCACCGCCGACAACGTGGCGCTCCTGCTCGTGGGCCTCGCCGCGGTGGGGTCGCTCGCGGTGGTCACCCAGACGTTGGTGGCCTTCGCCGCGTCCCTCGCTCCGTCCGCGGCGCGCGGACGGGCCGTCGGCCTGGTGACCAGCGGTGTGGTCACCGGGATCCTGCTGGCCCGTACCGTGTCCGGCCTGCTGGCCGACCTCGCCGGATGGCGCTCCGTCTACCTCTCTTCTGCGGCTGTCGCCTGCGTCCTCGCCCTCACACTCCACCGCCTGTTGCCGTCCGGTGTCAGCGCCGCACCGGCGGCCGGGGGGTACGGGCGACTGCTGCGCTCCACCGTCACACTGTTCGTCCGCGAGCGTCTCCTTCGATTGCGGGCCCTGTTCGCTCTGCTGATCTTCGCGGCCTTCAGCGCCCTGTGGAGCAGTGTCGCGCTGCCGCTCAGCGCGCCTCCACTCTCCCTCTCGCACACCGAAATCGGAGCATTCGGACTGGCCGGAGCGGCGGGTGCCCTCGCCGCCACGGCAGCCGGCCGCTTGAACGACCGAGGTTTCTCCCAGCGGACCACCGGCATCGGCCTGGCGCTGCTCACCGTCTCCTGGCTTCCCCTGGCGCTGACCCGGCACTCGCTCTGGGCGCTGGCGGCCGGCGTGATCGTCCTCGATCTCGCCGTACAAGCGGTCCACGTCACCAACCAGACCCTGATCTACGCCCTGCACCCGGAGGCGGGGAGCCGACTGATCGGCGGTTACATGGTCTTCTACTCGATCGGCAGCGCCTCGGGTGCCGTCACCGCGACGGCTCTGTACGCGGTGGCGGGCTGGACGGCCGTGTGCGCGCTGGGCGCAGGGTTCAGCTCGCTAGCGCTCCTCCTGTGGGCACTCACGCGACGCGGTACCCCGAACGCACCTACCGCAGCGGCTGGTTGAGCGGTTCTTGTCCCCGACCGGTCGGTGCGACGCGGCGGGGCCCCCGGGGGAGACCCGCGCCCTCGTCAACGGTCTCCTGTGGGGGCCGTCAACGGTCTGCTGTCGCACATATCGCAGACATCGCAGAAGGGGTGCCTCCGCGTTGTTCGCCCCCGCGGCCGTGCGGTGACGTGTCACCTCTCGTGGCTGGTTGACAGGCGGGTCACCTGAGTCGTCGGACAGGTTCTAGGACCCGACGCCGGGCGCGAACGGCACCCCGTTGGCCGGGTGTTCGACGGCGTGCTCGGCCGGGTGGGTCCACAGACCCGCCGCGGCCAGCCTCGGCAGTACGCCCTCGCCGAACCAGTACGCCTCCTCGACGTGGGGGTGGCCGGACATGATGAACTCGTCGACACCGAGCCGGTGGTACTCCTCGATGCGCTCCGCCACCTCCGCGTGACTGCCCACCAGGGCCGTACCGGCTCCGCCGCGCACGAGGCCGATGCCGGCCCACAGATTGGGCGAGACCTCCAGCCCGTCCCTGCTGCCGCCGTGCAGCGCGAGCATCCTGCGCTGGCCCTCGGACTCGCTGCGGGCGAGCCCCGCCTGGACGGTGGCGACGGCCTCGTCCGAGAAGCCGTCGAGCAGCCTGCGCGCCTCGGCCCACGCGTGGTCCGCGGTGTCCCGGGTGATGACGTGCAGCCGGATGCCGAACCGCACCTGCCGGCCCTGCTTCTCGGCGAGCGAACGGATCCAGGCGATCTTCTCCTCGACCTGGGCCGGCGGCTCCCCCCACGTCAGGTACACGTCGCTGTACCGGCCCGCGACCTCGCCGGCGGCGGGCGACGAGCCGCCGAAGTACACCGGCGGTACCGGATCGGGTACGCGGGCGAGCCGCGCCTCCTCCACGCGCAGGTGCTGCCCCTCCCGTGTGACCGTCCCGCCCGCCCACAGGGAGCGCACGATGTCCAGGAACTCGCCGGTGCGGGCGTAGCGGCCCTCCTTGTCCAGGAAGTCGCCGTAGGCGCGCTGTTCGTGGCTCTCGCCACCGGTGACCACGTTCAGCAGCAGCCGGCCGCCCGAGTGGCGCTGGAAGGTCGCGGCCATCTGGGCGGCGAGCGTGGGGGCCACGAAGCCGGGCCGGAAGGCGACGAGGAACTTGAGCCGTTCGGTCTCCCGCGCCAGCATCGCGGTGGTCAGCCACGCGTCCTCGCACCAGGCCCCGGTCGGGGTGAGGGCGCCGACGAACCCCAACTGCTCTGCGGCGCGGCCGATCTGGGTGAGGTAGCCGAGGTCGGCGGGGCGCTGGCCGCCCGCGCCGCCCGCGGGCAGCCCGTGCCCGCCGCCGACGACATGCCGGCTGTCGCCGTAGGTGGGGAGGAACCAGTGGAAGGTGAGGCTCACAGCAGGTCTCCAGTCTTCTCCGGGGTGCCGCCGGGCGGCGGTGGGGCAGGGAACGGGCGGGCGGGGCCGCCCGCTCAGATCAGTCCGTGGCGGGGCGGCCTGGTTCCGGTCAGGACGTAGCGGCCGATGTGCTGGATCTTCCAGCGGGACGGGTCGTGCAGGGTGTGCGTACGGGCGTCGCGCCAGTGCCGGTGCAGATTGAGGCCGTTGAGCGCGGCCCGGGTGCCCGCCACCTCGAAGAGCGCGCTGCCCAGTTCGACCGCCGCGTTCGCGGCCTGGACCTTGGCGGCGGCGACCGCTATCGACGCCTCGGCCGCCGTGTCGTCGGTGAGGTCCGCCGCCGCCGCGTCGACGGCACGGGCGGCCGCGGCGACCAGCGCGTCCGACGCGCGCACCCGCAGGGCGAGTTCGCCGAAGCGCTGCACGAGCAGCGGGTCCTCGACGGCGCTCTCGTACCCGCTCTCGAACCAGGGCCTGCTCTTGGTGCGCACGAACGCGGCGGCCTCGTCGAGCGCCCCCGCCGCGATCCCCGCGTCGATGGCCGCGTGGAGCAACTGGGCTACTGCGCCATGCAGTTGAGGTCCCTGGAAGGTCAGGTGGTGCGGCACCACCCGGTCGGCGGGGACCACCACATCCGCGAGTCGTACGGTCCCGCTCGCCGTGGTGCGCTGCCCCATGCCGTCCCAGTCGTCGACCACGCTCACGCCCGGCGCGTGCCGCGGGACGTAGGCGACATGCAGGGCATCCTCCTCGGCCCGGGCGAGGACGGGGATCGAGTCCGCGAAGAGAGCTCCCGTCGAGTAGTGCTTCTCGCCGCGCAGGAGGTACGTACCGTCGCCGCGCGGTGTCAGCCGGGTGCGGATGTCCAGGACGTGCTTGGTCCCGGCCTCCGACTGGGCGTTGCCGAACCTGCGGCCCGCGAGGACTTCACGGAAGAAGAACTCCCGCTGGGCCGGGCTTCCCTGGCGCCGGAGCACGTTCACGTACACGAAGTGGTTCTGCGGGATCTGCGCCAGGCTGCCGTCGGCTGCGGCCAGGAGCCGGAATACCTCGGCCAGTGTGGTCAGGCGCACGTCCGCGCCGCCGTACGACGCGGGCACCGTGATCCCGAGCAGCCCGCTCGCCGCGAGACGGTCCAGCTCCTCGTGCGGGAGGATGCGCTCGGCGTCGCGCCGCGCGGCCCCCTGCCGGAACGCGCCGGCCAGTTCCGCGGCGACAGCGAGCGCCTCCGCGTCGTCCGCGATGACATGGGCCTCGGACTGCCCGGCTCTCGGGCGGTCGGGAGCGGTCACGGTTGTCCTCCGGGTGTGGTCGGGGACCCACGGCTGGGTCTCCTCGGGAAAGGGGTCAGGCCGCGGCGGCCGGGGCGGGGCGATGCTCGGCGGGCGCGGACAGGGCACGCGCGAACCGGTCGACGGCGGTGTCCAGCGCCCGGGCCGCGTCCGGCGCGACCCGCACCCCGCTGTCACCGGCGGTGATGTCCTTGTCGAGGACGAACCAGCCGCGCACGATGTGCCGCGCGCCCATCGACGCGAGGACCGGGCGGAGGGCGTAGTCGATCGCCAGGACGTGGGCGGGCGATCCGCCGGTGGCCAGCGGCAGGACGGTCTTGCCGGCGAGCGCGTCCTGCGGCAGGAGGTCGAGGAAGCTCTTGAGCACTCCCGAGTAGGACGCCTTGTACACGGGGGTGCCCACGACGACGCCGTCCGCCCGCGCGACGAGGCGCACGGCCTCGGCGATCGCGGGATGACGCGTGTCGGCGCCGAGCAGCGCGGCGGCGGGCAGGGTCCGTACGTCGAGGGGGACGACGTCGTGGCCCCGGGCCACGAGCCCTGCGTCCAGGTGCCGCAGCAGTCGGGCGGTACGGGATGCCGGGGAGGGACTGCCCGAGAGGGAGAGGATGGTGGCCATGCGGATGCACCTCGGAATTCCGTGGAGGACCTGGGGCCGGCCGTCAGTGCCGGGAAGGACCTGACGCCCGCGCCGCGCCGGTGGTGGACCGCGCGGTGACTGCCGCCCGCTCGGGACGGCCGACGAACGGGCCGGGAGCCGGCCCGCCGGGAGCAAGCGCCCGGGGGACGACGTGTCCCGGCGTGCGCGCCCGACGGTGACATGGTGAACGCCGTGCCCGGCGGGCGGACGTCAGCGGGAGGCCGAACCCCGGGTCTCCCGTCCCGCGTCCGGGCCTGCGTATCCGGCAGGACGGGTGGGGCGGGGGTCAGCGGGCGGGGTGTCGGCTCAGCGGCTGTGGCGACACAGGGCGCTGGCGACCCGGGCGAGGTCGATGTGGCGGCGCAAGGTCAGTCCCCATCGGTCCCGCATCGCCGTCACCTCCTCGCTGGCACAGTGCTCGTGGTCCGCGCCGGACCTGTCGGTATGAGGCTAGCCGTCCAGGTGGCCGGCAGTACATTCGGTATCCGCGACCCGTTGATAGGGTTTTCCTTTCACCGGGAGGGATGGGGGCGTCGTCGTGCGGATCGAACAGCTCGCGTGCATCGAGGCGGTGACCCGGCTCGGTTCGCTGCGCAAGGCGGCCCAGGCGCTGCATCTCTCGCAGCCGGCGCTCAGTGAGACCGTGCGCAACCTGGAGCGTGAGCTGGGTGTGGATCTCCTGGATCGCAGGCGTTCCGGTGCGAGGATCAGCGATGCCGGACGGGAGCTGCTGCCGCACATCGTGGGCGTCCTGGACGCCGTGGACCGGCTGCGCGGGGCGGCGGACGAGCAGCATCTCAGCAGTCGTGCCGTGCGGCTGGGCACGGTCAACGCGGCCACGGTGCCGCTCCTGGTGCCCACGATCCGCGCTTTTCGCGCCGCGCACCCCGCGACGCGGATCGAGGTCGTGGCGGAGCAGCAGGCCGTCATCCAGCGCATGCTGCTGGAGGGCGGGCTCGACCTCGGGCTCATCAACTACCTGCAGGGCGACGACCGGCCGTACGGCATCGAGGGCACCGAGCTGCTCAGGGGGCGTCCGGTGGTGTGCCTGCGCTCCGACAGCCCGCTCGCCGGCGGGACTCGGCTGACGGTGGACGAACTGCTCACGCAGCCGCTGATCGTGATGCGGCAGGGCTATGTCATGCACCGCTATGTCAACCGGCTGCTCGGGGGCCGTGCCCCGGACTTCTCGTACTCCACCGACGGCGCCGAGATGGGCAAGCTGATGGTGGCGGAGGGGCTCGGTGTCACGGTCCTGCCGGACTTCAGTGTCCGGGGCGACCCGCTGGAGCGGGCGGGGATCATCACCCACCGCCCGCTCGTCACCGAACCCACCGAGGTGTTCATGGTGGTCGAGCGGCCGCTCGCGGGGTCGTTCCCGGCCGCGGCCGCCGCACTGCGCGACCTGTTCGTCACGGCCGCCGCAGCACACGAGCAGGGCGTCCACCACCGGAAACACTGACACACGAGCCGGGCGCCACCGGGCTCTGCCCGTGCACCACCCGGGCCCTCTCCCGGCACCACCGGGTGTTGCTGTCCCGCGCCACAGGGGGCCGGGCGGTACCGGGCCCCTGTGAACGGGCGGTGGGGCTGCGTCTGCCTACTTCTGCCGGCCCGTCTACTTCTGCCAGCCCATGGTCACGAAGTCCGAGTCGCCGAGACCGCTCGCGCCGAAGTTCGCCAGGCCCTTGCGCACGGCGAGGATCTGCGGACGCTGGTAGAGCTCGATCGAGTGGCCCTCGGCCCAGATCAGCTTGTCGGCCTCGTTGTACAGCGCGTTCGACTTCGACGTGTCGGTGGTCCGCGACGCCTGCGTCATGAGCTTGTCGATCTCCGGGGAGCCGATCCGCCCGTAGTTGAGGTAGGCCTGGGCGCCCTTGGGCTGCTGGAACGTGGAGAAGAGCTGCGAGTGGAAGATCTCGTCGACGTTGCGGAAGCTCGTCAGGTCGAAGGCGCCGCGGTCGATGAACTTCACGAAGAAGTCGGCCTGCGGCACCTGCTGGATCACGACCTTGATGCCGGCCATTCCGAGCTGCTGCTGCACGATCTGCGCCTGGTCCACCGAGGCGGAGGCGGAGCCCGAGCTGATCACGTACTGCAGGGTCAGCTGCCTGCCGCCCTTCGTGCGCGGCTTGCCCGCCCCGTTGTCCCGCCAACCCGCCTGGTCGAGCAGCTTCTTGGCGCCTGCCAGGTCGAAGGTTCCCCACTTGCCCGCGGTGTCCTCGTAACCCGCCTGGTTGGGCATGAAGAAGTGGCTGTTCAGCGTCTCGACGGGGAAGTCGAGGTCGTGGGCGAACGCCGCGACGATGCCCTTGCGGTCGGTGGCCAGGTCCACGGCCTGACGCACCCTCACATCCCCCAGCGCGCCGCGCTCGCTCAGGGATATGTGCACCTCGTCCCAGCGGGCACCGCGCCTGATGTCCGTGTCCGGTGCCTTCGCCAGGCGCTTGTAGTCCTCGGGGAGGATCGCGGGGGCCTCGTCGACCTCCTTGTTCAGGTACGCCTCGGTGTCCGCCGGCAGGTCGAGGGCGCGCCAGGTGATCGAGTCCAGTTTGGGCCGCGCACCCCACCACTTCGGGTCGGGCATGGTCGAGACGGTCTGCGCGGTCTTGTCGATCGACTTGATCTTCCACGCGGCGCCGGTGACCGGGATCCGCTGGATCCAGCCCTTGTTGAACTTCTCGGGCGTGTCGATCGCCGCGGCCGGCAGCAGCACGCGGAACAGGCGCTGCCAGTCGGCGTACGGGGTGCTGAAGGTGACCTTCACCTCCTGGTCGTCCTTGCCGCGCGCCACGTCCGCGATCTGGTCGTAGCCGCTGCTGTCCGCGACGAGGTAGCGGTCGTCGTGCCCGTCGAGCGCGTGCCACACGGCCGCGAAGTCGCGGTAGCTCATCTTCTTACCGTCGGACCAGGCCGCCTTCGGGTTCAGTTCGTACGTCACCACCTGCGGAGCCGTGGAGGTGACGCGCGCGGAGCGCAGGTAGTCGGGGTCCGGGTGCGGGACGCCCTTGGCGTCCTTCGGCATCAGCACCGGCTCGACCTGCTCCAGGATCGCGGAGGCGTCACCGTCGGTGCCGTCCACCTGGTACTCGTTGTACTGCGTGATCCACGTCTGGGTCGACAGCTTGAGCGTGCCGCCCTGCCGCACCTTCGACGCGGGCTGCGCGTTGACGCCCTGGGCGCCCACCGCGGGGGCGGCATGGCTGACGGCCTTGTCGTGCCCGTCGCCCGACGGCCCTCCGCACGCCGCCATCACCAGGGCCGCCGAGAGGGTGGCGGCCGTGTACGCGACGGCTCTGTGGGGCTTGAACATGGGCGTTTCCTCCGGGTGTCGGGGCGAGCCGGCGGATGGGGGTCCGCCCGCGACGGGAATGGTAGAGCCGCGGGGGCGGCGTGTAAGCGGTTGCAAAGATCTGACATGCTCTCTTCACATTGCCGCAACAGTGCGACATGAAGATCGACGGGACAGCCGACACCGGGGGAGAGGAACGCATGTGACGGCCTACCTGGCCCGGAGGCTCGGCTACTACGCGGTACTGCTGGTCGTCGCCGTCGCCCTCTCCTACGTCCTCGCCTCCCTCGCCCTGGACCCGCGCGCCTACTTCGCGGACCGCCGCCCCGTGCCGCCGCCCGGCGCCGTCAACGCGCAGCTCACCGCGCTGGGCATGAACGACCACAGCGCCCTCGTCGTGCGGTTGTGGCACTGGTTCGCGGGCGCACTCCACGGCGACCTCGGCCGCACCATCGACGACACGTCCGTCTCGGCCGAACTCGGACGCCGACTCGGCGTCAGTCTGCGCCTGTTGATCGTGGGCACGGTCCTCGGTACGGTCATCGGCATCCTGGCGGGGGCGTGGACGGCGGTGCGCCAGTACCGGCCGTCGGACCGCGCCGTCACCCTCGTCTCGTTCGTGCTGCTGTCGCTGCCCACGTTCCTGCTGGCCGTCCTGCTCAAGATCGGGGCGATCAAGCTGAACGCCGCCCTCGGCACCGACCTGATCCAGTTCACCGGCGAGAAGGACCCCGACCTGCAGGGCGGGTTCCTCGCGATCGTCCGCGACCGCGGTGTGCACCTGCTGCTTCCCACGCTCTCCATCGGGCTCGTCACTGCCGCCTCGTACAGCCGTTACCAGCGCAACACCATGCTCGACGTCCTGGGCGCCGACTACCTGCGCACCGCGCGCGCCAAGGGCCTCAGCCGCCGCGCCGCCCTGCTCAGACACGGGCTGCGCACCGCGCTGATCCCGATGTCGACGTACTTCTCGTACGGATTCCTCGCCCTGTTCACCGGGGCCACGTTCACCGAGATCATCTTCGGCTGGCACGGGATGGGCGAGTGGCTCGTCGAGTCCATCGACAAGAACGACGTGAACTCCGTGGTCGCGGTGTCCACCTTCGCCGCGGTCGTCGTGCTGCTCTCGGGCTTCCTGGCCGACGTCCTGCACGCGGCGCTCGATCCCCGCGTCCGCGCCTGAGAAGGAGACCGAGGCCATGACAGCAGAGATCACCGCGGCGGCCGCCGACGACGTGCTCGACGCGCCGGTGGCCACCGCCGCGCTGCCCGGCAGGGGCCGACTGGTGCTGCGCCGCTTCCTCGGCCGCCGCAGCGCCGTCGCCGGGGTCGTGGTGGTGGCGCTGCTGTTCGCCCTCGCCTTCGCCGGGCCGCACCTCACGCAGTGGGACTACTCCGCCATCGACTACACCGCCCTGCGTCAACCACCCTCGTCCGCGCACTGGTTCGGCACCAACAGGATCGGCCAGGACGTGTTCGCCCAGACGGTGCGGGGCCTGCAGAAGTCACTGCTCATCGGCCTCGTCGTCGGGTGCCTGTCCACCTCGGTGGCGGCGGGCGTCGGAGCCTGCGCGGGCTACTTCGGCGGCCTGGCCGATCGCGCTCTGATGTTCCTCGTGGACCTGCTGCTGGTCTTCCCGAGCTTCCTGGTCATCGCGATCGTGGCACCGCGGCTCAGGGCGGCCGGCTGGCTCGCCTTCGTCGGCCTGCTCGCCCTGTTCGCCTGGATGGTGACGGCCCGGGTCGTCCGCTCGATGACCCGGTCGCTGCGTGAGCGCGAATTCGTGCGCGCGGCCCGCTACATGGGGGTGCGTCCGCTGCGGATCATCCTGCGGCACATCCTCCCGAATGTCGCCTCCTTCCTGATCATCGACGCGACCATCTCGGTGGGAGGCGCCGTGATGACCGAGACCGCCCTGTCGTACTTCGGGTTCGGTGTGCAGCCTCCCGACGTGTCGCTCGGCACGCTCATCGCATCCGGCACGAGCGCCGCGGTCACCTATCCCTGGATGTTCTTCTTCGCCTCCGGGCTGCTCGTGGTCTTCGTGCTCGCCGTCAACCTCATCGGGGACGGGCTGCGGGACGCGTTCGACCCGACCTCGCGAAAGGGCCGTTCATGACCCCGGTGCTCCAGGTACGCGACCTCGCCGTCGACTTCGGCGACGTGCCCGCCGTGCGCGGCGTCGGCTTCGACCTCTCGCGCGGCGAAGTCCTCGGCATCGTGGGGGAGTCGGGGTCGGGCAAGTCCGCCACCGCCCTCGCCGTGCTCGGCCTGCTGCCCCGCTCGGCACGGGTGGGGGGTTCGGTCCTGCTGGACGGCACCGAACTGCTCGGGGCCCCCGAGCGGACGCTCGACTCCCTGCGGGGGAACCGGATCGCGATGGTCTTCCAGGACCCGCTGTCCGCCTTCACCCCGGTCTACCGGATAGGCGACCAGATCACCGAAGCGATCAGGGCCCACCAGGACGTGTCCAAGGACGCGGCCCGCCGGCGTGCCGTGGAGCTCCTCGACCTGGTCGGCATACCGGAACCGCGCGTACGGGCGGAGGCGTTCCCGCACGAGTTCTCCGGGGGCATGCGCCAGCGGGCCATGATCGCGATGGCCGTCGCCAACGACCCCGACGTCATCCTCGCCGACGAGCCCACGACGGCCCTCGACGTCACCATCCAGGCGCAGATCCTCGACGTGCTGCGCACCGCGCAGCGAGAGACCGGCGCGGCGATGGTCCTCGTCAGCCACGACCTCGGCGTCATCGCGGGCACGGCGGACCGGGTCGCGGTCATGTACGCGGGCCGCATCGTGGAGACCGCCCCCGTCGACGACCTCTTCGCCCGGCCCGTCATGCCGTACACCCTGGGGCTGATCGGCGCCGTCCCCCGGCTCGACGGGGCCACTCCGGCCGCCGGACCCGGCGGGGGCCCGGGCCCAGAGGGAGGCCCCGGCGACGGGTCGGAGGCGATCCGGTCAGCGGAGCCCGGGAGCCCCGGGCCCGTCCCCGTACCGATTCCGGGTGCCCCGCCCGTCCTCGTACCGATTCCGGGGACCCCGCCGGCCATGGACGCGCTGCCCCCCGGCTGCCCGTTCGCCCCGCGCTGCCCGCTGGCCGAGGACGTGTGCCGGGAAGCCGAGCCCGCCCTGTCCGCTGCGGTGGTCCCGTCGCACCTGGCGGCCTGCGTACGGTCCGACGAGATCGCCGCACGGCGGCTCGGGCCCACGGACGTCTTCCCGGTGCCCGAGCCCGCTTCGGCGCCGGCGTCCACCCGCGAGGAGGCGCAGGCGGGACCCGCTCTGCGGGTGCGGGGCCTCGTCCGCTCGTTCCCGCTGTACAAGGGAACCGTATTCAAGCGGCGCACCGGCACGGTGCACGCGGTCGACGGGGTCGAACTCGACATCCGCCGGGGCGAGACGCTCGGACTCGTCGGCGAGTCGGGATCCGGTAAGTCGACCACCCTGTACGAGATCCTGGGACTCCAGGCGCCGGAGCGCGGCGAGGTGGAGATCCTGGGCGTGTCCACGTCCCGCCTCGCACGACGGGAGGCCCAGCGGCTGCGCGGACAGGTCCAGATCGTCTTCCAGGATCCGCTCGCCGGCCTCGACCCCCGGATGCCCGTCGGCGAGATCGTCGCCGAGCCGCTGCGCGCCCAGGGAGCCGACCGCGCCGCCATCGCGCGCCGCATCCCCGGCCTGCTGCGTCTCGTCGGCCTCGATGCGGCGCATGCCGACCGGTTCCCCCATGAGTTCTCCGGCGGCCAGCGCCAACGCATCTGCATCGCAAGGGCGTTGTCCGTCGAACCGCGGCTTCTCGTCCTCGACGAACCGGTGTCGGCGCTCGACGTCTCGATCCAGGCCGGCATCCTCAACCTGCTCCAGGCACTCAAGCACCAGCTGGGCCTCGCGTACCTCTTCGTCTCCCACGACCTGTCCGTGGTCCGGCACATCGCCGACCGGGTGAGTGTGATGTATCTCGGCAGGACCGTCGAGGCGGGCTCCGTGGCCGAGGTCTTCACGGCGCCGCGCCACCCGTACACCCAGGCACTGCTGTCGGCGGTCCCGCTGCCCGACCCGCCCCGTGAACGGGCCAGGGAGCGCATCCTCCTCGCGGGTGACCCGCCCAGTCCCACACGCCGCGAGGACGGATGCCGCTTCCGGGGGCGGTGCCCCGTCTTCGCCGGCCTGGGGCGGGAGGAAGCGCACCGCTGTGAGAGCGTCGTCCCGCCGCTGCTCTCCCACGGCGCCGACCATGTCGCGGCCTGCCACTACCCGCGCGTCCGCGAAGTGGTGTGACGGGCGTGCCTGTTCAGCGTGCCCGGCGCCCTGGGGGCGCGGTACTCGGGACACCTCACCGACCGATGGGGCCCGCGTGCCGTCAACGCCCTGTCCATCGCGTCGGCGCTGCTCGCCTTCACCGTGTTCGCCCTGGCCGGCCAGTCACTGATCGCTCTGGTGATCGGCTGCAATCTTCTCGGTTACGGGACGACCAGCGGCCAGATCGCCAACCAGGCACGCATCCTGGCCGTGCGACCGGAGATCAGGGCGAGGCTCAACACGGTCTACATCTTCTGCGTCTTCGCCGGAGGCGCTGCCGGATCCGCCGTCGCCGGGGCGCTGTTCTCCGCCTTCGGATGGGCCGGCGTCGTGAGCAGCGGCCTCGGCTTCCTCTCGCTGGCGGGCATCACCCTGGCATCGCACGCCCTGCGGTTCCGTCGTACGGCCGTCCCTACGACGGGTACCGGGAGCCTTCTCCTCATGGACGTTCAGGACGAGGCCCGCGGCGCCCCGCCGGGCAGCCGGCCATGAAACGCGGGAAAGGCGCACGGTCCTACGCCGTCGCGCGGCGGAGTTCTTCGACATCGAGGCCGCGGTCCATCCCGTGGGAGATCACGTTCTGCCCGGGCTCCAGACGCAGGCGCTCGCCGTCGAGTGTGACCTCTACCTTGTCCGGTTCGAAGGAGACGTGGCCGGAGACCCGCTCCACTTCCGGATACGCGTCCTCGTACGACCACGCGGCCCCGGGTGTCCCGCCGATCGCGAAGTAGTCGGCCAGTCCCTTGTACGGGCAGAACGTCCGGCCCTCGACGGGCTGGAGCGCACCCTCGTCCACGTCCGCCCTCGGCACGTACCAGCGGGGCGCGAAGCCGGACTCGTACAACACCAGTGGGTGCTGTGACCTGGCCACGACCCGGTCGCCATCGCGCACGACGAGTTCGCGGGACGTCGATCGGATGTCGATCCGGTGGTAGGCGTCGGCCGCGTGGCCGAGGATACGGTCGTCCTCCTCGTAGAACGCGTCCATGGCGCGCCAGGCGAAGGCCACCCGCCCCTCGAACTCCCGGGCAAAATCCGGTGGTTCGGTGTGCCGCCAGGCCGCACGCTCGGTCTCCGTGTCCCCGCCGCGCACGGTGTACCAGGCTGTGGGTCCGAGCTCGCGGTGGCGGGTCGTGCGCTCTGTGCTCAGCAGTGCCCCGTCCGCGACGTCCTTGAGGGGGAAGTACGCCACCGGGTAGCGGCCGGGCTCGTGCAGCAGCACGACGTCCTCACTGTCGGCCACCCAGTCGCCGGCGAACCTCGCCCGCATGCGGCGGCGCAGGGGCTCTGCGAACAGGACTCTCTGCGGGAGTGGTTCGGGCGTCAGGAACCTGCCCGCCGCATGGGCGGCCAGTGGACCCTGCTGCCATGCCAGACCCATGGCGTTCCCTTCTTTCCCCGTCCGGCGGACGCCGTCCACGTCACATCCCGCCCACGGCGAGGGCCGGGGACGCAGGGCAATCCTCCCTTCGACGCTAGGGGCATGCGGGAGCACCCGCAATGCCGGACGTGCGCGAAACGTGGCCGGCCAAACACGGTGGCGGGGCGCGGGGTTCTGCCCCTGCCCGGCCAGTGTGCTGACGGTGTGCGTGGTGTCCGGGGTTCCAGGCCGCACACCACACCGGCCCGCCGCACGGCCGCCCCGGAGGTGGGCGGGATGGTCAGGTCCGCTCCAGCGACCGGAACTTCCATGATCAGGAGGAAGGCGCTGGAGGTCGGCGGCTCCTAGAGTGGGAAACGGGGGGGAGAAAGGGCATCCAGCACGTGGCTGTGTCACTTGAGAACCGGATCGTTGTCCGTGTGATCGGTCGTGGCAGTGGCAGTGGCAGTGGCAGTGGCAGTGGTTGGGTTGGCGATGGCGGCGGGCTTTGCCGTGGCGCCCGGCCGTCACCCTCGCGGCGCCCGCGTGGTGCCTGGAAGGTAGGACGTGAACGGGGCACCGGAAGCGCGCGGGGAGGCGGATCACGACGACGCGGGCATCCAGCTGTCGGCCGCTTGCGCCGGGCAGGTCGACGACGTGGTGTCCAGGCGAAGCGGCGTCCAGGTGCTCGGGCGGATCAGTGTGTACGTGGTCCCGCAGGGCGCCAGTGGCACCGGCATCCGGGACTCCGTGGGTGAAGAGGGCAGACGCGGGTACTTCGAGAAACTGCGGGCGAAGAATCCCGGCAGGCGGACCGGCGCCGTCGACGACATGGTGGTGGCGGGCCCGCTCGTGACGACCGACCCCGCGCCGAGCGGTGTGACGGTTCGGGCCGGCGGCGGGGAGTCCCGCATCTGAGGCCCCGGTCCAGCCCCGTCGGCCGACGGCAGCGGCCCGAAGGAGCGAACGCGATGACAACGCCGTCGTCAAGGAGCGCGGGAACGTCCGAAGGACGTCCCGCGGCAGAGGAGGACCGTCCACACCGGGATGGGGAAGTCCCGCCTGGCCGGGTCGCCGATCGCGCGAGGTTTCCGGGCGCCGAGGAGCGGGCGAACGGTCCTCGGGGTCCGGCCGGGGAGCGCCGGGCGGTGCCGGTCCGCCGGATCGCTTCGTACCGGTTCCGGAGTCAACGACGCGTGCACCAGGTGGAGTTTGCCCCGCTGGGAGGCAGCCGCGCCGCCAAAGGGCCTTTTGGCGGCGATGTTCCCGGAGGCCGGTCCGGCTCGGGTGAAGCGGGGGCGGGTGCGGCAGGGGGGGGCGAGGTGGCCGGAGCGGTATGCCACGTGCCACGAGGGCGCCCGGTGGACCGCTGGGCGCGATGTGCCGGCCCTTTTCCATGCTAACCATCTATGAGAGTTTGACTGGTTACCCAGGTCATGGTTGAGTATAACCGTCAAAACAAATTTAAGGAGTTAGTTATGGCAACCGTTCACCACCGGTACGCGACCGTGCAGGGCCAGCAGCTCTTCTACCGGGAGGCCGGGCCCACGGACGCCCCTGCCGTGGTGCTGCTGCACGGCTTCCCCACCAGCTCGTACATGTTCCGCAACCTCATCCCGGTGCTCGCGGAGCGGTACCACGTCATCGCCCCCGACCACCTCGGCTACGGATTCTCCGACGCCCCGGGCGTCGACGAGTTCGACTACACCTTCGACGCGCTGACGGGGTTGACCAAGGGGCTGCTCGACCAGATCGGGGTCACCCGGTACGCCCTCTACGTGCAGGATTACGGTGCCCCCATCGGCTGGCGCCTCGCCCTGAACAACCCCGGCGCGGTCACCGCGGTCATCACCCAGAGCGGCAACGCCTACGACGACGGCTTCGTGGAGAGCTTCTGGAAGACGATCTGGGACTACCAGCGCGAGCAGAGCCCGGAGGCCGAGAGTGCCATCCGCGGCGCGCTCACCCTCGACGTCACCAAGTGGCAGTACGTCACCGGGGTCCCGGACGAGACCGTCGTGAGCCCCGACACGTGGCACCACGACTACCAGCTGATCTCCCGCCCGGGCAACGACGAGATCCAGCTCAAGCTCTTCCTCGACTACGCGACCAACTCGCCGCAGTACCCGGCGCTGCACGAATACTTCCGGGACGCGCGGCCCCCGCTGCTCGCCGTCTGGGGCAAGGGCGACCCCATCTTCGGCCCCGCTGGAGCGGAGGCCTTCGCCCGCGATCTGCCCGACGCGGAGATCCACCTGCTCGAAGGCGGCCACTTCCTGCTGGAGAGTGCCTTCGACGAGGCGGCGGAGCTCATCACCGGCTTCCTGGGCCGGGCGTTGAAGTCCTGACGGGCGCAGGACGGGCGAAGGCCCCAATGCTCCGGTGGCACACGGCATTCCGGCTGCTTCCGAGGGGAGCGGCAGAGCGGTTCGAGAAGGGGAGAGACACGACATGAGCACCGACGACACCACGGCCCCCACGGCGCCCGTGGTGCTTGCCCACGGAGCGTGGGCCGACGGATCGAGCTGGAGCCGGGTCATCGGCCTCCTCCGGGACAGGGGCGTACGGGCCCGTGCCGCTCCCCTTCCGCTGACCTCGCTCGACGACGACGTCGCGGCCCTCGACCGGCTACTCGACCGGGTGGCGGAACCCGCACTCGTCGTGGGGCACGCCTACGCGGGCGCCGTCATCGGGTCGGCCCGGCCCGACAAGGTCAGCGGCCTCCTCTACGTGGCGGCTCTCGCACCCGACGAGGGCGAGACGGTGGCCGACGTCTTCTACCGGGGAGAGCCGCACCCGGACGCACCCGAGCTCACTCCGGACGCGGCGGGTCTCGTCTGGCTGCCGGACATGGCCTTCGCCGACGCGTTCGCGCAGAACGCCACGCCCGAGGACCACACGTGGCTGGCCTCCGTCCAGCGTCCGATCGCCGTCGGGTGCATCACGACTCCGGTCGGAGCGCCCCTCTGGCGGACCAGGCCGTCCTGGTACTTCGTGGCCGAACAGGACCGCATGATCCCGCCCGGAACCCAGCGGTTCATGGCAGAGCGCATGCACGCGTCCATCAGGTCCATGAACACCGACCACGCCCCCCTGATCAGCGCGGCCGGGCTCGTGACGGACGTGATCATGGACGCGCTCCAGCAGACGGCGCTCGTGCACTGAAGCCGCCGGGAAGCGGCCGGCCCTCCCGGTTCCGGCGCCGTGAGCGGGAGGGCGGCGCCGCTCCGGCAGGACACCGGACGCGCCGACCGGCAACCCGCGGCACCGAGAGAAGAGGCAGGAAGATGAATCCGACCCCCGATGACCGGACCGCCCTCCATGACGTGATCGTGGTCGGCGCGGGGCCGGTCGGCCAGACCCTGGTGGAGCGCGCGCGTGCCGCAGGCCTGTCCGTCGCCATGGTCGAACGCGAACTCGTCGGTGGCGAGTGCTCGTACTGGGCCTGCGTCCCGAGCAAGGCGCTGCTGCGGCCGGTCGTCGCGGTGGCCGACACACAACGGGTCGAAGGGGCGAGGGCGGCCGTGACCGGGAGGGTCGACCCGCAGGGCGCGTTCGCCCGCCGGGACCGTGTCGTCACCAACTGGGACGACGCCGGGCAGGCCGACTCCATGACCGGTCTCGGCGCGGCTCTGGTGCGCGGCCATGGGCGGCTCGCCGGCGAGCGCCGCGTCACGGTCGACCGGCCGGGCGGCGAGCGGGTGACGCTGGAGGCACGGCACGCCGTGGTCCTGTGCACCGGCAGTGCCGCCTCCCTGCCGGACCTGCCGGGCATCGAGGAGGCACGCGCCTGGAACAACCGGCGGGCCACCGACTCCGAGGACGTACCGGGAAGGCTCGCCGTGGTGGGCGGGGGCGGGGTCGCCGTGGAGATGGCCAGTGCCTGGCAGGGGCTGGGCGCCCAGGTCACTCTGCTCGTACGCGGGAGCGGTGTCCTGCCGCGCATGGAGCCGTTCGTCGGCGAAGAGGTCGCCCGGGGACTGGCCGAGTCGGGCGTGGACGTGCGCACGGCAACCTCCGTGACGTCCCTGAGCAGGCCCGATCCGGCGGGGCCCGTCACCCTGCGCCTCGACACCGGCGGTGAACTGGAGGCGGACGAGGTCCTGTTCGCCACCGGCAGGGCGCCGGGCACCGATGACCTCGGACTCGACACGGCGGGTCTCGCACCCGGCTCCTGGCTGGATGTGGATGGGACCTGTCGCGTACGCGGGGTCGACGGCGGCTGGCTGTACGCGGCCGGGGATGTCAACCACCACGCCCTGCTCACCCATCAGGGCAAGTACCAGGCGCGGATAGCGGGCGAGGCCATCGGCGCCCGCGCGCGGGGGCTGTCGCTCGACGAGGAGCCGTGGGGCGACCACGCGACCACCGCGGACACGCAAGCGGTACCGCAGGTCTTCTTCTGTGACCCCGAGGCCGCGGCCGTGGGGCTGACCGCGGCACAGGCCCAGCAGACCGGCCACCGGACCAAGGTGGTCGACGTGGACATGGGCGAGGTGCAGGGGGCCTTCCTCTACGCCGACGGCTACCGCGGGCACGCCAGGATGGTGGTCGACCTCGACCACGAGTACCTGCTCGGTGTCACGTTCGTGGGCCCGGGCGTCGCGGAACTCCTGCACTCGGCGACGGTGGCCGTGGCGGGACGCATCACGATGGACCGGCTCTGGCACGCGGTGCCCTGCTTCCCGACCATCAGCGAGGTCTGGCTGCACCTGATGAAGGCGTACCGGGGCTGAGCGTCGCGAGCCGTCCCCGGGCACGGCGCACTGCCGTACTCGACGTACTGCCGGGGGTGGGGCGTTGCCCGGATCGATGTACTGCCGGCCGGCCGCCGCGACGCCGGCGAAGGCGTACGGGGTACGGGTTGCGGGCGCCCGTGCGCGCGACACCCGCCGGGTGCCGGAGTGGGCCGTCCCGAGCTGCGGCAACAGGTCCCCGCGGCCGGACGGAACAACCGCAGGACAGCCCGTCGGGACGTCGGTCGGACCCTGAGTCACGGCCACCGCGACCCGGGTACCGGCCTCAGTGTCAGACCCGGTGGTTATGTTCGAGGTGGCGGTGCGCAGAGGTCGGGCGACCGATCTCGCGTACGCCTCTTCCCTGTTGGACGCTCCACGACAAGGACCGCGCTTCATCATGAGTCTTCCCCCGACAGACGACAGCACCCCGCTCGTCCGCACCGACTTCTCCGACGAGGAGGCGTGGCGCGCGCTGCTCACGGCCGTCACGACACCGAACGAGGACGATTTCCTCGCCAATCTGCAGATCGTCGATGATCCCGATCACCGCGACCTGACATCGGAGCAGGTCGCCGGGCTCGCCGGCCCGGATCTCTTCCTCATCGTGGCGGACAGGACAGCCCTCACCGCCCCCGGGAGGCCGCTGCTCGTCCTCTACCGCGACGAGGACGAAAGCCACGAACTTCGGGTCATAGCCGAAGAACTGTGGTCGATCGAGAACAACATCTCCCTTGCCAACATGGACTGGGACGATTTCGCGAGCTCGGCGGACGAGGACGGGGTCTTCCGGGGCTTCTGATCCCGGGCGGACGAGGCCGCACTCGCGCGCCGTGGATCACGCCGGGCGGGACCGCCCGAAGGTGTGCATCCGGCCGGGGCCCGTTCCCGCCCACGCGGGGACGGGCCCCGGTGGCCCCGTCCGGCGTGCGCCTCCCGGTGGGTCGCTTGCGCGACCGCCGGGACGAGCGGGCCAGTGTCCTTCGACCTCACTTCGACCTCACTCGCCGGTGCGGTCCTCCCAGGCGTCGAGCGATGCGGCGAGCTTCCTCAGAGACCGCTGGAGGACCGAGGCCTCCTCCTCGGACAGGCCGGCCGCCGCGTGGATCGCGTACGGGATGTCGTTCGCGCTCTCCCGGAGGCCGGCGCCCTGGGCGGTCGTCCGCACGATCACAGAGCGCTCGTCGGCGGCACTGCGGGTCCGCGACACGAGGCCCGCCGCCTCCATCCGCTTGAGCAGGGGCGACAAGGTGCCAGAGTCCAGCCTGAGGAGCTGCCCGAGGCGCTTGACCGGCAGCTCGCCGTGCTCCCACAGGGCGACCATGACGAGGTACTGGGGGTAGGTGAGCCCCGTGTCGCGCAGTACCCGCCGGTACACGTCCCCGAAGGCCCGGGAGGTGTTCTGCAGATCGAAACAGAGGTGCAGGTCGAGGCGGAGGAAGTCCGCCCCGGCCGCTGTGGGTGTCGTGCGCGCGTCATCGGACATGTGGCGATTGTACTACCGAATTGTGCACAATCCACTTGCCCGGCGAAGGCCCGGGGGGCACGTCACTTCACGGTGGCGCGGGCCGCCTGCTCGATCACCTCGGTGACGACTGCGGGGTGCGAGACGGACACCGCGTGGGAGGACTTCACCACGGTGACGTGGGCGTGGGCGCGCCGCGCCATGAACTTCTGCGCGGCCGGGGGGATGTTGAGGTCCTGGGTCGTGATGATGTCCCAGCTGGGCGTGGTCTTCCAGGCGGCCGATGTGGCCTTCTCGTCGAGGGCCGCCTGCGTGATGGGGCGCTGGGTGGCCGCCATCAGAGCCGCCTGGTCCGCGGGAACGTCGGCCGCGAACTGGTGGTGGAACGACCCCGCCTTGATGGAGAGGTCGGTTCCCCGCGTCCCGTCGGGCAGCGTGTACGTGACCGGGTCGAGGGCATCTCCGAGGGTGCTGCCGGGGAACTTCGCGGACAGTTCGCCCGCGCTCTCCCCCGGGGCGGGGAGGAAGGCCGCCGCATACACGAGCGCTTTGACCTTGGGGTCGTTCGTCGCGGCCTCGCTGATGACGGAACCCCGTAGGAGTGGCCCACCAGCACGACGGGGCCCTGTACGTGGTCCACGACGCCCCGCAGGTAGGCCGCGTCGGTGGCGACCGAGCGCAGCGGGTCGGCCGGTGCGATCACCTGGTATCCGTCACCCCGCAGCCGCTCGATCACGCCGTTCCAGCTGGACGCGTCAGCGAAGGCGCCATGCTCCAGCACGATCGTCGGCTTCGGCCCGCCGACGTGGGAGTCCGTGGCGGACGCGGTGCTGCCGAAGGCGAGGACCCCGGCGGCGGTCAGGGCGAGGGCGCCCACACTCGCGGCCGTTCCTCGGCGCAGGGAACTGGAGCGCTTCAGCGATGCGACGTTCATCGTGCATTCCTTCCGGCGATGGCTGGCGGGCGGTCAGATCGCGACCCGCCCACGTGGTTGCGGTCATGAATGTAGCCTGCAATTCAATTGTGCGCAACGGATGTCATCGCTCCGTAAGAACCCGCTGTCCTGCCGCGACAACGCGGGCGAGCCCGGGGCCCCGGCCGACCACCTGGGGTGGGTGCGCGCCGGAGGCCCCGGCCGAACGCCGGGAGGGAGCGCCCGCCGACTCCCGCCTGTTCTCGCGCGAAGATGCCGGGCACGTGGTGAACTGCCCGGAACATTAAGGGTGTTCGGTCAGGGCAGTTCACCAGCAGGTCACCAGGAGGACGGAGCGGGACGGGTCCGGCTGCGGAGCGCCACGAAGGCGCGTCCGGCGTGGTCCCAGGTCTCCCGCCCCGCCCAGTCACCGGCCGTGCCGGCGTGACGCAGCAGGGCCCGGGTACCGAGCCGGGCCCAGGGGAAGGCTTCGCCCTCCGCCGTTCGGGAGCGGCCGGTGTCGAAGCGGACCTCCAGGCGTTCGTCGATGTCGCGGGCCGCCACCTCGACGACCAGCAGCCCGCCGGGAACCAGGATCTCCGCCGCGCGGGCGAGCAGCGTCGCGGGATCTCCCCCGATGCCGATGTTGCCGTCGACGAGCAGGGCGGTGTTCCACCGGCCTTCGCGCGGCACGGGGTCGAACACCGACCGCACGAGTGCGGGTCCGCCCTGTCGCACGGTCCTGCGCACGGCCGCCCGGTTGACGTCGATGCCGAGTGTCCTGTGCCCCGCGAGGGCCAGCGCGATGACGAACCGGCCCGGACCGCAGCCGATGTCCAGCACCGCGCCCTCACAGCGCCCGACGACGGTGCGGTCGGCCGCGTCCGGTGTGCCGCACCAGCGTTCCACACCGAGAGGCAGTCGTTCCCCGTCCGTGCCTTTCAGGAACAGCGGACCGTGGCCGGAAGTCAGGGCGTGGGTGTACGGGTCGGCGCGCCACTCCGATGGGACGGCGTGCGGCGCTGCCTCGGTGCTGGTGCTGGTGCCGGCGCCGGCACCGGCACCGGTGGTGGACGGGCTCGCGGGGGAGTGTCCCGCCGGGGGCGGAACGGTGTGTCCGGCCCCGGTCGCGAAGCCCCTGGCCGCGGCGGTGCCGGTGCCCGGGTGACTCATCGGGCACCGACTCCCGCCAACTCGCGCAAGACGGCGGCGAACCGGCTGCCCGGTGCGTCCGCCGCGACCAGCCGTGCGTCGTGGGCCGTGTCCACGTCGCGCAGTTCGGGCAGGTCCCGGACGGCGAGACCGGCGTCGGTGAGCCGTGCCCGCTGGAGAGCGCCAGTGTCCGCAGTGGACATCGGTACGCCGGTCAGGAGCGCGGGATCGGGGTCGGTGAGGCCCAGGCACCAGAATCCCCCGTCTGCCGCGGGGCCGAACCAGGCCGTGTCCGGGCGCAGGCTCCCCGGGTCGAGAGCAGGCCGCAGGAGCCGCGCCGTGACCTGCGGGGTGTCCATGCCGATGAGGAGAGCGGGACCGTCGCAGAGGGCGAAGGCCCCCGCGATGCGCCGGTCGAGCCCGCCGGTCACCTGGGGGAACACCTCGATCCCCGGGGGCAGCCAGGGCCCCGGCTCTCCGTCGAGGACGAGGATCCTGCGGCTCGCGCCCGCGTCGAGCACGGTGTGCAGGGTGTCGGTGAGGGCGGCTTCGGCGAGCCGCGCGGCCTCACCGGGTGTGTAGGGCGGCGAGAGGCGCGTCTTGACGCGGCCGGGAACCGGTTCCTTGGCGATGACGAGAAGGGTGGTCATCGCACATCCGTTCCGTGCGAGGGGCGGGGGCGGGTCTGCGCGGTCTGCGCGGAATCCAGGGCGCCCGCGGCTTCCGCACTGCCCACGGGATCCGCGGTGCGGACGGGGTCCCCGGCGGAATCGGGCTCTCCCGTGGCGACGCGGCCTCCATCGCTCACGCGCTCGCCGGCGGTCAGGGGGTCCGCGATACGGACGGGGTCCGTGGTGCCCACGGGCGCCGCCGGCGCGGTGAGGACACCGCGCATGTCGCGTACCGCGTGCCAGGTGCCGCGCCAGGTGCCGGTCACCTTGGATTTGCCCTTCCTCGGCAGGTACGGCACGTCCCGCTCCTCGACCCGCCAGCCGGCGTCGGCTGCCTTCACCACCATCTCCAGCGGGTAGCCGCTGCGCCGGTCGCTCAGGCCGAGGCCGAGGAGCGCGGCCCGGCGCGCGGCGCGCAACGGCCCCAGGTCGTGCAGGTCGAGGCCGGTCCTGGTGCGCGTCATACGGGCCAGCGCGAGGTTGCCTGCTCTCGCGTGCGCCGGCCAGACACCGAATCGCTGGGGCCTGCGCCGTCCGAGGACGAGGTCGGCCCGGCCCTCCGCGAGGCGTTCGACGAAGCCGGTGAGCAGGCCGGGGTCGAGTGAGGCGTCACAGTCGCAGAAGCAGACGAACTCGGCGTCGGCGGCGAGGAGACCGGCATGGCAGGCGGCACCGAATCCGCGCCGCGCCTCGTGGACGACCGTGGCGCCGAGCGCCGCGGCGATGGCGGCCGATCCGTCCGAGGAGCCGTTGTCGACGACGATGGCCCGCCATCCGGGGGGCATGCGTTCGAGCACCCAGGGCAGGGCGCGGGCCTCGTCGAGACAGGGGAGTACGACGTCTGCCGTCGTGGCGGTCAAAGCAGTCACGTCCATGGAGTCGAAAGGGGGGAGGGGGAACCAGCGGGGCCGTCGCAACGGGAGGAGTGGACGGGCGCCGGTCAGGGCCGGTTTCCGGCAGTGGCAGTGGCAGAGGCGATGGGAGTGGAAGTGGCAGAGGCCGGGGCGGCCGGGGTGGCCGGTGCGACCGTAGGGCGGTGCGCCGGGTGCGCCGTCCGCTGTGCCGCGTGTGCGAACTCGTGGACGCCTGCCGCGAACGGGACTTCGGGCCGCCAGCCCAGTTCGGTGCGCAGCCGGGTGGAGGACGCGGTGATGTGGCGTACGTCGCCGAGCCGGTACTCACCGGTGACCACGGGATCCGGACCGCCGTGTGCGTCGGAGAGTGTGCGGGCCATCTCGCCGACGGTGTGCGGTGCCCCGCTGCCCGCGTTGTAGGCACGGAACGAGCCCTGCGGGCGGCCTGCCAGGGCCGTCAGGGCGAGGACGTTGGCCGCGGCGATGTCCCGCACGTGGACGAAGTCGCGACGCTGGCCGCCGTCCTCGAACACGCGGGGGGCCTCCCCCCTGGCCAGGGACGAACGGAAGAACGACGCCACCCCCGCGTAGGGTGTGTCGCGCGGCATGCCCGGCCCGTAGACGTTGTGGTAGCGCAGGGCGATCGCCCTGCCTCCCACCGCGCGTGCCCATGATCCGGCCAGGTGCTCCTGGGCGAGCTTGCTCGCCGCGTACACGTTGCGCGGATCCGTCGCCGCGTCCTCCCCGACGAGTCCGGGGGCGAGGTCCTCGCCGCAGTGCGGACAGCGTAGTTCGAACCGGCCCTCGGCCAGGTCCCGTTCGGCGCGGGGCCCGGGGGCGACTCGTCCGTGGCGGGCGCAGTCGTAGCGTCCTTCGCCGTAGACCACCATCGATCCGGCCAGCACCAGGCCGCGCACCGGGCCCTGGGCCATGGCGGCCAGCAGGACGGCCGTGCCCAGGTCGTTGCACGCGACATAGGCGGGGGCGTCGGCGAAGTCCTTGCCGAGTCCCACCATGGCCGCCTGGTGGCACACCACGTCCACACCGCGCAGGGCTCCGGCCACCGTCGCCGCGTCGCGTACGTCCCCCTGGATCCAGGTGGTGCCCGGGACGGGGTCGGCCGGCGCCGGGTGCGCCGAGGCCAGCAGCGCATCGAGGACGACCACGTCGTGGTCCGCGGCGAGCAGGGCCCGGGCGATGTGCGATCCGATGAAGCCGGCTCCGCCGGTCAGCAGTACTCGCATGTCAGTGCTCCTTCGTGGGGATACGTGTGCGAGGGCGGCTCCGCCATCGGGCCAGCGCGAACCAGAGGGCGGACGCGCCGAACAACGCGGCGGTGATCAGCAGCCAGCGCCCGAGGAAGACGGTGCCGGACAGGTGCGTCGACACGGCGTAGTGGGGGGAGTCCCCGAGGATGAGGGGCCAGTAGACGAGGAGCAGCAACAGTGACACGAAGGCGGGCACGCGCAGGTGATTCACCGCCGTTCGTGGTGTCGTCCGCGACCCGCGGGCCGCGAGGCCGAGGAGGCGGCTGACGATCCAGTCGGCACCTGCGTACAACGGCACCAGGACGAGGTCGTGCAGCACGGCCGCCCCGACGAACCACACCGCGATGGACAGCCAGTCGTCCGTGAGCCACCGCAACGCCGCGTACCCGCAGACGGCGAACGACGCGAGCAGGATGACCAGGTGCGGGGGTGACGCGCCGTAGAGCCGCCGGAACCGCGCGCCGGCGCGCCGCGCCGCTGTGCCCGCGTCCGTCCCGCCCGACCGGCGCCGCGCCGGCGAGAGGTTCCTCATGCGCGGGCCCCCTGAGCCGTGGCACCGAAGGTGAGCCGGCGGACCCATTTGGTGTTCATCACACCGGGTGCGTCCGGAACGATGATGCGGGCCGGACGGCCGTGGTCGTGCGACAGCACCGCGCCGTTGACCCGCAGCGCGAGCAGCGACCGTGGATCGCGGACCTGGTTGCCGCGCAGCGCGACGGCCCGGAAGGAGCCCGTGAGCTGGGCCGACTCGACGAACACACCGGGCACGTCGTCGTCGTAGCCCGCCATCCGGGCCAGGTCGACGAGGCGTACCCCCTCCCAGTGCTGATTCTCCGTCGACCAGCCCTCCACACAGGCGATGGGCAGCGCAGAACGGTATTGGGGCAGGCGGCGTATCTCGTCCAGCGTCAGGGTGAGTTGCCGGCCGGGTCCCTCGACGACGAGACGCCAGCCCTCGCCGACGTCCGGGCCGTGGATGCCGGCGGCCAGGTAACTCTTGTTCACCGGGAACCCGTTGGGCCCGTCGCCGACCGCTCTGCCGTGGGGCGCGAGGAGGGCGGTACGGCGCAGCGGCCCACCGATGCTCTGCCCGGCCGTGACGACGAACAGGGCCAGGGAACCGAGTCCCACCATGCCGAGCGCGCCGCGCCGTGACAGGGTCGGCTCGGACGGGTGGGCGGCGACGAGCCCGCTCTGGTCCCGCGGCTCGGGACGTGTACGGGCGGTGTTCGTGCGCAGTTCCGCCCGGAAGTCCCGGCTGCGCAGGGCCCGTAGGGTGCGTGGCAGGCGCAGGGCGACATGGGCGGACACCGCGCCGACGAACACCCAGGCGCCGTAGAAGTGCAACGGGTAGAACGAACCGGGGAACAGGTAGTCGAGCTGGACGTTGAGCACGCCGGTCAGGAACTCGAACAGGCCGCCGCCCACCAGCAGCAGCAAGGACAGCCGGTCCAGCGCGTGTCCCGCCGACCGCAGCGGCGGGATGGTGAACAGCTTGGGCACGACGGACCACAACTTCGCCAGCAGCACCGGCACGAGCACCACACCGAGCGTCACGTGTACGCCCTGAGTGAGGCGGTACAGCCAGTACGGGTCCGTCGGCCACGAGAAGAGGTAGAAACCCAGCAGCCCCTTGTCCGGGGTCTTGTCGTTGACGGCCGCGAGACCGGGGTTGTATGCCGCGTACGAGAGCAATCCAGTGACGAAGAGCACCGGAATGCCGACAAGCAGCACCACTCCGAATACGGACGTCAGCCACGGGCCGCGCAGAGGACTTCGCCACGGGCTTGCCGGAAGGCCACTGGAAACTTTCATGACGCCGGACTGTAGACCACATCCAGGGAACGTCATCCGGTCCGAGACATGACGAAAATATGACCTCAACAGGGTACCGCTGCCCCGTGACGCCTTCTGAAATCGGGTAATTGTGCAGATCCGAGGCGGGCGTGAGGAATTATCAGGTCACTGCGTAAGACATCGCGACGCGGTGAGGCTGATAAGGGGGGATGCCCTGGTCACGTCCGTCCTGTGCCCGGAAATGGCCCGCGAAGGCCAGGGAACCCGACCCCGGCCGGACTTCTTACGGAAGTATGACGCGCCCCGGTCCGCTGGCCGATCCGGACCGGATTCCTCCCTGATGAGCTCCTGGATTCGCTCCCCGAAGCGGTCCCGGATCTCGGCCCTTGTCCGACTCTCCCCGAACGCGTGGCGGCACGTCATCAAGGATGTGACGAAAGAATGACGCCATGGGCGTTCGGCCGACCATGGAACCGTTCCTGGCGCGCATGCGAACGGCCTGCTCAGGAGCGTGTGCCCCGCGTATTTCGCACGCACGGGTAAGATTACGGCGAACGGGGACGCGAATAACGCCGTTCTCCTGCGCTACTGGGAGCCGGGGACCTCCGTGGCGCCCGTGCTCCGCATTCGAGCCGGGAGGCCGTTCTAGGGTGGCGCCCGTGAGCGTCTCCTTCTCCCGTCCTCCCACCGATCCCGCCTCGAAGGCCGTCATGGCCGTCCGGCCGGACACCCGGCGCCGTGACATCGTGGCGGCGGCCGTCGGGGTTCTCCTCTTCGCCGCTGTCGCCGTGGCGGGCGGTGTCATCGAGCGGTCCAGCGGCACACTGAACGTCTCGTGGCCACCCCTTCTCGCCGACTGGATGCCCCACGTCGGCCCCGGGACCCCGGCCGCCGTCGCCGTCGCCGTGCTGGTCGTCACGTACGGGCCCACGGCCGCCGAAGTGCTCTCCTGGCGGCTCACTCTCGCGGCGACTTGGGCGAGCGCCATGGCGTGGACGTTCTCCCTCGCCCTCGTCGACGGCTGGCAGCGCGGCATCGCCGGACGTCTGACGACCCGTCACGAATACGTGTCCGCGATTCCGCGGTTCGACGACCTGTGGCCCGCCCTGCACACTTTCTCGCAGCACATCGTGGGCGGACGGCCCGGCTACTGGCCGGCGCACGTGGCGGGTCACCCGCCAGGTGCCGTGCTGACCTTCGTCCTCCTGGACCGGATGGGCCTGGGGGGCGGGGGATGGGCCGGGGTGTTCTGCGTGGTCACCGGCAGTTCGGTGGCCGTTGCGGCGCTCATCGCCCTGCGCGCCCTCGGGACGGAGGCCACCGCGCGGACCGCTGCGCCCTTCCTCGTCCTGACCCCGGCCGCCATCTGGGTGGGTGCGTCCGGTGACGGGTACTTCGCGAGTGTCGCCGCCTGGGCGCTCGCCCTGCTGGCGCTCGCCGCCACGCGGCGCGTGCGGCGACCCGCCGCGGCGGCGATCGGCAGCGGCCTCCTTTTCGGTCTCGCGGTCCACGTCTCGTACGGACTCACACTGATCGCGCTGCCGGGTCTCGCGGTGCTGTGGTGTGCGCGGACCCTGCGGCCGCTTCCGTACGTGCTGGGTGCGGCGGCCGGGGTGGCCGGGCTCTTCGTGGCGGTGGGGTTTCGCTGGTGGGACGCGTACCCGCTGCTGGTCGTGCGGTACTACCAGGGCGTGGGCGGTGTACGCCCTTACTCCTACTGGCTGTTCGGTGACCTGGGGACCGTGGTGGCGAGCGCGGGTCTCGCCTCCGTGGCGGGCATCGGGCGGCTCCTGCGGTTCCCGCTGCGGGACAACCGGGCCGTGGTCCTGCTCGGCTGCGCGTTCCTGCTGGCCATCGTGGCCGCCGACGTCTCGGGGATGAGCAAGGCCGAGACCGAGCGGATCTGGCTGCCCTTCACCCTGTGGCTGCCCGCGACGGCGGTGCTGCTGCCGCGCGCGGACCGCCGGATGTGGCTGGCCGCGCAGGCTGTCGTCGCCCTGCTGATCAACCACCTCCTTCTGACCGGCTGGTGACGGCGCACAGTGGCGGCGTCGGGATCCGGCGCGGGAGGAGGAGCCATCTGCGGACCGCCCTCGGCGGTCGGGACACACCCGTAGGACGGAGGCCGTCCGCCGCTGCCGGACACACCGGCCCACAGGCCCACCTTTCACCGGTTCGGCTGATGCCCCGGCCCGGTGCGCGGTCGTTTCACCGTGCGGGGCGCCGGCGGTGGCACCTGGTCAGGTACTCCGGGCCGGCGCCCGGCGGCACCCGATTCAGCCCTTGATCAGACAGAGGAGAACACCATGACCGTGACACTGGGCCTGCTGGTACGTCTGGAGGCCAAGCCGGGGAAGGAACAGGCGCTTGCCGAGTTCCTCGCGGCGGGCCGGGAACTCGCCGTCGCCGAGGAGCAGACCGTCACCTGGTACGCCTGCCGGCTGAGCGAACGCGAGTTCGCGATCTTCGACACGTTCGCCGCCGAGGAGGGACGCCGAGCACACCTCGAAGGGGAGATCGCCAAGGCACTGGGCAATGTGGCGGGGGACCTCCTCGTGCGCGCCCCGGAGATCACTCCCGTCGACGTCCTGGCCGCCAAGTAACCCGAGGCTCCCGGCTGGAGGGGCGGCCCAGGCGGGGCGCTTCCCGGCCGGACCTCCTCGCCCGGCCGGTCACGGCCCTTAGAGAGGGGGGGAGGAAGCCGGGAGCGGGGGTCCGGGCCGGTGCGCGCTGGCCCGGGAAGTCGCCCCTCCACGCCGAGACCGGGGGAGACCGCGGGCGCTGCCCCCAATCGCGAACGGACGCTTTCCCGATGGCGCCGGGAGATCCCGCGCCGGGCCCCGGCCATCCGGACCCCTGGGCGACGCACCGTCGCTGACGGATGACCGGCTATGACTGAGGCAGAGGCAGAGGCAGAGGCAGAGGCAGAGGCAGAGGCAGAGGCAGAGGCAGACCCGGAGTCGGAGCCGGAGCCGGAGCTTGAGGGCGGCGGCCGGGGCTCGGAGTCGAGTGCGGCCTGAATGACCGGGGTTGGAAGGGTCCGCCCGGATGCGCGCGCGGACCGAAGGTCGTCCGCTTCCGGGCCGGACTGCTTGACCTCCGGTCGTTTGCGCCGGGTTGCCGCCCTTTCTGCTGCATGGACACAATCGCGAGCAATTACCTGTGGCCTCGGTCACAATCATGCGCGCCGTGATTTACGGCGCGCCCGCCGGGCATGATCGCGCCGCAACCTTCCTCACCCATGAACCGCCGCGAAGCAATGCGACAGTTGAGTGAGGCGGATCGTGGGCGGATTGTTCACCCCTGCCGGTCCGCTCCCCTCCCGAAGCCCTTGTCGGCCCCGACCGGACCCCTCCGCGAGGAGAAGGCCGGCGTTCCACGAACGGACCGGAAAATGCGGACGTGTCCGGCGTGACCGCAATTCCGTGCCGTACGCGATGTGAATTCACGCGCCATGCCATCGAGGGCACCCTGCCGAGATCCGGAGGATCGAGAAAGCCATGCACCCGCTCGTCACGCAGGAGAAGACCGACCGTCCCGCCGCGAAGGAGCCCCGCCACCTCGCCGACCTGCTCCGCGCGCGCCCGGATGGCGTCGGCCCCGTGGTGGCCGACCGGGAGGCGCTGAGCGCGGACCCCGCGGAGCCGGGCCCGCTCCTTTACACGGCCTACCGCGACGGGATCCCGGCGAGGCCGCTCGCGCCGGCGGACGCGGAGGCGTTCCACTGGCGGGGCGACTTCGTGGAGTACGAGGGCGGGGTGCTCGCGGACGGCGAGCCGGTCCGCTCGATCGGCCACTGGAACTCCACGGACCAACTGGAGGTCTTCGAGGTCGAGTCCGGCCGTGTGGTCATGCTGATCGCCCCGCCGGGTGGTGAGCGGGTGTGGCTGGCCGAGTACGGGCCGGGCGATCTCGCGCTCATCCCGCCCGGCTGGTTCCACCTGACGGGATCGCCCTGGAAGCGCGCGGACGTGTTCAACGTCTATACGGCACGGGAGGGCGGGGGCGGCACCGACGTCTCCGAGAAGTACCACAGCAGGGTGCCGCTGCCCTGCGTCGTGACCATGCAGGACGGGCAGCCCCGCGCCACCTGGCTCCCCGGTGACCACACCCCCGGCCGGGTCATATCCGAACAGCGCCCCCTGCCCGTCGAGCTGGACGAGGAGGTGCGGGAGCGCGGCGGGCTGCGCGGGGTGCTCGCCGAGTGCACGGACGAGGAACTCGTCGCCTTCGCCGGCCGGCTGCGCGCCGTCCGCCCGTGACGGCTGCGCCCCACGAGGCCGGGGCCGCCGCGCACAGCGGCGGCCCGCAGGCGCCGTCGGCCGGCCCGCTGGAGGAGGCCGCGGCGCACTTCGGTCTCACATTGGTGCGCGTCCTCAAGGACGGCGGTTCGGATTCCGCGTGCGCCCTGGCCACGACCGCCGACGGCGAACAGGTGGTGCTGAAATGCCTCCAGCCGGCCTCGGAACGCGTCGACGGGCACGGGCTCAAGACCTTCCGTGCCAAGCAGCGGCAGCAGGAGCTGCTGGAGCGGACCGCTCCCGGCGTCGCGGGGTCGTACGCGGCGATCCTGCACTCGGCGCACCGCCGCGCGTGGTCGGCCTATGTGCTGACCTACTACCCCTGGCCCACGCTGGTCGAGGCCCTGCGCGGGGGCGGGAGCGTGCCGGAGCTGCTGGGCCCGGTGCTGCGGGCGCTCGTCGCGGACGGGTACGGCCGTGTCGTGGCGCCCGGGCCGGAGCGGCTGTGGCAGTCGATGTACCTGGAGCGCCTGACGCGCCGTCGGTGGATCCTGGAGCGCCACTTGCCCGCCGACCTCCTCGAAGACCCGCACGTCACGGTCGGCGGACGCCGGGCGTACGGTCTGCGCGAGCTGGTCCGCAGGGCCGAATCGGCGAACGTCACCGCGTTGTTCGCGGGCAGTCCGCTCTCGCAGCCGGTGCACGGTGACCTGAACCTGCGCAACATCCTGGTCCCGCCGCCCGGCGGTGGCCCCGGTTTCCGGCTCCTCGACCCGAGGGGCGTGCTCACGCCGTGGGACGTCGTCTACGACCTCGCCAAGATGCTGTTCACCGTCACGCTGTTCGACGACACCATGCGCGCGGGCTTCGCGCTCGACTCGGCGGGCCCCGGCTCGTACACCGTCGCCGGCGCGGTGCCGAGCCCGCTGCGGGCCGCCACGGCGGGTTTTCTGGAGCTGCTGCCGGAGGTCTGGACGATGCTCGCCGACGCCGGCTTTCCGCCCGGGCCGTGGGTGCACCGCCTGCTGTTCGCCCACGCGTCGCACGTCCTCGCGGAGTCCGCGTGCCGGCTCTCGGACCGTGCCGAGGCGCCGGCCGTGCGGTACAACCGCTCGCTCGGACTCTTCCTCAACGGCGCGGTGCTGATGACGGACCTGCTCGACGGGCTCGACCGGGGGCGGGAGCCCGATCCGGTCGCCCACCTCGGGTTGATCGGAGCGCCGGACGGTGTCCCGACGGCATGAGCCCGCCGACCGGCGACGGACCGGGCGTGGACGACCCTCGGCCCCGCGCGGAGCGGGGGCGCACGAGCACGGAAGGAACGAACGATGAGCGTGATTCGTACGGTACGGGCCCGGGAGATCCTCGACGGGCGGGGCGTGCCCGCCCTGGAGGTGGACGTCCGGCTGGCGCGCGGCGCGACGGGCCGGGCCTCCGTCGCCGGCGCGGTGACCACCGGGGCGTTCGCGGCCGAGATCCGTGACGGCGGCACGCGGTACGCGGGTCAGGGGCTGCGTACCGCGATCGCCTCGGTGGCCCAGGAGGTCGAACCCGCGCTGAGCGGGCGCTCCGCCCTGGACCAGCGCGAGCTGGACTCGTTGCTGATCGCTCTGGACGGCACACCGCTCAAGTCGCGGCTCGGCGGGAACGTCCTGCTCGGCGTCTCGCTCGCGGTGGCCCGTGCGGCGGCCGACGCGCGCGGGCTGCCGCTCGCGGCCCACCTCGGCGGCCCGGACGCGCACGTCCTGCCCGTACCGCTGATGAACGTGCTCAGCGGCGCCCGGGGGAACGGGGCGGCCGCCGTGCAGGAGTTCATGATCGTTCCCCTGGGTGCCCCGGACCTCGGGGAGGCCGTCCGCTGGGGCGCGGAGATCTGGCACGCCCTGGGGGCGGTGCTGGCGAAGGCGGGTGTGGCCGCTCCCACCACCGACGAGGGCAGCTATGCCCCGCCGGTCCCGGACGACCGCGTGGCCCTGGACTGGGTGAGCGCCGCGATCGAGGCCGCGGGCCTGGAACCGGGGCGGGACGTCGGCCTCGCCCTCGACGTGGGGATCAGTCCGCGCCCCGACGGCCGCTACGACTTCGCGGGGCGCGTGCGCGACGCGGAGGGCATGGCCTACGTCTACGGCGACTGGCTCGGCTCCTACCCGCTGGTCTCCCTGGAAGACCCCCTCGGGGGCGAGGACTGGGCCGGCTGGAGCGAGTTGACCCGGCTGATCGGCCACCGGGTGCAGCTCGTCGGCGACGCGCTGTTCCTGACGGGGGCCGAGCGGCTGCGCGACGGTGTCGAACGCGGGGCGGCCAACGCCTTCCTCGCCAAACCGGGCCAGGCCGGCACCGTCACCGAGACCCTCGACGCGATCGGGCTCGCCCACGCGTCGGGGTACCGCTGCGTGGTGAGCCACCGCACCGGTGAGACGGACGACACCGCCGTCGCCGACCTGGCGGTCGCGTCCGGCTGCGGGCAGCTCAAGAGCGGCGCACCCGTGCGGGGCGAACGGGTCGCCAAGTACAACCAGTTGCTGAGGATCGCGGAGGCGCTGGGGCCCCGGGCGGTCTATCCGGGGCCCCGCGCGTTCACGCCCCGGCTGCCGCGGGTGCCGTCGTGACCTCGCCGAGCGCGTCGGTGACGACGTCGATCACCCGGGCGACCTCCCGGTCCGTCAGCCCGGCGATCATCGGCAGCGACACGATCTCCCGCATCCGCGTGTCGCAGGAGGGCAGCACGCTGGAACGGAAGCGCTCACGGTGTGCGGGCTGCTGGTGCAGTGCCGCGCGGTAGTGGATGTCCCAGCCGACCCCGGCGGACGTCAGGTGCCGGCAGAAGGCGTCCCGGTCGGGCACGTCGATCACGTACACGTACAGGCCGTGCTCGGCCAGGTCGGGGACATCGGTGTTGTGCACCACCCCGAAGGGCGAGAACGCCTCGTTGTAGAGCGCGGCGACCTCCCGCCGCTCCTTGAGCATCGCCGGCAGCAGTTCGAGGCGGGCCGTCAGGTAGGCGGCCTCCATCGGGTGCATGCGGAAGCTGAGGCCGAGCGAGGTGTGGAGCGAGCCTTCGAGACCGTGGCTGTTCATGGCCCGCAATCGGGCGGCGAGTTCGTCGTCGTTCGTCACCACGGCGCCGCCTTCGCCCATACCCGCGAAGGTCTTGGTCGGACCGAAGCTGTAGACCGCGCAGTCGCCGAACGACCCGGCGCTGCGGCCCCCGCGCACGGCGCCGTGGGCGTGGCACGCCTCCTCGACGAGGGCGATGCCACGCTCGCGGCACGCGTCGGCGAGGCCGTCGACGGCGGCGAGCCGCCCGTACGTGTGCAGCGGTACCACTGCCTTCGTACGGGGCGTCAGCAGGTCGAGGGCTGCGGCCTCGTCGACCGTGTGGGTGGCCGGGTCGATGTCGGCCAGCCGGACCTCGGCGCCGAGCAGCAGGGCCGCCTCCGCCGTGGCGACGAACGTGTTGGGGACGGTGACGATGTTGTCGCCGGGCCCGATCCCGAGGGTCAGGTAGGCCAGGAGGAGCGCCGAGGAACCACTGGAGGTCGCGATGACATGCCGGGCTCCGCAGAATTCGGCGTAGCGTTCCTCGAATTCCCGAATGAGCCGGTTGGGACGGGCGAAATCAGCCGAATCCAGAGCTGTGAGCAGGGCAGCCCGTGATGAATCCCCACCTATTCTGTGCAGCCGTCGGAGGTCCCGGAAAGGTACGACGACGTCACTGTCATTGCTGGGGGAGGAATGCTGCGGCATGCGGCGATCGACTCCTTCGGAGACTCAACTCCGGTCGACTTCGTGGCATTTGCGTAAGAGGGGGCTGGCCCCTGAAGTATGCACCACGGGCATGTGACCAGAAAGGGGGAGAGTTGGGCTGCGAATGTGATCCGCGCAACAGCGGAATTCGCTCACAAGTGCCTGCCGAATTCCCCGCGCCCCTCTCCCTTCGCTCCCTTCGGGCCGGGACCGCGACCCGGGCACGGGCCGGTGCCCGGGGTCCGCCCACCAGATCGGCCCCGGCTCGCGGGACGGGGAGCCGGCGCGGTGACACGCGCGGGCGGCCCGCCCGGGAGGCCGGTCCCGTATGCCGGAACCGACGACAATTGGGAGAGCTCCGCCAGCATGAACGCCACGAACACATCACCGCGGCCCGGCCCCGAGGGCAGCCGCGCCCTGCTTCCTCTGCCGCTGCGTCAGGCCGCGGCCCCCACAGGCGAAGAGTTCCTCCTGGACGCGCGGACGCGACTCGCCGCGGGACCCGGCGCCGAGGACGTGGCGCGCTGGCTGCGCGCCACGGTGGGGGCCGCCACCGGTCTGCCGCTGGACCCACCGGACTCCGGCGGACCCGGCGGGACGGACCGCGTGCCGGCGAGCCGTACGATCCGGCTCGGCCTCGACGAACAGGCGGGAGCGGAGCGGGGCCCCGAGAGTTACCGGCTCGACATCGGGGCCGACGCGGTGACCCTCCTGGGCGGCGGGCCGGCCGGGCTGTTCTGGGGTGCCCAGACGCTGCGTCAACTGCTCGGCCCCGAGGCCTGCCGGCGCGCGCCGCTGCCCCGAGCGGGGGACCGCGCGTGGGCCCTGCCGGGGGGCGTCATCGAGGACGCCCCCCGGTTCCGGTGGCGGGGGCTGATGCTCGACGTGGCACGTCACTTCCTGCCCAAGGACGGCGTACTGCGCTACATCGACCTGATGGCGGCCCACAAACTCAACGTCCTGCAACTGCACCTGACGGACGACCAGGGCTGGCGCGTCGAGATCAAGCGCTACCCCCGGCTGACCGGAACCGGCGGGTGGCGCGAGCGCAGCAGGCTCGGACTCCAGGGCTCGACTCTCTGGGACGAGCGGCCGCACGGCGGTTACTACACCCAGGACGACCTGCGGGAGATCGTGGCCTACGCGGCGGTTCGGCACATCACCGTCGTGCCGGAGATCGATGTGCCCGCCCACTCCCAGGCCGCCGTCGCGGCCCACCCCGAACTGGGCGTCACCGACGTGGTGGATACCGGTGACCTGCGGGTGTGGACGGAGTGGGGACTCAGCCCCAACGTGCTGAACCCGTCCGAGGAGACGATCCGCTTCTACGAGCACGTCCTCGAAGAGATCCTGGAGATCTTCCCCGGCCCGTACGTGCACATCGGCGCCGACGAGTGCCCCATGGGGCAGTGGCGGGAGTCGGCGGCCGTCCAACTGCGCATCGAGGAACTCGGACTGGACGACGAGATCTCCCTCCAGCACTGGCTGGTACGGCACTTCGCCGAGTGGCTCACCGAGCGCGGGCGCACACCGGCGGGGTGGGACGAGATCATGGACCGCCGTGCCCCGCGTTCCGGCGCGGGGGCGCTCGCCTCGTCGTGGGCCGAAGCGGGGGAGGGCTTCGGGGCGGTGTCCGGGGCCGTACGGGCCGACGTGGGCGCGCAACACTCCGCGCCCGGCGCCCGTGACCTGCCCGAGGACACCGTGGTCCTGTCGTGGCGTGGTTTCGCGGGTGGCGTCGCGGCCGCACGGGCGGGCCACGCGGCGGTGATGTGCCCCGAGGAGCACCTCTACCTGGATCACCGGCAGGCCGCCGAGGGGGAGCCGGTGCCGATCGGCTACGTGCGCACCCTCGCGGACGTCTACCGCTTCGAACCGGTACCCGCCGAACTGAGCGAGGAGGAGGCGCGCCGGGTGGCCGGCGCCCAGGGCAACGCCTGGACCGAGGCGATGGACAGCCCGCAGCGTCTCGACTACCAGGTCTTCCCCCGGCTCGCCGCGCTGGCCGAGGTGACCTGGTCGCACCTCCCGCCCCCCGCGGAACGCGACCTGGCTGACTTCGAGGCGCGCATGGCCGGGCACTACGAGCGGCTGGACGCGATGGGTGTGGACTACCGGCGCCCCGAGGGGCCGCGCCCCTGGGAGCGCCGGCCCGGCGTCCCCGGTCGTCCGATGGGCTGAGCCGGCGTACGACACGGTGGCGCGCGCTGATCGGACCCCTGCGGGCAGAAGCGGGCCCCCGCGCGCCGGGCCGTCCCGGCGCACCTCCGGATCGCGCGCGCCGGCCGCCGCCGTGACCGTGCCGGTGTACGCGTTCCCCGGGCCGGGCGGCCGGTCGCCGCCCGGCCCGGGGAACGTCAGAGCTTCGGGCGCAGCCGCGGCGGCCGTACGAGGCCGCTCGGTCGGCCCGCCGGGGCGTACCGGTTCGCCGCCGTCGACGCCACCTTCACGGTGAGCTCGTTGCCGTGGCGGCGCAGAACCCCCGCCGGGAAGACACAGCGGAACGGCCCCCAGCCCCACCGCCCGACCACGACGCCGTTGAGCTCCGCCTCGGCGGACGCCTCGACACCCGGCAGGTGCAGCTCCCACTGCGGCCACTCCTCGGCGGGGTTCCCGCCACCGGCCTCCTCGCCGCCCGCTTCCGCGCCACCGGACCCCGCGCCGGATCGCGGGCCGGCGAGCGGCAGGTCGAAGACCGTGCGGTACTCGCCCGTCCCCGCGAAGGCGGGCAGGCCCTGCTGTTCCCAGCCCCGGTACACGTCGACCGGTTGGCGCGGCACACCTGCCACCTGCAGGGTCCACCCCTGGTCGAGTACCAGGGTGGCGGGCGTCCCGCGGACCTCGCCGGTGCCCTCCGTGAGGTGCAGGCAGACGAGTTCGCCCGCCTCCAGGGTGAGCGTCAGCGACTCCGTCACCTCGCGCGGCGCGCTCCTGAGCCCCGTCGCGGCCTCCCAGCGCGTGACCCCGGCCGGCAGTGACGCCGGCCGTACGCTCACCACGCGGCGCCCGGCGCCGTCGTTGAACAGCGCGATCCGGAACCCGTCGTCGTCGCGCCGCCGCACCGACCACACGTCGGCGTCCGACTCGATCTGCGGGTGACCTGTCACGGCGGCGGTGAGCCGGGCGTCCACGTCCTCGCCGGACGGGAGATCCGGCCAGTGCGCCGCCCGGGGGCCGCCGACGAGGTCCGCGACCCGCCCGGCCAGTTCCCGCTCGCTCTCCTGGATACCACTTCCGCCGTTCTGAGCCGCCGTCGGCAGCGGGCCCGAGGCCAGCACGGTCCCGCCGTCCGCGGTGAACTTCGCCAGCGCTTCGACGGTCGCGATGTCAGCGACCACCGAGACGCCCGGCAGGATGAGCGTCGCGCACCGCTCCCGCAGCCGTCCGTCCCTGACGTCCCGCTCGTCGACGACGCTGAAGTCGTAGCCCGCGCGGGCCAGGTGCTCGGCCCAGAACGCGAAATGGGCGCCGTAGGGGTGGGCGGGTCCACCGGCCCAGGCGGTACGCAGTGGATAGAGCAGCGCGATCTCGTTCAACGGATCCGCGCCGTCCAGGAACTCGGACAGCCGGCCGGACTCCTCCGCGAACGCGAGGTGGTGGCTGAACCATGGCTCGAAGTTCACGCCAGGAGGGAAGTCGAAGGCCGGATCGGTGAACACCGCGGGCGGGCCCGCGTCCACGGCCGTAGCGCCGTCCCCGGTGCCGGGGCGGGTCTCCTCCGGCGCCGTGTCCCGGCCGTCCGTCAGCCAGAACGCGTGGGTCAGCAACTGGCGTGCGCCGAGCAGATGGTGTCGTACCGTCTGGTTTCTCAGCTCGCCGAGCGTGAGCTCCCAGCGCCCCTCCGCGAAGTGCGATCCCGTCTCGGTGCGCGCGAAGTACTGCTCGACCAGGCACCCGGACCGGCCGTTGGACCGGGCCATCGAATCCCCGAACTTGGCGCTGATCTGGGGGTGTTCGTTGCGCGCGTCGACGGCGGTGAGGTCACGGTGGCGGTCCAGGCCGAAGTAGTCGGAGCCGAAGTTCGTCCGGGTGTCCTCGGTGATGATCGTGTCGGTCGGGTTCCACGAGGAGACAAAGCCGAGCACCTCGTGCCCCGACAGGGCGACACCGTGGCTTCCGCACCAGCGCGACAGGGTGCCGAAGAACGCGTCGATGCCGAGGGCCGCGTACCGCTCGAAGAACGCGCAGCGCCAGGCGGCCGTCGCCGGCCCGATGTCCCGTGCCAGCGCCAGGAGTTCCCTGCGGTCCAGCGGGACGACGGCCGGTGCGTACATCAGCGAGGAGGTGAGGTGGGCGGGCTGCTCGTCCTGCTGCCGCCAGCCGTAGAAGCAGGCGTGGGGCTGATCGAAGAACACGTAGCTGACCGTGCTGCCGAGGTGGTGCCCGAGGGCGGCGGCGTAGGGCTCGTAACCCACGTCGAGGAAGCGCTCCGCGGCCTCGGGGAGCAGGTAGTTGATCATTCTGCTGGAGGCGCACCGCGCCGCGACGAAGACCGTCACCGCCCTGCCGGGACCGACGACGTCGAGCGGGACGCGCACCCGGCAGCCCGATCCGCCGGTGTCCGCGAAGTACGCGTGCGCGGTGACGTCGACGACGGAGTCCGCGTCGGTGACCGAGCCCTCCGGATGCGCCAGCGCGGCGACGATCTCCCACTGGTCCCAACGGATCTCCGCGTCCTCGAAGACCCAGTTCTTCCCGGGGCCGAGAAGGTGGTCGACGTCCTTGGCCCTGATGCCGTCGACGGCGCACTCGGCGGCCCCATCGTCCGCCGGCGCGGCGGAGGCGGAGGTGGAGGCGGAGGTGGAGAAGAACATGTGCCGCTCGCGCAGCTCGTCCCGGCCCGCCACCGTGCGGCCGCCGGCATGCCCCGACAACCAGTTGTACTCGTCGTACAGCCCCATCATCAGGCCCCGGGCGGCGGCTTCGTCGGCGGCCAGGCGCACCGCGGCGAGATACGCGTCGCCCAGGTACTCCTCGCGGGGGAAGGACAACCGGGTCTGGATCTGGAACGAGCCGAAACCCGCCCCGGCCAGGGTGTCCAACTGCTCCCGGATCTCCCGCTTCGACGGTACGCGCTGCCAGAACCAGTACGTGGCCGGCGCGTGCCAGGCGTCGGGGTGCTCGAAGCTCATGAGTCGCCCTTCTGGCGGCGGGAGCGGCGCGCGGCGCCCGCGGCCCCCGCGGTCCGTACCGCCGTGGTGTCCGGACGGGGCGTGCGGCGGGTCGATCCGGTCCTCGCGGACGCGCCGCCCTCGGCCGGCTCCCCGGGCACGTCGCCCGTGGGCACCTTCGCGCGCGGATCGATCTTGAGCCCGAAGGTCAGGATCGCGTACATCGCGGCCCCGACGCCCATCGCGATCAGCACACCGATGTTGGTGGTGCCGATGACGCCCTTCTTCTGCTGATCGGAGAGCAGGAAGCCCACGACCCTGGCGATGTTCGGGTCCGACGACGTGACGAGCCCGAGGCCGATGACCGTGGCGACGGCCAGGGAGACCAGAGCCGTCCACCGGCCGCTCAGGCCGCCGTGGCCCGCCCGCTCGGCGAGCCGCACGGGCCACCCCAGGCGCCGCTGACGGATGAAGTCCAGCAGCTGGATGCCGCCCATCGTGCCCATGACGACCGCGATCAGGGCGAGGAACGCCTGGAAGGTGGCGAGGAAGGAGTCCGAGACGAAGAGCAGGTAGAACGCGCCGGCCGAGATGATGACCATGTTGATCACCGTCGTGCCCGCCCGCGAGACCGGCGCGCCGAGGGCCAGCAGCGCGAGCCCCGACGAGTACAGGCCGGTGATCGCGGCCGCGATCAGCGAGATGACGATGACGATGCTGAAGGGGATGAAGAACCACAGCGGCAGCAGCGCCGTGAGCGCGCCGATCGGATCGTCGGCCGCCGCGGAACCGAGCTTCGCGTCGCCGGAGACCAGCAGGACGCCCAGCACCAGCAGGACCGCCACCGGGAGGGTGATGCCGCCGGCGGTCCAACTGGTCACACCGCGCGCCGGGGTACGGCGCGGCAGGTAACGGGCGAAGTCACCGCCGTAGTTGAGGAATCCCAGCCCCACCAGGGTCATGGCGAGGACCGTGCCGCCGATGAACTCCGCGAACGATCCGTTGGGGGCGTGGCCGATCCTGCTCCACTGGATGTGTGGGATGATCAGGATGATGAACACGATGGTCATCACCGAGGTCAGCCAGGCGATCCAGCGCTCCACCCTGACGATCACCTCGTGACCGAAGACCGCGATCGTGACCGTGACACCGAGGACGACCACGTACCACATCACCACGCCGGTGGTGGTCTCGTGCCCGCTCCCGTTCGCGAACGCACCGGGCCAGAGCCGGGCGAAGAGTTTCGCGCCGGTCGTCGAGGCCAGCGTGATGATCGTGACCTTCCAGCCGACGTTCGAGAGGTAGGCGAAGAACGTCGGGAACTTGTTGCCGTGGAAGCCGAAAGCCATCCGCGTCTGGGTCAGCGTCGGCAGGCCGGTCCGCGGACCACCCACCGCGAGGATGCCCACGAGCAGCGACGACACGGCGTATCCGAGCAGTCCCGCGAGGATCGCCTGCCACGCGCTCAGGCCGACCCCGTAGACGAAGATGCCGTAACTGACGCCCAGGATAGACACGTTCCACGAGAACCACACACCGAACAGGCCCCGGGGTGTGCCGTGGCGCTCGGTGTCGGGGACGGGGTTGACGCCGTTCTGTTCGACGGCCGGCGTGGCCGGCCGGGACCCGGCGGAGCCCGACGGCTCCCTTGCCGGGGGAGGGGTGTGTGCAGGTGTCATGAACGGACTCCTTCGGCCGTTGTGTCCCACGGCCCGTCCGGCGGGCTCTGATCGGGTGAGCATCCGCAGGACCTGCGGATGACGAGGGAGAAACCGAGCACGACGTGCTCGACGGGGGTACGCACGACGCGGGCACCGAGGGTGCTGTCGCCGGAGCGGGTCCGGCGGCCGCGCCCGGGCGCGAGCAGCGCCACGGCGGCCGCCGCGGCGGCGAGAAGCGGCTGCTCCACGACGGACATCGCCGGGTCGGAGTACGCGCTGCGGCGCGTCCCGTCGAACCCGAGGACCGCCAGGTCCTGGGGGACGCGCAGGCCGAGCCGGTGGGCGACCGCGAGGAGCCCCTCCGCCTGCGAGTCGCTGCTCACGAACACCGCGGTGGGCCGGTGCGCCGGGCGGCGGGGCGGCTCCTGCGAAGGCTCACCCGCGTCGTCGGCCCGCGGCCGACGTGTTCCCCCGCCCGGTGCGTCCGGCACATCGAGGAGCGCCCGCCCGGCCCTGACGCCGCCCTCGACGGAGAAGTCGTCGACATGGATGAGAGCGGGGTCCGGAGCGATGCCGGCCCGGTGCAGCGCGGTGGCCCAGCCGGCGAGCCGGTCGGTGGCGTTGCGCTGTTCGCTCGGGCCGGCGACGCAGGCGATGGCCCGGTGCCCGTGCCCGATCAGGTGCTCGGTGGCGGCGAGCGCCGCGGACTTGTTGTCGATGCCCACGGACGAGATGGCGGCCCCTTCGTCGAGCTGCCGGTCGAGTACGACGGCCGGTACGCCCGAGGCCTCGACGATCCGCAGGGAGGAGTCGCGGCGCGCACCGATCAGGACGATGCCCTCGACCCGCTGGTCGAGGAAGCGTCGCAGGTAGGCGGTCTCCCGCTGGAGGCTGCCGCCGGAGTCACCGAGCAGCAGCACCTTGCCCTGCTCGAAGGCGGCGTCCTGCACGGCACGCGCGAACTCGGCGAAGAAGGGGTTGGCGATGTCCGGCACCAGCATCGCCAGGGTCTGGGTCTGCTGGGTCTTAAGGGCCCTGGCCACCGCGTTGGGCCGGTAGTCGAGCTCGGCGATCGCGGTGAGCACGCGCTCCCGGGTCGCGGCGGCCACCGGCCGGGGGCCGTCGTTGATGACGTAGCTGACCACCGCGCTCGACGTGCCTGCGAGCCGTGCGACATCGGCCCGGGTGGCAGCGCCCCGGCCGCGTGAGGTCCGGCTGCCCGGGCCCGCGTCGTCCCCGACGGCCGGCCCGCCGGTCCCGTCCGCGTCCTGCCCCGCCGTCGTGGTCATGACCGCTTCCCCCTCCCGGCCGCCTCGGCACCCCGGGGCGCCCGCCGCGGGGGGCCCGGTCGATCTGAGCCCGGTCGACCCGCGCCCGTCTTCGTCCGCGTCCCGAGCAGGGCGGCGAAGTCCGGATAGGCGGGGGCGGCGCCCCGCACCCGCACGGTGGCGGTCGCCGCCTGAACCGCCGACGCGGCGGCCTCGTCCAGCGCGTCACCGGCGGCGAGCCGCGCGGCGAGCACCCCGACGAAGGCGTCGCCCGCCCCGGTCGCGTCCACGACGGGCACGGCGCACGGAACCGGGATGTGCCGGGCGCCGGTCCGGCCGCGCGCGGCCGGACCGGCCAGAACCGCCCCGTCACCGCCGAGGGTGACCACCGCGTTGCGGGCGATCCCCGCGAGGGCGCGCACCGCCTCCAGCGCCTCGTCCGCGCCCGAGGGGGTCGTCGACCCGAGGATCTGGCCCGCCTCCGTGGCGTTGACCACCAGGACGTCGACGCGGGTCAGCACCTCCAAGGACACCTTGACGTACGGCGCGAGGTTGAGGACGAACAGCCGGGGCCCGGCGGCCGCGATCTCCTCGATGGCCGCCACCGGGATCTCGCCCTGCGCGACGACGACGTCCGCCGCCCGCACCGCCTCCGAGGCGGCGCGCACCCGCGCCGCGCCTGTCGCGGTGTTGGCACCCGCGACGACCACGATCTGGTTCTCCCCCGCGGCGTCCACGGTGATCAGGGCCGTACCCGTGGGTGCTTGCGCAACGTGCTCGACGAGCGTGGTGTCGACGTCCGCAGCGGCGAGGGACCGCAGGAGCTCGCGCCCGTCACTGTCGTCACCCACCGTGGCGAGGAACCGGCCGGTCGCCCCTGCCCGGACAGCCGCCACCGCCTGGTTGGCGCCCTTGCCGCCGAGACCCGTGACCACGGGACCGCCGAGGACGGTCTCGCCGGGGGCCGGGAAGCGCTCCGTGCTCACGGTCACGTCCCGGTTGACCGAGCCGACGACCAGTACGCAGCCGTTCCGCGCCATGTCGCTCCGTTCCTCGTTGTGGGGAATCTACTCGTGTTGCGCTGCTGTGGAGTGAGGTCTACTCGTGTTGACAACCCCATCCGGTACGGACGGGCCGGTGGCGAATATCTCCCCGCACCGGCGTCCTCGTCAAGGGGAGACCGGGTGGGAACCGGATCCGCGCCTCCCGGATACGCCGGATCGGGGAGGCGGCACCGGGGGGCGGCAGCGGGAGCAGACCGGGCCGGTTCCGGAGCGGCTCCCGAGGCGATCCCGGGCACCGCCGGGGCGGTCCCGAGGCGCTTGCGAGGAGATGTGCCGGGGGTCGGTGGGTCGGGGCAGTGACGGCCGGCGGTTCGCGCGGACGCCCGTGTCGACAGCGACCGGGCAACGGCGACCGGGCAACGGCGACCGGGCAACGGCGACCGCCACAAGGTGACGCACCGTCAGGGAGCAGACCCGTGTGCGGACCGGGGAGGCGGGCGCGGAGCGCCGGAGCAGGTGCGGGAGCGCTTCGGCCGCGCCGGCCGGGTGCCGTTCGGCGGCTGCGGCCGAAGGGGCCTGGCCGCCGCGTGTCAGCCCGTCACCACGTCCGGGTGTGAGGCATACGCTCCCCAACTGGCGAGCAGGCGCAGCGACTCGTCCGACTTCGACCCCGGTTCCGCGTGGAAGAGAAGCAGTGTCTGCTCCGGGTCGTCCGGCAGCTTCAGCGTCTCGTACGACAACTCCAGCCCGCCGACCAGCGGGTGGTTCAAGACCTTGCTCCCATACCCCTTCTCGTGCACCTCGTGCGCGGCCCAGAGCCGCCGGAAGTCCCCGCTCCTGACGGACAACTCTCCTACGAGCGAGGACAGTTCGGGGTCATCGGCGCAGTAGCCCGCGTACATGCGCAGTGCGCTCGCGGTCTCCGCAGCCTTCGCCTCCCAGTCCGCGTAGAGCGTCCGCATGGTCGGGTCGAGAAAGACGAGACGCGCGTAGTTACGGTTGTGCTCCGGGACCGCGCCGAAGTCGTGGAAGACGGCGGCGGCCAGCCGGTTCCACGCGAGGATGTCGGTGCGGTGGCCCAGGACGTACGCGGGCACCAGCTCCATCGACTGCAGCAGGGTGCCGAGCCCGGCCCGCAGCGCCTGCGGCCTGACGTGCGCCCTCTTGTTGCTGCGCCGCTTGGGCCTCGCGAGGTGTGTGAGGTGGTGTGTCTCGGCGTCGGTCAGCCGCAGGGCCCGGGCGATGGCGTCGAGGACGTCCGTCGAGACGTTCTCGGCGTTGCCCTGTTCGAGCCGTGTGTAGTAGGCCACGGAGACCCCGGCCAGCTGCGCCAGTTCCTCTCGGCGCAGCCCCGGCACCCGGCGGTGCCGCCCCAGGTCGGGCAGGCCCACGTCGACGGGCTTGAGACGAGCGCGCCGGGTGTGCAGGAACTCGGTCAGCTCGCCCTTGCGGTCGAGGGCTCGGCGCTCGGACTGGTCGGTCATACGTTCCAGTATGGGTGCGGGTGCGCTTTTGTCGTACGCCCCGGGACCGGCGGACGCGATGGACGGGAGGCGTCACGTGAGGTGCCTCACGCGACGCGTCGCGATCGAAGGGGGCGCCAACGCCCGTCGCGACGTGAGGAATCGCACCCCCTCGTGCCTGTTTGCGCCCGGCGCCCGGGGTGGCGCCGTCCGACGCTGCCCCTCTGACCGCCGTATTCCCGCAGGGCGCCTTCGAGCCTGTGCCCGTTGGTGGTACGCACAGCGGACGTACGCAGAGGAGTGGTCTGGGCGACATGCCGCGAACGAGGCACTGTGGGAAACCGCCATGGACATCCGTCCGGCCTTCCCCCGACGTATCGGAGAGCCCCAGGTATGACCAGCCTCACGACCGTTCCCGCCTACGCTGTCCCCGCGCCCAAGGCTCCGCTGGAGCGCACCACCATCGCGCGGCGTCCGGTCGGCGAGTACGACATCCTGATCGACATCAAGTTCGCGGGCATCTGCCACTCCGACATCCACCAGGCCAACGAGGGGTGGGGCGAGGCCGTCTTCCCGATGGTGCCCGGCCACGAGATAGCCGGTGTGGTCACGGAGGTCGGTCCCGGTGTGACCCGTTACTCCGCCGGCGACCGCGTGGGTGTCGGCTGCTTCGTGGACTCGTGCCGGGAGTGTGAGTACTGCGAGCGGGGACTGGAGCAGTACTGCCTCAAGGGCACCGTGGCCACGTACAACGGTCGCGAGAAGAACGGCGACCCGACGTACGGTGGCTACTCCCGGCAGCTCGTGGTCGACGAGAACTACGCCGTCCGCATCCCGCAGGGCCTGTCCCTGGACGTGGCCGCGCCGCTGCTGTGCGCGGGGATCACCACGTACTCCCCCCTGCGTCACTGGAACGCGGGCCCCGGCAAGAAGGTCGCCGTCATCGGCCTCGGCGGACTGGGCCACATGGCCGTCAAGATCGCCCACGCCATGGGTGCCGAGGTGACGGTCCTCAGCCAGTCGCTGCGCAAGAAGGACGACGGCCTGCGGCTCGGCGCCGACCGGTACTACGCGACCTCGGACGACGCCACCTTCAGCGAGCTGCGCGGCCAGTTCGACATCATCCTCTCGACGGTCTCCGCCCCGCTGCCGATCGACGCGTACCTGCGGCTGCTCAAGGTGGACGGCGCGTTCGTCAACGTCGGCGCCCCCGAGGAGCCGAACTCGCTCAACATGTTCTCGCTGATCGCGGGCCGCAGGACGCTCGCGGGCTCCTCCATCGGCGGAATCCGCGAGACCCAGGAGATGCTGGATTTCTGCGCCGAGCACGGGCTCGGAGCGGAGATCGAGGTGATCAGCGCCGATGAGATCAACGAGGCGTACGAGCGGGTCGTCGGCAGCGACGTGCGCTACCGCTTCGTGATCGACACCGCGACCATCTGACGCGTCCGACGCCGTACGGCCCACCGCGGCAGTGTCATGGCACCCCGTACCCGGTGGGCGGCAGCGTAGGGAGTCGCGGCGGCGGCACCCCACCCCCGCCGGGGGCGTGGCAGTGCCGGGGCGGCGGACGGGGCCTGTCGGTTGGTCCGACCCCGCTCCCGTCCCGGGCGGCGGTCGCCGCTCACACCGGCCGGCCTTGGCGGCCGCCAAGGCCCGCAGGGCGGCGAACTCCGCGCCGGATCAGCGGTCTTCCCGTGGAGCGTGGTCGCGGGGGAGTCCGACTCCGCCGCCCGCCTCCAGGCAGTGCCATGGGACGACTCGACCGCGCGGGGATGTGAGGCAGTCCCGGTGTGGATGCCCTCGGTCACGGAGTCAGTACGATCCTGCCGAAGACCTCGCCCGTGGCCATCTTCCGGTGTGCCAGTACGGCTTCGTCCAGTGGCAGCACCTCGTGCACCACGGTTTCGATCTCGCCGCGGCTCGCTGCGGCGAAGTGCTCGCCGCGCACGGTACGCAGGTCGGCCGGGGTGACGGTGGCGGCGCTGAAAGCGGCGAAGGACATCGACTTCTGGAACGCCGCCATGATCTTCGTGCCGAAGTCCGCGGGCGGTTGGCCGGCGACGGCGCCCACGGCCACCATGCGGCCGTTCGGGTTGAGCCTGTCGAAGAACGACGGCATGTCCTTGCCGGCGACGATGTCGACGATGACGTCGTAGCCGGCGGGAGCGGATTCCCCTCCGTCGCCGGAGCGGTCCAGGACGTGGGTCGCACCGAGACGGCGCAGCCGCTCACCGCGTTCGGCCGACGATGTCGTGACCGCGACCACGGCACCACCGGCGCGTGCCGCGAGCTGCACCGCCATGATCCCGATGCTGCCGGCCGCGCCACGCACCAGAACCGCCTCCCCCGGAGCGAAACGGGCGTGGCGGAGCCCGAAGTGTGCCACCACGCCGGCACTGCCGAGCGTCACGGCGTCAACGGCGGGCAGGCCCTCGGGCAGGGGAAGGGTCTGCTCGACCGGCACGACGGCCTGTTCGACATAGCCTCCGCCGGTGCCGGTGAAGGCCCACACCCGCCGGCCGGTCCACGACGCGTCGACGCCGTCACCGACCCGGGTCACGGTGCCTGCCACCTCGCCACCCGGGATGTGCCCCTCCGTGAATCCGTAGGCGGCCAGCGCCCCACTGCGGATCACTGTGTCCACCCCACCGACACCCACCGCCTCGACGGCGATCAGCACCTGCCCGGCAGCGGGTACGGGTACGGGCAGGTCGACGACAGCCAGACCTTCAGGAGCCCCGAACGTCTTGATCGCGATGGCCTTCATTGTCGTTTCCCCTGTTCGTGGACCGCTCAAAGGCGCGATCCTGCTCCATGCCCACCGCCGATCACCGCCTGGCGGGAGGGGGCTTCGCACCGTGGCCGAGGACCGACCCCGTACCGCGCGCCCCGATGATCTCGGCGAGCTTCTCCGTGCCGGACGTTAGTGGACGCCCCCGTCCGCTTGGCTAAAGTGAGACGGTGACCGACGCTTTGCCTCATAAGCTGCGTTCCGACGCGAGGGACAACCGCGACCGCATCCTCGACGCGGCCCGAGCGGTGTTCTCGGCCGACGGCCTGGATGTGCCGATGCGGGAGATCGCGCGGCGTGCCGGGGTGGGACCCGCCACCTTGTACCGTCGTTTCCCGACCAAGCAGTTGCTGGTCGCCGAGGCCTTCGCGGACCAGCTGACCGCATGCCGCACCATCGTCGACGAGGGATGCGCGGATCCCGATCCGTGGCGTGGTCTGTGCCTGGTGATCGAGAAGATCTGTGAGCTGCACGCACGCGATCGAGGCTTCACCGAAGCCTTCCTGTCGACCCTGCCCGGGGCGCCGGGTGTCGCGGGACGTGCGTACACGGTGAAGGCGGTCGCGGCCCTGGCCCGGCGCGCCAAGGACGCAGGTCACCTGAGGCCGGACTTCGTCCTGGACGACCTTCTTCTCATCCTCATGGCCAACAAGGGGATCCACGCGGCATCGACCGCCACCCAGGTCATGGCCTCCCGGCGCTTCGCGGGGCTGGCGATCCAGGCGCTCGAAGCCTGCCCTCACCACGCACCGCTGCCGCCGGCGGCACGACTGGCACCCGGGGCACCGGCCGGCGGCTGATCGCGGGCGGGTGGCTCCGCACGCTGCGCGGGAACCACTGTTGCCCGGGGACGGATGGCCCGGGTGCCGGGTGCCGGGTGCCGGTGCCGGTGGCTGTGCGAGGGGTGCCGCGATGTTCCCCGGACCATCCCGAGCAGGCACGGCGCGGCCGGCGGCGAGGGGCCCGGCACGCGGTGCCTCCCCTTCCGCCGGCGCGGGTGCGATGCCGTGATCACAGGGGGTTGACCCGCCGCGAAAGGGCGCCGTATGGTGCAGCCACCTCGCTGGTATATCGATTAACCACGAGGCGCTCCACCCCCGCTCCCCCCTGTTCCGCTCCCCCCTTCCGTCCCCTCTCCTCAGGCTGGAGGCGTTCTGCCGTGCGCCCAACGATGAGCCGGCGGCGATTGCTCGCCGCGGGCTCCGGCCTCGCCGCCGCGGCGGCCGCGCCGTCCCTGACCGGCTGCGGTGCCGCCCTCGCCGGTGACGGCGCGGACCCTGACACCCTCGTCGTCCACACCCAGCTCGGGACCACCGCCACCGGATCCGGGACGTATCTGTCGGCCGTGGCCGACTTCCACCGGGAGAACCCCGGCCTCACGGTCAAGAACCTCGTCAACGGCGACGACCTGGCCCAGGTCTACGAGACCTCGCGGCTGGCGCGCAAAGAGGCCGACGTCGTGATGGTCAACCTCTACGACAAGACGCTGGCCTGGACGGACGTCGGCGCGACCGTGGACGTGAAGCCGTACCTCGTCGACTGGGGCCTGCACGAGCGTGTCCTGCCCGAGGCCCTGCGCGAGTGGACCGACGCCAGGGGCCGCGTCCGGGCGTTCCCCTACTTCGGGACCAACTGGCCGGTCGCGTACAACACCCGGCTGCTGGAACGGGCGGGGGTGGGTGCCGTCCCCACCACCGGTGACGAACTCATCAGCGCCGCCCACAAGTTGCGCGGCAAGGGCATCATGCCCGTCACGATCGGGGGCGAGGACTGGACCGGGCAGAAGCTGCTGGCGCAGATCATCCAGACCTTCCTGACGGCGGACGAGGCCGTCCACGCCTACACGACAGGCGACTTCAGCACGCGCGCGGCCCGGCAGGGCATCGAGTACTTCGTCACCCTGCGCGACGCCGGTGTGTTCTCCGACAAGGCCCAGGGACTCACGTCCGACTCGATGTTCACCCAGTACAACACCGAGAAGGCCGCCGTGGAGTCGGCGGAGTCCTCCGCGCTCGCGCAGGTGCCGGCGGACGTGGTGAAACACACCGCAGTGGGCGGGTTCCCGCTCACGGCCGGCGCCGTGCAGCCGCACCCCACCGCGCTGCGCACGTACACCCTGATCGCGTTCTGGATCAGCCCCAACGGCACGAAGAAGATCGACGCCGTGGAGAAGTTCCTGCGCTTCATGTACCGGCCCGAGACCGTCTCCCGGTTCATCACCGAGGCGGGGCGGGACATGGCGGTCAGATCCACGACCCTCGCGACGCGGTTCCCGCTGGTCGCGGACGCCACGCGGCTCGGGGACAAGGTCAGCCAGGTCGTGCTGCCCGACGTCCATGTGCCGCCGACCGCCAACCAGCCGCTGATCACCGCGACCAGCACGGCTTTCACACCGGGCACCAGCGCAGCCCGGGTGCGGGCGGCGCTGGAAGCCGCCTACCGCTCGTCCTGAGCACGGGCCGCTGTCGGCGGGGGAGCGCCGCGTCTCACCGCGCGCGAACGCCAACCTGCCGCAGCACCGGTGTCGTTGACCACGGCAGCCCCGCACACCCGCCACCCGCCATCGTTTCCGCGCCCCGGTACCCGCACACCGTGGCCGTAGCGGACCCACCGTCCGTCCCGCCGCCCCTCCACGCCTTCAGGGGAGTCCCCTCATGACGATGCTGTCCTCGACCCCCCCTGCGGCCCGGCCCGCGCGCCGCCCTCCGCCCGCGAGGCCCCGGGGCGGGCGCCGCCAGGGCGGCACCATCCTCGCCGTGCCCGCCCTCGTCTGGTACGCCGTGTTCATGCTCGGCCCGCTGGTCGCGATGTTCGTCGTCGCGGCGCTGCACTGGCCCGGCATGTTGCAGCCGGTGTCCTTCGCCGGACTGGCCAACGTGCGTACGGTGCTGGGCGATCCGGTCTTCTGGGACGCGGTACGCAACACCGCCGTGCAGCTCGCCATCGCCCTGCCGGTGATGGTCGTGTGCGCGTACATGCTGGGGTACTACGTCGTCCAGCGCCCGCCGGGGCACCGGGTGCTGCGCTATCTGCTGTTCATACCCGGCCTGATCTCGACCTCGGCCAAGGCGATGGTGTTCTACGCCGTGCTCTCGCCGGACGGACTGCTCAACGGGGCGCTCGACGCGATGGGTCTCGGATCGCTCCAGGACGCCTGGCTGGCCTCCCCGTCGACCGCGCTGCTGTGCGTCGTCCTGCTGGACGTGTGGAGCGGCATCGGCTTCACCGCCGTGCTGTTCGCCGCCCGTCTCGGCAGCGTCCCCGACGAGATCGGCGAGGCAGCGCAGCTCGACGGCGCCGGCCACTGGCGCACCATGTGGCGCATCCACTTCCCGGTCATCCGCGACTACGTCGGGGTGGTGACGATGCTGCAGTTCCTGTGGACCCTCTTCGACTCCGCCCAGAACGTGCTGCTGCTCACCCAGGGCGGCCCGGGATCGTCCTCGACGACGCTCTCCTTCCTCGTCTACCAGAAGGCGTTCATCGCGGCCGACCTCGGCTACAGCCAGACCGTCGGTGTGGTCCTCTTCCTCGTCGGGCTCGCCGGCCTGCTCGTCATCCGCCGTGTGTTCCGCCAGACCTACTGACCGAAGGAGGCACCCGTGAAAACCGGAAAGTCCTGGCTGCCCGCGCACGTCCTGGCCTGGCTGTACGCGCTGCTGCTCCTCGTGCCGCTCTACTACCTGCTGGTGTCGGCGTTCAAGAGCAACGACCAGATCTTCGCGACGCCGTTCTCGCTGCCCACGTCGCTGTCCTTCCACAACTTCGGTCATGCCTTCGACACCGCGGACCTCGGCGGCGCGATCGTCTCGTCGGTGCTGGTGACGGCCGTCGCGCTGATCGTCACCGTGGTCCTGGCCGTGCCGGCCGCCTTCGCCGTGGCGCGTTCCGAGGGCCGGACGGGCAGGGCCGTCGAGCGGGTGTTCTCCCTCGGCTTCCTCGTACCGACGTTCGCGGCCTTGTTCCCGACCTTCCTGCTGGCCGCCGCGACCGGGCTGTTCCACACGCGGCTGTTCATGATGATCTTCCTGCCCGCGACGGCGATGCCGCTCGCGGTGGTGATCCTCGTGCAGTTCATGCGCACCGTCCCGCGCGAGATGGAGGAGGCGGCGCGCCTCGACGGCGCGTCGACCTTCACGCTGTTGTGCCGCGTCTACGCGCCGATGTGCCTGCCGGGCATCGCGACGGTGGTGCTGCTGAACTTCCTGTCCTTCTGGAACGAGTACCTCTACTCGCTCGTCATCATCGGCCCCGACCCCTCTCAGCGGACCGTCCAGGTGGCGCTGCCGACCCTGCGCGCCCTGACCGGGACCGACTACGGCGTGCTGACGGCGGGCACGGTCCTCACCCTCATCCCCGTCTGGATCGTCTATACGGTTCTCCAGAAGCGCATGCAGCAGGCACTGGTCAGTGGGGCGGTGAAGATGTGAGCGGCAGCGAGGCATCCCCGGGTTCGGGTTCGCGGCAGGAGCCCGGTACGGGACGCGAGGACCCCGGGCCCGCGGGTCCCGAGGAGTCCGCCGGGCGGCCCACCATCAAGGCGGTCGCCGCGGCGGCGGGCGTCTCCACGGCGGCCGTCTCCCAGGCCGTCAACGGCACCGGCCGTCTCTCGGAGCGCACCAGGCGCCGGGTGCTGGCCGCCGCCGCATCGCTCGGCTGGTCGCCGAACGCGTCGGCGTCCGCGCTGCGCAGCGCCCGTACCCGGACGTTCGCACTCGTCGTGCGCAGGCCCACCGACGTGCTCGGTGCGGACCCGCACTTCGGCGAACTCATCACGGGCCTGGAGGGCGAACTCTCGCCGCGCGGCTACGGCCTGCTGCTGCACCTGGTGGCGGGCCCCGAGCAGGAGCGTGCCCTGTACGAGCGCCTCGCCGCCGAGGGCCGGGTGGACGGCGCGGTCCTCACCGACGCCCGCGCCGACGACCCGAGGCCGCCGCTGCTCAGGGAACTGGCGCTCCCCGCCGTGCTGTTGGGTGCCCCCGACAGCGGTCTCCAGGTGCCGAGTGTGGGGCTGCCGCAGCAGGGGGCGGGCGTCCGTGAGGCGGTCGAGCATCTGCTGCTGCTCGGGCACCGCCGGATCGCGTACGTGACCGGACCCGGCGAACTGCTGCACACCCGGCTGCGGCTGGCCGCGTTCCGGGACGCGCTGGCGACCGCCCGCACCGAGCCGGCGGCCGTACTGGAGACGGACTTCTCCGAGGCGGCGGCCCTCGCCGCGACGGAGCAACTGCTTGCCAGGGCGGAGCGGCCCACGGCCGTCGTGTACGCCAACGACTCGATGGCCGTCTGCGGCATCGGCGCCACGCTCCGCGCCGGGCTGCGTGTACCGGAGGACCTCTCGGTCGTCGGCTACGACGATCTGCCGCTCGGCCGCTGGATGCACCCCCGACTGACCACCGTCGACCAGCAGGTGCAGCGCGTCGGCGCCGCCGCCGCACGGGCGCTGCTCGCGCAGTGCGGCGAGGACGTCGACACCGCGCCGCCGGACGGCAGGCCCCGGCTCGTGGTACGGGAGTCCACCTGCCGGGCACCGCACCCCTGACCCGCACCGAAGCACCACCGGCCCCGGACCGCGCCGCCACGGCTGCGGACGGCGGTGAGCACACCGAACACACCGAGGAAAGAACAGACACCCGTATGCGACGCCACACCGCCCAGCTCACCCACGATGCCGCCGTCCTGCCCTGGCTCGGCGCCAACTACTGGTCCCGTACCGGCGGACCGCTGATGTGGCGCGACTACGATCCGGCGGTGGTCCGTGAGGAACTGGCCGTCCTCGGCGACCACGGCCTCACGATGACCAGGTCCTTCTTCTACTGGCCCGACTTCCATCCCGAACCGGGCCGGATCGACGAGGAGCTGTGCGACCGCTTCCGCGACTTCCTGGACGCGCACAGCGAACGCGGCATGGCGACCGTGCCCACGTTCATCGTCGGACACATGTCGGGGGAGAACTGGGACCCGGCGTGGCGCGGCGGGCGGGACCTGTACGAGGACGTGTGGATGGTGGGCCGCCAGGCCTGGTTCGTGCACCAGATGACCCGCAGGTTCAAGGACCATCCCGCCGTCACCGGCTGGCTCATCACCAACGAGATGCCGGGCTACGGCCGGATCCACCAGGTCGACCCGCCCTCCTCCGACGTCGTCACGGCCTGGGCGCAGGCCATGTGCCATGCCGTGCGCGCCGCGGGCGGCACCCAGCCCCTCTCGCTCGGCGACGGCGCGTGGGGGATCGAGGTGACCGGCCGGGACAACGGTTTCTCGCTGCGCGACACCGCCGAGTACGTGGACTTCGTGGGCCCGCACGTCTACCGCTCCGACACCGACCGGGTCCGCCAGCACTACCGCGCCGCCTTCGAGTGCGAACTGGCCTCGGTGACGGGGCAGCCGGTGGTACTGGAGGAGTTCGGGCTGTCCACCGACACCGTCTCGGCCGAGGCGGCGGCCGTGTACTACCGGCAGACGCTGCACAACTCGCTGCTGGGCGGGGCCACCGGCTGGATCGCCTGGAACAACACCGACTACGACGCGCTGTGGGACCGCTCCCCGTACGACCACCACCCCTTCGAGATGCACTTCGGCATCACGGACAGCTCCGGCGCGCCGAAGCCGCCGCTGCGGGAACTGGACGACTTCGCCGGGGTGCTGGCGGCCACCGACTTCGCCAGGTGCCACCGCTCCGACGCCGACACGGCGCTCGTCGTCCCCGCCTTCCTCGAACGCGGCTACCCCTACAGCCGCCCCGCCGACCGGCCGTTGATCTTCACCTCGCTGCACCAGGCGTACGTGGCGGCCCGCGCGGCCGACCTGCCGGTCGCGCTCAGCCGCGAGGCCGACGGCCTGCCCGGCGACGCGAAGCTCTATCTGCTGCCGTCCACTCGGCAGTTCACCACGCGCACCCGGCGTGAACTGGAGCGCAGGGCCCGCGAGGGCGCCACCGTCTACCTGTCGTTCTGCTCCGGCGAGCACCCCGGCACGCGAGGCCCCTGGTTCGACGGCCTGGACGCCCTGTTCGGTGTCGAGCAGCAACTCACCTACGGCGTCGCGGAGCCGATCGAGGACGACGAACTCGCCCTCACCTTCCTCGTGGACTTCGGGTCGATCACGGCGGGGGAGACCCTGCGCTTCCCGGTGGCGGGCAATGAGGACAGCCGCGCGTACCTCCCCGTGGTCCCGCGGGGCGCGCGTGTGATCGCCACCGACGCGCACGGCAGGCCCGCACTGCTGGAGCACACACTGGGCCGGGGCCGTACCGTCCTTGCGACGTACCCGCTGGAGCACATGGCGGCCCGCAGCGCACGGATCAACCCCGAGCAGACACACCGGCTCTACGCGGCGCTCGCACAGGTCGCGGGCGCGGCCCGGCCGGTGACGGTGGACACTCCGCACGTCTGCGCCGACACGGTCCGCCACGAGGACGGGCGCCGCTTCGTGTGGCTGGTGAGTCAGGGCGCGACCGAACTGACGGTACGGCCACGTGCCGGGGGCGTCCTGTGCGGCCTCGACGGCGCGCCGGTGACCGAGGTGACGCTGGACCCCTTCGGTGTGCGGGTGCTCGAACTGACCTGACCTGATCCGAACTGACCGACCTGACGAGACCTGCTCGAACCGACCGACCTGACCCGACCTGGCCGGACCGAACGAACCGACCTGGCCGGACGACCTGACCGCTGCGGCCCGCGCGGCCTGGGCGTCCGGGCGCCACCGCCCTCGCACCGGGCCGGAGCCGCCGGAGCCCGGGCCTCGGCCGCCGCACGCGCCATCGACGTGACCGGTCGACGGAGCAAGGCCCCGGCCCGGCGGCCCGCCCGTTCAGGGCAGCCGGGCCGGGGCCTGCCGGGGCCAGGGCCCCGCGGTCCCGCCGTTCACCGTCGGCCGCTCAATGGCCGGACGGCACCTCGTGCTTCCGGTCGTCCACGGCGGCCGGCTCCGGGGCGGCCCGCTCCGGCAGCCCGCGCCCCTCGATGTCCACGGTCGGCAGGATCCGCGCCAGCCACTTCGGCAGCCACCAACCGGCCCGCCCCACCAGGGTGAGCACCGCCGGCACGAGCGTCATCCGCACCACGAACGCGTCGACCAGCACACCGAAGGCCAGCGCGAACGCGATCGGTTTCACGATCGCGTCGTCGAGCGTCACGAACCCCGCGAACACCGCGATCATGATCAGCGCCGCCGCCGTCACCACCCGGAAGGCGCCCGGCGCGCCGCGCTGGATGGCCTCCCTCGGCTCGCGGCCGTGCGCGTACTCCTCATGGATGCCGGCGACGACGAACACCTCGTAGTCCATGGCCAGTCCGAACAGCACGGCCATCAGGATCACCGGCAGGAAACTGACCACCGGGCCGGTCTTCGTCACACCGAGCACATCGGCCAGCCAGCCCCACTGGAAGACCGCGACCACCGCGCCGAAGGCCGCCGCGACCGACAGCAGGAATCCGATCGTCGCCTTCAACGGGACCACCAGCGACCGGAACACGATCAGCAGGATGATGAGGCAGAGCCCCACGACGACCGCGGCGAACGGCACCAGGGACGCGCTGAGTTTGCTCGACACGTCCACGTTGACCGCGGTGGTCCCGGTCACCGCGAGCGAGACGCCGGACTGCTCCCGCGCCCCGTCCGCGTAGTCGCGTACCGCGTGCACCAGGTCCTGGGTGCCCTGGGCGTCCGGGGCCGTGGTGGGGACGAGCTGCAGCACCTCGTCGGTCCTGGACGAGGTCGGCTGCGGCGGGGTGACGGCCGCGACGCCCGGCAGCTTCTTCAGGTCCGCGACGACCTGGTTGAGCTCGGCGCGGGCCCCCTTCGTACCGCCCTTCGCGTGCGCGGTGTCGGCGAGCACGAGCAGCGGGCCGTTGAAGCCGGGCCCGAAGGCGTCGGACACCGCGTCGTACGCCTCGCGCTGGCTGGAGCCCTGCGGGGCGGATCCGTTGTCCGGCAGGGCGAGCTGCAGGTCCCGCGCCGGGATCGCCACCACGACGAGCACGGCCACGCCGGCGAGCAGGGTCAGCAACGGCTTGCGGGTGGTGGCCCTGATCCACCGGGCCCCCATGGCGGGCTTGTCGCTGGTTTCGCGCCGCGCAGCCCGCGAGGCCGGCTTCGGCACGAGCCGTCGACCGGCGAAGCCGAGCAGTGCGGGGAGCAGGGTGGTGGCCGCGAGAACGGCGATCACCACGGTCAGCGCGCCGCTCAGCCCCATGACGGTGAGGAACGGTATGCCGACCACGGAGAGTCCGGCCAGCGCGACGACGACGGTGAGTCCGGCGAAGGTGACCGCGCTGCCCGCCGTGCCGAGGGCCCGTGCGGTCGACTCCTCCACGTCCATGCCCCGTGCCAGCTGCGTCCTGTGCCGGGACAGGATGAACAGGGTGTAGTCGATGCCGACGGCGAGCCCCAGCATCACGGCCAGGGTGAGCGCGGTCGACGACACGGTGAAGACATGTCCGAGCAGCATCAGGGCGCACAGCGACACGGCCAGTCCGCCGATCGCCGTGAGCAGGGGCATGCCCGCGGCCAGCAGCGATCCGAACGTGATCACGAGTACCACCAGCGCCACGAGGACACCGATGACCTCGGTCGCGCCGACCTGCACGCCGTGACTCGCGAAGACCGCGCCGCCGACGTGCACGGTGAGCCCGGCCCGTGTGGCGGGCTTCGTCGCGTCCTGCAGCGCGTCCACGCTGGTGGTCCGCACATCGGGAGCGGACACGGAGTACTGCACCTGAGCCAGTGCCGTACGGCCGTCACGAGTGAGCGTCCCGGCCTTCTGCGGCGGGATCACCGCACCGACCTGCGGTGCGTGGGAGGCAGCCCGCAGCGCTGCCGCCATCCCGTTCGCGTACGGCTGCTCGGTGACCTTCTTGCCGGGCGGCGCGGTGAACACGATCTGCCCGCTCACTCCGCCGGCCGCGGGCTCCACGGTCTTGAGCCGGTCCAGCGCCTGCTGGGACTGCGATCCGGGTATGGAGAACTGCTCGTCGAGCGCGCTGCCCGCCAGCGCGAACCCGGCCACGATCAGCGCGAGGGCGGCCAGCCAGATCGAGAGCAGAAGCCGTCGGCGGCGGAAGGAGAAACGTCCGAGACGGTAGAGAAGACTCGCCATGCTGGCTCTCCGGGTGGGTGCGCGGGCAGAGGGACGCAGGAATGTCAGACCTGACATCCGCCCTCACGCTAGCACTCGTGTCAGGCCTGACATCCACCGCCCTGTCAGACCTGACACGACGCATCGCCCCCGCTCAGCGCGCGTGGGAGACTGTCCGGGTGACGGAAGAGGAACGGCCGGGGGGCCGCGAGAGCACGCGCGCCAGGATTCTCGCCGCGGCGCTGCGCCTCTTCGGTGAGCAGGGCTTCGAGGCGACGACGATGCGGCAGATCGCCGATGTCTGCCGGGTCACCGAGCGCACGGTCTACCGGTACTTCCCGTTCAAGGACGATCTGGTGCTGGCCGAGGTGCGGGGACTGATCCCGCTGCTGCGTGACCTCACGGCCGGCCGGCCCGCGTCAGAGCGTCCCTTCACAGCGGTCTGGCGGGCGCTGCGCAGCCTGGAGGAGCAGCATCCGCACGTCATGGGCCTGCTCGTGCGGGACATGGGGGAGCGGCTGCTCGACAAGTCGGCGCCCGGCATGCACCGCATGATCGAGGAGTTCTGCGAGGGCCTCGCCGACGGGCTGCGGCCCCGGCTCGCGGGGGTCTCGACCCCGACCGTCCGGCTCCTGTCCCTCCCGGCCGGGTGCGCCGGTACCGGTGAGGCGGCGCGTGACACGGCACCGACGGGCGCGGGCGCGGACCCCTCGCCGCCCGATCCGCTCTTCCGGGCCCGCGTGCTGGCGAGCGCGGCCATCTCACCGCTGCTCTCCGCGCTGAAGTCGTGCGTCGAACTGCCCGTGGCGGAACGGACGGTGGACCGCGTCAACGACCTCCTCGACGAGGCGTACACGGCCATAGGCGACGGCTGAGACCGTCGCGACCCGGGGGCGACTGATGCGGTCCCCCGGTCCGCGACCGCTGACCGCTGACCACCGGCCGCCGATCCACCGGCCGCCGCGGCCCCCGACCGGGCGCCGCCGCACGGGACCGGGGCGCTCAGGACTCCCCGCCGCGGCGAAGGCCCGTCAGTATCCGGTCGAGCACCGCTCCGGCGTCGGCGCGTGCCCGCCGCTGATCGTCGGAGCGGGCGATGTACAGACTCGCCTCCGAGATCAGCGCGCCGAGCATGCGGGTCAGCGGGCGCACGGGGAGCGGGTCGATCCTGCCCTCCGCGACCGCCTGCGACAGCACCTCCTCCAGCAGTACGTAGCCGTGCTTCTCCACGAGCGCGTCCCAGACGCTGTGGCCCAGCACCGCGGGCCCCTCGATCAGCACGATCCGCTGGAAGTCCGGGTCCGCGCAGGCGTCGAGGAACGACTGGAAACCCGTGCGCAGCAGGCTCCAGGTGTCCTCCTGGTGCTCCGCCTCCGCGCGGCGGGTCTCCTGCTCGATCAGCCGGTCGGCCATCTCCCGCGCGCACCGCTCCATCACCGCGGTGAAGAGGTCCGCCTTGTCCCGGAAGTGGTGGTACAGGGCGCCCCGCGTCACCCGGGCGGCGGAGACGATGTCCTCCGTTCCCGTGGCCGCGTAACCACGGCTCGCGAACAGGGTGCGCGCCGCGCCCAGCAGGGCCTCCCGGGTGTCGGCGACATGCTCGGCGCGCCGGCTCGACACGGACTTCGGTGGTGGGGACATGCCTTTATTCTGTCCCATACAGGCTGTATGTTGAGAGCATCGTGTATGCCAGCCAACAGACGCATGCGCGGGACGCGTCCGCGACGGAGCCGAAGGGCCCCGTGGGAACGGAGAAAAGGTCATGGCCCTACCCCTCAACCTGACCGTCAAGATGGGCAGCCACCTCGTCAAACAGAAGATGAAGAGGACGGAGAAGTTCCCCCTCATCGTCGAGATCGAGCCGCTCTTCGCCTGCAACCTCGCCTGCAACGGCTGCGGCAAGATCCAGCACCCCGCGGGAGTCCTCAAGCAGCGCATGCCGGTCGCGCAGGCCATCGGCGCGGTCGAGGAGTGCGGCGCGCCCATGGTGTCCCTGGCGGGCGGCGAGCCGCTGATGCACCCGCAGATCGACATCATCACGCGGGAGCTCCTGGACCGGGGCAAGTTCGTGGTGCTGTGCACCAACGCGGTCCTGCTGCCCAAGCACCTGCACAAGTTCACCCCGCACCGCAACTTCGCGTGGATGGTGCACATCGACGGCATGCGGGAGCGGCACGACGAGTCGGTGAGCAAGGAAGGCGTCTTCGACCAGGCCGTCGAGGCGATCCGGCAGGCCAAGGCCGCGGGCTTCGCCGTCTACACCAACTCGACGTTCTTCAACACTGACACCGCCGAGGACATCATCGAGGTCCTCGACTACCTCAACGACGAGCTGAAGGTCGACCGCCTGGAGATCTCGCCGGCCTACGCCTACGAGAAGGCCCCAGACCAGGACCACTTCCTCGGTGTGGAGCAGACCCGCGAGGTCTTCAGGAAAGCGTTCGGCGAGGGCCGGCGCAAGCGGTGGCGCCTCAACCACTCCGAGCTGTTCCTCGACTTCCTTGAGGGCAAGGCGGAGTTCGAGTGCACACCCTGGGGCGTCCCCTCCTACTCGCTGTTCGGCTGGCAGAAGCCCTGCTACCTGATGAGCGACGGGTACGCGAAGACCTACCAGGAACTGCTCGACGACACCGACTGGGACAAGTACGGGCGCGGCAAGGACCCCCGCTGCGACAACTGCATGGCCCACTGCGGCTACGAGCCGACGGCCGTGCTCGCCACGATGGGATCGCTCAAGCAGTCGCTGCGCGCGGTCATCGGCTGACGCGGAGCACACCGCTCGTCCGCGGCGGGCCGCCGGGGCGGGCGGGGAGCGTGAGGCTCCTCGTCCGCCCCGGCTCCCGTGCGTCCGGGAACGGCTCGTTCCGCCGGCCTCAGGGGTAAACCGGTGGACGCCGGGCCGCCCCACCCGCTGGGATGGGGCACCGCCGGCCACGGCGGACCGGCCGGAGAACGCGGAGGACACCGATGTCACAGGGCGGTGAGCGACCCGTCGAGGTGGACGCGGAGCGGGTCGGCAGGCTGATCGCGACCCAGTTCCCGCAGTGGGCCGGGCTGCCGCTCGCCCCCGAGCCCCAGCAGGGCATGGACAACACCACGTTCCGGCTCGGCGGGACCATGTCGGTGCGGCTGCCGCGTTTCCCGCGCTGGGTGGGCCAGGTGGAGCGGGAGCAGCGCTGGCTGCCGGTCCTCGCCCCGCGGCTGCCGCTGGCGGTACCCGTCCCGCTCGGCAGGGGAGAGCCCGGCGAGGGATATCCGTTCCCGTGGTCGGTCAACCGCCGGCTCGGCGGCCGGGCCGCGACCGGCGAGCACCTCACACACCCGGACCGCGCCGCCGACCGGCTCGCCGGATTCATCGCCGCGCTCCGGACGGTCGACGCCACGGGCGCGCCGGGCCCAGAGTGGAGCAACGCGTTCCGGGGAGTGCCGATGGGCGACGAGCGGGACTCCCTCGCCGTGGAATGGCGTGTGCGGACCAAGCTGGAGCGGGTCGTGGAGCTGCCGGGCGTGGACGCGGACGGCGTCCGCGCCGTCTGGGACGCGGCGCTCGCCGCACCCGCGTGGGACCGGCCCCCGGTGTGGATCCACGGCGACCTGGCCGCCGGGAACCTTCTCGTGGCCGACGGCGAACTGAGCGGCGTCATCGACTTCGGGACGCTCGCGGCCGGTGATCCGGCCGTCGACCTGCTCCCCGCCTGGACGTTCCTGCCCGCGTCGGCCCGGCCCCGGTTCCGGGCCGCGCTCGGGGTGGACGACGCGACCTGGGCGCGCGGCCGCGGCTGGGGACTCGCGGCGTCCCTGCCCGTGCCCGACGACCCGTTCTTCCGAGGCCACCCGGACCGGATGGCCACCGCGGTGCGCCAACTCGACCAGCTGGTACGCGACATGGGGTGACGCAAGGACCAACGGGGGCTGGGGCCGGTCAGTTCCCGATGCCGCTGACACTCCCCGCCTCTATGACGAACTGGACACGCTCCTGGTCCCGGCCGCCGAACCACGGGTACGGACCGCCCAGGTACTTGTGGGCCAAGGCCTCGATGTGGTCGGCCGCGCCGTCGGTCCTCACCTCGGCCACCCGGCCGCGGATCTGCACGTACCGCGACGGGTTCCGCGGTGAGGAGACGGCGAGGGCGACGCGGGGGTCACGGGCGATGTTCCGCGTCTTGAGGTGGGTGCGCACGCTGTTGACGAGGACGTTCTCGCCGTCCGTGTCGACCCAGACCTGGGTGATCTGCGGGGACCCGTCGGGCATCAGCGTGGTCAGGTAGCAGGTGCTCGGTTCGCGCAGCAGCGCGGTCAGTTCATCGGAGAGTTTCATCGTGGCCGCAGGCTACCCGCGGGCGCCGTGGCCGGCACGCACCGGGCCCCACCGGGGAGGAAACCACCCATGCGTCCGGAGGGTCCCGGGTGAAGGGAGGCTGAGCCGGAGCCGCGACGGCGGGTGACACACCGCCCCCGACAGCCCGGCCGTGCGCTCCCGACCGGCGCTGCGGGCCGCAGTGGCCGCGGCCGGTGCCGGGGTGGGCGGGAACGGGGGGCGTGGGTGCGCGACGCTCAGCGGGCGGCTCCGGTACGGGACGCCGCCAGATGCTCCAACACCGGCCGCCAGTCCTCCAGTTCGCCCGCGTCCAGTCCCACGACCTTGCCCTCGTCGTCGGCCTGACGGAGAGTCAGTGCGTCCTGGGCGCAGGGATCCTGGACGAACGCGGCCATCTCGTCCGCCGTCATCGGACCGCCCTGCACCCCCAGTGTCAGGTCGCTCTGCGGTGACAGGCTCCGACCGGGCTCGGCCGCCGCGAGATACCGCTTGGCCGGTACGTGGAGCTGCACCAGCCGCGCCACCCGCTCACCGAGCAGCGGGCGCACCGCGGCGGCCGCCGAGTCGGCGTGCCCCGCGTCGTCGCCGGGACGCAGGAGATGCCCCAGGTCGTGCAGCAATCCCGCGACCTGCAATTCCTTGTCGGCAGGATGTCTGCGGCGCAGCAGGGCCGCCGTCTGGAGCGCATGGTCGTGCAGGTCCACCGGATCGCCCGTGCGGTCCGGGGTGTCCCACGCGCCCCGGCACGCGTGGAGGAGATCCATCAGCTCGTCCACCGAGTGAGCGGTCATGGGCTTCCTTCCTCTGTTCACCGTCGCGACGACGAGCAGATCACGCGGGAATGAACGGTCCGCGCCACAACGGGTTGAACGCGCAGCGAACAGAAACGGACCATCACCGCGTCAACACGGCGCATCCGAGTCCTCTCCGTTACGCGAATCCCCTGTGCCGGGCGCCCCCGATAGGGCACGCTGAATGCATGAACGGTGCCAGACATGCCGGAGAACGACTGATGACCTGGCCGGGTCTCAGCGCCGGAGCGGGCTACTGCGGCACGGACCTGTGCGTACGTGAGGGCACCCGCGACATCGTGCACTTCCACGGCGAGCACGAGGCCGATGTGCACCTCGCCAGCACCATGATCGCAAAACTGCGCCCGGCACTCAAGAACTCGACCGCGCTGCGGCTGCACCCCGGTTCCGGCTGGGTCACCGTGCGGCTGGAGACGGGTGCCGACATCGACCTGCTCGTCACGCTCGTGAGCGCGGCGCTGCAGGGCGCGGCCGGGCTGCCGGACGACGGGATCGACGCGGTGAGCGGCCACAGGACCGACCCGTGCAGCCGCACCCACGCGTACTCGTACTCACCCTGAGCTGGCCCCCGGACGGCTGCGGATGCGGGATCGTGCGGTGGCGTGGATGGTGGGGAGAGTAGTACGTCCCGAGTGAGGAGCCAGCCATGTCGATGCTCGACAAGCTCAAGGGCATGATGAAGGGGCACGAGGACACTGCCCACAAAGGTGTGGACAAGGCGGGGGACGCCGTCGACAAGAAGACCGGCAACAAGTACGAGAACCAGGTCGACACCGGGCAGAAGAAGATGGACGAGCAGATGGGCAACGACCCCAGGTCCGGGGACGACAACCCACCGCGCGGCTGACCGCAGGCGTCCTCACGCCGGTGTGCGCCACACCTTTCCGTGTGGCGCACACCGGCGTTCGCGCGCGACGGGCGCGGCCGAGGGGGACGAAGGAGCGGGCGGGGGAGCGGCGCGGCGCCCCGGCAGGACGTCCGTGCGCCCGCCGATACGGCAGTGCGCGATGTCATCCGCCGTACGGGCCGCGCCGGCACGTGTCGTACGCGATGACCGTGCGCCGTCCGCGACCGGGCCACTCGATCCGCGCGTCACGACGCCGGGGAGGCGCGACCACGCGGTCGCGGCTCCCCGGCGTGCGGTCATGAGGCCGTGAGTACCGGCGGCGCCCTCACGCGGTCGCGAGCTCCGCGTGCCGGTCCAGCGACACCCGTACCAGTGCGGCGGCGAACAGCGCGGGGTCGTCGCCCGCCAGGCGGGCCAGCCGGGCCGGGTCGTCCGGGAGCCCCACCTTGCGGGCGCCCTGCCGGGCCTTCCCGTCCAGGTAGGGAGCGGCCTCGGGCCAGATGTCCTGCACCTCGCGCAGGAAGATGTCCGCGCCGACCGGGCCGAGCCCCGGCACCTGCTGCAGCAGCCGGCTCAACCTGTCCCGGTCGCCGTCCGCCGTCGCCCGCAGGCGTCGCAGGTCGCCGCGGTAGTGCTCCAGCAGCAGTTCCGCGCCCTTGCCGAGCTGGGTCGCCGTGCGCTCGTCATAGCGCCGGTAACCGCCCTCGCCGAGCGCGTCCACCCGCTGCTGCCAGGTGGCGTCCGCCATCGCCCGCGGGGAACGCAGCCCCGCGTCCGCGAGCGCCCGCGCGGTGGCGAGCGCGATGCCGGAGCTGATCCGCGCGCTCAGCAGGACGGACATGACCAGTAGCCGGTACAGCGGCTGCGGGGTGTCGCGCAGGCGGATGCCCGCCTCGTCGGTGTACGTCCTGCCGTAGGTGTCGAGAAGTCGCTCGACGGTGTCGCTCTGGCTCCTGTTCGCCACGGTCCACACACCTCCTCGATGTCGGTTGCCCGGCCGGCCTGCCCGTGGCTCCCGCTCCTGGCGGCCGGCCCGTCCACCAGGAGCGCGTGGCGGCGTCAGTCCCGCCCACCGCCGCCCGTGCCCGGCCAGGTGCCGGTGGCGCGCTCGATGGCCTTGGCGCCCGAGCGGTCCACGACACTCCTGACAGCGGCGAAGATCGCGCCCTGCACGGCCGCCGCGAGGACCACTTCGCCCCAGCCGCGGTCGCGGTCCAGGGCGTCCGGCGCGTCGTCCTCGTGGCGCAGTGCCTTCCAGGTGGTGCGGAAGAGCGCCCCGGCCAGTGATCCACCGACCCAGCCGAGCACGAACCCCACCGGCTTGTACGTCAGCGACAGCTTCTGTTTCTTCGTCTTCGTCACGCCGGACGGGTGCCCCGCGTACGGCGCCGCACACGGCGGCCGTGGGCTGCCCGGCGTCCGCCCGGGTCACCCGAACGGCCCAGTACCGTTCCCGTCCGGCCCGGTGGGAGCGGACAGTGGAGGTCAAGGGCGCGTGTGCGGGCGTGCGAACGTCCCGCCCCGGCCGCGGCCCGATCGTCCCCGACTTCCCTGGGAGCCCCCGATGAACGGTGCGATCCACCGCGACCACAGTGACCTCGGCCTGCTCGCCCTGCGGCTCGGCACCGGCGCCGTCCTGGTCGCCCACGGGACGCAGAAGCTGTTCGGCTGGTTCGGCGGCGCGGGGCTGGACATCACTTCCAAGGCCATGGAGTCCATGGGCTTCCAGCCCGGGCGGCGCAGCGCGTTCCTGGCGGGGGTCGGCGAGGCGGGCGGCGGCGCGCTGATGGCCCTCGGTCTCGCGACGCCCGCGGCGGGCGCCGTGGCCGCGGGCGCGATGGCCGGGGCGGCGGCCGTGCACGCCCCGAACGGGTTCTTCAGCGCGTCCGGCGGCCTCGAACACCCGGGATTCCTCGGCTGGACGGCTGCGAGCCTCGGCCTGACCGGTGCGGGCCGCTACTCCCTCGACCACGCCACGGGACACCGGCTGGACCGGACGTGGATGGTGGCGGCGGCCTTCGCGGTCAGCGGCCTCGTCACCGCCTGCGTGATCCGCAAGCGGACCCAGACCCTGGAGCAGGCCACCGCCGCGGCGCAGGCCGAGGAGTCCGACGACCTCGGCAACTCGGACACGGTGGGCGAGATCTGAGCCCCGGCACACGGCAGTGGTGGGAGCCGAGAGACGGAGACGACGAACGGCATGGCACACATCGACATCCGTGACGACCGGCCGCGGGGCCGGCTGGAGGCGGAGGAGGACGGCGCCGTCGTCGGGGTCCTCACCTACTTCGTCCTCGACGCGGCTCCGCCCGCGCTGGTCGCCGTCCACACCGAAGTCGACGAGGCGCACCAGGGCATGGGCATCGCGAGTGCTCTCGTACGGCACTTCTACCGGATGGCCGCACAGCGGGAGGTCCCCGTCGTCCCGCTGTGCCCGTACACGGCGCAGTGGGCGCGGCGCCACCCCGACGAGGCCCCCCTACCGCCCGCGGACCTGGTGACGGACGCACAGGCGCAGCTGAAGGCGGACCCGCACCGCTGGTGACCTTCCGCGAGCACCGGGGCGGTGACCTTCCGCGACCGCCGGGGCACGATCGGGTTGGATCATGCGTGGGCTCGCCGCCGCTGGGCACGCGACGGGAGAGACAGTGGAGAAGACGTCCTTCGCCGGAGCCCCGTCGAGGACGTCCCGCGTTTGGAGGTCCGACATGACCAGTCCGCACCCCGACCCGGTGCCTCCCACCCCTACGCCGACGCCCGGCCCGCCGGGACCCGCGCCGGGTCCCGCGCCCGGTCCCGTCCCGGGGCCGACGCCCGTACCACCGGAACCGCTGCCCTCGCCCGACCCGATTCCGAAGCCTCCGGGTCCCGACCCGGTGCCGGAACCCGAGCCGGCCCCGGGGCCGCTCGGCTGAGGCGGCCGGGCAGTCGTATGCCCGAACGGGCGTACGGCGGCGGAGCGCACCCACGGAGGGGGCCGGTCCTCAAGCGGACCGGCCCCCTCCGTGGATACGGCCGCCGGGTGCGGACGTCCCCCTCCGTGCATACGGCGCCGCCGCGTGCCGTCAGTCCGTGGAGACCTCGGAGCGGTCCCCGCCCCACAGGGTGTGGAACGACCCCGCGCGGTCGGTACGGCGGTAGGTGTGCGCACCGAAGAAGTCGCGCTGTCCCTGGGTGAGCGCGGCCGGCAACCGCTCGGCGCGCAGCGCGTCGTAGTAGGCGAGCGCGGCGGAGAAGCCCGGCGTGGGCACCCCCTGGCGCACGGCCTCGGCGATCGTGGCCCGCCAGTCGTCCTGCGCCGCGCCGATCTCCTCGGCGAACTGCTTGTCCTGGAGCAGGCTCGGCAGGTCGGGCCGCGTGTCGAACGCGCTGCGGATCCGGTCGAGGAAGGCGGCGCGGATGATGCAGCCCGCCCGCCAGATCGCCGCCACCGACCCGAGGTCGATGTCCCAGCCGAACTCCTCGCTGCCCGCCTGGATCTGGTGGAAGCCCTGCGTGTACGAGACGATCTTCGACGCGTACAGGGCCTGCTCGACCTGGTCGGCGAAGCGCGCGGCGCCCGCCTCGTCCAGCGGACGGGCACTCGGGCCCGTCAGCGACCGGGAGGCCTCACGCAGCGCCGGGTGGCCGGACAGCGAGCGCGCGAAGACCGCCTCCGCGATGCCCGACACCGGGACCCCGAGGTCGAGCGCGGTCTGCACGGTCCAGCGGCCGGTGCCCTTCTGCTCCGCCTGGTCCTGCACGATGTCGACGAACGGCTTGCCGGTGGCCTCGTCCGTGTGCGACAGCACCTCGGCGGTGATCTCGATCAGATACGAGTCCAGCCGGCCGGTGTTCCAGCGGCGGAAGGTCTCGGCGATCTGCTGGGGCGAGTAGCCGGCGACCGCGCGCAGCAGGTGGTACGCCTCCGCGATCAGCTGCATGTCGGCGTACTCGATGCCGTTGTGCACCATCTTCACGAAGTGGCCCGCGCCGTCCGGGCCCACGTGCGTCACGCAGGGCGCGTCGTCGGGCGCCTTGGCCGCGATCTTCTCCAGCAGCGGGCCGAGCGACGCGTAGGACTCGGCGGATCCGCCCGGCATGATGCTGGGGCCGTGCAGCGCCCCCTCCTCACCACCGGAGATGCCGACGCCGACGAAGTGGATGCCGCGCTCGCGCAGTTCCCGCTCGCGGCGCCGCGTGTCCTCGTAGTGCGCGTTGCCGCCGTCGATGATGACGTCGCCCTCTTCGAGCAGCGGGGCGAACTCCTGGATCACGGCGTCGGTCGGCTCCCCCGCCTTCACCATGATGATCAGCCGGCGCGGCCGTTCGAGCGCCGCCACGAAGTCCTCGGCGCTCTCGGCGGGCACGAAGGAACCCTCGTCGCCGAACTCCTCCACCAGGGAGCGGGTGCGGGCGACGGTCCGGTTGTGCAGCGCGACCGTCAGGCCGTTGCGCGCGAAGTTACGGGCGAGGTTGCGGCCCATGACCGCCAGCCCCGTGACGCCGATCTGGGCAGTACCACTCATGCGTGTACTCCTGAAGCGTGTCCGTGGATGTCTTCTTCCATCTGATCACCAATGGTGGTGGAGCGCCGTTCATTCCGCGATCCACGCGCGCGGGTCGGATCGCTCCCCGGCGCGGCACCGTCGCAAGGGGCCGGCGGGCGGGCCTGCGGGCGGCCGCCCGGCGCGCCGCCGGGCAGGGTCCGACCCGGGCCCGGACGGGGCCACAGGACCGCCGGCGGGCACGGTCCGGGCGGCCCGTGGCCCCTATCGGTCACCGATCCGGGCGGCATCGGGCGCCCGATCGGTCATGACCTGCTCAAAGGCGAACGGTGAAACGGGCGTGAACGGGCACAGCCGCCGTGGCGAAGAAGCTGGTCCAGGGCCGGGCGTTGCTTGTACAAACGACGCATGAGCCCGAACGGGTACGGGACCCGATCGGGCACAGGGCCGAGTGAGAAGCAAGCAGGGAAGTGTGCCATGGACCCCGACGAACGCCGACGAACGATCCTCGACGTCGCCCGCAGGGACGGATCCGTGGATGTCACCGACCTGGCCGCCGAGCTCCTGGTCGCGAAGGAGACCGTGCGGCGGGACCTGCGCGCGCTGGAGGAACACGGCCTCGTCCGCCGGACGCACGGCGGCGCCTACCCGGTGGAGAGCGCCGGGTTCGAGACCACCCTGGCGGTGCGCACGACCCGGCTCGTCCCGCAGAAGTCCCGCATCGCGACGGCGGCGGCCGACCTGCTCGGCGACGCGGAGACCGTCTTCGTGGACGAGGGCTACACCCCGAGACTGGTGGCCGAGGCGCTGCCGAGGGACCGGCCGCTGACCGTGGTGACCGCGTCCCTCGGTGTGGCGACCGCGCTGGCGGGCACGGAGAAGACGGCGGTACTGCTGCTCGGCGGCCGGGTGCGCGGCTCCACCATGGCGACGGTCGACCACTGGACCACCCGGATGCTCTCCGGGTTCGTGATCGACCTGGCGTACGTGGGCGCCAACGGCATCTCCCGCGAGTACGGCCTGACGACCCCCGATCCCGCGGTCAGCGAGGTCAAGGCGCAGGCCATGCGGAGCGCCAGACGGCGCGTCCTGACCAGTGTCCACACGAAGTTCGGGGCCGTCAGCTTCTGCCGGTTCGCGGAGGTGGCGGACTTCGAGACCATCGTCACGGACGCGGGCCTCTCGTCGACCGAGGCACACCGCTACAGCCTGCTCGGCCCGCAGGTGCTGCGCGTCTGACCCCGGCCCAGGACCGCCGGGTACCCCGTGACCGCGCCGTACCCGAGACCTGTTCACCCTGCTTCCGTCCCCGCCCGCCGTGGCGCTGACGCCCTGTCCCCGACCCCCCGGGAGCAGGGGCCGGCCGGGCGGCGGACGGGCTCAGGACCGGGCGCCGGGCACTCCAGGACCCTGCCGCGCACCCCACTCCTGTCCCCACTTCCTCATTCACCCTCCACATTCACCATCCACCGAACGACGATGATCGGGAGACCCCATGTCAGTCAACCAGCGACGGCAGCGAAGGTATGGGCGCCTGGGCGCGAGCGTGGCGGCGGCCACCCTCCTCGCCGGGTGCGCGGGCGCGGGCGGTGGCGACGACAGCTCCTCCGGTGGGGGCGGCGGCAAGACGCTCAACGTCCTCATGGTCAACAACCCGCAGATGACCGAGTTGCAGAAGCTCACCGCCGCCAACTTCACCAAGAAGACCGGCATCCAGGTGCACTTCACCGTACTGCCGGAGAACGACGCCCGCGACAAGTTCACCCAGGACTTCTCCAACCAGGCCGGCCAGTACGACATCGCCACCATCAGCAACTTCGAGGTGCCCTTCTACGCCAAGAACGGCTGGCTGGCGCCGCTCGACGGCTATGCGGCCAAGGACACGGCATTCGACCAGAACGACATCCTCAAGCCCATGCAGGAGTCGCTGACCGGTACCGACGGCAAGCTCTACGCGGAGCCTTTCTACGGCGAGTCGTCGTTCCTGATGTACCGCAAGGACCTCTTCGCGCAGAAGCACCTGACGATGCCCGCGCACCCCACCTGGCAGCAGGTCGCCGACCTCGCCGCGAAGGCCGACGGCGCCGCGCCCGGCGTCAAGGGCATCTGCCTGCGCGGCCTGCCGGGCTGGGGCGAGATGATCGCGCCGCTGACCACCGTCGTCAACACGATGGGCGGTACCTGGTTCGACAAGGACTGGAACGCCCAACTGACCTCGCCGGCCTTCGAGAAGGCCACGAAGTTCTACGTCGACCTCGTCCGCAAGCACGGTGAGGCGGGCGCCGCCCAGTCCGGTTACGCCGAGTGCCTCAACGACATGACGCAGGGCAAGACGGCCATGTGGTACGACTCCACGGCGGGCGCGGGCTCGCTGGAGGCGTCGAACTCGCCGGTCAAGGGCAAGATCGGCTACGTTCCCGCGCCCGTCGACCAGACCAGCACCTCCGGCTGGCTCTACACCTGGGCGTGGGGCGTGCAGAAGGCCTCCAAGAACCAGGACGCCGCCTGGAAGTTCATCTCCTGGGCGTCCGGCAAGGGCTACGAGAAGCTGGTCGGCCAGAAGATCGGCTGGCCGAACGTGCCCGCGGGCAAGCGGGCCTCCACCTACTCCAACCCGGACTACCTGAAGGACGCCTCCGCGTTCGCGGACATCACCAAGTCCTCCATCGCGGGCGTCGACCCGAAGAACCCCGGCGTGCAGCAGCGGCCCACCCCTGGCATCCAGTTCGTCGACTTCCCCGACTTCACCGACCTCGGCACGAAGGTCTCCCAGGAGATCAGCTCCGCCATCGCCGGCAAGGAGTCCGTGGCCGCCGCGCTGAAGACCTCCCAGGCCCTCGCCGAGAAGGCCGGCAAGGAGCAGCGGTGACCACTTCCGTCACCACCCCGGCGCTGTCCCCGGCCGGCCCGGCGCGCACCGCGCGCCGCGGCGGCCGGGCCCCCGGCGGCAGGGCGCGCGCCTGGGCCACCCGCGCGCCGCTGATGCCCGCTCTGATCTTCCTTATCGCCGTCACCCAACTGCCCTTCGTGGCAACCCTGGTGATCTCCCTCTTCGACTGGAACTCACTCGCCCCGGGTGAACGCCACTTCCACGGCCTGTCGAACTACGCCACCGTCTTCACCGATCCCGACATGCGCGACTCGGTCCTCACCACGATCCTGCTCACCGTGACCGTGGTGGTCGCCAGTGTCGTCATCGGCCTGCTCCTCGCGCTGCTGCTGGACCGGAAGTTCTTCGGCCGGGGCCTCGTGCGCACCCTGCTGATCACCCCGTTCCTGCTGGTGCCCGTCTCCGCCGCCCTGCTGTGGAAGCACGTGCTCTACAACCCCGAGTACGGCCTGCTCAACGGCGCGTGGGCCTGGGTGACGTCACTGTTCGGCGACCACACCCCCGTCCAGCCCGACTGGATCTCCGACCTGCCGCTCACGGCCGTGGAGATCGCGCTGGTGTGGCAGTGGACGCCGTTCATGATGCTGATCCTGCTCGCGGGCCTGCAGAGCAGGCCGGCCGAGACACTGGAGGCGGCCCGCCTCGACGGAGCGAGCGCGTGGCAGATGTTCCGCTACCTGACCCTGCCGCACCTGCGCCGCTACCTCGAACTCGGCATCCTGCTCGGCTCGATCAACATCGTGCAGAACTTCGACGCGGTGTTCACCATCACGGCGGGCGGCCTCGGCACCGCCAACCTCCCGTACACCATCTACCAGACCTTCTACCAGGCCCACGAGTACGGACTCGCCTCCTCAGCGGGCGTCGTCGTGGTGATCGGCACGATCATCATCGCGACCTTCGCGCTGCGGGTCGTCTCGTCCCTGTTCAGCCAGGAGGCGGGCCGCGCATGACCACCACCTCGACCACCGCGTCAGCGCCCGCCGCAGCCCGCACGGCGCGGGTCCGGCACGCGCCCCAGACCCGCAAGCAGCGCCGCAGGTCCGCCGGGCTCGGGATGCTCGCCTGGGTCGTCGGCATCGCCTTCTGCCTGCCGGCGCTGTGGATGCTGCTCACGTCGTTCCACTCGGAGCCCGACGCGGCCACCAACCCGCCGTCGATCGCGGCGCCTTTGACCCTCTCCGGATACAAGGTGTTCTTCGGCGCGGGCGGTGGCGCGAGCCCCTGGCCGCCGCTGATCAACTCGGCCACCTCGTCGCTGCTTTCGACCGCGCTCGTCCTGGTGCTGGCCCTGCCGGCCGCGTACGCGCTGTCCATCAAGCGCGTCGAGAAGTGGACCGACGTGATGTTCTTCTTCCTGTCGACGAAGATGCTGCCGGTCGTCGCCGGCCTGCTGCCGGTGTACCTGTTCGCGAAGAACACCGGCCTGCTCGACAACGTGTGGCTGCTCGTCATCCTCTACACCTCGATGAACCTCCCCATCGCGGTGTGGATGATGCAGTCGTTCCTCGCGGACGTGCCGGTCTCCATCATCGAGGCCGCACAGGTCGACGGCGCGCGACTGCCCACCGTGCTGGTGCGGGTGGTGGCCCCGGTGGCCGCGCCCGGCATCGCCGCGACCTCGCTGATCTGCTTCATCTTCAGCTGGAACGAGCTGCTGTTCGCGCGGGTGCTCACCGGCGTGCGCGCCGAGACCGCCCCCGTGTTCCTGACCGGATTCGTCACCAGTCAGGGGCTGTTCCTCGCCCAGCTGTGCGCCGCGTCCGTCGTCGTGTCCCTGCCGGTGCTCGCCGCCGGCTTCGCCGCCCAGGACAAACTCGTCCAGGGCCTTTCGCTTGGAGCAGTCAAATGAGGGCAGCGATCATCGAGTCGCCCGGCAAGGTGTCCGTCGAGACGGTTCCCGACCCGACGCCGGGCCGCCGGGACGTCCTCGTCAAGGTCGCCGCGTGCGGCCTGTGCGGCACCGATCTGCACATCCTGCAGGGCGAGTTCGCGCCGACCCTGCCGATCGTGCCCGGACACGAGTTCGCCGGCGAGATCGTCGCGCTCGGCTCGGACGTCACCGAACTGGCCGTGGGGGACAAGGTCGCCGTCGACCCCTCGCTCTACTGCCACGAGTGTCACTACTGCCGCATCGGCCGGGGCAACCTGTGCGAGCGGTGGAACGCCATCGGTGTCAGCAAGCCGGGCGGCGCCGCCGAGTTCGCACTCGCCCCGGTCGCCAACTGCGTGAAGCTGCCGGACCACATCGACGTGCACGACGCGGCGCTGATCGAGCCGCTGTCCTGCGCCGTACGCGGATACGACGTGCTCAACTCCACCCTGGGTGCCCAGGTGCTGATCTACGGCTCGGGCACCATGGGCCTGATGATGCTGGAACTCGCCAAGCGCACCGGCGCGGCCTGCGTCGACATGCTCGACGTCAACCCCGAGCGCCTGACCACCGCCGTGAAGCTCGGCTGCTCCCGTTCCGCGTCGAGCGCCGACGAACTGGAGACCGTACGCGGCTGGGACGTCGTCGTGGACGCCACCGGCAACGCGGGCGCCATCCAGGACGGCCTCGGCAGGGTCGCCAAGGGCGGCACCTTCCTGCAGTTCGGGGTGGCGGACTACGCGACGACCGCCGTCATCGAGCCGTACAAGATCTACAACCAGGAGATCACCATCACCGGCTCGATGGCGGTCCTGCACAGCTACGAGCGGGCCGCCGCCCTCTTCGCGAGCGGTGTGCTCGACCCGGCCGTCTTCATCAGCGACCGGATGCCGCTGGAGGAGTACCCGCGCGCGCTCGACCGCTTCAAGGCGGGTCAGGGCCGCAAGATCGTGATCGAGCCGTGAGCCGGGTACCGCCGCCCGGCGCCGTCCTCGTCCTCGGGGAGGCGCTGATCGACCTCGTGCCGTACGAGGAGGGACCGCAGGGGGTGCGGCGGTACGCGGCGGAGCCCGGCGGCGCGCCCGTCAACGTCGCCGTGGGGCTGGCGCGGCTCGCCACACCGAGCTGGTTCGCCGGCTCGCTCGGCGGCGACGCCTTCGCCGGCGACCTGGAGCGCGTGCTCACCGGGGCGGGCGTGGACCTCTCGCTGACCTCCCGCTCCCCGCTGCCCACCACGCTCGCGGTCACCGACCCCCGGCCGGACGGCAACGGCTACCACTTCCACCTCGCGGACACGGCCACCTTCCGGATCAGCGAACTCGCCGGGCGTGCCGACGAGTTCGCCGCCGTGTACGCGGGCGGGCTGGCCGCCGTCGTGCCGCCCGCCGCGGCGGCGGTGGCGGCCACGGCGCGGGCGGCGGCCCGCTCCTGCGTCCTGCTGGTCGACCCGAACGTCCGCACCGACCGGTCGATCGACCCGGCGGACGGCGCGCGGCTGCTGCGGGAGCTGTGCCGGCACGCGCACGTGGTCAAGGTGAGTGACGAGGACCTGGCGGCGCTCTGGCCGGACCGCGGCGCCGAGGACGCCTGCCGGGAACTCGCGGCCGGCGGCCGGCTCACCCTGCTCACCCGGGGCGCGGACGGCAGTGTGGCCTTCACCCCGGACGGCGAGCGGGTCGCGGTGCCCGCGGCACCCGTCACCGTCGTGAACACGATCGGCGCCGGTGACGCCTTCGCGGCGGCCGTCCTGAACCGGGTCGTGGCACTGGCCCCGCCGCCCGGCGGGCCCGTACGGGTGACCCGCGAACAGGCAGCGGACATCCTGGCCTTCGCGGGGCGGGCCGCCGCGTCGGTGGTGGCGAGCTCCGGCACGGCACTGACCGCGCCGGTGGCTGCGCACCCCTGAGCCGGGGGAGGCACGGACACGGCCGCGGGGGCCGCCGCCCTCCCAGGAGGGAGAGGGCGGCGGCCCCCACGGGTCCGCGTGGGTGCCCGGCCGGGCACCGCGCGTCAGGCGACGCGTCCGGCGCGCTCGCGGGCACCCCGGATGATCTCGGCGTAGCGCCTGCCGCTGCTCTTGACCGTCCGCACCTGGGTGTCGTAGTCGACGTGCACCAGGCCGAACCGCTTGTCGTAGCCGTACGCCCACTCGAAGTTGTCGAGCAGCGACCACGCGAAGTACCCCGCGACCGGGGCGCCCTTGGCGGCGGCGCGGGCGAGAGCCGCCAGGTGCTCCTCCAGGTAGGCGGTGCGCTCAGGGTCGTCGACGGTGCCGTCGGCCCGTACGACGTCCTGGTAGGCGGAGCCGTTCTCCGTGACGTACACGCGCCGGGGGGCGTACTCGTCGCTCACCCGCACCAGCAGTTCCTCCAGGCCGTCGGCGTACACCTCCCAGTCCATGTACGTGTGCGGGCGGTCCGCGACCGGGGAGTCCACCATCTTCGCGAACGGCGCCGGGCCCTCGGGATCGTCCTGGACGAACTGCCGGAAGTAGTAGTTCAGTCCGAGCCAGTCCAGCCGCGCGGCGATGGTTTCCAGGTCGCCGTCGCGCACCGGCAGGTCGACCCCGTAGACCTCGACCATGTCCTCGGGGTAGCCGCGGCCGTGGATCGGGTCGAGCCACCAGCGGTTGGTGTGCCCGTCGGCCCGTACGGCGGCGGCGCGGTCCGCGTCGCTGTCCGAAGCGGGCAGGATCGGGCTCAGGTTGTTCACGATGCCGACCCGGGCGTCCGAGGACGCGGCACGGATCGCCTGCACGGCGAGGCCGTGGCCCAGGTGCAGGTGGAACGAGGTGCGTACCGCGGCCGTCAGGTCGCGCACACCGGGCGCCATGGTGCCCTCCAGGTGGCCGATCCACGACGAGCACAGCGGCTCGTTCAGGGTCGCCCAGTCCTTCACCCGGTCGCCCAGGCGTTCCACCACGATGCCCGCGTACCGGGCGAAGTGCTCGGCGGTCGCGCGCTCGGGCCAGCCGCCCCGGTCCTGGGACGCCTGCGGCAGGTCCCAGTGGTACAGGGTCGCGAAGGGGGTGACGCCGGCTTCCAGCAGCCCGTCCACCAGCCGGTCGTAGAAGTCCAGACCGGCCTTGTTCACCTGGCCGTCGCCGTCCGGCACGATGCGCGGCCAGGCCAGCGAGAAGCGGTAGGCGTCGACGCCCAGGCCCTTCATCAGGCCGATGTCCTCGGGCACCCGGTGGTAGTGGTCGCAGGCCACGTCACCGTTGTCGTCGCCCGCGATCCTGCCGGGGGTGTGCGAGAACGTGTCCCAGATCGAGGGGGCACGGCCGTCCTCGGCGACGGCCCCCTCGATCTGGTACGACGCGGTGGCCACGCCCCAGGTGAAGTCCGCCGGAAGGGCGTCGAGCTCGTTCACGAACTGCCTTTCTGAATCCGTCACTTGACCGCGCCCGCGGTGAGGCCGGTGACAAGGTAGCGCTGGAGCAGGAGGAACCCGACGACCACGGGCACACTGACGACCAGCGAGGCCGCCATGATCTGGTTCCAGTAGACGTTGTTCTCGGTCGAGTAGCTCTGCAGGCCGATGGCGAGCGTCTTGGTGTTGTCATTGGTCATGACGGAGGCGAACAGCACCTCTCCCCACGCCGTCATGAACGCGTACACGGCGACCGCCACGATGCCCGGCACGGCGGCCGGTACGACCACCCGGAACAGCGCGCCGAACGGGCCGCAGCCGTCCACCATGGCCGCCTCGTCCAGGTCGCGGGGGACCGAGTCGAAGTAGCCGATGAGCATCCAGATCGCGAACGGCAGCGAGAACGTCAGGTACGTGATGATCAGCCCGCCGCGCGAGCCGTACAGGTCGATGCCCGTGCTCTTGCCGATGTTGACGAAGATCAGGTACAGCGGCAGCAGGAACAGGATGCCGGGGAACATCTGCGTCGAGAGCACCGTCACCGTGAACAGGCGCTTGCCGCGGAAGCGGTAGCGGCTCACGGCGTAGGCGGCGAACACCGCGATGACCACCGAACACACCGTCGCGGAGACCGACACGATCGCCGAGTTCATGAAGAACTTGGCGAGCGGCACCGTCGACCAGATGTCGATGTACGGGCGGATCGTGAGGTGCGACGGGATCCAGGTGAACTTGCCCTGCACGTCCTCCAGCGGCTTCAGCGAGCTGGAGACCATCACGTAGACGGGCAGCAGGGTGAACAGCACCAGGATGCTCAGCAGGACGCCGCGGCTCCACAGGAAGGACAGTGGCGGCGCCATGGGTGACCTGGTGGAGACGGCGACGAGTTCCCTGGCCGGAGTGGAGCCGGCCGCGTCGGTGGTCGGGCCCGGCACGTCGGCCGGGTCCGCGAGAGCGTCGGTGTCCCGGGCGGGGGACGCCTCGACGGCCCTCGCCGAGGGTGCGGCGGCGGCCTCTTCGAGGGAAGGCGCGGTGACTTCACCGGCCCGGGTCGACGGAGCCCCGGCCGCCTCGGTGGCGGTGGACGGGGCCTCGGTCACGGTGGCGCCGGCGGTGGCGAGTTCCGCGCCGGGAGCCCGGACCACCGGGGACTTCGCCCGGCGCTTGGGGCCGACGCCCGTCTTGCTTCGCTCCCGCTGCGTGGTGAGCGCCAGGTAGATGCCGGTGACGACCAGCAGGAACAGGAGCAGCAGGACCGACATGGCCGAGCCCGAGCCGAAGTTCCAGGACGAGAAGGACGACTGGTAGATGTGGAACGAGATCAGGTCGGCGCTGCCCGGTGCGTTGCCGTTCTTGCCGAACAGCACGAACGGCGTGTTGAAGTCGTTGAACGTCCACAGGAACAGCACCAGGACCAGGACCTGGTTGACCGAACGCAGCGAGGGCAGGGTGATCTTGCGGATCTGCTGCCAGATGCCGGCGCCGTCGATCGAGGCGGCCTCGTACAGCTCGGACGGGATGTTCTGCAGGCCCGCCATCACGATCAGGAAGGCGAACGGCCAGCCCTTCCACAGCGACACGATCAGCAGGGTGTAGAAGCTGTTGTTCCCGATCAGCCAGAACGACGCACTGTCGGTCAGGTGCAGCTGGTCGTGGAGGAGGTGGTTCACCATGCCGTTGTCGTGCTGGAACATGAACGCCCAGGTGATGACGGCGGCATAGACGGGCAGCGCGTAGGGAATGAGGAAGATCGTGCGCAGCGTGCCCCGCCCCCGGAACGTGTCCTGGAGCATGATCGCGGCGGACGTGCCGAACAGCCAGCACAGACCGACCGACAGCACCGTGAACAGAACGGTGATGAAGAACGAGTGGAGCAGCGACTTGCCCACGGCGCTGTTGAAGTCGAGGGCGACCTTGAAGTTCTGCAGCCCCGCCCAGGGCGCGGCGCCCCAGTTGTGGATGAAGAACAGGGTCAGCTGGCGGAAGCTGATCACGACGCCGACGACCATCGGGACGACGTGGACGAGCAGCTCGAACAGGATCGCGGGCAGGAGCAGAAGGTACGGCAGGCCTATCCGGCGCAGCCGGCCGGGGATACGCGACTTCTTGCGCGCACCCCCGGCCCCCGAGGTCTCCTTGCCGCCCGCGTCGTGTGCACTGGGAGGTGTCACGGTGGCGGTCATGGAGCCGGCCTCACTGAGTCATCTGTTGCTGGGCCTTGGACAGTTCGCTCTTGACCGTGTCCTTGGTGACGGTCTTGCCGGCCGCCACGTCGGCCCACAGGTTCTTGATCGCGGTGCCGACCTGCGTCTCGTACTGCGACTCGGCGGGGACCTGGGGCAGCGGCGTCGCGCTGGTCTGCAGCGTCTTGGCCATGACCTGGATGTCGCTCTGCTGGAAGGCGGGGTTGCTGTCCGCTGCCTTCACCGGCGGGACGGATCCGTAGGCCTTGTTGAGGATGACCTGCTCGTCGTCGCTGGTCATGAACTTCACGAACTTCTTCGCGCCGTCCACGTTCTTGGTGTTGTTGAAGATCGCCATGTTGATGCCGGCGACCATCGAGTTGACCTGCGCGCCCTGGCCCGGGGTGCCGGACTGCACCGGCATCGGGACGGCGCCCCAGTCGTTGGTGGACATGTGCTGGGACGTGAAGTTGCTGGCCGCGGCCTGCCACACGACCATCGCCGTCTTGCCCTTGGCGAAGTCCTGGAGGGACTGGTTCTGGGCGTACTCCGCGTTGCCCGGGTTGATGATCTTGTCCTTCTGCATCAGGTCGACGTACTGCATGACCGCGTCGACCGCGCCGGGGGACGTGAAGGTGGGCTTGCCGGACTTGTCGAAGAAGTCGGCGCCGTGCTGCTTGGCGAGCACGTAGGAGGTGTGGATGTTCTCCTGGAGGTTGCTGCCCTCCAGGCCGAGGCCCCACTTGCCCGACGTGCCGTTCTTGGAGATCTTCTGGCCGTCCTTGACCACGTCCGCCCAGGTGCTGGGCGGGCTGGCGATGCCGGCGTCCTTGAACATCTGCTTGTTGTAGTAGAGCGCATACGCAAGCGAGTACAGCGGGACCGCCGACGGGTCCTTGCCCTCCGCGCCGGCCGCGGCGACCGCCGAGTCGTTGAACCGGTCCTTGCCGCCGATCGCGTCGAAGTTCGCCTTGTTCCAGGGCAGCAGGGCGCCGCTCGCCTGGAGCGAGGCGGACCACGTGTTGCCTATGTTGAGGACGTCGGGGCCCTGACCCGAGGTGGTCGCCGCGAGGATCCGGTTCAGCAGGTCGGACCACGGGATGACTTCCAGCTTGACCTTGATGCCGGTCTGCTTCTGGAACTTGGCCAGCTCGGGGCCGAGCGTCTTCTTGTCGTAGTCGACGTTGGGGCCCTGGTTCGACGCCCAGTAGGTGAGCGTCTTCGGCGAATCATTGCTTCCGCCGCCATCGGTCGACGAACCCCCGCCGCAGGCGGCGAGGAGAGATCCCATGACGGTGACGACGGTGACAGCTGCTGCGGCTCTGGTCTTGCGCATGTGAGGTGGCCCCTTTCCGGGGATGGCAGCGTTCGAGAGTCGAACGGCCTCCATGACTTAATTTATGCCGTGATTTAAGAGGTGAGAGAAGGTCGCGTCAAGGTCTTGGGCGGGGGTATGTTGCGTCACGGGAAGGAGACACATGGCTGAGCGCGGCAGACGGACAGTGCGTGACCTGCGGCGGGGCAACCGTGCGCGGGTAGTGCAACGGTTGTATTTCGACGGTCCCCTGAGCCGCCAGGAGCTCGGCGCGGGCACCGGGCTGAGTTCAGGTTCCATCAGCAACGTCGTCGCCGAACTCGCCGCGGAGGGAGTTCTGGAGGAGGCCGGAGTCGTCGATTCCGACGGTGGCAGGCCCCGTACACTGCTCCGGGTCGCCCCGGCCGGCGGGCTGCTCATCGGGATCGACCTCGGCGAGACCCGCGTGCGGGTCGAGCTGTTCGACCTCTCGCTCACCGAACTCGCCCGCAGCGACCGACTGCTGGAACAGCACGGCTACGACGTGGGTCTCGTTCTCTCCCATGTGCGCCGCGGCATCGCCGAGGTCCTCCAGGCGGCGGGGGCGGACCCCGCGCAACTCCTCGGCATCGGCATCGGCACCCCCGGCATCATCGAGAGCGGCGGCCCCGACGGCGCGGTGGTGCACGGTCCCACCATCGGCTGGAGCGCGGTGCCGTTCGAGAAGCTGCTCCGGGCCGTGATCGAAGTCCCCGCCGAGGTGCCACTGTTCATCGACAACGGTGCGAAGACGCTCGGCCAGGCGGAGATGTGGTTCGGCGGCGGCAGGGGGGCGGGCACGGCGGCCATCGCCCTCATCGGTTCCGGCGTGGGCGCCAGCGTGATCAACGGAGGCGCGCTCGTCGAGGAGAGCCGCCGCAGGACCGCCTTCGAGTGGGGGCACACGACGGTGCACATGGGCGGCCGCCGCTGCCGGTGCGGCGCCATCGGCTGCCTGGAGGCGTACGCCGGCGCCGAGGCGATGCGCGAGCGGTGGCGGGAGGCCGGCGGCCCGCTGCCCGACGACGCCGACGACGAGAGCGCGCTCGCCGCGCTCCTCGAAGCGGCGTTCCCGTCCGACCCCGCCGACCGACCCGACCCGCTGGCGGTGTCCTTGCTGGACGAGACGGCCGAGTGCCTCGGCGCGGCGCTCGCGGACGTCATCAACGTCTTCCTGCCCGACCGGGTCCTGCTCGGGGGCTGGGCAGGCCTGCTCATCGGGCCGCACCTGCTGCCCGCCATCCGCCGGCATGCCGGACGTTACTCGCTCGGGCACGCCGCCGCCCGCTCCACCATAGAGATGGGTCAACTCGGCCCGGACGCGGTGACGGTGGGGGCCGCGACGCTGCCGCTCGCGGCCTTCCTCGCCCGGGGCGGCAGCAGGCTCCCGGCCCCGGCGGGACCGCCGGACGGCGGGCTCGAAGTGTCGACGATGCGGTGGCGGCGCACGCCCGCGCCCGGCGGCGCCGCCGCGGCCCGCACCGAGGCCGCAGCGGTGGCCGATGCCGTCACCCCGGCCGCGGCGGCGGATTCGCCGGGCTGATGTGCGGCCGATTCACCGGGCTGATGTGGGGGGGAGCAACGGCGGGCGACTTCACGGTGGCCCGGGTGGACCGCCGGGGACGGCGGGGACGCCCCGGCGCTGCGGGGCCGGTTCCGGGACGTCGCTCGGGTGCGGTGGACGAGGGTGCCGGGATACGTGGCGGAGGCCGCACGGGAAAGCACCCCGGCCGGTGGGAACGCCTTGGCTCCCCGGGGCGGGGCACCACGGCACGGCAACGTGGTCACGTCGCTCGCCTCTCTCCTGGTCCTCGCCCGGACTTCGCCTACCCTGCGTGACACGCACAGTTCAACGGCCCCCGCACTGGCGGGAAATGGACAGCCCTGGCGCAGGCTCTTGTCACAGTGCGTACCGGCCCCGTAACTTGGCGAGCCGCGACACGTCCTGCCTCTCAAGGGGGAGTTGACCCATGGCCGTAACCGGTCGCCACCGCCGCTACCAGCCGAGCCGTATCAACCGTGCGTCGCTCACCGTCACCGCGGGCGGCGCGGGCATGGCGCTGCCCCTGATCGGCGCCGGTGTCGCCCACGGCGCCTCGGTGGACGTGTGGGACAAGGTCGCGGCCTGCGAGTCCAGCGACAGTTGGGGCATCAACACCGGCAACGGCTTCTACGGCGGACTGCAGTTCACCCAGTCCACCTGGGACGCCTACGGCGGCACGGCGTACGCGCCGCGCGCCGACCTGGCCACCAAGGACCAGCAGATCGCCGTCGCCGAGAAGGTCCTGAGGGGCCAGGGGCCGGGCGCCTGGCCGGTCTGCTCGGTCCACGCCGGGCTCACCCGGGGCGGCCCCGCGCCGCACGTCACGACCCTCGCCGACACCGCGGGGCACGCCGCGTCCGCGCCGGCGCGGACCATACACACCGACACGGCGGACACGAAGCCCGTGGCCACGGCCTCGAAGAAGGCCGAGCCGAAGGGCGACGCGACGAAGTCGGCCCCCACCGACGTGCCGACGCGGCGCGAGGGCTACACGGTCGCCCGGGGCGACTCGCTCTCGCAGATCACCGTCGACCACCGGCTCGCGGGCACCTGGCAGAAGGTCTACGACGACAACCACAAACTGATCGGGGACGACCCCGACCTGATCTTCCCCGGCCAGCGACTGGTGCTGCACGTCCCGGCGGCCGCATCGGGGCAGTCCACGGCGCCAGGACCCGCCGCGAAGCCCACGGCGAAGAAGACGGCGGTGCCGGCCCCCGCCCACACCGCCGCACCGGCCGCCACGTCCACGCCCGGGGCCAAGCCGTCGGCCACCGCGAAGCCGGCCCACAAACCCGCGCCGAAGCCCACGCACACCGCGAAGCCCGCGCACACGACGAAGCCCGCGCACACCGCGAAGCCCACGCACACGACGAAGCCCGCGCACACCGCGGCGAAGCCGGCCGCGTCGGGTGTGGAGGCGCCCGTCCACGCCGCCATCGGCACGCCGTACCGCGCCTCCGGCTCGTCCTGGTCCAGCGGTTACCACACCGGCGTCGACTTCCTCGTACCGACCGGCACGTCGGTCAAGGCCGTGGAGGCGGGCACGGTCGTCACGGCCGGCTGGGGCGGTTCCTACGGCTACCAGGTCGTCATCAGGCACCCGGACGGCAAGTACAGCCAGTACGGGCACCTCTCCGCGATCAGTGTGAAGGTGGGCCAGAAGGTCGGCGAGGGCCAGCGCATCGCACGCTCAGGAGCCACCGGCAACGTAACGGGACCTCATCTTCACTTCGAGATGCGCACGGGGCCCGCGTACGGGAGCGACATCGACCCGCTCGCCTACCTGCGGTCGCACGGCGTGCACATCTGACCGGCCCGCCACCGGCACGGTGCCGGCCGGCGCGCCGCCGCCCGGCGTGCCCCCGGCGTCGCCGTCCGACGGCTGGGCGCGGCTGAGCAGGACGAGACCGCCCGCCGACACCACGCCGAAGGCGAGCGCCACCACACCGCCCGCCGTGCCGTGGCGGAACCCCTCGCCGAACAGTGTCAGCCCGACGGCCGTCGCGACCACCGGGTTGACCACCGTCACCACCGCGAGCGGCGCGGCGAGCCCCGCCCCCCGGTAGGCGGCCTGGGACAGCAGCAGACCCGCCACCGCGAGCACCGCGACCCCCGCCAGACTCGCGGCCTGGACGGCGGTCCCCACGGCGGACCGGTCCACGGTCACCGTCTTGATGAAGACCGACGAGATGCCGAACGCGACGCCGCTCGCGGCGGCCAGCAGCACGCTGCGCGTGGCACGCCCCGTGACCATCGCCGACGCGACGCACAGCACCCCGACAAGACCGAGCGTCACCAGCGCCAGCAGCATCCGGTGCGTGCCGTCCAGCGTCCGGCCGTCGGAACCCTGCGTCAGGGCGAGCATCCCCGCGAGACCCACCGTGGCGACGACAGCGCCGCGCCACGCGGAGGGGCCCGCCCCGGATCCGGCCCGCCCCCCGAGCCCGCGCCGCGCGAACAGCGCCGCCATCGGCAGCGCGAAGACGATGGTGAGCGCGCCCAGCGGCTGCACCAGGCTGAGCGGGCCGTACGCGAGCGCCGCCACGTGCAGCAGGCCGCCCGCGCCGTTCAGCAGTACGGCGCCCCACCACACGCCGTTGCGCAGCGGCCCGTACGACGCGTCGGGGACGGCCGCCGCGACCCGCTCCTGGACGATCGCGCCGGCCGCGTAGGCGACGGCGGAGACCAGGGAGAGGACGACGGCGACGACGAAGGTGCTCATGGTCCCACCTTCCCGCCGCGAGGGTGTCGCCGTCGTCGTCCTCAGGAGCCCTTTCGCGTGTACTGCCTCCGCAGTACACGGCGTTGCGCGGCGTCCTCCCGTGGTGGGGCACCGCCCCCGGAGGCCGTGCCGACGGGGCACGCGCCGGGCCCACGCGTCGCGCGCCGCACCCGTTCGCGCGGGCCCGCACGTCGCGCGGCCGCGCCCCGGCCCGCACTGCCCGCCGCAGCGGTCTTCCGCACCGGACGATTCCGGGTGACCATGACAGGGCTGCGTCCGGCGACGACGGGGGAATGGCGTGAAAGTAGGGCTGCTCACCCGGGAGTACCCGCCCGACGTGTACGGCGGCGCGGGCGTCCACGTGGAGTTCCTGGCCCGGGAACTGCGCGCCCTGACCGATCTCCGGGTGCACTGCTGGGGATCGGGCGGCCCGGCCCCCGACGCCCGCGAGGACGTCGTACGCCACCTCGCCGACACCGCTCTCGACGGCGCCAACGACGCGCTGCGGACGTTCTCCGTCGACCTCGCGATGGCCTCCGCCCTCGGGGACCGGGACCTCGTCCACTCGCACACCTGGTACGCGAACCTCGCCGGTCACCTCGCGAAGTTGCTGTACGGCGTGCCGCACGTCATGACGGCGCACTCGCTGGAGCCGCTGCGCCCCTGGAAGGCCGAGCAACTGGGCGGCGGGTACACCCTGTCGAGCTGGGCGGAGCGTACCGCCGTCGAGGGGGCCGATGCCGTCGTCGCGGTCTCGCACGGCATGCGCGCCGACGTCCTCGCCTGCTACCCGTCCCTCGATCCCGCGCGGGTCCACGTCGTCCACAACGGCATCGACACCGGCCTGTACCGGCCCGACCCGGGCACGGCGGCGCTCACCCGCGCCGGTGTGGACCCCGACCGGCCGTACGTACTGTTCGTCGGGCGCATCACCCGGCAGAAGGGCGTTCCCCATCTGCTGCGCGCCGCCCGGGCCCTCGACCCGTCCGTACAGCTGGTGCTGTGCGCGGGCGCGCCCGACACCCCTGAGATCGACCGCGAGTTCCGCACCCTGGTGGCCGAGTTGAGCGAGAGCAGGGACGGCGTCATCTGGGTGCCGCAGATGCTGCCGCGCCCCGAGATCGTCCAACTGCTCACCCACGCGTCCGTGTTCGTCTGCCCCTCGGTGTACGAGCCGCTCGGTATCGTCAACCTGGAGGCGATGGCCTGCGGCACCGCCGTCGTGGCCTCCGCGGTGGGCGGTATCCCGGAGGTCGTCGACGACGGCCGCACGGGACTGCTGGTGCCCTACGACGAACGTGCCCCCGCGGCCTTCGAGTCCGCGCTCACGGAGGCACTCAACCGCGTCGTCGACGACCCGGCCTCGGCGCACCGGATGGGCGCCGCGGGACGGGAGCGCGCGGTGCGGGAGTTCGGCTGGGACCGGGTGGCCCGCCGCACGGTCGACATCTACGAGAAGCTGCTGGGCTGACGGACAGGGGGCAGGGATGCGCGGTGGACCTTCGGTGCTCGGGATCGTCCTGGCGGGCGGTGAGGGCAAACGCCTGATGCCGCTCACGGCCGACCGGGCCAAACCCGCGGTGACCTTCGGCGGGACGTACCGGCTGGTGGACTTCGTCCTGTCCAGTCTGGTCAACGCCGACGTCCTGCGCGTCTGCGTGCTCACGCAGTACAAGTCGCACTCGCTGGACCGGCACGTCTCCACGACCTGGCGGATGTCGAGCCTGCTCGGCAACTACGTCACACCGGTGCCCGCGCAGCAGCGGCTCGGGCCGCGCTGGTACCTCGGCAGCGCGGACGCGATCCTCCAGTCCCTGAACCTCGTGCATGACGAACGCCCGGACTACATAGCGGTGTTCGGGGCGGATCACGTCTACCGGATGGACCCGCGCCAGATGCTGGCGCAGCACGTCGAGGGCGGTGCCGGTGTGACGGTGGCGGGCATCAGGGTGCCGCGCGCCGAGGCGTCGTCGTTCGGTGTGATCACACCGGGCTCCGACGGCGTCCAGGTGGAGCACTTCCTGGAGAAGCCGGCCGATCCGCCCGGGCTGCGGGACGACCCGGGCATGGTCTTCGCCTCGATGGGCAACTACCTGTTCACCACCAAGGTCCTGGTCGACGCGTTGCACCGGGACGCGGAGGACTCCAGCTCCGTGCACGACATGGGCGGCTCCATCCTGCCGATGCTCACCGAGCGCGGGATGGCGCAGGTCTACGACTTCCACGACAACCACGTGCCGGGTGAGAGCGCGCGTGAGCACGGCTACTGGCGTGACGTGGGCACCCTCGACTCGTACTACGACGCGCACATGGACCTGCTCTCGCCGCAGCCCGCGTTCAACCTCGACAACCGCCGCTGGCCCCTCTACACGAACGCGCACCAGCTGCCGCCCGCGCGTTTCGTCGCGGGCGGCATCGCGAGCGAGTCCATCGTCGGCCCCGGCTGCGTGATCCGCGGTCAGGTGACCGGCTCGGTCCTCTCGCCGGGTGTGGTGGTAGCCGAGGGTGCCGTCGTCCAGGGCTCGGTGCTGCACGACAACGTGAGCGTGGGCCGCGGCGCCGTGGTGCGCGGCGCGATCCTGGACAAGAACGTCGATGTGCCGCCGGGCGCGACCATCGGCGTCAACGCCCAGCGCGACGCCGAGTTGTACACGGTCTCGGCGAACGGGGTCATCGCCCTGGGCAAGGGTCAGCTGGTCGGCTGACGGCCGCCGCCGCCCGGGTTGCCCGCGCCGGGCCCCCGGGGGCCGGCCGCCGCCGTTGCGCGGCCGCCGGCTTTCCGGGACGGCCGGGACCAGCGGGTTGTGGAAAACGCCCGGATCTGTCCTGGCCCTTGACGGGTGTGGAACGCGGCGCCAAGAATGATCGCGCTTTGACAACGTTGTCCACATCGCAGACTGGAGGCGCGTCCGCGTGCACCGTCAACCGGCCGAGCTGAGCCGCCGTCGATTCGCCCAACTGGCAGGCCTCGCCGCAGCGGTCGCCGCCGCCCCGGTCACCCTGGCCGCCGCGGGCCCGGCGTCCGCGGCACCGTCGTCCCGTACCGCCGGCGCCGCCGCCCGTCCGACCGCCCCCGACGACACGGCCGCCGTCTACCACAAGGTGCTGCTCACCCACACCCGGTGGACCGAGACGCAGTGGGACGCCGCCAAGGGCCACTACACGGCGACCGACTTCGGCTTCGCCGTCGTCCTCGGCCACGCGCTGCTGCTCACCCGCGCGGGGTACGACGCGGACCTGGCCGGCATCGACGAGGACACCCTGCGCTCGCGCACCCTCGCGACCCTCACGCACTTCGCCGCCTCCAACCGCCTGACCGGCGGCACCGAGTGGGGCAAGACGCTGTTCTTCGACACCACCTTCCAGCTGTACTTCGTCCTCGCCGCCCGGCTGCTGTGGGACCAGCTGGACGACACGACCAGGAAGAACATCGACACCCTGGTGCGCGAACAGGCCGCGTACACCACCTCGCTCGGCACCGGCAACGACCCGCTGTCGGCGGGCTGGACCCCGAACGGGCTCACCGGCGGCTTCGTCGGCGACACGAAGCTGGAGGAGATGGGCGTCTACGCCCAGTCCCTCGCCCCGGGCCTCGCCTGGGCGTCGGACGACCCCCGCTACGGCGCCTGGAACACCGCGTACGGCCGGTGGAGCAGGAACGAGACGAGCCTGCCGGCGGCCGACCGCGCCAACCCCTCGGTCGTCGACGGCGTTCCCGTCTCCGACAACACGGCGCAGAACCTGTACGACACCTTCATCGTCGAGAACCACGGTTCCTTCGGGCCGCACTACCAGTGCGAGCTGTGGCGCACCTCGGGACGCAACACCATCCACTTCCTCACGGCGGACCGGCCGCTGCCCGAGGTGCTGACCGCTCAGCCCAACGGCGACCAGCTGTGGGAGAGCCTGCTCATGGTGATGAGCGACGCGGGCGAACCCCTGATGCCGATGGTCAACGACCGCGAACACCTCTACGGCCGCGATGTCATCCCGGTCGCCTTCCTCGCGCAGGTGCTCGGCGACCGGGCCGCCGCCCGCGCGGAACTCGCGCTCGCCGAGCGGCTGCCGGCGTACCAGGCGTACCCGCCGGTGAACCGGATCACCAAGTTCTCCGGGGAACCGAAGTACGAGCCCGAGGCCCGCGCCGAGGTCGCGATCAGCTACCTCCTGCACGAGTGGCGGGCCCGGCAGGGCAGCGCTGTCCGCGCGCTCACCGAGCGGGAGATGTTCGCCGAGGCCGCCGGAGTGCGGGACTTCGGGACGGGCCCCGGCCTCGTCGCCCACCAGTCGCCGAGGGCGTGGGCCGCCGCCGTGAGCAAGCCGGGCTTCGTGAAGTTCGCGTGGCAGCCCGCGCACGACGACTGGCTGTTCACGCTCAGCGGCAGCACACCGATGTTCCTGCCCGCGTCCTCGGGCAGCGTGAGCGGCCGCAGCGTCGCCACGTACACCGCCGTGCGCGACGGCCTGGACGCGAGCGCCACCGTGTTCACCCTGGGCTCCGGCCATGCCGGGTTCACCACCCTGCCCGGCGGCGAGGTCGTCTACGCGACGACCGGCACGGCGGCGGGCGAGGGCCACCTGGAGGTCTTCAACCTGACGATGCCCGGGGTCGCCGGGCTCGACGGCAGCCGTACGTACACCACCGCCGAGGGCGGCGTCAGCGTCAAGGCCGTCGACGCGGGGGGCACAGGACCCACCGCGGGACCGCGCACGGACACGCTCACCTTCCCCGCCACGACCTGCCGCCACGTCCGCATGCAGGGCGTCACGGGCCAGTCCCCGTACGGCTATTCGCTCTACGCCTTCGAGGTGCGCGACGGCGCGTCTGGGCCCGACCTGGCCCGGGGCGCCACCGCCACGGCCTCGTCCGCCGACACCGGCAAGGGCGCGGCGCTCACCGTCGACGGCGACCCGGCGACCCGCTGGGCCGTCGCCGTCGCTGACCGTTCGAAGGGCGACAGCTGGCTCGCCGTCGACCTCGGCTCCGCACACGAGATCGACCGCGCGACGCTCAGCTGGGAGACGGCGGCGGGCCGCGTCTACCGGATCCAGGGGTCCACCGACGGAGTCACCTGGACCGACCTGGCCGGTTATCCGCGCCCCGACGCGACCAGCACGGGCGGCTGGATCTCCGTCGACGGGCGGGCCGGTCTTGTCGTACGGGGCGGGCACAACCCCCTCGCGGTCTACGGCGACGAGGTCGTGCTCTCCGACGGTCCCGCCGAGGCGATCGTCGTGGAGGGCGTGCCCGACGGCAGCCCCGCCGCGGTCCGCGCGGCGGCGGCCCGCCCCGTGCCGGCGGCCGGTGACCCCGCTGTCAGCGCGTCCACCGCGGGCGGCCATCTCAGCGTGTTCAACCTGTCGGACGCCGCGGTGAGCACCACCGTGTCCGTCCCGGGGGACACCCGTACGCTCACCCTGTTCGCGGGCACCTCGACCGTCACGGCCACCGGCGTGGACCATGACGTACGGATCGCGGCGGCGACCGCGGCGGTGCTGCCCGCCCGCGTCACCCTGCGTTCCGCGGGCGGGGGCCGGGTCCCCACCGGTGTGCGCGCCGAGGTCGTCGACGCGGCCACCGTGGAACTGTCGGGACCCTCGTGCCGCCTTCTCGTCGCCGCACCCGGCCGGCCGGCCGTGCGCGTCACGCTGTCCCGGGGCCGGACACGGCGCGTCTCGCTGCGGGGGGTGACGCCGTACCCGCTCGCGGACGCGGCGCTCGGCCGTCCCACCTTCCCCACCTCACCCTTGCCGAAGGGCATGTCCGACCCGGCCGCTGCCGTCGACGGCGACGCCGGCACGTCCTGGGACCCGGGCACGGGCGGCCGGATGGTGGTGGACCTCGGCGCGGCACGGCCCGTCACGGAGATCGGCGCCGTGTGGAGCGCCGGCCGGGTGCCGGGGGCCACCGTCGCGTTCAGCACGGACGGCCTTGCCTACACGGCGGTCGGCCCGCTGGCCTCCCGCGGCCGCGTCTCGTCGCTGCGGGCCGCCGGCACCGCGCGCTACGTCGCACTGACCGTCACGGGCCGCCGCCCGCACGACGCGCGCCTGGTGTCGCTCTCCGTACGCGCCTCCTGAGGCCGCACGAGGCACCCGTCGGCGAGTGAACCGCCCTCCCGCCGCCGTCCCCGGACGGCGGCGGGAACATGGCGGGGCGCTTCGGCCTTGACCAGGAGGTGGGCGGCGCGAAGGGCACCGCCTGAGGAGTCGAGGAGACACATTGACCACGGCAGCGGGCCATCCGCTCGACAACCCCGCCCGGTCCTCGCTGACCGGGCCGCACGCTCACCTCGCCGAGCGCCACGGGCAGCTGCTGCGCTACCCCGTCGACATGTCGCCCTGGCTCGCGCTGCCCGACGAGCGGGAGAACTGGAGCTGGGCGGAGATCACGGAGTTCGTCCAGCCCGGCGGCACCTTCTCCGTCGCCGGTTTCGACGCCGTTCCGCCCGCCGACTGGGATGTCTTCTTCCATGCGGACGGCGTCCAGATGGACGGCACGGGTGTCCGCGGTGAGGCCGACCCCGAAGCCGTACTCCTCGGCCCCGCCGACGTCCCCGAGATGCTCGACCTGGTGGAGCGCACCCGTCCCGGCCCCTTCCTGCCGCGTACCGGGGAGATGGGTACGTATCTCGGCATCCGCAGGGGCGGCCGGCTCGTCGGCATGGCGGGCGAACGCATGCACCCGCCGGGCTGGACGGAGATCAGCGCCGTCTGCACCGACCCCGATTTCCGGGGCCAGGGCCTCGGCGGACGGCTGATCAGGGCGGTCGCCGCGGGGATCCAGGAGCGCGGGGAGAAGCCGTTCCTGCACGCCGCCGCCGCCAACGTGGGGGCGGTACGGCTCTACGAAACGCTCGGCTTCGCACTGCGCCGGAAGATCACCTTCGCCGGGGTACGGATCCCGGCGGCCTGAGAACGGCTCCTCGCAGGGTGGCGCCCAGCACCTGCGAGGAGCCGTTTCCGGTCCTCCTCAGGAGAGGTACGGGGGACAGTGGCGTACGTCCTTCGCGGGGGCGGACCGAGGCGGGCGCGTCCCGTCACGGGGCGGAGCGGGCCTTGAACGGGAGCTCGCCGACGGCCGGACCCCGCGGGGGGCGGCCTGCCGCGGACGCCGCATCCGACGCGGCGTGCGAGGGCGCGCTTCAGTCCGTACCCGGGGCCGAACTCCCCGTGGACCGGGTGCCGAAACCGGATTTTGCCCGGGTCCGGCCCGTCGGTATGCTCCTGACCTGCGGCGATAGTCGCAATACCGGATAAATGCCCGCAATAAAGACCCGTGTGGGACCAGTGAGCGAGGAACGGCAGCGACGATGACGGTGACCCAGGACACCTCCGCGTACGGCGAGAGCACCGTGCCCGAGGCGGAAACCGTAGCGCACGGCGAACGACCGCTGTCCGCTGCCGGCTCCGTCCCGGAGCAGAGCGGACCGGGCGAGCCCGCCACCGGTGAGCCCGGCGCGGCGGCCGGGGACGGGTCGGCGCTCGCGTTCGGCCCCGGTATCGACCCCGAGCGGCTCGCCATCTGCCTCGCGGTGCTGGACGAACTCGACACCGTGGAGATCGACCACCCCGACGCGATCGCCGTGCGCCTGGCCACCGCGGGCGTCTACCGCACGGTCAAGCACCGAAGGCGGCAGGAGCGCCGGGCGGCGAAGACCGCCCACGACAAGGCGGTCACCGAGTCCACGGCCACCGGTTCCGCCGAGCGCATCGACGACGAGACGCAGGGCCTGCTGCCGTCGTCCTCCACGGCGGGCACCATCGCGGGCGTCCTGCGGCGCCCCCGTTCCTGCTACATCTGCAAGACGCGCTACGTCGAGGTGGACGCCTTCTACCACCAGCTGTGCCAGGCGTGCGCGGCCGAGAACCGGGCCCGGCGCGAGGCCCGCACCGACCTCTCCGGCAAGCGCGCGCTGCTCACCGGCGGCCGGGCCAAGATCGGCATGTACATCGCGCTGAGGCTCCTGCGCGACGGCGCCCACACCACCATCACCACCCGCTTCCCGAACGACGCCATCCGCCGCTTCAAGGCGATGGAGGACAGCGCCGACTGGATCCACCGCCTCAAGATCGTCGGCATTGACCTGCGCGACCCCGCCCAGGTGGTGGCGCTGGCCGACTCCGTCGCGGCCGAGGGTCCGCTCGACATCCTGATCAACAACGCCGCGCAGACCGTGCGCCGTTCGCCCGGTGCCTACAGCGAACTTCTCTCGGCCGAGTCCGCGCCGCTGCCCGCGGGTGAGCTGCCGGCCGCCGAGGTGATCGGCGCGTTCGGCAGTGGCGCGCAGGCCGCCCTCCCGTCCGGTCGCGAGTCGCTCAGCGCGGCCGACGTGACGGGCCTCGCGCTCGTCGGCGGGTCCGCGACGCTCGCCCGGATCGAGGCCGGTACCGCGATCGACGCGGGCGGGCTCGTACCCGACCTGCACGACACCAACAGCTGGGTGCAGACGGTCTCCGACGTCGACCCGGTCGAACTGCTCGAAGTACAACTGTGCAACTCGACGGCGCCGTTCATCCTGATCAGCAGGCTGCGCGCGGCCATGGCCCAGGCCGCAGGGCGCGCCTATGTCGTCAACGTCTCCGCGATGGAGGGCGTCTTCGCCCGGGGGTACAAGGGCGCGGGGCATCCGCACACCAACATGGCGAAGGCCGCGCTGAACATGCTCACCCGTACCAGCGCGCAGGAGATGTTCGAGAGTGACGGCATCCTGATGACGGCCGTCGACACCGGCTGGATCACGGACGAGCGGCCGCACCCGGACAAGGTGCGCCTCGCCGAGGAGGGTTTCCACGCCCCGCTCGACCTCGTGGACGGCGCCGCCCGCGTCTATGACCCGATCGTCCGCGGTGAGGGCGGCGAGGACCTCTACGGCTGCTTCCTCAAGGATTACGCCCGCGCCAACTGGTAGGGGCCAAGTGACCGAAAAGCTCCCCCGAAAGTGAGCTCGGCGGAGCGTGAACGTGCTCATCTGGCTAATCTGGTCCGTACGGACGGCGAACCGGGGATCACCCATCCCCGGAGCCGCCTGCTGGGACAGGCCATGCACCCGGCCGCGATCCCGTTCCGAGTAACGGCGCCACCGCGACGGAACTGCCCCTGCCCCAGAGGTACGCGACACGGAGGAGTCTCGCGGTGACACCAGACAAGACGCAGCAGGAAGACCAGCCACCGGAAGGCGTCGAGCGGCGCACACGGAAGCCGGACGAGCTGGGCAGCCTGGAGGTGTGGGCCAGGTCCGCACCCATCCGCCTCGCCGGGTACGAGGACGACCTCGCCGAGCCGCACATCCTGCAGGGCGTCGACTAGGCCGGTCGGCGAAGCGCCGCCGTCCGGTCGGAGAATGCGCGTCCGCGCGCGGCAGCCGAATCGTTCGTGCACGGCGGACGCGCGTGCGTCGGCTGCTCCGGGGGCCGGTGGCGAACGGCCCGCTCGAAGGCGCTCCCGGCTGCGAGGTGGTCCTCGTCGGAGCGTCCCGCCCAGCCGTACGAGGAGAGGGTCCGACCGGCACGCGCCGGTCGGACCCTCACCGCTGTGGTGGCGGCTCGTGCCTGCTCTTCGCTCAGACGGCCGCAGGAGCGCCGAGCATCGCCGAGGCCTGTTCCAACGCGTTCAGGACGGGCGCGGGCGCCGCGGCCTGCGGAAGGCCGCGGCAGGTGAAGCCGAGCCGGGTCATGGCCCGGACGACCTCACCGCTGGTGAAGTCGCGGCGGTCCTGGCGGGTGATGACCTGGCCGACCTGCTTGACGGGATAGGTGCGGCGGCCGATGATCACGGACTCGCCGACGACCTGCTCGGGCTTGACGCCCTTCATGGTCTCCAGGACGCCGCTCTTGCTGAGGTCGAACGGGAAGCGGGCGATGACACAGCGCATGATGCCTCACAGGCGGAAGAAGGGGACGGTTCTTTCAGCGGGCAAGGGCGGGGATGCCGAGAGCGCTGCCCTGTTCGTCGACGACGGGCAGGGCAGCGAGCCGGCGGTGGCGCATGGTGTGCTCGGCTTCGGCCACCGTGGTCACGGGTGAGGTGAACGGCCCGTGACCACTGAGGATGTCGCACAACCGGCCCCGGTCCGTGGAGGCGGAGCCGTCAGCGACGGCATTGAGCTGGGCCCGGGTGACCAGCCCGGTGCACAGGCCGTCGGCGTCGCGGACCAGCAGGTGCCCGGCGCGGGTACCTGCCATCACGGCCAGGGCCGCCCCGACGGCCATGTCGTGCGGGACCCGCGGTCCGGCCGTGTCCATGGCGTCGGCCACCGTCGTGTACGCGGGGACGGCGCTCGCCGAGCGGGGCCCCATCCGGACCAGCGTCAACATGTGCCTCCTGCAGTGGTGGGTCAGCTTCCTGATCACGTGGCAGTCAGGCCGCCGCGTCGAAGGCCGACTGCCGCGTGCTCGCGCGACGGGCGACGGGCGACGGAAGCCTGGCTGCGTCGGCCGCGGGAGACCGGGCCGCGCTGACGCCGCTCGGCCGCCGGCGCGCTGATGGTGACCGGGACGCCGGAGGGGGTGCGGGCGCCGGTGATCCGGCTGAGGGCTTCCTCGCCCGAGCGGACCTGGGTGGTCTGGGCGACGATGCCGGCGGCGGCCATGAGACGGGTCATGTCGCGCCGCTGGTGGGGGGTGACCAGGGTGACGACGCGGCCGGACTCCCCGGCACGGGCCGTACGCCCACCGCGGTGCAGGTAGTCCTTGTGGTCCGTCGGGGGGTCCACGTTGACGACGAGGTCGAGGTTGTCGATGTGGATGCCGCGGGCCGCGACGTTCGTTGCGACCAGGACGGTGATGTGCCCGGTTTTGAACTGGGCGAGGGTGCGGGTGCGCTGCGGCTGTGACTTCCCGCCGTGCAGGGCGCCGGCCCGCACTCCTGAGTTCAGGAGATCCTGCGTGAGCCGGTCCACGGCGTGCTTGGTGTCCAGGAACATGATCACCCGGCCCTCGCGCGCGGCGATCTCCGTCGTCATCCGGTGCTTGTCGGCGTCCCGCACGTGCAGGACGTGGTGTTCCATCGTGGTGACAGCGCCCTGCGAGGGGTCCACGGAGTGGACCACGGGGTCGCTGAGGTAACCGCGGACCAGGCGGTCGACGTTGCGGTCCAGGGTCGCGGAGAACAGCATGCGCTGGCCCCCGGGGCTCACCTGGTCCAGGAGGGCCGTGACCTGGGGCATGAAGCCCATGTCGGCCATCTGGTCGGCCTCGTCGAGGACGGTGATCGCGACCTGGTCCAGCCGGCAGTCGCCGCGGTCGATGAGGTCCTTGAGGCGTCCGGGGGTGGCCACGACGACTTCCGCGCCACCGCGCAGCGCGCCCGACTGCCGGCCGATCGACATCCCGCCGACGACGGTGGCCAGGCGCAGCTTCACGGCGCGGGCGTAGGGGGTGAGGGCATCGGTGACCTGCTGGGCCAGTTCGCGGGTGGGCACCAGGACCAGGGCCAGCGGCTGACGGGCCTCGGCGCGCTGCCCGGCGGTCCTGGCCAGCAGGGCCAGACCGAAGGCCAGCGTCTTGCCGGAACCGGTCCTGCCGCGGCCGAGGACATCACGGCCGGCCAGGGAGTTCGGCAGTGTCGCGCCCTGGATCGGGAACGGTACCGACAGGCCCTGGGCGGTGAGCGCGGCCAGGAGCTCCCTGGGCATGGCGAGGTCCGAGAACGCCTCGACGGCGGGCAGCGCCGGAGTGATCGTCTTCGGCAGGGCGAACTCTCCCTGCACCGCTGCGGGGCGCCGGCCGTAGCCGCCCGAGCGGCGCGGGGCGGACGAACCGGAGCGGCTGTTGCCGCGAACCGGACCCGCGGCTGAGCCGAAAGCGGGGCCGCCGGTGCGGCGGCCGCGGGACGAACGGTCATTCGTACGAGTGGGGTTCATTCAGAACCTTCCTTGATACGGCACGCATCAAGGAATTCCCGCAGCGGAAGAACAGCGCGGGGAATCACAAGAACGGGCCGAACGGAATGCGAAAGCGGACCTTGCGCACGGAGAACCGTGCCGGCGCAGGCGCTGAAAGGGGATGACGTCAAGCGAACGTCGAATCCAGGGGATCCGGGAAAGTGCGGACGTGAAACGGTCCGCGCCCCGGAGGAGCTCCTGGGAGGTGGTCGTCCCGCAGGAGAACCACAGCGGGAAATGCGTGCAGCCGGGGCCCGCACCCCGAGGGATGCGGGCCCCAGCTGTCTCTGCGTGTCAGTGTCAGGCCGGAACGATGTTCTCGGCCGTGGGGCCCTTCTGGCCCTGCGCGATGTCGAAGGTGACCTTCTGGCCTTCGAGCAGCTCGCGGAACCCCTGGGCGGCGATGTTCGAGAAGTGGGCGAACACGTCAGCGCCGCCACCGTCCTGCTCGATGAAGCCGAAACCCTTGGCCGCGTTGAACCACTTCACGGTGCCAGATGCCATGTCAGATCTCCTTTGGGGCAGTACACCAGCATCCGCACTGCACGGACGCCGTGTCGCCGCGATGATGCCCCGTCCGGAAAAATGCCCCGGAAATAAAAAGCGCTCTCGTGCGACAGAAGGCCGAGTGGAGGCGCTTGAAGTTTTGGGAACCACAACTGCAACTGAGATCGACCATAGCATGTCGTATCTTCCTGCGTTCACGGGAATAACTCCACCACTGTTCAATGCCGGTGGGACCCTCCCGGCGCCGCAAGGGGAACTCTCACCTTGCGGTCGCAGATACTGGCTCACAGGGGCCGCAGGATTCAAGGAACGGGGTCGTCGTTCACCACGCGAGGAATCCGTGCCTGCCGGCCGACCACTTGATGGCTCGGCGCGGGGGAGGGCCCGAGGCCGGAGTCCCGTCGGCGGGACTCCCCGACCTCACCGCCTGCCGGCGGCCGCAGGCGCCCGCAGAGGTCGCCGCACGACCGTCGTTTCGGAGGACGGGATCGCGCGCTCCGCGCCGCTCATCGTCCGTGCACGGGTCCCGCATACGGTCCGGACGCGGATCGGGGCCGGGCGGTGGTGGCCGCACGGCCCCGCGGTCACATCGCCTGCGGGGTGTGTGCGGGACCGCCGGTGTCCGGTGGGCCCGCACCACGTCAGTCCGCCTCCGGCGGATCCGCCGATTCGGCGGCGGCACGACGGTATTCGGCGTTGATGCGCCGCGCTTCCTCAAGCTGGTCTTCGAGGATGACGATGCGGCAGGCGGACTCGATGGACGTGCCGCGGTCGACGAGCTCCCGGGCGCGGGCGGCGATGCGCAGCTGGTAGCGGGAGTAGCGCCGGTGTCCGCCCTCGGAACGCAGCGGGGTGATCAGGCGGGCTTCGCCGAGGGCGCGCAGGAAACCCTGCGTGGTGCCGAGGGACTCGGCGGCCCGCCCCATCGTGTAGGCGGGGAAGTCGTCGTCATTGAGACGGTCGAACGAATCGTCTGCTGTCATCGCACCTCTCTGTGGAACGCGCTGAGGGGCCCTGGTGCCGTACGGCACCAGGGCCCCGAAGGAACTGCTACACCATCTGCCGGCCTTGGTACGGCGCCGGCTCCCTGTGTCCGCACGGCCCTCCGGGAGAGGACGGGGCATGCGGGGATCGCGGTTGCTTGACCGGAGACCACCTCACTGTCGATGTCCTGCGGTACCCGGGTTCTGTGACTCCGCCCGGGCGATCCTGATGGCGCTCAATCCCTCCGTTTCTTCCCTCTGGGATCACTTACGTACTGCTGGTACTTCTCGTACTGCTCTCCTGCGAACTGCTGGTGATGCGTACTGCTCGGTGACCTGTGACAGCGCCACTCTTCGACAGCCAGCCCCGTCGCCCGTCCTGCATCTGCCCTGGCTTGGAACCCCACTGCCGAACCTCCCGGTGCGCGCGCCCCCAGCCGACGCCTTCACCAAGGTGCTGCTCTGTGACTTCACTGCTGGGTACTGCTGAACCGCGCTACTACTGGCGGCGGCCCCTGATCACTGCGGGCCACCCGGTGCGGTCGTCAGTCCCGTCGCCGTCCTGCGACAACCCTGGCTCCGGGACTCCACCACCGCACCGTCCTGCGCACTGCAACTGCGTGTACCGCTGCCCGCCAGTTCGTCTCTGCCGGGCCCTGCTCGATCTCGGCTACGAGAGAAACCATAACCACGCCCACCCCCCAATGTCTACTCCAGCCGACATAGATTTCCGTTTCTTCGACGGTGAGGTAATCGGGGCCCGCCGGGTGGGGGAGTCGCGGACCGGGGCAGGCCCGGCGGACAGGGCCAGGCCGGGTACGCGATCCGGGATCGTCGTGCGCGCCGCCCCGGGGCCCGTTGCGTGACGGTGGTCACTCCGTCGCCCGGGGCATGGGCCCGCCCGGCTCGTTCGGCCCTCCGACGCGGCCGGTCCAGGGCTTGTACGAGCCGCCTACGGGCCTCGTACCGGCGTGTCGTACGGGCGTGTCGTGCGGGCGGGCCCGGAGTTCGTGGCGCGGCGGACACGCCGGTACGAGCACCGCGCGGCGACGTCGCAGGACGGGCGGCGCGGGTCCCGACGGTGCCGCCGGTCCCCGGGATCCGAAAGGCACGCATCGGGCGTCATGGGACGTCAGGACACCCGAACTTTGGCGGAACTTCACCGAATGATCCCCGGCGCCCCCGGTTGGCGGAGCTAACATCCGGTTCCGTGCCGATACGCAACAACATGCAGGACGCCTCGTCCCCGGCCCCGCCGGACGAGCAGGCCCCCGACGGGAGACCCGTGCGCCGGGTACGCCGGGGGTGGGTCGTGTTCGCCGCCTGCGTCGTGGTGGCCGCTGCGGGCGGGGTCCTCGCCCTCGGCCTGACCTCCGGCAACGGCGAACCCGCCGCGACATCCGTCGACGTCGCCGACGGTCTGCGGCACACCGCCGTGGAGGCGTCCGCGTCGTCCGACCAGTGCGGCAAGGGGTGGACCGACCCGAAGCCGGGCCTCCAGGTCTTCGACGTGCACAACGTCGCGACCGACGCGGCGGAGGTCTACCTCACCGACTCCTCGGGCGCCCTGCTCGGCGAGATCGACGGGCTCGGCCCCGGCACGACCCGCCCGATCCAGGTCCAACTGGGGCGCGGCAGCTACGCGTTCCGCTGCCTGATCGAGGACACGGACGCGGTGAACGGCCCCGCGGTCCGCGTCACCACCGGCCCCGCCAAGGGCGGCCCCGCGGTCAGTCCCGTCAACCAGCACGACGTGATCCCGCCGACCTTGGCCTACCAGAAGTGGGTGGGAGAGGGCTTCAAGAGCGTCCTCGACAAGGTCGGCACGCTCAAGGCCGCCGTCGACGCGGGCGACCTCGACGCCGCCCGCCGCGCCTGGCTGCCCGCCCACCTCGCGTACACCCGCCTCGGGGGCGCCTACGGCGCGTTCGGCGACCTCGGCGCTGCCGTCGACGAGACGGACGCGGGGCTGCCGGCGGGCGTGCACGACAAGGACTTCAGCGGCTTCCACCGGGTCGAGTACGGCCTGTGGCACGGCCAGTCGGCCGCGGACCTGAAGGCCCCCACCGACCAGCTCGCCAAGGACCTGAAGGACCTCAGCGACCAGTGGGCCGGTACGCGGATGGACCCGCTGGACACGGGCCTGCGGGCGCACGAGATCACCGAGGACAGCATCCAGCTCGACCTGACCGGGCGTTCCGACTTCGGCAGTGGCACGTCCTACGCGACCGCGCGGGCCGGCCTGGACGGCACGGTCGAACTGCTCGACGTGCTGCAGCCGTTGCTCGCGCCGAGGGACCCCGGACTCCCGCAGCTGAAAGCGGCCCTCGCGACCGCGCAGGGCGATCTGGACGCGACCCGGAAGGGTTCGGACTGGCGCGCGCCGGACACGCTGTCCCGGGCCGAACGGGAGCGGGTCGACGCGGACTTCGGTGACCTCGCCGAGCGGCTCGCCCCGGTCGCCGTGATCTTCGACATCCGGAGGACTTCGTGAGCGGGCGGCGCGCGGCGGACGACGGTACCCACGGCACGGCCCCGGAAGGCAGCGCGATGAGCGGCTACGACCCCACGACCGACCTCCCGGCCGGTGACGAACCGGCGGGCCCCGACCGCCCGGGCATGGCGGCCACGACCGGCGACGACCCCGCGCGCGGCGCGGGGGACGCGGGGGACACCACACACCCGGCGGGTGAGGGCACGTGCCCCCTGGGTCACGGCGTGGGCAGGCGGTCCTTCCTGCACCGGGCGGTCGCCGCGGGCGCGGCGGGAGCCGCACTCGGCGCCGCGGGCATGGGCACGGCTGCGTGGGCCGCCGACGGCGGCACGAGCGCGGCCCCGGACGCGAGTACGACCACCGAGGACGGAGACAGGGTCATCGCCTTCCACGGCGCGCACCAGGCCGGCATCCTCACCCCGCTGCAGCGCAGCGCGGTCTTCACGTCCTTCGACGTGACGGCCCGCAGCCGCGCCGAACTGGGCGACCTGTTCAAGACCGTGACCGAGCGGCTGCGGTTCCTCACCAAGGGCGGCGTGCCCGACCCGCTCGGGATCTCCGCGCCGCTCCCGGACTCCGGCGTCCTCGGCCCCGTGGTGCCCGCCGACGGGCTGACCGCCACGCTCGGCGTCGGCTCCGCCCTCTTCGACGACCGCTTCGGGCTCGGCGCGCGCAAGCCCCGCAGGCTCCGCCCGATGGACACCTTCCCCGACGACGACCTCGACGCCGACTGGTGCCACGGCGACCTGATGCTCCAGCTGTGCGCCGACCACCCCGACACCGTCACCCACGCGCTGCGCGACATCGCCCGCCACACCCGGGGCGCGATGCAGATCCGCTGGCGTCTCGACGGCTTCGTGTCGCCGCCGCGCCCGTCCGGCACCCCTCGCAACCTGCTGGGGTTCAAGGACGGCACGGCCAACCCGTCCGCGACCGACCGGCGCATGATGGACCAGCTGGTGTGGGTGGCGAAGAACTCAGGCGAGCCCGACTGGACGGCCGGCGGCAGCTATCAGGTCGTCCGCCTCATCCGCATGCTGGTGGAGTTCTGGGACCGTGTCTCCATCCACGAGCAGGAGCGGATGATGGGGCGGGCCAGGGACACCGGCGCGCCGCTCGACGGCCGGCGGGAGACGGACCAGCCGCAGTTCGCGAAGGACCCGCAGGGCAACATCATCCCGCTCGACTCGCACATCCGGCTCGCCAACCCCCGTACGGCGGCGACGGCGGACATGCGGATGATCCGCCGCGGCTACAACTACGACCGGGGTGTGCGGGACAACGGGGACCTGGACACCGGGCTGGTCTTCTGCTGCTACCAGCAGGACATCGACCGCCAGTTCGCGGCCGTGCAGAAGCGCCTGGCCGGCGAGCCGCTGGTGGACTACATCAAGCCGTACGGCGGCGGGTACTTCTTCGCGGTGCCCGGGGTACGGGACAGCGCGGACTGGCTCGGCAGGACGCTGCTGACCTGACCTGCCCCGACGGGGCCCCGACCGACCTGCTCGGGCGGAGGGCACCGGTACCGGGGTCCGGGTGCGCGGCGTGCGCGCCCCGGCCCCTGTCACATGCCGCCCGGCGCCCGGACGTCCCGTTGTGCGGGGATGCCGCGCGTCCGTCTCGGCCAACCCGCCGGCCGCGACCCGGGGCCGTAGGCGCCGCAACCCCGCCGCGCGTGGTGCCTCCCGGCCCCGCACCCCTCTCAGGCCGCCGCGAGCCGCCGGAGCGTACGGCCGAGCCGTCGCGCGTAGGCCCGTTGCAGCAACCGGACGAAGGGGCCGCCCGCCCTCGTGTACCACCTGTCGGCGCGGCTGAAGGCCATGACGGTGAACCAGACCGAGCCGTCATCGCGCAGGTCGACCACGAACGACTCCTCGCCCCGCTCGGGATGGCCCGCCAGCGTCCCGTAGCCGAAGCCCGTACGGTCCCGCCCGTACACCGTCCAGACGACCTCGCAGCGCCCCGACACCGCCACCGGCCCAACGCCCAGGGAGAGTTCGACGGTCCCGCCCGGCCGGGCGCGCGCGACGTCCGCGCGCACCCGGACGCCGGTGGCCCGGTGCAGCCGCCAGGTGGTCAGCGCGGACCCGGCCGCGTCGAAGACCGTCCGGCCGCGGCCGATCCTCGTGCGGTGGTGCAGGTGGTGGTAGCCGTCCGGGAGCGGCCCGAGCCGGGTAGCGCCCACTTCCCGATAGGTGAAGGCCCCCGCCGCGCGGGTGACTTCGGGTGTGCTCATCCGGTACTCCCTGCGGTGCGTCCGGCCGCGGGCGGGCGCACCGCGGCGGTGCGGGATCACCACCGGCGGCGTAGCGCGCCCGCGCCGGATCGGGGTGAAGGTCTGCGGCGGGCGGTGCGAGTCGGGCAGGACGCGCCGGGCCGAGCGTCCCGTCCAGCGCCCCGGCTCTGACCTGTGACGACGTGCGGCCGTCCGATGGGTCCCGTTATTTTTGAACGTGTTCAACTCAATGTCGAGCCTATGCCCGGCCGCAGGGGCGGGCAAGGGCCGGGGCGCAAGCGGACCCGATCGCGTGGCGGTCCGCTTGCGGGTTCGATCATGATCGGGCAGACATATAAGGACATTGAGGCAGGATCAGGCGGGAGATCTCCGGTGCGCTCACCCATCCGTCGTCGGACCGCGGCGCTCGCCGCGCTGTCCGTGGGAGTTGTGTTCACAGCGGGCTGCGGTGGAGGGGCGGGGGCCGAGGAGGCCGCGAGCGCCCGGCAGCTCTTCTTCCAGCCCGCCGCGACGCGCGGACCGGACCCCTTCACCCCCTCCACCGTCTCCGACACGTCGACCGCGGCCCCCTCGCCGTCCGCCCCGGCGAGCCCCGACGCTCCGGGCACGGGCAAGGCGGCGGGCGCCACCCGGGCCGCCGGCGCGGCCGATGTCCCGGTGCCGGCCACCGCTGCCGACGCCCCGGCGGGCAGCGCCGCCCGGGCGGGCGGCCAGGCCCGCACCCTGCCCGGCGACACCCCCGGCGTGTACGGCGGCACCCAGGGGGCCTCCAACTGCGACGTCGAACGCCAGGTCCGCCTCCTCACCGAGAACACGGCCAGGTCGGCCGCCTTCGCCACCGGCGCCCGCGTCGGCGGCGGCGACGTGCCGGGCTTCCTGCGGGGCCTCACGCCCGTGGTGCTGCGCGCCGACACCCGGGTCACCTCGCACGGCTACCGCAATGGCGCGCCCACCTCCTACCAGGCCGTCCTCCAGGCGGGCACCGCCGTGCTCGCCGACGACCGGGGCGTGCCCCGGGTCCGCTGCTCCTGCGGCAATCCGCTCGGCCCCGCCGTCGCCATGGAGGGCGCCGTCGCCCACCGCGGCACCCCCTGGCACGGCTACCGCCCCGACCATGTGCTGCTGATCTCGCGCGCGGCCCGGCGGGCCGCCGCACTGACGATCGTCAACAGAGCCGACAACACCTGGATGCAGCGCACCACGGGTACCGACGGGGACCAGGACGGCATTCCCGCCTCCCTGCCGCCGTACAGCCCGGACGCCGACCTGTTCGACCCCCAGCAGGTGACACCGCCCGACCCGACGCTGCCGGACACCCCCTCCGACAGCCCCAGTGCCGAGCCCACCGGCACCGCAGCGCCCGAGCCGAGCGGCCCGGCCGTGCCGCCGGCCCCGACCGACGAGCCCACCGGCGGCCCGGACGCCCCGCTGCCGTCAGGGCAGGCCGCGGCGGCAGGGGACGCACCCCCGCCGGACGGGCCCGGTACGCCCGACGGCGACCCGCCGGTCCCCGACGCCCCGCAGGCCACGGATGTCCTGACCGGTCCGGCGCCGGTCCGGGACTGACCCGCACGCTTGCGCTGCGCCGGAGCCGGCCCGTTTCCGCAGGGTCGAAGAATGCGACAAACAATGACAGAGTGGCTCCATGGTGGATAGGGCAGCAGGTCCCCTGTCGCTCCCCGAGGACTGGCCGGCCCCCTCGGACATCAGCCTCTCCCTCAATCGCCTGGGCACGTTCGACTGGGACCTCGACAGCGGGCTGATGCACATGGACGAGCCGGCCCTCGGGGTCTTCGATCTGCGCCGGGACGAGTACGACGACAGGCCGGCGTCGCTCCTGGTGCGGCTGCCCGGGGACGAAGGCGCCCGCCTGCGCGCCGTCGTCACGCGCGCGGCCGAGGACGGCCGCGACGCCTACGGCGCCTACTTCCGGGTCCGGCGGCGTGACGGCTCGCTGCGCTGGACCCACACGCAGGGCAGCATCCGCCGGGGCCCCGACGGACTGCCCCACCGCATCATCGGCATCGTCCGCGACGCCGCCCAGGAACTCGCCGACTCCGCGGCCCGCCTCGAACTGGACGATGCGCGCCGGGTACGGACGAGCGTGGTGGAGGGCACCACGGCGGCGCTCGCCCACGCGCGGACCGTGCAGGACGTCATCGACGTGCTCAAGGAGTCGCACGGCCTGGAACACCTCGGGGCGTCCAGTGTCGTCATGGGCCTCGTGGAGTCCGGCCGCATCCACCTCGTCGCGGAGGGGCCCGAGGGCTCGTTCGTGCCCGGCACCCGCGTCACCAGGATCGACGAGCGTTACCCCATGAGCGAGGCGGTGCGGACCCTCGGCCCGCGCTTCATCGACTCCGCCGCGGACTTCGCGGCCGGCTATCCGGAGCTGTGGCAGCACATCGACGGGCTCGGTATCACCGCCGCCGCCTACCTGCCGCTCATCGCCCAGGGCCGGCCCATCGGCGCACTGGGCCTGCTCTACAGCGACAAGAGCGGCTTCAACGCCGAGGACCGCAACCTGCTGGTGGCGCTCGGCAGCAGCATCGCGCAGAGCCTCCAACGGGCCATGCTGTTCGAGCAGGACCACGACCTGGCGGAGGGCCTGCAGCAGGCCATGCTGCCGCGCCGCATCCCGCAGGTGCCCGGTGCCCAGATCGCCGTGCGGTACCGCTCCGCGCGGCTCGGACGGGACATCGGGGGCGACTGGTACGACGTGATCCCGTTGCCCGGCGGCCGGATCGGCGCGGTCATCGGCGATGTGCAGGGCCACGACACGCATGCCGCGGCCGTCATGGGCCAGCTGCGGATCGTGCTGCGCGCGTACGCGGCCGAGGGCCACGAGCCCGCCACCGTGATGGCCCGCGCCTCGGTGTTCCTGCACGAACTCGACACGGACCGCTTCGCCACCTGCGCCTACGCCGAGGCCGACCTCACCACCGGCGTCGTCCAGCTCGTGCGGGCCGGGCACGTCGACCCGCTGCTGCGCGACACCGACGGCAGCTGCCGCCGGCTGCCGGTGCCCGGTGGCATGCCGCTCGGCCTGTCCGCGATGTTCGGCCGGCTCGAGTACCCGGTCAAGACGATGGAGCTGGATCCCGGCCAGACCCTCCTGATGTACACCGACGGCCTCGTCGAAGCGCCCGGCGCCGATCTCGACGACGGCCTGCTGGAACTGGCCGAGCTGGTGCGCAGCGGCCCCCACGACCTCCAGGTGCTCGCCGACCGGCTGTGCGAGGTCGTGGACGAGCGGGGCGGCGAGGACGACGTGGCGGTGCTCCTGCTGCGCCGCCGGGGCGCCTACGTGCCGCAGGCCGGTGGCCGGCTCCAGCAGCGGGTCCCGCCGCGCGACCCGGCGGCGCTCCACTCGGCCCGGCAGATGATCCGGGCGGCCGTCGGCGCGTGGGGGGCCCGGGAGCGCTCCGACGACATCGAACTCGCGGCCGACGAGCTGATCACCAACGCGCTCATGCACACCGACGACGGAGCGGTCGTCACGGTACGGGTCGTCTCCGGCGCGGAGCGCAGGCTGCGGGTCGAGGTGGAGGACCGGTCCAGCGCGCTGCCACGCAGGCGGGAGCTGGGGGAAGCCGGTCTCTCCGGGCGCGGGCTGCTGCTCGTGGACAACCTCGCCGACGGCTGGGGCGTGGAGTCGCGAGGCAGCGGCAAGAGCGTGTGGTGCGAGTTCGTCGTCCCGCGCGGGAGCGTGCGCGCGAGGTGAGCCCGGGTGTTGACGCGGCCGAGTCATCCGATGAATATTCGACTCGGACCCCACACCCCGGAGCTCTGACTGCTGATGCCACAGCCGACCGTCGTCGACGCGCACCACCACTTCTGGGACCTGTCGGTCCGCGACCAGGAGTGGATCACCGGCCCCGAGATGGTCCGCCTCCGCCGTGACTTCGGCGTCGCGGACCTGGAGCCGGAGGCACGCGCCGCGGGCGTGACCGCCACCGTTCTCGTACAGACGATCTCGGTCCCCGAGGAGACCCCCGAGTTCCTCGCACTCGCGCACGGCAGCGACCTCGTCGCGGGCGTCGTCGGCTGGACGGACCTCACCGACCCGGCCGTCGCCGACCGGCTCGCCGAACTCACGGACCTGCCGGGCGGGGACAAGCTCGTCGGCATACGCCACCAGATCCAGGGCGAGCCCGACCCCGAGTGGATCCTGCGCCCCGAGGTCAGGCGCGGCCTCACCGCGGTGGCCGCCGCGGGCCTCGCGTACGACCTGGTGGTGCTGCCGCACCAGCTGCCCGCCGCCGCCCGTGCCGCCGATCTGCTGCCGGGGCTGACGTTCGTGCTCGACCACCTCGGCAAGCCCCCGGTCGCGGCGGGCGAGACCGAGCCCTGGGCGCACCACGTCACCCGGCTCGCCGAGCGGGCGAACACCGTCTGCAAGCTCTCCGGGCTGGTCACCGAGGCCGCCTGGGACACCTGGACCACTGACGGCCTGCGGCCCTACGCGGACACCGTCCTCGACGCCTTCGGCCCCGGGCGCCTGATGTTCGGCTCCGACTGGCCGGTGTGCACGCTCGCCGCCTCCTACGCGCGGGTGCGGGAAGCGGCCGGGGAACTGACCGCCTCGCTCACCGAGGACGAACGCGCCGAGGTCTTCGGTGGCACGGCCACCCGGGTCTACGGCCTGACGCACGCGTAGTCCGCCGCGGGGGACGGCTGCCGGAGTCCGACTCGGGTCCGGCCGGTGGCGCGGGGCCTGCCGCGGTGTGCCGCGCGCGGACGCGGTGCGGGTGCCGGGCGCCGTGAGGTGCTGCGGGCGGCGCGCCGCCCATGTGCCGGCCGCACGGCGGCCGCCCGCAGCCGGGCAGCCGCGCACCCGGCAGGGGCGGGTGCGGCCGTGCGGTTCCGCTATGCGCGCTGCACCGGGCTCGTGCCGTCCAGCAGGCTCTGCCGGACCACGTCGGGCAGGGAGCCCACGCCGAGGAACGCGGCAACGGTTCGTGTGGTCAGTGACTGCCAGGTGACCGCCCTGCGCAGCATCGAGTGCTCGCCGCGCGCCACCAGTACCGTGCCGGCCCGGGCCCCCGCACGCCGTGCGCGGGCCGTGAACTCGACGCTCTGCCGCGGATCGGTGACCCGGTCGCGCTCGCCGTGCAGGAGCACCGCCTGCCGGCCCGCGAGCTGCATCACGGGGTCCTGCGGCGGGCACCACGGTGCGAGCGCCACGACGCCGCCCACCAGGTCGTGCCCCGCGGCGTGCAGGGCGGCCCTGCCGCCCATCGAGTGCCCCACGAGTACCACGGGCAGCCGCCCGAGCAGCAGCCCCAGCTCGTCCAGGGCCCGCAGCGTGTCGCGGGCCGCGTCGGCGCGCCCGCCGTTCCAGCCCCGGCAGCGGTAGCGCACCCGCCCGACCACCACGCCGAGCCCCTCGGTGGCGCGCAGCAGGCCGTGGGTCACCGGCCACATCCGGGCAGCGGCCACGTTCAGTCGGCGCGGCGGCGCCTCACCGTCGGCGCTCCCGCCGTGCAGCACGAGCACGGCGGCGCGCGGCCTCGTCTCGGTCCTTTCGAGGACCAGCGCGGGCCGTACCGGTGCCCGTTCTCGTACCGTTGCGTGCACGGTGTTCCTTTCCGTGGTCCGCCGGGCGTCCGCGCTCCGCTTCCGGCACGCTGGAGGCATGCCGGAAGTTCCCGAAGTCGAAGCGCTGCGCGAGTTCCTCGACGGCCGTCTGGTGGGCAAGGAAATCGTGCGTGCCCTGCCGCTGACGGTCAATGTGCTGAAGACGTACGATCCGCCGCTCTCCGCCCTGGAGGGGTCCACGGTCACCGAGGTCGGCCGACGAGGCAAATATCTCGACATCGTCACCCGTGGCGGCGATGGCGCGCCGCTCCATCTGGCTGTCCATCTCGCGCGGGCCGGATGGCTGCGCTGGAAGGACTCCTTCCCCGACGCGCCGCCGCGACCCGGCAAGGGGCCACTCGCCATGCGGGTCCTGCTCGCGGACGGCACGGGCTTCGACCTGACCGAGCAGGGCACCACGAAGCGGCTCGCGGTGCACCTGGTGCGCGATGCGGCCGACGTGCCGGGCATGGCCACGCTCGGACCGGAGCCGCTCGACCCGTCCTTCGACCGGGCCGCGTTCGCCCGGTTGCTCGCGGGGGAGCGGCGGCAGGTCAAGGGCGCCCTGCGCGACCAGCGGCTGATCGCGGGCATCGGGAACGCGTACAGCGACGAGATCCTGCACGTCGCGAAGATGTCCCCGTTCAAGCAGGTGCAGAACCTGTCGGACGAGGAGATCTCCCTCCTGTACGACGCGATGATCAGTACGCTGACGGACGCCGTGGAGCGCTCCCGGGGGATCGCCGCCGGCCGGCTGAAGTCGGAGAAGAAGTCCGGTCTGCGCGTGCACGGCAGGGCGGGGGAGGCGTGCCCGGTCTGCGGGGACACCATCCGGTCGGTGTCCTTCAGCGATTCGTCGCTCCAGTACTGCCCGACGTGCCAGACGGGCGGTAAGCCGCTCGCCGACCGCAGGCTGTCCCGGCTGCTGAAGTAGGGCCGCGACCGGGGCTCTGCCCCACCCCGCAGGCCGTCGGGCACCGTCCACGGGGTCCCCGGCCGGGGTGACGTGCGCCGGGGCGACTTCCGCCGGCGTGTACCCCGGCCGGTACGACCCCGTTCGCCGAGGTACCGTCCGCCGGGCTCGGTGGCGTGCCGGTCCGAGGGCCGGGCTCACTCGGCGAGTGTGACGAGCGCGCGACCGTCGGGTGCGCGCACCTCGAAGTGGTCGATCTGGTCCGGGTGCAGTGCCGCCCCGCCGGCGGTCACCACGGGGCGCGCCGCCGTTCCGGTGCCGTACCAGGTGGTCACCGTCTCGCGTGAACCGTCCCGGCCCACCGCGACGAGTTCGCAGGCGCCCGCCGCCTCACGGCCCATGAGCTCGAAGCCGATCTCGGACCCCCAGGCCCGCGAGGTGGCGGTGGCCACGGCCGAGGCGCCCGTAACCCCGTCCGAGCCGCTCCAGCGCACCGCCGCGTGGCGGGGTTCCGCGCCCACCGCCAGCACACCGAGCGGACCGCCCACGGCCAGCGCCGCCAGGGCGGTCACCAGCGCGAGCCGTCGTCTGCGGCCGGCCCGCCGCCGGGCCTCCACCGCGCCGAGCGCGCCGCGCAGCACGGCCCCACCGGGTGACACGACGGGCGGGACGCCGGGCGGGGCGGACCGGACGTAGGCGTCGAGCCGGGTCCGTACCCCACCGAACCCGCTCACCACGAACGAACACCCCGGGCAGACCATCAGATGGTCCTCGAACCGGTACGCGTCGCCGGGGTCCAGTACGCCCAGGGCGTAGGAAGCCGCGTCGCGATGAGGGTCCTCGGATGTCCGCATACCGTTGCGTACGGGCCGCGGCCCCGGATCATTCAGCGTGGCGGTCCCCGACCGCTGTCCGGTGCCGTGCGCGGCGGACGGCACCGGGCACACCGCGGGGCCCGTGGCTCGCGGGCGGGCCCTCGGCCCGGCCGTACGCGCCCCCGCCTGCGGGTTCCCGCGCCGGTGGCCTGCAGCCCGTACGGGTGCTCAGTACAGGTGCATCGCGAGGTGCCCGAGCGGCAGCCCCAGCTGCCAGGCGGGCGTCCACGCCTGGGGCCCCTCGTGCTCGGGCCTCCTCGGACCGCCGCGCGCCGGGGGCACCACGGCGTCGAGATCGGGCGCGAGCAGTTCCGTCTCCTCCAGCCAGCGCCAGGTGGCCGACGCGAGTTCGAGGTCCGGCGTGCGCTGCCCGGCCTCCGTCCCGGCGCCCAGCTCGAAGGCGCGCGCCTCCAGCCGGTCCAGACGCTCGCACACCCAGGCGCGCCAGGTGGATCCGTACTCGGTCAGTGAGCGCCACTCGGCGACCCGACGGGCCGCGCGCTCCCCGCCGACCGGTCCCTCGGACAGAAAGATGGTGAGCGCGAGCGCTCCCCGCCCGGCCCGGTACTCCAGTGTGGACGGCGGCATCAGATGGCCGCCGCGCAGCAGTTCGTCCGCGATGTACTCCGCGCGCATCCACGCCATCGGCACCAGTAGGCCACCACCGGGCCCCTCGGCACGTTCCTGACGCATGGTCCCCGCCTTCCTTGCCCGGGCCGCTGAGCGCGGCCCTGCTTCACGGAGCATTGAACCGGCGGGGAAGGCTCCGCGTGGCCAGAAGTCGCGGATCGGCGGCCGCCACGGGCGGGATTGTGACGCGGGTGTCGCCTGTGATTGCAGAGGCGGCCCCCGGCGGCCCCCCGGTCACCCTCCGCCATCCGTACGCCGTCCGGGCGACCGGCTCGGCGCCGCTCCTTGTATCCATGCGAAACGTCCTCGTCCAGTCATGAAGGAGTGAAAGGTTCATATCGTCCTATAAGCGGAGTGACGTCATGAACGGACGCACGCGCCCTGCCGGCGCGCTCACCGCGGCCCTGCTGATCAGCTCCGCCGCCTGCACGGCGCAGGCCGGCGTCCGGCCCCCCGGCCGGGCGCCGGGCCCAGTGGCCCACTCCACGGGCGACGGCGTACCGCGGCGCGCCTTCACCCTGGTCGCCTCGGGAGACGTCCTGCCGCACGACTCGGTCATCAGGCAGGCGTCCCTCGCCGGGCACGGCGCCGGCTACGACTTCGCGGCGATGCTCGCCGGGGTGAAGCCGGTCGTCTCCGGCGCGGACCTCGCGATCTGCCACATGGAGGCCCTGGACGCGATCTCGGCCGCCGTTCTCAGCCGGGGCGGGGCGCGGGACGGGCCTGACGGTGAGCCGCTGAACCACCCCGGGACGCCGACGGTGCGCCGCGCCGGAGCCCGCGCCGGGACCACGGGCAACGGGACCACGGGCAACGGGACCACGGAGGACGGGGCTGCGCGCAACAGGGCGGCGGAGCCCGGGTCGTGCGCCCGTGCTGCCACCGCGGGCCGCGTACGGGCTACGGCACGACAGTGACGGGCCAGCGACCCGACTTGACCAGCCGCACGGCGACCGATCCGACGATCCGGTGCCCGGCGGACTCCGACGCGCCCACCACGACCGCGTCCGCGGTCAGCTCGTCGGCCGCCGTGACGAGGCCGTTGTAGGGGTCGCCGCGGAAGGTGTGGAACTCCCAGCGCAGGTCCCATATCCCCTTGTTGCGCTCGGAGTTCTTGCGCAGCTCCTCGATGAGGTTCTCGGCGATCTCCCCGGTCGTGTCGGCGATCGGGGCGCCGAGCGCGGATCCCGCGGGCAGCACGGGCTGCACGTAGACGATGGCCAGGAGCGCGTTCTGCCGCCGCGCCAGCCCCGCCGCGTACGCCGCCGCGCGGTAGGCCGACTGGGATCCGTCGACGCCCACGACGATCACCTTCGGGCCGTCGGTACCGCGTTCGAACCGGGTGGGCTGCTGTTCAGGCTCCTTCACGGCACGCAGGTTATCCCCTTCCGCGCGTGTGTCCAGGTCCGGAGGGGTCGAGAGGGCCGAAGGCCGGGCGACGAAAGGGGAATGGGCGGCTTTCCGGGCGTGCGCGCGCTGTCAAACCGGGACCCCGTTGCGTAACCACATCGGGTGCTTGTGCCGTGACGACCGTGTTGATCAACGGCTCGGCGCTTCGGCCGTGTGAGTTATTAATCATGAAAAACGATGAAATGACGCATGGGCGCCGAGGTGCGCTGCGCCTCGTCGCGGGGCTCGGCGCCGCGGCGGCCACCGCCCTGGTCGCCGCCTGCCAGGCGGGGGTCCCGGAGAAGGCCGCCGCGAAGCCGGCCGCCGCACCCGCGGCGGGGCCGCCGGCCGCCGTCCGCCGCAACCCCGCCACGTACCGGCTCCAGCCCATGACCGCGCAGGCGCCGCCCGTCTACCGCAAGGCGCCGCCGGTACGCGAAGAGCCCTTCTACGAACTCCCGGGCCTCGGCCACTCCGTGGTCCTGACCTTCGACGACGGACCCGAACCCACCTACACGCCCCAGGTGCTCGACCTGCTGGCCGCGCACGACGTCCGCGCGATGTTCTTCGTCTGCGGCGAGATGGTGTCGTACTTCCCCGACCTCGTCCGCCGGGCCGCCGACGAGGGCCACCTCATCGGCAACCACACCTGGACCCACCCCGAACTGCCCACACTGTCCCAGGCGAAGATCAAGGACGAGATGGGGCGGACGAGCGAGATCATCGAGAAGACCACGGGCGCCCCGCCCGCCTGGTTCCGCGCGCCCTACGGCTCCTGGAACGCGTACACCTTCGAGCTGGGCTCGGAGATGGGGATGGAGCCCCTGGCCTGGTACGTCGACACGCTCGACTGGTCGGAGCCGGGGACCGGGAAGATCGTGCGGGCCGTTCTCGGCGGTCTGGGCCCGGGCCGGGTCATCCTCTCCCATGACGGCGGCGGTGTGCGCAAACAGACAGTCGCCGCGCTGCGCCAGTACCTGCCGCAGCTCGCCGAGCACGGCTACGCCACCGCGCTGCCGCACCCCTGAAGCGCCCCGTCCGGCGCCGGCTCGTGGCCGGCACCGGACGGGGCGGGACACGGACGGACGCGGCGCCCCGCCCCTCGCCGGGGCAGGGGTGCCGCGTCCGTCGACGTCAGTGGGTGCTGACCAGCCTGGCGAAGACCACCACGTTGCCGTCATAGCCGGCCGCCTTGGTGAACCCGCCCCCGCAGGTCAGGACGCGCAGCTCCGGATAGCCCGTGTCGGCGTACACGCGGACGCCCGGGAAGTCGTTCTTGGAGAACACCTCGACGTCGTAGATCTCGAAGACCGCGACCCGCCCGTCGAACCGGGCGACCTCGACGTGCTCGCCCTTCTTGAGGGCGCCGAGACCGTAGAAGACCGCGGGGCCCGTCTCGTTGTCGACGTGGCCCACGACCACGGCGGTGCCCGACTGCCCGGGTGCGACGCCGTTCTGGTACCAGCCGGTCATGTTGCGGTCGGACGGCGGCGGGGCCTCGATCCACCCGTCCTTGTCCAGACCGACGTCCATCATCGGCGCGTCGACCTTGATCTCCGGGATCCGCACCCGGGCCGGCGGGGCGTACGGCAACGGCTTGACGGCACTCGCGGGCAGCGCGCCCGCGGCCGGGTCGCGATGCAGGGCGTCGAGCGTCGAGGCCGCCGCCGGCTGCGGGGGGCCGAGCGGAGCGTCCAGGCCGTTGCGCATCAGCGCGACGCCGGTGAGCAGGACGAGGGCGAGCGCGCCCCAGGGGGAGCGCCGCCTCCTCTCCTGGCCCAGCTGGTCCAGGCGCATGGTTCTCCCTTCGTGGGCGGCCTGTACGCAACGTAAGCGGGCCCCGGCGTCCCGGCGATCACTGGCGGGCGAACGGGTGGCGTGTCCGGCGCTCATGACCCGTCGGAGTATCGCCGCGGCAAAAGTTCTGACGCCCCGTAACCCGCGCTGACCTGCCGCTCCCCGGTCCGGCCGGGTCCCTGACGGCGTGTCGGACCGGATCCGGACCGGGTGCCGAAATGCACCGATGTGAGCGTCCAGTGAGGGTTCGTCATGGAAGGCGTTCGCCTCGATCATCCCGGGGAGCCGCTCCGGGGCGTCTTCCATGGAGGTTCAACGATGCGTGCTTCACGCGTTCTCGCGGTGACCGCGACCGCCTGTGCCGCGATGGCGTTCTCCGCACCGCTGGCCAGTGCCACGGGCGGTCCGGTCAACGTCCAGGTCAGCCCCTACACGGTGCACCAGGGCGGCTCGCTGCGGATCACCGTCGACGGCTGCCCCCGGGGCGGCTGGGCCACGTCCAACGCCTTCCCGAGGACCCGGCTCTCGGCGGAGCGGTCGGGGTCCTCCAGGGCCACGGCGCGGATCTTCGACAGGGCGACGCCCGGCACCTACAACCTGGCGGTGCGGTGCGACGACAACAACCGCGTCGCGACCCGGCAGTTCAACGTGGTGGCCGGCCGGGGCGCTCTCGGTGGCCTCGGCGGGTCCGTCGGCCCGAGCTCGACCGAGATGACGGTCGGCGCGGGGCTCGTCACGACCGCGGCTGTCGGCGGCACCGCCTTCGTCGCGCGCCGTCGCCGTACCCTCGGCGCGTTCTGATCCGCCCCCGCCGCACGGACCGGCCGCCCGGCCGGGCGGCGGGGACGGGAAAGCCCGCCGCCCCGAGTCCTCCACAGGGACTCGGGGCGACGGGCGTGCGTACGGTGGGAACGGGCGTCAGTGGCGCCGGTCCGCCGTACGCCTGCGGGCCGCGTGGACGGTGCCGGCCGCCGCCGCGAGGGCGAGTGCCGCGCCGGCCGCGATCTCGGCGGTGTTCGAACCTCCCACGCTGCCGCCGAGGCCACCGCGCACCCCGCCGGGGACCGGGTCGTTCTGCCCCGGGCGGGAGGAGCTGCCCGCGATGGTCAGGGTGGTCGTCCCTGAGCGGCCGTCACAGGTGAAGGTCACCCGGTAGACGGCGCCCCGCCGGGCGTCCCGGTCGACGGTGGCCACGGCGCTGCGGCCACGGGGGATCGTCGTCGTGTCGAAGACCGCGGAGGACGCCGTCGCGGTGGAGCCGCAGTCGGTCACGGACAGTCTCACCTGGCCTCCCGGCGCGATGGTCGAGGGGCTCACCGAGAAGCCGAACGGTGTGACGCCGCCGCCTGCGGGTGTCGCGCCGGCGGTGGGAGCGGTCAGGGCGACGGCGGCCACCGTCAGGGCGGCTGCGGCAGCGGCACGTATGGTGCGCATGGCGGTCCTCCGAGTCCCGAGGGGCAGCCTGCGGAACGGTTTCCGCTGGTCGTGGGAGATGCACCTCGATGACTTCGACGCTAGGAGCGCCGTACCACAGCCGCGATCGCTGGCGGACGAATGGGGCACGCGTGTCCCCCGTGCGGCGGACACGCGTGCCGTGGGCGGACGGCCCGTCAGGGCGCCTGGGGGTACCTGTCGGGGCGCCAGGTCACTTCGTGATGCCGGGGAAGAGATCGAGGAACGGCCCCGCCGTGGCGGAGATCCCCCGTCCGTAGGGTGCGTCGAAGTCCCAGATCAGGAACAGCAGGAACGCGACCAGCACACTGAAGAGGCCCGCGAGGAGCAGCTCGCGCACGGAGCGTCTGATCTGGAGCAGGAAGATCAGGCCCACGGTGACCACGGCGCCCGCGATCAGGCCGAACCAGACCACGCCCGGCATGGTGGCCCCCGCGTTCTGCCCCCGCGCCCCGCGCGCGTCGTCGGCCGCCGCGATGTCGTCCATCAGCGGCTGGTAGACCTGCCCCTCCAGATCGGTGCGGGGCGCGTAGGAGGAGGCGTCGGTGCGCAGCTTCGAGAACAGCTGGGTACCGCGCGGGCTGAGTGCCTCGTGCTCCGCCATGTGCGGCCACTCGGTGTGGACCACGTACGAGACGTACGTGTCGACGTCGTCGCGGATGCGGTCGCGGACAGCGGGCGGGTAGACCTGCACGCGTTCGCTGATCTCGTGGAGGGTCTGGGCTTCCTGCCGCACGTTGTCCTGGGCCGAGCTGCGCCCCTCCCAGACGCCGGCGATCGCGAGACCCAGCACGATCGCGTAGATCACGCCGATCATCATCACCATGTAGTCGAGGACGTCGGGCGTCTCGGTCGGGTCGTCGTCGTCACCGAGCCGGCGCCGTACCCAGCGGTGGTTGACGACGACGATCGAGAGGACGACGGCGACGGCGGCGGCCATCGCGATGGTGAGGACAAACCATTCCGTCATGAAGTCTCCGGATGTGCAGCTGATACAGCGGATGCGGCGGATCGGGAAGTTTCGGGAGCTACCGGGGATCTCACCGGGAGCGCGGGCGCAGTACGGCCACGGCCAGCACGGCGGGTGCGGTGATGACGAGCATCATCAGTACGGGCGACGTGTGACCCACGGGCTGTTTGCGCACGGTCCTGCGGTAGTGGGGCAGCGCTACGGGTGAAGGGCTCGGCCGGGCCGACGGCGTGGGCCGCGGACGGGAGGGTTTCGGCGTGGGGCGGGGCGGGGCGGGTGGTGGCGGCGCGGGAGCCCGCAGCACCGGGGGCGGTGTCCTCGGTGCGGGGCGGGGCCGCGGGGTGTGCCGTACCGGCGGTGGCGGCTTCGGTGTGACCCGGGGTGGTGGTGGAGGGGGCGGAGGCGTGGGGGTGTGCGGTGGTGGCGGGGGAGGCGGAGGCGGAGGTGGCGTCGTGGGTGGAGGCGGTGGGGTCGGTGGCGGTGGTGGCGGGGTCGGCGACTGGGGCGGGCAGGGGCGGCAGCCGTGGCCGCCGGCCACCGCGACCGCCCAGATGCCGTCGGGCCCGATGGAGGCATAGGCGCAACTGTCCGCGGCGGCCGGCGTGGACAGCCCGGCGGCGGACAGCCAGACGAGGGCGCAGGCCGCCAGGAGCCGCCCCGCGTGGGTTCCGTACACGGCGGAGAGCTTGGACCGTGAATTGCGTTGCCACGCCGAAAGGCGTCAGGATTCCCCCGGATAGGGGGATTTGGCGGACCGGGATTCGGCGCCGGCGGGTTTGCGGCCGCCACCCGATCCGCCGAACCAGGCAACGCGCTTGTATGCTCCGTGAGTTCACTGAGTGCGTCGCGAAGTACCGGTCCTGCGGGGGTGGGACACGTGGTCGGTATGGTCGCGGACGCGTACGGTCATGACCGGATCACCGTCAGCCACGGACCGGACGGGGGAGGGGCGCGTGCCCAAGTCGTACGACCGCGGGCGGATCGCGGATCCCTGCCCGGACTCGCCGTTCCGGCGCCCGGTCAGTAGCCTCTGCTCGAACGCCCGGCCGGGCACCCGGCCATGACTTGTGGCGACACTCGTTGGAGACCTCGATGGAACGTCCCGCGTGGGCCCCGCAGGGCATCGACATATCGGTGCCGAGCGTTTCCCGCATGTACGACTACTACCTGGGCGGTTCGCACAATTTCGAGGTAGACCGGCACGCCGCTCGCAGGGCGATGGAGTTCATGCCGGGGCTCCCGGCGATCATGAAAGCCAACCGGGCATTCATGCGCCGTGCCGTGAAATACGCGCTGGCCGAGGGCGTGCGGCAGTTCCTGGACGTCGGCTCAGGAATTCCGACGTACGGGAATGTGCACGAAGTGGCGCGCGAGGTCGCTCCCGATACGCGGGTGGTCTATGTCGATCATGATCCCGTCGCGGTCACGCACAGCAGGGCGGTACTGGACGGCGTGCCCGGCGCGGGTGTCGCCACCGCCGACCTGCGCAGGCCGGCCGAGGTCCTCGACGCCCCCCAGGTCGCCCAACTGCTCGACCTGAAGCGGCCGGTGGCGCTCCTGCTGGTCGCCGTCCTGCACTTCCTCGAAGACAGCGACGAGCCGTATCGCGCCGTCGCGGAACTGCGGGACGCCCTCGCGCCCGGCAGCCTGCTGATCCTCTCGCACGCCGGCTACGAGGGTGTTCCCGTGCCCCGCGAGCGCACGCAGGCCGCCGTGGACGTCTACCGGGACATCCGCAGTCCCATCGTGCTGCGCTCGCGCGAGGAGACCTCGCGGTTCTTCGACGGGTTCGAACTGGTCGACCCGGGCCTCGTCACCCTGGCGCAGTGGCGTCCCGAGGTCCCGCCCGCGCAGGCAGATCCATACGCCTCGTCGGCCTTCTCCGGTGTGGGGCGCAAGGCGTGACGGTCCCCTCGCCCCCGTCGGGCACCCACGACGACCAGGACGCGCTGGAGGACAGACTCCGGCGCTTCGCGACCATCTGGAGCCGCGCGGTCTTCCCGTCCTCGGCGACGTCACTGACGCGCCCCGAGTTCGAGACGCACCTGCTGCCGCTCGCCCGTGAACTCAACGAGGCCTTGCGCGCCCGCCCGTTCGACACCGTGCCCGCGCAGCGGATCGGCGCCGCACTCGTGGACGCGCACTGCACCGACCCGGAGGCGCTCGCCCGCACCCTCGGCGTCATCGAGTCCTACCTGGTGCTCTACTGCGGAACCGAGGAACTCGCGGGCGACGAGAACCGGGCCCGCTGCGCCAGGCTCCAGCACGCGCTCGCCGGCGGTTTCGCCCAGGCGCTGCGCGAACGCACCCTCGCCGAGCAGGAGGCCATCGCCCGCTCGGCGCTCAGCGCGCGCTCCGACGCCGAGGAGGCGCTGCGCGCCACCGAGGCCCGCTTCCTCGCGGTCTTCGAGGGCGCGGCCATCGGCATCTGCATCGCGGATCTCGACGGCACGGTCCTGGAGGTCAACGACACGCTCACCAAGATGTTCGGCGGCCTGGAGCACCACGTGCGCAGCCGCAACGTCAACGAGTGGGTGCACCCCGAGGACAAACCGCAGGTCTGGCGGATGCACGGCGAGCTGGTGCGCGGTGAGCGCGAGCACTTCAGCATCGAGAAGCCCTTCTACCGGGGCGACGGAACCGTGCTGTGGACCAACCTCACCGTGTCCCTGCTGCGGGACGGCGAGGGAGCGCCGCAGTACCAGCTGGCGCTGATGGAGGACACCACCGAGCGGCGGCTGCTCAACCTGCGGCTGCGCTACGAGGCGACCCACGACGCGCTCACCGGCCTGCCCAACCGCACGCTGTTCTTCGAACGTCTCGACAAGACGCTCGCGGCGGGCGAGGGCGCCAGGTTCGGGCTGTGCTACCTGGACCTCGACGGCTTCAAGGCCATCAACGACAGCCTGGGTCACTCCTCCGGCGACCGGCTCCTCGTGGAGGTCGCGGACCGGCTCCAGAGCTGTGCCACCGCGCCGGGCGAGATGGTGGCCCGCCTCGGCGGCGACGAGTTCGTGGCCCTGACCACGGGCCCCGGCACCCGTACCGAGGCGGTCGACCTCGCCTCCCGCATGCTGGGCGTGCTCGCCACCCCGATCCGGCTGGAGGGACGGGAGTTCACGGTCCGTGGGAGCATCGGCATCGTGGAGGGCACGGCCGCGGAACACACCGCAGCCGAAGTGCTCCGCAGTGCCGACATCACCATGTACCGGGCGAAGGCGGCGGGCGGCAACCGCTACGAGACGGCCGACCCGGAGTCCGACGAGCGGGCCATCACCCGGCACAGCCTGACGACGGCGCTGCCCGCCGCACTGGAGCGCGGCGAGTTCTTCATCGAGTACCAGCCGCTCGTGCACCTCGGTGACGCCTCGGTGCACGGCGCGGAGGCACTGGTGCGCTGGGCGCATCCGCAGCACGGCGTGCTCGGGCCCGACCGGTTCATCCCGCTCGCCGAACGGACCGGCCTGATCGTCCCGCTCGGCCGCTGGGTGCTCGAACAGTCCGCCCGCCAGGCGAAGATGTGGCTCGACGCGCGGCCCCCGGAGGAGCAGGACCGCCCGCTGCGGGTCAACGTGAACCTCTCGCCCGCACAGCTGCACCATCCGGGTCTGGTCGCCGAAACGGTGGACGTGCTGGACCGGGTCGGGCTGCCGCCGGGCGCGCTGTGCCTGGAGGTGACCGAGTCGGCGCTGATCGGGGCCGACGAGGACCTGCTCAAACCCCTGCGCCAGTTGGCCGAGATGGGCGTGCACATCGCGCTGGACGATTTCGGGACGGGCTACTCCAACCTCGCCAACCTGCGCAGACTGCCGGTCGGCGTGCTCAAGCTGGATCGTTCGTTCACGCAGGGCATGCAGCAGCATCCGGCCGACCCGGTCGACCTCAAGATCGTGGAGGGCATCGTCTCGCTCGCCCACAGCCTGGACCTGATGGTCACGGTGGAGGGCGTGGAGACCGGCGCGCAGGCCGACCACCTGCGCCGCCTCGGCTGCGACACCGCCCAGGGCTGGTACTACGCGAGGCCCGGCCCGCCGGAGCGGCTGCACGACCTGTCGCTGATGGATGCCGTGTAGGGCCCCTCAGTCCGGGGCCGGGGTGGCGGGAGAGGGCCCGGGGGCGTGGTCCCCCCGGCGGTTTCAGCCCCCTCCGGCAGGGGGGCGCGAGGCGTGATGGGTCGTCAACAGCCGCGCGAGACGCGGGGTTGCGGGTGCCGGAGGGCGCCGGCGCGGGACGGCGTACGAGGTGGTGAGTGCCGCGGTCACCTGGAGCAGCCAGGCCGTCTCGGCCTCCAGGGTCCCCGGCACGCCGGGACTCCGGCTCGGCGGAAGGCGGTCGGTGGGGCCGTCGTCCTGCCGTCGTCCCGCCCGCAGGTTGTCCAGGGCCGCCGCGATGCAGGCGGCTTCCTGCACGGGCCCCTGTTCCGGCGCGCGGTCCTGCGGCTCCCCGGTCCGGGCGGGGACGGCCCGGTCGAAGTAGGGCCGCAGCGCGAGGAGTCCGTCGCGAATCTCGATGACCCGCCGGTACAGCGCGAACTCGGCGTGCCGCGGGCCGGGTCCCCGGTCGGCCGCCGACGGGTCGAGGGCGATCTGGGGGAGTTGCGCGTGCAGGGCCCTCCACAGGGGTTCCAGCGCCCGGTAGCGCCGATACGCGCGCAGCCACCGCACGGGTGCGCCGATCCGCCCGCCCCACAGGGTCGCGGTGGCTCCGGTGGTGGCAAGGACCGCGGTGAGTGAACCGAGCATCGCGGAGGGCTGGTCCTCGCCGGTCTCCTGCAGGCCGAGGGTGAGGTTGTCGACCACGTCGTCCAGGGTCCACAGCGTCCACACCATGCCCATCAGCACGGCGAGGGCCATCAGGCGCAGCCCCGTACGCAGCGGGCCCGGTTCGATCCGCCGCATGTGCCGGATCAGTCCGCGCACCAGCAGGGCCAGGCACCAGGTCCCGTAGAGCGCGAAGAGCGCATTGTGCGACGCGAGCGCCCATCTGCGGCCGTCGGGTACCGACGCCCGCCCGTCGTGCGTGGTGACGTGTGCGGTGAAGTACAGGCACGTCGACACGGTGATGACGACGGCGCCGGGGCCAAGGCGCCGCCACCGGCTCCCCGACGACGCGGTGGCGGGCGCTGTCAGGGCGAGGGCGACCAGGCGGAGGAAGAAGAAGGTGGCCATCCGGAGGTCGTCGGTGGCCACGATGTCCAGCCTGGCGAAAGTGCCGCTCCACGCCGGTAGCCGGGTGACGACGGGGGAGTAGACCAGCATCGCCGCGCCGAGGCACAGCCCGAAGCCGGCGAGGTAGCGCTGCGCGGGGTCGGTCCGCGCCCTGCGCGTGATCGCCAGCCGGTGGACGCTGAAGGCGAGGAAGAGGCATGCCGCGAAGAGCGAGGCGAGGTCAACCACGGGAACGGCCCTCGCTCCGGCGGCCGGGGGCGCCGAACAGCCGCTGGACCCGGGATTCCTGGAGGTCGGCCGGCGCCGGGGCGGCGGAGGTCCTGGCGAGGCGGGTGGCCCGGGTGAGGATCAGTGAGGCGACCAACTCGGCCTCCTGCTCCTGCGGTTCGGCGTACACCGTGCGGCCGAGGACGCGTTGGACCAAGGACGCGGGCAGGTGCGGCAGCAGTGTCTGCGCGGCGGCCGCCACCGCGGGCGCCGACTCGTGGTGGCCACAGATGATGTGCGCCGCCTCGTGCAGCACGATGTGCTGCTGGTGCAGTGCCGTGGTGTCCCCCGCGTACAGGATGTAGTCGGTGCGGTGGGTGGTGACCAGCACGCCGCAGGGGGTCCCTGGCCGGGACGCGACCGGTATCAGTTCGATGGGCCGGCCGCGGGCGCCTGCGAGTGTGCCGATGAGGACGGTGGCGTCGAACGGGTTCGGCAGGTCGAGTTCGTCGACCGTCCGTTGACATCGATGCCACAGCCCTAAGCTGCGATCCCTTCTCACACGCCATCCCCTCTCCGCCGGCCGCACTCGCGAGATTTCACCGAGGAGTCCGGTCGTGTCAGGGCTCGACGCCCTGAGCTCCTTGCTCCCGCCGGGCGATCACGTCGATCATGTCGCTGATCGTGCCCACGCCCTCGGGCGAGAGATTGACGGCGCGCAGCGCCACACTGCGGACGCTCGCGTCGCGCAGGGCGCCGAGGAGTTCCAGCTCCCGGGCGATGCCGGCGCCCTGCTCGTCATCGAAGAAGTAGGCGACGGGCACGTCGAAGAACTGGGCCAGGGCTTCGAGATGCCGTTTCGTCGGGTTGTCGCGGCGGCCGGTGCGCAGTTGCCACAGGTAGGTGGCGGAGAAGGTCTCGCCGGTGGCCTCACGGCACGCGCGGGCGACCTCTTCGTGACTGTACTGCTCGCGGCTGGGGCGCCGGACGATCCGGAACAGGGCGTCGATCCGGTCCGACAGTGTCGGCGGGGACGCCGGGGCGTGGGCGGGCGGGGCGGAAAGCGCGCTACCGGGTGGCGACGCGGACACGCCGCGTTCGGGCTCGTTCATCGTCTGCCTCCCCCGGCCGTCAACTCGTGTGGAGCCGCGCCCTGCCGTGCCTCACCTTAGCGGGTGCGGGCCGGGACGGGAACGGTCCGTATCTCCTGTGCGGGACGGCCGTGCGGGGGGGGGCCGTACGGTGCGGTGTGTCGCCCGTGCGAGCCGGCCGCCGACGGCGGCGCCGGGTGCGCCCTCACCACCTTGCGAGGCCGGGCCCGGGCCGCGCCCGCGGAAGGCCGCCGACCACGGGGCCCGGGCCGCCCTCGCGGAGGGCGACCTGTCGTGGCGTCGCCCTCCGCGAGCGCGGGGCGGCCCCCTGTCGCCGCCGCGGCCCGGCCCGGGTGGGACGCCCTGCGCTCCGTCCCCCGGCGGTGCGCGGACCGGCTAGACGGGACTGACCTGCGGTTCCTGGGCCAGGCGCAGGGCGCTGCCCCAGACGCAGCCCCAGTCGCAGACGAGGCTGAGGGTGCTGCCGGCCACGCTGACCGGCTGCAACGGGACGCTCCCCTCGTCGTCGGACCCGCCCAGCGACTGGAGCCTGAGGACGTCGTTCATCGGTGTCTCCTTCGGATTGCCCGGATGTGGATGCGGATGTGGATGTGGTGCGCGGGTGCCGGGCCGTGCGGCGGCCGGCCCCGCGGCGGATCAGGTACGCGCGGGGTGCACTCCCGCGGCGGATCAGGTACGCGCGGGCTCGGCCTCCGCCTCCGCACCGCGCTGGATCGCGCGCAAGGCCGCGGGCAGGGTGACCGCCATGCTGACCAGCGCGATCACAGCGGTGATCCACAGGGTGTCGCGGACCCCCAGCAGATCGCCGAGCAGCCCGCATCCCAGCGAGCCGACCAGTGCCGACGCGGCGGTGCACACCTGGAGCGCCGCCATGCTGCGGCCCAGCACCTCCTCCGCCATGTCGGTGACCAGTACGGAGCTGAGGGCCACATTGGCGATGGAGCCGAAGAAGATCGGCAGGCCGATGCCCAGCGAGGCGCAGAACGCGGCCAGCGGCAGCGGACCCGTGGCCAGCGGGAGCAGGAGGCTGCACATCACCGCGGCGGTGAACGCGGCCAGCATCAGGCGCCGCGGATCGCGCTCCGGTCGCAGCAGCCGGACCGCGGCGGCCGACCCGGCCAGGCCCATCAGCCCGGACAGGGCGAAGACCAGACCGTAGGCGGCGGTGGGCAGCCGGATGTCGCGCAGCAGGAAGGGGCCGGTGAGCGCGGTCACGCCGGCCATGGTGCCGGCCGGGACGAGTACGAACAGGCCGAGCGCGCGGTGGAAGGCGTCCCCGGTGAACAGGCGCATTCCGGCCAGCGCGCCGCGCAGCGTCGCCAGCGCCGAGGTCCCCGGTTCGCGCGGCACGAGGTCGAGCGAGCGCATCGACAGCAGCGCCACGGCGCTGAGCGCGTAACTTCCCACGTCGATGCTCAGAGCAGCGGCCGCGCCGAGCAGCGCCGTGGCGGGTCCGGCGAGCAGCCGCCCGACGAGTGCGGCGCCGTACTGGCCGGCCTGCAAGCGGGCCCGGGCGCCGCCGATGCCGTCGGCGCCGACGAGTTGGCGCAGGTGCAGGAAGTAGACGGACGTGGAGACGGTGGAGGTGGCACCCATGAACAGGCACAGCAGGACCAGCCACAGGAGGGTGATCACATGACTGGCCAGACCGAGGGCGACGGTGCCGATGGCCACGGCGCACAGCAGGTCGAGCAGCACCAGTGCGCGCCGAGGACGCGCGATGCGGTCGGCGAACGCCCCGGCCGGGAAGCCGAGGAGCAGGACGGGCGCGGTGGTGGCGGCGCTGATCAGGCCGATGGCGCCGGGGGAGGCGTGCAGTTGCACGACGGCCACGACGGGCAGCGCGATCGCGGTGAAGACCGACCCGAAGGCGGAAGCGGTCTGGCCGCACCAGTAGAGACTGACATCGCGACGCCGGCCGGTGTCCTCGGCGGGTGGTTGTGACCGGGGCTGGGGACCGGGCGCGGCGTCGACGCGCCCCGTGCCGGTGTCCTCGCTGCTCACAGGGTCCTCACCGCGCCCCGGCGAGCGGGGCCCGCGAGCCCGCGAGCGCGTCCACGGTGAACAGGGCGTCCGGCTTCGGGTCGAGCAGCTGGGACAGGAACACCAGGACCCCGGCGGACCCGCTCCACAGGTCGGCGCTGAACCGCATCAACTGGTCGCCGAGGAAGCGGATCCCGGTCGGATGCGGGACAGCGAACTTGAACAGCCCGCGGGCCGCGCGGAACGCGTCCGCCCGGCTCCGCTCGTCCGCGAAGAGCTCCCCGTGCTCGGCGAGCACGAAACCGAGTCCCGACAGGCCCTGGTAGAGCCCCTGCATGACCGTGTACGTCGTGCGCATCGGGGCCAGCAAGCGCGGCAGCGCGGCGCGCAGCCGGTCGTCCTGCACGCACAGCACGTAGCGGGAGACCGCGTGCGCGACCGAGGCCGAGCCGCAGTAGAGGTAGGGCAGGCTGCGGGTGTCCGTGGTGGAGATCGGGAAGGCGAGGCCGGGGGAGTCGGGACGGGGGTCGGTGGCGCGGTCGAGCTCGGCGTGCAGCAGGCGGACCCCCCGGTCCAGGTGGTGCGTGGAGCCCGTCACCGCGGCGAGCTGCTGGAGCAGCAGGGCGATGCCGGTGCGGCCGTGGAGCAGGCCGGTGGCGTCGTCGGCGCCGACGTGCGGCGTGAGGTCGGCGTCCTCGGGCAGGGCCGCCGCCAGTTCCAGGGCCCGGTCCACGTGCCGCTCGTCCCGGGTGCGGCCGTACATGCCCAGGTGGGCCAGCGCGACGCCGCAGGTGCCGCCGAAGAGCGTCACGGACGCGCCCGACGTGATGAGGGGATGCCGGTCGGCGGCCGCGAGCAGGTCGCCCGCCTCCTCCAGCAGGCCGCGTCCGGCGAGCACTTCGGCGATGCCCGCCGTGCCCGCGTAGAGACCCGGCGGCAGTTTGTCCACGGCGCGCAGCGCGTCGCCGCGCAGCCGCTCCAGCACTCCCGGCGGCAGCGGGCGGCCCGCGCGGCCCAGAGCGTGCACGACCCCCGCCGTGCCGTACGCCAGGCACAGGGTGTTGGTGTGGTAGCCCTCGGCGATGGTGGGGAACACCCGGTCGGGGTGGTCCGGGTCGGCCATGGCGACGAGGGCGTCGGCGGTCCGGTCGCGCAACTCGGCGAGGTGGCGCAGCGGGTCGGCGGCGACCTCCTGCGGGGTCGGGATCGGTGCGACCCCCTCCGGTGCGGGCCTCGGCTGGTGGAACCGGGTGGCGGTGCGCCACAACGAGTCCGGCAGCGGGGCACGTTCGACGAGCTCGCCGTGCAGGTGCGCGAGCGTGTCGGGGTTGCGCTGCGCCACCTGGTGGAAGGGGCCGACCAGCAGCAGCGCGAGACCGGCGAAACCGTACGCGTCGTGGACGAGCGGGTCGTCCCCGGCGAGTTCCGGGGGAGGCATGTAGCCCGGGGTGCCGATGGTCCTGAACTCCTTGGTGCCGATCAGCTGGGCGCCCTCGAAATCGATCAGGCGGACACCGTCGTCCTCGGAGACGAGTACGTTGCCGGGGCTGACGTCCACGAAGGCGTAGCCCGCGGTGTGCAGGCGCTCCAAGGCGGCCTCGATCCGGCCGAGTACCTTCTCGCACCGTGCGTGGTACTCCCTGAACTCGTGGGGTTCGCGGCCCGTTCCGAGCATGGTCTGGTGGGCGACCATCCAGCGGGAGAGCGTGCTGCCCTCGATGAACTCGGTGACGAGGAAGTCGTGTTCCCACTCGCGGAAGTAGGCGAGCGGCTCGGGCCCCAGACCCGGCGCGGCCTCGTGCAGCGCCACCAGCGTCGCGTGTTCGGTGCGCAGTGTGTCCGGTGCGCAGGCGACGCCCTCGGACACACCCGCGTAGGCGCGGGCCTCCTTGATGAAGACCCGTCGTCCGGTCGACGTCTCGCGGCCCACGTACGCGCCGCCGCCGTTGGTGAACTGCAGCGCCTCCTCGAACTCGAAGCCGTGGAAGGAGATCGGCGCGGACTGGGCCGCAGTGCCCGGCGGGGCCTCCTCGGCGGCCGGGCGCCTCTCGGCGAAGGGATCGGACACGCCGGCCGGGAGGTGGAAGGACACACCGCGCCGGTCCTCCTCCAGAGCGCCGCCCGCGCCCCGCACCAGCAGGGTGTGGGTGCCGTCGGCGTTGACCCGCTCGCGCGGCGCGAAGGCCCCGTACCGGTAGTGCACGGTGCGCGAGTCGCGGTAGCGCCGGTCGGTGAGGATGTACGGGCCGTCCTCGTCGGCGAGTGCCTCGCGCAGCCGCTCCATCAGGTCGCGGGCGGCGGTGACACTCGTCGGGTAGGCGGCGATGAACTTGCCGTTCTGTGCACGGGCCGCCTGCTTGTGGTGCGTCCACCAGTAGAACAAGTGGCATGACAGGTGCTTGAACGCGACGTCCTGCTCGAAGCAGACGGCCGCGACGGTGTCGAGGACGTGCGGCAGGCGGCCGGGCCGCGCCGACACGTGCACCTTCCATCCGTCCTCGACACCGCGCAGTTGCCTGCCCCGGTGCCACATGGTCCAGACGCCGGACCCGGTCTCGCTCCAGCCGTCCGGCACGTGGCCGGGCCGGTAGACCTCGCCGCGGTCGCGGGCTGTTTCCAACGGTGCGTAGAACTCTTTGTCCGCGACGACGAACGGGAACGGGATCATGGACCTCTCCACGGTGGGTTCGAGTGCGACTACGGGTGGCAGGGCGCGTGTCAGCGGGTCGGCAGGTGCTCCCCGGCGGGGTCGCCCCTCTCCTCCACGCTCAGAGGAAGGGCCGGGCCGGGGCGGCCGGTCGGGCGCGCGTCGCCACAGGCAGGCAGAGGGACTGCTCGCCGGGATCGCTAGCAGAGGATCATGCTGCTCAGACTCACGCCGACCACGGGATTCTCCGGCTCGGGGCTCTTGATGCCCAGTTCCTGGAGGCCGAGCGGCGCAGCCGAGTGCGCCTCGACCTCGAACTCGTCCTCACTCTCCGTCAGTTCGCTTGTGGCATCCGTGTCGTCGGGCTTCGTGGGATCGCTCATGTCCGTCCTTCGGTCGGGGTGGGAGGGAGGTGGGTGCGCAGGGAGGCGGCGGGCCGCCGGTGGTGCGCCCGGGCGGTGCCACGGGCGGATGCGGGCCGGTCCTGATCGGCTCAGCAGGCCGCGAGGCTGACGATGCTGGAACCGATGACACCGTCGGCCCCATTGCGGGGGTCGCGTACGCCCATTTCCTGGAGTTCGACGGGGGTCGCGGCGTGCGCCTCGACCTCGTTGCCGTCCTCGTGGGATTCGTCGGCCTCGCCGGCGTCGACGGAGTTAGCCACGGCCTTCTCCTTCCGCGGTGGGTGCGGTGGGCGAGCTGGGCGCCGCGATGGCCCGGCATGGCGGGCCGGGTGCCGGTCGGCACACGGACGGCGATCGGGATCGGTGCCGGTTGCGGCGGTGTGCCGCGACCCCCGCCGCCGGCCGGGCGGGCGCCGTCGATCCCGCCGGGTCATTCGCACGAGATGACGCTGGTCGTGCTGGTCGCCACGAGGAGGGAGTCCTGGCCGGGGGCCCGGACGCCCATTTCCTGGAGGCCGAGGGGCTTCGCGGAGTGCGCCTCGACCTCCTGGCCGGGCTCGATGTCCTCGGTGGTGGCTTCGGTCGAGTCCGCCATGGAGTGCTCCTGGGTTCGTCGGGTCACGGGTCACGGGTCGGACGAGAACCCCGAACCCCGCAGGAAGGCACCGGGGTGGGATCGGACTCCGGCCCGCGCGCGGCACATGATCACTGACGGCGCGAGCGAGCGGCGGTCACTTCGCGCGCGTGGGCCGGAGCCGTTCCGGTGGCTCACGAGCACATGGCGACACTGGTCGCGCTGCTGGTCACCACCAGGAGGGAGTCCTGGTCGGGGCCCCTGACGTCCAGCTCCTGGAGGCCGAGAGGGGCCGCGGCGTGCGCCTGGACCTCGAACTCCTCCCCGGATGAGGCGACATCGGGAGTGCTGTCGGGGTCGGTGGGCTTCGCCGGATCGGTCATGTCCGTCTCCTGCGGGTGAGAGGGGAAAAAGGAGCTGATGATGCCCACCCGGTTCCAGCCGAGCGGAGCGTCCGTGCTCCCCTCCCGGGCCCATGGCGCGGGAGGTGTCCGGGGAGCGGCGCGCCGCCGGTGGTGCGCCACGGGGCGGCACCACCGGCGGCGGGCACGTCACAAGCTGTCGGCTCAGGCGCAGACGGCGGCGCTGACCGAGCTGTTGCCGGCGACGAGGCCGTCGGTACCCTTGTCGGGCTGGCTCAGGCCCATCTCCTGCAGCTCCAGCGGGGTCGCGGCGTGCGCCTCGACCTCGTTGCCGGCCTCGTTGTCCTCGGTGGTGGGCTCGACGGCGTCAGCCATGGTCTTCTCCTTCGATCAGTGGATCCACGAGTGGGGCTGCGAACACCACAGAAGCTAGGAGCGGCGGATTCGGAACCGGTCTGCGCGCGGTATGCGGTCGGTATCACCGCAGCCAGCGGGGGGTTTCCCCAACTCGACCCGGACGCCGATCCGTTGAGGCGTTCCCGCGTCGCGTCTCGTCTGATATAAGTCATTCGCCGAGCGCCATTCATCTCAGCTGCTCCGTCGCGTCGGGGTCCGGCAGTGGGAAAGGTGACATACCGACATGGCTGAATCACCGCACGATCACCTGAAGTTCACCGTCCTGGGCCCCCTCTCGGCGGACACCGCGGACGGACCGCTGCCCCTCGGACCGCTCAAACAGCGGCTGGTCCTGGCGATGCTGCTGTGCCGCCCCAACACCCCCGTCTCCTCGGACCTGCTGATCGACACGCTGTGGGAGAGCGACCCGCCGCGTACCGCGCGCAAGAACATCCAGGTCTACGTGTCCGCGCTCCGCAAGGTCCTGGCGGCGGGCGGTGGGTGCGACCGGCTGGCGCACGGGACGGGCGGGTACCGCCTGCGGGTGGAGCCCGGGGAACTGGACGCCGAGCGCCTGCGGTCGCTGTCCCGGGCGGCCCGTGAAGCCGTGGCCCAGGGCGCGATCGGCGCCGCCTCCCGCCTGCTGCGGGAAGCGCTGGGCCTGCGCCGCGGCCTGTCCCTGCACGACCTGCGCTTCTCTCCCGCGGTCCGGATGGAGGCGGAACGCCTCGACGACCGTGTTCTGCGGGTCTACGAGGACTGGGCCGAGGCCGAACTCCGGCTCGGCCACACCAATGAAGTGGCCGACACCGTCGGGGAGCTGGTCGAACGGCACCCGGAGCGGGAGCGGTTGCGGGCAGCTCAGATGAACGCGCTGTTCGCCCAGGGGCGGCAGACCGAGGCACTCGCCGGGTACGAGGGACTGCGACGGCTCCTCGCGGCCGAGTACGGGCTGCAGCCGAGCCCCGCGCTCGAAACGCTGTACCGGTCGATGCTGGACGGCGGTCCGCGCGACGTCGGGGGGCCGTTCGCGGCCCGTCGCGGCGCGGGAGGCCGATGGTCCGACGGCACGCTCGGCACCCTGCTGCCGCAGGACCTCCCGGACTTCACCGGACGGGGAGAGCAACGGCGCGCGCTGACGGCCTTCTTGGAGTCCGGCGCCGAGGGCACGGGGCCGGGCGAGGGCCGGCTCGCCGTCGTCAGCGGACCCGTGGGCTCGGGCAAGACCGCGCTTGCCGTGCACACGGCCCACCGGCTCGGCGACCGCTTCCCCGACGGCCGGGTCCTGATCCGGATGCGCGACGAAGCCGGGCGCCCCAGGTCCGGTGCGTCGGTGCTCGCCGAACTCACGCGGCGCACGGGCCTGTCCGGCGCCGGCGCCGGCGCCGGCGCGGGGGAGGCGGACGACGGGGGCGGCCCCTGGGGCGGCCCGGCGGCCGGGGCCCTCGCCGCGTCCGGCGACCTCGACGAGGCCGCTGCCGCGTGGCGGGCCTGGCTCGGGCCGCGCAAGGTGCTGCTCGTCCTGGACGACGCGAGGGAAGAGGCGGGCATCCGCCCGCTGGTGCCGGACCGCGGCGCCAGCGCCGTACTGGTCACGGCGCGCACCCGGCTGGTGGGGCTGGTCTCCGCGCATCGCCAGGAGACCGGGCCGTTCGCCACCGCCGAGAGCCTGGCCCTGCTGCGTGCCATCGTGGGGCGGGACCGTCTCGACAACTGCCCCGAGGCCGCTGAGCGCATCACCCGCGCCACGGGCGGCCTCCCGCTCGCGGTACGGGTGAGCGGACTCAAACTCGCCGTACGACGGCATCTGCCGCTCGCCGAATACGCGGAACGGCTGGCCGACGGCCGGATCGTCCTGGACGAACTGGTGGCCGGCGACATGGATGTGCGATCGAGGCTGGCGAGTGGCTGGCACGACCTGTCCGCGGCCGATCGGGCGTCTCTCTGCCTGCTCGGGGGCCTGCCGGCCGGTGGCTTCAGCCTGCGGCAGGCCGCGGCCGTACTCAACTGCGCCCAGGATGACGCGTTACGGAAGCTGGAGGCGCTCCTGGACGCGGGCGCGCTGCTCGCTCCCGACAGCGAGGTCACCGCGCACGCGGCCCAGTACGAACTGCCGTGCCTGAGCCGGGTGTACGCGCGTCAGTGTGCGGTCGGGCAGCCGGCCCCCGCGGTGCGCGCCACGGCCTGAGAGTTCCCGCCAGGACTGCACCCGCCTGCGGATTTACCAGTTCCGAACCGCTCCTCTCCCCGTGCCGAACCGCACGAGCCAAGACTGTGGAGGACCAGGAGGGAGCACGCGATGGAACTCGCCGAGCTGATGACGCTCCGTCCGGTACCCGGCGCGGGGCTGCTGCTCACCGTCACCGGACGCTGCCCGCTGCACTGCGCGCACTGCTCGACCGCGGCCACCATGGCGGCAGGAGAGCCGGACGCGCGACAACTCGTGCGCTTCGTCGACTCGTTCAGCGCGGAGAACCGCCCCGAGGTGCTGATGATGACCGGCGGCGAACCGCTGCTGCGGCCGGACCTGGTGACCGAACTGGCCGATACGGCACGGGCGGTGGCGACCCGGAGCGTCCTTTTGACCGGGGCCTACTTCGCCGTGCGGGACGACGGCGGGCGGCGCGTGGGCCTCCCGCCACGGATCGCCCGCGCGATCGCCGCAGTCGACCACTTCTCGGTCAGCCTGGACGCCTTCCACGAGCGGGAGATCAGCCGCCGTGCCGTGTTCCGGCTGATCCGAGGGGTGCAGGACGCGGGCGGGGCCGTCAGCTTCCACCTCGTCGGATCCGGGCCCGACGACCCCTACCTGGCCGACGTCACCTCCGACATCCGGCGCACCTTCGACGACCGGGTGCCGATGCTCGTCAACTCCCTGCGTCAGGTGGGCCGCGCGGCGTCCTGGGCCACCGCGCGCGCCGTCGACCCGGACCCGTGGCGCGCACTGCCGTGCTCCATGGCGGCCTGGCCCGTCGTGGCGGCCGACGGCACGGTCCTGGCGTGCTGCAACCAGCACGTGGTGGACCGCAGGCCGTCGCCGGAACACCTGACGCTCGGTCATGTGACCCGGGACACCTGGTCGTCGGTGCGCGCGCGGGCGCTCTCCTCGCCGGCGCTGCGCATGATCAGGACCGTGGGCCCCGCCCACCTCAGGGCCCGGTTCGCCACCGCCCCGGAAGGAGCCGCCCCGCCCGGGTACTGCGCGGGCTGCCGCACTCTCGGCGATCATCCCGAAGTCCTCGACGCCGCAGCCTCGTTCGCGTCGGGACCGCTCGGTGAGCTGCTCGACGGACAGGCGGCCAGGGCGCAGACCGAGGCGGGCCCGGTCGCGCTCGTGCGTCGGCACGGTTGCGCGCCGTACGCGGATCTGGTCGCTCTCCCCGGGCCGCCGCGATGAGCACCCCGGGCACCCGTGCGCCGGTGACGGCCGGGACGGCGCTGCGGGCCCGCCTCGCCCTGACCGAGCCGGCGGTGCGGGCCGCGACCGGGTGGCTGTGGCGGCCGGACGGACTCGGCAGGCGGTACGCGGTGTACCTGCCGGTGATGCACGCGGTGATCCGGGCCTCGGTACCGCTGATGGAACGGGCCGCGGAGCGCTCCACCGCGCTCGGCGCCACCGACGCGGTGGGGGCGCCGCTCGCCGCCTACCTGCGTGAGCACGTCGAGGAGGAGCGCGGTCACGACGAGTGGCTGCTCGGCGACATCGCGGCGCTCGGCGGGGACCCGGCGGCGGTGCGCGCGCGGCAACCGCCGCCCGAGGTAGCCCGGTTCGTGGGGACCCAGTACTACTGGATCGAGCACCACCACCCGGTCGCGCTGCTCGGATACATCGCCGTGCTGGAGAGCTGCGCGCCCGCGCCCTGGCTGGCGGAGCGGATCGCCGAGGCGGCCGGGGTCCCCCGGGCCGCGCTGCGCACCGTGCGCGAGCACGCCGAGCTGGACACGGACCACACGGCGGACCTGTTCGCCCTCGTCGACACCCTGCCGATCGGCCCGGTGCTGGTGAACGCGCTCACCACGAGCGCCCTGCACACCGTGTCCGGCCTGCTGGACCTGTTCGCCCGAATCGACCGCGCGGCCTGCGTGGACGAGAACCCTGCAAGAGGAGGGACCAGTACGTCATGAGCGAGAACACGACACGGGCCGCCGGTGACTCCCGCGGCGAACAGACACTGGACATCCTGGCGTCGCACGGCTTCGGCGTCGACGGCCTCACCGACGAACAGCGCCAGGTGCTGGGCGAGTTGAGCTCGCAGGAGTTGGAGCTGGTCCTCGACATCAAGGCACGCCTCGACGAGGTCGGCCCCGAAGTGCAAGCGCACAGCGAGATCGCCGGCGGGGCGCTCTTCTGAGACCTCTCCGGGCGTTCCGGGGAAAGGACAAAGCCATGCGGTGCGCACCCTGCGACGGAGAACTGCCGCCGAACGCGCGCTTCTGCCCGGCCTGCGGCTCCGCGGTCCCCGTGGAGTCCGCGGTCGCGCCGGTGGAGGAGCGCAAGGTCGTGACCGTGGTCTTCTGCGACCTGGTGGGATCGACGGCACTGTCCGGCGTCCTCGATCCGGAGACGCTGCGCACGGTGGTGCTCCGGTACTTCGACCTGATGCGGGAGTGCCTGGAGGAGTTCGGCGGCACCGTCGAGAAGTTCATCGGCGACGCGGTGATGGCCGTGTTCGGCGTCCCGGTCACGCACGAGGACGACGCGGCGCGGGCGAGCGCCGCGGCCCTGGCCATGCTCGACGCGGTGGAGCGGCTCAACGAGAGGGAACTGCACCCCTCGCTCGGCATCCGCCTCGGCGTCCGGATCGGTGTCAACACCGGCCCCGCCGTGACGAGTACGGACGTGTCGACCCGGCAGGCCCTGGTGTCCGGCGAGACGGTCAACATCGCCGCGCGGCTCGAACAGGCATCCGCCACGGGTGAAGTGCTGATAGGTCCCGAGACGCGGCGCGCCGCGGGCGCCGCGGTCCGCACCGAATCCGTCGGCCCGCTGGGGCTGAAGGGCAAGGAGGAGCCCGTCACGGCCCACCGGCTGCTGGGCGTCGTCGAGGCGGACCCGGCGGCGGGCCGCCGATTCGATGTCCCCTTCGTCGGGCGGACCGCCGAACTCGCCTGGCTTCGCGAGGCGTTCATGTCCACCGTGGTCCCCGTCAGGCGGGGGGCGAACCTGCTGACCCTCTACGGCGAGGCCGGGATGGGCAAGACACGGCTCATTCACGAATGGCACAAGGCGGACGGGGACTCGTTCGCCCAGGGCTCGGGCCGCTGCCGCCCGTACGGGGAACACGGCAGCCTGGCGCCGCTCGCCGACGCGCTCCGGCAGTTGCTGTCGTCGGTGTGCGGGGAGCTGACGGCGGACCACGACCCGGGGCCCGCCGAGGCCGGGGCCACCGCGGACCGGACCGAGGCGGCCAGGTCGCTGGACGTGCTCGCGGCGGGACTGCTGGAGGACGGCACGCCGAACCCGTCGCTGGACGACACCTGCGCGGCCGTTGTCGGTCTGCTCACGGTAGTGGCCCGCAGGCGGCCGGTGGTGCTGGTCGTGGACGACTGCCAGTGGGCGAGCGAACTCCTGCTCGACGTGTTGGAGACGCTGGCCGGCGAACTGACCTCCCAGGCTGTCCTGTTCGTCTGCATGGCGCGCCCTGACCTGCACGATCGGCGTCCCGGCTGGGGGCAGGGACGCCTGCGGCCGTCGGCGCTGACCCTGCCCGGCCTGACTCCGGCGGAGGCGGAGGCGCTCGCCGGGGCGCTGACCGGGGCCGGCACGGGCACGGGCGGCACGGGCATCGGGGCGGACGGCGGCGCGGACGGGCTGGGGTCCGCCGTGTCGGTACACGTCCTGGAGGCAGCCGGCGGCAATCCGTTCTACCTGGAGCAGCTGCTCACCGCACTCGGGCAGCCGGAGTCCGGCTACCGCCTCGACGGGGCGGGCGCCCTGCCGACCAGCCTGCAGGCCCTGCTGGGGGCGAGGATCGGCGGGCTCGGACGAGCCGAGCGGGCCGTACTGGACCTGGCATCGGTGGTGGGACGCGAGTTCGGAGCGGACGACGTCGCCGCGCTCGCGGCGGAGGACCGTGAAGGCGCCCCCGGCGGCGCGCTCCACACTCCCGCGGGGCAGGGCTCCGGCGGGAGTCGCGGGCCGATCGACAGCGCACTCGCCCGCCTGCGGCGGCACCGGCTCGTCCGGGTGACGGAGCGGCAGGCGCCGGGAACGCCGGGGCTGCGCTTCAGCAGTGGGCTGGTCCACGAGGTCACCTACCAGTCCATGGCCAAGCGGGCCCGCGCCGAACGGCACGAGCGGGCCGCCCGACTGGCCGAGGCGCGGCTGTCCGAGGCCCCACCAGTCCGGGGAGCGGGGCCGGCCGAGGCCGACGCGATGGTGGCGGGCCACCTGGAGCACGCCTACCGTTACCGGGCGGAACTGGGCCTGCTGGACGCGCGGACCCACGAACTCCGGCTCGGTGCGGCCCGGTTGCTGATCCGCGGCGGATCACAGGCCCTTGCCAGGTCCGACCTTTCCTGGGCCGGGGTCCTGCTCGGCCGCGCGGTCGAGCTGACCTCACCGACCGATGACGAGTGGGTCGCCGCGGCGCGCCGCCTCGGTGGCGTACGACTGGCGACAGGCCAGGTGGACGAGGGGCGCTCCCTCCTCCTCGCGGTCCTGGCGGCGACCCCTCCCGTGCCGGGCGGGCCCACCCCGTCACCGGTGCGCTCGGCGTCCGGGGGCGGGACCGGCGGGGGCCCCACCGCGGCGGACGCGGGGAGCCGGGTGGAGGCCGCGCACGCCCTCCTCGAACTCGCGGCGGCCTCCGCCGCGCCGGACGGGAGCAGCGCCGGGAGCGCCGCGTCGCGGACCCTGCCGGTGTTCGAACGGGCCGGGGACGACCTGGGACAGGCGAGGGCGTGCATCCGCATCGCCCAGGACAGGCAACTGCACGGCAGGCACGGCGCGGCCGACGTCCTGCTCACGCGGGCCCTGGAACACGCCACGCGATCAGGGGCCGAGCCCGAACGGGCGCTGGCACTCGGCGCGATCGGGATCTCGCTGTGGCGGGGGCCCGAGCCGGTCCCCGACGCGGTCTCGCGCGCCCGGCTGCTGCTGCGGGAGCACGGGGAGCGGCGGCCCACGGCCCGGCTGACGCTGAGTTGCCCCCTCGCGGTGCTGCTCGCACTCCAGGAGCACTGGGAGGAGGCGGACACCGCGCTGGCCGACGCCCGGCGGCTGGCCGGCGAACTCGGCTACGCCGAGGGCGCCGTGGTGCTTCCGCTGTTCTCCGCGGCCGTCGCGGCGCTGGCGGGCGACACGGGCCGGGCCCTGGCCCTGCTGGAGGAGGCGGCGGACTCGGGGCGCCGGCTCAAGGCCGAAGGGCTGCTCGGGGCGGTCGCGAGGGACACGGCACGGCTGCTCGTGGACGAGGGCCGGTTCGAGGAGGCCGCCCTGCGACTGCCCCCGCCGGATCGACCGGTGTCCGGCTCCGCGCCCACCACCCCGGCCCCTTCCGAGGCCGCGGACCTCGACGGCCTGCTGGCCAGGATCGCGGCGGCCCGGGGCGAGCCCGGCGAAGCCACCGCCCTGGCCGACCGCGCGGTGCTCACCGCCGCGCGTACCGACTCCACCGTCGTGCGGGCCGTCGCGCTGCTGGACCAGGCCGAGGTGCTGCGGAGCTCGGGGCGGCGTGCGGGGGCCGGCGAGGCGGCCCTGCGGGCGCAGCGGTGCTTCACCGCCAAGGGGCATCTGCCGGGTGCCCGGCGGGCCGCGGAGATGCACGCGGCCCTGGAAGCCGGGAGTCCGCCGCTTCAGCACGCGAAACCTGGCTGACCGCGCCCCTGGCGAGGACCGGGACCGCGGGGGTGCCGGCCGGTCCCGGACGGGCTTGACCGCCGCCCGCGGCGACACCGCGGCGCACGGGGACGGGGGCGTTTCGCGGCCCCGCTCCGAGGATTCGAATCGCCCGCCGGCCGGCGCCGGTAGGGCCCTGGAAAGAAGGTCGGATGGACAGCGCGGGGACGGTGCCGCGCGCAGGGCTCACCTGGAGCCTGCGCGGCAAGAGCCTGCAGGACGTGATCGTGGCCGCGGACGGGGAGCGGCCCGCGCCGTCCTGGCAGTGGGACGGCGCGCGCGGGCGGGGCGTACGGGTGTGCGTCGTGGACTCCGGCGTGGAGGACGGCCATCCCCTGGTCGGCCCGGTCGACGGGGCGTGGGTCGTGCGCAAGGACGGAGCGGAGCTCACCGTGTCGGCGAGCGAGCCCTCCGACAGCTGCGGGCACGGCACGGCCTGCGCGGGCATCATCCGCAGGGCGGCGCCGGAGTGCGAGCTGTACAGCGTGCAGGTGCTCGGCAAGGGCTTCGGCGGCACGGGTGACGTGCTGCTCGCGGGACTGCGGTTCGCGATCGAACAGGGTTTCGATGTCATCAACCTCAGCCTGTCCACCACGCGCGTGCGGTTCGCCGAGGAACTGCGCACGCTCGCCGACGAGGCGTACTTCCGCCGCTCGGTGATCGTCGCCTCCGCGCACAACACGCCGGTGGAGAGCTATCCGTGGCGCTTCGCCTCGGTGATCTCGGTGGGCAGCCACCAGGAGGAGGACCCGGATCTGCACCTGTACAACCCGCGGCCCCCGGTGGAGTTCTTCGCCCCGGGCCAGAACGTGCGGGTCGCCTGGCTCGGCGGCACATCCATCCGTACGACGGGCAACAGTTTCGCGACCCCGTACATCGCCGGGCTGAGCGCGCGGATCCTCTCCAAGCACCGCCGGATGACGACTTTCCAGCTCAAGAACGCTCTCTACCTTTCCGCCGCCAACGTACACATCGGTGTCAGGGGTGCCTCGTGACAGACAGCAACACAGCGACCGATCCGCTCTCCCAGGAGCTGATGCGATCCGTGGTCGATACGGCGCGGGCCATTTTCGGGGCGCAGGCCAGTTCGGTCTTCCTCCTCGACGAGGACCGGCACGAACTGGTCTTCCAGGCGGTCTCGGGGCGCGGCGAGAGTTCTCTCGTGGGACGGCGGTTCCCGGCGGACGGCGGCATAGCGGGCTGGGTGGTCGCCTCGGGCGAGCCGATGGTCGTGGACGACCTCTCCCACAACACCTCCTTCGCCCGCGACTTCGCCGAGTCCACCCGGTACGTGCCCGACGCCCTGATGGCCGCGCCGCTCACCCACGGCGAGCGGCTGCTCGGAGTGCTGGAGGTGCTGGATCCGGCGCCGCAGTCGCGCTCCAGCCTCGACGAACTGGACCTGCTGGCCCTGTTCGCGCGGCACGCGGCGGTGGCGCTGCGGGTGGTCGTCGACCGCAGCCGGCCGGCCGACACCGAACTCGACGGTGCGGGGCGCACGGCGGCCCTGCGGATGGCCGACGAGCTGCGGCGCCTGCTGGAGACCTCGGGCTGAGCCCGGATCCCCCCGCGGCGGCCCGCCAGGAGGCGCCGGCCGGTCGGGCGCCGCGCGTCCGGTGGCGGGGCCGTCCGCCCGGTGGGCCCGGTGGCCCCCGAGGAGACCCGCGTACGGGAGGGGGCAGCCACCGGCGGGAGGATGCCCGCGGCGGTACCGCGCGCAACCTCGCAAGGCCGGGGCGGCCGAGGCACCCGGCAAGGCGGCAAGGGAGCGCCCCCGCCGCGGGGCGTCGGGCGTTCGGGGACCCGGCTCGTGCCCGGCCCGGGGGCCGCAACGGTCAGGGGGCCGGCGTTTCCCGTCGGATCAGGGCGCGCCGGCGGCGGGGCCCGTCCTGGTCGCGAGCAGCAGCCGTTGCAGCTCGCGCGCGGCGCGCGGCGGCGGCACGTCGCTGCGGTGCGCCAGCGCGATCGTCCGCCGCAGTCCCGGTGGGGCGAGCTCCGTCACCCGCAGGTCGCGGCCCGCGCGCTCCGCGACCATGCTCGGTACGACCGCGACGCCGAGTCCCGCCCGGACGAAGCCGAGCACGGCGTCCATCTCGCCGCCCTCCACGGTGAACGACGGCTCGAACCCCGCCGCGTGGCAGGCCCCGACCGTCAGCTCCCGCAGGTCGTAGCCGTGCCGGAACATCACGAGCGGCTCGCCCTGCAGATCGGAGATCCTGACCGGCCGGCGGGGTGCGGGCCCGGCCGCCGACGACACCACCACCAGGTCCTCCTGCAGCAGCTCCACCGTGGTGAGCGCGGGGGAGGGGGTCGGCAGGGGCAGTACCACCAGAGCCAGGTCGACCGCCCCCCGCGCCAGCTCCCGCACCAGGTCGCGCGAACCGCTCTCCTCGATCCGCAGCTCGATCCCCGGGTGCAGGTCGTGGAAGGCGCGCAGCACATCGGGCAGCAGGCCCGTGCACACGCTCGGGGTGGCGCCCAGCCGGATCCGGCCCCGGCGCAGCTGCACGAGTTCCTGCACCTCGTGCCGCGCGGTCTCCGCGTCCGCGAGGATCCGCCGGGCCAGTGGCAGCAGCGACTCCCCGGCCTCGGTGAGCGCGACATTGCCGCGGGCCCGGCTGAACAGCGCGGCGCCCAGTTCGTTCTCCAGCGCCCGGATCTGCTGGGACAGCGAGGGCTGCGAGACGTGCACGTGCTCGGCGGCTCGCGTGAAGTGGCGGGTCTCGGCGACCGCGACGAAGTAGTGAAGCTGATGGAACTGCACGATGTCATGATAGGTACAGGCTATGGATATGAGCCAATCCATGTCTTGGACCTCTGGGGCCCACCGGATCTAACGTCAGCGCCATGGCTCTGGCTTCGCGGACTGACAAACGGCCGTCCCTGCCCCAATCGGTCTGGGACTCCACGATCGGCAAGAAAACGGTGATGGCCGTCAGCGGTCTGCTGATGCTCGGCTACCTCGTGGTCCACATGTACGGGAACCTGAAGATCTTCTTCGGGCCCACCACCTTCGACGACTACGCACACTGGCTCCGTGTCATCGGCGAGCCGTTCTTCCACTACTCATGGCTCCTGTGGATCATCCGGGTGGTCCTGGTCGTCGCCGTCGTCGCGCACGCCGTCAGCGCGTACCAGCTCAGCCGCCGCGACATCGCCGCCCGCCCCACCAAGTACGTGCACAAGAAGGCCCGCACCAGCTACGCCACCCGCACCATGCGCTGGGGCGGGGTGATCCTCGGCCTGTTCATCGTCTGGCACATCCTCGACCTGACCACCGGCACCGTGCAGCCGGGCTTCGTGCCGGGGCACCCCTACGCCAACGTCGTCGCCGCCTTCAACGAGTGGTGGAACGACGTCATCTACATCGTCGCGATGCTCGCCCTCGGCCTGCACATCCAGCACGGCTTCTGGAGCGCCGCGCAGACCCTCGGCGCGGGCAGTGCCACCCGCGACCGTGCCTTCAAGACCGTGGCGAACGTGCTGGCGCTCCTGCTGACCGCCGGATTCATCGCCGTACCCGTCGCCGTCATGACCGGACTGGTGAGCTGACATGAACGAATACATCCGATACTCCACGGGCGAGCCCGTCGCGGACACCAGGGCACCGGACGGCCCCGTCGAGGACCGCTGGAGCCGCCGCCGCTTCGAGGCCAAACTGGTCAACCCGGCGAACCGCCGCAAGCACACCGTCATCGTCGTGGGCACCGGCCTCGCGGGCGGCGCCGCCGGCGCGACCCTCGCCGAACAGGGCTACCACGTCGTCCAGTTCTGCTATCAGGACTCGCCCCGCCGGGCCCACTCCATCGCCGCACAGGGCGGTATCAACGCCGCGAAGAACTACCGCAACGACGGCGACTCCGTCCACCGGCTGTTCTACGACACCGTCAAGGGCGGCGACTTCCGCTCCCGCGAGTCCAACGTGCACCGCCTCGCCGAGGTCTCCGTCGAGATCATCGATCAGTGTGTCGCGCAGGGCGTGCCGTTCGCCCGCGAGTACGGCGGCCTCCTCGACACCCGTTCCTTCGGCGGCGTCCAGGTCTCCCGTACGTTCTACGCGCGCGGCCAGACGGGCCAGCAACTCCTCCTCGGCGCCTACCAGGCACTCTCGCGGCAGATCGCCGCGGGCACCGTCGAGATGCACGCCCGCACCGAGATGCTCGACCTGATCGTGGTCGACGGCCGGGCCCGGGGCATCGTCGCCCGCGACCTGATCACCGGTTCCGTCTCCACGTACTTCGCGGACGCCGTCGTCCTCGCCTCGGGCGGCTACGGCAACGTCTTCTACCTGTCGACCAACGCGAAGAACAGCAACGCCACCGCGATCTGGCGGGCCCACCGGCGCGGCGCGTACTTCGCGAACCCCTGCTTCACCCAGATCCACCCCACCTGCATCCCGCGCTCCGGCGAACACCAGTCGAAGCTGACGCTGATGAGCGAGTCGCTGCGCAACGACGGCCGCATCTGGGTGCCCAAGGAGCGCGGCGACGACCGCCCGCCGCACCGGATCCCGGAGGACGAGCGCGACTACTACCTGGAGCGCGTCTACCCGTCCTTCGGCAATCTGGTGCCCCGCGACATCGCCTCCCGTGCCGCGAAGACCGTGTGCGACGAGGGCCGCGGCGTCGGGCCCGGCGGACAGGGCGTGTACCTCGACTTCGCCGACGCCATCGAGCGCCTCGGACGGCCGGCGGTCGAGGCCAAGTACGGCAACCTCTTCGAGATGTACGAGCGGATCACCGCGGAGAACCCGTACGAGGTCCCGATGCGGATCTACCCCGCGATCCACTACACGATGGGCGGCCTCTGGGTCGACTACGACCTCCAGACCACCATCCCGGGCCTGTTCGCGATCGGCGAGGCCAACTTCTCCGACCACGGCGCGAACCGGCTCGGCGCCTCCGCGCTGATGCAGGGCCTCGCGGACGGCTACTTCGTGCTGCCGCCCTCGCTCAACGACTACCTGGCACGCAACCCCCGCCTCGACGCGCTGGACGAGAGCCACCCGGAGGTAGCGGGGACCGTGGCCGACACCGAGGACCGGCTGAGGCTGCTGCTGTCCGTCGACGGCGACCGCACACCCGACTCGTTCCACAAGGAGATCGGTGAACTCCTGTGGGACCACTGCGGGATGGCCCGCACCGATGAGGGCCTGCGCAAGGCACTGGACCGTATCCCGCAGATCCGCGAGGAGTTCTGGCGCCGGATCAAGGTCCCGGGCACCGGCGAGGAACTCAACCAGTCCCTGGAGAAGGCCAACCGCGTCGTCGACTACCTCGAACTCGCGGAACTCCTCTGCCTCGACGCGCTGCACCGCAGCGAGTCGTGCGGCGGCCACTTCCGCGAGGAGTCCCAGACCGAGGGCGGCGAGGCCGCCCGTAAGGACGACGCCTTCTCCTACGCCGCGGCCTGGGAGTTCGCGGGCACCGGCGAGGCGCCCGTCCTGCACAAGGAAGACCTCGTCTTCGAGTACGTCCACCCCACCCAGCGGAGCTACGCATGAGGCTCACCCTGCGCGTCTGGCGGCAGGCGAACGCCGACGCCGACGGCAACATGGTCACCTACGAGATCGACGGCATCACCGAGGACATGTCGTTCCTGGAGATGCTCGACTCCCTCAACGAGAAGCTGATCCTGGAGGGCGACCAGCCCGTCGCGTTCGACCACGACTGCCGTGAGGGCATCTGCGGCGCCTGCGGTGTCGTCATCAACGGCGACGCCCACGGCCCCGAGCGCACCACCACCTGCCAGCTGCACATGAGGCACTTCAAGGACGGCGACACGATCGACGTCGAGCCCTGGCGCGCGGGGGCGTTCCCCGTGGTCAAGGACCTCGTCGTGGACCGCTCCGCGTTCGACCGGATCATCGGCTCCGGCGGGTACATCACCGTGCCGACCGGAGCGGCCCCCGAGGCCCACTCCACGCCCGTACCCAAGCCCGACGCGGACTTCGCCTTCGAGCACGCCGAGTGCATCGGCTGCGGTGCCTGTGTGGCGGCGTGCCCTAACGGGTCGGCGATGTTGTTCACCTCCGCCAAGATCAACCATCTGAACGTGCTGCCGCAGGGCGCCCCCGAGCGGGAGTCGCGGGTCCTCGACATGGTGACGCAGATGGACGACGAGGGCTTCGGCGGCTGCACGCTGACGGGGGAGTGCGCGACCGCTTGCCCGAAGGGCATCCCGCTGATGTCCATCACCTCGATGAACAGGGAGTGGCTGCGGGCGAACCGCAAGGCCACCCGCTGAGAGGGACAGCCACGACGGGGGCCGGGCATCGGGGAAAGCCGTCCGCGGAGGCGGGGCCCGGACCGCCGACGGGTCCCGCCCGGCAGGCCGGGCCGCGCCCGTGGTGCGCGGCCCGGCCTGACCCGTCGCGCCGGTCAATCGGCACCGGCCGGCGTACGGGATCGGGTACCGGCCCGGGCGCCGGGCGTCCGTACGGGCCGGCGCGCGTTCCGGGAGTCCGCAGCGGGCAGGGTGTCCCTACCGGGCCCGGGGCCCGCGCCGCGAGCCCGTCCGCGGCCGGGCGCCCGCGCCGGCCGGCCCGAGCAGCCGGCGGAGCAACCACCTCCCGGCCGGGCGCCGGAGCTGCTCCGTCCCCCGTTCGGAGCAGCGCGGCGGCCGGAGCCCGAACGGCACCGAAGGGGGCTCCCGCCTGCTCCCCGATGCCTCCTATCGGGCGGTTCGGTGCACCGGACGGCCCTGTTCGCTTCGCTCCTCGCGCGATCATGACATCCACTGGAGGTCATGCGGCCCCACTCGGGTGAGCCGTGCCCGCCTACCCGGCGGCTTCCGAAGGAGTCCGGATGAAGAACACCGCTGTGAGGGCGGCCGCCGTGGTGGCGGCAGCTCTCTTCGCGACGACGGCGACGGCCTGTTCGAACAGCGGGTCGTCCTCGCACCAGAAGGAGGACACGGGCGCCAACGTCAAGGCGGCGGCCGAGCAGGCGACCGCCTCGGCGTCGTCCGGCATGCCCGGCATGAAGGACGGCGCGTCGAAGATCATGACGAGCAACGTGCCGGGTCTCGGCGAGGTGCTGGTCGACAGCAAGGGCCACACGCTCTACGTGTTCGCCAAGGACACCACCGACAAGTCGACCTGCACGGGCGCCTGCGCCAAGCAGTGGCCGCCGGCCATCGTCACGGCGACGCCGAAGGCCGCCACCTCCAGCGCGTCCCCGTCGGCGAGCGTGTCCGCCAGCGGTTCCGCCTCGCCGAGCGCCTCGGTGTCGGTGTCCGCGTCCCCGACGTCGAGCGCCGGCGCGGTCCGTTCCGACCTGCTGGGCACCACCAAGCGCAGCGACGGCACACTGCAGGCCACCTACAACAAGCACCCGCTGTACTACTTCGTGGAGGACACGAAGGCGGGCCAGGCCAACGGCCAGGGCCTCAACGCCTTCGGCGCCAAGTGGTACGTGGTCGACGCGCAGGGCAAGCCCGTCCTGGCGAAGGCGCCGAAGAGCAGCGGCAGCCCGAGCGGCAGTTCGAGCAGCAGCAGTTCCGGCGGCGTCCAGTACTGACGCACGCCGCCGCGGACGGTCCGCGCGCTGACCGCAGCAGGACCCGGGCCCCCGGGACGTACGACGCGTCCGGGGGCCCGGGTGTGCCAGGACCCGCCGCGGGCCCGGCCCCGGTCGGCCGGAGCGGTCAGCCCTTCAGGCCTCTCAGTTCCGCGAGCCGCCGGTACGAGTCGGACAGCGCGGCCCGGTCGTACGTACTGGTGGTGACGAGGAACTCGTCCGCGCCGCTGCGTTTCAGCAGCCCGTCGAGCGCGGGGCCGACCTCCTCCGCGGTGCCGTACAGGTGTCCGCTCATGGCCTCCTCGAACAGGGTCCGCTGACGGGCGGTCATGGCGCCGACGTCCACCGCCTCGGCCGGCCGCAGCGGGGGGAACTCGCCGCGGGTACGGGAGTACGCGCTCGACCACGCCTCGGGGACGAGGATGCGCCGCGCCTGTTCGGTGGTGGCGGCGATCGCGACCGTGCCCGAGAGGATGAGCCGGGGCCCGGCGCCCCAGGCCGAGGGCCGGAAGTCCGCGCGGTAGGCGTCGACGGCCCGCAGCATCGCGTCCTCGCCGCGTACCGACGCGATCACCAGCGGCAGACCGGCCCGCGCCGCGATGCCCGCGCCCCGGCCGGTGGCGAGGACGAACGCCGGAACGCGCAGACCCTCGGCGGGGCGCGCGTGCACCTGCGGGTAGTCGCTCTGCTCACCGGTCAGCCAGCCGAGGAGTTCCTGAAGTTGCGCCGGGAAGCCGTCGGCCGCCTCCTTGCCCTGGCCGAGCGCCCTGCGGATGCCGTCGGTGAAGCCGACGGACCGCCCGAGGCCCATGTCGATGCGGCCGGGGAAGAGGGACTCCAGGACACCGAACTGCTCCGCCACGATCATCGGCCGGTGGTTCGGCAGCATCACTCCGCCCGTACCGACGCGGATCGTGGAGGTCGCGGCGGCCACCGCCGCGGCGAGGACCGTCGGCGCGGAACCGGCGACGCCCGGCACGCTGTGGTGCTCGGAAACCCAGAACCGGTGGTAGCCGAACGCCTCGGCCTGCCGCGCGAAGTCCACGGTGTCCCGCAGCGCCTGCCCCGTGTCCTGCCCCTCCCGCGTACGGGAACGGTCGAGGACGGAGAACGGTACCGAGGGCGGGGCTGAGGGCGGGACCGCGGCTTCACTGCTCATACACACGTCAACACAGCATTGACGTCCAGACTTCCTGAAGACCCGCGCGGGGGCGCATCCGGGCACGGCGGTCCGGCGGGGAATCCCGCCGCGAGGGATGCGCGCCCCGCCCGCGCTTCCGTGCTCTCACATGTGTTTCACAAGCTAAAGGTGATCTGCGTCACTGTCCTTGACGTCCCTCACCTGCTGTTTGGGGCGCTCCGTCCCGGATGGTTGGGGAATGCGTGGCGGGCGGGGTCGGTGTGGTCCCGCCGGTGCTATCCGCAGGACATATGTAAGTCATATGGAGGAGATAGATTACTTGCATCTACCAACGTTCTGCTTCCCGCGCGCGCCGCGGGGTGGTGCGCGTACGTGAAGGAGTAAAGGCATTGTGGGCATGAGCCGAACAACCGCAGCGGAACCATCGCGGACCGGTCCCGGCGAGAACTACAAATGGATCGCGCTCTCGAACACCACCCTCGGTGTGCTGATGGTGATGATCAATCAGTCGATCGTGCTGATCGCGCTGCCTGACATCTTCCGCGGGATCGACCTGAATCCGCTCGACCCCGGCAACACCAGCTACCTGCTGTGGATGCTGATGGGCTTCATGGTGGTCACGGCGGTCCTCGTGGTGACCTTCGGCAGGCTGGGCGACATGTTCGGCCGGGTCCGCATGTACAACATGGGCTTCGCCGTCTTCACCGTGTGTTCCATAGCGCTCTCGCTGACGTACTTCGACGGCAGCGCGGGAGCCCTCTGGCTGATCGGCTGGCGCATCGTCCAAGGCATCGGCGGCGCGCTGCTGTTCGCCAACTCGACGGCGATCCTCACCGACGCGTTCCCCGTGCACCAGCGGGGCACGGCGCTCGGCATCAACTCCATCGCCGCCATCGCGGGTTCCTTCATCGGCCTCATCCTCGGCGGCGTGCTGGCACCCGTCGACTGGAAGCTGATCTTCCTGGTGTCCGTGCCCTTCGGCATCTTCGGCACCATCTGGGCCTACATCAAGCTGCACGACACCGGTGTCCGGGTGCACGCCAAGATGGACTGGTGGGGCAACATCACCTTCGGTGTCGGCCTGATCGCCGTGCTCGTGGGCATCACGTACGGCATCCAGCCCTACGGCAAGTCCACGATGGGCTGGGGCAACCCGATGGTCATCGCGGCTCTCGTCGGCGGTGTAGTTGTCTTGGGCATCTTTGTGTGGATCGAACGCACCGTCGATCAGCCCCTGTTCCGCCTGTCGCTGTTCCGACTGAGGGCGTTCACGGCCGGCAACATCGGCAGTCTGATGATGGCGCTCGGCCGCGGTGGCCTGCAGTTCATGCTCATCATGTGGCTCCAGGGCATCTGGCTGCCGCTGCACGGCTACAGCTTCGAGAAGACGCCGCTGTGGGCCGGTATCTACATGATCCCGCTGACCATCGGCTTCCTGCTGTCCGCTCCGCTCTCCGGCTGGCTCTCCGACCGGGTCGGCGCCCGGATGTTCACCGTCGGCGGCGCGGTGGTCACCGGCGGCGGCTTCGTCGCGCTGATGCTCCTGCCCACCAACTTCAACTACGCGCTCTTCGCGGTCCTGTTGTTCGTCAACGGCCTCGGGTCCGGCCTCTTCGCCTCGCCCAACCGGGCCGAGATCATGAACTCGCTGCCGGCCGACGCCCGCGGTGTCGGCGCCGGCATGAACGCGACCTTCATGAACTCGGCGTCCGTCCTGTCCATCGGCATCTTCTTCAGCCTGATGATCACGGGCCTCTCGCACACCCTGCCCACCGCGATGCACTCGGGCCTCATCCACCAGGGCGTGCCCGAGAACGTCGCCGCGGGGGTCTCCCAACTCCCGCCGATCGCCGTGTTGTTCGCCGCATTCCTCGGCTACAACCCGTTCCAGCAGCTGCTGGGCCCCGAGTTGGCGAAGCTGCCGGACCACGGTGCCTCCGTCACCAACAAGGAGTTCTTCCCGAACCTGATCTCGGGACCGTTCCACTCCGGTCTCGTCGTCGCGTTCTGGTTCGCGATCGCCGCCTGCGCCGTCGCGGTGGTCTCGTCCCTGCTCACCGGCAAGCTCGGCAGCAAGCACCAGGTGGTCACCCCGGAGCCGCTGGGCGAGGAACTGGCCGCCGTCTCCGGCGAGGCGGGACTCGCCATGACCGAACTCGTCGTCCCGGAAGGCGGGTCGGTGAGCGGCGAGGCCGCGGGCACCAGCAAGGGCGGCAAGGACTGACCGCCCGAGCACTCCCGGCCCGAGGGCCGGCGACCGCCCGGTCACATGCATGCGCCCGTCCGCCGAATCCGGTGGGCGGGCGCCGCTGTCGAGCAGTCCGATCAGACGCCGGTAGCCGCCGTTGTCCGGCTTGCAGGCTTGTCGTTGTCGGTGGTGCGGTCGGCACCCTCGATGTGCTGCCCCCAGTACGTTCCTGTGACCATGAGCGCCGCCCCGAGGCCGGCGAAGGCGGTGAACTTCTCGCCGCCAAGGCCGATGCCGGCTGCGACGGCCCAGACCGGTTCGGTGCCCAGCAGGAGACTGGCCCGGCTCGCCGAGCTGTTCTGCACCGCCCAGGTCTGGGCGAGGAAGGCGAACACACTGCAGAGCAGGGCGAGATAAACGAGCCGGCCCCAGACCGGGGCATCGGCCTGGGTCAGTGTCGACAGGCCTCTCGCGGCGGGTACGACGAACAGCGCCGAGCCGACAACGGTCTGGACGGCCGTGAGCTGGAGGGGCCGCACGATACGGCCCTTCGTCAGTCGCCCGACGAGTACGACGTGCCCTGCGCGCACCACCGCGGCGGCGAGTATCAACAGGTCACCGCTCCGCGGGCGGTGGAAGCCGCTGCCGAACATGAGCACGGTGACGGCCAGCAGGCACACGCCCGTGGCGGCGAAGAAGCGCAGGGGCAGCCGGCTCCTGCCCGCCGTACGGTCCAGCAGTGGGGTGAGCACGATGGTGAGGCTGATGATCAGGCCGGCGTTGGCTGCGCTGGTGTGCGCGACGCCGTACGTCTCCAGCACCAGGACGGCCGCCTGCGTGACCCCCAGCAACGCCCCGACCTGAACCTCGTCCCGCGTGAATCGCCCATTCCTGCGGCGAGCGGCGACGAGGGCGAAGCAGGCGATCGCGGAGACCGCGTACCGCACGAACAGCACTACGAGGACGGGCAGGGCATGGGTGGCCGTCTTGGCGGCCAGATAGCTGGAGCCCCAGACGATGGCGACAAGGAGAAGCACTGCGTCAGTGCGGCGGGCGTAGAACACGCACCCACACTGCAGGGCCTCGAAACTGAAGCCAAGAGCCATCTCCTTCAGAAACCCTGAAGAACCACTACACTATGCGCGTGAACGAACGGCAGCTGCAGATCTTGCGGGAGCTCGGCGAGCTGGGAAGCGTCACCGCGACAGCCGAGGCGCTCTTGATGACACCCTCGGCGGTCTCCCAACAGCTACGGCTGCTGCAACGCTCGATTCCGGTCCCACTCACCGAACGTGACGGACGGCGGTTGGTGCTCACCGATGCCGGGCAAGCCCTGGCCGGTGCGGCGATCGAGGTGGAGACCGCACTGGCCAGAGCACGGAACACCATCGAGGAGTTCGTCGAGCAGCCGGACGCAGGTGTGTCGGTAGCCGCATTCCACAGCGCGGCCGCCGCGTTCTTCCCCCTGCTGCTCCAGCAGGCGGGCCCCGGACGCCCGCAGCTCGCGCTCGCCGACGAGGATGTCGCGCAGGACCAGTTCCCGCGGCTCACCCAGGACTACGACCTCGTGCTCGCCCACCACCTCGGCCAGGCACCACCGTGGCCGGGCACGGTCATCGCGAGCACGCTGCTGCGCGAACCTCTCGACGTCGCACTGCCCGGCGACCACCCCCTGGCCGCCAAACGACGCCTCACCCCGCAAGACGTCGCGGATCAACCCTGGATCACGGTGCATGACGGCTTCCCGCTGATGGCCACCATCGATGCCATCGCCACCGCGGCGAACCGGCCGCTCAACGTCGTCCATCGCATCAACGAGTTCACCGTGGCCGCCGAAGCCGTGGCGGCGGGAGGCGGCCTGGCCCTGATGCCCCGCTGGACCACCCGTCCGCACCCCGCACTGACCCTCAGGCCCCTCAGCGGTGTGCAGCCACGACGCCACGTCGACGTGCTCCACCGCCCCGAACGGGCGGCACGACGAGCCGTACGGACAGTGCTCACGGAACTGCACCGTGCGGCCGCAACGGTCCGAAGCCGTGACATCGGCACACGTGCGACGTAAAAGAGACTTCCGCTGCCGCGGCCTGACCTGGGTGAGCGAGCCGCAGGCGCTGCCCCTTCTTCCACGGCAGCCGCCCGTGCCGGAGGCTTCGTCGTGCCCCGTCCCCTGCGGTCCGGTGCGATAGGCCTCGCAGCCTCGGCGCTCACGCCGGGGCTGCGCCTGCCTCGCCTTGCTCTGCCCGTCGTAGTCCGCCCACGCCTCGGCCGACACCCTCACCTGCTGGGCCACGTCATGCACCGCGGCGGCCGGCACGTCCTCGGCCGCCTCCGGGAACCGAGTCCCCACCTCGAAGAACGTCAGCAGCGAAGCGAGACCGGGTCCACTTGCTCCGGACGTGTTCCGCACCCTCTCCATGTCGTCGTGCAGTGCCCGGACTTCGATCAGGGCTTCCGGCTCCCCGTCCTGCCGTACCCGCGACCCCTCAGCCGCCGGAGATCATTCGTCCGGCCCAACGAGCCACCCGGGTGAAGGGAAACGCGGACCGGGGCGGTTGCGCGGCGATACAGGTCCGTTCGCCGCAGCTGTACGGGAACACAGGAGAGCCCACCACCGGCAATCCAGCCGTCCGAGGTCCGGACGGACGAAGCCACCGGGGCAGGCCTCGCGAATCGCCGTGCGGCGATGATCCGCCGGGGCCGGGCGGACGTGGCTGCGAACCGGTTTCCCGGACGGTGCCGAGGTGGGGGTGTCCCGGCGCGGACCGGCGCTGCCGGAAACGGACGCGGGTCCGGGGGGCGAACGGCGTCCGGGGTGGTTCCGGGCGTGACGCGGCTTCCGCCGAGACGGCCCGGTGCGGCCCTCACTCAGCCGTTCCCGGGACGGCCGAGCCGCGTGACCCGTTCATTCAGACGGCTCACATGCCCCCTCCTCCGGGCAGTCACGTCGAATCCAGCCGGTGACGGAAGAAACAAGGTGCCGAGCCCGCACGCTCGTGCGAGACCCCGGCCGCCGTGCTCCCTACCGGTACTGGAGACAGCCATGTCCGCCGTCGTCCCCGCCCCCCGTACCGCCGCTGACCCGGCCGCGGTGCCCCCGCCCCCCGCACCCCGTGACGCTTCCCGCTCCGCCGCCGTGCCGCCGCTCGGGGCGCGGCCCGCCGCCGGGGGCCGCTACCGCGTGTCGCTCGCCCGCGACGAGGACGGCGTCCGCGCCGCCCAGAAGCTGCGCCACCGCGTCTTCGCGGGTGAACTCGGCGCCGTGCTCGACGGCCCGGAGCCCGGCCTCGACGGTGACCGCTTCGACGCGCACTGCGACCACCTGCTGGTCCGCGACGAGACGACGGGCGAGGTCGTCGGGACCTACCGGCTGCTGCCGCCCGAGCGGGCCCGCGCCGCCGGGCGGCTCTACTCCGACGGGGAGTTCGACCTGACCGCGTTCGCGCCCCTGCGCACGGAGCTGGTCGAGGTCGGCCGCTCCTGCGTGCACCCGGACCACCGCACCGGGGCCGTCATCAGCCTCATCTGGGCGGGCCTGGCCCGCTACATGGCGACGACGGGCCACCGCTACCTCACCGGCTGCTGCTCGGTGCCGCTCGGCGACGGCGGTGCCCTCGCCGCGTCGGCCTGGCGCACCGTAAGGGACAAGCACCTCGCCCCCGAGGAGTACCGCGTCAGCCCGCTGCGGCCCTGGCACCCGGGCCCGGACGCCGAGGCCGCCTCCCGGGCCGAACTGCCCGCTCTGCTGCGCGGCTACCTGCGGCTCGGCGCCTGGGTCTGCGGCGCCCCCGCGCACGACCCTGACTTCGGCGTCGCCGACCTCTGCGTGCTCCTCTCGATGGACCGGGTCAACGACCGCTACCTGCGTCATTTCCTCTCGCTCGCCCCCGCGTCATGAGCGGCTGGCTGCCGAGGGCGCCCTGCACTCCTGCCGGGTGCGCCGTCCACCGGGGGCCCGCGGTCGCGGCGCCGGTCGCGGCCGGCCGGCTGCTGAGCGGCGCCGGCCTGCTCGTCGCCGGTGTGGTCCTCGCCCCGGTGACCGCCCTGCTCGGGGCGGTGCACCGGGACCGGATCAGCCGGCGCTGGGCGCGCGCGCTCCTGCGCGGGTTCGGGGTACGGGTGCGGGTGCACGGCCCGGGCGATGCGCCCGCCGGATCGCACGAGGGCGGTGTGCTCGTCGTGGCCAACCACATCTCGTGGCTCGACATCCCGCTGGTCGCGACGGTCCTTCCGGGCCGGAACCTGGCCAAGAGCGAGATACGCGGATGGCCGGTGCTCGGACGGGTGGCCGCCGGTGGCGGCACCCTGTTCGTCGAGCGCGAGCGGCTGCGGGCCCTGCCCGGCACGGTGCGGACGCTGGCCCACGCGCTCGGCGCCGGCTCCCGGGTGGTGGTCTTCCCCGAGGCGTGCACCTGGTGCGGCCGTGCGGGCGGGCGGTTCACCTCGGCGGTCTTCCAGGCGGCGCTGGACGCCGGCACCGCCGTCCGGCCCGTACGGATCTCCTACCGGGCGGCGGACGGGAGCCTCACCGGGGCCGCCGCGTTCGTCGGCGAGGACACACTGCCCGCCTCGCTGTGGCGGGTGGCCGCCGCCGGCGGGATCACCGCGGAGATCACCGTCCTGCCGGAGATCCCCGCCGGCGCCTTCACGGACCGCCGGGACCTGGCCGCCGCCGCGTGGCATGCGGTGTACGGCACCGGACGGCAGGAGGCGCACCGCGGGGTGCGGTCCGCGGTCGCGCACGCACAGTCCGCGTCGACGGTTCTGCCGACGGTCGGCGCGCGCCACCCGCTTGTCGAGGCGCCCGTCCCGCCTGCCGGGACGCCTGTCTCACCGTCCGCTCCCGGGCTCGTGCCGGCCGGCAACGGGCAGACCCCGTCCGGGCGCGGGCCGGCGGGGCCGGCCGAGGCGGCCGATCCCGCTCCCGGCCTGGTCCCGGGGCCGCGCCGCGGCCGTCAGAGGAGCCGTGGGCGAGCCGGGGGGAACGGGTCCCGGCCGTCGATTTTCTGACGTTTTCCTGACCACGGCACGGGCACCCTTGTGCGAGCGGAAACGAGTGGCTTTAGGTTGGACCGGAGCGCTTCGGCCCGACCCGGGGCCCGCGCCGCCACGGCCTCGACAGGAGGAACCGGCCATGCCATCCGACAACACCGCAGATGGGCGCAGTGCGCTCACCGAGGAACAAGCAGAGGCGCTGCTCGACGGCATCTGCTTCAAGACAGGACCGCCCCGCACGGTGGGGGTAGAACTGGAATGGCTCGTTCACGATCGTCACCACCCTGAACAACCCCTATCGGCCGAACGTCGTACGTCCGCCTACGACGCGATACGGTCCCTGCCGCTCACGTCGGCCCTCACGTTCGAACCCGGCGGCCAGCTGGAACTCAGCTCACAGCCCGCCGCGTCGCTGACGGAATGCGTCACCACCGTCACCGCGGATCTGGAAGCGGTCCGCACACAGCTCCGCGCCGCCGATCTCACTCTCGCCGGGTACGGCCAGGACCCCTGGCACCACCCCGAGCGCATGCTGCACGCCCCCCGTTACGACGCGATGGAGGCGTACTTCGACCGGTACGGCGGTACGGGACGCACGATGATGCGCACCACGGCGTCCGTGCAGGTCTGCCTCGACGCGGGCCACGAGGAGCCGGGGCCACTCGGCCACGGCCGCCGCTGGCAGCTCGCGCACCTGCTGGGCGCCGTCCTCGTCGCCGCGTTCGCGAACTCGCCGATGCGCCGCGGCCGCGCCACCGGCTGGCGCTCCACCCGCCAGGCCGTGTGGACGAAACTCGACCCCGCCCGTACCGGCGCGCCGGACATCGACCGGGACCCGCGCGAGGCATGGACGGCGTACGCGCTCGACGCGCCCGTGATGTGCGTCCGCACCGACGAGGGGCCCTGGGCGGTACAGGACGGGCTCACCTTCCGGGAGTGGATCAGACGCGGGCTGCCCCGCCCGCCCGATCGCACCGACCTCGAATACCACCTGACCACGCTCTTCCCGCCGGTCAGGCCGCGCGGCCACCTGGAACTGCGCATGATCGACGCCCAGCCCGGCGAGAACGGGTGGATCGTGCCGCTCGCCGTGACGACCGCGCTGTTCGACGATCCCGCGGCCGCCGAGACCGTGTACCGCGCGGTCAAGCCCCTCGCCGAGACGGCCGGGCCGCTGCCCGCCCCCGGCAACCTCCTGTGGCTGAACGCCGCCCGCCACGGCATGGCCGACCCGGAACTGCGGGCGACGGCCGCCACCTGCTTCGAGACGGCCCTGGAGGCCCTGCCGCGCATCGGCGCCGACCGGTCCGTCCAGGACGCCGTCGCCGACTTCGCCGAGCGTTACGTCCTGCGGGGCCGATGTCCCGCCGACGACGTGAGCACATCCGAACCCGAGAAGGACCCGACGCCATGACCGAGCGCTCCGCCGAGACCCCGAACGACTCCGCCGCGAGCACCTCTTCGTCCGCGGTCACGGGCACCACGCCCGGGGGAAGCGAGACGCCCCCGGCCACACTGCTGATACCCGGCCAGGACGCCGAGGCTCTTCGCGTCCACGCCGTCCGGACACTGACCCGGGCGCGCGCCCGCACCGCCCTGCTGACGTCCTGCGTCGACGAGGACGACCTCACCGCCCAGCACTCGCCCCTGATGTCGCCGCTCGTGTGGGATCTCGCCCACATCGGCAACCAGGAGGAGCAGTGGCTGCTGCGCAACGTCGGCGGCCGGGACGCCGTACGTCCCGACATCGACTTGATCTACGACGCCTTCGAGCACCCGCGCTCCGAGCGGCCCACGCTGCCGCTGCTGCCGCCCGCCGAGGCGCGCGCCTACGCCGCCGACATCCGTGACCGGGTCCTCGACGTCATCGAGCGCACCCCGCTGCACGAGGGCGCGCCGCTGCTGCACTCGGGGTTCGCCTACGGGATGATCGCCCAGCACGAGCAGCAGCACGACGAGACCATGCTGATCACCCATCAGCTGCGCAAGGGTCCGGCCGTGCTGCACGCGCCGGAGCCGCCCGCGCCGGGCGCGGCGGACGTGGCGGCGCTGCCCACGGAGGTGTTCGTGCCCGCAGGGCCCTTCACCATGGGCACCTCCACGGAGCCCTGGGCCCTGGACAACGAGCGCCCCGCCCACCAGCGCCTGGTGCCTGCCTTCCACATCGACACCGTGCCCGTCACCAATGGCGCCTACCGGGCCTTCATCGAGGACGGCGGGTACACCGACGAGCGGTGGTGGGCGCCCGAGGGCTGGGCGCAGATCCGCGAACACGGCATCGGCGCCCCGCTGTTCTGGCGCCACGACAGCGGCCAGTGGCTGCGCCGCGGCTTCGGCACACTGGAGCCCGTCCGGGACGACGAGCCGGTGCTGCACGTGAGCTGGTACGAGGCCGACGCGTACGCCCGCTGGGCGGGCCGGCGCCTGCCCACCGAGGAGGAATGGGAGAAGGCAGCCCGCCACGACCCGGCGACGGGGGAGTCCCGCCGCTACCCGTGGGGCGACGCCGACCCGACACCCGAGCACGCCAACCTCGGTCAGCGCCACCTCAAGCCGGCCCGCGTGGGCAGCTACCCGGCCGGTGCGTCCCCGCTCGGCGTCCGGCAGCTCATCGGCGACGTATGGGAGTGGACGTCGAGCGACTTCCTGCCCTACCCGGGCTTCACGGTCTTCCCGTACCCGGAGTACTCGCAGGTGTTCTTCGGCGGTGACCACAAGATCCTGCGGGGCGGGTCCTTCGCGGTCGACGAGGTCGCCTGCCGGGGGACGTTCCGCAACTGGGACCTGCCGGTGCGCCGGCAGATCTTCTCCGGCTTCCGCACCGCGCGGGACGCCTGATGTGCCGCCATCTCGCCTGCCTCGGGCCGCCGGCTCCGCTCGGCGAGGTGCTCGTCGAGCCGCCGCACGCCTTGTACGAGCAGTCCTGGGCTCCCCGGCGGCAGCTCCACGGCACGGTCAACGCCGACGGTTTCGGCGTCGGCTGGTACGCGCAGGACGATCCGGTGCCCGCGCGCTACCGGCGCGCCGGGCCGATCTGGGCGGACCTCGGTTTCGCGGACCTGGCCCGCGTGGTGCGCACGGGCGCGCTGCTCGCCGCCGTACGGGACGCCACGGTGCCCGGCGCGGACGGCGAGGCGGCGGCGGCGCCGTTCGCCGCGGGGCCCTGGCTGTTCAGCCACAACGGCGCGGTGTCCGGCTGGCCCGGCAGTGTCGCGGCGCTCGCCGCCGCGCTGCCCGTCGAGGAGCTGCTCGCGCTGGAGGCCAGAAACGATTCCGCACTGGTCTGGGCCCTGCTCCTGCACCGGCTGCGGGCCGGCGACACGCTCGGCCAGGCGCTCGCCGACACCGTCCACGACGTGGCCGGCGCCGCACCCGCCTCCCGGCTCAACCTGCTGCTGACCGACGGCGCCGCCATCGCCGCCACCGCCTGGGGCGACACCCTCTGGCACCTCCACGACCCCGGCCGCCGCGTGGTCGTGGCCTCGGAGCCGTACGACGACGACCCCCGCTGGTGCGAGGTCCCCGACCGCACGCTGCTCGTGGCGACCCGCGCCGACGTGACGCTCTCCCCCCTCAAGGAGCCACCCTCGTGAGCCCTTACACCGTGACCCGCACCCTGCCCGAGGACGCCACCGGCGCCGCGCTGCGCGCCGACGTGCTCCAGGGCCTCACCGCCGACCCCAAGTCGCTGCCGCCCAAGTGGTTCTACGACGCGCGCGGCAGCGACCTGTTCGAGGAGATCACCCGGCTCCCCGAGTACTACCCGACCCGCGCGGAACGCGAGATCCTGCTCACCCGCGCCCCCGACATCGCCGAGGCCACCGGCGCCCGCACCCTCGTCGAACTGGGCTCCGGGTCCTCGGAGAAGACCCGGCACCTGCTCGACGCGCTCACCGCCGCGACCGGGCTGCGCGACTACGTGGCGGTCGACGTGAGCGAGAGCGCCCTGACCGGCGCCGCGGAGGCACTGCTCGCCGAGCGCCCCGAACTGCGGGTGCACGCGCTCATCGCGGACTTCACCCGGAGCGTGGCCCTGCCGCCGACCGAGGGCCCGCGGCTGGTGGCGTTCCTCGGCGGGACGATCGGGAACCTGCTGCCGCCCGAGCGCGCGGCCTTCCTCTCCTCGGTACGGGCGCTGCTGGCGCCGGGTGACTCGCTGCTGCTCGGCACGGACCTCGTCAAGGACGAGGGCGTGCTGGTGCGGGCCTACGACGACGCGTCCGGAGTGACGGCCGCGTTCAACAAGAACGTCCTGACCGTGGTCGACCGCGAGCTCGGCGCCGACTTCGAGCTGAGTGACTTCGACCATGTGGCGCTCTGGGACCGCGAGAACGAGTGGGTCGAGATGCGGCTGAGGGCCCGGCGCGGCCTCACCGTCAAGGTGCCCGAGCTCGATCTCGTCGTGCACTTCGCACGGGGCGAGGACATGCGGACGGAGATCTCCGCGAAGTTCCGCAGGGAGGGGGTCGACGCCGAGGTCACCGCGGCCGGGTTCGCGCCCTCCCGCTGGTGGACGGACACGGAGGGCCGCTTCGCGCTCTCGCTGGCGACGGCCGTCTGACCCGCCGCGCGCGGCGCCGGTCCCCGCAGGCGCGGGGACCGGCGCCGCCGGCGCGTCCGGGCGGCGTCGCCCTGCGGGTCCCGCACGCCGTACCGGGGCCTGGCGGCCGCGTCCCGTCAGCTCCAGCCGTAGCGCTCCCGCAACCGGTTCACCACCAGGTTGAACCGGCCCCGGTCCAGGGCGCACGCCTCGCGCCGCATGCCCTCCTCGTGCAGCCGCATCACCCGCTCCAGCGCCACCCACGAGTCGCGTTCCTCGCGGTCCCAGGGGCCCTGGCCGATCGCCACCCAGCCGGGGTCGTCGCTGTGCCGCTTGCTGGTCAGCTGCACGGCGAGCAGCGTGCCGCCGGCCTCGCGTGCCACGACCAGGACGGGGCGGTCCTTGCCGCGTCCGTCGTTCTCCTCGAACGGCACCCAGGTCCACACGATTTCGCCCGGGTCGGGGTCCCCGTCGTGCGCGGGGGAGTACTCGGTGCGGACCTGTCCCACCTGGTGGGGGTCCGCCTCGGTCGTGGCCGCCGGGCCGGTGCGGCCCGGCACGTCGCTGTCGGCGTGGTCGTGTACGTCGGAGTAGGGCGTCATGGCAACGACCGTAGGGCCCCGTGGCCGGGGCCCGTCCACCAGGTCACCCCTCGCGGGACGTTGACACCGCACGGCGCGAGGCAGAGACTCGACGGGCACGAGTGAACGAGTGTTCGCAGAGCGCACAGACCCGGCGTGACCACGGCGACCCGGCCGTCGGGCGGGCCGCCCGCACCGAGCCACCGCCGCACCGCCCCCGGTCGCGGGAGAGAGACGAGAGCCATGAGCCTGCGCGATGTCTACGTCGTCGACGCCGTCCGTACCCCCATCGGCAGGTTCGGGGGCGCCCTCGCCCCGGTACGCCCCGACGACCTGGCCGCTCACGTGCTGAAGTCCCTGGTGGACCGCACCCCCGCCCTCGACCCGGCCCGGATCGACGACGTCGTCCTCGGCGACGCCAACGGCGCGGGCGAGGACAACAGGAACGTGGCCCGCATGGCCGCACTGCTGGCCGGCCTGCCCGTCTCCGTGCCCGGCGTGACCGTCAACCGGCTCTGCGGCTCCGGCCTCGAAGCCGTCATCCAGGCCGCCCGCGCCGTGGCCCTCGGCGACGCCTCCGTGATCCTCGCGGGCGGCGTGGAGTCGATGACCCGCGCGCCCTGGGTGGTGCAGAAGCCGGAGCGCGGCTTCCCGGCCGGCCACCAGCAGCTCTGGTCGACCACGCTCGGCTGGCGGATGACCAACCCGCGGCTGCCCGCGGAATGGACCGTCCCCCTCGGGGAGAGCGCCGAGCAGATCGCCGACAAGCACGGCATCACGCGCGAGCAGCAGGACGCCTTCGCACTGGGCAGCCACCGCAAGGCCGCCGCGGCGTGGGCCGCCGGACTCCACGACGACGAGGTCGTGCCCTACCCCGGCATCGACCTCGTCCGGGACGAGTCCATCCGCGACAGCACGTCGATGGAGGCACTCGCCAAGCTGAAGCCCTCCTTCCGCACCGACGGGACCGGCCGGGTCACCGCGGGCAACTCCTCGCCGCTCAACGACGGGGCCGCCGCGCTGCTCCTCGTCGACGAGGACGGACTGCGCGCGTGCGGCCGCGAACCGCTCGCCAGGATCAGGACGTCCGCCGTCACCGGCATCGAGCCCAACCTTTTCGGACTCGGCCCCGTCGAGGCCGTACAGCGCGCCCTGAAGAAGGCCGGCAGGACCTTCGCGGACCTCACCACCTTCGAGCTGAACGAGGCGTTCGCCGCCCAGTCGCTCGGCTGTCTCGCCGAATGGCCCGAACTCGACCCGTCCGTCGTCAATCCGCGCGGCGGCGCCATCGCCATCGGCCACCCGCTCGGCGCGTCCGGCGCCCGCATCGCGGGATCCGTCGCCCACCAGCTCGCCGCGGCGGGCTCCGGCACCGGTCTCGCGGCTCTGTGCATCGGCGTCGGGCAGGGCCTCGCCCTCGTCCTCGAACGCTGAACGGACAGCGTCCCCACGACATGCGGACCACCGTAGGGATCATCGGCGCGGGCCCCGCGGGACTGCTGCTCGCCCGGCAGTTGCACCTCGCGGGCATCGACTGCGTCGTCCTGGAGAACCGCGACCGGGCCTACATCGAGGCGCGCCAGCGCGCCGGCATGCTCGAAGCGGGCACCGTCGAGGCGCTGCGCGCTGTCGGCGCGGGCTCGCGCCTCGACGCCGAAGGACTCGAACACCACGGCATCGAGCTGCGTTTCGACGGCACGTCCCACCGCGTCGACTTCCGCGCGCTGACCGGGCGTACGGTCACGGTCTACGCGCAGACCGAGATCGTCAAGGACCTCGTCGCCCTGCAACTCGCCGAAGGACCACCGCTGTTCTTCGGAGCCGAGGCGGTCGCCGTCGAGGGCGCCGACGGCGGGAGCCCTCGCGTGCGTTACCGCCACGAGGGCCGGGAGGCCACCCTGGAGTGCGACTGGATCGTCGGCTGCGACGGCTTCCACGGCGTGGCGCGCTCCGCCGTCCCGGCCGCGCTGCGCACCACGTACGAGCGCGACTATCCGTTCTCCTGGCTGGGCATCCTCGCCGACGTCGCGCCCTCCAGCGACGAACTCGTCTACGCGCGCGGCGCGACGGGCTTCGCGCTGCTCAGCATGCGCTCGCCCACCGTGTCCCGGCTCTACCTCCAGGTCCCGAACGGCACCGACCCGGCCGACTGGCCCGACGAGCGGATCTGGGACGAGCTGGACGCACGCTTCGCGGCCGGCTCCGATCCCGACTGGACGCTGCGACGGGGGCCGGTCACCAGCAAGACGCTCACGCCCATGCGCAGCTTCGTCTGCGAACCCATGCGCCACGGGCGGCTGTTGCTCGCGGGCGACGCCGCACACATCGTGCCGCCCACCGGCGCGAAGGGCCTCAACCTCGCGGTCTTCGACGTCCGGCTGCTCGGCAGGGCCTTCGAAGCGCTGCACCGCACCGGATCCACCGCCCTGCTCGACGCGTACCCCCGTGCCGCACTGCGCCGCGTCTGGCAGGCCACCCGCTTCTCCTACGACATGACCACGATGCTCCATGTCCCGCCCGGCGAGAGCGACTTCGACCGGCGTATCGAACTGACCAGGCTGGAGCGCATCGCCACGTCGCGTGACGCGGCCGCCGAACTCGCCGCCCAGTACACGGGCCTTCCGCTGGAATGACCACTCCGGCCCGCTCGGGGCAGGGACCGCCGAACCGCCGCAATGACACTCCTGGGAGAGCGCCGTGGTACTCCTCGACCCGAAGACCTGGCAGCCCGTGGCCCTGACCGGTGGCGCGTCACCGGTCGTGGAACCCGCCACCGGCGAGACGCTGGCCACCCTCACACTCGCGGCGCCGGACGACGTGGGCACCGCCGCGCGGTCCGCGGCGCAGGCCCGGCACGGCTGGGCCGCGACCCCCGCCTTCCGCAGAGCGGCGGTGCTGCGCCGGGCCGGCGACCTGTTCGGCGCGCACGCCGACGAACTGCGCGCGTGGCTGATAAGGGAGACCGGTTCGGTCCCCGGCAAGGCCGACTTCGAACTGCACGTCGCCGCCCAGGAATGCTACGAGGCCGCCTCCCTCGCCACCCGGCCCGCCGGCCAGGTCCTCACGAGCGAGGAACCGCGCCTGTCCTACACACGGCGGGTGCCCGTGGGCACCGTCGGCGTCATCGCGCCCTTCAACGCACCGCTGATCCTGTCGATCCGGTCCGTCGCGCCGGCGCTCGCACTCGGCAACGCCGTGCTGCTCAAACCGGACCCGCGCACCGCCGTGTCCGGGGGCCTCTCGCTCGCCGCCGTCCTCGCCGAGGCCGGACTGCCGGAACACCTGCTGCACGTCCTGCCGGGGGGTGCCGCGACCGGACGGGCGCTGGTGGCGGAGCCGACCGTGCCCGTCCTGTCGTTCACCGGTTCCACCGCCGCGGGGCGCGCCGTGGGGGAGAGCGCCGGCCGCCTGCTCAAGCGGGCGCACCTGGAACTCGGCGGCAACTCCGCGCTGGTGGTGCTGGAGGACGCCGACATCGACGCGGCCGTGGCCCAGGGCACGTGGGGCTCCTACTTCCACCAGGGCCAGATCTGCATGACCACGGGCCGCCACCTCGTGCACGCGTCGCTCCACGACGCCTACGTCGAGGCCCTCGCGGCCCGCGCCGACGCGCTCGCCGTCGGCGACCCGTACCGCGAGCAGGTCCATCTCGGGCCCGTGATCGACGCCGGTCAGCGCGACAAGATCCACGCACTCGTCTCCGGCAGCGCCGCGGGCGGCGCGCGGATCGTCGCGGGCGGCACGTACGACGGGCTGTTCTACCGGCCCACCGTCATCGCGGACGCGACCGACGACACCCCCGCCTACGCGGAGGAGGTGTTCGGCCCCGTCGCCCCGGTGCGCGCCTTCAGGACCCTGGACGAGGCCGCCGCGCTCGCCGCCGACTCCGCGTACGGGCTGTCCCTCGGCATCGTCACGCGGGACACCGCCCGCGGGCTCGCCTTGGCCGAGCGCGTCCCGACGGGGATCGCGCACATCAACGACCAGACCGTGAACGACGAGGCCGCGGCACCCTTCGGGGGCGTCGCGGCATCCGGTACCGGCGCGCGCTTCGGGGGCGAGAGCAACCTGGACGCCTTCACCGACCTGCGCTGGACGACGGTACGCGAGGACCCGGCCACTCATCCCTTCTGACCACGGTCCCCGTCGGGGACCGGGTACGGACGGCCACCCCCCTCAAGGGGCGGGCCGGGGCGAGTGCCGGGTCGTCGCGGTGTGCTGTTCTCGTGCCGCCGACCGCCTACTCGGCGGCATCCGGGGCGGTGGCCTCCTTGGCCTCCGCCTCGGCGATGGACTTGCGGACCTCGTCCATGTCCAGCGCCCTGGCCTGGCCGATCACGTCCTCCAGGGCCGTCTCGGGGAGGGCGCCCGGCTGGGCGAAGACCGCCACGTTGTCCCGGACGATCATCAGGGTCGGGATCGAGCGGATGTCGAAAGCGGCGGCGAGTTCCTGCTGGGCCTCCGTGTCGACCTTGGCGAAGACCAGGTCCTCGTGACGCTCCGACGCCTTCTCGTAGACCGGCGCGAACTGGCGGCACGGACCGCACCAGGAAGCCCAGAAGTCGATGAGAAGGAAGCCGTTGTCCGACACGGTCTGGTCGAAGTTTTCCTTCGTGAGTTCCATCGTGGCCATGGCCTGACTACCTCTTCCTGTTTGTCCAGTGCAGCCGTCTCGCACAACGGCGTGCACCGTGGGCGTATTCCTGCCGCCCCTTCCCGGTGATCGCCTGGCCATGCGGACCGGACCCAAGCAGACTGTGCGCATGACGCAAGCAATGGAGTACGACGTCGTCGTCGTGGGTGCCGGGCCGGTCGGGGAGAACGTGGCGGACCGGGCGCGTGCCGCCGGTCTGAGCGCCGCGATCGTGGAGAGCGAGCTGGTGGGCGGCGAGTGCTCGTACTGGGCGTGCATGCCGAGCAAGGCACTGCTGCGGCCCGTGATCGCGCGCGCCGACGCGCGCAAGGTGCCAGGGCTGCGGGCAGCGGTCCAGGGCCCTCTGGATGTGCCCGCGGTGTTCGCCAACCGTGACGATTTCACCGCGCACTGGAAGGACGACGGCCAGGTCCGCTGGGTCGACAGCACCGGCACGGTGCTGTACCGGGGCCACGGCAGGCTCGCCGGGCCCAAGCGGGTGTCCGTGACCACCCCGGAGGGCGAGGAGGTCGTCCTCACCGCGCGCCACGCCGTGGCCGTGTGCACGGGCACCAAGGCGCTCGTGCCCCGTCTGCCGGGCGCCGTGGAGGCCAGGCCCTGGACGAGCCGCGAGGCGACCAGTTCCCAGACCGTGCCGGACCGCCTCGTGATCGTCGGCGCGGGCGTCGTCGGCTGCGAGATGGCCACCGCCTACCAGGCGCTCGGCTCCCAGGTGACGCTGCTCATCCGGGGCGGCAGGCCGCTGCCGGGTATGGAGCCGTTCGCGGGCGAACTGGTGGCCGACGCGCTGACCGAGGCCGGCGCGGTCGTGCGGACGAACTCGGCGGCCGCCTCCGTCGAGCGTACGGGCGGCGCGGGCCCCGTCACGGTGGTCCTGGAGTCCGGGGAGCGGGTGGAGGCCGACGAGATCCTCTTCGCCACGGGCCGCCGCCCGAGCAGCGACGACCTCGGCCTGGAGACGATCGGCCTGAAGCCCGGCGCCTGGCTGGAGGTCGACGACACCCTGCGCGTCGAGGGCCACGACTGGCTCTACGCGGTGGGCGACATCAACCACCGGGCCCTCCTCACCCACCAGGGCAAGTACCAGGCGCGGATCGCGGGCGCCGTCATCGCCGCGCGGGCCCAGGGCGTGCCGCTGCTGGAGACCGACCGCTGGGGCATGCACGTCGCGACCGCCGACCGCTCCGCGATGACGCAGGTCGTCTTCACCGACCCGGAGATCGGGTCCGTCGGCCTCACCCTCGCCCAGGCCGAGGAGGCCGGCCTGCGGGTACGGGCCGTGGACCAGGACATGGGCGCCGTCTCGGGCGCCGCGCTGTACGCCGACGGCTACACCGGGCGCGCCCGCATGATCGTCGACCTTGACCGCGAGGTGCTGGTGGGAGTCACCTTCGTCGGCCCGGGAGCGGGGGAGATGCTGCACTCGGCGAGCATCGCCGTGGCGGGCGAGGTCCCGATCGACCGCCTGTGGCACGCCGTCCCCGCCTACCCCACGATCAGCGAGATCTGGCTGCGCCTGCTGGAGGCGTACCGGGGATAGACCCAGGGGACAGGGACGAACGGCGAAGGCGCGCATTGCCTGGCACGAGCGGTGCGCGCCCGCGCGCCGCCCGTGCCACAGGTGCTCGGGTACGTCCGGCGCCCCGCGGCCCAGCGGGGAGCGCCCGTCGTGGAGGGGGAGGCGCGGCCGGGCCCCTGACCCGGCGCGGGCCCCGCACGGGACGGTGTCCTCAGTTGCGCAGCATCATCACGAGCAGCACCACCAGGGCGATCAGCAGCGCGCCGCCCACCGAGGCCAGGGTGATCTTCAGCGCGCTGTACGGCCGCTCGCCGATGACCTCGCCGGTGCGGGCGTTGACCATCACCGGCCACGCCTTGCCGGCGTGAAGGTAGGTCAGGAACCAGACGGGCAGCAGCACCAGCTTGTAGGTGAGGCCGCCGTAGGAGGTGGACGTCGAGTGCACCCGCTGCTCGTCGCCGCCGATGTCCCGTTTGCAGTCGGTGCGGATCACCGGCGCCATGCGCGCCTTCGCCGACTCCAGGCCGGCCTCCGGCTCGATGTCGTAGCGGACGGTTCGGAAGCCCGCCAGGTACTCCTCCTGGTAGGGAAGCGTCTCCTCCAGCGGCCAGGGGGCCAGCTTGTCCAGTTCCTCCACCGGCACCTGGCTGCTGCCGGGCACCAGCACGTCGTCGAAGAACCGGTCGACCGTGCCGGACGTGTGGTGCCAGCGGGTGTGCCGCACCTGCCGGGTGTTGCCCTCGGAGTCCTCTTCCTCGACCCAGTAGTGCTCGCCGCGTTCGCCGGAGTACCGGGTGGTGGTCTGCGCATCGTACGTCCAGTGCGGCAGGTAGCTGCCCCGGAAGGTCTCCGCCTCGGTGACGCTCTTGAGCTCGTCGGGTGCGAACCAGCGGGACCTGGCCCACGCGGCCAACGCGTCACGGGCCTGCTCGCGGCCCACCCCGAAGGGCAGTACCGCCTCGGGCACCACGCGTTCGGTGCCGGAGGCGTCCGCGACCAGGGGAGTGGCGCAGAACTGGCACCTGTCACTGAGCGTGTCGCTCTCGGTCACCGCGTGGCAGCCGGGGCACGTGTACACCTTCACCCGGTCCGGCGCGGATGCCCTGCGGGGCAGCGCGGCCAGCTCCTCGATCGGGTGCTCGCTCACCTGCCGCGGTATCGGCGTGATGTCCTGCTCGTGCCTGCAGTACGGGCAGCGCAGCGCGTACGTCCCGGGGGCGTACTCGCTGACCCCGCCGCACGCCTCGCAACTGAACGCCCGGTCGGGCGCCGGCGCGACGTCCTGATTCGTCAACTCACTTCTCCATGTGGCCTGGGGTGCCGGGAGATTCCGGGTAGCGGATCTCAGCCCTGCGGGGGCAGCGGCGGCGGGACGTCGGCGAGCAGCGGCGCCAGCTCCGGGACCTGGTCCGCGCTCTGCCAGGCGGCCTGCCCGCTGCGCCAGACCAGCGTGCCGCGGGTCAGATTGCCGGCCGCCACCTGCCCGGCCAGCGCGCTCTCGTCGTAGGGGCCCTGCTGCTGTCCGCCGACCGCGAGGAACCAGCGCGGCGTGGTGGGCAGCGGCGGCGGGACGTCGGCGGGAGTGGAAGCGGGCTGCGCGGGGGGCTGCGTCACCGGGGCCGAGGGAGCCGCCGCACCGGACGTGCTCTGCACGATTCGCTGACCCAGCGCCATGCCCACGCCCAGCCCGAGAGCGTCGCCACCGGTTCCGGGATTGGCGGCGGCGATCGGGATCGCGTCGGCAGCCCGGAGCTTGGCGTAGTCGTCCAGGTTGCCGGTGATCGTCATGCGGGAGCGGGTGTCGATCGCCGCCTCGATCTCCGGCGGGACACTGATGTTCTCGATGGAGAACCGGGGGATGGCGATACCGGTGGAGGACAGCTCCAGGGTCAGCGCTTTGGCCAGCTGCTGCCCGATGCCGTCCTGCCGGGCGGCGAGGTCCAGCAGCGGCACACCGGACGACCCCAGCGCGGAGCCCAGCTTGGAGACGGTCAGCTGCCGTAGGTGCTCGCCGACCTCCTCGGTGCGGAACTGCGGGTCGGTGCCGACCAGTTCGCGCAGCAGCGCGGCGGCGTCCACCACCTGGGCGGCGAAGGTGCCGAAAGCACGGACCCGGACCATGCCGAATTCGGCGTCCCGCAGGATCACCGGGTTCTGCGTGCCCCACTTGAAGTCGGTGAACTGCCGGGTGGTGACGAAGTAGACCTCGGCCTTGAACGGCGACTCGAAGCCGTGCTTCCAGCCCTTCAGCGTGGACAGGACCGGCATGTTCTGGGTCGTGAGGGTGTACGTGCCGGGCTGGTGGACGTCGGCCAGCCGGCCCTCGTTGACGAAGACGGCCACCTGGGACTCGCGCACCACGAGCCGGGCGCCCATCTTGATCTCGTTGCCGTGGCGCGGAAAGCGCCACACGATGGTGTCCCGGCTGTCGTCGGTCCACTCGACGATGTCGATGAATTCACCGCGGATGCGGTCCATCAGCCCCACGACAATCCCCCACTCCCCGCCTTTGCGGAGACCGCCGCTCCCCGGCCGGTCCCGGGAGAGTCACCGTGCGACGATCAAGCGATCAGCCGACAGTATGCCCAACACGGCCCGCGCGACGACGAGCGGGGGCTGGGCGCCCCGGCACGCCGGGCGCGCGTGGCCGGCCGCCCCGCGCCACCGGTTCCGGACGCCGTCGCATCGCGCGCACCCGGGGGGCGTCGCGGACCGCGTCCGCCGCGGCGCCGGAGTCCGACGGCCGGGCGCACCGAGACGCCGAGACGCCGAGCGACAACGGGATCGGGAGGAGTACCCCTACTCGGGCCGCACGTCCCCCTCCTGTGAAGCGCCTGTTCAGGCCCTCGGTCCGTGTTCGAATACTTTCGATCTTGTCGTTTCCATTGACGTGTTCACTCAAAGCCCATCACCATGCGACACGGACGCTCACGGGTAGCGGGTGGGCCTGGTACCCGCCCGCCTGGTACCCGCCCTCTCACGGACGTGCAAGGAGTCGCATCGCCATGAACTCTTTAACGCGCCAACAGTCACGCAGGACGAGCGGACGCCGGCGCAGGGGGTGGGTGAGCCTGCTCGGCGCGGCCGCGCTGCTGGGCTCCTTCCTGTACGGGACGGACGTCGCGACCGCGCCCGCCGCGCACGCCGAGGGGAACGGGGCGGCCGCCACCCCCCAGGCGGGCTGGAGCAGTTGGAGTTACATCAGGAACAACCCGACGGAGGCGAACATCGAGGCGCAGGCTGCCGCGATGGCCTCCACCGGACTGGTCGGCCACGGGTTCACGTACCTCAACATCGACGACTTCTTCTACCTCGACCCGAGAACGAACGTCGACGCCTACGGGCGCTGGGTGGTCGATACCGGAAGATTCCCGAGCGGCATGAAAGCCGTCGGGGACTACGTGCACGGCAAGGGTGAAAAATTCGGCATGTACCTGACGCCAGGCATCCCGGTGGCGGCGTACAACCAGAACACCCCGATCCAGGGCACGTCGTACCACGCCCGCGACATCGTCTCCGACACCACGCACTACGAGAAGAACTACAACTTCGGCGACGGGTCGATGTACTTCATCGACTACAACAAGAACCCCGCCGCAGCGCAGGCGTTCGTCAACTCCTGGGCCGACCTGCTCGCCTCCTACGGCGTGGACTACCTCAAGATGGACGGCGTCGGCCCGGACGACACCGCCGACGTCCAGCACTGGTCGCAGGCGCTCAACCAGTCCGGCCGCACCATCCACTTCCAGCTCTCCAACTCGCTCGACGTCAACAACGGTGCCGTCTGGAAGCAGTCATCCAACGGCTGGCGCGTCGACGGCGACGTCGAGTGCTACTGCAGCACCCTGACCAACTGGAACAACGTCTCCCAGCGCTTCAACGACCTGCCGGCCTGGGTCCGCTACGACAGCCCCGGCGGCTGGGGCGACCCGGACTCCATTGAGGTCGGCAACGGCTCCAGCGACGGGCTGACCCTCGACGAACGCCGCACCCAGCTGACCCTGTGGTCCATCTCGGCGGCCCCCCTGGTCCTCGGCACCGACCTGACCCACATGGACCAGAGCGACCTGTCCCTGCTCACCAACGACGAGGTCCTGGGCGTCGACCGCGCCGGGCGCCCCGCCCACCCCGTGAACCAGGGTGCGCAGCAGCAGACCTGGTGGGCCTACAACGGGGACGGGACGTACACCGTCGGCCTGTTCAACCTGGGCGGCTCCACCGCCAACGTCACCGCGAACTGGTCCGACCTCGGCTTCACCGGCAACGCCACCGTCCGCGACCTGTGGAGCCACACCGACCTCGGCTCCTCCAGCGGCTCCTTCACCGCGTCGGTGCCCACGCACGGCTCCCGGCTGCTGAAGGTCACCCCGGCCGCCGGACACGGCACCATCGGCGCGCCGATGACCAGCGAACTCTCCGGCCGGTGCGTCGACTCGCCGCAGGGCACCACCTACAACACGGTGCAACTGGCGGTATGGGGCTGCAATGGCGGCCCCAACCAGAACGTCACGTACACCACGTCGTCCAAAGCCCTGGTTCTGGAGGGCAAGTGCTTCGACGCGTACGACAACCGGACCGCGGCCGGCACGCCCGTCGAGATCTACGACTGCAACGGCGGCGCCAACCAGCAGTGGAACAAGAACAGCGACGGCACCGTCACCGGCGTCCAGTCCGGTCTCTGCCTCGATGTCACCGGCACCACGAACCCCGACGGCGCCGGTTTGGAACTGTGGAGCTGCAACGGCGGCGCCAACCAGCGATGGACCTTCGGCTGACCGGTGCGGCGCGCGAACGAGGGGCCGCCAGGACAGGGGCGGGGCGCCCTGTCCTGATGTCGTGAGCCGGCCCGCGCCGGACCACGGTGTGCACCGGCGCGGATCGGCCCCCGGACCGGAACGCCTACCACCCGCCCGGTGCGCCATGAGGCACGGACTCCGCCCGCCGCCCGGCCGGACCCCGTGCCGGCGGGCCCCGGTCGCCGGGGGCGGGGCGGGCGGGGACGTGCCGTATCCCACGCGGTCCCCGCACCCTTCCTGACCTGGGCGGGTCTAGAATCGGTCGTCCTTGTCCCCGTACGAACTGGCAGGCCCGTGCCCCTCCCCAAGGCCGAACTTCATCTCCACATAGAAGGCACTCTGGAGCCGGAGCTCGCCTTCGCGCTCGCCGGGCGCAACGGCATCGTCCTGCCGTACGCCGACGCCGAGGAACTGCGGCACAAGTACCGCTTCAAGGACCTGCAGTCCTTCCTCGACCTGTACTACGAGCTGATGGCCGTGTTGCGGACCGAGGAGGACTTCACCGACCTCGCCGAGGCGTACCTGGCACACGCGGCGGCGCAGGGCGTCCGGCACGCGGAGATCTTCTTCGATCCCCAGGCGCACCGGGCGCGCGGTGTGCCGATGGGCACCGTCGTCGCGGGGCTCGCGCGGGCCCTCGACCGCGCGCCGGAGCGCCACGGCGTCACGACTCGGCTGATCATGTGCTTCCTGCGCGACGAGTCCGCCGAGTCCGCGTCCGAAACACTGGCGGCGGCCGCCCCGTACCTGCGCCACATCACCGGCGTCGGCCTCGACTCGGCGGAGGTCGGGCACCCGCCGTCGAAGTTCCGCGAGGTGTACGAGGAGGCGGCGCGCCTCGGGCTGCGGCGCGTGGCGCACGCGGGGGAGGAGGGCCCGCCCGCCTACGTACGGGAGGCACTCGACGTCCTCGGCGTCGAGCGGATCGACCACGGGCTGCGGTCCATGGAGGACCCGGAACTGGTCGCGCGGCTGGTGCGCGACCGGGTGCCGCTGACGGTGTGCCCGCTGTCGAACGTCCGGCTGCGGACCGTGGACGTCCTCTCGGACCATCCGCTCAGGACCATGCTGGAGGCCGGTCTCATGGCGACCGTCAACTCCGACGATCCCGCGTACTTCGGGGGCTACGCCGAGGACAACGTCCGCGCGGTGGCCGATGCCCTCAGGCTCACCGAGGAGCAGCTGCGGGAACTGGCCCGCAACTCGTTCCTCGCGTCCTTCCTCGACGACGACGAGGACCTCCGGTCGGCCTACCTCGCCGAGGTCGACGCGTACGTGTTCTGACACGGTGAGGCGTTCGCGCGCCTGACCTACGGGGCCCGGCCGGCCTCCTGCGCCGCGCCCGGTGCGGGCACCGCGGCATCCCGCGTGGGCGGCGCCCCCGCACCGGGCGCCGCCCGCCCGCGCCGCCGGTCCATCTCGCGCCATTCCGGCCGCAGCCCGGCCAGGTTGGTCGTGAGGAAGTACGCGATCCCGCCGGCCACCAGCACCGGCGCGAGCCCGAACGCCGCCACGGCCGCACCGGCGGCCAGCCCGCCGAGGGGGATGCCGGCCCAGGCCGTCGCGTTGCCGAGCGCGTTGACCCGGCCCAGCAGGCGGCGCGGCACCCGTTCGAAGGAGATCGCGCCGAGGATCGGGTTGAGGAAGCCCGCACCGAACCCGGCGACGGCGAAGACCGCGAGCACCCCCCACAGGGGTGAGCCGAGGGCGAGCACCAGGAACCTCGGTGCCCCCGCCAGCAGGAAGCCCGCGAAGAACACCGGTCTGCGGCGCATCCGGGGCGCGATCGCCGCCGCGATCAGACTGCCACCGATCGCGGCACAGCTCCCGACGGCCGACGTCAGGCCGATCACGGCGGGACCGCCGCCCGACTGCCGGGCCCACACGGGCACGAGCACGCCGTTGTACGCGGCGTCCAGCAGGTTCGTGAGGCCGACCGTCACGATGACGGTCAGCAGCAGCGGCTCGCCGCGCAGGAAGGCGAATCCCTCGCCGAAGCGCCGCCAGTAGCCCGGTGCCTGGCCGGTGCCGTCGACCGCCCCCGGGACCTCGGCCCGCGCGGTGTACTCGACGGCCCTGCCCATGCCCCTGGGCAGCGCCACCGCGATGATGAGGGAGCCGAGCGCGAAGCATCCCGCGTTGAGGACGAGCGCGGTCAGCGGACCGAACAGCGCCACGACGGCGCCGCCGACGGCGGGTCCGACGGTCGAGGCGAGGCGTTCCGTCACTCCGGTGATCCCGGTGGCCCGCTCCAGTGGCACGCGGGCCCGGTCCGCGGCCTCCGGCACCATGATCTCCTTGGCCAGGTCGCCGGGGCCGCGTGCGGCCCCGATCAGCGCGACCAGGCCGAGCAGCAGGGGGAGGCCGAGGTCCCCGCGCGCGTGCAGCAGCGGGACGACGAGGGCTGCCGCCGCGCTCACGAGGTCGGTGCTCCACGAGACGACGCGAGGTCCGACCCGGTCCACCAGCGGGCCCGTGAACGCCTTGACCAGGACATACGGTGCCATCTCGAAGAACGCGACCAGGCCGGTCCTGCTCGCGCTGCCGGTGGTGGCGAGCACGAACCACGGCAGGGCGATGGCCGATACACGGGTGCCGGTCAGCGAGACCAGGGTCGCCGTGAGCACGCCGATCAGTGGCCGGGGACTGCGCGGTAGCCCACGGAAACCGCCTGCGGCTCCCCCGGCCGCTCGGTCGGCCGCCGCACCGGACGGCTCGCGTGCCGCCTCGCCGCGACTCCCGTCCGCCACCTGGCCCGGCACCGGAGCGGGCGTTCCGTCGGGCGCGGTGTCCGGGCCCTGCGGTATGCCGTCCGCGTCGGGGTCGGCGCCACCGTCCGGGGCCCGGCGCGTCACAGTCCCTCCATGCCGGGGCCGGACAACTCGGGCAGGACGTAGGTGATCACCGAGACCCGCTCGGCGCCTTCGGGCACGTCCGCACCGCACGCGGGGGAGTCCCGCCGGTAGCGTGCCGTCAGGGCTCGCAGTTCGTCACGGAGGGTGAGGGCCTCCGTGGCGGTGATCCGCAGGGTGCAGTCGCCCATGTCGAAGGCGTCGCGCCAGGGGTGCGGGGCCGTGTCGACCTCGTCGAGCGCCCGCTGGACGCGCAGGGTGTACGCGGCGGCCACGGAACGCCGGGAGGCGGGCGCCGCCTCGGGCTCGCGCCCGTCGCATTCCCCGCGCTCGAAACGCGTCTGCTCGTGCGGCGAGCGCCACCAGCGCTCGCGCGCGTTGCCCCGCTCGGTGTCCTCCGCCACGAAACCCGCGTCGGCCAGCCGGCGCAGGTGGTAGCTGGCCGTGCCGGAGTTCACGCCGAGCCGCTCCGCGAGCCGGGTCGCCGTGGAGGGGCCGTGCTTGCGCAGCAACCCCACGAGCTGCACCCGTAGGGGGTGGGCGAGCGCGCGCAGCCCCTTGGTGTCGAGGACGGCAGTGCCCCCGGGGACCGGAGCCGGTCCCGACGCCGGGCCGGGGCCCTGCGTGGAGGCCGTGGCGGGACTCGTAGCCTGGCGGGTGCCGTCGTCGGGATCGCCGGTACCGGCTGGTCGGGGCATGGCGGCCACTCTAGAACCGCGAACAGTTCTTCGCAAAGAGTCCTTCGCGGTCCCTCGCGAACGCTTCTTCGCGAGGCTCGGCTCGACTGTCCCGATCGACTGTCCCGATCGACTGTCCCGATCGGCCGGCCCGACCTGCCGGCCCGTGGTGGTGGCCGGCCGGTGCGAGCATCCGTAGGTCCCTGCTGACGCCGAGAAAGCGGCTGAGCATCCCGCCGGACACGAAGACCACCACGAGCGGCAGGCCGTGGCGGCCGGGCGGGGAGCCATGCCGGCGGATATCCCGTTGCCGGTATCCCGTTGCCGAATGGTGGGGCGCGACGTCACAGTCTTCGGGCGCTGTGCACCGCATCAACAGCGGGCACAGGGGAACGAGCGCCGCAGGGGAAACCGGAGGAAGGACGCCGCATGCCAGGCCGAACACCCACGATCGAGCGCATTCCCGTGTCGGACGCCGCGTCCGGCCCGTACGCCCTGGCCACCGGAGCGGACGGTGCGCTGTGGCTGACCTTGGTGCACGCGGGAGTCATCGCCCGTCTCGGGCCGCACGGGCGGATCGACCGCCATCCGCTCGACGCACCGGGATGCGGGCCCACGATCCTGACGCCGGGGCCCGACGGCGCGCTGTGGTTCACCCGTACCGAGGACAACCGTGTCGGTCGTCTCACCGTGGGCGGCGAGATGTCGTCCTTCGCCGTGCCGACCCCCGGCGCCGGACCGTACGGGATCACGGCAGGGGCCGACGGGGCGCTGTGGTTCACCGAGTTGCACGCCGACCGCGTCGGCCGCATCACCACGGACGGCCGCGTCAGCGAGTACGAACTGCCGGTGGGGCGCTCGTTCCCGTCCGCCGTCGCGGCGGGCCCGGACGGCGCGTTGTGGTGCACCCTCAACCAGGCGGACGCGATCGGTCGGGTGGGGCTCGGCGGCGATGTCACCCTGTACCCGCTGCCCACCGACCACGCCGCGCCCGTCGGGATCACGGCCGGTGCCGACGGCGCGCTGTGGTTCGTGGAGGTCGGGGCCGGGCAGGTCGGCCGGATCACCGTGGACGGCCGGATCGACGAGTTCCCGCTGCCGGACCGGGACTGCCGGCCCCACGCCATCACCGCTGACCCGGGCCGGGGTCTGTGCTGGTTCACCGAGTGGGGCACCGGCCGGGTCGGCTCCATCACGGTCGACGGGCACATCGAGGAGTACCCGCTGCCGGATCCCGCCTCGGAGCCGCACGGCCTGACCGTCGGCCCGGACGGAGCCGTGTATGTCGCACTGGAGATCGGCGAGGTCGTCCGCCTGGAACCGTAGCGCCGGTGCGCCACCGCGGCCGTGGGGTGTCCGGCGGGAGCGATCCCCGCGGCTCGCCGGGCGGTTCACGTCCAGGGCAGGGACGCGCGGTGCCGCCAGTAGTCCGGGGCCGGTTCCGCGAGGACCGACAGGGCGTCCAGCCGGTCCTCGTCCACGGTGATGCTCACCGCGTGCAGATTGCTGAGGACGTCGGCGGCCGTCACGGCACCCGACAGCACCACGTCCGCCCAGGGGCGCCGCAGGACAGCGGCGAGCGCCACCGCGTCCGCCGTGCCACCGGACACGTCGGCCAGCGCGGCCAGTTCGGGCAGCCCGTCGGCGCGCGCCAGACGGCCGTTCGCCAGCGCCTCCTTCACGATCACGGTCCTGCCCGCGGCGTGCGCCTCCGCGAGCGCCGGACCCGCCGACGGCTCCAGCAGGTTGTACGTGGCCTGCACCGTCGAGAACAGCGGCACGCCGTCGACCTCCAGGGCCAGCGCGGCGGTGATCGCCTCCGCCTGACCGGGGCCGCTGCTGGACAGCCCCACCGTCACCCCCTCGGCCGCCAGGGCGGCGAGGCGCTCCTGGAGCGCGCGATCCGTGAGCACGGGGCTGTCGGGGGTGAGTGAGTGCACCTGGTACAGGTCGAGGCGCGCGCCCAGCAGCGCGCGCGTCTGCGCGAGCTGACGCTCGAACGCCTGCGCACTGTGGTCCTTGACCTCGTGCACGTCCGCGTCGACACGCCAGTCCCCTACATACGTGTAGCCCCACTTGCTGCCCACGGTGACGTCCCCGGCGTCGGGCCGGTGCGCCAGCCAGGCGGCCAGGAAGTCCTCCGCGCGCCCGTAGGACCGTGCCGCGTCGAGGTAACGCACGCCGTTCGCGTACGCCGCGTCCAGGACCTCGAACGCGCGCTCGCGCATCGCGTCGACCGTCCGTACGGCCGGCAGTTCCGCGTCCCTGCCCAGCGTGATGTAGGCGGGCCGGCCCACGGCGGCCAGCCCGAGTCCCATCCGGGTCGCCCCCGAGGCGGCGACGCTGTCGAAGGACATCGGTCCTCACCTCCGGGCACCATTGTCGGCCACCGGCGAGGTGCACGCAGTGCCAACACCGTTGGGCACTGGCTGCCAACGACAGCCGGCCGAAGCTCGGGCAGTCTGGGAGCCGCCCCACCGGCCCCCGGGCACGACCGGCTCGGGAGGCGGTACCGACGCGAGGGCGCGCCTGGCGTACGGGGGGCGCCAGGCACGCCCTCGCGCGCGGGAGAGCGGGAACGCGGGACGCGGCGCCGAGGTCACGCCCGCCGCGCGTGGAGCCGGTGCTCCGTGGGCGGGATGCCGTACGCCGTACGGAAGGCACGAGTGAACTCGGACGCCCGGGAGTAGCCCCAGCGTGTCGCGATCACGTGGACGGGCGTCGCCGCGTGCGCCGGGTCCGCGAGGTCGCGGTGCGCGCCCGCCAGCCGCTCATGGCGGATGTGCGCGGCCACCGTCTCGCCCTCGTCGCGGAAGAGCCGGTGGAGGTAGCCGCACGAGATGTGGTGCCGCTCCGCCACCTGACTCGGCGTCAGCTCCGGGTCGTGCAGGTTCTGGCGGATGAACGTCTTGATCCGCAGCGTCAGCACCCGCGTGCGGGTCTCGGGCGACTGAGACGTCTCCTCCTCCACGGCGTGCGCCAGCATCGCCGCGACCAGGTCCACGAGCACGGTGGCGAGCCGCGGCCCGTCCGAGAGCCGGTAGGAGCTCGTGTCGGCGGCGAGCTGGGTGAGGAAATGCGCCAGCAGCGCGCCAGGACCGGACCTGCCCGTCAGGTGCCTGCCGACCGCCCGGTCGACGGTGTCCGCGGGCAGGGGCAGCAGCGCCTTGGGGATCTCGACGCCCACGGACGAGATCCAGCCGTCCGCAGTCCAGATCTCGTACGGGCGCGACGAGTCGTTGAGATGGAAGTCGCCCGTGCTGTACACGTTCTCCTCGCGGCCCCAGGACACCCCGGCGGCGCCGTCCCGCAGCAGCGAGAGGTGGTAGACCTCCGGATCGGACTGCCGGATCAGTTTCGGCGTCCGCAGGAAGACCAACTGCTCGAAGTGCGCCGGCCACATCGACACGGCCCCGAGGCCGATCAGCCGCTGCCGGGCGTGGAAGTCGCCCGCGCGGTTACTCTCCAGTCGCATGGGTGCGTGGGTGGCGCTCATCCGCTCGCGCCAGGCGTCGAAGCGGTCCTCCACCGGCAGGTCCTCGCTGCGGAACACGGACTCGCGCAGTATGCCCCTCACCCACTTCCCCGGTTGCCGTATCCGGCCTCCGGGTCCCGCCGCCGGCCGCGCGCCGATTTTCGCACAACAGATCGCCTGTCGACCCTGTGTGGGAAGTGGATCGTCCGCTTCCCTCGTCTCGATCATCGCGTGGAGCGGGGCGGTCGGGTCCGGCGCGACCTGCACGCCCGCACCGAGGGGAGCCCCCGGCAGGTACGCAGATACCCAGGTACGCGGTACGCAGGCACGCAGGTACGACGGCAGCGTGCGCCATCGTCGGTGGGGTAAGGCGCCGGGGCACGCCCTCCACGGCGCCGGCCGGCCCGACCGACCGGCGACGACGCGCGTCGGCCGCCGGAGCCCACGGGCCCGGCGGCCGACGCGCACCGGCGGCGGGTTTGCCCGGTCAGCCGACCGGGTCGGCCGCGCGCTCCGCGAAGTCCGGTGCTTCCGGGTGGCCGAAGAACCCGGGCAGGCCCCCGCTGTGCAGGAAGACGGTCCGCTCGCCGGGCCGGATGTCACCGTCCCCCACCGCCGCGACCAGACCGGCCAGCGCCCGCCCCGTGTAGATCGGATCGAGCACGATGCCCTCGGTGCGCGCCGCCAGCTTCAGCGCGTCCCGCACGGGTTCGGTCAGCTTCGCGTAGCCCTCGCCGACCTGGTCCGTCCGGATGCGCAGGCGGGCCGGGGCCGCGTCGGTGAGCGCGGCCACGGCGGCCCGCGGATCGGGCACCGCGCCGACGTGCACGCCGAGGACCGCGTCGGGACCGAGCGCGCTCACCAGCCCGGCCATCGTCCCGCCGGAGCCGAGGGCGGCCACCACCGTGACAGGACCAGGAAGCTGCGCACGCAGTTCCTCCCCGCAGCGTTCGTACCCCCGCGCCCCGAGCCTGCTCGACCCGCCGAACGGGATGAGCGCGGGCCGGGCGCCCGACGCCCGAAGCCGCTCGCACGTCTGACGCGCGACCCCGTCGAGTCCCGCCGCGTCGACCTCCCCGGCCCACACGATGCGGGCGTTGAACAGGCCGTCCAACGCGAGGTTGCCGGACCGGGACGCGCCCGGTCGGCCGGGGAACACCAGCACCGCCGCCACACCCGTACGGGCCGCGGCGGCGGCCGTCAGCCGGGCGTGGTTGCTCTGCGGCGCACCTGTCGTCACCAGCGTGTCGGCACCGTCGGCCAGCGCGGCGCCGACGGTCCACTCCAGCTTGCGTACCTTGTTGCCGCCCCCGCCGAGGCCGGTCAGGTCGTCGCGCTTGATCCACAGGTCGTCGGCCCCGAGGCCGAGCGCCGCGGCCAGCCGCGGCGCCGCCTCGACCGCTGTGGGCCAGCTGCCAAGTTCCACTCGGTCGCTCACGCCCGCGCCGTCAGACCGTGGTCCGCCTGCGGGGGAGCTTCCAGTCGGGCCGGGGGAAGTGGCAGGTGTAGCCCTCCGGATAGCGCTCCAGGTAGTCCTGGTGCTCCGGCTCCGCCTCCCAGAAGTCGCCGACGGGCGCCACCTCGGTGACGACCTTGCCCGGCCACAGGCCGGACGCGTCGACGTCCGCGATGGTCTCCTCTGCGACGCGCTTCTGCTCGTCGCTCGTGTAGTAGATCGCGGAGCGGTAGCTCAGGCCCATGTCGTTGCCCTGGCGGTTGAGCGTGCTCGGGTCGTGGATCTGGAAGAAGAACTCCAGCAGGTCGCGGAAGGAGGTCGCCGTCGGATCGAAGACGATCTCCAGCGACTCGGCGTGGGTGCCGTGGTTGCGGTACGTCGCGTTCGGGGTGTCACCGCCCGAATAGCCCACGCGGGTCGAGATCACTCCGGGAAGGCGCCGGACCAGGTCCTGCATACCCCAGAAGCAGCCCCCGGCGAGGACTGCGCGCTCGGTCGGTTGCGTCATCTCTGCTCGTCTCCCCTTGGTTGGTTTCCGGGTCGTCCCGGGCCTTACCTCAAACGGTACTCACCTGCGGAATATGCCCGTCGCGGCCCGTCGGGCCGGTGCAGGTGCCGCTTCGTCACCGGCGCGCCCCGCTGGGCGCGCGAACCCGGCCCCGGCCCTCCCGTGCCGCGCTGATCGGAGACGCGTGTGCACGAGCGGCGGCGGGCCGTGAGCGGCGCCGCGTTCCGGGCGGTGATCGCGGCCGTACGGGCCGACGGGCCGCACCCCCTTCAAGCGCTTCGGCACCCCAGCAGGTCCGGGCCTCGGGGCAGCGGAACGTCGGTGCCCCGGTTTCTCAGTGCTTCGCTGCGGAGGCGCCCCAGCGCAGTCGGCGCCCGAGCGCTCCAGGCCGGAGGCGCCCCAGCGCAGCCGGCAGCTCAGCGCCGCTCGCCGAGCAGCCAGGGCCGGATCTGCTTGCGCGCGTGGTGCAGGCGCGACTTCACCGTGCCCACCGGGATACCGGTCCGCTCGGCGATCTCCGCGTAGTCCATCTGGCAGATGTCCCGGTACACGAGCGGCGCCACCAGGTGCGGGCTCTCCTGTTCCAGCCGTTCGAGCGCGTCCAGCAGGTCGAGCCGGGAGCCCGCGATCACGCTGGTGGTGCGCGGGTCGGGGCCGCCCGCGTCGGGGTCCGTGAGGGGACGTTCCGACGCCCGCCGCTTGAGCTCGCGGTACTTCTGACGGGCGCAGTTCGTAACGATCGTATAGAGCCAGGTACTGAATTTGCTACGGCCCTCGAAACGGCGGATGTTCCTGGAGACCTGCAGCAGGACGTCTTGAGCGGCCTCCTCGGCGTCCTCCCGGAAGGGCAGGAACCGGCCGCAGCGCCGGACGACGTCGGGGCCGATCTCCCGCAGCAGGAGGTCGAGGGCCGCCTCGTCGCCGGCGGCGGCTCGCGCCGCGAGGTCCTCTGTGTCGTACGGATGAGTCACGGGGCCTGCACGGGTCGCTCGGTCACCCGGGCATGATAACCACATGTCCCGACCAGAGCTGATCGGCCGCTACCGCATTGAAAGGCGCCTCGGCACCGGCGCCTTCGGCGTGGTGTGGCTGGCCCACGACGACCGTCTCGACGCCCCTGTCGCCGTCAAGGTGATGGCAGAGAACTGGGCGTACCGGATGGATGTACGCGAACGCTTCCTCGCGGAGGCCCGCCTGTTGCGCAAGGGTACGTCCGCAGGCGTGGTGCAGGTCTTCGACGTCGGTGAACTACCCGATGAGCGGCCTTACTTCGTCATGGAGTACGCGGACCGCGGGACACTGGACGACCGGCTGACCGCCGGCGCGCCGTCCGTCGAGGAGTCCCTGTCGCTGACGGCGCGCGCCGCCCGGGGCGCGGCGGACCTGCACGAGGCGGGCATCGTGCACCGCGACATCAAACCGTCCAACGTCCTGCTGGCGAGCGGCTCCGAGGGACAGGAGCGGGTCCTGCTCGCGGACCTGGGCCTCGCCAAGAACCTCGCGCAGGCGTCGGGGCTGACCGTCATCGCGGGCTCGGCCGGATACATGGCGCCCGAGCAGGCGGAGCCGTTCGACGGGATCGACGCCCGCGCGGATGTCTACAGCCTGGGTGCGGTGCTCTACCACCTGGTCACCGGTTCCGTGCCGGGGCCGCCGGGCAAGGTACTGCCGCCCGCCAAGGTGCGGCCGGACGTGCCGAAGGGCGTGCAGCGCGCCGTGCTGCGGGCGATGGCGCCCGACCGGGAGCGGCGCTGGCCCACGGCCGGCGCGTTCGCGGACGAACTCGACCGGCTGGCCGGCGCCACGACCGGCGGCGCCGGAAGCGGCCGGGTGCGGCCTGCCCGGCCCGCCCGCCGCGGGCGCGCCGGCAAGGTCCTGGCCGGCGTGGCCGCCCTGGTGGTGGTGGCGGGCGGCGGGACGGCGGCGGCCGAGGCGCTGCTGCACCACGACAGCACACCCGACACCGAACGGGTCGCCGACGCCACCGGCCGGATCAGCGTCACGGTGCCGCGGTCCTGGGGACGCCAGGTCGTGGACTCCGGCTGGTCGCCCGCCGACCTCGGGCTGAGCGGCGGCCATCAGCCGGGGCTCACCCTCGCGCAGGACGTGAACGACTGGAACGACCTGAACAGCCCGGTGAGCGGGGTCTTCGTCGGCGCGTACGGCGGGACGGCGAAGGACCTCGCGGCGAAGGTCGGCGCCGTGACCCACCACTCGTGCTCGTACCGGGGCAGCCGCGCGTTCTCCGACGCGGCATGGCGCGGCACGGTGCGCACATGGACGTCCTGCGGGACGTCGGGCCGCGCGCTGGACGAGGTGGCGCTCACGCCGTCGGCGGGCAGGCCACCGGAGGTGTACGTGCAGATCCGGTACGAGGCGGGCAGCGCGGACAAGGGCCGGGCGAGCACGAACCGCATCCTGCGGAGCCTGCATGTGACGGCATGACCGCGTGGCCGATGACGGCGTGTCCCGTGTCGCGAGACTCGTGACCCGCGTACCGTGACCCGCCGTCCATCACTGGGTGACGGTGTCGCCGCTCCGGGTCGCTGCCCGGTTCGCCCCCGCCGTCCCCCTTGTGCCCCGCCGCCTCCCCGGGCGCGCGGCATGCGCTCGGCGCGAGGCCCCTGCACGATGGGACGGGACCTTCCGACGGACGGGTGGCACGGTATGGCGGAGAACCTGAGGCGGCGGCGTACGGCGGCGGTACTGGGCGCGGGCAGGCACCGCGCCCGGGTGGGCGCGGTGGCACTCGTGGCGGCCTCCGGTCTCGCCCTGGCAGGGTGCGGCAGCGGTTCGCCGTCGGCCCCGCGCAGCGTGAGCGGTTCGGCGGGCCCCGCGACGGACAGTGCGAGCAGTTCGCCGTCCGCGAGCGGAGCCACCGGCGCGAGTACGTCCGCCCCCGCGGACGGCGCGACCTCGCCGTCCGCGCGGCGGTCCACGTCGTCGGGACCGCACACGACACAGCCGGGCGGGCGCTCCACCGCCGGCGGTGACGCGTCCGCGACGGCGGGCGTCGGACGCTGCCACACCTCGGACCTGAAGGCGTCCGTGGGGCCGGATGATCCGGGCGCCGGGCAGGAGAACCACGCGCTGGTGCTGACCAACACCTCGGGCCGGACCTGTACGGTCCAGGGCTTTCCGGGGTTCGCGTTCGTCGACGGCGCGGGCAAGCGGGTCGCTCCCGATCCGGCGCGCGCCGGCGCCCGGAAGGCAGCCGTACGGCTCGCCCCCGGGCACAGTGCCTGGGCCGCGCTCGGCTTCCCGAACCCGGGGATCGTCGGGGGTGCGACCGTCACTCCCGCGGCCGTGGAGATCACGCCGCCCGACGAGAAGGCGTTCCTCAAGGTGGCCTGGTCGGGTGGGCCGGTCAGCAAGAGCCCGCCGCCGGCCGCCGCGTCGCACGTGGGCCCCTTCCAGCCCGGCACCGGCCCGGCCCGCTGAGGAGCCGGGCGACGGGACCTGACGGTCGTCCTGCCCGGGGGACGCCGGAACCGTGGGGCACGGCTGCCTCGGCACGTCCGAGCCGCCGGGCCGAGGACCGCCCGGCTCCGAGCCGCCAGGCCGCGGACCGCCCCGCCTCACAGCCTCCGGCGCGCGGGGGCGGGACCACCGACGGAGTCCGTGACGGAGTCGCGGCGGCTCCTCAGCCGACCCGGCGCAGCGCCTGCGGCGTCAGGTCGGCGAGGGACGGGTAGCCGTCCACGGCCATGATCAGGTCCGCCTCGGCGAGCAGGGTCCGCAGGACGTGCACCACGCCCTCCGTGCCGCCGAGCGCCAGGCCGTAGGCGTACGGCCTGCCGACCCCCACGGCGCTGGCGCCGAGTGCCAGTGCCTTCACGATGTCGGCGCCGCCGCGGATCCCGGAGTCGAACAGCACCGGCAGTCCGTCCGCCGCCTCCACGACCTCCGGCAGCGAGTCCAGGGCCGGCAGCCCGCCGTTCGCCTGCCGGCCGCCGTGGTTGGAGCAGTACACGCCGTCCACACCGCCGTCCCGGGCCCGGCGCACGTCCTCGGGGTGGCACAGGCCCTTGACGATCAGGGGCAGGTCCGTGAGTGATCGCAGCCACGGCAGGTCGTCCCAGGTCAGCGGGTTGCCGAAGATCTGCGTCCAGCGCAGGATCGCGGGCCCCGGGTCCTCTTCCGGAGCCCGGTCGAGCCCGGCCCTGAACACCGGGTCGCCGAAGTAGTTCGCGAGACAGTGCCCGCGCAGCTGGGGGAAGTTGCCCGTCCGCAGGTCGCGGGGGCGCCACCCGGTCACCCAGGTGTCGAGTGTGACGACGATGCCCTTGAACCCCGCCTCCTCGGCACGTTCCACCAGGTGCGCAGCGAGTTCCCGGTCGGTGGGCGTGTAGAGCTGGAAGAGACCGGGGGTGTCCCCGGACGCGGCGGCCACGTCCTCCATCGGATCGACGGAGAGGGTCGAGGCCACCATGGGCACTCCCGTACGCGCGGCGGCCCGCGCCGTCGCCAGGTCGCCGTGGCCGTCCTGCGCGCACAGGCCGATCACCCCGATCGGCGCCATGAACAGCGGCGACGCCAGACGCATCCCGAGGAGCTCGACGGTCAGGTCGCGTTCCTTCGCGCCGACGAACATCCGCGGTACGAGCCCCCACCGCCTGAACGCTTCGACGTTGGCGCGCTGCGTGTGTTCGTCGCCCGCACCGCCGGCGACGTAGGACCACACCGACTCGGGCAGCGCCGCGCGCGCCCGCTCCTCCAACTCCCCGTACTCCATGGGGTGATCAGGCTGGACGCCACCGAGCGCGCGCAGGTAGATCTCGTCCTGGTAGGAGCCGAACGCCTGTGACATGTGCTGCCCTTCCCGCCTCTGCCGGTCGTGGGCGCGTCCGCCGACGCGCCCGGACGACCAGCATGCGCCGTGGGACGGGCGGCGCAAACACCGAGACGCGGCTCGGCGCGGGAAGGCAAGGGGGAGGGGGCGGCCCGTCCCGACGGGGGAGCCCCGCGGGACGGGGGACCGGCCCGCTCCGGGGCGGTGCGTCCGTTGCCGGTACTCCGACGGCGTCATACGAACGTTTCACGGGCGGCCATGGCGCGGTGCGGCCGGAGCAACACCCGCCTGCCGGCCGCAAGCACTCCGTTGTCCGTGGCGCGTAGGTCGAAGTGGGCCATTTCGCAACGGAGTCGGCCGTCGTGGCAGCGCGGCTCGCGGGAGTGGACCCGGTCCGGGCGGATCGGGCGGCGTGGGGCGGGAGGACCGGCACGACGGGGGTGAGCGAGCCGCGGGGGGAGGCTCGGCGGGAGCATCGAGGCAACTCTCGCCTCCACGGCCTCGGTTGTCCGTCCCGCAGTCCGATTTGCCATGAGCCTCCCGATAGGACCCACGTGCTGCGCGATTTCGGTGTGGCGATCGCGACCCCTTCCCATCGCGTAAGACTGCTTGTAGAGTTCCGGCAACTGAAATCAAGATTGCAGAGGTTCCGGGTTGGCCGGAGACTCTGCGGCAACCGACCCCCCTGGAGGAAACGTGCTGGCCGAACGCATCGCCACCCGCTCCTCCGGCCTGTCGCGCACGGACCGTCTGATCGCGGACCACCTCCTCGAATACATCGAGGACGTGCCCTTCCTGCGGGCGGCGGAGATCGCCGACCGGCTCGGTGTCAGTGCGGCGAGCGTGACCCGCTTCGCCCAACGACTCGGGTTCGACGGCTACCCCCACCTGCAGGACGCCGTACGCGGTGACCTGCGCGCCGTGCTCGCGTCACCCTCCGCGCCCACCGGCGGCGAAGGGAGATACGCGCGCATCTGGGAACGCGAGATGCGCAACCTCGAACAGCTCAGAGACCTGCCCGACGACGTCCTCGACAGCGCGTCCCGCATGATCGCGGGGGCCGGCAACGTGTGGGTGCTCGGAGGCCGCGCCTCGGAGTCGTCCGCGTCGGCGCTGGCGTTCTCGCTCGCGCGGGTGCGGGGCGGGGTGCGGCGGGTGACCTCGGCCGTCCTGCACGACTACCAGCCGCTGCTGGACGTGGGGCCGGGCGACCTGCTCATCGCCTTCACGTTCCGCCGCTACACGCGAAGTACGGCCGACATCGGCCGCATGTTCGCCGCGAGAGGTGTCCCGGTCCTGCTGGTCACGGACGACGGCAGCCCCTCCCTCGCCAAGGAGGCGGAGTTGGTGTTGCGCGTCTCGGGCAAGGCGTCCGGGGGCCTGCCGTCGACGACGGCGGCGATCAGTCTCGGGCTCGCTCTCACCCTCGGTGTCGTGGGACACCTGGGATCCGAGCGGCTGGAGGCCGGCGAGCAACTCAGCCGGGAGATGGACATCTTCGAGGGGTAGCCCGGACGGCAGCCGCGCGGTGTCGTACGGGCGGGCGGATCGCTCGCCACGGCGGTCGTGAGGTGCGGGTCGACGCGATGTGCCGTAGTCGCCGGGAGGGCGCGGACCGTTCCTGTCGCCGCGCCGGACGGTGCGACGGTTCCGGTGCGGTGTGCGGTGTGACGCGGGCCCACGCGGCGGACTCCGGCTTGCCCTCCTCCCTCGTCCGTTCGTCCTTCGTTGTCCGTCGTCCCTCCGCACATCCGTCCGCTCTCGTCCCAGCTCTTGTCCCGCACCGCCAGAAAGCGTCACACAACCGCCCAGCACACCGCACAACGAGTGCCTGACAGTCCCGTCACGCGCCCCACACACCACCGCACACCGACAGTCCCAGCAGTCCTGACACTTCCGTCAGGCACCGCACACCGACAGTCCCGTCACACCGCATCCCCGCTCCCGCACGCCGCTTCCCGTCCCGGTGCGGCCCGCGCCCCGCCGGCGTACCACCGTCGGCGCGGCACCACGCGTGACGGAACGACAGCGGAACGAAACGGAGTTCACGATGGCAGACGAATCCCCCCGCACCCATGGCGACGCACCGCGCGCGACCGGGGAGCCGTGGCAGTGGGACGAAGGGACCTGGCGCGGCCACGTCGAGCGGGTGCGCGCCGGCCGGTCCCTGGTGCCGGAGTCATGGCCCGGAGGCGCACGCGTCGCGGTGGCGCTCTCCTTCGACTCCGACCACGAGACCCCGGCCCTGCGGGACGGCGAGATCCGTCCGGGCAAGCTCGCTCAGGGCGAGTACGGTTCACGCGTCGCCGCACCGAAGATCCTGCGGCTGCTGGACCGGCACAGCGCCCCCGCCACCTTCTTCATGCCGGCCGTCTCCGCGCTGCTCCACCCCGAGGAGGCCCGCGCGTACGCGGCCGGCGGCCATGAGATCGGCATCCACGGCTGGATCCACGAACGCAACATGCAGGTGCCGCCCGAGGCCGAACGAGAGCTCCAGCTGCGCAGTGCGGACACACTCGAACAGATCACCGGCGCACGGCCGGTGGGCATCCGTACGCCGTCCTGGGACTTCTCCGACCACACCCTGTCCATCACACGCGAGATGGGACTCCTCTACGACTCGTCCCTGATGGCCGACGACGACCCCTACGAACTCCTCGCGTACGGCGAACCCACCGGCATCGTGGAGATACCCGTGGAGTGGATCCGCGACGACGCGCCCTACTTCATGATGGAACGCTACGCGGGACTGCGCCCGTACACACCACCGCGCTCCGTCCTCGGCATCTGGCGCGACGAGTTCGACCAGGCGTACCGCGAGGGCGGGGTCTTCCAGCTCACGATGCATCCCCACTTCATCGGCCACCGCTCCCGCCTCCTGGTCCTGGCCGAACTGCTCGACCACATCGCCGCGCACTCCGGTGTCTGGTTCACCACCCACGCGGACCTCGCGCGGTACGTGGCCGGCCAGGCCGGTCTCGCCGAGGCACCCGGCACGACAACACCGTCCCCGCGCACACCCGTTCACGAAGGATAGAGACGATGACGCAGCACGCAGCGTCCCCGGGCGCGCCACCGCCCGCGGGCACCGTACCGTCCGGCGGGCCCGCCCCTTCCGGGACCGCGGATCACGACGCCGCCGCGAACCGCCGCCGCGCCATCTGGGCCGGTGCGGTGGGCAACACCGTCGAATGGGTCGACTGGGCCGTCTACTCGACCTTCTCGTCCGTCTTCGCCGGTACGTTCTTCCCGTCCCACGCCCCCGAGGCCGCCGTCCTGTCGACCCTCGCCGTCTTCGCGGTCGGTTTCCTGATGCGGCCCATCGGCGGTGCGATCCTCGGTGCCTACGGGGACCGGCGGGGCCGCAAGAAGGCCATGACCCTGACCATTTCGATGATGGCGGGGGCCGCGATCGTCATCGCGGTGTGTCCCGGCTACTCCACCATCGGGGTGGGCGCGCCCATCGTGCTCGTGGCGGCCCGGCTCGTCCAGGGCTTCTCCGCGGGCGGTGAGTTCGGCACCTCGTCCGCCTTCCTCATCGAGTCGGCAGCACCCGGGCGACGCGCCCTCGCGGGCTCCTGGCAGCAGGTCTCGGTCGGCGCCGGAACCCTCATCGCGTCCCTCATGGGCACGATCCTCACCAGCAGCCTCGACGAGCACGCGCTCGACACCTGGGGCTGGCGGATCGCCTTCGCCGTGGCGGGCCTGCTGGGTCTGATCGGACTGTGGCTGCGGGTGTCCGTGCGGGAGACCGAGTCCTTCCGGCGGATGGAACACACCGGCGGCGCTCGCGCCAACCCGCTGCGCTCCATGCTGGTGAACCATCCGCGGGCCGCGCTGCGCGTGGTGGGTGTGACCGTGGCCGGCACCCTGATCTACTACATCTGGGTCAGCTACATGCCCTCGTACGTCCATCTCACGACGGGCATGCCGCTGAACCGGGCGCTCCTCGCCAACACCCTCTCCCTCGCCGTGTTCGTCGTGCTGCTGCCCTTCGGCGGCATGCTGTCCGACCGGATCGGCCGCAAACCCACCATGATCGCGTTCGCGGCCGGCTTCCTCGTGCTGGCCTGGCCGCTGTTCCACGTGCTCGACAACAGCTTCTGGACCCTGCTCGGCGTCGAACTCGTCGGCATCGTGCTGCTGGTGGGCTACTCCGCGAACTGCGCCGTGATCATGGCGGAGCAGTTCCCGCCCGAGGTCCGCACCACCGGAATCGCCCTGCCGTACGCGCTCGCCGTGGCCGTGTTCGGCGGCACCGCCCCCTACCTCACCACCTGGATGAGCTCCCACGGACACCGCGGCATGGTGTGGCTCTACCTGGCGGCGGCCGCGCTCGTCGGTGTGATCGTCTACGCCACCATGCCCGAGACGAAGAACAAGGAGATCGCATGACCCCCCGCACCGTGCCCCCCGGCCCGCCCCGCCCACCCGGCCGGCACGTCCTCGTCACCGGGGCGTCCGGTGGCATCGGAGCCGCCGTGTGTGCCGCGTTCGCCCAGGAGGGGTGCGCCGTCACCGCGAGCGACCTGCCCTCCGGCGCCCTCAGCGCCCTGGTGGAGCGGCTCGCGGGTGCCGGCGCGTCGGCCCGCGCGCTCGCCGCCGACCTGGCGGATCCGCAGGCCGCGGGCGCACTCGTCGACCGCGCGAGTGAGCTCGCGGGTCCGCCCGACGTCCTCGTCAACGCCGCCGGTATCTACCCGGCCACGCCCCTGACCGAGATGACGGCGGACATCTGGGACCGCGTCATGAACGTCAACGTCCGCGCGGCGATGCTCACGAGCGCCGCCTTCGCCCGCGTCCTGACCGCGGCGGGCGTCGCGGGGAACATCGTCAACATCACCTCGGGCGCCGCCCTCAGGGCCCGCTACGGGGCCGCGCACTACAGTGCGTCGAAGGCCGCCCTGGAGATGCTGACGCGCTCGTGCGCCGTGGAGTTCGGTCCGCACGGGATCCGTGTCAACGCCGTCTCGCCCGGTTTCGTCACCGTGGACAGCGCCGTCAACCCCGTCACCGACGCCTACGCGGCGGCGGTCTCGGTCAACCCGCTCGGCCGCCCGGGCGAACCCGACGACATCGCACGGGCCGTGCGGTGGGTCGCGGGCCCCGAGGCGTCCTGGATGACCGGGTCCGTCGTGCGTCTGGACGGCGGCGCCTCGGCCGGTACCACCACACTCCCGCGCCACTGGCCCGAACTGTCGGGCACCCAGGCCGGAACGCCCCACGAGGAGGTCACCCGGTGACGGCCGACGACGACAACACAGCGCCCGCCACCTACACCGTCGTGGGCGGCGGCGCCATCGGCGGGACCCTCGCCTTCCACCTGGCCGAGGCCGGTCACACCGTCCACATCGTCGACACGGACCCCGCGCATGTGGCGGCGCTGCGCGAGCACGGACTGACGCTCCAGGGCCCGGACGGTGAGCGGACCGTGCCGGTCCTGGCCTGCGCGCCCGACGCCGTGGACCACGTACCCCGTCATGTGCTGCTGTGCGTCAAGGCCCAGGCCACCGAGACGGCGGCCGACTGGCTCGCGCCCCTGCTGGCAGCCGACGGCTACGTCGTGTCCCTGCAGAACGGCCTCAACGAGCGGACCATCGCGCGGCGCGTCGGCGAGCACCGTACCGTCGGCGCCTTCGTCAACCTGTTCGCGGACGCCGTCGCACCCGGCGTCGTACGCGACGGCGGCGCCGGCGCGCTCGTCGTCGGCGAACTCGACGGCACACCGAGCGAGCGCGTCCACACGCTCGTCCGCGACCTCGGGGCCTGGGGCCCCGCTCGTGCGACGGGCAACGTCGAGGGCTACCTCTGGTCCAAGCTCGCCTTCGGCGCGATGCTCACCGCGACGGCGCTGGTGGACGCCCCGATGGCACGGATCATCGACACCCACCGGCCCCTCATGTACGCGCTCGCGGCCGAGGTCGAAGGCGTCGCGACGGCGGCCGGACTGAGCCTTGAGGCCTTCGACGCGTTCGATCCCGCCCCCTATCTCCCCGGCGTCCCGCCCGCCGAGCGGGAGGCGGCCACCGACACCCTGGTCGGCTGGCTCGCCGGGCAGGCCAAGGACCGCAGCGGCATCTGGCGCGACATCGCCGTGCGCCACCGTCCGGTGGAGGTCCACCACCATTACCGGCCCGTCCGGGAGACGGCGGAGCGCCTCGGTACCCCGGTACCGGTACTCAGCCGCCTGCTCACGATGCTCGCCGAGGTCGAGTCGGGGGAGCGCCGCATGGACGAGAAGAACCTCGAAGACCTGTACCGCCACGCCACACCCGGAAGTGACCGTTGAACACCACACCCCGCCCCACGGCCCCCACCCCCACCACGGCCCCCGCCCGGCCCGTCGCGCCCGAGGAGATCACCGCCTGGGTCGCCGGGCACCGCGCCGACATGCTCGGTGAACTGTCCCGTTACGTCGACACCGAGACCCCGAGCGACGACAAGGCCTGCCTGGACGCGGCCCTGCCGGGTCTCGAACAGTGGCTGGAGCAGGTGCTCGGCACTCCGAGCGCCCGGCACCGCGCCGACGGCGGCGCGTACGGCGACACCCTCGTCCTGGACTGGCCCGGCGCCAGGACCGGCGAGGGCGCGCCCTCGGGCGAGGATGCCGCGCCGATCCTCCTGCTGTGCCACTACGACACGGTGTGGAGCCGCGGTACCGTCGCGGAGCGCCCGTTCGCCGTCGACGGTGACCGGGCCACGGGCCCCGGCGTCTTCGACATGAAGGCGGGCCTCGTACAGGTCCTGTGGGCGGTGCGGGCACTCGACGCGTTCGGCCTGCCGCGTCCGCCCCTGCGGCTCGTGCTCAACGGGGACGAGGAACTCGGCAGCCCCGGCTCCCGCCCCGTGATCGAGGCGGCCGCCGCGGGCGTGCCGGCCGCCCTCGTCTTCGAGGCGTCGGCGGACGGCGCCATCAAGACCGCGCGCAAGGGCGTCGGCCTCTTCCAGGTCACGGCGACCGGCGTGGAGGCACACGCCGGGCTCGACCCCGCCAAGGGCGTCAGCGCCGTCGATGAGATCGCCCGAGCGGTGCTGTCCCTGCACGCGCTGAGCGATGCCGACGCCGGGACCACCGTCAACGTGGGCATCGTCACGGGCGGTACCCGGGCCAACGTGTCGGCGGGCCAGGCCGTCGCCCACCTCGACGTACGCGTGTCGGACGACGCGGAGGCCGACCGGATCGACCGGGCGCTCGCCGCGCTGCGTCCGCACGACGCCCGGGCCCGGCTGGAGACGAGCGGCGGATGGAACAGGCCCGTCATGTCCCGCACGCCCGGCAACGCCCGGCTGTTCTCGCTCGCCCGCGACCACGCCGCAGCGCTGGGTCTCACCCTGCGCGAGTGCGCCGTCGGCGGTGCCAGTGACGGCAACTTCGTCGCGGCGCTCGGCGTGCCCGTGCTCGACGGTTTCGGTGCGGTCGGCGCGGGCGCCCACGCCCGGGACGAGTACATCAGCCTCGACGGCATGACAGAGCGCACGGCGCTCGCCGCGGCGGTCCTGTCCGCCCTCGCCGACCCCGCGGTGGCCGCCGGGACGGTCACGGACGCGGCGGCGCCGGGGGCCGCCGGCTGACCCGGCCACCGGACGGGGCGGGGCCCCGCGGGGGGCGGGGCCCGGCTCTCCAGCCCGGGGACGGCCGTACCCGACCGGCGTGGGAGGGACGGCCCTATCCGCTCCACGTCGGGCCGCTCGCCGCCACCGCAGCGGATGCGTGCCGCCGTGAACTGGGGCAGACTCCGAAAGATGGAGCCGACAGACCGGGGGCCCCTCGGGCAGGCGGGTGCCGACGGGGAACCGGCGGCACCCGGCTACCCGCGGATCAGTGAGCACGGCCTGATCGGGGATCTGCGGACGGCCGCCCTGGTCACGACCGGTGGATGTATCGACTGGTTCTGCGCACCGCGGTTCGACTCACCGAGCGTCTTCGGCTCGCTCCTCGACGCGCGACGCGGGGGTCACTGGGAGATCACCGCGGTCTCCGCCGGCCACATCAGGCGCCGGCAGTTCTACTTCCCCGACACCAACATCCTGATCACCCGCATGCACACGGACACCGGCATCGTCGAGATCCACGACTTCATGCCGATCGTGCGCGCGCACGATCCGGACCACGTACAGCGCCTGACCCGGCGGGTGGTGAATGTGCGCGGCTCGGTCGATCTCGCCGTGCGGGTCGCCCCGCGCTTCGACTACGGGCGGGAGAGGCACCGTGTCGAGCGCTACCCGGAGGGGGTGCGCTTCACCGGCAACGCGCTTTCTCTGGCGCTGCGCTCGACGGTGCCGCTCGGCGTGGACGGCGTCGACGTCACCGCCGATTTCACCCTGGAGAAGGGCGGGACGGCGCTGTTCGTGCTGGAGCCCGGGCCCGCGTCCGACGCGGGACGGGACCCCGTACCCTGCCCCGAGCCGTCCGTCGTCCACGAACTCTTCGAGCAGACCGTGCATTTCTGGCGCGGGTGGCTCAAGCAGTCCATGTACACGGGGCGTTGGCGGGAGATGGTGCACCGCTCCGCCCTCACCCTCAAGCTCCTCACCCACGAACCGACCGGGGCCATCGTCGCCGCGCCGACGCTCGGCCTGCCCGAGCGCATCGGCGGCCCGCGCAACTGGGACTACCGTTACGTGTGGGTCAGGGACGCCGCGTTCTCCCTCTACGCGCTCCTGCGCCTCGGCTTCACGGACGAAGCCGACGCGTTCGTCGGCTGGCTGACCCGCATGCTCCGGAGCGCCTGCGGAAATCTGGAGGGCGGTCCCCTGCGCGTCATGTACTCCATCGACGGGCACGCGGACCTCCCCGAGGAGGTGCTGGATCACTGGGAGGGTTACCTGGGCTCGGCGCCCATCCGGGTCGGCAACGCCGCATCGGGTCAGGTACAACTCGACATCTACGGCGAACTCATCGACTCCGTCTACCTGTTCAACAAGTACGGGGCCGGCATCTCGCATGAGGCGTGGAGCGACCTGTGCACCATCCTGGAATGGCTCATCGACCACTGGGACACCCCCGACGCGGGCATCTGGGAGACCAGGGCGGGCCGTGTGAACCACACCTACTCGCGGCTGATGTCCTGGGTCGCCATGGAACGCATGGTCAGAATGGCCAGGCAGCGGGGCCTGCCCGGCGACCTGGGCCGCTGGATCTCCGCGCGCGACAGCATCTACCACCAGATCATGGACCGCGGATGGCACGAGGGCGCCGGCACCTTCACCCGGACGATCGCGGAGGACACCCCCGTCCCGGCCGCGCCGGTCCTCGACGCGTCGCTGCTGCTGATGCCGATGGTCAAGTTCGTCGCCCCCACGGACCCGCGCTTCCTCGGCCTGATCGAGGCCATCAGGGAGCGGCTGGTGGTGGACAGCCTGGTCTTCCGCTACGACCCCGGGCAGGCGCCCGACGGACTGGAGGGCACCGAGGGCACCTTCTCCATCTGCTCGTTCTGGTGGGTGGAGGCCCTGACCCGCTCGGGGCAGCTGGAGGAGGCGCGGCTGGCCCTGGAGAAGATGTTCACGTACTCCAGCCACGTCGGCCTGTACGCGGAGCAGATCGGGCTCAGCGGGGAGCATCTGGGCAACTTCCCGCAGGCGTTCACCCACCTCGCGCTGATCAGCGCGGCGATCAACCTGAACCGGGCCCTGGACCACGGCGCGCCCCCGGCGCGGTGAGCCCCGCCCCGCCACGGCGGAGGGTGCCCGGACTCAGTCCCGCGGCGCCCAGCCGTAGCGGTGCTCCGGGCGGCCCGTGTCGCCGTAACGCAGTGTCAGGACGACCCGGCCAGCGCGCTCCAGGACCTTGAGATAGCGCTGCGCCGTCGAACGGCTGATCCCCGCGCGCTCCGCCACCTCGTGGGCCGACAGCGGCGCGGGCGCTCCTGTCAGGACCCGCCGTACGAGGTCGGCGGTGGGCGCCGAGTGCCCCTTGGGCAGCGCCGAGGCCGGCCCCTGCGGCGGCCGAAGGGCCCCGAAGATCCGGTCCACCTGCTCCTGGCCCGCTTCGCCGCCGTGCCCGCCCACGGCGTTCAGCGTCCGGTTCAGCGCCGCGTAGTTCTCCAGCTTGGCCCGCAGCCCGCTGAAGCTGAACGGTTTCACCAGGTACTGCAGGGCGCCGTGCCGCATCGCGGCGCTCACCGTCGCCACGTCGCGCGCCGCCGTGACCATGATGACGTCGGCGTGGTGCCCCGCCTGCCGCATCCGGCGGATCAGTGCGAGGCCCGGCTCGTCGGGCAGGTAGTGGTCCAGCAGCACCAGGTCGATCCGGTTCCGCTCCAGCGTCAGCAGAGCCTGCGCCGCGGTGTGCGCGCGGGCGGCGACGCGGAAGCCCGGCACCCGGCCCACATAGGCGGCGTTGATCTCCGCCACCCGGAAGTCGTCGTCCACGACCAGTACGTCGATCACCGCCGAGCCTCCCGGCCGGCGGGAGCGGAATCGGCCGGGCCGGAACAAGCGGCGCGACCGGTGGTCGTTCCGTCACGCGTGCGCGGTGCTCCTGTTCCCTCCGGATACCGCGGCTCCCGCACGTCCCCGCCTCGCCCGTCCGCTACCGCGTCCGGTACGAGCTCCCGCGCACCCCGCGCGTCCGATCCGGGCGCCTCCGGTAGGAGCGCCTCCGGCAGCACCACCGTGAAGACCGCGCCGCCGCCCGCACGTGCCGTGACGCGGGCCATCCCGCCGTACCGCTCGGCGAGCCGCCGCACCAGCGCGAGGCCGAGCCCGCGCCCCCGGTGCGCGGGGGAGCGCTTCGTCGTCCAGCCCTCCGCGAAGATCGCTTCGCGCAGCGCGGGCGGCACCCCGGGCCCGTCGTCGCTCACCCGCACCAGGGCCGTCCTTCCCCCGCTTTCCGCCCGCATCTCCACCTCCACCGTCCGCGCCACGTCCAGCGCGTTGTCGATCAGGTTGCCCAGCACGGTGACCAGATCGCGCGGGTCCACCACCCGCTCCCGGAGGCGGGTGCCCGCGGCGATCCGCAGGACGGCGCCGCGCTCCGCCGCGACCGCGGACTTGCCCACCAGCAGCGCCGCGAGCAGCGGGTCGCGCACCCGCTCCGCGACCTGTTCCGCCGACGCCCGGTGCGCCCGGGACACGTCGGCCACGAACTGCGCCGCCTCCTCGTACAGCCCGAGCTCCAGCAGCCCGAGCAGGGTGTGCAGCCGGTTGGCGTGCTCGTGGTCCTGGGCCCGCAGCGCGTCGAGCAGGCCGTGCGTGCTGTCCAGCTCCCTTCCCAGCAGCTCCAGTTCGGTGCGGTCCCGCAGGGTGGCGACGGCCCCGCCGTCCCCTACCGGCATCCGGTTGGCGACCAGCACCCGCTCGCCGGACACCGTCAGCAGGTCCGCACCGCCGACCCGGCCCGTCAGCACGTCGGCGGTACGGCCCGGCGGCAGTACCTCGTCGAGGCCCCGGCCGGCCGTGTCGGGGCCGATCCCGAGCAGCCGCTGCGCCTCGTCGTTGACGAGCCGCACCCTGCCGTGCCCGTCCAGCGCCACCACCCCCTCGCGGATGCCGTGCAGCATGGCCTCACGCTCGTCCAGCAGCGCCGAGATGTCCGCGAACGCCAGCCCGTGCGTGCGGCGTTGCAGCCGTCGCGACACGGCGTACGCGGCCAGCGCGCCTGCCGCCAGGGCGGCCCCCGCGTACAGGAGCAGTCCGCGCAGCGCGCTCATCAGCCGGCCCCGCACACTGTCGTACGCCATCCCGACCGACACCGCCCCGACGACCCGGCCGTGCGCGTCGCGCAGCGGCGCCTTGCCGCGGGCCGAGAGGCCGAGCGTGCCGCGCTCGATGTCCATGACGTCCCGCCCGGCGAGCGCGCCGCTGGGGTCGGTGGACACGCGCTCACCGATCCGGTCGGTGTCCGTGTGCGACCAGCGGACACCGCGCCGGTCCATCACGACGATGTACAGGGCGCCGGTGGAGCGCCTGATCCGGTCCGCCTCCGCCTGTACCGGGCCGCCCGGGCTCGGGCGCGTGGTGACCAGTTCGCGCGTGAGCGCCGGGTCGGCGGCCGTCGTCTGGGCGATGGACAGGGCCTGCCGCATCGACCCGTCGTCCAGCTGGCTGCTCAGCGGCGCCAGGAACAGAGCGGTGACCAGCATGAGCACACCGGTGGTGGTGGCCAGCTGCACCAGCAGCACCTGGGCGAAGACCCGGCGGGGCCAGCGCACGCGCATGCGAACCCTCCGTCCGTCGTGCCGGCGTCGTCGCCGTCGGGGCGGCCGCCCGCCCGCGTCGCCGCACCGTAGACCGTAGCCGGGGGCCCTGCCCAGCCCCGGTCCCGGTTTTCCCGGGCGGGCGGTGAGCAGAACGCGCAGAACGCCGAGTTGTGCGCACAACGCTGGTTGTGCGCTCAAGACTCCCGGGCGCAACCCCCGCCCCCTAGCGTCGCCGCCATGAACAGTCGGACGAGCCCCGCCATCGAACTGCGGGCGGCCAGCAAGGTGTTCAGCACCCCCTCGGGTGAGCCGCACACCGCCGTACGCGACCTTGACCTGACCGTCGGCCGCGGCGAGTTCGTCGCCGTGGTCGGCCCCACGGGCTGTGGGAAGTCGACCACGCTGACCCTGGTCAGCGGACTGGAGGAACCCACCGAGGGCGAGGTGCTGATCGGCGGTGAACCGGTGACGGGCATCGCGGCCGAGGTCGGTTTCGTCTTCCAGCAGGACGCGGTGTTCCCCTGGCGCACCGCCCTGTCGAACGTGATGGCCGGGCCGCGCTTTCGGGGCGTGGCGAAGGCGGAGGCGCGGGACCGGGCCCGGCAGTGGCTGGACCGCGTCGGCCTCGGCGCGTTCGAGGACCGCTATCCGCACCAGCTCTCCGGCGGCCAGCGCAAGCGCGTGGCGCTCGCGGCGACCCTCGTGTGCGACCCGGAGATCCTCCTGATGGACGAGCCGTTCTCCGCCCTCGACGTACAGACCCGCGCGCTGATGTCGGACGAACTCCTTCAGTTGTGGTCGGGCACCGGCGCGTCCGTCGTCTTCGTCACCCACGACCTGGAGGAGTCCATCGCCCTCGCCGACAAGGTGGTCGTGATGACGGCGGGCCCCGCCACCGTCAAGGAGGTCTTCGAGATCGGACTGCCGCGCCCCCGCCGGGTCGAAGCCGTCAGGCTCGAAAGGGAGTTCACCGACATCTACCGGGAGATCTGGGCCTCGCTCGGCGAAGAGGTCCGCATCACGCGTGAGAGGGGAGCGGGACATGCCGCCTGACACACCGCGTGCGGAGGCCGTCCTCGCGAAGGGTGCGGCCGTCCCGGCGGACCGCCGCACGCGTGCCAGGGCCCGCGCCGCACGCCGCCGCTCCTGGCTGGTGCAGGGCACCCGGGTCCTGGTGCTGGTCGCCGTCGTCTCACTGTGGGAGGCCTTCGCCCGCGCCGGGATCATCGATCCGTTCAACTTCTCGATGCCGTCGAGGATCTGGTCGCAGATCTGGACGTGGATCACCGAGGGCACCGCGCAGGGTTCCCTGGCGCAGCAGGTCTGGTACACGCTGTACGAGGCGCTGCTCGGCTGGCTCGCCGGAGTGTTCGGCGGCGTGGTGCTCGGCATCGCGCTCGGCCGGGTCCGGTTCCTCGCCGATGTGCTCGGACCGTACATCAAGGTCCTCAACGCGCTGCCGCGGATCGTGCTCGCGCCGATCTTCCTGATCTGGTTCGGCCTCGGACCGGCCTCGAAGGTCGCCTCCGCGGTCGTACTCGTCTTCTTCCCGGTGTTCTTCAACGCCTTCCAGGGCGCCCGGGAGGTGGACCGGCGGCTCGTCGACGGTGCGCGGATCCTCGGTGCGAGCAACCGGCAGGTCACGTACCAGGTCGTCATCCCCTCGGCCACTTCGTGGATCTTCACCAGCCTGCACGTCAGTTTCGGGTTCGCGCTGATCGGCGCGATCGTCGGCGAGTACATCGGGGCGACCAAGGGGCTCGGCCTGCTGGTGTCGGCCGCCCAGGGCAGCTTCAACGCGGCGGGTGTGTACGCGGCGATGGTCATCCTCGCGGTCGTCGCGTTGCTTGCCGAGGGGCTGCTGACCTTCCTGGAGCGGCGGTTGTTCCGCTGGAAGGCCCCGGTCGCGGGCGACGGGCGCTGAGCACAGCGGCCGGAGCGGTGGTGGGCCGGGACGATTCCGCCACACCCGCACACCCCCGCCGCACACCTCCCGCGTGATCCTCACAGACCCCCCATTCGAGGGCCGCACACTTCAGACTTCGCACTTCACAAGGACGTGACCCCCCATGCGCAGTTCCCTGATCCCCACCGGCCGCGCGGCCAGGGCCGCCGTCGCCGTCACCGGCGTACTCGCCCTCACCGCCCTCTCCGCGTGCGCCGACGACTCGTCCGGCGGGGCGGACTCCGCGGGTGGCGGCGGCAAGGTCAAGATCATGGTGGGTGGCCTGGACAAGGTCATCTATCTGCCCGCGATGCTCACGCAGCGGCTCGGCTACTTCAAGGCCGAGGGCGTCGACGTCCAGTTGCTGACGGAGTCGGCGGGAGTGCAGGCCGAGACGGCGCTGGTCTCCGGCGACGTCCAGGGCACCGTCGGTTTCTACGACCACACCCTCGACCTCCAGGCCAAGGGCAAGCACGTCGAGTCGGTGGTGCAGCTGGCGCAGGCACCGGGCGAGGTGGAGGTCGTCTCGAACAAGGCCGCCGCCGGGGTGAAGGGTCCCGAGGACTTCAAGGGCAAGAAGCTGGGCGTCACCGGGCTCGGCTCGTCGACGGACTTCCTGACCAAGTACCTCGCCGTGCACGAGGGTCTGAAGACGAGCGATTTCACCCCGGTCGCGGTCGGCGCCGGCCAGACGTTCATCTCCGCGCTCCAGCAGGGCTCCATCCAGGGCGGGATGACGACCGAGCCGACCGTCTCCACCCTCCTGCAGAAGAAGGCCGGATCGGTCCTCGTCGACATGCGCACCCCCGACGGCTCCCGGGCCGCGCTCGGCGGTCTCTACCCGTCGTCGAGCCTCTACATGAACACCGCCTGGGTCAACGGCCACAAGGACACCGTGCGCAGGCTGGCCCGCGCGTTCGTGCGGACCCTGCGCTGGATGTCCTCGCACACTCCGGAGGCGATCGCCGCCAAGATGCCGGCGGACTACCAGCAGGGCGGCGGTGCGAAGCTGTACGCGCAGTCCATCAAGAACACCCTGCCGATGTTCACCACGGACGGTGTGATGCCGCCCGACGGCCCCATGACCGTCGAGCGCGTCCTGTCCACGTTCGACCCGAACCTGCGGGACGTGGACGTCGACATGGAAAAGACCTTCACGACGGAGTTCGTGAAGGACACGGTCGCCTCGCCCGACTCCGACTGAACGCGCCGCCGCGGTGTGCCGTCGTCGGGCCCGGGCGGGACGCCGACGACGTCACACCAGCCGGGCCAGCGCGTCGGCGATGTGGCGTACGTCGGCCGCCGTCGTACGCCAGTTGCTGAAGGCGGCCCGCAGAGCGGGCACACCGTCCAGCACGGTCGGGGTGACGAACGCGTCCGGGGAGAGCGCCTCCGCGAGCTCCGCGAGGCGGCGTGCCGTCGGATCCTCGGTGAGCGTGAAACACACCACGTTCAGCCGCACCGGGGCGAGCAGTCGCAGCCCCGGCAGCGCCTCGACGGCCGCGCCGAGTGCCGCCGCGCTGTCCGCGCACCGCTCCACGATCTCCCGATAGCCCTCCCGGCCGTACGCGCGCAGTGTGAACCAGGCCGGGAGGGCCCGCAGCCGGCGGGAGTTCTCCGGGGTCAGGTGCGAGAAGTCCGGGGTGTCACCGAGCGGGCCCAGATAGGCGGCCGCGTTCTGGAACACCCGCGCCTGAAGATCCCGGCGCCGGGTGAACTGCACCGCGCTGTCGTACGGCACGTTCAGCCACTTGTGCAGGTCGACGCAGACCGAGTCCGCCGCATCCAGGCCCGCCGTCAGCGCGGCGAACCGGGGCGAGAGCGACGCGAAGCCACCGAACGCGCCGTCCACGTGCAGCCAGAAACGGTGCCGCTCCTTGAGCGCCGCCACCGCGCGCAGGTCGTCGAAGTCCGCGGTGTTGACCGTCCCGGCGTTCGCCACCACCACGCACGGATCGTCCGACGCGGCGAGCGCGCGCTCCAGCGCGGCCGGGTCCACGGCCTCCCGCCCCGGCAGCGTCGGCACCGTCCGCAGCGCCGCCCGCCCGAACCCCAGCACCGACAGGGCCTTGGACACACTGGAGTGCGGTGTGGCGGACAGGACCCGGACGGGCCCGAGCGCGGCCACGCCCTCCTGCGCGACCAGGACACCCCGCTGCTCGCCGAGCCACTCGCGGGCGACGGCGAGACCGACCGTGTTCGACATGGTGGCCCCGCTGACGAAAGCACCCTCGTGCGCCGTCGGCAGGCCGAACAGGTCCCGCAGCCAGGCGACCGTCGCCCGCTCCAGCAGATGGCCCGCGCCGTCGAGGGAGGACATCGTGTTGTGGTCCACGGCGGCGGCCAGCCAGTCGCCCGCCAGCGCCGCCGGAGTGGCGCCGCCGGTGACGAACCCGAGGTAGCGGGGGCCCGCGCTCGCCGAGAACAGTGGCAGCCACCGCTCCGCGAACTCCGCGAGGGCCCGCTCCGCGCCGTCGCCCGCGTCGGGCAGCGGGCGTTCGGTCGGCGGCGCGCCGCGGCCGGCCACGGGCCGTGCCGCCACGTCGCCGAGCAGGCCCCAGGCCTGCTCGGCCACGGCTTCCAGCAGGTCGGGCAGCCGGTCCAGGTCACGGGCGAGGCGGTCGTGCATCGGGGACTCCGTTCTCGGATCGGCCCGGTCCGGGCGCATCGGGGATCGTACGACCGCAGGGCGTGCGCCCGGCGCCCGGCCTCGTCCGCGGAGCCGTTCCCCGGGCCCCGCGGGCCGCTCGGCGTCAAGGCGGCGTAACGGTAGCGGCGCGGTCCACGCCCCGCCGCCCGCCACGATCTACGGTCGGACACGCGGTGCCGGGGTCACCTGTCGGCCTTCGGCCGGGAACGGAGTGACGGGTGAACGCTGAGAGCGCGCGGGCGGGGCGGCTGAAGGTCTTCCTCGGAGCCGCGCCCGGCGTCGGCAAGACGTACCGGATGCTGGACGAGGGCAGGCGGAGGCAGGCCCGCGGCACCGACGTCGTCGTCGCACTCGCCGAGTGCCACCGCCGCCCCCGTACCGAGGAGCGGCTTGCCGGTCTTGAGGTGCTGCCGCGCGCACCACGCTCCTACGGGGGCGGCGCGCACCAGGAGATGGACCTCGACGCGGTCCTCGCCCGCTCTCCGGGTGTCGCCCTCGTGGACGAACTCGCCCACACCAACGTCCCCGGCGGCCGCAACACCAAGCGCTGGCAGGACGTGGGGGAACTCCTCGCGGCCGGCATCGACGTCGTCACGACGGTCAACATCCAGCACCTGGAGTCCCTCAACGACGTGGTCGAGAAGATCACCAAGGTGCCGCAGCGCGAGACCGTCCCCGACGAGGTGGTCCGCAGGGCCCAGCAGATCGAACTCGTCGACATGCCGCCCGAGGCGCTGCGGCGCAGGCTCGCCCACGGAGACGTCTACGGGCCGGAGAACATCAACGCGGCCCTCGCCGACTACTTCCGCGTCGGCAACCTGACCGCCCTGCGCGAACTCGCCATGATGTGGACCGCCGACCGGGTCGACGAAGCCCTCCAGCGCTACCGGACCGAACACGGCATAGGGGGTGTCTGGGAGACCAGGGAGCGGGTCGTCGTCGCCCTCACCGGCGGCCCCGAGGGCGCGACGCTCATCCGCCGCGCGGCCAGGATCGCGGCCAGGAGCGCGGGCGGCGACCTGCTGGCCGCGCACGTGGCCCGCAGCGACGGGCTGAGCGGCGGCACCTCGGCGGTGGCGCTCGCCGAGCAGCGGCACCTGGTGGAGAGCCTGGGCGGCAGCTCCCACACGCTCGTCGGCGACGACGTGCCCTGCGCGCTCGCCGAGTTCGCACACGCCCAGAACGCCACCCAGCTCGTCCTCGGGACCAGCAGGCGCGGCCGGCTCGAACGCTTCCTGACCGGCAAGGGCATCGGCGAGACCATCGCCGCCATGTCCGGGCACATCGACGTCCACATCGTCGCCCACGAACGGGCGGGCGGTGGACGGCTGCTGCCCTCACGGCGGCGCACCCTGCCCACGGGGCGGCTGGTCGCGGGACCCGTCGCGGGGCTCGTCCTGCCGGTGGGGCTGACGTTCCTGCTCGCCCACACCGGCGGCAGGCTCAACCTCACGAGCGAGGCGCTGCTGTTCCTGCTGACGGTGGTGGCGGTGGCGTGCGTGGGCGGCGTGGCCTCCGCCGTCGTCGCCTCGGTGACCGCGTCGCTGCTGCTCAACTACTTCTTCATCGTGCCCCGTGGCCGGTTCACCGTGATGAGTACGAACAACATCCTGGCGCTCGCCGTGTTCGTGGTCGTCGCCTGGACCGTGGCCGCCGTCGTCGACCGGTCCCTGCGCCTGACCCGCAGGGCCGCCAGAGCCACCGCCGAGGCGGAGACCCTCTCGTCGCTCGCCGGTGACATCGTCCGCGGCGACCAGGCCGTGCCCGACCTGCTGGAGCGCGCCAGGGAGACGTTCGGCATGGAGAGCGCCGCTCTCGTCAAGGGACCCGACGACGACGGCACCGCGGTGCGCGTCCCGGTCGGGGACGACCGCTACCTGGTGCTGCGTGGACGCACCCTGCCCGCCACCGAGAGCCGCGTGCTCGCTGCCTTCGCCGCGCATGTCGCCGCCGCGATCGAGCGCGCCCGGCTCGCCGAGGCCGCCGCCGAGGTCGAGCCGGTACGGGCCGCCGACCGGATGCGCACCGCGCTGCTCACTGCCGTCAGCCACGACCTGCGCACCCCGCTCGCCGGCGGCTGGGCGGCCGTCAGCTCCCTGCGCAGCCGCGACGTCGACTTCTCCGCCGAGGACCGGGAGGAACTGCTCGCCACCGCCGACGAGTCGATGGCGAAACTCAGCAGGCTCGTGGAGAACCTCCTCGACATGAGCCGCCTGCAGGCCGGCGCGCTCGTGCCGCACCTGCGGGCCACCCTGTTCGAGGAGGTCGTGGCACCGGCGCTGGACTCGCTGCCGACGGGATCGCCCCGCGTCGAGACGCGCGGCCTCGAAGACGCACCCCCCGTCATCGCCGACCCGCCGCTGCTGGAGCGGGTCGTCGCGAACCTCGTCGGGAACGCGGCGCGGTTCACCCCGCGCGGCGCCACGGTCGTACTCAACGCGAGCACCCACGTCGGCCGGGTCGAGCTCCGGGTGATCGACCGGGGCCCAGGCCTGCCCGCCGAGGACCGCGAACGGGCCTTCGAGGCGTTCCAGCGACTCGGCGACACGGACAACCGCACGGGCGTCGGGCTCGGCCTCGCCCTGTCCCGGGGGCTCACGGAGGCGATGGACGGAACGCTCGCCCCCGAGGACACTCCGGGCGGGGGCCTGACGATGGTGCTGTCCCTGCCGTCGGGCGAGCCGGTGGGGACCGCGTCGCCGGCCCTGCCCGTGGAACAGGAGCCCGTGGAGGGCTGATCGCCCGCACGCCTGCGTTACGGGCCCCGGGGCCCGTCGCGGCTCCGTGCGAGCGGGGTATCCGTTCCGAGCGGGGCATCCGTTCCGAGCCGTCAGGTCTCGGCACGCGGCGCGGGCGGCTGCTGCGCGCAGGCGCCGGCCGCGGACGGACAGGCGCCGGCCCGGCCCCGGGCCCCGGCGCCGGTCGTACAGGGGCCCGTCCGGCGTCGGACCGGCCGCTTCCACGCGGGGGCGGCGACGCTGACGGGGAGCCAGGGACGGGCATGACGGTGGCGATTCCCCGTGACAGCGCAAGCGCGAGGACGCGAGGAGAGGCGCGATCCGTGGCGGTCGTCCCCGGGCGACCGGTGCGTAGAGGGGCCGGGGCGAGAGGGAGCACCGTGCGGCTGCCGGGCGCCTCGGCCTCGCCAGACGTCGCGCGGGACCCGCCCGGGGGCGGGCCTGACACGCGGCAGGGGCTGGGAAGCGCGAGGATAGGGAGGCCAGGAGCCGCGAAGGCAGAAGAAAGGAAGAAAGGAAGAAGGGACGGACGGGGCACGGGCCCGCGGCTCGTCCGGCGATCAGCGCAGCCCTGACGTGCGGAAGACCGTACGGGCCGTCTCCTCGTCCAGATGCCGGCCGACACGCCGGAGCGTCTCCCCGCCCTGGCACAGAGTGCCGCGTTCCAGTGAGCCGAGCGCGTCCACCTCCACCCGGTGCCACACCTGCGGCGCCGCCAGCAGCCTGCGGGGATCGAGCTCGATCCGCCCGCCGTCCGTGTCCCGCAGCACCAGCCGCTGCGCCACCCCGCCGGCCAGGAGCACCGACACCAGCCGGTCCGTCCTCACCCGCTGCTCCCGCAGCAGCCCGCGGGAGGACACCCAGCCCGCGCCCGCCCGTACCCGGCGGGGCACCAGCACTACGAACAGCAGCAGACCCAGGCCGCACCAGGCCACCGCATGGGCCGTCGAAAGCCCACCCGTCGCCGCGTCGACCACCAGCAGGAGCGCGCTCAGCAGGGTCCCGCAGACCACGGCCGTCCGGGCGTCGGAGAACCACCTGTCGTCCCGTACCGGCGTCGCCTCCGCCCGGCCGCCCGGTACACCGGGCGCGTCGCGGGTGGCGTCGCCCACCGGCACGGCCCGCAGCGGGCGGATGCGCCGGCGCCGTGCGGCGTGCTCCTTCTCCATGGGCGTGACCTTAGACACCCGTGGTCCCCGTGGGCCCGCCGTTGACGGAGGGTTGACGTTGGCGGCCCCGGACTTGACGCGCGCCTGACGTCGTCAACACCGCGTCATGGACGGACCCGCACGGGTCAAGGCCGTATCAGGGGGTGGCATCCGGTGCCGCGGCAGGGGCATATCGTGGTCACTGCGTCTCGCCACCACGCACGTGGAGCGGGGCCTTCCGTCCGTCATCAGGAGTGACACCATGTCGGAGCTTGCCAGCGCCGAAGACGCCGAGCCCTCACATCGGGCCCCGGCCGGGACCCTGTGCGTACCGGTCCGGCCGGGCGCCGAAGGATTCTGCGTCCGTCTCTTCCGTACGCCCCTCGGCGGGCGTACGGCGGTCGCTTTCACCTCTGTCCGGTTGCTCGAAGCCACTCTCGGCGCCGACCAGCCGTGGATCAGGCTCGCCGAGTCCGCGCTGCGGGCCCTCGCCGAGCCCCTCGGTGCCTCCACCCTCACCGTCGACCCGCAGCTGGTCGCGCCGCGCCCTGCTCCCGTCGTCCCCGCCGCTCCCGGCGTCCCCCGACAGTCCCCGTCGGCGGCCCCGGCGCCGTCCGCCTCCCCGTCCGCGCCCTCAGAGCGGCACTCAGCGGCGGCCCTCGACGCGACGGCGAGCCGCTCAGCCGGGAGAATCCTGCTGGTCGGGCCCGGCCGCTCCGCGTGAGGCGACGCCCGTCCCCCGTGTGAGCCCGGCAGCGCTGGGCACACGGAACGGTCGGGCATTGCACGCACACGATCCGTGCGAGCGGAAAGGACGTGGATCACATGCGAGTCGCTTTTCTCATGGCTCCCGAGGGCGTGGAACAGGTCGAGCTGACCGAGCCCTGGCGGGCGGTCGGCGACGTGGGCGGCGAGTGCCACCTGATCTCGACGGAGCCCGGCCGCATCCAGGCGTTCGACCATCTCGACAAGGCCCGCACGTTCGCGGTCGACCGCACGGTCGCCGAGGCGTCCGTCGGTGACTACGACGGCCTCGTGCTGCCCGGCGGTGTCGCCAACCCCGACGCGCTGCGCACGGACAAGGCCGCCGTCGGGTTCGTGGACGCCTTCTTCGAGGCGGGCAAGCCCGTCGCCGCGATCTGCCACGCGCCGTGGACGCTCGTCGAGGCCGACCGGGTGCGCGGCAGGACGCTCACGTCCTACCCGAGCCTGCGGACCGACATCACCAACGCGGGCGGCACGTGGGTGGACGAACAGGTCAAGGTCTGCACCGCCGCGCCGAGTCCGCTCGTCACGAGCCGCAACCCCGGGGATCTGAAGGCGTTCTGCGAGGCCTTCATCATCCAGTTCGGCGGCTGAGCGCCGAAGCCCCGTAAGGCCCCCGCACGGCGGCCTTCGTCATCTGCCGCACGCGGCACCGGCGCCGTCCCCGCGTCCCGCCCGACCGACCCGGGCCGCGGAGCGAGGACGGCGCCGACGCATCTCCTGCGGACACCTCGTCGGGGTGCGGAGCCGCCTCACGCGCTCACCCCGCGCCCGTCCGGACCTCCCGGAGCCGTCTTGGGCCCCGCCCAGGTGCCGCAGGCGTGTTCACGGCCGCACGGCCGCACGGGAGCGTACGGCGCGGTCACGGGCCGCGCAGGTGCCGCTGCGGGCTCATCCACGCGACGGCCATGGCCTCACATATGCACGGCCAGGGTGAACGAGTGCCCCGCCGGGTCGGAGTAGATCCGGGTGTCCCGGGGCCCGCCGTTGTCCTTGGTGTCCAGCGGCCGGGCGCCCAGCGCGATCAGCTCACGCTCCGCCTCGTCGATGTCGGCCCGCTCCACCAGGACACGCAGATGCGCCTGCTGCGACGTCTCGGGGCGCGGCCAGCTCGGCGGCGCGTAGCCGTGGTCCTTGCGTACGGCGAGGCGCACGCCGTCGCCGAGGACCTCGATGAAGTCGGGGTCCTCGCCCGGCTTCGTGCGGCCGCCGAGGAAAGCGGCGTAGAAGTCGGCCAGCTCCGCGGGCTCCGCGGCGTCCAGTACGAGCACGGTGGTCTTCGTGACGGTCATGGAGTCCGTCTACCCCCGGCCCGTACGGGGACACGGTTGCGGGGCCCCGGCCCGGGTACTCGCCCCGGGCCGGGGGACTCACCCCGGCCGGCGAACGGAAGGAGACAGCCATGACCAGCACGGAACCCTCCGCGCACACGGCGGCGGAGGTGGCGGTGGAACTCACCGGTTCCGCGCCGGCGGACGCCCACGCCGTCTTCGGCGTGCTGCACACGGCCTACGCTTCCGACCGCGACCGCGGCGACACCCCTCAGGCGCCGGACAGCGGCGGCAGGACGACGGTCTGGAGCGCCACGTTCGACACCACGGACCGGCGCGAGGAGCCGCGCCCCGTGGAGCTGGGCGCACCGGTCACCGCGGTCCTGCAAGGGGGCTACCAGGCCGTCGAAGGACTGTGCGGGACCCTGTCGTCGGCCTTCGCCGTGCGCGTCGTGGGCACCTCGTCCGGCGACCAGGAGCAGGAAGTGCAGCTGCGGCTCGCGAGCAGGTGAAAATGGCGGAGGGCCCGGGCACCGCACGGCAGGACGCGTGCGGCGGGCCCCGGGCCCGCGGGCCCCTCAACCGGGGAGGGTGAGCGGGGCGTCCGCACACGCCGGAAGGGCGCTCCGCCCGCGCGCCGGGACAGGTGGTCCCGGGACCCGGTGACCGAGGGTGCGCGGATGATCGTGTTGCGCATTCGGCCCAGCAGGGTGACGCTGAGAGTGACCCAGAAGTGGCTGTTGCTCACGTTTCGTGCTCGGGGGTCGTTGGTTTTTGACGATGTGAAGCACGTGGGCCTCTCTGTGAGGAGCCTGAAACATGACAGTTCCACTCGACCGTCACTACGAGCTGGAATTGCACGCCTCCGAGGAGCGCGTACCCCAGATCTGCCGCATCGTCGCCGCCCACCTCCGGCACTGGAGGCTCGACCTGCACGTCGGGGCCGTGTGCAGGGGAATCGACGAACTGCTGACCAATGTCCACCGTCATGTCGGGGAGGGCACTCCGTGTGTCCTCCAACTCCGCTGGAGCGGGCGCCTGCTGACGGCGTCCGTGGAGGACGGCGGAGAGCGCATGCCCCGCCCGCTCGCCGCGGGGGGCGGCGGGCTCGCCCGGGTCGCGGCACTCAGCGACAGCTGGGGCAGCTGTGCGACCACCGACGGCAAAGTGGTGTGGTTCACGCGCAGCGTCGAGGCGCCGGTGTCCGTTCCGCGGGTCCCGTCCCTCCCGCTCACTCTGATCGACGCGGCCCTGCGTCACCCGTCCCTCGCCGGCCCGACGCCCGTGGCGGTCGCCGACACGCACCCGGCCGACGATGCCGCTCCCGACGCCCCTTCCCACACCCGCGTCCCCACGCCGGCCTGACACGGCGCACCTCGCACAGCGAGCAGCGCACCTCGCGCAGCGATGCCCCGCACCTCCTCGCACGGCTCCGGGTCTCCCGGGAATCCGCAGGGTACGGGGCACCGCGGCGTCGGCGCGTCATGCAGCGGGACGGCAGTACGCAGCGGGACGGAAGACCGTCAGCGCCGCACGCGGGAGCGCACAAGAGGCCGCGTCAGGTCGCGTCGTCCCCCTCGTCCACCAGGTGAACGGCCGCCTCCTCGGCGGAGGCCGCCGCTCCGTCGATGCCGACGTCCTCCGCGATCATGTCCTTCTCGGCGTCCGTGTGCGCTCCCTCGTCAGGGGCCACCAGGCGTCCCGAGCGGGGGCCGCCGACCTCGTCGTCGCGCACCTCGCCGTCCCCGCCGTCCAGGTCGCCGACGCCGTCGCCCTGTGGCACGGGCGTGTCCGGTACCTCCTCGGCCAGCCGCTCGTCCAGGCTCTCGCCCTCGTGCTGCTCCTCGGCCGTCGTGCCCTCATCGAGGCCGAGTGGACGCTCGGGCGGCGAGAAGCCCTCGTCGTACGGGTCCGAGCCGCGGTCGCTCAGGGTGTCCTCCGGATCGAGGATGCCCTCGTCCTCCGTCACGTCGGCGTCACCGTCGGGCTGGTAGACGTCGTCGGCCATGGGGTCACTGTTCTCCCCGGTCACGTGGATCACCTCGTCGAGTCCGATTGCGTTCAGCCCCACTACCCGGCGCGGCCGGTCCTATCCGCAGCTGTCCGGCGGCCGCTCGGCGGCGATCGGCGGCAGGTTTCCGTGATCGCCGACGACTGTCCCTAGAACAACGCTGCCACCAAACCGGGTGCTGTCAAACCGCAGGTCGGGTGCCCCGGGTGTTTGCCCCCCGCCGCCTTGGGCACGCGGTGGTTCCGTCAGTGAACGTCGCGGACTGTCCCCGGCGCGGACCGGGAAGCCGGCGACTGACGCCGCCCAGGAGCGCCGGCACGGAGCGCCGGCGGGAATGCCAGCGACCGGAAGCAACGACCGGAGCCGAGCGTGAGCCGACAACGAATCGTCATCGTCGGAGCGGGATTCGCCGGGTACGAGACGGCGCGGACCCTCAGCCACCGGATGGGGGACCGGGTGGAGATCGTCCTGCTCAACCCGACCGACTACTTCCTCTATCTGCCGCTGCTGCCCCAGGTGGCCGCGGGCGTCCTGGAGCCCCGCCGGGTCACGGTCTCCCTGCCGGGGACCCTGCCGCGCGTACGGCTCGTGCTCGGCCTGGCCGACGACATCGACCTGGAGGCGGGCCGCGTCGGCTACACGGACCCCGAGGGCCGGCGCGGCACTCTGTCCTACGACCGGCTGGTGCTGACCGTCGGCAGCGTCAACAAGCTGCTGCCGATCCCCGGTGTGGCCGAGCACGCGCACGGTTTCCGCGGTCTCGCCGAGGCCCTGTACCTGCGGGACCACGTGACCCGGCAGATCGAACTGGCCGCCGCCACCGACGACCGGCGCGAGTGCGCGGCCCGTTCCACATTCGTCGTGGTGGGCGCCGGGTACACCGGCACCGAGGTGGCCGCCCAGGGAAAGATGTTCACCGACGCGCTCGTACGCAAGCAGCGCGTGTGGCGCCAGGGCGGCAAGCCGCGCTGGCTCCTGCTGGACATCGCGTCGCGGGTCCTGCCGGAGCTCGACCACCGCCTGTCCGAGACCGCGGACCAGGTTCTGCGGCGGCGGGGGGTCGAGGTGCGCACGGGTACCTCCGTCGCGGAGGCCACCCACGACGGCATCACGCTCGACGACGGTGACCACATCTGCACCCGCACCCTCGTGTGGTGCGTGGGGGTACGGCCCGACCCGCTGGTCTCCGAACTCGGGCTGCCGGTCGAACACGGCAGGCTCGTGGTCGACGCGGCGCTGAACGTACCGGGCCGGCCCGAAGTGTTCGCGTGCGGCGACGCCGCCGCCGTGCCGGATCTGACGCGGCCGGGCCAGTACACCCCGATGACCGCACAGCACTCGTCCCGGCAGGGCAAGGTGGCGGGCCGCAACGTCGCGGCCTCGCTCGGGGACGGTCATCGCGAGCTGTACAAGCACAGCGACCTCGGATTCGTCGTGGATCTCGGCGGCGCCCAGGCGGCCGCCAATCCGCTCGGTGTGCCGCTGTCCGGGCCCCTCGCCGGTGCGGTGACGCGCGGCTACCACCTGGCCGCCATGCCCGGCAACCGGGTGCGGGTCGCCGCGGACTGGCTGCTGGACGCCGCGCTGCCCCGGCAGGCGGTCCAGCTCGGCCTGGTCCGCTCGGGCGCGGTACCGCTGGAGTCGTCGTCACCGGCCGCCGGCGCCATCACGGGAGCGGGCAGGAGGTGAGCGGCCCCGGCGGCCCGCCCCGCGACCGGGCCCGGGCGGGCCTGACGCCCCGGACCGGACCGCGCCGGCCCGGTCGGCGCCCCGGGCCCGGACGGCATGGGGCGCCCCCGGCCAACGAGGAGCGCGGACGGCACCGCCGGCCCCCGTGACACGAAGAGAGCGCAACCGACGCAGACGCCACAGCGCCGCGTGCCGCCTCCGCCCGGCGGCGCGTGACGCCCGACCCCTGACATCCGGCCGGCAGCCCGGCGGATCAGCCAAGGAGTGACATGGACACCCGTGAACTGACAGAACTCGCACAACAGTTGAGGGTCGACTCGGTACGGGTCGCCGACCGGGCGGGCTCGGGGCACCCGACCTCCTCGATGTCGGCCGCCGACCTGATGGCCGTGCTGCTGGCCAACCACCTCCGCTACGACTTCGACCACCCGGACCACCCCGGCAACGACCGGATGATCTTCTCCAAGGGACACGCCTCCCCGCTGCTGTACTCGATGTACCTCGCGGCAGGCGCGATCGACGAGGACGAGTTCCTCACCTACCGCACCCACGGCAGCCGGCTTGAGGGGCACCCCACGCCCCGGCTGCCGTGGGTCGACGTCGCGACCGGCTCCCTCGGCCAGGGCCTGCCCATCGCTGTGGGCATGGCGCTCGCCGACCAGCGCCTCGACCACACGTCGGACCGGATGTGGGTGCTCTGCGGCGACAGCGAGATGGCGGAGGGTTCCATCTGGGAGGCCGCCGAGCACGCGGGCAACCAGCACCTGGACGACCTGACGCTGATCATCGACGTCAACCGGCTCGGACAGCGCGGGCCCACGCGTCACCAGCGCGATCTCGACGCCTACGGCAGGCGCCTGCGCGCCTTCGACTGGCACACCGTCGAGATCGACGGCCATGACGTCGACGCCGTCGAGCGTGCCTTCAAGGATGCCGAGTCGACCGCGGGAAAGCCCACCGCCATCATCGCGGGCACCCGCAAGGGCCGGGGTGTGCACGCCGTCGAGGACCGCGAGGGCATGCACGGCAAGCCGCTCAAGGACGCCGAGGAGGCCATCGAGGAGCTCGGTGGCCGGCGCTCGATCCGCGTTTCCGTCGCGCCGCCGCCGGCCGCCCCCGAGGAAGCCGCGCCGCGCCCCAGGCCGCTGGCGCTGCCGCGCTACGAGATCGGTGGGACGGTGCCCACCCGTGACGCCTTCGGCGAGGCGCTCACCGCACTCGGCCACGCGTACGAGAACGTCGTCGTGCTCGACGGCGAGGTCGGCGACTCCACCCGGGCGGAGTACTTCGCGAAGGAGCACCCGCAGCGCTACTTCGAGTGCTACATCGCGGAGCAGCAGATGGTGGCTGCCGCCGTCGGCATGCAGGCCCTCGGGCGCGTCCCGTACGCGGTCACCTTCGCGGCCTTCCTGACCCGCGCCCATGACTTCCTGCGCATGGCGGCCGTCAGCCGCGCCTCGCTCAACGTGGTCGGTTCGCACGCGGGTGTCTCGATCGGTGAGGACGGCCCGTCCCAGATGGGTGTCGAGGATCTCGCGATGTTCCGCGCGATCCACGGCTCCACGGTGCTCCAGCCCTGTGACGCCAACCAGACCGCCCGCCTCGTCGCGGCGACGCACGATCTGGAGGGCATCCGCTACCTGCGCACGATGCGCGGCGGCACCCCGGTCATCTACGGGCCGGACGAGGAGTTCCCGATCGGCGGCAGCAAGATCCTGCGGCAGTCCGACGCGGACCGTGTCACCCTCATCGGCACCGGGGTCACGGTGCACGAGTGCCTGGCGGCCGCCGACACGCTCGCCCAGCAGGGCATCGCGGCGCGCGTGATCGACATGTACTCGCTCAAGCCCGTGGACGAGAACACCCTCTCGGCCGCGGCCGAGGACACCGACTGCCTGGTCACCGTCGAGGACCACCATCCGCAGGGCGGTCTCGGCGACGCCGTGGCCGAGACGTTCGCGGACGGCAGGCCCGCGCCGCGGCGCCTGGTGCGGCTCGCGGTGAAGACGATGCCGGGGTCCGCCACCGGCGAGGAGCAGCGCCGGGCCGCGGGCATCGACGCGGAGTCGATCGGCGCGGGCGTGCGGCTGCTCGTAGAGAAGATCATCCGCTGACCCGGCCCCGATCCAGGTCCCGCACCGCGGTCCCGCACTGCGGTCCCGAACCTCGGTTTCGGTCCCGGACCCTCATCCGGGACCGCGGCCGGCGGATGCGGGCGGGCCCCGCGTCGGACACGGATGCCGCAGGGCCGTACGCCGGATGCCGTCCGGCGTACGGCCGTTCGCGCGCGGCTGATCGGGCCGGGCAGCCGGGTGCGCGCTGCATGAACGCTCCCGATTGGTTACCCGTCAGTCGAGGGCGCGTCTCCCAACCCCTCCCGGGAGGGTTCGGCAGTGAGCTCCCCGCTCCGCCGTCCGTCGGCTCGCGCCGGTGGGCGGCGGACTTGAGCGCTGCGCGCCCGTGTTGCGCGGCCCCCCGGGTCACCTCAGGCTTCTACCAACGACTCCAGGAGGAATCGGCCATGCCGATCGCAACGGTGAACCCCGCCACGGGGGAGACGCTCAAAACTTTCGACCCGATGGGGCCCGAGGAGATCGAGCGCAGGATCAGCACGGCGGACAGCACGTTCCGTACCTACCGCACCACGTCGTTCCAGGAACGCGCGCATCTCCTGAACCGGGCCGCCGACCTGCTGGAACAGGACGCCCCCGGCATCGGCCGCACCATCGCCACCGAGATGGGCAAACCGGTCGGGCAGGCCAGGGCCGAGGCCGCGAAGTGCGCCAGGTCCATGCGCTGGTACGCGGCGCACGCCGAGGACCTGCTGGCCGACGAGCACCCGGCGGAGGCGGACGTGAAGGACTCCGGCGGCGCGCGGGCGCACGTGGCGTACCGGCCGCTGGGTGTGGTGCTCGCCGTGATGCCGTGGAACTTCCCGCTCTGGCAGGTCGTACGGTTCGCCGCCCCGGCGCTCATGGCGGGCAACGTCGGCCTGCTCAAGCACGCCTCGAACGTTCCGCAGACCGCCCTCTACCTGGAGGACCTCTTCCGCCGTGCGGGCTTCCCCGAGGGCTGCTTCCAGACCCTGCTGATCGGTTCCGGCGCCGTCGAGAACGTCGTGCGCGACCGTCGCGTCGCCGCCGCGACCCTGACGGGGAGCGAGCCCGCCGGGCGGGCCGTGGCCTCGGCCGCCGGCGACGAGATCAAGAAGACCGTGATGGAGCTCGGTGGCAGCGACCCGTTCGTCGTGATGCCGTCCGCCGATGTGACCAAGGCGGCCAGGACGGCCGTGACCGCGCGGGTCCAGAACACCGGGCAGTCGTGCATCGCCGCGAAGCGGTTCATCGTCCACACCGACGTCTACGACGCGTTCGCCGCACTGTTCACGGCCACGATGCGGGACCTGAGTGTCGGCGACCCGCTGGACGAGGACACCGATGTCGGCCCGCTCTCCAGCGAGCAGGGCCGCGCCGACATCGAGGAACTCGTCGACGACGCCCGCGAGAAGGGCGCGACCGTGCTGTGCGGCGGCAGGCGTCCGGGCGGGGGCGGGGCGGGCTGGTTCTACGAGCCGACCGTGATCAGCGGTATCACGGACGCGATGCGCATCCACCAGGAGGAGACCTTCGGTCCGGTCGCCACCCTCTACCGGGTGGCGGACCTCGACGAGGCCGTCGCCGTCGCCAACGACACGCCGTTCGGGCTCAGTTCGAACGTGTGGACCCGGGACGAGAACGAGATGCGGCGCTTCGCACGCGACCTGGAGGCGGGCGGTGTGTTCTTCAACGGCATGACGGCGTCGCACCCCGCCTTCCCGTTCGGCGGTGTCAAGCGCTCCGGTTACGGCCGCGAACTCGCGGGCCATGGCATCCGCGAGTTCTGCAACATCACCACCGTCTGGTACGGCCCGACCGACTGACCGCCGCGGGCGTGCCGTCCGGGCGTGCCGGCCGGCCCGGGCGTGCTGTCCGGCCCGGGCGTGCCGGCGAGTGCCGGGCAACGAGCAGGGAGACCCACATGCGCAAGGCGAAGACCGCGGCAGGGCAGCTGACCGAGGCCGACCTGGCGACTCTGGACGCACACTGGCGTGCCGCCAACTACCTGGCCGTCGGCCAGATCTACCTGATGGCCAACCCGCTGCTCCGCGAGCCCCTGGCGCCCGAGCACATCAAGCCGCGGCTGCTCGGGCACTGGGGCACGTCGCCCGGGCTCAACCTGGTGCACACGCACGTGAACCGGATCGTCAAGGAGCGCGGGATCGACGCGCTGGCCGTCTGGGGCCCCGGCCATGGCGGGCCCGCCGTCCTCGCCAACTCCTGGCTGGAGGGCTCGTATTCGGAGACGTATCCGGGCATCGGCCGGGACGCCGCGGGCATGGAGCGGCTGTTTCGCCAGTTCTCCTTCCCAGGCGGTGTGCCGAGCCACGTCGCACCCGAGACGCCGGGCTCCATCCACGAGGGCGGCGAACTCGGGTACTCGCTGGCCCACGCGTACGGCGCCGCGCTGGACAACCCCGGCCTGCTGGTCGCCTGCGTCGTCGGTGACGGCGAGGCGGAGACGGGGCCGCTCGCGGCGTCCTGGCACGCCAACAAGTTCCTCGATCCGGTCCACGACGGGGCGGTGCTGCCCGTCCTCCACCTCAACGGGTACAAGATCGCGAACCCGACGGTCCTGGCACGCCTGCCCGAGGCCGAACTCGACGGCCTGCTGCGCGGATACGGCCACGAGCCGATCCACGTCACCGGCGACCAGCCGCTCGCCGTGCACCGGGCGATGGCCGAGGCCATGGACCGCGCGGTGGACACCATCGCCGCGATCCAGCGCGCCGCCCGCGACGAAGGTGCGACCGAGCGCCCCCGCTGGCCCATGATCGTCCTGCGCACCCCGAAGGGCTGGACCGGCCCCGCCGAGGTGGACGGCCTCCCGGTGGAAGGGACGTGGCGGGCCCACCAGGTGCCGCTCAGCGGGGTCCGCACCAACCCCGACCACCTGCGCCAGCTGGAGGCGTGGCTGCGCTCGTACCGGCCGGAGGAGCTCTTCGACGCGACCGGCGCGCCCCTGCCCGAGCTGCTGCGCTTCGTACCGGAGGGCACGCGCCGGCTCGGCGCCACGCCGTACGCCAACGGCGGGCTGATGCTGCGCGAGCTGCCGCTTCCGCCGCTGACGAAGTACGCGGTGGCCGTCGACAAGCCGGGCACGGTCCTGCACGAACCCACCAGGGTGCTCGGCGCGCTGCTGGAGGACGTGATGGCGGCGACCGAGGGCCGCCGCGACTTCCGTGTCGTGGGGGCCGACGAGACCGCGTCCAACCGCCTCGAAGCGCTCTACGAGGCGACCGGCAAGGCGTGGGAGGGGCTGACCCGGCCCACCGACGAACACCTCGCCCGGGGCGGCCGGGTGATGGAGGTCCTCTCCGAACACCTCTGCCAGGGCTGGCTCGAAGGCTATCTCCTGACGGGCCGTCATGGCCTGTTCTCCAGCTACGAGGCGTTCGCGCACATCGTGGACTCGATGGTCAACCAGCACATCAAGTGGCTGCGGACCTCGCGCAGGCTGGCCTGGCGCCGCCCCATCGCCTCGCTCAACTACCTGCTGACCTCGCACGTGTGGCGCCAGGACCACAACGGCTTCTCGCACCAGGACCCGGGCTTCGTCGACCACGTCCTCAACAAGAGCCCCGAGGTGGTGCGGGTGTACCTGCCGCCTGACACCAACACCCTGCTCTCCGTGGCCGATCACTCGCTGCGCAGCCGTGACTACGTCAACGTCATCGTGGCAGGCAAGCAGCCCACCTTCGACTGGCTCACGATGGAGGAGGCGATCGCCCACTGCACCAGGGGCGCGGGCGCCTGGGACTGGGCGGGCACCGAGGACGGCACCCGCGAACCTGACGTGGTTCTCGCCTGCGCCGGCGACGTCCCCACGCAGGAGACGCTGGCGGCGGCCGACCTGCTGCGGCGGCACCTGCCCGCGCTGTCGGTGCGCGTCGTGAACGTGGTCGACATGGCCCGGCTGATGCCGAACGAGGAGCACCCGCACGGCATGACCGAGTCCGAGTACGACGCGCTCTTCACCCGCGACAAGCCCGTCATCTTCGCCTACCACGGCTACCCGTGGCTGATCCACCGGCTGACCTACCGTCGATTCGGCCACGCGAACCTGCACGTCCGCGGGTACAAGGAGGAGGGCACCACCACCACGCCCTTCGACATGGTCGTCAGGAACGACCTGGACCGCTACCGGCTGGTGATGGACGTGCTGGACCGGGTCCCCGGCCTCGGCGTACGGTCCGTCGCGCTGCGCCAGGCGATGTCCGACGTGCGCACCCGGCACCAGGCGTGGATCCGCGAGCACGGCACGGACCTGCCCGAGGTCGCGGAGTGGACCTGGAGGGGCTGACGGTGAGGAACCGCGCACGGGGTGGGACCTGCCGGGAGGGGAGACGCGGATGAGCGGCGGGAGCAAGGACGACGACGTCCGTACGGTACGGGCGGGTCGCAGGACGATCCAGGTGCACCGGCCCGGAAAGGTCCTCTTCCCGGAGAGCGAGCCGCCGCTCACCAAGGCGGACCTGGTCGGCCACTACCACGACCTCGCCCCGTACCTGCTGCCGGAGCTGAAGGGCCGGCCGCTGATGCTGGAGCGCCACCCCGACGGCCTTGCGGGGCCGCGCTTCATGCAGAAGAACACCCCGGATTCCTACCCGGCCTGGATCCACCGGGCCGAGCTGGCGAAGAAGGGCGGAACCGTCACGCACGCGGTGTGCGACGACGAACCCACCCTGCTCTACCTCGCCGACCAGGCGTCCTTGACCTTCCACCGCTGGCAGTCCCGTGCGGACCGGCCGGACAACCCGGACCGGCTCGTCTTCGACCTCGACCCGGCGGACGACGACTTCGAGCGGGTCCGTTCCGCGGCCCGCCGGCTGGGTGAACTGCTGGCCCAACTGCGCCTGCCGGCCGCCCTGATGACAACGGGATCACGCGGTCTGCACGTGATCGTGCCGCTGGACCGGGCGGCCGGCTTCGACGACGTACGCAACTTCGCGGGCGAGGTGGCGGCCCTGCTGGCGGCGCGCGACCCGGACCACCTCACGACGGAGGTACGGACGAACGCGCGCGGCGGCCGGCTCTACCTGGACCTCCAGCGCAACGCGTACGCGCAGACGTCGGTGGCGCCGTACTCGGTGCGCGCGAAGCCGGGCGCGCCCGTCGCGACGCCGATCAGCTGGGACCAGCTGGACGACCCGGACCTGCACGCACAGCGCTGGGGCGTCGGCACGGTGCTGCCCCAGGCACGGAAGAACCCCTGGTCAGAGCTGCCGGCCAGGGGGAGGGGACTGGGCCCGGCGGCGCGCCGCCTCCGGGCCCTTCACTGATCAGCGCTTCGGCGTCCCCAGCCGCGGCGGCGCCGTCTCCTCGAACGGGTCGCCGTCGAAAGCGGCGGCGATCCGCAGGTGCGTGGCCGCCTCGGCGGCCCGGCCCTGGCGCTCCAGGGTGCGGCCCAGCATGAGGTGCGCGTACGCCTCCACGGGATCCCGCTCCACGACGGCCCGCAGCTGCTCCTCCGCCTTGCCCAGGCGGGCGGAGTGGTAGTAGGCGCGCGCCAGCAGCAGCCGTGTCGCCACCTGCTCCGGCTCCAGCTCGACCAGGCCCAGCAGGATGCGGGCGGCGGTCATGTACTCCTTGGAGTCGAAGAACATCTGGGCGCGGTCCCAGCGCTCCGCCGGCGTGCCGTACTCGTAGTAGCCCGACTCTTCCACGGGGGCCTCCTCACGGATCGCTCATCACGGTCGGCTGCGTCAACCCGAGCAATTAGTTGAATATTCCACAAAGCCCAGCCCTGCCTCCGGCACCCCCGGGCCGGGTGTCCGGCGTGATCCACGCGCGATCCGGCCCCCGGTGGGCCCTGCGCCCCGCGCCCTGTGACCTGCCACCTGCGGCTTGCGGGGCTGCCACCTGCGGCCACGCGAGGCCGGGCACCGCCCCTGCCGCTCGCACCCGGGTCCACCACCGTCGCCGCTCCTCGGCCGGACGTGCCGCCACTCCCGGGACCCCTCCGCCACCTTGCGTGCGGACCGCGTCCGGCCCACCGGTGAGCCGTCGGGGACCTTCAGGCGCGCGAGCGCCCCGCGCGACGAGCCTGGGGCGGCTGCTCGTTCCCAGAGTTCATAAATTACCAATAATTACTGCCGCCAATATGTTGACCCAGGCAAGAAACTCTTTCTAGGGTCGCCATGCTCCCCCCAACAGGACGGCCGTGGACAACGGACCGCCCGTGGCGTCGCGTGCCCGAGCCGTGTGGTGCGCGTGCCGTCATCTCCGCGGAGCCGCCGCCGCGAGGCGGTGATACGTGCCAAGGAGTGCGCCGTGGCGCAGATCGTGAACGACCAGCGTGCTGCGCACGGCCGTCGGCCCGTTGGTACGGGCGTCGGATGTGCTCAAGCAGCCCTCCCCGCGGGCCGCTTCGGACGCACGGGTCCGATGGCGGCCACGCTGATCGCCGCGCTGCCGAGGCCCGTCCTCTTCCCGGTCCTCGGCCGGCGGATCGCCGGCTCTCGCGGCGGCGTCACCGGAATCACGTGACCTCACGGGCCCGCGCAGCCGGACGGCCGGGGCTCCTGCGGAGCCGGCAACGGTCGAGGCCCCGTGCCGTGCGAGGCGGGCCCTCACCCCTCATGAAGGAGACCTGATGATCACACGTCGCGTGCGACGGGGACGGCGGCTCACCGCCTCGCTCGCCGCGCTGGGGCTGGCCGCCGTGCTGAGCGGCTGCGCTGCCGGATCGGACGCCGGATCGGGCACGACCACCGTCAACTGGTGGACCTGGGACGACAAGCAGGCCGCCGCCTACCAGAAGTGCGCGGACGCCTTCGAGAAGGCGAACCCCGGCATCCGGGTGAAGATCACCCAGTACGACTCGGCTGACTACTTCACCAAACTTCTCTCCGGGTTCGTCGCCGACACCGCCCCCGACGCCTTCATGGACAGCGTCCAGTACCTGCAGCAGTACGCGTCACTCGGGCAGTTGATGCCCCTGAACGACCTGATGAAGAAGACCCGCTTCGACATCGGGAAGTTCTCGGTCGGCGTCGACGACTGGAAGTACACGGACGGCAAGCAGTACGGACTGCCCATGGACTGGGCCTCCGCCGCGCTCTACTACAACACCACCACGCTGACGAAGGCCGGTTACACACCGGACGATGTCGCCCACCTCGGCTGGAACCCCGACAACGGCGGCTCGTTCGAGAAGATGGTGGCGCACCTGACGGTCGACAGGAACGGTGTGCGCGGCGATCAGCCGGGCTTCGACAAGAAGCACGTCGCCAGGTACGGCATCAGCAGCATGACCGCGGTGGGAAACGACTTCAACGGCCTCACGACCTGGCGCCCCTTCGCCTCCTCCCTCGGCTGGCGCATCGGCGACAAGGACAGCTGGCCCACCGAGTTCAGGTACGACGATCCCCGCCTGGTCAAGACGTTCACCTTCTTCCGCGACCTCACGGACAAGGGATTCGCCCCCGCCCCGGGCGAGTTCGCGTCGGCGGGCAACGCCCCCAGCGGAGGCGACCTGCTCGGTTCCGGGAAGGTGGCCATCTACGCGGGCGGTTCCTGGGAGGCCGCGACCCTCGACAAGCTCCCCAAGGTCAAGGTCGGCACGGGGCCGCTCGTCGCCGGCCCGGACGGAAGGCGGGCCACGGTCAGCAACGCCAACGGGAACACCATCTGGTCCGGTACCCGGCACCCGGAGCAGACCTGGAAGTGGGTCGCCTACATGGGCTCGGCCGCCTGTCAGACGACGGCGTCGCAGACCGGCACCTTCCTGCCCTCCATCCCCGCCGCGATGGACGCGTCGTCCCGGGCGATGGCGCGGCAGGGGGTCGACCTCTCGGTCTTCGAGGAGCAGGAGAAGAACCACCAGCTCCTGCCGAACACCCCGTACGCCAACGGCACGGCCCTGCAGTCCGCGCTGCTCCCCTCGATGCAGCAGTTCTTCGCGCATCAGAAGGGCGACTCCGTCTTCCCCGAGATGACCGAGGAGAGCAGGAAACTCCTCGCCGACACCGACTGAACCGCGTGCGGGCCGACCGGCCTTCCCGTATGCCGGGGCCCTCCTCGTACCCGCATCCCCCACCCCGCCCCCGAACCAGAGACGGAACCCGCACACATGACGATCACCGACGACACCACCCGGGCCCGGACGTCCGTCCCCCTGGACCAGGGCTGGACCCTGCGCCACGAGGGAGAGGACATCCCCGCGCGGGTACCGGGGTGCGTGCACACGGATCTGCTCGCCGCCCGGCGCATCCCCGACCCGTTCCTCGGCCGCAACGAACTCGACGTCGACTGGGTGGGTCGCGCCGACTGGCGCTATGACATCGTTGTCGGCGCCCGTGACACCTCCCACGAGCGCACCGACCTGGTCTTCGAGGGCCTGGACACCGTCGCCGAGATCCTGCTCGGTGGCGAGATCCTCGGGAACACCGCCAACATGCACCGTTCGTACCGTTTCGACGTCACCGACCGCCTGGGCGAGGCAGGTACGCCCCTCTCGGTGTGCTTCACCTCCGCCTACGCGGCGGCGGCCGGCCTGCGCACCCGGATGGGCGCCCGGGAGGAGGCCTATCCGCACCCGTCCTCCTTCATCCGCAAGATGGCCTGCGCCTTCGGCTGGGACTGGGGCCCCGCGCTGCCCACCGCGGGTATCTGGAAGCCCGCCCGCCTCGAACACTGGTCGACCGCACGGCTGGACCGGGTGCGGCCGCTCGTCACCGTCGACGGCACGACCGGACGTGTCGAGGTGCGTCTCGACGTGGCACGTACCGCCTCGGGTGCGGCCGCCGCACTGACCGCCGAGGTACGGGTGGCGGGCGGCCACCCCGTTTCGGTGCCGCTCGGCGGTGACAGCGCCACCGTGGTCGCCGAGGTGCCGGACGTCTCCCTGTGGTGGCCGCGCGGCTACGGCGAACAGCCGTTGTACGCCTGCGAGGTAACCCTGCGGGACCAGGACGGTGCCGTCCTCGACACCTGGTCGAGGCGCGTGGGATTCCGTACGGTCGTCCTCGACACCACGGCCGACGAGCACGGCACGGGATTCACGTTCGTCGTCAACGGCGAGCGTGTGTTCTCGCGCGGGGTCAACTGGATTCCCGACGACGTCTTCCCCTCACGCGTCACCCCCGAGCGCTACCGGGAGCGCCTCACGCAGGCGGCGGAGGCCGGGGTCGACCTCGTACGCGTCTGGGGCGGCGGCATCTTCGAACGGGACGACTTCTACGACGTCTGCGACGAACTCGGCCTGATGGTCTGGCAGGACTTCCTCTTCGCCTGTGCCACCTACCCCGAGGAACAGCCCCTGCGCTCCGAGGTCGAGGCGGAGGCCAGGGAGAACGTCGCCCGGCTGATGCCGCATCCGAGCCTGGTGCTGTGGAACGGCAACAACGAGAACCTGTGGGTGTACCGCATGTGGAACTGGGAGGAGCAACTCGCGGGGGACTCCTGGGGCGAGGGCTACTACCTGGCCCTCCTCCCGCGGGTCGTGGCCGAGACCGACCCCACGCGCGCCTACTGGGCGGGCAGCCCCTGGTCCGGCTCGTGGGAGCACGCGCCGGAGGACCCGGCGCACGGCTGCACCCACCTCTGGGACGTGTGGAACACCACCGACTACACGGACTACCTCGACAGCGTCCCGCGCTTCGTCTCCGAGTTCGGCTGGCAGGCACCGCCCGCGTACGCGACCCTGCGCCGTGCGCTGGCGGGCGAGGAACTCGCCCCCGGCTCGCCCGGAGTGCTGCACCACCAGAAGGCCGAGGACGGCAACGGGAAGCTGGAGCGCGGGCTGGCCCGCCACTTCGACGTCCCGGACGACTTCGACAGGTGGCACTACCTGATGCAGGTCAACCAGGCGCGTGCGGTCGCCACCGGGGTGGAGCACTGGCGCTCGCACTGGCCGGTGTGCGCGGGCGCGGTCGTGTGGCAACTCAACGACTGCTGGCCGGTCACGAGTTGGTCGGCGGTGGACGGTGACGGCCGCCTCAAGCCGCTCTGGTACGAACTGCGCAGGCTGTACGCGGACCGGCTGCTGAGCGTGCAGGTGCGGGACGGCCGGCCGGTGCTCTGCGCCGTGAACCAGGCGGCGGCCGAGTGGCGTACCGAGGTGCGGCTGCGCAGGATGAGTGCGGACGGTACGGTCCTCGCCGACGGCGTCCTCCCGCTCGTGGCCGGACGGCGCGCGGTGGCGGCGGTCCCCGTGCCCGAGCGGTTCGTGCCGGATCGGACGTCGGGGAGGGAGTACCTCGTCGCGGACGCACAAGGGCTGCGCGCTCTCCATGTACCGGTACGGGACAAGGAGTTCGCCTACCCCGTGCCCGAGTACGACGTGAGCGTGTCGCCCGGCGAGGAGGCGAAGGACGAGGTGCTCGTCGCGATCCACGCGCACACCCTGCTGCGGGACGCGCTCCTCCAGGCGGACCGGATCGCGCCGACGGCCACGGCGGACCGGGGCCTGTTCACCTTGCTGCCGGGTGAGAGCCTGACGGTGCGGGTGCGGGGATGGGCCGCTCCGGACGCGGCAAGGGCCGGGAAGGCCCTGTTCGTGCTGCGGTGACACACCGGCCGCCGCGCCGCCCCCGTCGCCGGCTGTGCTGCGGGGCGGCACGGCGGTGTCCGCGCGGCATGCCTGCCCACCGCCGTCGGCGCGTCCGGCACCCGGGCGGCACCCGGGCCGTCGGCTCCGGGGCGGCGCTGGGAGGCCTCCCTCCACGACAGCGTCTGGACTTCCTGTCCATTCTGGACGTAGATTCCAGCCATGGAGACGGTGGAGGACGGCGCGGACCCGCGCGTGCGGATGTGGTCCCCGGCCTGCCGGGCGATCGCCCTGCTGCTCGGCCCGTACGCGGAGGTGGTCCTGCACGATGCCGGGCGCGACCGGGTACTGGCCATCTGGAACCCCATGGCCGGGCGCGCGCCGGGCGACCCCTCCTACCTCGGCGAGCTGGACCGCGTGGAGCCCTCCGGCCGCGACGTCTACGGGCCCTACGCGAAACTGCTGGCCGACGGGCGACGCCTCTCCTCGGTCAGCGCGGTCCTTCGTGACCTCGACGGCGAGCCGTCGGCTGTCCTGTGCGTGAACCTCGACCGTACGCCGTGGGAGCAGGCCGCCGCGCTGCTCGCGGGGTTCGCCGCGCCCTCGGCCCCACGGCCGGAAGCGCTGTTCGAGCAGGACTGGACCGAGAGCGTGCACCGCATCGTCGGGAACTTCGTCCGCACCCGCGGGCGGCCCGCCGAACGCCTCGGACGCGACGACCGTCTCGACGTCCTCGCCGAACTGGACCGTGCCGGTGTCTTCACGGTGCGGCGCGCCGTCCCCGTCGTCGCCGGCGCACTGAAGGTGTCGCGATCCACCGTCTACGCCCTGCTCGGTGACCTCAGAGACCGAAGGAGCAACGCGTGACTCCGCTGCCCGATTTCCGGCTGGAGAACTACTTCTCGCGCTGGGAGTTCACCGCCCGCCACCACCTGACGGCCTCCGACGCGCAGACGATGACCCTGCCCGAACTGCTCGCGCTGGCCGACGACGAGGACCGCCACGCCTGGGAGACGCTGTCCCTCGGCTACACCGAGACCTTCGGTGATCCGGCCCTGCGGGAAGCGATCGCGGACATGTACACCCACGCGGACGCGGACGACGTGATCTGCTTCGCCGGCGCCGAAGAGGCCCTGTACCTGGCCATGCAGGTCCTGTTGGGCCCGGACGACCACGCCGTGGTGGTCACCCCCGACTACCAGTCCGCGGAGACCGTGCCGCTGTCCCTGTGCCAGGTGAGCGGTGTGGCCCTGGACCCCGGTGCGGACTGGGCCCTGGACCTGGACGAGGTGGCCGCGGCCATCCGCCCCAACACCCGGGTGGTATCCGTCAACTTCCCCCACAACCCCACGGGAAAGGTCATCCCCGAGGCGGACTTCGCCCGCCTGGCGCGGATGTGCGACGAGCGGGGCATCCACCTGTTCAGCGACGAGGTCTACCGTGGCCTGGAGCTCGATCCCTCCCGCACCCTGCCGAACGCCTCGGACCTGTCCGAGCGCGCACTCTCGCTGAACGTCACCTCGAAGTCGCTGGGGCTGCCCGGCCTGCGGATCGGCTGGATCACCTGCAGGGACCGGCAGTTGCGTTCCCGGCTCGAACGAGCGAAGCACTACACCACGATCTGCAACGCGGCCCCCAGCGAGGTTCTCGCCCGGATCGCCCTCAAGGCGCGCACGTCGATCCTGGCGCGGAACCGGGCGCTCATCGCGGCCAACCTGCCGTTGTTCGATGCCTTCTTCTCCGAGTTCCGCGACCTGTTCACCTGGCGGGCCCCGGACGGCGGGTGTGTGGCCTATCCGCGATACCTGGGCTCCGACGGGGTGGAGGACTTCTGTACGAGCCTGGTCGCGGAGGCCGGGGTCCTGCTGCTGCCGGCGAGCATCTACCGCTCCGAGCTCACCGACACCCCAGGGGACCACTTCCGCATCGGGATCGGCCGCCGTGACCCCGAGCCCGCTCTGGACGCCTTCGCCGCTTGGCTTCGGGCCCGCTGATGAGCGTTCCCGTCCTGGGACGGGAGCGTTCGGGTCGACCCGCGTGACCGGGACACGCGCCGGACGCCGACCGTGCGGCGCTCATCGCGCGCCGGGCGCACCGCTCGGCCGGTCGCGCGCTGGATCCACCTGGCCTTCCCGACGCCGACTGCCCGACCGACGGCGGTACGGGCGGTACGGCGTGCCGGAGCTGTCCCGCGCGGCAGGCGGCACGGTGTGACCTCGCAGAACCGGACCCCGGAGCGGGGCCGGACCGGGGGCTTCGGGGGCTCCCGCCGAGCGGAACGGGTCCGAGCTGCGAGGCCGGGGGTATGCGGCCAGACTGGAGATGACCTGGGCACACGGTTTCTTTCCTCTGCGCTCGGTGCGTGGGAAAGGGAGTTTTCTAAGGAGCAGGCGCATGACGTCGGACACTGTCTCATCCACGGCTCGACTCTCCGAGCAGGAAGCAGCCGTGGGCTTCACGGCGTCCCGGCAGATGGCGGGGGCCCTGCAGGCGGTCCTTGTCGATCTCATCGAGCTGCATCTCCAGGGCAAGCAGGCTCACTGGAACCTCGTTGGCCTCAACTTCCGTGACCTGCACAAACAGCTCGATCACATCGTCGATGACGCGCGGGAGGGCGGCGACACGATCGCCGAGCGGATGAGGAGCCTGCGCGCGGTTCCGGACGGACGTTCCGACACCGTCGTCGCGACCACGACGCTGCCCACGTTCCCCGAGGGGGAGCTGAGTGTGACGGCCGTGGTGGACCTCATCACGACGCGCCTGTACGCAACGGCTGCGACGCTCCGGCGCGTGCACGACGGTGTGGACGCCGAGGACCCGTCGACCGCGGACATCCTGCACGGGATCATCGAGACCATGGAGGAGCACGCGTGGATGGTCGGCTCGGAGAACCGGCAGGTGTGACCGCGCCCCCCGTCTGCTGAGGAAGTGGCCGTCCCGGAGCCGCCGGACGCGTGCGAGAACGCCGGTGGACCGGGTGGTGGCGGCGCTCGCCCGGATCGGCGGACAGGGAATCGGCTCCCGCGGACCGTGAGTTGTCGCTACCTGCGGGGATGGCTCCGGCGGAACGGTATCGGTGGCGCACGCGTCCGCGGGGGGTTGCGCCCTGATGTCTCGTCGAGCGAGGTCTGCTTGGCAAAGGCAGGCAGGACTGCGGGGCGCACGAGTGGTACCACCACGACGGGCGCGTCGCCAGGTGCTACCACTGCGGGACCGGCGAACGCCCTTGGGCAGGAGCGGCCCGCAACGTCGCCCCGTAGGTCGAGTGTTGCCACCGCCGTGCCGCTGAAGCGGGCCGTCCCGATGTCAGTACCGGGCCGGGCCGTCCCCATGTGCGCAGGAGCGCGAGGACATCCGCCTGATCTCCCCGGCGGCCCGCGTGGCGGTGAGGGCCACCGGGCGGGTGCCGTGGCCGGCGGGATGCCCGGCGTCCGGATCCCGTTCACAGGATCGGATGACGGTCGTCGGAACCCATCGCATGCCGCGCGCGAGCCGTAGGTCCGACAAACGCCTGATCCGCTCGGCGGGGGCCCGTCCGTCCTGTCGGGGTGGCGACGACGGCTCACCGGACTTCGGGGACGACGCGGTGACGGCCCCCGCTTCGGGCGTGCCACGGCGATCGGCGATCCGCGCGTCGCCTCCCGTTTCTCCAGGTACCGCGTGAGGGCCGCAGCCGGTCCCCGGAACCAGCATGTCCCCCCGCCCCGGACCCCCCGATCGGTTGACAGTACGTGTCAATTCGGCGACTTGCCGTGGTGGCGCCGTGCGGAAGTCATCCGGAGCGTGCAGGCTGGGGCCCGCCCTGACCAGGCCACGATCCCGGCGGATGTGTCCGAGTACGAACCTGCTCGTCGGACTCCCTCCCCGTCGTGTCGATGCCCGCCCAGGAGACGTTGCAGATGACAACTCGTCCACCGCTCGCGGTCCTTCGACGGCGCACGCACGGCGAACGCGGTGCGCGCCAGGGACGGCGCGGCGACCGCGGGGACCGCTCGGCCCCGGGCGGAAACGGCGCGGGAACCCGGCCCCGGAGGGCGTCTCCTCCCCGTCCGACGCGGTGAACCTGCCCACCGACCGGTGACGTACCGCGTCCGCGGCCTGGTGGAACCGGCACCGTTCGGTGAGCGGCACCCGGTGCGGACCGGTTCACGGCAATGCCCCGCCCGGGCGCGCCACCGTCTTCCTTGCCCCGCCCCCACAGCACGAAGGAGCCCCAGATGGCGACCGTCGACACAGAGGAACGAACGCCGACAGAGGAGCCGGCCGGGTCGGCGCAGCCCGCCGAGCTCAGACGGCGCCCCGGCAGTGTCGTGGTCAGCTGGGTCACGACGACCGATCACAAGACGGTCGGGTCCCTCTACCTGATCACTTCGTTCGTGTTCTTCATCCTCGGCGGCCTGATGGCCCTGACCATGCGCGCCGAACTTGCCCGCCCGGGCCTGCAGATCATGTCTCCCGTGCAGTACAACCAGGCATTCACGATGCACGGCACGATCATGCTGCTGATGTTCGCGACGCCCTTGTTCGCGGGATTCGCGAACTGGATCATGCCCCTGCAGATCGGCGCCCCGGACGTCGCCTTCCCCCGGCTGAACGCCTTCGCGTACTGGCTGTACCTCTTCGGGTCACTGATCGCCGTGGGAGGCTTCCTCACCCCGCAGGGCGCGGCCGACTTCGGCTGGTTCGCCTACTCGCCGCTCTCCAGCGCCGTGCATTCGCCGGGTGTCGGCGGTGACATGTGGGTCATGGGCCTGGCGTTCTCGGGCTTCGGCACGATCCTCGGCTCCGTCAACTTCATCACGACGATCATCTGCATGCGCGCGCCCGGCATGACGATGTTCCGGATGCCGATCTTCACCTGGAACGTGCTGCTGACCGGTGTGCTGGTCCTGCTGGCCTTCCCCGTGCTGGCCGCCGCGCTGCTCGCGCTGGAGGCAGACCGCAAGTTCGGGGCCAGGGTGTTCGAGGGGGCCAACGGTGGTGCGCTGCTGTGGCAGCACCTGTTCTGGTTCTTCGGGCACCCGGAGGTGTACATCATCGCGATCCCGTTCTTCGGGATCGTCTCCGAGGTCATCCCGGTCTTCAGCCGCAAGCCGATGTTCGGCTACATCGGCCTCGTCGCGGCCACCATTTCCATCGCCGGTCTGTCCGCCACCGTCTGGGCGCACCACATGTTCGTCACGGGCGGGGTGCTCCTGCCGTTCTTCTCGTTCATGACCTTCCTGATCGCGGTACCGACCGGGGTGAAGTTCTTCAACTGGATCGGCACCATGTGGCGGGGGTCGCTCTCCTTCGAGACGCCGATGCTCTGGTCGATCGGCTTCCTGATCACCTTCGCGTTCGGTGGACTCACCGGTGTGATCCTGGCTTCCCCGCCGCTGGACTTCCACGTCTCCGACTCGTATTTCGTGGTGGCGCACTTCCACTACGTGGTGTTCGGCACGGTGGTGTTCGCGATGTTCGCCGGATTCCACTTCTGGTGGCCCAAGTTCACCGGCAAGATGCTGGACGAGCGCCTGGGGAAAATCACCTTCTGGACGTTGTTCCTCGGATTCCACGGCACCTTCCTGGTGCAGCACTGGCTGGGTGCGGAGGGCATGCCGCGGCGATACGTGGACTACCTCGCCAGCGACGGTTTCACGACGCTGAACACGATCTCGACGATCAGTTCGTTCCTGCTGGGCCTGTCGATGGTGCCGTTCTCGTACAACGTCTGGAAGACCGCCAACTACGGCAAGAAGGTCGAGGTCGACGACCCCTGGGGCTACGGCCGTTCGCTCGAATGGGCGACGTCGTGCCCGCCGCCGCGGCACAACTTCCTCACGCTGCCGCGCATCCGCTCCGAATCGCCGGCGTTCGACCTGCACCACCCCGAGATCAGGACCCTGGAGGCGATCCACAACAAGCCGGAGACCTCTCGCACCGTGGCGCCCGGTGACCAGCAGGAGTCATAGGCGTGTGTCCGTGGTCCTCCGTTTCTCCGTCGACGCGTGAGGCGGCCGCGCGTCGACCTCCCCGCGACGGTCCGGCAGCGGGGAGCGGATGACGGCGTGGGCCGCGGATCCAGCGCTCACGGGGTGCTCTCCGCGGGTTCCGGCCAGGCCGTGGCGGCCCTCCGGGCGTCCGGGTGCAGGCGGAAGACCTGCTGGAGGCCGACGATGCGCAGGACACGGAGAATGCGTTCGGGGGTGCCGGCGAGGGCGATGCCCGCCTGTGCTCCGAGTGCCTTGTTGCGGGCGACGATGAAGGCGCTGATGCCGCTGGAGTCACAGAAGGCCAGGCCGGACAGGTCGAGGACCAGCTGCTCGCCCGGGTGCAGGGCAAGGTGGCCGACAGCCTCGCGCAGCCCCGGCGCGCTGTCGTGGTCGAGGTCGCCGGTCAGGGCGAGGACAGCTCCGCTCGCACCGGGGCGGGTGGTGATACGAAGATCGCTCACGAGGGTTCGTCACTCCGGGTGAGAGGCGGAACACCGAGGCTGAGGACGGCGGTGTCGTCGTCCAGTCCGTCACCGAACCCGTCGAGGAGCCCGGTGAGCGCAGTGATCGTGGCGCTGGGCGTGGCGGGTGCCAGGCCCGCGGCGAAGGCGTGCAGGGCGTCGTCACCGTAGCGCTGCCGGTCGGCGCCGATGCGGGCTTCGGTGAGACCGTCGGTGTACAGCACCAGCGTGTCACCCGGTTCCAGGGTCGTGGTGACGGCCGTGAAGGGGGCGTCGGGCAGGATTCCGACGAGGCAGCCGCCCGGTGTGGGCAGGTAGGCGGTACCGCCGTCGCCGCGCATCACCAGGGCCGGTGGGTGGCCCCCGCTGGCCAGGGTGATGTCGAACCCGCCGGCCTTCGGGGTGAGTGTGCCGAGGATGACGGTGCAGTACCGCGCGTCGCCGCCGCTGCTGTACTTCTCATACAGGGCGGTGTTCAGGACGGACAGTGCTGCGACGGGATCGGGTTCGCGCAGGGCCGCGGCCCGCAGGGTGTAGCGGGCCAGCGAGGTGACGGCCGCGGCCTCCGGGCCCTTGCCGCAGACGTCACCGAGGAAGAACCCCCACCGGCCGTCGCCGAGCGTGAAAAGGTCGTAGAAATCCCCGCCCAGATTGTCGGGGGAGGCGGTGTGGTAATGCGCGTCGGCCGCCAGGCCCGGCACCGCGGGGAGGGACGGCGGGAGCAGGCTCTGCTGCAGTGTCGCAAGGACGCTCTGCAGTCGTGCACGGTCCCGCTCCACCTGCTCATGAGCGGCCACGGCCTCCTGACGGCGCCGGAGAAGCTCCTTCTCGTAGGCGCGCCGGTCGCTCGCGTCGACGAGGGTGGTGCGGATCAGCAGCGGCTCGCCGTTGGTGCCGGACTTGACCCTGGAGGTCACCAGTACGGGCAGGCGGGTGCCGTCGCCCGCCTTGAGCTCCAGGGCGATGCCGTTGATGTCGCCCCGCATCCGCAGCAGCGGGGAGAAATGTGTCTCGTGGTAGAGCCTTCCGCCCACGGTCAGCAGGTCCGTGAACCGCTTGCGGCCCACCGTCTCCTCCCGGCGGTAACCGAGCCAGGCCAGCAGTGTGCCGTTGATCTTGGCGATCGTTCCGTCGAGCAAGGTGGAGAGATACCCGCACGGGGCGTTCTCGTACAGGTCGTCCACGTCGTCCTCCAGCAGCGCGCTGAACGACGCCTCCAGTGCCATGCCGTTGTCCGGACCGGCACCGGGGTCATCCGGGCTGCGCCCGGTCTCACACATCACGGGGGCCGCCGAGGAAGGACAGGATCGCCTGGCGGGTCGCTTCGGGCGCGCTCAGTTGTGGACAGTGCCCCGTCGCGTCCAGCGTCACCAGCCGACTACCGGGAACGGACGCCTGCACGAACGCTCCCACCCCCCGCGGTGCGATGACATCGTGGGAGCACTCAAGGACCAGGGTGGGAACCCGCACCTTGTCCAGGTCCGCCCGGGTGTCGGAGAGGAAGGTGGTGTGGGCGAAGACCCGGGCCATGTCCGGGTCGGTGGCACAGAAACTGTTCGTCAGTTCCTGGCCCAGCTCCGGCCGCTCCGGATTGGCCATGATGACGGGCGCCATCGTCGCGGACCAGCCCAGATAGTTGGAGTCCAGTGAGTCGAGCAGCTCCCCGATGTCCTCTTCGCTGAACCCGCCCCGGTACTCCCCGTCGTCGATGTAGCGGGGGGAGGGGCAGACCATCACCATCCTGCCGAAGCGTTCCGGCTCCGCGACGCAGGCCAGCACCCCGGCCATGGCGCTGACCGAGTGGCCCACGAACGCCACCTCCCGCAGGTCGAGCTCACGGCAGATCTCCAGCACGTCCTGCGCGTAGCCCTCCAGCGACGCGTACCGCTCACGGCTCCAGGAGGACGTGTCGGAGCGGCCCGAGCCGACGTAGTCGAACAGCACCACCCGGTACTGCTCGGCCAGCGCGGGCACCACCAGCCGCCACATGTTCTGATCGCAGCCGAACCCGTGCGCCAGCATGACCACCGGCCCGTCCGGCCGGCCGGTCACCCTGACATTGTTCCTGCGCTGCACGTCCATTCGAACATCCTCCCACTTCGACCCCCCGATACTTCGTGAAACCGTCCGCCACCTGCCTCGTCGCCCCGCTCAGGGCGCCGCGGATGCGTGTCCCCCTCGGGGTGCGGTCGGGTGGGACGGCCGGGCGCCCCTCCGCTGTTTGGTGAGGCCGGAATTCGGCGTTACGTTGGAAGTTGTGGTGGGCTCGGTTGTTGTTCCGGGTGAGCGAAGGTCTCGAAGATCTGTGGGCGCCGGGTTCATCCCCGTGCCGCACAAGCGCAGAGCAACCACCCTTGGAGCCCCGAACGCGAACCGCGACCTGCCGGAGCGTGCTCGTGGACAGCGCGTTCGCGGCTGCGGCCGGCGTGACGATGTCCCGAGGAACGCGACATGGCGAAGAAAACACCGAAGTGGTCCGCGCGCGACCTTGAGGGCGCGAAGGCCGGCGGAGATCGTGTTTCGCCGATGGGGCGGGGCGACCGCGCCGACACGTACTCGCCGATGGGCGCACCGGACGACCCGCGGGTCCGCTCGCCCCTGGGCCGGCCGGACGTGCGCGCAGTGCCGTCGCCGATGGGCCGCGGTGACGCCGCCATGGTGCCGTCTCCGATGGGCAGCCCCGACGCGGCCGGAACGCCGTCTCCGGTGGGCGGCCCCGACGCGGCCGGAACGCCGTCTCCGGTGGGCGGCCCCGACGCGGCCGGAACGCCGTCTCCGCCCCGACGGGGACGGGAGCGGGAACGCCCGGACCGTGGGGAGCACGCGCGCTGAAGGGCCCTGACCCCACTCACGGATGGAGCTGCCTCTCCCCGCACCGCATGCCCGGCTGCCCCCGGCTGTGAGGAAGGGCGCGGGCAGCGCGTGTCTCAGGCGATGAAGTGTGGTCCCCGGACGGCGGCGCCGGCGGGCAGGCCCCGGGCCAGCGCGGTCGCCATCCGCTGCACGGCCTCGCGCAGCCGTTCGGGCGGCTGTGTGTACGGGATGCGCAGACGCTGCTCGAAGACACCGGGCGCGGCGGCGAACTGTCCGCCGCCCTCGACGCGTACCCCGTGGTCCAGGGCGCGCCGGGTCAGCGCCGACGCGATCGGCTCGCCGAGGTCGACCCAGAGCGAAAGGCCGCCCGGCGGCACTTTCCAGCTCCACTGGGGGACGTACTCGGCCAGGGCGGCGACGAGGGCGGCGCGCCGCTCGCGCGTCTCGGCCAGGCGGGACGGGAACAGCTCAGGCGCCCGGTCCAGCAGGGCCAGGGCGAGCAGCTGGTCCAGGACCGACCCGCCCAGGTCGTTGGCGATCCGCTGGGCGGCCAGTTCGGTCACCACACCGGACGGCGCGCGGAGCCAGCCGACGCGCAGACCGCCCCAGAACGTCTTGCTCATCGAACCGATGGTGATGACCTGCCCGGCCCCGCCGGGCGGCGCGTGCGAGGCGAAGGGCGCGGGGGCGGGGACATCGAGGGCGAGTTCCGCCAGCGTCTCGTCGACGACCAGCCAGGTGCCCGAACGCGCGGCGGCCCGCAGGACGCGGACCCGTTCGCGTTCGGGCATGAGGAGGCCGGTCGGATTGTGGAAGTCCGGTATCAGATACGCCAGTCGGGGCACGGCCTCCCGCAGTGTGGATTCGGTGGTCACGATGTCCCAGCCGGTGTCGGTCACCGGAACGGGCACCGGACGCAGCCGCGCGCGGCGCATGGCGTCCAGGGCGTTGGGGTACGACGGGTTCTCCACCATCACCCGGTCGCCGGGGCCCGACAGCAGGCCGAGGACCAGGGTCAGCGCGTGTTGTGCGCCGGAGGTCACGAGGATCTGCTCGGGAAGGGTGGCCAGGCCCCGCCGAGTGAAGTGGTCCGCGACAGCGGCGCGCATTTCCGGCAGGCCGTACGGGTGGTAGCCGGGAGTGCGTGCGTGCTGGGCCAGCCGCGGTGCGATCTGGTCCAATGCGTCGGCCAGGGTCTTCTCCGGCAGGCCGGGGGCGGCCCTGGCCAGGTCGATCGCCGAGTCGGGAAGAGTGATCGTCCGGGTGACGCCGCTGGGGGTACGGCCCTCCGGCAGGGCCGTCCAGGTGCCCGAGCCGCGGCGGCTGTGCGCGTAACCGCTCTCCCGCAGCAGGTCGTACGCGGCGGTCACGGTGGGCCGGCTGGTGTTCAGGGCGGTGGCCAGTTCCCGTTCCGCCGGGAGTCTGACTCGCACGGCGATCCGTCCGTCCAGGATCAACGCGCTGATGGCCCCGGCCAGTCGGCGGTAGCCCGCGCTCGTTCCCGACGGGCCTGTGACCAGGGCGGCGAGCTGTCGGCCGCCGAGCGAGCCCGCCACGGAGTCCCCCCGGCCCGAAAGCCGGGCAGGCGTCGGATCGTCCATACCACTCTCCCGTGATTGGCCATGCTGTGCCGGCCGCTCACGGTACAGACTCGCGGTCGGCAACAGGGAATCCGTACACGGGAGGTCGGGTATGCCCCAGGAGATCGCGGCTGTGCGGGAGCAGTGTGATCGGTGCGCCGGCGGACAAGGCGCGGCGGCCGAACCGACGGCGGGAGGGCGCGACCGCGTGCGGATCGCCCTCGTCGACGCGGGCATCGGGCTGCTTGCGGCGGCTGCCGCGCTGCGCCGCCTGCGGCCGGACGCCGATCTCGTCCTGTCCTCGGATCCCGGTGGCATCCCCTGGGGGCCGAGGTCGCCCGAGGATGTCATGGCGCGCGCGCTCATCGTCGCGGAAGCCGCCGCCGCGTGGGCACCGGACGCGCTGGTCGTGGCCTGCAACACCGCCACCGTGCACGCCCTGCCCGGCCTGCGGGCGCGGTTCGAACCGGACCTGCCCGTCATCGGCACCGTCCCGGCGATCAAGCCGGCCGCCGCCGGGGGCGGGCCGTTCGCGGTGTGGGCGACCCCCGCCACCATTGGCAGCCCCTGCTTGCGTGGGCTCATCGAGACGTACGCACCGGGCATGGCGGTGACCGAAGTGGCCTGTCCCGGCCTCTCGGACGCCGTCGAGTCGGCCGACGAGGCAGCCGTGGACCTCGCGATCTCGGAGGCGGCGCGCCGGACGCCGGACGACGTGCGCGGTGTGGTCCTGGGCTGCACGCACTACGAACTGGTGGCGGAGCGCGTCCGTGCGGCCCTGCGGCGCCCCGGCCGGCCGCCCCTCGCGCTGCACGGCACGGCCGGCGCCGTCGCGGCTCAGGCCCTGCGCCGCGTCGGCCGTCGGCCGGAGCCCGGCGCCCCGGCCGACGGCACACTGACCGTGCTGCTCGACGGCCGTCCGGCGAAGCTACCGGCGAGGGCGGGGGTGTACGCGGAAGGACGGCTGCTGCGGCCCCGGGACCGGGCGCACCCGGGGGCCGGCCATGGGGCATGACGGCCCGGGTCCCGGCCGTCCGCTGTCCGCGAGGAGGGGCCGTGGGCCGGCGCAACGAAGGTCACGTACGGGCCCGTTGGCTCCCGTCCTGTCGTACGTCCCCCTGTCCGAACACCCGTGGGCCCGGTTGTCGCGGCTGTTCGCCGGCCTCGCGGTGTACGGGCTCAGCCTGTCGGCGATGGTCAGGGCCTCGTTGGGAGTGAACCCCTGGAGCGTTCTCTACGAGGGTCTCGAACGGCGCACCCCGCTCAGTTTCGGCACGATCAGCGCCGTCGTGGGGGTCCTCGTGCTCCTCTTGTGGATCCCCTTGCGGCAGCGGCCGACGGTCGGCACCGTGGCGAACATCGTCGTTCTGGCCTGCGGGTCCGACCTCGGTCTCGCGCTCATCCCCGGGGATCTCGGCCTGGGGGCACGAACCGGTCTGCTGGTCGGGGGAGTTGTCCTCAACGCGTTCTCCGTGGCCGTCTATGTCGGAGCGCGCCTCGGACCCGGGCCCCGGGACGGACTGATGACCGGCGTGTCCGCCGCCACGGGGCGCTCGGTCCGGCTGGTCCGCACCTCGATCGAGATCGCGGTGCTGGCCGTGGGGTGGCTCCTCGGCGGGAGCGTCGGGGTCGGCACCGTGCTGTACGCCCTCGCCGTCGGCCCGATCACGCAGTTCTTCCTGCCCCGGCTCGTCTACCGGGGCGGGCCTGGGAGCGGGCCGTTCGTCGAGGGCCGGGGCTACCTCACGCCGCCCGGAAAACCAACAGATTCGGACAGTTCTTCAATTCCAAGTGGTTGAAAGCAACAAATGTTGACGATATCGACCAGCGCGCGTACCTTCCGAGCAAGTTGCCGAGGAACGTGAACTCGGCTTCCGCGTAGTGAAGTTCGGCTCCCTCCCCCCTCGTCAGGAGCACACATGCGCAGAATGGGAACCACCGCGAGATCCGTCCCGAGCGCCGCCGCCCGGTCCGTCCTGCGACGGTTCAGGGCCCTGCTGTCCGCAGCCGCCACCCTCGGACTGGTTCTCGGAGCGCTCGTCGCACTGCCCGGTGTGTCACAGGCCGCCGGATCGCTCCCGTGCGACATCTACGGGGCCGCGGGCAGTCCGTGTGTGGCCGCGCACAGCACCGTACGGGCCCTGTTCGCCTCGTACGACGGGCCGTTGTACCGGGTCACCCGCGCCTCGGACGGCGCGGGCTCCGACATCGGACTGCTGACCACGGGTGGCTACGCCAACGCCGCCCAGCAGGACACGTTCTGCGGGAACACCACCTGCCGCATCACGAAGATCTACGACCAGACCTCGCGCCACAACGACCTCACGCCCGGCCCGGCGGGCACCTCGGGCATGGGCGCCGACCGCGGGGCCGACGCGAGTGAACTCGCGGTCACCGTGGCCGGCCACAAGGCCTACGGCATCTGGGTCTCGCCCGGCGTGGGCTACCGGTCCAACGGGGCGGCCTCCGGCGTCGCCGTGAACGGCCAGCCGGAAGGCGCCTACATGGTCGCCAGCGGTACCCACGTGGGCTCCAGCTGCTGCTTCGACTACGGCAACGCGGAGAGCACACCGGCCGACACCGGCAACGGTCACATGGACGCCGTCTCCATCGCCACGACGTGCTATTTCGCGCCGTGCACCGGCTCGGGCCCCTGGGTGGAGGCCGACATGGAGAACGGCATGTTCCAGGGCAACAACGGCTCGAACACCGCCAACGCCGGCAACAGCACCCCGTTCGTCACCGCCGCACTGAAGAACAACGGTCAGACCACGTACGCCCTCAAGGGCGGCAACGCGCAGTCCGGCGCTCTGTCGACGTGGTGGAACGGCGCACTGCCCACGCGGGGCGGCTACCAGCCGATGCACCAGGAGGGCGGCATCATCCTGGGCACGGGCGGCGACAACAGCAACTGGAACATGGGCACGTTCTTCGAGGGTGCCATGGTCGCGGGCTATCCCACCGACGCGGCCGAGAACGCGGTCCAGGCGAACATCGCGTCGGCCGGTTACGCGGGGGAGACGAACGTCCCCAACGGCCCCCAGGGCACGATCACCGGTCCGGGCGGGCAGTGCCTCGACGTCGCCGCGGACGACACCGGTGTGAACGGCACCGCCGTCCAGTTGTGGAACTGCCAGTCCTACGCCGAGGACCAGCACTGGACGCACAACGCCGACGGATCCCTCAGCACGCTCGGCCGCTGCCTGGACATCGTCGGCAACGGCACAGCGAACGGGGCGCGGTTGGAACTGTGGGACTGCAACGGCGTCGGCGGCCAGAAGTGGGTCCAGCGCGCCGACGGCTCGCTGTTCAACCCGCAGTCCGGCCGGTGCCTCGACTCGCCCAGCGGTGCGACAGCGAACGGTACCCGGGTCCAGATCTACGACTGCAACGGCTCGACCGCCCAGAGGTTCACCGTCAACGGCGGCGCCCCGATCGGCGGGCCCGGTGGCAAGTGCGCCGACGTCGCGGCCGATGACACCGGTGTGAACGGCACGCCCGTGCAGCTGTGGGACTGCCAGTCCTGGGCGCTGGACCAGCACTGGAAGCAGAATGCCGACGGAAGTCTGAGCACGCTCGGCCGGTGCCTGGACATCGTCGGCAACGGTACCGCGGACGGCGCCCAGTTGGAGCTGTGGGACTGCGACGGCGCCGGCGGCCAGAAGTGGGTGCAGCAGACCGACGGTTCCCTGCTGAACCCCCAGTCGGGCCGCTGCCTCGACTCGCCCAACGGCGCGACGGCCAACGGCACGCGGCTCCAGATCCACGACTGCAACGGCGCGGCGGCACAGAAGTTCGCGTTGAGCTGAGCGGCACCGCCGAGCGGCGCACCGTCCGTGAGGGGGGCGGGAACCGTGTTCCCGCCCCCCTCACGGCGCACCGCGGTCAGCGCCGGTCAGTGCGTGCCGTGCTCGACGGACACCTCTCCCGCGAAGCCGATCCGGGTGGTGGCGCCGTCCCACCAGAGTGCCTCGAACGTGTCGTCGCCGGCGGACGTCCGGCTGATCACGTCGGCTTGCGGCCTCGCGGCCGCGGAACCCAGCCGGGCGAGCGCGGCGTGCAGCGTCGTCCCGCCGGCCGCGGCCGTCAGCCGGGGCACGAGGGCCCAGCGCGTGTACGCGGTGCCCTCGGGCGCCCGTACCTCGTCCCGTTCGTCCCAGTTGCGCAGCGGATGGAGTTCCGACAGGAGCGCACCGTCGGCGGCCGTCGCCCAGCCGGTCTGCCGCACGACGGATCCCGGCGGCGCGCCCACGACGCGGTGCACGCGCAGTTCGTACGCGCCCCGGACGAAGGTGACACTCTCCACCCGCAGCCCGGGGTAGGCGGCTGGGCCCCCGGTGAAGACGGGGGTGTGCCAGGAGGCCGCCCAGCCCCAGCCCTCGCCGCTGCCCGCACCCAGCGGATGGATACGGCGGCGCACACTGGAGAACCCACCGGTCTCCACGGAGAAGTGGTTGTCGAACGGGTTCGAGGCCGAGGTGGGACCCGTGGCGGTCGAATAGGCGAACCGCCCGTAGTGCGGGTCGGCGTCGCCCGGGTTCTCCCCCTCGTGCGGCCGCAGCCGGTCGCTGCCGTGGTTGTGGAGGCGTACGACGCCGTCGTCCCGCGTGCTGTGGAGCAGCAGCCCCGGGCCCGGCAGGGCGAGGGCCCGGTCGGCGCCCTCGCTGGGCGCGGGCTCCTCGACCGCTGTCCACAGCGGGTGGTCCTGGCCCGCGAGGAGCGCGACGAAGGCCTTCGAGGCCCAATAGGGTGACGAGGGGCCCGAGTAGCGTTGCAGGGTGGCAGCGTGCGGCCCGTGCCAGCCGAGCGTGAGCAGGCCGTCCGCATCGGCCGCGCCGCGCTCCAGGAAGTACCGCAGAGAGCCGCTGAGGACGCGGCGCGAGGCGCCCGGGGTGAGCGGCGTGTGTCCCGTGAGCGCGCCCGCCGCCACGGCGGCCGTCGTGCCGAACCGGTAGGTCAGGGAGCGTCCGTAGTGCAGGGGCGCGCCGTCGCTTGCGAACATCAGGGCGAAGCTGTCCAGATGCTCGCGCAGACGTCCGCCGTACCGCGCGGCCCGTTCACCGTCGCCACCGAGGTGGGCGTGCAGCACCGGATAGAGGTGCAGCGCCCAGCCGTTGTAGTGGTCGAAGGCGCGCCCGTCGCCGTCCGTGTACCAGCCCTGGCCCACGTACCACGTCTCCAGCAGTTCCTCGGCACGTGTCAGGGCCGCGGCCGTCGCGGCGTCCCCGCGTCCCACGGACTCCAGGAAGGCCGCGACCGTGTAGGGGAACAGGTACCAGTTGTTGGGGGCCGGCCTGCTGTGCAGCGCGGCGCGCAGCCACGCCTCCGCACGGTCCTGGGTGGCGCTGTCGAGTTTGTCCCACAGCCACGGCCGGGTGAGCCTGAGGCCGAGCGCGACGGACGCCGACTCGACCATCGGCTGTCCGAAGACGTCGTGGTGCCGGATCACGGGCCAGGACTCGGCGTCGTCACGGCCCGGCGTCCGGGTGCCCGCGTCGAGCCCGTCCGCGTACCGGCCGAGCCAGCCGTGCGGGTCGCCGCCGTCGGCTCCCGCCACCCGGAACGCGGCGGCGAGGAACGTACGCGCGTAACCTTCGAGCCCGTCGGAACGCACGCCGGAACGGGACGGCGGCCCGGGCAGGTCGAGCAGTGCGCCGCGCGGAGTGGCCCAGCGCCAGGCGGCGCTCAGCAGCCCGTCGGCGGTGGCCTCCCAGTGGGCGCGGGTGAAGCCGGTGTACGGGCTGAGCGTCCGGTCCTCGGGGGGAAGCTCCCCGCCGGCTCCGGGCGGACAGCCGAGGGCGAGGAGTTTCGCGGCGTCGTCGTTCATGCGAGGTAGGCCAGCCTTTCGGGTCGTACGGCGTGTGCGAAGCCTTCCCCAGCGGCCCACCGGGCGGTCTCGGCGATCGCGTGCTCCGCGAGGCGGCGCCACTCGTTGCCCTGGGATCCGGCGAGGTGCGGGGTGATCAGCGCGTTCTCGCAGTCCCACAACGGGTCGTCCGCCGGGAGCTGTTCGGGGTCGGTGACGTCGAGCACCGCACGGATGCGCCCGGCCCGCAGCACCTCGGTGAGCGCGGCCTGGTCGACGACCGCGCCGCGTGAGGTGTTGATGAGGGTGGCGCCGGGGCGCATGGAACGCAGCAGCTCCCGGGAAACGAGTCCGCGGGTCGCGTCCAGCAGCGGGGTGTGCACGCTGACCACGTCGCAGGTGGCGAAGAGGTCGGGCAGAGCCGCCCTTCGGACGCCGAGGTCCGCCGTGTCGGCGTCGTCGAGGTACGGGTCGTACACCTGTACGTCGAAATCGTAGGGGCGCAGGAGCTCCACCACCCGCCGGCCGACGAGCGAAGCGGACAGCAGCCCGATGGTGCGGCGGTGGTTGCCCACATTCCGCGGGGTCGCGAGCCAGTCGTCGCGGAGCCGCGCGGTGCGGTACGCACGGGCGCGCTCCAGGACGTGTTTTCCCGAGAGCAGGATCATCGCGACGGTGTACTCGGCCACGGGCAGCGCGTTGGCCGCGGCGGCGGAGCTCACCTCGATGCCCCGTTCCCAGCAGGCCGGTGTGATGTGGGACCGTACGGATCCGGCGGTGTGGACGACGGCGCGCAGCCGCGGAGCCGCCGCGAGGACGTCCTCGTCGAGCGGTGGGCAGCCCCAGCCGGTGACGAGGAGTTCGGTCCCGGCGAGCACGGCGCGCGCCCGCCCGGTGGTGAGGTCGTCGAGCACGGGCCCGGGTGCCAGGTCGCAGACGGCGCCGAGCGCGGTCAGCGCGGCGTCGTCGAGGACGGCCGAGGCGGCGTCCTGCCGCATGGCGAGCGCGACGCGCGGCCGGCGGCCGGCCGCCGTCGCGGTCGGCGTGGCGGGTGGTGCGGTGGGCATGTCTCTCCCGGTCGTTGGTCGTTTGCGGTGGCCCGGGGCGGGCCGGCATGGCCCGGGTCCACCGCGAGGTGCGGTGGGCCCGGCGTCGGACTCACTTGACGGCGCCGGCGGTCAGGCCGGACCTCCAGAAGCGCTGGAGCAGGGCGAAGGCGAGGATCAGCGGCACGATGGCGAGCAGCGAGCCCATGAGTACCAGCGGGTAGTACTCGGGCGACACGCCGACGGAGCTGTTCCACGTGTAGATGCCGAGGCTGACGGGATAGAGGTTCTGGTTGGAGAGCATCACCATCGGGAGGAAGAAGTTGTTCCAGATGGCCGTCAGCTGGAAGAGGAAGACGGTGACGAGGCCGGGTCCCAGCATGCGCAGGGAGACGCGGAAGTAGGTGGCCAGTTCGCCCGCCCCGTCGACGCGCGCGGCCTCCAGGACCTCGCCCGGCACGTACCCCTGGCTGAACACCCGGCCGAGATACACACCGAAGGGATTGAACAGGACGGGGATGAACACGGACCAGAAGGTGTTGACGATCCCGGTGCCGGACGCGATGAGGTACAGCGGCAGCGCGAGGACGGTCTGCGGCACCATCACGGCGGCGAGGACCAGGCCGAACATCTTCTCCTTGTGCCGGAAGCGGTACTTGTCGAAGGCGTAGCCGCAGGCGATGCTGACCATCGAGCCGATGGCCGCGCCGAGGACGGCGTACAGCAGGCTGTTGCCGTACCAGCGCAGGTACAGGCCGCCGTCGGACGCGAACAGGTCGCGCAGGTTGCTCACGAACGAGAAGTGGCCGAGCGAGAGCACGTTGCTGCTGAACAGGGCGTCCCTGGTCTTGGTGGAGGCCAGCAGCAGCCACAGCACGGGAAGCAGTGTGTAGAGCACCGAGATGCCGACGACGACGTTGACAACGGCGCGGCCCGCGGCCCGGGGGCGCACGAGGGTGGAGGTCGCTCCCGCGGCGCTCATGCGGCGTCCCCGCTCGCCGCGGCCCGGTTGGTCCACCGGGTGACGCCGTAGGAGAGCGCGATGGTGACGGCGAGCAGGACCACCGAGGCTGCCGCGGCCAGCCCGTAGTTGTCGCGGGAGAACGCCGCGTCATAGATGTACATGCTGGGGGAGAACCGGTGGCTGATGGTCGGTGTGCTCTGGCCGATCAGCATCGGCTCGGTGAACAACTGCAGGGTGCCGATCAGGGTGAACATCGCGACGAGCACGATGGACGGCCTGATCAGCGGGGTCTTGATACGTACGGCCGTGCGCACGGAGCCCGCCCCGTCCATCACGGACGCCTCGACGACCTCCCTCGGCACCGCCTGGAGCGCCGCGTAGAAGACCACCATGTTGTAACCGAGGTTGCTCCACACCGCGATGTTGACGATCGAGGGCACCACCGTGTGGACGCCCAGGAAGTCGACGCTGATGCCGCCCTGGGCGAAGAGCGCGACGACCGGGCTGATGCCGGGCGTGTAGAGGTAGAGCCAGATGACGGCCGCGATGATGCCGGGCACCGCGTGCGGCAGGAACAGGCCGAGCTGCGCCCATGAACGCAGCTTCGCCGCCCCGGAGTCGAGCAGCAGCGCGAGCGCCAGCGACGCGACGACGATCACCGGGATGTAGATGACGGCGTACAGGGCGACGACGCCGAGCCCACCGAGGAACGTGGGGTCGGTGAGGACGGCCGCGTAGTCGCGCAGCCCCACGAAGACGGTGTGTTCGGGGCCGAAGCCGAGGCCCGGTTCGTTCGCGCCGAAGAAGCTCAGCCAGACCGCCGCGCCGACGGGGATCAGGAAGACGGCGACGAGCAGTGCGAAGAAGGGCGTCATCAGGGCACCGGCGGCGCCCAGTTCGCGGCGCCGCGCGGTGGCACGGGGGCGCCGGCGCGGATCCGGCGTACGCGGACGGCCCGGGCCCGGGGGCGCGGCCGGTGTTGTGACGGTGTGGGTCATGCCGGTGTCACACCTGCCTCTCTGCGGAGGTGGGGGAGGGGACGGTCAGCCGCTGTGCTGGGTCGTGGACAGGCCGATCGCCCTGAGGTCGGGCATGGTGCCGCTCTGGGCCGCGCGCACCGCGTCGATGAGGGTGCCGCGGCCCGCGCTGACGCGGGCGAAGCCGTCGGTGAGGACCGAGGTGGTCGGTGACATGCGGGGACCCCAGATCCAGCCCTGTCTGATTTTCTGCGCCTCGGCATCGAACAGCCGGTAGATGTCCTGCCCCCCGTAGTACGACCGGTCGAAGCCGCTTCGCGCCACCGGCATCAGGTCGGGCACGGCGGGATACTGGCTGCTGGCGCCGCTCGCGAGCCGGGCCCGCAGGGCGGCGGGGCTGCCGACCAGCCACTCGACGAACTCCATGGCGGCTTCCGGGTTCCGGCTGTCCTTGGTGATCATGTACGTGGAACCGCCCTGGGTCCCGGTGTACGGGTGGGTGAGATCCCACTGGGGCAGGGCCGCGATGCGCCACTGGCCCTTCTGGGAGGGGTGCGCGGTCATCTGCGCACCCGCGTCCCAGGCCCCGTTGAGCCGGGTCAGTACGAGGCCCTCCGCTATCTGGGCGTCGCTCTGCCGTCCCGAGCCCGGGTTCATGAACACCAGGCCGGTGTCGATGAGCCGCTGCCAGTACGCGGCGACCTTCCGGGTCGGCCCGTCCGCCATGGAGATGTTCCAGGTGTCGCCGTGGATCCCGTACCACCGGGCGCCCGCCTGCCAGGCGCACGCGATGAACTGGGCCCACCCGTCGCTCCAGAAGGGACCCAGCCGGCGGTCGGGAGCGGCGCGGCGCACGGCACTCGCCGTGTCCTCGTACTCGTCCCAGGTGCTCGGCACGTGGATGCCGTAGTGGTCGAAGAGGTCCTTGCGGTAGTGCAGGACCATCGGTTCGATGTCGACGGGGACACCGAAGCTGCGGTCCGCGAAGGTGGTCAGTGCGAGCGCCTGGGGCAGCAGCCTGCGGCGGAACCCTTCGCTCATCAGGGACGTGACGTCCCGGGTCACACCGTCGATGGCGAAGCTCGGCAGCGTGGAGTAGTCGGTGGTGGCGATGTCGGGGGCGTTCCCGGCCCGCGCCGCGTTGTTGAGCTTCGCGTCGCCGCCCTGGGCGCCCGACGGAACCTGCTCGTAGACCACATGGATGCGGTCGTGGGTCTTGTTGTACTCGTCCACCACCTGCTGGCTGCCCCTGAGGGCCGACCAGAAGGTGATCGTGGTCCTGCCCCTGCCGGGGCTGTGCGCACTCGCCGCCGACGGACCCGAGCAGGCGCCGAGCGCGCCTGCTGCGGGTAGGGCGGTGAGCGCGGCGAGCACGGTGCGACGGCTGTGCCGACCAGGCATGGGCGCCTCCCTGCGGCTCCTGTGGGGGTCACCGGAATCCTGAGCGACCCGCCCGGAATCGGTCAAGGGATCGATCAGAAGAAATAAAAGCGGTCAAACGCTCACTCAGATGGCGAGGCCGGCCAGGGGAGTTCCCCGGCGGGGCCCTGGCCGGGGAACTCCCGTGACGGACGCCTCGTGGTGGCGTGCCGCGCCGAGGCCGCGCGGGAGGACGGCGTGGACACGGACCCGACCGCGCGGACGCAGGGCGGAGCGCACGGGGAACGTGGGGCGCGCCGAGGGCACGGGGAATGCTGGGCGCGGGGTGCACCTGAAACGCCGGGACTATGCGGCAGCGCGGGGAACGGCCTGCTCAGGCCGCCGGCACAGGGCCGGCCGAACCGCGCACCATCAGGGAGGGCAGCAACTCGACACGCCGTACGGGCTCGGCTGCCGGGCCCTCGGGCGAGCCCGCGTCCGGGCCGCCGGAGGCCGCTCCGAGGCGCTGGAGCAGCAGTTCGGCGGCCACCGCCCCGACCCTCGTCTTCGGCGGCGCGACGGCCGTCAGCGGGATGCTGCCCAGCGCGGCCACGACATCGTCGTACGCCACCACCGAGCAGTCCTCGGGCACGCGCACACCGGCCCCCACGAGACGCTGCACATGGATGAGCGCGTCGACGTCGCCGTGCAACAGGACTGCGGACGCCCGGCGTTCGCGCAGCAGCGCCGCGAGATCGAGCGGGGCCTGAGGGCTCAGGGACAGGTCGGCCGCGGCGTCGGGAGAGCTCAGTGCGACCGACCAGTCCTCGATCGCGGGGTGCCCGGAGGCGATCTCGGCGAAGGCGGCCCGTACCGCGCGCGCCGTGGGGCTGTCGTTGCGGGCGGCGAGCACGATGCGACGGTGGCCGAAGGAGACGAGGTGGTCCAGGGCGAGGTGCACGCCGTACCAGTGGTCGGAGCACACCGAGTCCAGTGGATGCAGCAGGCTGCCCGGACGGGGCCTGCGTTCCATCAGCACGGTCGGCACACCGAGTTCGGCGAGCCAGCCGTAGTCGGCCTCCTCCGAGGCGGCACTGCGCCAGCGCGGCGCGATCAGCACACCGGAAGCCCCGGCGGCCAGCGCGTCCTCCACCATGGGCCGCTCGGCGCCCGCCGCCTGCGGGGCGATGTGCAGCGACATCCGCATCCCCGCGGCCTCCAGAACGGTCCTGGAGCCGTGCAGGGTCTCCGACAGGTACGAATGGCGCTCGGGTACCACGAGACCGACCGTGTGGCCGTCGAGCGTCCGGTGCGCCGGGACTGCGGCCCGCTGCACGGGCACGACGGAGCGCGCGACGCCGTGCCCGCGCACCAGCTTGCCCCCGCGCGCCAGTTCCTCGACGTCCCGCCGTACGGTCACCACGGAGACCCGCAGCTCGGCCGCCAGGTCCGTGACGCGCGCCGCGCCCCGCGCCCGCACGACGGCCAGGATGCGCTGACGTCTCCGGTCCACCGGCTCCCGCATGAAAGCGCTCCTCGGGTACCCTCGTGTTCGTTTGAACGTTTCGCACGCAGCATAGCGATCAGCGACCGGATCCCGGTTGGCCCGTGGCGCCGGGGACCGCCGGGGACCTCTCGTACGGAGCACAGTGCGGGCGGAAGTAGGATGAAATGCGTGATGATCCGCCCTGTCTCCTTCGGCCACCCCGACGCCGTCCGGCTCAACGATCGCGTGCAGCGTGAGTACGCCGAGCGATACGGCGACGACGGTGACATCACCCCTCTCGACCCGGACATGTTCGAGCCGCCGCGGGGCCTGTACCTGATCGCCCGCGACGCCCTCGGCGTACCCGTGGCCACCGGCGGCTGGCGGATCCAGGACGCGAACGGCCTCGGCTACACGGACGGGGACGCGGAGATCAAGCGCATGTACGTCGTTCCCGAGGCGCGCGGCCAGGGACTGTCGCGCCGCGTGCTGGCCGCCCTGGAGGACGACGCGCGGGCCGCCGGCCGCCTCCGGATGGTCCTGGAGACCGGCACCAAGCAGCCCGAGGCGATCTCCCTCTACGTCTCCAGCGGCTACGAGCCCTGTGACAAGTTCGGGCACTACCGCTTCGAGGAACTGAGCCGCTGCTACGCGAAGCCGCTGCGGCCGGCGGAGTCCTCGCCCGGGACCGCGGCCCCCGCGGCCGAGGGACGGATGCCCGCGGGCCGCTGAGCGGGGCCGCTGCCGGGCGCCGGTGTGACCACGGTCCTCGCGGCCGCCAGGGGCGAGCCGCGGCGTCCCCGCACACCGGGAGCGTCACACGGTGAGGAGCCACGACGTCACACCGTGACGCCTGACACCAGGGAGCTGCGAGGACGCGGTCCCTCCTGGTGGGGACCGGTCCGTGGGATCACCCGGCGAGCGCGGCCCCGGCCCGCGCGTGTGTCACACGGACGTCGGACACCTCCATCAGCCCGTCGAGTTCGACCGCGCCCGCCCGCCGGCCGGGGTCCACCGTCAGGCCGTCCCTGCGCACGAGGTCGAGGAGCCGCTCGGCGAGCGGGAGGACCATGTGCCGTCCCCAGCACCGCTCGTCGGCGTGACCGAAGGGCAGGTATCCGGGCTGGCTCTCCGGGTCCAGGTCGTTCCAGCGCTCGGGCAGGAACGCGTCGGGGTCGTCCCAGAGCTTCGGGTCACGATGGCTGAGCAGGGGGAGGACCAGCACGTCGTCGTGCTCGCCGATGCGCCCGTCCACCGCGGTGAACTCCGGGGACGCCACCCGCAGGATGTTCCAGGACACGGGCAGCAGCCGCAGCGCCTCGTGGATGATGTGGCGGTTCGGTGTGTCCTCGTCGAACGGGGCCCCGAGCCACACCGCGTTGGTGACGAGCGCGGCCACGGTGAAGCACACCGGCGCCGCCACACGGCGGTAGAGGTACATCGCGTACCTGCGGTCCTCGTACGTCGTCGAGTCGAGGACGAGGGAGGCGAGCTTCGACAGCGGGACCTGGGACCCGGGCCGGCCGAGCAGGGCGGCCCCAGACGTGACGGCGGACCAGGTCAGTTTCGGTGTGAGTTCGAGGCGCCGGTCCACCAGCACCCGGAAGCGGAAGCGCTCGCGGCCGAAGACGAGATCGCGCAGGTAGGCGTGCGGGACCTGCGGCCACGAGCCGGTGAGATCGACGGTGGGCTCCAGGGGGCGCTTCAGCGCCGCGCGCACATCCGTCGAGACGGCCTGCATGAACGTGGAGGCGTCGGTCCTGCTGACCCGCCTGGCCCGTACGGGTTTGAAGGTCGGGCGTTCCTCGGCGTTGGCGGGCCGGCTGTGCAGCAGCGCGTCCATCAGGTCGGGGCCTGCGACCCCGATCGTGTCCGGTTCCAGCCGGAACAGGTCCGATCCGGTGTGCTGGGCGAGCAGCGCGTCGATCCTGGGGGCGAAGCGTACGGTCCGGCCGCCGTGCGGCGCACCATGCGATCGCTCGGGCATGAGCACCTCCGTGAACGGGACGGCGGACGGGTGACGGGACGCCCTTGACGACCCGTCACCCGGTGTACCGGGTGGACGACCGATCAGATCCAGCCGTACCACGCGTAGGCCTTGAGGCTCTTCTCGGACCGCATCTTCTTCACGAGGCGAACGAACTTCATGAGGACCTCCCAGATCGGAACGGTTGATGTGCCGGCCGTCGGACGGTCGAGGCGTCCGCCTGCCGCGGCAGAAGTCAAGGACCCGGGCGGTATGGCTGTCAAGAGGCGCCTGGGGCGCTCGGTGTACAACTCGGGCAGGTTTGGAGTGTGTTGACGTGGGCAGTGCGCCCGGGTTCAGTAACGACGCTCGTAGGCAGGGGCGTTGGCGTCACTGGAATTCGGCGCGATGCGCGGGCGACGCGACGGCCCCCGTCCCGTCCGGCGCACTTCCGGCGCGGTTTACCAAAAATTGGGACTGCGTCGACTGGGAGATCATGAGCCCGAGTGCTGAGAGGGTCTGGTGCCGCGCCGCGCGAACGGTGCGTCCCGTGCGGAGCCGGCCGGCTCCGCCGCCCGCGACGCGGCGCCCGCCGCGCCCCGAGATGCGGGGCGCGACGGGCGCGTCGCGGTGCATTGTCTGCCGGTCCTACGGGCCGGGGGTGCGGGGCAGGGGCGCGGTGCGCGGGTTCGTGCTCCGCGCCCCCGGGCGTGGGGCGGGGTTCACTCGGTTCCGCCGAGCACGCCACCGCCCCCGGTGGCGGCCGTGCCCTGCGGTGGGTCGGGGAGGCGGGGAGTGGCGCCGGCCCGGGACCCGGAGGTGGCGTCCTCCTCCTGCGAGACGGTGCCCGAGGGGTTCTGCTCCTGGCACTCGGTGTCGAAGAGTTTGCAGGCCGGCCCGTTGGAGGACGGAGCGGAGGACGCGACGGGCGAGGCGTCGGGCGCCGGCGGACCGGGGGCGGCCTCCGACGCGCTCGGCGCGGTGTGGGGGCGGGGCGGCTTCGCGTCGGTGGTGCCGGCGGAGCCGGTGAGGGCCGTGAAGGCGGCGAAGAGGATGGCGGCGACGGCGACGACGGACCCGAGGATCAGGCCGACGGAGCGTGCGGTGGGGGACGAAGCGGACATGGAGCGATCCTCTCGTAGGGGGAGGTCCCGGGCACGCAGACGGCGCCGACGGTCGCCACATGTCTCGTGAGAGCCGTTCGTCCGGAGGATTCGGACGCGCCCTCGGGCGGGACGGACCGGCCTGCGCCGCAGGGCCGGTCGAGTCGGGCGGCCCGCCCTCGCGAAGGGGTGAGGGCGGGGTGCGGCTTCTTGCGAATAGGTTGCAACAGCGACTGGTGCGCGGCTACGCTCAGTACGGTTTTGGCCCGCACGCCGAGCTTGGGAGATGGCATTGAGCAGCGACATACGTGTCGAACCGACGCTGGGAGAGCGACTCGGACAGTTCCGTCAGTCGCTGACGCGCGGTGACCGACGGGCGCTGGGCGGCATGCTGGGCTTCATCGTGCTGCTGCACCTGGCGGGATTCGGGGTGCTGTTCGGCCTCGTGGCGCCCAAGCACTACCACCTGGGGGGTGACCACCCGGTCTTCAACATCGGGGTCGGGGTGCTCGCGTACACCTTCGGGCTGCGGCACGCGTTCGACGCCGACCACATCGCCGCGGTGGACAACACGACCCGCAAACTCCTCGCCGACAACGTCGAGCGCGAGGCGCGCGGTGCGGCCCGCGAGCGCAGGCCCTTGTCGGTCGGGTTCTGGTTCTCCCTCGGCCACTCGACGATCGTCTTCGCCCTCTCCTTCCTCCTCTCCGTGGGCGTGAAGGCGCTGGTCGGGCAGGTGGAGGACGACAACTCGGGGCTGCACTCGGCCACCGGGGTCATCGGGGCCTCGGTGTCGGGTGTCTTCCTGTGGGTCCTCGGCATCCTCAACCTCGCCGTGCTGGTCGGCATCGTCAAGATCTTCCGCAGGATGCGCGACGGCCACTTCGACGAGCAGGAACTGGAGGAGCAGCTCAACAAGCGCGGCCTGATGAACCGATTCCTGAACGGGCTGACCAAGTCCGTGCGCAAGGCCTGGCACATCTACCCGGTCGGAGTGCTGTTCGGGCTGGGGTTCGACACGGCCACCGAGGTCGGCCTGCTCGTGCTCGCGGGCGGCGCCGCCGCCTTCAGCCTCCCCTTCTACTCCATCCTCGTGCTGCCGGTCCTGTTCGCGGCCGGCATGTGCCTGATGGACACCGTCGACGGGGTCTTCATGAACGCCGCCTACGGCTGGGCGTTCGCCAAGCCGGTGCGCAAGGTGTTCTACAACATCACCATCACGTCCATCTCCGTGGCCGTCGCGCTCATCATCGGCACGATCGAACTCGTCGGTGTCCTCGCGGACCAGGCGAACATCACCTCGGGCCCGCTCGCGGCCATCGCGGGGATCAACCTCGACTACGCGGGCTACGGCATCGTCGGCCTCTTCTTCGTCTCCTGGCTGGTCGCTCTGCTCGTGTGGCGCTACGGGCGGATCGAGGAGAAGTGGTCCGCGGATCTCGTCACGGCCGACAGCGACTGAGCCGACGGCGGGCGGCGCCCGGCGCGGAACGCGGACGAACGTGAAGGAGGCGCCCACCCGGTGGTGGGCGCCTCCTTCACTCGGCGTGCCGCGTACCGCCCAGGGACGAGGGGCTGGTGTACCGCCCGGGGCCTGAGCAGGGCGGGACACCGCCCCGCTGTCGCGGAACCGCCTGGTCCGGGCCTTCGCGCAGCCACGCTTCCGGGCCTTCGTGGCGCCGGGATCAGCCGGTCTGGCTGCTGTCCTTGAGGCTGCCCCAGCCGTGCCAGCGCTCGACCTCGATCCAGGCGCTGAACCTCTCGCGCTCCCGGCTCGGGTAGTCATGGCCCGTGTACTGACGCGACAGCCGGTCGATGTCCCGCAGTCCGGTGTCGCTGGTGAGCTCGCCGACCCGCCCGATGATGCTGATGTGCGTGTACCAGTCAGCTTCGTCGAGCACCGTGAGGGTGACGCGCGGGTCGTTGCGCAGGTGGCGCAGGCGGACCCGGCCCTCGTCCATATTGATCAGGATGCGTCCGTCGTCCTCCCAGAGGTACCAGGTCGCTGTGGAGACCGGCTGTCCGTCCGACCTCAGCGTGGTGATGACCGAGGGGTTCGGCTTGCGCAGCATGGCCACGGCGGCCTCGGGAAGGGGTGGTTCGGACACGGTCTCTCCTTGTCGGTCGTACGTTCCGGCTCCGCGGCCCGCAGGGACACGGCGGGAAGGGGAAGGCCGCTCCCGAGGTTCCCGCCACGCGCCGGCGGCCCCGGCGGCGGAGGCCGGACCTCCGCCGCACAGGGACCACTCGTATCAGTGATCGCCGTCGCGGTAGGTGCGGCGCACCGAGTCGGCGGCCCGGTCCGTCTGGGAGTCGTAGCGGTTGCCGGTGCGCTCGTCGACCATCCGTTCGCCGCGTTCCACCGCCTTGTCGGTCTGGTCCGGGTGACCCTTCGCCATCTTCTTGGCCTTGTCCGCCATGTCGCCCAGCTTGCTCATACGTACCTCCCGAAGGTGGTGGTGTGTGCTGCCTTGCTCCCCACCGCCTGACCGGCCTTCGCGTTCGTAAACGAGGTACGGCGGTTTTCCTCCGGGGTCTCGGACGGTCCCCTTACGGGGCAGCCCCGAGCGGTCCCCGACACCGGCGCCGGGCGGTCTCGTCCACGCGGCCGACGTCGCGACGGGGCGCCGGTCCGACGATGGGACGGAAGCGGACACGAGGAGAGAGGGACCGTCATGAACGCCCGGAGCACGGCACGGAGTGACGCCGGGGGGCCGCGCCCCACCTCCCGCGCCCAGGATCGTGGAAGCCGCGAGAGCGGCATCGCGGCATTCCGCACCGCGAAGCTGCTGACCGGTTGCTACCTCGCGGTCAGCGCGGCCACCCTCGTGGCGGTCGCGTTGCTGCGTCACGACGTCGCCGCCGTGAACGAGGCCGTGTGGATCCGGGCGGCCATCGTGGTCGTCAGCGCGCTGGTGACCTTCCTCTGCGCGCTGCGGGCCGCGCGCGGCGATCGGAGGGCGTATCGGAGGCTGCGGGTCATCTCGGCCGTGATGATCGTCGCCATCCTGGTGATCATCGCTCTGCCCGGAGCATTCCCGGTCTGGATGAAGATCGACCAGGGGGTCTGCGGGGTCCTGCTGGCCGGAGCTCTCGTCGCGGTCAGCGGCCGGGCGGCGCGGGCGGGGTTCGCCACCCGCGCCTGATCCCTCGGGTACTCCGGGGGCGCACGCCCGGGTGCGCCGGCGCCGACCGAAGGCGGGCTCCCCCGGCCATGCCCGGCGCACGCTCCCGATCCGCGCCGGACGGGCCGTCAGGGGGCTTCGGGGGCCGCGAGCAGCTCGTCCACCTCGTCCTCGGTGGTCTCCTCCAGCTCCTCCCCGAGCAGCAGCCACCGTGTGATGCCCAGCGTCCGCAGGAACGCGAGGTCGTGACCGGCGATCAGGAGGGCGCCCCGATACGCGTCGAGCGCGCTCGTCAGCTGCCGGACGCTCGCCACGTCGAGGTTGTTCGTCGGCTCGTCCAGCATCAGGAGCTGGGGGGCGGGCGCCGCGAGCATCGTGGCCGCGAGCGCGGCGCGGAAGCGCTCCCCGCCCGACAGCGTCCCGGCCGGCTGCTCGGCACGGGCCCCCTTGAAGAGGAACCGCGCCAACTGCGACCTGATCTCGTTGTCGGGCACGCCGGGCGCGGAGCGTGCCACGTTCGCGGCGACGCTCAGCCCGTCGTCCAGGACGTCAAGGCGCTGGGGCAGGAACCGGAGCGGCACCTGCGTCCTGGCCTCGCCGGAGAGCGGGGCGAGCTCCCCCGCCAGGGTGCGCAGCAGCGTGGTCTTGCCCGCGCCGTTGCGGCCGACGAGGGCGACGCGCTCGGGGCCGCGCACGGTGAGAGTGCCCTCGCGGAGCCGGCCGTGCCGGGGGCGCAGCGCGTCCAGGGTGAACACCGTGCGGCCAGCGGGCACCGCGGTGTGCGGGAGCTCCACCCGGATCTCGGCGTCCTCGCGGATCGCGTCCGCCGCCGCCTCACGCCGTTCGCGCGCCTCGTCCAGCCGGTCCTCGTGGAGACCGCGCAGTTTGTCGCCGGACTCCTGCGCGGACCGCTTGCGGGCGCCCGCGACGATCCGGGGCGCCCGCCGCTGGGCGTCCAGTTTCTTGCTCTGCCGTTGGCGCCGGGCCACCTTGATCCTGGTCTCCTCCAACTCACGCTTCTGCCGCCGTACATCGGCCTCGGCGGCGCGCAGAGTCCGCCCGGCGGCCTCCTGCTGCACGCCGAGTGTCTCCTCGTACGCGGACCAGCCGCCGCCGTACCAACGCACCTCCCCGGAACGGAGTTCGGCGATGCGGTCCACCCGCTCCAGCAGTTCGCGGTCGTGCGAGACGACGAGGAGGATTCCCGAACGCCAGGAGTCGACGGCGTCGTAGAGCCTGCGGCGGGCGAACAGGTCCAGGTTGTTGGTGGGTTCGTCCAGCAGCAGCACGTCCGGGCGTTCCAGCAGCAGGGCCGCGAGCCGGAGCAGGACGGTCTCCCCGCCCGACATCTCCCCGACGGTGCGGTCGAGCGCGAGGCCGCCGAGACCGAGCGAGCCCAGTGTGGCGTGGGCGCGCTCCTCGACGTCCCAGTCGTCGCCGATCGTCTCGAAGTTCTCCTCGCTCGCGTCCCCGGCCTCGATCGCGGACAGCGCGGCGCGCCGCTGCGCGATGCCGAGGGCCTCATCGACGCGGAGCGTGGTGCCGAGTGTGATGTTCTGCGGCAGGTGGGCGAGATGCCCACCGACGGCCACCGACCCCTGAGTGGGCCGCAGTCGACCGGTCAGAAGGTGCAGCAGGGTGGACTTTCCGCTGCCGTTGCCGCCGGCGAGGCCGGTGCGGCCGCGGGGGACGGTGAGGGAGAGCCCGTCGAAGACGGTGGTGCCGTCCGGCCACTGGAACGACAGGGCGGAACAGGTCACAAAGGCGCCGGGTGCGCCGGGGTCGGGCATGGCTTCTCGCAGTCTGGAGCGCGGTGGGGTCGGGGGCTGCATGGGCGAGCACCACACGGCGACCGGGCCGGGAGAAGGAGGGGCGAAGGCTGTCGTCGAAGAGCGGACGGCCCGTGCACCGAGGTCGCAGTCCACGCTGATGCCACGGGCGGCGGAGGTGCCTGCTCTGCGTGACATGCGTACGGCGATGCCGTACCGCGTGATGGTCGCGAACCTCAGATGCGCAACGTCCACCTCTATCGGAGACAACAAGGACATCTGAAAGGTAACGCCCTCGGCGACGGAAGGCAAAGCAGTCGGATCGGCGTCCGTCGTGTGTCCGCGGATGTGATCCGTCGTCCGCCGGGCACACGCACGGGTGTCCTCGCCGCAGGGGGGTGGGACACGGCGGGGATACCCGTGGGAGAAGCGGCGGGCCGGGGCGGGGAGGCGTTCACGGGCGGGACGTGCGTTCCGCCCCGCCCGTACCGTGAGCGGCCGGTCCGTACGGGCGGTGCCTCGTCCGTTCCCGTGGCACGCTCCGGGCCGATCGCACGCCCCGCCCCGCCCTGACCGTACGGCCGGGTCAGCTGCTGATGTGGTAGCTGTCGCCGTACACCTTCCAGTCGAGCGGCGGGTCGAGGTTCAGGTTGCCCTTCTGGAGGAACACGCGCTGTTCCGTGTCGACCCGGGTGGTGTCCGAGTGGGCCTCCTCCTGCTTCATGGCCCAGACGCGGGCGTCCAGGAACGCGTTGAGGTAGGTCGTCTCGTTGCCGCCCTGGGACGGCGGCTTGGCGTTCGACAGTGCGCGCTTGCGTATCCCGCCGAAGCTCGTGCTGTCACTGCCGGGACCGTGCATCACGATCGCGTCGTAGTAGATGAACTGTCCGAGTGTGCCGAGCCCGTCGGTCTTGGCCTGGCTCACGGACGGGTCGAAGTACACCCGGTCCCGCTCGTCGTTCTGCGCGGTCTGGAAGACCGTGTCGGACGCGGCCTTCTGCCAGGCCGAGGTGAACGCGGAGCCGAGTCCGGTGTGGGAGTCGGTGCCGTTCACCTTCTTGAGCGCGGGCAGGAACGTGGCGAGCGGATTGCCCGGTTCGCGGTCGGTGTAGAGCTGCACCAGGTCCAGCATGTCGCCGGTACCGGAGCAGAATCCGATGATGCCGGCCGTGTAGCCGCGACCGTCACCGATGTCCTCGATGTACTTGTACTGGGCCTTCCAGTCCAGCGAGGAGTTCTCCGCGCTGGAGACGAGCTTCATCGCGATCTCCTTCTTCGCCGGGTCGTCCAGTCCGGCCGCCGCGGCGGGGGAGAGGGCGGACGCCGGGTGGGCGGAGACGCTCGTGCCGGGTGCGGCGACGGTCTGGGCGCCGGCCACGGCCGGTACGGCGGCCAGCGCCATGCCGAGCAGGGCGGCGGGAACAAGGCGGAGAGAGCTCTTACGGGAGTGCATCCTGCCTCCATTGGGGGGTGGGGGCTGCGTCTGTTAGGAAGCTTTCCTACCAGATGCTTCGGGGTGCCGTATAGCCGTCCGGTGCAAGGAAGTTGGGGCGCTTGGCAGCGCGTCCGGGCGGGCGGCCCCCGTTCTGCGGGGAGAGGGGCGACGGGAGTGCGGCGAGGGGCGTGGCCGCATTGATCCGGCCGGAACGGACCTGGTGGCGCGTCGAGTTCGTCAACTTCCCGCGAGGAAAGCGCTGGTGGTGGCAGGAGAAACGTTGTTTTGCATTTTCATGATTGGCATGGACATGGAGACATGTCATGCTCCTGCCAAGATCCAACGGCGTCTCGTGCCTAGGGCGCCGTCACCCCCCAAGGATGCCCCCAAGGAAGGACCTTCCATGCGCGCACCGCTCATATCGAAGCTGGCAGCGGCAGTTGCCATAGCGACCGCGGCCTCGGCGTCCCTCGCCGGAACCGCCTTCGCGGCGCCGGCTCAGAGCGGCATCACCCGTGCCGGCACCACCGTCCCCGCGGCCTCCGCCGTCGTGGCGGCCGCACGGTCGGCGGCGACCGCCCACGCCGCCGCGACGGGCATCGGTGCCCAGAACACACTGGTCGCGACCGGGGTGATGGTGGACCCGAGCGGCAAGCGGCACGTGCGTTTCACGCAGACGTTCCGCGGCGTGCCCGTCATCGGTGGCGACATCGTTGTCCACCTCGACTCCGCGTCGAAGTACCTCGGTGTGACCCGCGCCGCGACCAGCACGGTCTCCGTGCCGACCGTCACCGCGCGGCTGACATCACAGCAGGCACGGGACAAGGCCGCGGCGGAGGTCGCCGGCGGCAGCGCCAAGAGCGCGAAACTCGTCGTGCGCCACGAGGGCAACGCCTCGAAGCTCGCCTACCAGGTGCAGGTCGCGGGCGCCAAGGGGAACCTGGAGAAGGCCCGTACGGTGCTCGTCGACGCGGCGTCCGGCGCGGTCCTCAGCAGCACTCCGGCCGCTGACGACTTCATCTCGCCCCAGGTCATGGCGAAGCTGAAGGCCGCCGGCGAGCGTGCCACCCCGTCCACGGGCGGCGCCGCCGCCGCGACCCCGAAGCTCGGTCCCGCCGCCACCTTCCCCGCGCCCGCCGTCGGCTCCGGCGCGTCGCTGTTCTCCGGCACCGTCGCGCTCAACACCACGCAGACCGCGGCGAGCAAGTTCACACTGGTCGACACCACGCGCGGCAAGACGGAGATCCGGGACGCCAAGCACTCCAGCGCCCTGAGCTCCACCACCTTCAACTCGGCGGCCGTCCTCAGCGACACGGACGACAAGTGGGGCAACGGCGCCACGTCCGACAACGTCACCCCCGCGGTGGACGCCCAGTACGGCCTGACGTCGACCTTCGACTTCTACAAGAAGACCTTCAACCGGCTCGGCACCGACGACGACGGCGTCGGCCCGCACGGCGTGGTCCACTACTCCACCGGCTACGCCAACGCGGCCTGGGTGGACGAGTGCCACTGCATGATCTACGGCGACGGTGACGGCCAGACGTTCACCAAGCCGCTGGTCCAGCTCGATGTGACGGGCCACGAACTCACCCACGGCGTGGTGTCCGCGACTGCGGGCCTTCAGACGCAGGTGGACCCGAGCACCGGCAACCAGATCGGCGAGCCCGGTTCCCTCAACGAATCGCTCGCGGACATCTTCGGCAGCACCGACGAGTTCGCCACCGCCAACCCGAACGACCCCGGCAACTACCTCATGGGCGAACAGCTCGGCCTCGCGCAGGGCTTCCTGCGCCGCCTCGACCACCCGTCGCTCGACAAGCTCGAAGGCACGGTGGACTACTGGTCCACGAAGGCCCCCAAGACCGAGGTGCACGCGGGCTCCGGCGTCTCCTCGCACGCCTTCTACCTGCTGGCGGAGGGCAGCGGAGCCAAGACCATCAACGGTGTGTCCTACAACTCGCCGACGGTGGACGGCTCCACCGTGACCGGCATCGGCCGGGACGCGGCCATCAAGATCTTCTACCAGGCCCTGACCCGGTACATGGTCTCCACCACGAACTTCCACGGCGCCCGCACGGCCACCCTGCAGGCCGCCGCGGACCTCTACGGTTCCGGCAGCACGCAGTACGCCACGGTGAACAAGGCCTGGGCGGCCGTGAATGTGACCGCCTCCAACTGATCCGGCCGGACCACGTCCGTCCGGCTCGGTGCGACAGCTCCGGCCGGCGGTACGAAGGCCACGGGAACGGCCGCCTCACAGCACGCTCGTGCGAGTTCCCCGCAGGCGGTGCCGGCGGGGAACTCGCACGTCCCTGGCGCGACCCAGGGGCATGCCGGTGGCGGCTCCGCACGGCTCCGCGTGGCGGAGGGCCGGTGTGCGCGACAAGTGTCGTGCCCGCCGGCCCTCGCCCTTGCGCGTGCCGGGCCGCCGTCCCCGCATTCCGACGTCCCGCGTCACTGCCGTCTCTTTTCCGAGGTGCGAGGTGCGAGGTGCGAGGTGCGAGGTGCGAGGTGCCCGGCTCGCCCGTGCCGGGTCCCGTGCCACCAATCCCTGGCCGCCGCGGCTCCGAAGGACGACCGAGAGACCGGTCCGTACGAAGGAGGCAGCGACCCGCGATGAGCGACGAGCGACTCGTGAACACCCGCACCCGGATCCCGCGCCAGGCCGCGCCCTTCGCACAGGGCGCCGAGAACGGCGGGCGGGCCGGGCCCACCGGCGTCGCGGGGCGACTCCTGCCCGTCGTGGAGCAGATGTGCGGCGGTCCCCTGCCCCTCCGCCTGCGCGCCTGGGACGGCAGCAGCGCGGGCCCCGCGGACGCCCCCGCCGTCGTTCTGCGCTCGCGCCGCGCACTGCGCAGGCTGCTGTGGCAGCCCGACGAACTCGGCCTCGCCCAGGCGTACGTCACGGGCGAACTCGACATCGAAGGGGACCTCGCGGACGCGCTGCGTGCCGTCCGCCGAGGTCTCGCGGCAACCGGCGCCGCCCGGCCCGGCGCCGCCGACCTCGCCCGCGCCCTCGGTACGGCGCTGCGCCTCGGCGCCCTCGGCCCGCGACCGCGCGCCCCGAGGAGCCAGGCCGCGCTGCGCGGATCCGTCCACAGCAGGGCCCGCGACCGCGCCGCGATCAGCCACCACTACGACCTGTCCAACGAGTTCTACGCCCTGCTCCTGGATGGGACCATGGCCTATTCCTGCGGGTACTGGACCGACGACCGGCCCGGATACGGACTCGCCGAGGCCCAGCAGGACAAGCTCGAACTGGCCTGCCGCACGCTCGGCCTCGGCCCCGGTGCGCACCTGCTCGACATCGGCTGCGGCTGGGGCTCCCTCACGCTGCACGCGGCCGAGCACCACGGAGCGCACGTCACGGCCGTCACGCTGGCGGCACGCCAGGCCGCATACGTACGCGCCCAGGTCGCGGAGCGGGGTCTCGGTGACCGGGTGGAAGTGCGGCTTTCGGACTACCGGGACATCACGGACGGGCCCTACGACGCTGTCGCCACCATCGAGATGGGCGAACACGTCGGCGACGACGCCTATCCGGACTTCGCGGGACTCCTGCACGACCGGGTGCGGCCGGGCGGCCGGGTACTCGTCCAGCAGATGTCCCGCGGCCGTAACGCCCCCGGCGGCGGCGCGTTCATCGAGTCGTTCATCGCCCCCGACATGCACATGCGCCCGCTGGGCGAGACGGTGACGCTGCTGGAGGGCGCGGGTCTGGAGGTCACGGGCGTCGAGGCGCTGCGTACCCACTACGTCCGCACCATCGAGGCGTGGCACCGGACGCTGGAGGAGCGCTGGCCCGAGTTCACCGCGATGGCGGGGGTGGAGACGGCGCGCGTGTGGCGGCTGTATCTCGTGGGCAGTGCCCTCGCGTTCGAGCAGAACCGGATGGGCGTGGACCAGATCGTCGCGCGCCGACCCGACGGGTTCCGCTCGACGGGCATGTCGTAGTACGCGTGCGGCGGGCGGAGCGCGGGATTCCTGCCGGTCGGTGCGCCGGAGACCCGACCCACCGGTCCCTCGCCACGGTCCGGCTCCGGCTCCACCTGTAACGCCGCGAGCAAGCGCGCGGAACCGGCCCGGCTGTCCCGGGGCAGCCGGGGAATCGCCTGCTCACCGCAGCCTGCTCACCACCGCCTGCTCTGCGCGAGCCGACCTCCGGAGTGTGCTGTCCGGGCGCCCGATCGGGGACCGCGTCCGCGACGGCTGTTCGGTGCCGCTTCGGGCGGCGCGTCGGGCGGCCGGGTGGGTTCGGTCGGACACGCGGCGCACCGGATCCCCCCTCGGGCGCCCGGGATGGTGCCTCGGCCCTCGGCGCCCGGCTCGGGATCCGCCGCTCATCGAGTTCGTGCCCCACGTGCCGCGGACCCCGGCGCGGCGGGGACTTCTCCCGATCGACGGGTTCCCCGGACGGACGTCGGAGCGTGAGTCCGCGAGTGCCCACGGCAGCCGGAGGGGCCGCGATGGCGCGACGAAGGGTGCCGGGCGGGCGGTGCTGCCGGGTCGTGCGGGGGGTGCGGCGGCGAGGTGGCCGCCCACGGGGGCGGGCTCTGGCCGATAATGGACGGCCGGGGAGCCTGGCGCGATCCCCTCAAGTTGCGGCGCAGCTGTCGACTACAGCAATGTAGTCGGTGGCGTGAAGGGGGTTCCCTTGTCTGGTGGGAGTGCGGAGCGGCGGCCGATGGGCGAGCTGGAGGCCGCGGTGCTCGCCGTGCTCTGGGCCGCGGAGACGCCCCTGACCGCGAAGCGGGTGCAGGACGGTCTGCCGATGGCCCTGGCGCGGACCACCGTCGCGACACTACTGGCTCGCCTTCATGAGAAGGGGGCGGTGGTGCGGGAGCGCGCGGGGCGCGGATACACGTACACGGCGGCCCAGGACCGGCAGGGACTGACGGCCCGGCGCATGCACCGTGAGCTGGACAAGGACGCGGACCGTGAGATGGTCCTCGCCCGCTTCGTCTCCCAGCTCGGGCCCGACGACGAGCGGATCCTGCGGGACCTGCTGGACGCCGAGGCAGCCTTCGCCGGTGGCGCGGATACAGTCGCGGACACGGGGACGAACCCGGGCAGCCCGGGACCCTCGGCGGAAGAAGGCCCCGCGCACCACGGTGGCGGGCGTGACGACGCGGAAGCGGGTGGCCGGAAATGATCATGTTGCTGGTACTGCCGGTCCTGCTGCCCTTCGCCGCGCCGCTGTTCGCGCGCCGACTCGTGGGACGCCTCGAACCGAACGCGGCGCTGTGGCTGCTCACGGCCGCGACCGTCGCACTCGGCGGGAGCACGGTGGCGGCGCTCGCGGGCCTCGTCCTGACCGGTGCCCTGCGCCTTCCCGTCGTCGCCCGGCTCGGCAGGATGATCCATCCGATGGCCACCGGGCCCGTGTACGTGCTGGTGCCCGTCGCCGCGCTCGCCGTCGCCGCTCTGCTGCTCTGCGCCGGGACGGCCGTACGGACGGTCCGGCGCGAGCGGCGGTCGCTGGGCGCCGCGCACGCCGAGGCGGACCGGGCGCGTACCGCGGAGGGCCTGAGCGTCGTGGCCGACGAGCGGGTCGACGCGTACGCCCTGCCGGGCCGGGCAGGGGGCCCCGGCCGGGTCGTGGTCACCGAGGGGATGCTGGGCTGCCTCGGAACACGGGAGCGTGCGGCGCTCGTCGCCCATGAACGCGCGCACCTCGCCGGCCGCCATCACCTTTTCCTGGCCGCGGCCGAGCTGTCCGCCCACTGCCACCCCGGTCTGCGCTCCGTGCGCCAGGACGTCGCGCTCGCGGTCGAGCGTGCGGCCGACGAGGCCGCCGCCCGCGCCACGGGCGACCGGCGGCTGACCGCCCTGGCCATCGGGCGGGCCGCGCTCGCCGCGCACGCGGCCCCCGCGCGCAGGCCCTCCGTACTGCCGTCGGCGACGGCCGGGCCGGTCCCGCAGCGCGTCGCGGCGCTGCTGAAGGGGCCGGTGTCCGGGGCGCGCCGCCCGGTGGCCGCCGCGTTCGCGCTGCTGCTCCTGTGCGCGGGGATCTCCTCTTCGTCGACGCTGGCGGGGGCCGTCGACCTGCACAGCGGTGTCGAGGTGGCCCAGGGTGAGAGCGGCCCGCACCACCAGTTGCCGCGCTGATCCGGGCCCGGAGCGGGCGCGGGCGGGCCCGTGGCGCGGGGGCCGGGGGAAGCACCGCGTCAGTCGATGCGCGGGGGGCCCTGTTCGACGCGGCGCAGCACGGGATCGAGCCGGTACACCTGATCGTCCTGGACGCGCCGCTCGTCCCACCAGGTGGCTCCCGCGTCCATGAGCGGACCGAGGAGGTCGCGGGCGCGCCCCGGGTCGGCGGGGCTGGCCCCGCCGACCACCACCTCGAAGGGACGGTCCTCGTCCGCTCCCTGCTCGCGGCGCTGGGCCCGTAGGTAGCCGACCAGGTCCCGTACCTCGTCCACCGGCGGGGTGTGGCCGTGCCGCGCGGACTCGAAGAGCGGCGCCGCACCGTCCCAGCGGGCCGCCCTGCGCATCGGACGGCGCTTCGGCCAGTAGCCGGCGATCCAGACGGGCGGGCGCGGACGCTGGACCGTGCCGGGCAGGAGCTCCACATCGTCGGCGTGGAAGTGCCGCCCGTGGTGCGTGACCGGTTCACCGGTCCAGTAGTCGGCGAGCAGGCCCAGCCCCTCGTCCAGTTTTTCGGCGAGCACCACGGGGTCCGTCGGCTCGCCGAAGCTGCCGTACTCGTCCTCGATCGGCCCGCCGAGCCCCGCACCGAAGATCACCCGGCCGCCGCTCAGCCGGTCGAGGGTCGCCACCTGGCGGGCGAGCTGCTCGGGGCGGCGGCGGGGGACCGGCGTGACGAGTGTGCCGAGGCGGATCCTGCTGGTCGCGAGGGCGGCCGCGGTCAGCAGCATCCAGGGATCGCCGAAGACCCGGCGGTTCCGCTTGACGTGGACGACATGGTCCCAGACGAACAGCGCGTCCCAGCCCGCCTTTTCGGCGGCGACGGCCAGGGAGGCCACGGTCCTCGGGTCGGCGAAGTCGCCGAAATTGGGGATGTTGATGGAATAGCGCACCCGGGGATCGTCCGTCACGGCCCGCGGCGAGGCAAGGGGGAGGCCGCCGCGGCGGGTCCCCGCCGGCAGCCGTGGTCGCGGAGGTCGCGGCCCGTCCGGGAGTACGGGCCGTTGTAGGAGTTCCGGCAAGCGGCCTCGGGCCGGGCGATCACCACCCGCCGGTGATCGCCTGCGTGTCGTGGCCCGCCCCGCGGGGGTTCCGGAAGGGTTCGAAGCGGTGGGGCCGGTCGGCGGGCGGGGCGGTCGTCTTCGTGCCGTACGTATGGCCGTCCGGTCGGTCGCCTTCGCCTCGCCCGGTCCGTCCGGGCTGGGCGGGTGTCGTCTTGCCGCACGGGCGGTGCGCCGGACGCCGCCTTCGCGTCGCCCGGTCCGACCGGGCTGGCTGGTCGTCCCTGTGCCGCACGTACAGCCGGCCGGGCGGTCGCCCTCGCCTCGCCCGGTCCGACCGGTCGGTCGCCCTCGCCTCGCCCGGTCGGCGCGCCGGAGGGGCCTCCTCCGTCTCGCGCGGTCAGCCTTCCTCGACGGGCCCCGTCTCGTCCCAGCCCGGGACCAGGCTCTCCCGGTGGACGTCCGTGCGGTGTGCCTCCTCGCCGCAGGTCGCGCAGACGGTGCGCGGACGCAGCTCGTGGTCGCCGTGCCACAGGCGGACCGGGGGAGTGCTGACCGCCCATTTGTTGCCCCAGGCCATCAGCTCGCGCATGGCGCCGGTCAGGTCCCGGCCGGCCTCGGTCAGGTGGTAGCCCTGGTAGCGGGGGTTGTCCGGGTTGGGCCGCCGCTCCAGCACCCCGGCCACGACGAGGTCCTTCAGGCGGGCCGCCAGCCGATCCGTGGGCGCGCCCGTGTTCCGGGCGATGACTCCGAACTGGTGGTTGCCCAGGGCTACTTCGCGTACGGCGAGCAGTGCCCACCGGTCGCCCACCAACTGCAGTGCGGAGGCCAGCGGGCAGGGCCGGCCCGGCAGCGTCGTGGCGTCGATCCTCTCGGTCATGGCCCCAGCCTCGCACATCAAGGGTTTGATTTTCAAAGTACGACATGCTTCGGTACTCCCATGACCTCAAGGCTTGGATTTTCAAAGCGCGAGAGGACGGCTTCCGTTGTCATCGTCCTCGCCGTCTTCATGACCAACCTGGATCTCTGGATCGTCAACGTGGCGCTGCCGGCGATGGGTGCGAGCTTCGGCGAGGGCGGGCGCCCGGCGTCGCTCGGAGACCTGTCATGGGTCCTCAATGCCTACGCGATCACCCTGGCCGCGCTGCTGGTCGTGGCGGGACGACTGGGTGACCGGATGGGCCAGCGCGCCGTGTTCCTGGCCGGTGTCGTGGTCTTCACCCTCGCGTCGGTCGGCTGTGCGCTCGCACCGACCCTCGGGGTGCTGGTCGTCGCGCGGGTGATCCAGGCGGTGGGCGCCGCGGCGCAGTTGCCCACCTCCCTCGCACTGCTGCTGGCGACCGTGCCTGTCGAGCGCCGTACGCGGGCCACCCGGAGCTGGGCGGCCGTCGGCGGCCTCGCGGCCGCCGCGGGACCGGTCCTCGGCGGACTCCTCGTGGAGGCCGACTGGCGCTGGGTCTTCATCGTGAACGTGCCGATCGGTGCCGCCGCGCTGTTCGCGGGGCTCGCCTCGCTGCCCCGGCCCACCGCGCGGGAGAGCGGTCCGCTGCCGGACCTGTGGGGCGCCGTGCTGATCACCGCTGCCGTGGCCGCGCTGTCCGGCGCCCTGGTGGAGGCACCTTCCTGGGGCTGGACGTCCGCGCGGGTGTACGGGTTGATCGCCGTCGCCCTCGTCGCGGGTGCCTGGTTCTGGTGGAGGTCCTCGCGCCACCGCTCGCCGCTGCTGGAGCTGTCGCTCCTGCGGCTGCCCCGGTTCGGCTCGGCGGGCCTCGGCACCTTCGTCTTCGGCATCGCCTTCGCGATCATGCTTCTTTCCAACGTGCTGTGGTGCCAGGACGTGTGGCACTGGAGCGCACTGCGGACCGGTGTCGCACTCGTGCCGGGACCCGTTCTGGTGCCGGTGGTGACCGTGCTGACGGCGCGCGCCGCGCACCGCTTCGGGCACGGACCGCTGGTCGCCGTGGGCGGTGTGCTGTTCGCCGGCGGGATGGTGTGGCGCACGGTGTCGGTCTCCACGGACCCCGACTACGTACGCGATCTGCTGCCCAGCCTCGTCATGACCGGTGCGGGCGTGGGGTTCGCGCTCGGCACGCTTGTGGCGGCCGGGGTCCAGTCGCTGCCCGGCGCCCGCGCCGCCACCGGTTCCGCCCTCGTCAACTCCCTGCGTCAGATGGCCTCCACGGTCGGTGTGGCCGTACTCGTCACTCTTGTCGGCTCGCGGGTGGGCGCGGGATCCGTGGACGACTTCCGGCTCTCCTGGGCACTGGCCGCCGTACTCGGGCTCGCCACGGCCGCGCTGGGCCTGCGGCTCGCCCGTACGGCCCCCGCTCCGGCCGCACCGGGGGGTGCGGACGCGGCGGCCGTGGACGCGGCCCCCGGTACCTCGGAACCGGAAGGCGGCACACAGGACGCGGCCCTCACCCCGCCCGTCGCCTGAGAAAGAGGGACGGAGCGGGTGGGGCGAGTGGGGCGCGTGGGGCAAGGCGACGGGTCGGCATCGCCTGTCGACCGCGGACTGCCGGGCGGGACGCCCCGGGCGGCCGACGGTCCGGCGGGACGAGCGCGGGAGCGGCGGAGCTGTTCGAGGTGCCGAACGCCCGGGGCCGCTCTACGCTGACCGCGTCAGGGGGGTGAGCTGGAGGTATCCGCATGCCCCGCCCCATCTGGACCGGAGCCGTGTCGTTCGGGCTCGTGACGATCCCGATCCGGATCTCCGGCGCGTCCGAGAACCGCGGTGTGCGCTTCCACCGCATCCATCTGGAGGACGGCGGCCGCGTCCGCAACCAGAAACGCTGCGAGCTCGACGACCGGATCGTCACGGACGACGACATCGGCAAGGGCTACGAGCTCAGCAGGGACCAGATCGTCCCGGTCACCGACGAGGAACTCGACGCCATCCCGCTGCCCACCGCGAAGACGGTCGAGATCATCGCTTTCATGGACCGTGACGCCATCGACCCGGTGCGGCTCGGCCAGAGCTTCTACCTGGAGGCCGCGGGCCAGGCCGCCGCGAAGCCGTACGTTCTGCTGCGCCGCGCGCTGGAGCGCAGCGGGCGGGTCGCCGTCACCAAACTCGCGCTGCGCGGGCGCGAGCGGCTCGCCATCCTCGACATCCGTGAGGACGCACTCACCCTGCACACCATGCACTGGCCCGACGAGGTGCGCTCCCCGGCCGGGTTGGCGCCGGGGCCCGTCGAGCTGACCGAGGACGAGATCACGCAGGCCATGTCGCTCATCGACGGCATGACGACGGATGACCTGTCCGCCTTCCACGACGAGTACCGGTACGCGGTGGAGGAACTGCTCGCGGCGAAGGCCGAGGGCCGTGAGCCGCCGAAGGCGGAAGAGGGCGCGCGTCCCGGCACGGTCGTCGACCTGATGGCCGCGCTGGAGCAGAGCGTCACCAAGGCCAAGGAGTCGCGCGGCGAGAACGCCGGGACCGGCGCGGACGAGGGGGACGGCGCCGACGCGACGGTCCATGAGATGCCCCGGAAGCGGGCCGCCACCCGGAAGGCGCCGGCCAAGAAGGCGCCGGCCAAGAAGACGCCGGCGGGCAAGCGCGCGGCCGGAAGGGCTCCCGCGAAGAAGGGCGCCGGCGCGGACTCCGGATCGGACGGCACGGCAGGCTCTTCCGGGGAGTCCGGATCGGGCGGGGCCACCGCGAGGAGCGCCCCGGCCAAGACGTCCACCGCGCAGAGGACGCCTGACGAAAAGACAGCCGCGAAGAAGGCCCCCGCCAAGAAGACCGCAGCCAGGAAGACGTCCGCGAAGAGCGCCCCGGCCAAGACATCCACCGCCGGGACGTCCACCGCGAAGAAGGCCCCTGGCAAAACCGCCGCCAAGAAGGCCCCGGCGAAAAAAGCTCCCGCGAAGAAGACGTCCCAGCCGCGCAGGAAGGCGTCCTGACCTCGCTCGGCCACGACACGCGGAGGCGGCAGTGTCGCGTACTCCCGTTGCCCACGGCCCGGCCCGTGGCCCGCGCCTCGTGGCCCGTGCGGCCTCGTGCCGCGAGGCAGCGCCTGCGATCGATCCCGGTCCGCGCCACGCCGGGGACCGCTGCAGCCCTCCCCCACGGATGGCCGGGTCCACGCCGGTGACTGACGGTAGTCTTGACCCCGTCCCCGTGTCACCGGAGAGTGTCGACAGCGACCCGGCCCCGCGCACGACAGGTGTGGTGCCGGCTCCGGACCGACGTACGTGTGCCGCCGCACCCACGGCGGCGGGAGGAGGGCCGCACCGCATGGCCGTATCGATGTCAGTGCTCGCCACCGATCTCACGGCCGAGACGGAGGACCTGCGGGCCCTGCTCGTCCCGCTCGGCGAGGAGGACTGGCAGCGGCCCACACCGTCGCCCGGCTGGACGATCCTCGATCAGGTCACCCATCTCGCGCACTACGACAGGGAAGCCGTGCGGGCCGTCCTCGAACCGGACGATTTCACCGCGGAGAAGCGTCGTATCGGGTTCGTCGATCCGGACGTCCACGCCGCCCGTCACCGCGACCTGGGCGGGGCGCAGGCGCTCGCCTGGTTCGCGGAGACCAGGGCCCGGCTGCTCTCCGTCTACCTCGGGCTCGATCCGAAGCGACGGGTCCCCTGGTTCGGCCCGTCGCTGAGCGCGGCGTCGGCGCTCACCGCCCGGATCATGGAGACCTGGGCCCACGGCCAGGACATCGCCGACGCGCTCGGTGTGACCAGGACGCCGACGGCACGGCTGCGGCATGTCGCGCACATCGGTGTGGCCACCCGGCCCTACAGCTACCTGGTGCACGGCAAGCAGGACCCGGAGGCGCCGGTGCGTGTGCGGCTCACCGCGCCCGACGGTGACGAGTGGAGCTGGGGTCCCGAGGACGCGCTCGACCGCGTGGAGGGCACCGCGCTCGACTTCTGCCTCGTCGTGACCCAGCGGCGCCACCCGGATGACACCGGACTGCGTACGACGGGCCCCGGCGCGGCGGAGTGGCTGACGCTCGCCCAGGCGTTCGGGGGCCCCGCGGGCATGGGGCGTCCGCCGCGCGAGCGGTAGCCGGGCCGGTGTCCTTCGGTCGCCGCCGGCACCCGTGCGGCGGCCGTCTCGGCGCGGGCGGGCCCCGGCCGATGGCGGCCAGGTCAGAACAGGGTTGCCTGGAGCGGTGGTTCCGGCTTGTCGCGGCGCCCGTGCAGGGCGAACTTGTCCGCGGTCCCCTCGGTCGGCAGGGGCAGTCCGTGCCGGGTGAGGATCGGGAACAGCCGTGCCCGCAGCTCGTCCTGGTAACTCGGGGGTGTCTGCGACCCCTTCGCGTACAGGGCCGCGTACTCCTCCACGAGATGGGGGTGGTTGGCGCGCAGCCAGTCGAAGAACACGTTCTTCACGCCCGAGGCCAGATAGAGCGGCGTGTAGTGCACGTCCGTCGCGCCCGCCGCCGCCATCTCGCGCACGATGCGGTCGAGTTGGCCGGGGCTGTCGCTCAGGCGCGGCAGGATCGGGGCGAGGAAGACCGTGCACTCCAGCCCGGCCTCACGGATCGCGCGCACAGTGTCGAGGCGGGCCCGTGTGGTGGCCGTGCCCGGCTCGACAGACTGCTGGAGCGGTGTGTCGGGCAGGGAGACCGACACACCGAGACGCACGGTGGTGACCGCGTTCGCCCGCGTCAGCAGTTCCAGGTCCTGACGGATCATCGTGCCCTTGGTCAGGATGGAGAACGGCACCCGGGCCGCCGTGAGCGCCTCGATGATGCCGGGCATCAACCGGTAGCGGCCCTCCGCGCGCTGGTACACGTCGGTGTTCGTGCCGAACGCGACCCGGGGCGGCAGTTTCCGCTTCCGCGCCAGTTCGTCCCTGAGCACCTCCGCGACATTCACCTTCACGATGATCTCGCGGTCGAAGTCCTCGGCCATGTTCAGTTCGAGTCTGGTGTGCGTGGGGCGCGCGAAACAGTACCGGCAGGCGTGCGAACAGCCCCGGTACGGATTGACGGTCCATTCGCCGGGCAGCATCCGCGCGTCGTCCGGCACCCGGTTCAGCGCGCTCCTGGCCAGGACCTCGTGGAAGGTGACGCCCTGGAACTCGGGCGTCCGTACGCTCCGCACGAACGTCGACAGACGGGCGAGCCCGGGCAGCGCGGCCGTGTCCACGGCGTCCGTGCGCTGCCGGTCCCACCGCGTCGGTGCCGCCGCGGCGTCCCCGTACTCCGGTGCCTCGGTCTCCCGCGCCTCGGCTCCCATCGCGCCCTCCCACCCTGAGTGTCCCGCGTGGTCGTGTCCGCCGCGCCCGCCTGCGCGCGGGGTCGGCCGCGTCGGCCAGGGGGACGGACGGCCGAGTGTACGGCGACGACCAGGGTCCGTGCGGCGCCGGACGGCGACCCGGCGCCGGTGGCGGGCGGGCCGTCCCAGACCCGCTCGCAGCAGCCGTCCTCCGATGGCCGGCCCCGCCCGTCGACCCCGCTGCCGGCAGCCGCCGACCGGCCACCTGCCGCCGGCGGCGACGGCCCGTTGTCAGAGGCACCCGGTACTTTCAGCCGTATGAGGGAACTGGATCTGCCGCTGCCCGACGGCGGTGTTCTGCATGTCTACGACACAGGCGACGACGAGCCTGTGGAGGCGGCGGGGACCGGATCCGGCCGTCGGCTGCCGGTCCTGTGGCATCACGGGACACCGAACACCGGGGCGCCCCCGCGCCCGCTGTTCCCGGCCGCCGACCGGCTCGGCATCCGCTGGGTGTCCTACGACCGCCCCGGTTACGGCGGCTCGACGCCGCGACCCGGCCGGGACGTGGCCTCCGCCGCCGGATACGCGGCGCGGGCGGCCGACGCCCTCGGCATCGGGCGGTTCGCCGTCATGGGGCACTCCGGTGGCGGGCCGCATGCCCTGGCCTGCGCCGCGCTGCTCCCGGACCGGGTGCCCGCCGTCGTCGTCGCGTCCGGTCTCGCACCGTACGGCGCCGAGGGCCTCGACTGGTTCGCGGACATGGCCGCCTCCGGTGTCACGGCGCTGCGCACCGCCGCGGCGGGCCGGGCGGCCGCGGAGCGGCTCCACGCGTCCGGCGCGCCCTACGACCCGGAGTTCGTACCGGCCGACCTCGCGGCGCTGACCGGCCCCTGGTCCTGGTTCGACGGCGTGGTGCGCGCGGCCACGGCGTCCGGGCCCGGCCCCCACATCGACGACGACCTGGCCTACGTGGCGCCGTGGGGCTTCGACCCGGCGCAGGTGCGGGCGCCGGTCCTGCTGCTCCACGGAGGCCTGGACCGGATCGCGCCCCCGGCGCACGCCCGCTGGCTCGCCGCCCGGCTGCCGTCGGCGCGGCTGCGCGTCGGGCCCGAGGACGGCCACATCTCCGCACTGGACGGCGGCGACGAGGCGCTGGCCTGGCTGAGGGACCACGCCGGCGGGTGAGGTGCCGCAGGATCGTCGCCCGGGCACGGCACGGCAGAGCACGGCCGCGGCACCGGCCGGTGGGCCCGTACGGCGCCGCGCGGCACCGGCCACCGGACCGGTGCGCGCCACACGCGGCGCGCACCGGTCCGGTGGCAGCCCCGTTCAGCGGGCGGGCGCCTCTTCGGGCTCCGCGAGTCCCAGATGGTCGCGCAGCGTGGAGCCGGTGTACTCCGTGCGGTACACGCCACGCTCCTGGAGCAGCGGGACGACGGTGTCGGTGAACTCGTCGAGGCCGCCGGGCGTGATGTGCGGTGCGAGGATGAAGCCGTCACTCGCGTCGGCCTGCACGAAGGCGTCGATGGTCTCCGCGACCGTCGCGGCTGCGCCGATGAAGGACTGCCGGCCGGTCGTCTCGATCACCAGCTCCCGGATGGACAGGTGCTCGGCCTCGGCCTTCTCCCGCCACTCCTTGGCGACCGCGACCGGGTCGCGGTGCATGCGGACGCTGGCCCGGCCCCGGGCGACGGTGTTCTCGCCGGGCGCCGGATCGATGTCGGGCAGCGGGCCGTCCGGGTCGTACGCGGACAGGTCGCGGTTCCACACGTGTTCCAGATACGCGATCGCGGTCTGCCCGCTGACCTGTTGCCTGCGTACCTCGTGCGCTTTCTCGTGGGCGTCCTCGTCGGTGTCGCCCAGCACGAACGTCGCGGCGGGCAGGATCAGCAACTGGTCCGGGCTGCGGCCGTGGCGCGCGAGGCGGCCCTTGACATCGGCGTAGAAGGCCTGTCCCGCGTCGAGGGTGGAGTGCCGGCTGAAGATGGCGTCGGCGCTCGACGCGGCGAACTCCCTGCCCTCCTCCGAATCGCCCGCCTGGAAGATCACCGGCCGGCCCTGGGGGCTGCGCGGCACGTTGAAGCGGCCCTCGATGTCGAACTCCTCGCCGTGGTGCGTGAACGCGCCCGCCCGCGCGTCCCGCAGGAACGCGCCCGTCGCGGGGTCGCCGACGAGATCGTCCGACCGCCAGGAGTCGAAGAGTTCGTTGGCCGTGGCCAGGAACTCCTTGGCGCGCGCGTAGCGCCGGTCCTTCGCAAGGAAACCGCCCCGGCGGAAGTTCTCTCCGGTGAAGGCGTCCCACGAGGTCACGACGTTCCAGGCGGCGCGCCCGTCCGTCAGGTGGTCCAGGCTCGCGAACTGCCGTGCCACCTCGTACGGTTCGTTGAAGGTCGAGTTGATGGTGCCGGTCAGGCCGAGGTGTTCGGTGACCGCCGCGAGCGCCGCCAGTACGGTGAACGTGTCGGGTCTGCCGACGACGTCCAAGTCGTATATCTTCCCGCCCTGCTCGCGCAGCCGGAGACCCTCGGCGAGGAACAGGAAGTCGAACTTGGCGCGCTCCGCCGTCCGCGCGAAGTGCTCGAACGACGCGAAGTCGATATGGCTGCCGGCCGCCGGGTCGCTCCACACCGTGGTGTTGTTGACACCGGGGAAGTGTGCCGCGAGATGGACGCGCTTGACGGGCTTGCCGGGCGTACGCGACTGGTTCATGACGCGGTCACCTCTGCGGGTCGGGCGGTGGCGTACCGGCCGGCGGGCCGGGCGAGGCCGAGCAGGCCGCGCAGCGTGCCGGCCTCGTACGCGCGGCGGAACGCGCCCCGCCGCTGGAGTTCGGGCACGAGCCCGCGGGTGATCGCGGCCAGGTCGTGTCCGTGCACCCCCGGCCGCAGCCGGAAACCGGACAGTCCGGCGCGCCGCCGGTCCAGGAGCAGGTCCGCGAGGCTCTCCGGGGTGCCGGTGAACACCTCCGCGTCGCTCGTGTACGGCGCGCCCGCCAGTTCGTCGAGGCGTTCCTTGCGCGCGGCGGCGGCGCCCGCCGTCTCGTCCAGGAAGACCACGAGGTCGCCGAAGACATGCAGCGGTTCGTCCGCGCGCCCGGCCGCGGCCTGCGCCTCGCGGACCTCCGCGACGATCGCACGTGCGCCTTCCGTGTCGTGCGGGGTGACGTAGCCGACGTCGGCGGCCTGTCCGACCAGCGCGTAGGGCACGGTGCTGTGGGCGAGCGCCGTCACCGGCGGCTGGCCCTGCGGCGGACGCGGGGTGATGGACGGGCCCTTGACGCTGAAGCGCGGCCCTTCGAAATCGATGTAGTGCAGCCGGTCGCGGTCGACGAAACGTCCCGTGGCCGCGTCGCGGATCTCCGCGTCGTCATCCCAGCTGTCCCACAGGCGCCGCGCCACTTCGACGTAGTCGCCGGCCTCCTGGAACAGTTCGGAGGCCGCCCGCTGGCCCTCGGGCGTGTTGATGGTCTCGCGGGTCAGGCGCGGCAGGGTCCGGCGCCCGAAGTGGGCCGCCTCGTCGGGCCGTACGGACACGCGTACCCGCACTCCCGCACGGCCGCGCGAGACATGGTCGAGGGTGGCGACGGCCTTGGAGAGGTGGAACGGTTCGGTGTGGGTGACCACGACGGTCGGGACGAGCCCGATGTGCCGGGTGAGCGGGGCGACGCGCGCGGCGACCAGCACCGCGTCGAGCCGGCCGCGCACCTGGTCGGTGCGCTCGTCGGGACCCTCGAACCGGGCCGACTGAGGGGCGAGGGAGTCCTCGAACGTCACGAAGTCCAGCAGGCCGTGCTCGGCCTCGGCGACCAGCGCGGCCCAGTGGCGGGCGGTGAACAGCGCGGCGGCGGGGCCGGTGGACGGATCGCGCCAGGCGGCCGGGTGCCAGCCCGCGTCGTCGAACGCCACGGCGAGGTGGAGCGGCCCGTCACCGGGGGAGCGGGGATCGGGGGCGGGATCGGGCATGAAGAGGTTCCTTCCGGTTCTGGCTCGGACCGCGGCATCGGGCCGCGCCGTCGGGCAGCGAGGGGGCGGTGGGGTGGGTGGTGCCGGCGGTGTCGCCGGCCGGTGGCGCCTCGGGGCGGTGACGCGGTGTCAGATCGTGGCGGACACCTTCGCGGCCTCCGCCTGCGCCACCGCCTCGGCGAAGGCGTCGAGGACCCGGTAGAGGCCGTCCGCCGCCTCACCCAGGAACACCGAGCCGTCGTCCCGTACGGTGATGTGCCGGTCCAGCACGAACGCCCCCTGCACGATGTGGTCGGCGCCCATCGACGACAGCACCGGCCGCAGCGCGTAGTCGACGGCGAGTGTGTGCGCGGCGCTGCCGCCCGTCGCCAGCGGCAGGACCGTCTTGCCCGCGAGCACCGACTGCGGCAGCAGGTCGAGGAGCGACTTCAACACCCCCGAGTAGGCGGCCTTGTAGACGGGGGTGCCCACCACCACGGCGTCGGCCCGTTCGAACGCCTCCCTGGCCCGGACGATCTCGGGGTGCCCGAAGTCCGCCCCGAGCAGTGCGGGGGCGGGCAGGGCGCGCACATCGAGCGGGACCACCTGGTGGCCCCGCTCCGCGAGCCGGGTGTCCAGGTGCCGCAGGAGCCGTGCGGTACGTGAGGGGTCGGAGGGGCTGCCGGAGACGGAGAGGATCGTGGCCATGCGGGTTTCACCTCGGTACGTGTTGGAACGGGTGGACGGGATCGTGGTGGGCCGGCGGCCCGTGGCGCGGCGGCGCCCCGGGTACCGGCGGGTGGTCCCTCGCAGGCGCGGTGGGCGGCCCGGACCGGTCCGGGCTTTCGGCCCGCCCGGTCAGGTCCTGCTTTTCGGGTGGTTCGGGCAGGACAGCGGGTAGCGCCGTGGGCCGGTTCGGCGCGGGGCGCCCGGCGGCCGGGGGCCGCTGCGCCAGTGAGCGCAGCAGCGCGCGCACGACCGCGTCGTTCTGGCGGAACGCGGGCGCGTTGGTGCGGGGCCTCGCGAACGCCGCGACCGCACGCCCGCCGGTGTGGTGACCGAGCGCGAGCCTGCGCGGATGCGGGCCGCCCAGGGATGGGTCGAGGACCCGGCCGTCGGACGCCACGGCGAGACGCCCCGACTCCTCGATCGCCTCGCCCGCGGCGTACAGGTCGCGCAGCAGCCTGTCCTCGGATCGGGACAGGGAGGGGCTCGGGAGGTACGCCTCCACGAGCGCCGTAGCGGTGATCACATGGCCGGGGACGCTGGGACTCGATGCCCGGAACGTGCCGGTCCGCTCGTCCGCGTCCACCCGCAGTCCCGCCCCGGCGAACCGGACCACCCCGGCCCGCGACAGGGCGTGCAGCTCACGCAGCCGGAAACCGGGCGGGCCGGACGCAAGGAAGCTGAAGAACCCCTGCCACCAGCCGTCCAGGTGCTCGCGTACGGACGCGTGGTCCAGTGCTCCTGGCGAGCCCGTCCCCGCCGCGCCGGGCAGATACTGGGGCAGCTGCCCGTAGACGGACAGCAGCGCGAGGAACGCCCCGAGGTCCGCACTGTGGGCGGGGTCCGCGCGGCGCTCCCCGTCCGCCGTGATGTACGCCCGCATGTGCTCCTGGAAGGCCTCCGTGTCCGGGAAGACACGCCCCTGGAGCGGATGGTCCAGCGCCTCGAAGTCCAGCCGGTCACCGGGGTCCGGGACGGCCCCGCGCACCAGCTCGGCCATGGCCGGTGCGTACCAGTGCAGTCCGTCGTAGGCGGCGAGGAACGCCTCCCAGGATGTCGCCGTGCGCTCCGGGTGGGCGTGGAACAGCTCGTGGTAGTGGCCGTAGCCGATCTCCTTGGCCATCAGCGGCCACAGGTCCCGCCGCAGGTCCAGCGGCTCCCCCCGCTCCAGCAGGCGGCGCGCCTGCTCGGGTCCGAAGTGCCGGGGCAGCCCGGGGCGCGGGCCGGCCAGCCGGTATCCGGTCTTGGAGTGGTACGGCACACCGCGCCGCGAGCCCGTGTGCACCACCGGCTCCCGGCCCGAGGGCAGATAGGTCAGTGAGCCGTCGTCCTCCTCCCGGTAGCGGCCGCCGCGCCCCTGGGTGAGCATCGCCACGAGATCCACGAAGGCCAGCCCCAGACCGCGCAGCACGACGTGCTCACCCGGCGCGATGGCGTCGAGGTCGTCCGCCACGTCGGCGGAGAAGGCCGGTGGCACGTACGTACGGCCGTGCCGCGCGGCGAACTCGGCGAGCTCGCGGTGGCCAGGGCCCGGTTCCGAGCCGAGGTGTCCCTGCGTCAGGACGACCAGGTCGGCGGCGAGCGGCGTGTCCTCGTCGGCGAGCGCGACGAACTGCGTTCCCTCGGGCAGGCCGTGCACGGCGGTGGCGGTGGTGCGGTGCGTGTGGACGGTGATGTGCGGTGGCAGCGTGCCGAGCGTGCGCCGCAGCGCCCAGTCCAGGTAAGCGCTCTGTGCCCGCCGGGTCGGGAAGTCGGTCGGTGCGAGGTGCGCGAGCTCGGCCCGTACCTCCGGGTCCGACGGCGGCACGTGCGGGGCGTACGGCGCGGTGCGTCCTGCGGTGCCCGCCGCCCACTCGGCGAGCGAGGGCCCCGGGCACACCGGACCGTCGAGCACCGAGCTCTCGTCGGTGAACAGGGTGACGTCCTCGGCCATTGAGTTCATCCGCAGCAGCGGCGACTGCTCCCGCCGCCAGACCCGGCCCGCCCCCGGGGGATGCGGATCGACCAGGTGGAACTCCAACGGTCTTCCCGGAGGCCACAGTTCGGGCGCGTTGGCGGCGACCCGTTCCAGCAGGCCGGTGGCGCGCGGGCCCGCACCGACCAGGACGACGACGGCCGGCGCCGCCTCGGCGGCCCTCACGCCGCGCTCCGCGCCGCGAACGCGCGCAGCCGTTCGAGCGGGGTCGGCGGCAGGGCGCGCTGCGCTCCCCGCGCGTAGTGGCGCTCCACGTAGTACTGGCCGAACGAGAGGACGCTCGTGACGATGACGTACCAGATGGTGGCCACCATCAGCAGCGGAATGATCTGGTAGGTCCGGTTGTAGACCAACTGCACGGAGTACAGCAGGTCCTGGACGGCGAGGACACTGACGATGCTGGTGCCCTTGAGGGTGCCGATCAGCATGTTGCCCGCCGTCGGCACGATGGAGCGCATCGCCTGCGGCACCACGATCCGCCGCAGCACGCGCAGGCGGCTCAGCCCGAGCGCGGCGGCGGCCTCGCTCTGCCCCGCGTCCACGGACAGGATTCCGCCGCGCACCACCTCGGCCGCGTACGCCGACTCGTGGAGGGTCAGGCCGATCAGCGCGGTGAGTCCCGCGCCGAACAGGTTCACGGTCTTGACCGTGACGAACTCGGGACCGAACGGGATGCCGAGGCCGAGCCGCGGGTACAGCGCGCCGATGTTGAACCAGAACAGCAGCTGCACCAGGATCGGCGTGGACCGGAAGATCCAGACGTAACCCCAACTCAGCGTCCGGAGCACGGGGTTGGTCGACAGGCGCAGGACGGCCAGCAGCGTGCCGATCAGGAAGCCGAGCGCCATCACCGCGGCCGTCAGCCACAGGGTCAGCACCAGCCCGTCCAGCACGGCGCGGGTGGTGAAGTACCGGCCGACGACGTTCCACTGGAAGTGGCGGTTGCGCACGACCGAGTTCACGACCATGGCGAGGACCAGGAGGGCCACCGCCGCGGACAGCAGCCGGACCGGGTGCCGGCGGGGCACGATACGGACGGCCGTCGGCGCGTCGGGGCCGGCCGCGGCGCTGCCGGCGGGGGGAGACGGGGGCGGGGGAAGGGGTGCGACATCGAAGGACGCGGTCATGGGTGAGGACTCCGGCGGGGTTCGCGGGCGGCGGTGGTCTACGGGTCCACGGGTGCGCACCTACGGGTGGCGCCCGGACATACCGGTGTCATCACGCGAACCGCGTCCCTCAACACGGCCGGCCGGGCCCGGAAGTACAGCGGGCGAAGCCGTATCGACTGTACGTGCGACCACCGTCGAACTGTCAAGCACCGTCCGGCCGCCGGGCTGAGGGAACGGTCGGCGGCCGGACCGGGCAGATCCGGTCGCGCGGCCCGTGCGAGCCGTCGCGCGCGAGGCGGGCGACGGGCCCGGTTCGCCCAGGATGCGGTCGCCCCTTGACTTCACCGAACGCCCGGTGTTCGACTGAGCGCATGCAGAAGCAGCTGCCGCTGGTCACCCGCGGACACATCGACTTCGGTCGCGTGTGGTCCGCCTCTTGTTGCGCCTGATCCGGCAGCGGGCCGCCTGACCGGCCCTCCCTCCCTCGGACTTCCCGTCGCGGGCCGAGCTCTCCCTGTTCCACCCGGGCGCACGCTGCCGCCTCGTACTCCACGTCCCTGACGTGTCGTCATCACGCACACCGCACGGCGCTCCTCCCGCACAGCAGGGCACGTCCCAGCGGGGTGGGCCCTTCGCACACCGCCCCGCAGGTCCACCGCGCTCACCTCCTCGTGCGCGGCGTGCCCGCACCCGCATGCCCCGAGCCGCGCACCGTCGCGCGCCCGCCCGTCCCCCCGCCTTCGCCGTCGTGCCCCGCCGCGCGCCGGCCCCTCCTCCGTGCCCCGGTGCGGACCGCCCTCCCCCGAAAGGCCCCCATGCCCGTCGAGTTCCTCGGCATCGCCGCGACCAACAACGGTTCCGAGACGGACGCCCGAACGGGCGCCGCCTTCGACAAGGAGTACACACTGCGGCTCGCCCGCGCCCACGAGGACCACGGTTGGGACCGGGTCCTGTTCGCGTACGGTTCCGGCTCGCCCGACCCCGCCCCGGCCGCCGCGTACATCGCGAGCCGCCTGGACACCCTCCAGATCCTGCTGGCCCACAGGCCGAACGTCTCGTACCCCACCTTCGCCGCGAAGACCTTCGCCACCCTCGACCAGATCAGCGGCGGACGCCTCACGGTCCACTTCATCACCGGCGGGAACGACCACGAACAGGGCCGTGAGGGCGACATCCTGACGAAGGACGAGCGCTACACCCGCACCCGGGAGTACATCGAGATCGTCAAGAAGATCTGGACCACCCACGAGGCCTTCGACCACGAGGGCGAGCACTACCGCTTCCACGACTTCGTCAGCGACGTCTTCCCCGTCCAGCAGCCGCGCCCCGGCGTCTCGTTCGGCGGTTCCTCGCCCGCGGCGCTCGCTGCGGGCGGGGCGGAGGCCGACATCTACTGCCTCTGGGGCGAGCCGCTCGCGAAGACCGCCGAGCAGATCGAGGCGGTACGCGCCGCATCGCGGGCCGCCGGGCGCACCACCGCGCCGCGCATCCAGGTCGCCTTCCGGCCGATCATCGCGCCCACGGAGGAACTGGCCTGGGAGAAGGCACACCGCACGGTCGCGACGATCAAGGACAGGCGGGCGAGCGGCGACGCCCCGGTGGCCCGCCGCCATCGCGTCGGAGCCCCCGAGAACACCGGTTCCCAACGGCTCCTGGCCATCGCCGAGTCGGGCGAGCGCTTCGACCGCGCCCTGTGGACCCCGACCGCGGCCGCGACCGGCGGGGCAGGCAACTCCAACGCGCTGGTGGGTACCCCGGAGACCGTGGCGCAGGCACTGCTCGACTACTACGACCTCGGCGTCGACATCCTCTCGGCGCGCGGGTACGACCTGCTGGGCGACGCCGTCGACTTCGGCCGGTACGTCATCCCGCTGGTCCGCCAGGAGGTCGCGCGGCGCGACGCCGAAGGCCGCGCCCGTGGACCCCAGACCCTGGCGGTGGCCGGCTGATGTCCACACCACGCCCGCGCTCCGCGCGCCCCTCCCCGCCACTTGGGCGCTCCGCGCGTCCGTCCGCGTCCCTCCCGCGTGCCGTCGCGCTCGCGGGCACCGCGGCTCTCCTGCTGCCCGTGCTCGCCGCCTGCGGTGACGGCCCGGCCGCCACGGGCGCCGCCGGCGGAGCCCCCGCGGGCGGCGCGGTCTCGGCCGCGCCCACCGCGAACGTCCTGGCCGCCGTCGCGGCGAAACCGGCCCTCACCAAGCTCCTGCCCGCGGCCGTACGGGCCCGCGGCACCCTGAAGATCGCCTCGTCCGTCGGCGCCCCGCCCTCCGCGTACCTGCCCTCCGCCTCGGCCAGGCAGCCCGTCGGTCTGGACATCGACATCGCCGACGCGGCGGCCAAGGTCCTCGGCATCCGACTGGACCGCCAGGAGGCGAGTTTCGACGCGATCCTGCCGGCCCTCGACAGCGGCAAGTACGACCTCGGCACCGGCAACTTCGGGGTGACCGACGAGCGACGCAAGACCATCGACTTCGTCACCTACATCAACGACGGCCAGGGTTTCGCCGTCAGCAAGGACAACACCGACCTGAAGAAGGTCACGAGCCTCCTCCAACTCTGCGGGAAGAACATCGGAGTCGGCGCCGGAACCACCTTCGAGGCGACGCTCAACGTACAGAAGGCGGGGTGCGCCAAGGCCGGCAGGAAGCCCTACGAGGTGAAGGTGTACTCCGACAACGGAGCCGCGCTCACCAGCCTCCAGCAGGGCCGCATCGACGTCTCCATGTCCACCATCAACGGGCTGCGCTACCAGGCGTCGCAGCCCGCCGCCGGGGTGAAGTTCCTCAACGAGTTCCAGCGGCTCGACGTCGGCTTCGCCCTCAAGAAGGGCTCGCCGCTCGCGAGGCCCCTCCAGGCGGCGGTGAACGAACTCATCGCCGACGGCACATACGCCAGGATCCTCGACAAGTGGGGCGTGCGGGACTCCGCGATCACCACGTCACAGGTCAGCCCGCCCGAGCTGAAGGCTCAGCACCCGGCAGCGGCGGAATAGGTGGCGGACATGGCACACCTCGCGGCGTCCGCGCCCGCCGCCCCGTCCCCGGGCGGGCCGGCGCTGATGGTCGATGTGAGCGGCGTGCACAAGCGGTTCGGCTCCCTCGACGTGCTGCGCGGCGTCGACCTGAAGGTGCCCGCCGGCGGCGTGACCGTCGTGCTCGGCCCCTCGGGATCGGGCAAGTCGACCCTGCTGCGCACCATCAACCACCTGGAGCGGGTGGACCGCGGGTACATCAGTGTGGACGGCGAACTGATCGGCTACCGCCGCTCGGGCAACGCCCTGTACGAACTGCCCGAGCGCGATGTGCGCAGGCAGCGGCGGCAGATCGGCTTCGTCTTCCAGAACTTCCACCTCTTCCCCCACCTGACCGTGGTGGAGAACATCACCGAGGCGCCCATCGCCGCTCTGCGCCGCTCCCGCCGCGAGGCGGTGGCGCAGGCGCACGGGCTGCTGGCCCGGGTCGGGCTCGCCGACAAGGCGGACGCCTATCCGCGCCAGCTCTCCGGTGGCCAGCAGCAGCGCGTGGCCATCGCGCGGGCCCTCGCGCTCGAACCGAAGGTGATCCTTCTCGACGAGCCGACGTCAGCCCTCGACCCCGAACTGGTCGGTGAGGTGCTGGACGTCATCAAGGACCTGGCGCGCGGCGGCACCACGATGATCGTGGTCACCCACGAGATCGGGTTCGCCCGGGAGGTGGCCGACACGGTCGTCTTCATGGACGGCGGCGTGGTCGTCGAGCAGGGCACGCCGTCCGAGGTGCTGGACCGCCCGCGGCAGGAACGCACGCGGGCCTTCCTCTCCAAGGTGCTGTGAGGGCCGGGAGTCCGGTGCCGGTGCGGGGGCCCGCCCGCGCTCGGCACCGGGTCCCCGCCCGCCCGCACACCGCCGCCTCCGCAATCTCCAGCCGCGCCCCCGGGAGCCGCACATGAAGTTCTCCGTCCTGACCATCGTCAGCCACGCACCCCACCCCCTCACCGGGGAACTCCAGTCGGCCGCAGACCGGTTGACCGAAGTGGTCGAGCTCGGCACGGAGGCGGAGCGCCTCGGCTTCGACTCCTTCGCGGTGGGGGAGCGGCACGCGGGCGCGTTCCTCTCGTCCAGCCCGACCGTGATCCTCGGCGCGCTGGCCGCCCGCACCCATCGGATCCGGCTGCTGACCGGCGTCACGGTCGTCGCGATCCTGGACCCGGTGAGGGTCGCCGAGGACTACGCCACCCTCGATCAGCTCTCCCGGGGACGCGTCGAACTGGTCATCGGCAAGGGCGCGGAAGCCGGCCACTTCGGCCTGTTCGGCCTCGACGAGTCGCTGCAGTGGGAGTACCAGGCCGAGAAGTACGAGCTGCTGCGCCGCCTGTGGAGCGAGGAACACGTCGACTGGGACGGGCGGTTCAGGCCCGCGTTGAAGGGCGTCACCACGGTGCCCCGCCCCTACGACGGGCCGCCGCGTGTCTGGCACGGCTCCGCGACGAGCCTCAACTCACCCGAACTGGCCGCCCGGCACGGCGATCCGTTGTTCACCGCGAACGCCGTACAGCCGCGCGAGGCCTACGCCCGGCTGATCGGCCACTACCGGGAGAAGTTCGCCGAGTACGGCCACGACCCGGCACGGGCGTACGTCGCGGCGGGCTCCGGTGGCCTGTACATCGCGGACACCACCCGCCGTGCGGTGGCGGAGTACGGGCCGCTGTACGAGGCGCGAGTGCGCCAGAACTTCAAGCCGCACCTCGCGGGGCGGGCCGGCTACAACACACCGTTTCGCACGGTGGGCCAGGCGGTGCAGGACGGGCCCCAGCTCATCGGCAGTCCGCAGCAGGTCATCGACAAGATCCTCGGTTACCGGGAGGCGTACGGGCACGACCTGCAGTCCGTCACCGTCGACGGGTTCGGCCTCGGCCTCGCCGCACAGCGGGAGCAACTCCAGCGGTTCGCCGAGGAGGTGGCGCCTGTCGTGCGCCGCGAGGCACCCACCACGCTGTGGGCCGCGTCCGAGAGCGCGTGACGGGCTGAGCTCAGCGGGCGTGGCACACCGGGCGGGCCGCCTCGGCGCGGACCGCCCGTTGTGCGTACGCCGACCCGGGGATCAGCGGGGCGCCGGCCGGCCGCGTGTCCCGGCAGCCGCAGGGGGCATGGTGGCGAAGGGCCATGCCGTCCCGGTCGGGGGCGCCGCCGAAGGCCGGATTCCCGGCCAGCCGCCGCGCGTAAGCCCAGAGGCGGGGATGGTCCGCGACGCGCTCGACGAGGGGCGCGGCGAGGTGCCACCGGTGCACGGTGTCCAGCATCAGCAGGGTGACCCAGGCGTGCACATCTGCCGTCGAGAGTTCGGCGCCGAGCAGGAACTCACCGCGACCGAGGCGGTGTTCGAGGTCGCTCAGTGCGTTCAGGACAGTGGTCGCCGCGGCCGGATCGGGGTCCGGCCCGCCCGCACGTACGGCCGCCGCCTCGATGTCGTGGTCGCAGAGCCGGGCCAGCGCGTCGATCCCGGCGGCCGACGCGCACGGCCGCAACGGCCGCAGTCCGTCGCCGAAGCGGGCCGCGAGGTCCCGCACGATCTCGGGGGCGTACGTGCTGACGACGCGGCCCGTCCAGGTGTCGCTCAGCACGGGCGCGGCGGACGGCCCCGGATGCTGGTGGGAACTGGCCTCGTACAGGTCGTCGAGTGCCGCGTACCCGCCGTCGGACCGGTCGGGGACCGGCGGCAGCAGGGTCACAGGCAGCGTCTCGTCCAGGCCGAGCAGGGCGTGGGTCACCGAGATCCGCAGACAGTGCGGACAGGTCGCGGACAGGTGCAGGCGGTAGCGGTGCGGGACGGCGTAGTGCCCGTAGCGGGCATCGGTGCCGATCCGCCCGCGCATCGGTGGAGCCCCGGCCTCCGCGGAAGGGACGGGTTCTGACATGGCAGAGGCCATACCGGTAAATCCGGAAAAAGCGTTCACGCTGGCGGACATGCGTCTCCCTGCGGTCCTGGATGTCGAGGTGACGGAGCGCTCGCAGGACACGGGGGACGGGTGGCGCTCGACGGGCGCCCGCCCCGGCCGTGTCAGACGGAGGGGCCGGCGGCGCTGCAGACGCGCAGCAGGTCGATGTGGCGGCGCGAGGTGAGCAGGAGCAGGGCGGGGAGGGCCATGGCCGTGGCCGCGTTTCGGAACCCCGTCCCTGAAAGCCTCATGCTCACCCGCCCGTTCACCGGAGTCGTGTCATGAGTCTCTGTCGCCCCACCGGGGGCGTCAAGGGGCGTCCAGCAGATGGCCGGAGCTCGCTGGTCCCCGTTCCGCGGGAGGGGCCCCACCCGCCGCAGGCCCCCCGGACACCTCCGACGCCGCGCCTGGGGCCCTGAGGCCCGGACGCGACCCGGCGTGGCTCAGGCGTCCTCGGCCCGCCGCGCGGCCGCGCGCTGGGCCCGGCGCTCGGCCGCCAGTGTGTGCCGTTCGCGCTCCTCGGGTGTCACGGGCACCAGCGCCGGAACGGCGTGCGGTGTGCCGTCGGCGTCCACGGCGACGAACGTGAGGTGCGCGGTGACCACCTCGGTTCCGGGGCCCGAGGTGTTCCAGCGTTCTGCCGTGACGCGCACGCCGACGTCCATCGAGGTGCGCCCGGCGTGTTCGACCTGGGCGTTGACGGTGAGCAGGTCGCCGACGCGGGCCGGGGCGAGGAAGCTCATACCGTCCACGGAGGCCGTGACGGCCGGGCAGCCCGCGTGGCGGGCCGCGGCGGCGCCCGCCGCGTCGTCGACGAGTTTCATGACGACGCCTCCGTGCACGGTCCCGTACAGGTTCGTGTCGTGGGCGGACATGATGTGCGCGAGCGTGACCATGGAGTCCGCCGGTGATTTCTTGTCTTCCATCGTCTTTCTCTGCTGCCGCGTGTCGTCGTGACGCTGTCCCGTGGGCCGCCTGGCGTGGCCCCGTCCAGTCTCCCAGCGTGCCGCGTCAGGATTGCCGCCGCCATTGTTCATCCTATTTCATACCGGTATGCCTGGCGTCGGAGGACTCCCGCGCTCAGTCCGGGTGCCGCGCCGCCACCAGGTCGGCGAAGCGAGCCAGCAGGGCGTCCCGGTGGGGTGCCAGCGCGGCGAGCGCGGCGGGGGTCTCGGCGCGCAGGCCGGGAACCGTCGCCGCGTCCTCGGGGAAGTTGGCCGCGAACACGTCCACCGCGGGCCCGTCGACCTCGATGTGGAACTGGAGCCCCCACGCCGCCGCGCCGACCCGGAACGCCTGCGCCGCGTACCGGTCGCAGGACGCGAGCAGCACGGCCCCGGGCGGCAGGTCCATGGTGTCGCCGTGCCAGTGCAGCACGCGCAGCTCACCCGGCGCGTCCGCGAACAGCGGGTCCCCGGCTGCCTCCGCACTCAGCCGGACGGGCCCCCAGCCCACCTGGAGGCCGTCGCCGGGGCGCCCGCGCCCGCCCGCCGCCACGGCGAGCAGCTGTGCGCCCAGACACACACCGAGCACGGGGACGTCCCGCGCGAGTGCCGCCCGCAGCAGCGCGACCTCGGCCGCCCGGCTCGGGAAGCCCGCGTCGTCGCCGTACGCGGCCGCCGGTCCGCCCATCACCACCAGCGCGCGCAGCCCCGCCGGGTCCGCCGGCAGCGTCTCGCCCCGCCACATCCGGCAGACCCGCGGGGTCAGGCCGCGCGCCCGCAGCGCCTCCCCGATCGCGTACGTCTCCTCGCCCGGCACGTGTTGCACCACGAGCACGTCCACGGCGGTATCCCTTCGTCGGCCCGGCCGGCCCCTCCGGCCCGGCGGGGCGGGGCGGGGCGGGATGTTCCCCGCGTCCCGCCCCCGCATTGGATCAGGCGGTGCGGGCCCGCACCAACTCGCCCGCCGGTGCCCGCCTCAGGCGTATGCCGCCGCCGCTCGCTCGGCGAGGACCAGGAGACGCCGGGCGGACGCGACCACGGCGGCGTCCACGAACCGGCCGTCCGGCAGCGCGGTCGCACCGGGTGCGGCGGCCGCCGCGTCGACCGTCTCCCGCGCGGCGGCGATCTCCGCCGCGCTCGGCAGGAACGCCCGCTCGATGACCGGCAGCTGGCGCGGGTGGATGGCGGTGCGGCCGAGCAGTCCGAGCGACCGGCCCTGCCGGCAGGAGGCCTCCAGGCCCTGCAGGTCGCGCACGTCCGGGTAGACGGACTGCGCGGGCGGCGCGAGTCCCGCCGCCCGCGCCGCGACCACCGTACGCACGCGGGGCCAGGACAGCGCCTCCTCGCCGGTCAGGCCGAGGTCCGCGCGCAGGTCGGCCTCGCCGAGCGCGATGCCCGCCACGGCGGGGTCGGCGGTGGCGACGGCGAACGCGTTCTCCACCCCGAGCGCCGACTCCAGCAGCGGGTACAGCGGGGGTACGGGCCGCCCGGCGTCCGCCATCGCGTCGCGCAGCGCGCCGACGACGGCGCTGACGTCCGCAGCGGAAGTCACCTTCGGCAGCCGCAGCCCGCCGACCCCGGGCAGTCCCGCCAGCGCGGCGAGATCGGCGCCGGCCTCCGGGCCGTCGAGGGCGTTGACCCGGACGTGCACGGCGGCCGGTCCGCCCACCGGGGCCGACAGCAGCTCGGCCGTCGCGTCCCGCGCGTACCCCTTGCGCTCCGGCGCGACGGCGTCCTCCAGGTCGATCAGGACGACGTCGGCGCCCGACCGCATCGCCTTCTCGACCACCCCGGGCCGGTCGCCGGGCACGTAGAGCCAGGTCAGGTACGGGATCGCCGGGGCGTCCCGTGCCGGTACGGCGCCGGTACGGCGTGTCGTGGTGTTCACAGCGTTCCCTTCTCCCGCAGCTGTTCGATCTCCGGCCCGGCCAGGCCGAGTTCGTTCAGGACGGCGTCGGTGTCCGCGCCGTGCGGGCGGCCCGGCCAGCGGATGGCGCCCGGGGTGCCGGACAGCCGGAACAGGACGTTCTGCATGCGCAGCGGGCCGAGTTCGTCGTCCTCGACCTGTGCCACCGTGCCCAGCGCCGCGAACTGGGGGTCCTCCATGACGTCCCGGACGTCGTAGATGGGCGCGACGGCGGCCTGCGCCTCTTCGAAGGCGGCCACCACCTGGTGCCGGTCGTGCCGGGCGATCCACCCGCCCACCGCCGCGTCGATCTCCTCCGCGTGCTGGGCACGGCCGGTGCCGGTGGCGAACCACGGCTGCGTCACGAGTTCGGGACGCCCGACGAGCCGCAGGACCCGCTCCGCCACCGACTGCGCGGACGACGAGACGGCGAGCCATTTCCCGTCGGCCGTGCGGTACGTGTTGCGGGGCGCGTTGTTGACGGACCTGTTGCCCGTCCGCGGCTGGACGTAGCCGAGCTGGTCGAACCAGAGGAGCTGCGGTCCGAGGACGGCGAGCATCGGCTCGATGATCGCCAGGTCGACCACCTGCCCCTCGCCTGTCCGCTCGCGTCCGGCGAGCGCGGTCATCACCGCGTACGCCGTCGCCAGCGCGGCCACCGAGTCGGCCAGGCCGAACGGCGGCAGGGTCGGCGGCCCGTCCGGCTCACCCGTGGTGGCGGCGAACCCGCTCATCGCCTCCGCGAGCGTGCCGAACCCGGGGCGGCGGGAGTACGGACCGAACTGGCCGAAACCGGTGACACGCGCGAGGACGAGCCGGGGGTTGACGGCGGACAGGTCCTCCCAGCCGAGCCCCCATTTCTCCAGCGTGCCGGGGCGGAAGTTCTCGATCACCACGTCGGCGGTCGCGGCGAGACGCAGCAGGACGTCCCGGCCGCCGGGCGTGGACAGATCGAGCGTCAGGTTCCGCTTATTGCGGCCCAGGTGCTTCCACCACAGGCCCACGCCGTCCTTCGCGGGGCCGTGGCCGCGCGAGGGGTCGGGCCGCCTGGGGTGCTCGACCTTGATGACCTCGGCGCCGAAGTCGCCGAGCATCGTCGCGGCGATCGGCCCCGCGAACAGCGTCGCGAGGTCGAGGACGCGCAGCCCGGTGAGCGGACCGGGGGCCGACCCGCCGGGCCCGTCGGCGTGCCCGGGTGCCCCGGACGGGCCGCGCGTGTCGGACCCGTCGACCGACGCGGGCGCCCCGGGCGTGTCGGGGACGCCGGGCCCAGGTGACCGGGCGCTGTCGTCACTGCGGGGTGCGTGCATGGCGGGTACCTCGGCTTTCGGGGCGGGGAGGGAAAGCTCACGGCGGGCGCTCACGGCGCACTCGCGGCGAGGCGGTCGATGTCCGCGCGCCGCGGCATGGACGAGGACGCCCCGTGCCGCTGTACGGACAGCGCGGACGCGGCCGTCGCCCAGGCGAGCGCGTCGGGGGCGGGCCGGCCCTCGCCCAGCGCGACCGCGAGCGTGCCGACGAAGGTGTCGCCCGCGGCCGTCGTGTCCACGGCCGTGGTCCGGCGCGCGGGCACCACGAGCGGTTCTGCGTCCCGGCGCGCGTACAGGCAGCCCTCGGCGCCCAGCGTCACCACCACCTCGGGTACCCGCTCCAGCAGCGCGCGGGCCGCCCGAAGGGGTTCCCGGTGGCCGGTGAGCGCTGCCGCTTCGTGCTCGTTCGGCACCAACAGGTCCACCAGGGACAGCAGTTCGTCCGCGAGTGGCTGGGCGGGTGCGGGGGTCAGGACCGTTCGGACGCCGTGTGCCCGCGCGGTCACCAACCCGGCGAGCACTCCGTCCAGCGGCAGTTCGAGCTGGAGCAGCAGCGCGTCGGCCGCCGCCACCACCCGTTCGTCCTGTGCGGTCAGGGCGGTGACGGTGCCGTTGGCGCCCGGTACCACGACGATCGCGTTGTGCCCCTCGCCGTCCACCACGATGTGTGCCGTTCCGCTCGCGCCGTCCACCGTGCGCAGGGCCGCCGTGGACACGCCCGCGTCGTCCAGGACGCCACGGAGCCGGGGACCGAAGTCGTCGTCGCCGACCGCGCCGATCATCGTGACGTCGCCGCCCGCGAGGGCCGCGGCGACCGCCTGGTTGGCCCCCTTGCCGCCCGCGACCGTACGGAACGACTCGCCGGTGACGGTCTCGCCGAGGCCCGGCGCGACCCGCGCGTACGCGACGAGGTCCATGTTCGTGCTGCCGAGGACCGCGATCCTCGCCCGGGGCGCGCCGGATGTGTCGTCCGGTCCGGGCGCGCCGGTGGTGACCGTCATGAGGTGGCCTCCTGGGACCGTCGTCGTGTGCCGGGGTCCGCGCCTTCGGGAGCCCCGGCCGGAACGTCGGCCAGAGCGGCGGTGCGTTGCGCCAGCGTGTCGAAGCCGATGCCGTCGAGTCCGCCGACCGTTGTGGCCAGCCGGTTCTTCAGCGGGCCGGTCCAGCGCCGGGGCAGTTCGGCGGGGGAACCCGCCAGCAGCCCGGCCACCGACCCGGCGGTCGCACCGTTCGAGTCGGTGTCCCAGCCGCCGGACACGACCCGGCACACCGAGCCCGTGAAGTCGCCGTCGGCGTGGGTCAGCGCCGCGGCCAGCAGCGCCACGTTGGGCAGGACGTGCACCCAGTGGTAGTGGCCGTAGGCCGCGTGCAGGTCGTCCACGACGGCGGCGAACCCTTCGAGGGTGCCGGACGGTTCGGCGCGGGCGGCGTCGATCCCGAACCGTACGGCCGCGGCGAGCCGCGAGCCCGGCGGGACGACGGCCAGCCCCGCGGCCAGGCAGGCGTGCACGTCCGCGCCGCCGCCCGCCGCGTACGCCACGACGGCCGCCGCGAACATGGCGCCGTAGACGCCGTTCGCGGTGTGCGTGAGCACGGCGTCCCGCCAGGCCGCGTCGGCCGCCGCCACCGGGTCGCCGGGGCGGGTCCAGCCGAAGACGTCGGCGCGGATGAGCGCCCCGATCCACTCCCGGAAGGGGTTGCGGCGCGACGCGGTCTCCGGCGGCTCGACGCCCTCCAGCAGATTGCGGTACGCGACCCGCTCAGCGGTGAAGGTCCGCCCGGCGGGCAGTTCCGCGAGCCACAGCTCCGCGATGTCCGACGTGCGGAAGCCGTGCCCGTGGCGTTCCAGCGCCAGCAGTCCCAGCAGCGGGTAGTTGAGGTCGTCGTCCTCCGGCATACCGTCGATGTTCTCGGCGAGCGAGGTGGGCCGGCTGCGGCGGTTGAACGGGTACCGCTCCGCGATCGCGGGGTCGAGCCCGACCTCGGTGAACCACGTGTCCAGCGGCCAGTTGCCGGTGGAGGCGGCGATCGCGCGGATCCCGTCGAGCGGCAGTTTCTCCACGGGCTTTCCCAGCAGACAGCCGGCCGCCCTGCCGAGCCACGCCGCTTCCAGCCGGGCGGCCGGCGGTCCCGCGAGGGGTGCGTACGGCTCCGGCGCGCTCCGCAGGGCGCGGATCGCGGCCAGGTCCGTGGGCTCGGCGGCGGCCGACGGGCAGTCCAGTGCGGCGAGTTCGTCGAGCAGATCGAGGGCGAGGGTCCGCAGGGCGGGATCGCCGGGCCCCGGTGAGGCGCCGGCCCGCTCCGGTGCGAGCGCCCCGCCGGCCGCGAGCCACCGCTTGTGCACGCTCGCGGCGTCGCGGCCGTCCTCGGCCGCCTGCCGCAGCTCGTGGCCGACCAGGTCCTCGGGTTGTACCCAGGTCAGACGCAGCACGTCACGCCACCCCGGCCAGCTCGGCGAACGCTTCCTCGTGGGTGCGGCGCCGCTCCGTGTCCTTCGCGAACACCTCGCGGGTGACCGCGGCGAGCTCGGCCGCCGGGCCGTGCAGGTCGAGCCGGCTGGCCCGGATCACCTCGTCGGCCCACTCGGCGGGCACCGCCCCGCCGCCGCCGAGCGCGCCCACGATCGCGCCGCTCATCGTGGCGATCGAGTCGCAGTCCCGGCCGTAGTTGACCGAGCCGAGCACCGTCGGCCGGTACGCTCCACCGCCGACCAGCAGCATCCCGAGCGCGAGCGGCAGCTCCTCGATGCTGTGCAGCCGCGAGGGGCGGCGCGCGCCCAGCGACGGCTCGCGGTAGCGGGGCCCGACCGTGTCGTAGGGAGCGACCGCCTCGCGCAGCGGGACGAGCGCCTCCTCCCAGTCGTCGTACGCGCCCGCCCGCTCGCAGACCGCCTCGATCGCGTCGCGGGTGCCGTCCTTCGCCAGCCGCAGCGCCGCGCCGACCACGCTCGACGGGGTGGCGCCCGGCGTGAACGCGGCGGCCACCGCGGCGGCGAACACCCCGGCCGCCTCGCGTCCGTAGGACGACTGGTGCGGCGCGGCGACCTCCAGCGCCTCGGCGTACGCGGCGTCCGGATGGCCCGCGTTGACCACGCCGACCGGGGCCATGTACATCGCCGCGCCGCAGTTGACGATGTTGCCGACCCCGGCCTCGCGCGGGTCGACATGCCCGTAGTGCAGGCGCGCGACGATCCACTTCTCGGCCAGGAAGATCCGCTGGAGCGGCAGGGCCTCGGCTTCCAGCTCGGGGATCCAGCGGGGGTTGGTGATGAGGTCGGGCACCAGGTGGTCCGCGACGCTGTACGCGTCGAGATGGTCGCGGACCGTCGTGTACACGCGCACCAGCGCCTGCGTCATCAGGGTGTCGTCGGTGACGTGCCCGTCACCCTTGTGGTACGGCGCGATCGGCCGCGCCGTACGCCAGTCGTCGCCGTAGAAGGGGCCGACGATGCCCTGGACGCGACCGCCGTGGCGTTCCTTGATCTGCTCCGGTGTCCAGCCCTCGACCGGGCCGCCGAGCGCGTCGCCGACCGCGGCGCCGATCAGGCATCCGGTCACGCGGTCCTCAAGAGTCGGTTTCATGGGGCGTGGGGTCCTTCCGTGGCGGTGTGCGGGGGGCGCGCGGTGTGGTCCACGCGGCCCGTGGGAGAGGTGGGTTGGAGAGGGCCGGCCGGGCCGGCGAGCGCGGTGGGGCCCGTGTGAGGGAAGGGACCCTCCGGCTCGGTGCGGCCCGGCGAACCGCTACGCCCGGCGGCGACGGCGACGCCTGGGGACGCGTCCGCGAACCGTGACCCCGGCGTGTACGGGACGGCCGTCGGCGCCGCCGCGGTGAGCTGGTCCGCCAGGTCGACGAGGTCGTACCCGGCCAGGCGCGGCAGCGCACACCCCGCGAGGATGCGGCAGGTGTCGCGCCAGGCCGCGGGCAGTGCGCCCGCACCGCCGACGGCGCCCGCGAGGGCACCGGCCAGCGCGGGTGCCGAGTCCGCCACCCGTGACATGCACGCGGCGGCGGGCACGGCCTCCACGACCGCCCCGTCCGAGGCGATCAGCAGGGCGAGCGCGGCCGGCACCGTCTCGGCCGCGGCGATGCCGTAGCTGTACACGTGGTCGATGATCTGGTGTTCGAGCAGCGGGATCAGGCCGAACGCCCGGCCCGGCGCGCCCCGGTCGCCCGCACGGGCCAGCGACACGGCGTGCGCGGCGTTGCGGGCGATCTCCGAACCGGCCGGGAGTTCGGCGAGCGCGCCCTCGACACACGTCTCGGGGTCCGCCCCGGCGAGCGCCAGCGCGACCGCGGCGGCCATCGCCCGGGCGCCGTGCACGCCGTCGCCGTCCTGGGTGTACCGGGCGTCGAACTCCGCGAGGTCCGCTGCCGCCGCCGGGTCGCCCGGATGGACGACGGCGAGTACACAGGCACGCACGCAGGCCGCGTCGTCGAAGAAGTGCGGGTTGTCGTGACCGGTCGCGGGCGGCCGAAGGCCGGTCGCGAGATTGCCGAGCCCGGCCCGTACGGAGATCCGGGCGCGCAGCGGGATGATCGCGGACTCCACCTCGGGCGCGCGGGCCGCCGCCGAGGAGATCTCCGAGGCGAGTGACATCCACGCCAGGTCGACGGCGGCGCGGACTCGCCGGTCCCGGCTCTGGTCGCCGAGTTGCCCGCCGCGCGAGGCGAGCACGGCCAGGGCGGTGTGGGCGGCCCACTCGGCGTCGTCGGACGGGCCGAGCCGCAGCGGTTCCGGCGGCTGGTTGAGCGCGATGGGCACGGGCAGCGTGGTCGTCTCGTTCTGTTCGGCGAACGTGTCGAGTTCGCGGGTGAGACGGCGTGTCCACTCGGGCATCCGCGCGGCCCGGTGGCGTGCCGCGGGCCAGCCGGCCGCGTCTCCGGCCGCCAGACCCAGCAGCATCCCCGCGACCCGGTCGCGCGGCGTGGCCTCGGGCCCTTCGCCGAAGGCGCCGGGGACCGAGGCGGTGGCGGTGGTCCCCTGCGCCCGGGGTGCGGCGGCGCTCATGAGGCGGCCCGCCCGCCGTGGCCCGGCATCCGGTCCCCGTCGCCGTCGGGCGCAAGGAGGTCCGCGACGTCGCGTACGTGATGACCCGCCATGGCGGGCAGGCAGGAGCCGCGCACCGGGCGTACCGCCGACGACCAGCGCTCCGGGATCGCGCCGAACCCGCCGAGCGCGCCGGCGAGGGCCCCGGCCACGGCTGCTGTCGTGTCCGCGTCCCGCCCCATGTTCACCGCGCCCAGCACGGACGCGGCGAAGTCGCCGCCCGCGAGGGCGAACGCGCCGAACGCCAGGCCGACGGCCTCGGGCGCCAGGTCGGTCCACGGGTAGCCGCCGATGACGACCGTGCTCCTGAGCGCCCGTTCCCGGTCCAGCCTGCTCAGTGACGGATCGCGCCGCAGCCGGCGCGCCGCGGTGACGGCGCGCCGCAGCGAACGCGAGGTCCACGAGTCCTCCGGCACCACCGAGAGGGCCGCGGTGATCACGGCCGTGCCGTCACCGCCGCCCATCGCCGCGGCCACACCCGCCGCGACGGCCTGGCCGCCGTAGATGCCCTCGCCCTCGTGGCTGACCGTGCCGTCGATGGCGACGAGCCGGGCCGCCTCCGCGGGCCGGCCCGCCGCGAACACACCGAACGGCGCGGCGCGCATCACGAGGCCGTCGCTCCAGGCGTGCCGGTGCTGGGCGGTGATGGGAGCGGCGAGGCCCCTGCGCAGGTTCTCCAGGGTGCCGCGCTCGCTGAAGCCCGCCCCCCGGAAGGCGCCTTCGTTGATGTCCGCGATCCACACGTGCCAGGCGGCCTCCACATCGCCGACGGTGAGCGCGGAGCCGTGTCGGGCGAGCAGCAGCCCGGACAGGATCGCGTACTCGGTGTCGTCGGTGCCCGCGGGGTCGTCCGAGACGAAGTCCTCGATACGGCCCCAGCGTTCCCTGATCTGGGAAGGCTTCATGTTCTCCGCCGGTGCGCCGAGCGCGTCGCCGACGGCGAGCCCGGTCAGAGCGCCGCGGGCCCGGTCGCGGGCGCTGCCCGGCGCGGGCGGCGGAAGGCGCGGTCCCCGGTCGGGCGGGGTGAAGGGTGAGGAACCGGATGTGGCGGGGGCGGGCGATGGATCGCGAGGGGTGGGGGAGGAGTCACAGAGGGTGGGGGAGGCGGAGGGTGCGCTCATGCCGTGCCGTTCCTGGTGCGTGGTGGTGCTGAGTGGTTCGTGGCGGTGACCTCGGGGTGGGGCGCCGGCGGCCGGGGGGTCGTCCCCGGCCGCCGGCGCGTCAGTCCCGGTAGCGGTCGAAGATGCGGTTGCCGTCGCGGACGAGCCGGCTGCGCAGCCCGTCGAGGTCGGTGCCGCCGCTGTAGTACTGCTGGAGGGCGGGCGTGGCTATCTTGTCCTTCCACTCGGGGTAGCCCCGCATCCCGAGCACCGGCGAGGCCGTCAGGTGGCTCGCCACGGCGACTCCGGTCGACCAGCCGTCCTTGGCGGTGGTGATCGACGGGGCGCGCAGCGCGGCGTCCCCGGTCGGCACGAGCCAGTCGCCGCGGGCCAGTTCGACGAGGTGCGCGTTCTGCGTCATGAAGGCGATGAAGGCGGCGGCCTCCCGGGGATGCGCGCACGACTTCGACACCGACAGGGTCTGCGGGCTCACTCCTTGGGCGCGCCCGCCGTCCGTCGTCCCCCGGCCGGTGGGCAGGGGCAGTGTCACCCAGTCGAAGTGGTCCGGCGCCTGCTGCTGTACCTGCTGGCGGTAGGAGAAACCCAGCGGGAGCAGTGCGTACCGTCCCGCGAAGAAGCCCGGCAGGGTGTCGCCGCCGCCCATGCCGAGCGCGCTCGGCGCGGCGGTGCGGTCGGTGTTGACCTGCCGGTGGATGAGTTCGGCGAACGCGGAGTCCGCGGCGTCGAAACGCACCTCCGGTGTGCCGTCCGCTCGCTTGTAGAGGACCCGGCCGCCGTTGCCCATGGACAGGTTCACCGTCGCGTTGACCGGCGCGTTCATCGCCCAGGCGGTGCCGAACCGCTCGGCCCGTCCACTTCCGCGGCGGGTGAGTTCCTTCGTCGCCTCCTCGAACTCCCCCCAGTTCCAGGGTCGTTCGACGGTCGGCAGGGCGATTCCGGCTTTCTGCAACAGGGACCGGTTGGCGATCAGCACCCAGGGCTCCTGCAGGAACGGCACCCCGTACAGGCCTCCCTTGAACCGCGATGTCGCCCACGCCGAATCGGGGATGCGGCGGCGGAGGTCCGCCGGGATCAGGCCGGTGAGGTCGGCGAGGTAGCCGCCGTAGCCGAAGTCCGTGAGGTCGATGGCCTCGTCGTGGATGATGTCCGGCGCCGCGCCCCCCTCGAAGGAGGTGAGGAGCTGGTCGTGGACGTTGTCCCAACTGCCCTGGACGTACCGCACCCGGACCTCGGGGTGGTCCCTGTTCCACTGGGCCACCAGGGCCTTGTTGGCGGCCAGCGACTCCTTCTGCCAGGCGAGCGAGAGGAAGTCCAGCGTCGGAACGCCGGAGCTGTCGGCACCACAGCCCGCGAGGAGCGACGACGAGGCGGCGGCGGCGGTCGCGGCCGCGCCCGCCAGCAGCGTACGGCGGCGCATCAGCCCTTCACCGCCCCGGTCATCGCGCCGCTCACCAGGCGCTTTTGGAGGAACGCGAAGAACAGCAGGCTCGGTACGGTGGCGAGCACGGACGCGGCGGCCAGCGGACCGAGGTCGGCCGCGCCCTCCGCGCCCAGGAAGTGGGTGAGGATCACGGACATCGTCTGCTTCTCGGGAGATTTGAGCAGGACCAGGGCGAAGAAGAACTCGTTCCACGCGGTGACGAAGGAGAACATCAGCGTGGCCACGAGTCCCGGCATCAGCAGGGGCAGGACCACACTGCGCAGGGTGCGCAGCCGCCCGCAGCCGTCGATCGAGGCCGCTTCCTCCAGCGAGACCGGCACCGCCTTCACGTACCCCTGGAGCATCCACAGCGCGAACGGCAGGTTCCACACCACGTACACGATGACGAGGCCGGGCAGCGAGTCCACGAGGTGCAGGTTCTTCAGCACCAGGAACAGCGGGATGATGACCAGCACGAACGGGAACATCTGGCTGACCAGCACCCAGCCCGTGCCGAGCCTGCTGACGGCCGAGCGGAAGCGCACCATCACGTACGCGGCGGGCACCGCGACCGCCACTGACACCACGGCCGTGACCACGGAGACGAGCAGGCTGTTGAGCGCCGAGCGCAGCAGCGGCTGCTCGTCGATCGCGGTGCGGAAGTTGCCGAGGGTCGGGTGGTGCGGCAGCCAGGTCGGGTCGACGGACCCCAGCTCCTGCGGCGACTTGAACGCCGTCGAGAGCAGCCACAGCAGGGGGAAAGCCAGGAACACGACGTAGCACAGGAGCGCCAGGTACTGTCCCGCGCGGCCGGCGGCACGGCGGCCGCGGCGGCGCGAGGAGCGGACGGGCCGGGTCTTCCCGGGCGCCTTCGCGGGCGTGTCCCGCAAGGGGGCTGCGGTGCTGCTCACTGGTCTGCCTCCTTGAGACGGTTGCGCAGGAACACGGTCAGCAGGACGGCGATCACCGCGACCATCACCAGGCCCATCGCGGCGGCGTAGCCGAACTGCCCGTACTGAAAGGCCTCTTGATAGGCGAAGAGGGTGGGCAGCCGGGTCTTGCCGCCGGGCCCGCCGTTGGTGAGCACGTAGACCAGACCGAACGAGTTGAAGTTCCAGATGAAGTCGAGCGCCGTGATGGACAGGACGACCGGTTTCATCGCGGGCCAGGTCACCGCCGTGAAGCGGCGCCAGAACCCCGCTCCGTCGAGCGCGGCCGCCTCGTGCAGTTCCGCCGGTACGTTCTGGAGACCCGCCAGCAGCACCACCGTGGTCTGCGGCATCTTGGCCCACACACCCACCACGATCACCGCGGGCAGTGCCAGGGTGAGGCTGGAGAGCCAGTCGATGTTCCCCGACGTCAGGTGCAGGTCGCGCAGGGTGCTGTTGAGGATGCCGGAGTCCGGGTTGTAGACCAGCCGCCACATGATGCCGACGACGACCTCCGGCATCGCCCAGGGCACCAGGACGAGCGTGCGGGTCAGCCAGCGGAAGCGCAGGTTCTGGTTGAGCAGGGAGGCGAGCCCCATGGACAGCAGGAACTGCAGGGCCGTCACGCAGACCGCCCAGATGATGCCGATCTTGAAGGACTGCCAGAACAGCGAGTCGAGCCGGAGGTCCGCGAGGTTGCGCAGGCCGGTGAAGGACGTGGAGCGCGTCACCCCGGACTGCGCGTCGGTGAACGCCAGCCCGAGACCGTACAGCAGCGGGCCGACGCTCAGTACGAGGACGGGGATCAGCGCGGGCAGCAGCAGGAACCAGGCGTCCCGCTCCAGGCCGAGCATCCTGCGCCGGGCGGCGGGGGTGCGGGGCCTCGGCGGACCGGTGCCGTCCGTGGGGCGCGTGGCGAGCTGCGCGCTCATATGGTGCTCCCCGCGCAGGCGGTGGACGCGTCCGGTGTCCGCTCCCGTGCCGCCGTGGGGGGCGCCCCCGTGCGGGCTCCCGAGTGCCCGGGCCCGGCGGGTACGCAGCGGGCCGCGCGGTCGCCGCGGGTCCCGGCGTCCGCCGAGGCCGCCCCGGCCCCCCCGGTGGAGGCGCGGACCACCAGCCGGGGTGCGACGGTCACCCGCCCGACCCCCGCAGCGTCCCCCGAACCGGTCGCGGGCGCGCCGCCCTCCAGCCGGGCGACCAGCATCTGGGCGGCGAGCCGCCCGCGTTCGCCGGAGCCGAGGTCGACGCTCGTCAGCGCGGGGTGGCCGGCGCGGGCCAGCTCGCTGTCGTCCATCCCGACGACCGCGAGGTCCTCGGGGATGCGCAGGCCCCGGTCCTGCGCGGCGTGCGCCGCGCCCAGCGCCAGCTGGTCGTTGGCGCAGAAGACGCTGTCGATGCCGAGGCCGGCGTCGAGCAGGCGGTGTGCCGCCGCGGCGCCCGCCTCCACGGAGAAGTCGGTCGTGACGGTGAGCGCCTCGTTCACCGCGAGTCCCGCCGCCGCGAGCGCGGTGCGGTAACCGGCGGCGCGGTTGGCGCCGGGCACGGTGTCGGCGGGGCCGTTGACGAAGGCGATCCTGCGCCGGCCGAGAGCCACCAGATGGCGCACCGCCAGCACCGCTCCGGACACCGAGTCCGCCCGCACGCTGTCGACGCGTGCCCCCTGCGGCAGTGAACCGATCACGACGACGGGTCCCGACGCCGTGGTCAGCGCGGCCAGATGCTCCTCGGTGACCCGGATCGGGCAGATGATCAGCCCGTCGCTGGTGCGGTCGGCGAGGCTGCGCACCACGTCCAGTTCGTCCTTCGCGACGGCATCCGTGGAGTGCAGCAGCAGCCGGTATCCCAGCGGTTTGGTCACCGCCTGTATCTGGCGCACCATCGAGACGTAGGCCGGGTTGCCGATGTCCGGCATGGCGAAGGTGAGTTGCCGGGTCCGGCCCCCCTTGAGCGACCTGGCCACCTTGTTGGGCACGTAGCCGAGTTCCGCGGCGGCCTGCTCGACCCGTCGTACGGTGTCGGGGCGAGCCCCGTGACCATTGAGAACGCGGGATACGGAGGCGATCGAGACCCCCGCTGCCGCGGCGATGGTCTCCACGGTCGGTGGCCCGCCCGAACTCGTCATGATCGCCCCTTCGCAGATCAACAGGTCGCCTCCATGCGGACTGAAAACGTTTACAGTTGCGGCATCGGCCGCCGCCCGCAGGAGGAGTGGTTTCCCACATGTTGCGTTCGCGTTTCACTGTCCGTCAATGGAATGTGAACTGTGTCCCACAGTTGGGTGCGTACTTGACGCCGCGCGCCGGCCATGCAGAGAAGGGGTGTTCCGGCGCAGGTGGGGTGCGGCGCCCCGGAGGTCCGGCGCCCCTGCCCGGTGGCTGAGGCCGCCTCAGCGGCGGGGCGGCGTCACCACGGGCAGGACGAGGCCGGGCGGCCACCCTGGAGGCCTGCGTCCCGCGCGCCGGGCAGCGCCGGACCGGGGCCCGGCGGAGCCGCCGCGCCGGACTGGGGCCCGGCGGCCCGTCCGTACTCCGGCCGAGGGGTGGCGGGGATTCGCCCGGCGAGGGTGTCAGGGCGCGGGAGTCCCCAGCGACGCGCGCAACTGCCGGGTGGCGCGCGGCATGTTCCACCCGAGGACGCCCGTGACGATCCCCTTCTCGTGGTACACCGCCGCGAACCTGCCCTCCTGCGGGGAGCCTTCGACGACGGCGAGAGCAGCGTCCTGCGTCCAGCTGCCGTACGCCTGCAGCTTCACGTCGTACTGATCGGTCCAGAAGTACGGCACCGGCGCGTACGGCGTGCCCTTTCCCAGGAGCGTCCGCGCGGCGGCGACGGCCTGCTCGGTGGCGTTCATCCGGTGCTCGACCCGCAACCGCCGGCCCCCCAGCTCCGGGTGCGGCCAACTCGCCACGTCGCCGGCCGCGACCACGCCGGGGGCGGCCCGGCAGAGATCGTCGCAGTCCACTCCGTTCGTCAGTGACAGACCGCTGTCCGTGAGCCAGTCCGTCGCGGGCACGGAGCCGATCGCCACGAGGACCACGTCGGCGGCCACGGCAGGGCCGTCCGTCAGCCCCACCCCGGTGACCCGTCCGTCGGTGCCGTGCAGCGCGGTGACGCCGGTGCCCATCCGGACCGCGACCCCGTGTGCCCGGTGCAGGTCGGCGAGCAGAGCACCGACGCGCGGCCCGAACTGGCGCACCATGGGGGCGGGCAGCGGGTCGACCAGGGTCACGTCCAGTCCCAGCGTCCGCGCCACCGCCGCCGTCTCGGCTCCGAGGAACCCGGCGCCGACCACCACCACGGACGCCGCCGAGAGCAGGCCCTCGCGCAGCGCCAGCGCGTCATCGGCGGTCCGCAGCAGATGCACGCCCGCCAGATCGTGCCCGTACGGCAGCGGTCGAGGCGCCACGCCGGTGGCGAGAACCAGCCCGTCGTACGGCAGGCGGGCGCCGTCAGTGAGGGTGAGCGCCCGCCCGGCGATATCCAGGGCCCCGGCGGGCACGCCGAGACGCCACGTCACGTCCGGCGCGGCGGGCAGCACGACGCGCTCCGGCGCCCACCGTCCGTCCAGTACCTGCTTCGACAGCGGGGGCCGGTCGTAGGGCATCCGGTCCTCGGCGCCCACTACGGTGATGCGGCCGTCGAACCCCTCCCGGCGGAGGGTGAGGGCCGCGGTGTTCCCGGCGGCGGACGCGCCCACGACGACGATGTCACGCAGGCTCACGACGCGACCGCCCGGACGCCGGGGGCGTGCGCGGCGACGGGGCCCGTGGCATGGAGCGCGAGCGGTGCGCGCCGGCTGGACGCGGCACGCCGCTCCTTTTCGACGATGGAATCGGTCACGTAACGTCCCTCTCTGTGGGGGCGGTTGGCTCGGTGATCACTGACCGAACCGGATTACCACGGGACGGGGGGCTCCGCCACACCGCATGGCGCTCCGGTCGTGGTTCGTGATCTTCGTGCCTGAGTTCGTCGCTGTCCCGTCGCCCACGCTGGTCTGCTACGGCTGCCTCTGTCGATCGCAGGAGTGGACACACAGGTGGTGGGCGTCGGCGGGGTCGCCCGCACGTGAGCAGGACGTCATGTCGAGCAACCCGGACGACCCGCGATCATGCGCGCTGCGCACCCCTTAGGACGCCACTGCGTGACGGTGCGCCCTGGCCTACTGGTGAGGTCCGCCTGCTCTCGCTTCCCCTGTGATCGACGGCTCCCGCGCACGCCGTCGCCGGTCCGATGCCCCCACCGCAGTCACGCGCCCGATCACGGGATCGGCCGCCCCGGACAGGCATCAAGCGGCCGAAACGCCCCAGCGAAGCCGACAAGCGCCCCGGGTGGAACCATCCTTCGTCGCGCGGCCGTTGGCGATCGGGCCCGGGGCCGGCGCGGGGGGAGGCGCCGGCCCCGGAGCGGAGCGGCCGGGGGCGGGTGGTGCGGCCCCGGCAGGTGGTGGTGGATGAGGAGGACGGTCGGATCCGTACGTGGTGACCGGCGAGGGTGGCGGAGGCAGGCGAGGGTGGCCGTCGGGACCGAGGCGGCGCCGGAGAAGCGGGTGCCGCGCGAGAAGTGCGATGCCCGGGCGGGGGTGCCCGCGGGAGGGGGCCGGCGCCCGCCGGGCGGTCAGGGGGCGGGTGGGAAATACGTGGTGTCCACGATCTTCGACAGGTCGAGCTTCGAGACGCCGGGTGTCTTGGCCAACGCGTCCTTGGACGTCTGGAGTTGGGCGACGGTGGGCGTGGGCCGGGACGGCAGCACCTCCTTCGCGAAGTACTCCCAGGTCTGCTTGAGTGCCGTCGGATCGTTGATCTTCAGGTGCTTCGACAGCTCGCTCTCGGCGTACGTCTCGTCCGACTTCTCCCGGGCGATGGCCTGACTCAGGGCCGTCATGAACTTCTTGATCTGCCCCTTGTGGCCCGCCGCGTAGGCCGTCGTGGTCGCGAGGCCGACGTTGGACGTGGGGATCTTCTGCTTGGCCAGGTCGAGCAGGCTGTGGTAGCCCGCCGCCTCGATCGGAGCGGACGCCGGCGGGTGGGACAGGGCCGCGTCCACACTGCCCGCGATGAGCGCGTTGTTGACGTTCGTGACGGAACCGAGCGACACCAGACGTACGTCGTTCGGTGTCAGCCCCAACTGCTTGAGCGCGGCCAGTGTCGCCACATACACCGATCCGCTGCTCGTGGTGATGCCGACCCGCTTGCCCTTCAGCTCCGACGCCGTCTTCACCTTCGCGTAGAACTGGTACGGGAAGACCGGTGTCAGCGTCGCGAGATAGCTCACCTTCGCCCCTGACGCGGCGCCGGAGACCATCTCGGACGCGCCGATCGATGCCATCTGGGTCTGTCCCGAGATGAGGGCGGGGAAGCCGTCGGAGCCGCTGAGGCTGGTGAGCGTGACATCGAGTCCCTGCTTCGTGAACAGCCCGGAGTCGGCCGCGATCCACAGCGGCAGCTGGTCGGCCACGAGTTGGCTGTAGCTGACGGTCATCTTCGTCGTGCCGCCGCCCGTACCGGCCGCGCTCCCCGCGCTCGTGCCCGGTGCGCAGGCCGCCGCCGCGAGGGCCAGCGCCCCCGCCGCCGCCGTGAGGCCGAGCGTCGAGCCGTACTTCCTGCTGTTGGGCATGGTGCCTCTTTCGGGGTCGGCCGGTGTCAGTCGGAGGTGTTGCGCCAGGAGTCGAAGTGCCGTTCCACGCGCTGGAGAAGGGCGTTGAGAGTCACGCCGGTGAGGGCGAAGATGAACAGCCCCGCGAAGACGACGGACGTCTGGAACTGCTGTCCTGCGTTGTTCATCAGCATGCCGACGCCCGCCTGGGCACCGCTCAGTTCGGCGACGAACACACCGATCAGCGCTTGGCCGACGGCGAGCCGCAGGCCGCTGATGACGAACGGCACCGTGCCGGGCAGGGCGATCGTGCGGAAGATCTGCAGGTCCGTGCCGCCGAAGCACCGCGCGACGCGCAGCACCGCCGGATCCAGGTTCCGCACCCCGCTTGCCGCGTTGATCAGGATCGGGAACACCGCCATCAGGAAGACGATCATGATCTTCGAGGAGTCACCGATGCCGAGCCAGATGATCAGCAGGGGGGTGAGCGCGATGCGCGGTGTGGCGTAGAGGAAGCTGACGAACGGGCTGAGGATCCAGGAGAGCCGCCGGTACCACCCGATCAGCATGCCGACGGGCAGACCCACCAGGGTCGCGAACACCAGGCCGAGCAGCAGTTCCCGCCCGCTGGTCAGCAGGTCCGTCCAGATGGCGCTCGTGCTGAAGAGGTTCCCGAAGGCGGTGATGACGTCGCCGGGCCCGGGCAGGACGATCGCCGGCCGCACGCGCAGCAGTGCCAGGACCTCCCACAGGGCGAGGGCCGCCACGACCGCCGCGGTGCCGTAGGTGTACTGGGGAGGGGGGCGCCGCCTGCCGGAGGCGCGCCGTGTCGTCCCCGGAGCGGGTTGTCGGGGCTCGACGCGTGTGGTGACGGCCATGTCAGGCGGTACCTCCGTTCGCGGCGGGGGCCGCCTGGCCGGCCGCCGCACCGTGCAGGGTGTCGGAGATCTCCTCCACCAGCGCCTGGAACTGGGGGAGTTTGCGGATGCGCTGGTCCCGCGGCCTGGGCAGCGGGATCTCGATCTCCTTGACGATGGACCCCGGGCGCGGGCTGAAGACGCAGACCCGGTCGGCGAGGAACGCGGCCTCGGTGATGTCGTGGGTGACGAAGAGCGCGGTGACGTTCCACTCGACGCAGATGCGCAGGAGTTCTCCCTGCATCACCTCGCGCGTCTGCGCGTCGATGGAGGCGAACGGCTCGTCCAGCAACAGGATTTCGGGTTCCACGGCAAGGGCACGGGCCAGATTGACCCGCTGCTGCATCCCGCCGGACAGCTGGCCCGGGTGCTGGTCCGCCGCCCCTGACAGGCCCACCAGATCCAGGAGTTCGCGGGCCCGCTCGCGTGCCTGGGCGCGCTTGAGACCCCTGCCGAGTTCGAGGCCGTAGGTCACATTGTCCAGCACACTGCGCCACGGCAGCAGGCTCGCGTGCTGGAACACCATGGCCCGGTCGGGGCCGGGGCCGGGGATGTCGCGGCCGTCCACCGTCAACGAGCCGCCGGTGATGGGGAGAAACCCGGCGACGGCGTTGAGGAAGGTCGTCTTGCCGCAGCCGGACGGGCCGACGATGCAGACGAAGTCGCCTTTGTGCAGGGTCAGGTCGACCTGCTCGACCACGCCGCCGGCCTCCGGCCCCTCGGTCGATCCGGGCTTGCGGTAGTCGATGCTGACGCCGTTCGCCTCCAGGTGGGTGGTGCGAAGTCCCTTTGCCGCGCCGTGCGTTGACGGCTCGTGCGCAGGACCGGACCGCGGCGTCGAGTCCTGCGGGGAGCGATGGGTGCTGGGAGACATGGCCGTGGAGTCTAGGTCTGAACATCAGACCATGCAATGGATCCGCACCCTTGAAAAGGTCAGACGGTTAGCCCCATCATCGGTCCACCACGAGAGCCAGCCGAATCGGCCCGGCACAGGGCCGCGGCGACAGGAGGCCCACAGTCATGCCGAATCTGCCCGGCGACGTCATCCAGAGCGATCTGCGCAGTTTCATCGAGGCCGTCGACGACCACGGTGAACTGGAGGTCGTCTCGGGGGCCCACTGGGACAAGGAGATGGGCGCGGTCACCGAGGTGCTCTACCGGCAGAAGGTGGAGAAGTCCCCGATGCTGGTGTTCGACCAGGTGCCCGGCTATCCGGACCAGAACCGCTGCCTCTACGGCATGTTCGGATCACCGCTGCGCCTCGCCCTGGCGCTCGGCATGGAGCCGGAGGCCTCCAGGAGCCGCGCCGAGATGCTCACCACCTTCCGGAAGGTCATCAAGAAGGGGTTCGACCGGATCCCGCCGAAGACCGTGGACGACGGCCCCGTCCTTCAGAACGTGGTCAGCGGCGACGACATCGACCTGCTGTCGATGTTCCCCGTGCCCGTCCACCACGAGCTCGACGGCGGCCGGTACATCGGCACCGCCTGCGGTGTCGTCACCCGGGACCCCGACACCGGCCGGGTCAACCTCGGCACCTACCGCGTCCAGGTGACCGGGAAGAACACCTGCGCCTCGTACATCTCCAACGGCAAACAGGGGCGCATCCACCGGGACAAGTACCTGAACGCGGGCAAGCCGTGCCCCGTGGTCATCATCGTCGGCATGGACCCCGTGACGTACCTCGCCTCCGGCTACACCCTCGCCGACCAGGTCCCCGAACTGGAGTGGTGCGGCGGCCTGATGGGCCGTCCGCACGAGGTCATCGAGGGCGAGCTCACCGGGCTGCCCTTCCCGGCCCGCTCGGAGATCGTCCTGGAGGGCGAGATCCTGCCGGACGAGACAGTGGAGGAAGGACCGTTCGGTGAGTGGCACGGCTACTACGCGGGCGAGGCCAAGAGCGAACCCGTCGTCCGCATCAATCGCGTCTACCACCGCGACAATCCCATCCTGACGTGCGCGGCAAGCCAGAAGCCCCCGCACGCGCACCTCTTCGAGCGGTGTTTCCTGCGCTCCGCCGCGCTCCTTGACTCACTGGAGGGCGCGGGCATCCCCGACGTCGTCAGCGCCTGGGCCCACCAGGCCGGATCGGGGCGCACCTTCGTGGTGGTGTCCGTCAAGCAGCGCTACTTCGGCCACTCCACCCAGGTCGGGCTCGTCGCCTCCCAGGTCAACCCGGTCGGCTACGTGGGCCGGTGGATCGTGGTGGTGGACGACGACATCGATCCGAGCGACATCCACGAGGTCATCTGGGCGATGGGCACCCGATGCGATCCGAAGACCATGACGACCACACTGAGCCGGACCTGGTCGTCCCGGCTCGACACCCTGGTCACCGACTACGACCGGCTCTACAACTCGCGCATGGTCATCGACGCCTGCATCCCCTACGAGCGCCGCGACACGTTCCCCACCGTGGCCCAGAGCTCCCCGCGACTGGCGGCGCAGGTACGCGCCAAGTACCCGCACCTGTACCGGTGAAGAGCGCCGTGGCACCGGCCGGACGAGAACAGTGGTGAGGGAGAGGGACATGGCAGGTACGGACGGGAACAGGCCGCGACTCGTGGTCGGGGTGTCGGGCTCCAGCGCGCCCCAACTCGCGGTGACGTTCCTGGAGATCGCCCGGGAACTCGGCACCGTCGAGACCCATCTCGTCATGTCGGCGGGCGCCCGGCTCAGCATCGAACGCGAACTGCGCCAGGACCCGTCGGAGGTCGAGAAGCTCGCCGACGTCGTCCACGACACACGTGACCTCGGAGCGGCCGTCTCCTCCGGCTCGTTCGTCACGCTCGGCATGGTCGTCGTGCCGTGCTCGATGCGGACCCTCGCGGCCGTCGCCACCGGCAACTCCGACAACCTCCTCGCCCGCGCCGCGGACGTCACCCTCAAGGAACGGCGCCCGCTGGTGCTGGTGGCACGCGAGACGCCGCTCAACTACATCCACATCGAGAACATGAAGCGGGTGACGCTGGCGGGCGGCACCATCCTGCCGCCCGTGCTCTCCTTCTACCACCAGCCGCGGACCATCGAGGACCTGCTGCGCCAGACGTGCGGGAAGATCCTCGACCAGTTCCATGTCGCCAACGAGACGTTCCCCCGCTGGACCGGCTGACGCCACCGCCGCGCCCCCGAGGGGCCGTCGCCGGCCCGGCGGCGGCCCCGGCGCGTGTCAAGATGCCCGGGTGACAGACGACATCTCACCGCTCGTGCGCCAACTCGACCTCGCACCGCACGTCGAGGGCGGCTGGTTCCGCGAGACCTGGCGCACCGGGGCGAGCGCGACCCCCGACGGCTACCCGGGCCCCCGTGCCTACGCGACGGGCATCCATTACCTCCTCCACCCCGGAGAGCGCTCGCGCTGGCACCGGGTGCGTTCCGACGAACTGTGGCTGTGGCACAGCGGCGGCCCGCTCCGCCTGCGTTTCGGCGGTCAGGAGGCCACCCCCGCCGAGCACACGACCCGGCTGCTCGGTATGTCCGTCGCGGCCGGCGAACGGCCCCAGATCCTCATCCCGGCCGGCGAGTGGCAGGCGGCGGAACCCGCGGGAGACGAGCCGGTCCTCGTGTCGTGCGTCGTCGCCCCCGGCTTCGACTTCGCGGACTACTCCGAATACGACGGCGACCCGGCCTGAGCCCACCGGGCACCCGCGCCCCGCCCGGGTGTGCTCCGTCCGGTCCTGCCCGACAGAGCGACGACGGCAGGCGGCCCGGCGGCGGGCGCGAAGCGCCGGGCTCACCTCGACGCATCGGTCCGTGGGCTCCCCGCGCACGGGCGCACGGCCCGCACGGGCGCACGGCCCGCACGAGGCGCACGGCCCGCACGGGCGCACGGCCCGCACGGGCGCACGGCCCGCACCGGCACACGGCCCGCACCGGCGCACGGCCCGCACCGGCCCGTGGGCCCGGGGCCGCGGTCGGTGCGGTTCCGGGCCACCCCGGGGGAGCGGTGCAGCCGCCCGTACGGGTCAGTCCGGGGCGCGCGCGCATCCGTGCGCGGCTGGAATGGCAGGATGACGGCCGCCCCGCACGACTGCCTCGCCCGCAACGAGTGGATCTGCGGCGCCTACGTCTCCACCCGCCGGCACATCCTCGCCGACGCCGTCGTCGAACACGTCCAGCTCACCGCGGTCTCGGTCGGCCTCGGCCTGCTGATCGCGCTGCCTCTCGCGCTCGCCGCGCGCCACCGGGGCTGGGCCGCCGGCCCGGTGCTCGGTTTCACCACGGTGCTGTACACCGTCCCGTCGCTCGCGATGTTCTCGCTGCTGCTCCCGCTCTACGGCCTGTCCGCGTCACTTGTCGTCGCCGGGCTCGTCCTCTACTCCCTGACGCTGCTCGTGCGCAACATCCTCGCCGGGCTCCGGGCCGTGCCGGAGGAGACCCGGCAGGCGGCCCGCGGCCTCGGGTACGGCCCGCTGCGCCTGCTGTTCACCGTCGAGCTGCCGCTCGCGCTGCCCGCCGCGATGGCCGGCCTGCGCATCGCCACGGTCTCCGCCGTCTCGCTCGTCACCATCGGCGCGATCGTCGGCCACGGCGGTCTCGGCAACCTCATCTACGCCGGTATGAACACCTTCTTCAAGGCGCAGGTGCTCACCGCGTCCGTGCTGTGTGTCGTCATCGCCGTCCTCGCGGATGTACTGCTGCTCGGCGTCCAGTGGCTGATCACCCCCTGGGTGAGGCGGCAGCGCCCGTGAGCGTCCTCGGGAACTCCTGGTCGTGGCTGGCCGGCGCCGACCACTGGGCGGGCCCCGACGGCATCGGGCACCGGCTCCTGCAGCACCTCGGGCTGACCGCCGTCTGCCTGGCCCTGAGCTGCGCCATCGCACTGCCGGTGGCGCTCGTCCTCGGGCACATCGGCAAGGGCGGTGCGCTCGCCGTCAACATCTCCAACGCGGGCCGGGCCGTCCCCACCTTCGCGGTCCTGGTCCTGCTGCTCATCACACCGATCGGTTCCTACGGGCAGTGGCCGACGATCGTCGCGCTCGTCCTCTTCGCGATCCCGCCGCTGCTCACCAACGCCTGGGTCGGCATGCGGGGCGTCGACGCCGACGTGGTCCTGGCCGCGCGCGGGATGGGGATGACCGGTACCCAGCAGCTGCTGCGCGTGGAGCTGCCGCTCGCCCTGCCACTCGTCCTGACGGGTGTACGGATCGCCGCCGTGCAGCTCGTCGCGACGGCCACCCTCGCCGCGCTGGTCGGCGGTGGCGGTCTCGGCCGGATCATCACGGCGGGCTTCAACCTGGCCTCCACACCGCAGGTCGTCGCGGGCGCCGTCCTCGTCGCCGTCCTCGCGCTTCTTGTGGAGGGCGCCTTCGAGCTCGCGCTGCGGCTGGCGCCCGAGCGCTACCGGGGCGGGCGGACATGACGGCTGAGTCCCGCGGGGCGGTGCGTGCGGCGGCCATGCTCACAGCCGCCACCGTGCTCCTCGCCGGCTGCGTCGCCGGCCCGTCGCTGGAGAGCCGGGGCCAGGTCACCGCGCCGCCCGGCGACGCCACCCACCTGACGATCGGCTCCGCGGGCTTCACCGAGAGCGACCTGCTCGCCCGGATGTACGCCCTGCTCCTCGACCACGCCGGCTACCGCACCCGCGTCCTGTCCGTAACGAACCGTGAGATCTACGAGCCCGCCCTGGAGAGCGGGCAGATCGACCTCGTACCGGAATACGCGGCCACCTTCGCCGACTGGCTGAACACGAAGGCGCACGGGTCCGACGCGAAACCCGTCGGATCTCCCCGGCTCGGCGCCACCCTGTCCGCGCTGCGCCCGCTCGCCGCACGCCGGGGCCTCACCGTCCTCGCGCCCGGCCGTGCCGTCGACCAGAACGCGTACGCCGTCACCCGCGCGTACGCGGCGCGGCACCACCTGCGCGACCTCAGCGACGTCGGACGGGCCCGCCTTCCGGTGCGCCTCGCCGCGGGCGACGAGTGCGTCTCGCGCCCCTACTGCGCGCCCGGCCTGCGTTCGGTCTATCACGTCCGCGTCACCGGCATCGACCCGACGGGCATCGGGACCACCCCCTCCAAGCGGGCGGTGCAGCGCGGCCGGGACCAGATGCTCGTCACCACGACGACCGACGCGACCCTCGATGACTTCGGCCTCGTCATCCTCGGCGACGACCGGCACCTCCAAAACGCGGACCACATCGTGCCGGTGGCCAACCGCGCCCGGGCGGGCAGCCGCCGGATCGCCGCCGTGCTCGACCGTCTCGGCAGCGCCCTGACCACCGCGGACCTGGCGTCCATGAACGAACAGGTCGACAGCTGGCGCAGGCTGCCCGAGGACGTCGCGCGGCACTATCTCGCATCGCGACGGCTGATCCCGGCCCACGGCAGCGGCGAGGCAAGAGGCCAGGCGGGCGGCGGCGGCGGCCCGCCCGCCCCCACCGCCACGCCGCGCGACGGCCTCAGGACATCAGCCGCGGCGGCAGCCACTTCAGCTGCACCGCCTCCTGATACGGGCCACCGCCCTCATGGCCGTTGAAGTCGTACACCTCGATCGCCTTGTCGTCGCTGCCGTAGGCGTTGAACGCGGCGAACACCGTCGAAGGCGGACACGTCTGGTCCTCCAGGGCCGTCGAGAACAGGGCGGGGGCCCGCCCGCGCGCCGCGAAGTGCACCCCGTCGAAGTACGCGAGCGTCTCGCGCACCCGGTGCGTACGGCCCCGGTAGGTGTTCAGGTAGTTCCCGATCTCCCGGTAGGGCGCCTTGTCCGTCAGCGTCGTGGCACGGGGGAAGTCGCACAGGAACGGGACGTTCGGTGCGACCGCCACCAGGTCGTCCACCAGGCCCGCGACGGCGAGCGTGATACCGCCTCCCTGACTGTCCCCGGTCACCGCGGTGTGTTCCGCGTCCACCAGCGGATGTGAACGCGCCGCCTCCACGGCCCGCACCGCGTCGGTGATCAGGCGCCGGTAGTAGTACGTGTCCGGGTCCTCGATGCCCTTCGTCATGAAGCCGGGGAACGCGGACGCGCTGCCCACCGGATCGGGTGTGTCCCCGCCGTCCCAGCCCGCGCCCTGACCCCGCGTGTCCATCACGAAGTGCGCGAACCCGGCCGCGGGCCACAGCAGGTGCTGGTGCGGCAGGCCGCGCCCGCCGCCGTAACCGAGGTAGCGCACGACCACCGGCAGCGGCCGCGCGGTCGCCGCGGGCAGCAACAGCCAGCCCTTGACCGGGTGGCCGCCGAAGCCCGCGAACGTCACGTCGAGGACGTCCACCTTCCTCAGCCCCGTGTCCACCGGCTCGAACCGGGCCTCCAGCCCGTACGCCCTGGTCTCCTCCAGCGTGCGGGCCCAGAAGGAGTCGAAGTCGGCCGGCTCCTGTGACGCGCCGCGATACGCGCGCAGCCGGTCGAGGTCCATGTCGAACAGGGCCATCGGGGAACCACCTTGATCGTCGGGGGAGAGCGGTCACACCGTACGTCGCGTGGGACCCGGCGCAGAAGTGCGTATTCGGTGAGGACGGCGACGACCCCTATCGGCGCGACACCCACGCACCCTAGGCTCTGCCCCCGGTCAGGGCCCGGCCCCACGCCCCCGTCGTCCGCACGTTGTCCGTCTGCCGTCCGTCCGGGTCCGGAAAGGGAGAACCGCGATGACCGGCATTCCCGGGGAGCCACCACACCAGGGTCCCGAGAGCATCGAGAAGTACGGCTACGAGCAGCAGTTGCGGCGCTCGCTCAGCTTCCGCGACCTGCTGGTGTACGGGCTGGTCTTCATGGTGCCCATCGCCCCCATGGGGATCTTCGGCAGCGTCTTTCAGGCGTCCGGCGGCATGGTGGCCCTCGCGTACGCCGTCGGCATGGTCGCCATGATGTTCACCGCCCTGTCCTACGCGCAGATGTCGCGGGCCTTCCCCATGGCGGGCTCTGTCTACTCCTACGCGGGCCGCGGCATCGCGGCGCCCGTCGGGTTCCTCTCCGGCTGGATGCTGCTGCTCGACTACGTCCTGGTCCCGAGCCTGCTCTACCTGACGTCGGGCGTCGCGATGAACTCGCTCGTGCCGGGGATCCCGGTCTGGGCCTGGGTGGTCTTCTTCGTCGTCCTCAACACGGCGGCGAACTACCGGGGCATCGAGATGACCGCGCGTCTCAACAAGATCATGCTGGTCTTCGAGGCGATCGTCCTCGTGATCTTCCTGGTGGTGGCCGTGGTCGCCCTCGCCCAGGGCAAGGGCCACGGGTTCAGCTGGTCCCCGGTCTACGACGGACACACGTTCTCCTGGTCCCTCGTCTTCGGTGCCGTCTCCGTGGCCGCCCTCAGCTTCCTCGGCTTCGACGGCATCTCGATGATGGCCGAGGAGAGCAAGGAGTCCGCTCGCGCGATCGGGCGCGCCATGATCGGGGCGCTGCTCCTCGCGGGCTCCCTGTTCATCGTCCAGACCTTCGTGGCCGCCCTGCTCGTCCCCCACCCCGGACACCTGATCAGCGGCGGCGACCCGAAGGGCACCGCCTTCTACGACGCGGCGCGTGTCGCGGCGGGCGGCTGGCTCGCCGATCTCACGGCGCTCGCCACGGCCATCGCCTGGGGCTTCGCCAACTCCCTGGTCGCGCAGGCCGCCACGTCCCGGCTGCTGTACGCGATGGCGCGCGACCGGCAACTGCCCGCCTTCCTCGCCAAGATCCACCCGACCCGGCGGGTGCCGGTCAACGCCACCCTGCTGGTCGCCGGGGTCTCGCTGGTGCTGGGCCTGTGGTCGGCCTCACGCGACGACGGCATCACCCTGCTGTCCACCCTGGTCAACTTCGGGGCGCTGACGGGCTTCCTGGTGCTGCACGTCGCGGTCGTCTGGCACTACGTCGTACGCAACCGCAGCCGCAGGTACTTCAGTCACCTGATCGCCCCGGTGATCGGCTTCGCCATCCTCGCGTACGTCGTCATCAACGCGCAGGTCGCCGCGCAGCGCCTCGGCTTCGTGTGGCTCGGGGTGGGCGTGATCCTGCTGCTGGGACTGCTCCTGACGGGCCGCAGGCCCGACCTGACCGCCATGGAGAACCCGGACGCGGCACCTGAAACGGACCGCGTCTGAATCACGGTCCGAAAGGGCGTCCGCACCAGGAGTCCGAGACGGACGTACGCACCAGGGGTCCGAAACGGACGGCGTCCGAGCCAGGGGGCCGACCGTGACGCGTCGGGCCCACGGGCTCCGCCCGCACGCGGTGGGCACGTGAACGCGCGAGCCCGGACCCATGGGAGGCGCCGTCGAGCGGGCCCCGGCGGGCCGACAATCCAAGCCCCGGCGGTCAGGCGTCGGACACCGACGCGAAGTCGACGTCGCCGCGCGCGATCGCGTGCGCGTCGGCGTCGACCGACCTGCGCAGCGCCTCGTGCAGCCCGGCGGGGGTGAGCACCCCCGCGAAGCGGTCCCCGTCCAGCACCGCGACCCACCCCGCGTCGTGCTGGAGCATCTCGCCGAAGGCCCGCTTCAACGGCGCCCCGAGCGGCACCCACGCCTCCATGCGCCGCGCCAGTTCGCCGACGCGGGCCGCGCCGTCCGCGCGTGACAGCTCCCGTACCGACGCCCAGCCGTGCAGTCCGCCGTCCGCGTCGAGGACGACGGCCCAGCGGGTGCCCGTGCGCCGCAACCTGCGGGCGACATCGCGCGCCCGCTCGTCCGTCCTCGCCACCGGTGGCTGTTCCAGGTCCGGCGCCTTCACCGCCGTCACCGACAGCCGTTTCAGGCCCCGGTCCGCGCCGACGAACTCCGCCACGTAGGACGAGGCCGGCGCGCCGAGCACGGCGGCGGGTGTGTCCAACTGCGCGATGCGGCCCTCGCCGTACACCGCGATCCGGTCACCCATGCGGACCGCCTCCTCGATGTCGTGCGTCACCAGCAGCACGGTCTTGCGCACGGTGGCCTGAAGCGCGAGGAACTCTCCCTGGAGCCGCTCCCGCACGACCGGGTCCACCGCGCCGAAGGGCTCGTCCATCAGCAGCACCGGCGGGTCCGCCGCGAGGGCCCGTGCCACGCCGACCCGCTGGCGCTGCCCGCCGGACAGCTGCCCCGGATACCGGCCGCCGTACGTCGCGGGGTCCAGCCCCACGAGCTCCAGCAGCTCCGCCGCCCGTGCGCGGGCCCTCGTCCGGTTCCAGCCCATCAGCAGGGGCACCGCCGCCGCGTTGTCGAGGACCGTGCGGTGCGGGAAGAGGCCCGCCTGCTGGATCACGTACCCCATGCCCCGCCGCAGCCGCACCGGGTCGGCGTGCGCGATGTCCTCGCCGCCGACGAGGATGCGTCCCGAGGTCGGCTCGATCAGCCGGTTCACCATCATCATCGTGGTCGTCTTGCCGCAGCCCGAAGGACCGACCAGGGTGACGAGTTCGCCCTCACCCACCTCGAACGACAGGCCGTCGACGGCCGTCGTCCCGTCCGGATAGACCTTGCCGACCTGCTCGAACCGGATCACGCTCCCACCGTAGGAGCGGCGGGTCCCGCCCGCACACGGCCGGGACCTGTCCGGGGGAAGAGCCGTACCGGCACCCCGGCGTGCCTATAGTCGCCGCATGGCAGAGCCGACCGAACAGCTGGCCCCGATGCCGACCGACTGGGAGCGCGCGCTCGCCGTCGTGGCGCACCCCGACGACCTGGAGTGCGGCTGCGCGGCGGCCGTGGCGCGGTGGACGGACGAGGGGCGGGAGGTGAACTACGTCCTCGCCACCCGGGGCGAGGCGGGGATCGACACGATCGCTCCCGAGAAGTGCGGGCCGCTGCGCGAACGCGAGCAGCGGGCAGGCGCCGCCGTGGTCGGGGTGAACGCCGTGGAGTTCCTCGGCCACCCCGACGGTGTCGTCGCGTACGGCCCGGAGCTGCGCAGGGACATCACGGCCGCGATCCGCGGCCACCGCCCCGAACTGGTCATCACGGTCAACCACCGGGACACCTGGGGCGGCGTCGCCTGGAACACCCCCGATCACCGGGCCGTCGGCCGGGCAGCGCTGGACGCGGCGTGCGACGCCGGAAACCGGTGGATCTTCCCCGAACTGACCGGGCGGGGCCTCGCCCCCTGGGACGGCGTGCGCTGGGTCGCCGTCGCCGGGTCCGCCTCGCCCACCCACGCCGTGGACGCGGGCCCCGGTCTCGAACGCGCGGTCGCCTCGCTGCTCGAACACCGCACCTACGTGGAGGCGCTGACCGACCAGGAGCCCGAGGACTACTGCCGTACGTTCCTGACCGGGGCGGCCGGGGCACTGGCGCCGAGGTTCGGGGGCAGGCCGGCAGTGGGTTTCGAACTGTTCCCGCGCTGACGACGGCTTCCGCTCGGGAGCGTTCCGGGATCGCGCTCAGGGCGGGGAGAGGGCCGGTAGGACCGGCACCACGCGTCTCGACAGGCGCAAACATGGCGACCGGGTGAGAATGAGCTGGGGAGCGGGGCGTCGCTGCGGCGCAGGTCCCGTCTTCCGCCCGCGTCGCCACGTCCAAAGGCGCACGTCTCGATACGGCGAGCGGGACCGACCGACCACCGCTGGAAGTGGTAGAGATGCTGCTGCCGGACCGACACCTGGTCGCCGACCTGCTGGGCCGTTACCGGGCTTGGGAACGGCTGGTGCTCGCCGACCCGTACGACGAGACCACGCGAAGGCGCTTCGAGGACGTGGCCTACACGCTCTGCGTCCTGATGGGCCAGCGCACGGCCCGTGAGGCGATCCTCAAGGCGGAGTCCTATCTCCGTCACATCCGCCCCGTCCCGCTCTTCGCCGACGCCGACAGCGCCCGCGGCGGGGCCTGACTCACCGGCCCCGCCCACGCGCGAGGCCCACGCACCGGATGGCCCGGCCGGCACGTCCGGCCGGGCCATCGCGCGTCTCGGCTCACCGCCGGCCGCGTAGGGACCCGTGACGGGCGGCCTCGTACAGAGGGGTGCCCTCCAAAGCGGTGTGCTTCGCCCGCCTACGCGTACGCGGGTGTGGGTTTCCCGCCGCCTCGTAAGGAGGCGGCCCTTCCGGGCTCGCCACGGCTCCGGCGGCGGCGTCCGCCGCGCGACATGCCCGTACCGGGCACCCGCCCGCGGCGGTAAGGTCGCCGCCGTGAAGTGATGACACGCCCGGCACGCCATGTGACGCCGTTCGAGCTCCCGCTCCGGTGTTCACCGGGTGCGCCCGCGCCGTCCGTCATCCACTTCGCGCGATCGGATCCCCATGCCCCGGACATCCATGACCGGCCCCGCTTTCCTCGACCACGTCGCCGACCGGCTTGCCGCGCTGCCCGCCGTACGGGCTGTCGCCCTCGGCGGCTCGCGCGCCCAGGGCACCCATACTCCCGACAGCGACTGGGACCTGGCCGTCTACTACCGGGGAGCCTTCGAGCCGGCGTCCCTACGGGCCGTCGGCTGGGACGGCGAGGTGTCCGGGATCGGCGACTGGGGCGGCGGGGTGTTCAACGGCGGAGCCTGGCTCACGATCGACGGCCGACGCGTCGACGTCCACTACCGGGACCTCGACGCCGTCGAACACGAACTCACCGAGGCCCGGCACGGCCGCTTCCACTGGGAGCCGCTGATGTTCCACCTCGCGGGCGTCCCCAGTTACCTGGTGGTCGCCGAACTGGGCCTGAACCAGGTCCTGCGCGGAGCACTGCCCCGCCCCGGGTATCCGCCGCGGTTGCGCGCGACGGCCCCGCCGGTGTGGCGCGAAAGGGCGGCCCTCACCCTCCAGTACGCCAAGGCCGCCCACGTCCCGCACGGCCGATTGAGCGAGGTGGCGGGCGCGCTGTCCGTCGCGGCCGCACAGACGGCCCACGCGGTGCTGGCCGCACGTGGTGAGTGGGTCACCAACGACAAGCGCCTCCTCGAACGGGCCGGCCTGCGGGGCACCGACGCGATCATGTCCCGGCTGCGACCGGAACCGGAGTCGTTGGCGCGGGCGGTCACTGAGGCGCAGGGCCTCTTCGAGGCGGCTCGGCGGTGAGCCGTGGGCGGGCGCCGCGCGAGGAGAGATCCCGTACGGCCCTCGTCCCGGCCGGTGCCCTGCCCGGTCCGGGGCCACCCGGGCTCCGGCCCAGCGGGTCCGCGCGGAGGACCGGTCCGCGATCCGCCCGAGACGCCTCCCGGCCCGGCTTCCGCGGTGAACGCACCCCTGACCCGGTTCCCTCACCCGCAAGCGACCGCTTAGTATGCGGCGGGACGCCCTACTGCCCATCGTGTGTGGAGGCCCGAATGCAGGCATGGCAAGTGCACCGCAACGGCGAGCCGGGCGAGGTGATGCGCCTCGCCGAGATCGAGCCGCCCGAGCCGGGACCCGGGCAGGTCAGGGTGGCGGTCAGCGCCGCCAACGTGAACTTCCCCGACGCCCTGCTGTGCCGCGGGCAGTACCAGATAAGGCCACCTCTGCCGTTCACGCCCGGCGTGGAGATCTGTGGCCGCACCGAGGACGGCCGCCGCGTCATCGGCACCGTGGCGCTGCCGCACGGCGGCTTCGCGGACTACGCGCTCGCCACCGAGGCAGCCCTGCTCCCCGCCCCCGCCGCACTCGACGACGCACAGGCCGCGGCCCTGCACATCGGCTACCAGACCGGCTGGTTCGCCCTGCACCGCCGCGCCCACCTCCAGGCCGGCGAGACGCTGCTCGTGCACGCGGCCGCCGGGGGAGTGGGCAGCGCCGCCGTGCAGCTCGGCAAGGCGGCCGGCGCCACCGTCATCGGCGTCGTCGGCGGCCCGGCGAAGGCCGGGGCCGCCCGCGAGCTCGGCTGCGACCTGGTGCTCGACCGGCACACCGACGACATCGTGGCCGCCGTCAAGGACGTCACCGGCGGCCGTGGCGCCGACGTCGTCTACGACCCGGTCGGCGGCGACGCCTACACCAAGTCCGCCAAGTGCGTGGCCTTCGAGGGGCGCATCGTCGTCATCGGCTTCACCAGCGGCGACATCCCCGCACCCGCGCTCAGCCACGCCCTCGTGAAGAACTACTCCATCCTCGGCCTGCACTGGGGCCTGTACGCGGCGAAGGAACCCGCCGCCGTCGCCCGCTGCCACGAGCGCCTCACCGTCCTCGCCGAGCAGGGCAGGATCGCGCCCTTCGTCAGCGACCGTGTCGCTCTCGCCGACGCCGCCGACGCCGTCCAGCGCGTCGCCGACGGCACCACCACGGGCCGGGTCGTCGTCGTACCGGAAGGAGCCAAGTGATGGCCGGCACCGCTGCCACCCCGCCCGGCGCCGACGACCTGCGCGCCCGCGCCCGGCGGCTGCTCGCGGACCACCCGCCCGCCACCACGGACCCGGCGGACTTCCTCGACGCGCGCTTCGACGCCGGTCTCGCCTGGATCCACTTCCCCGTCGGCCTCGGCGGCCTCGACGCGCCGCGTTCGCTGCAACCCGTCGTCGACGCGGAACTCGCCGCCGCCGGCGCTCCCGGCAACGACCCGCGCCGCATCGGCATCGGCCTCGGCATGGCCGCGCCCACCGTGCTGCAATACGGCACCCAGGAGCAGCGGGAACGGTTCCTGAAGCCGCTGTGGACCGGCCGGGAGGTGTGGTGCCAGCTGTTCAGTGAGCCCGGCGCGGGTTCCGACCTCGCGGCGCTCGCCACCCGCGCCGTGCGCGAGGAGGCGACGGGCGACTGGATCGTGAACGGCCAGAAGGTCTGGACGTCGAGCGCGCACCTCGCGCGCTGGGCCATCCTCATCGCCCGTACCGACCCCGACCTGCCCAAGCACCGCGGCATCACGTACTTCGTCTGCGACATGACGGACCCGGGCGTCGAAGTGCGTCCCCTGCGCCAGATCACCGGCGAGGCCGAGTTCAACGAGGTCTTCCTCACCGACGTGCGTATCCCCGACGCCCAGCGCCTGGGCGCCGTAGGCGAGGGCTGGCGCGTCGCCCAGACCACGTTGATGAACGAGCGCGTGTCCATCGGCGGCGCCCGGCAGCCGCGCGAGGGCGGCATGATCGGACCCGCCGCCGCGACCTGGCGCGAGCGCCCGGAGCTGCGCACCCACGAGCTGCACCAGCGTCTTCTCGACCTGTGGGTCGAGTCGGAGGTGGGGCGCCTCACCGGCGAGCGGTTGCGGCAGCAGCTCGCCCAGGGCCAGCCGGGCCCCGAGGGCAGTGGCATGAAGCTCACGTTCGCCCGCCTCAACCAGGCCATCAGCGGCCTGGAGGTCGAACTCCTCGGTGACGAGGGCCTGCTGTACTCGGACTGGACCATGCGCCGGCCGCAGCACGTCGACTTCACCGGACGCGACGCCGGATACCGCTACCTGCGCTCCAAGGGCAACTCCATCGAGGGCGGTACCAGCGAGGTCCTCCTCAACATCGTCGCGGAACGCGTTCTCGGCCTGCCGTCCGAGCCGCGCAACGACAAGGACGTCGCATGGAAGGACCTGACGCGATGACCAGCACGGAGACCCCCGTCCCCGGCACCCCCGACCTGCTGTACTCGCAGACCGAGGACGATCTGCGCGCGGCCGTGCGGGACCTGCTCGCCGACCGCGCGGACCCGGCCGCCGCGCTCGCCGCGGCCGAGTCCGGCAACCCCTACGACGCGGGGCTCTGGGACCTGCTCGCCGGCGGGATCGGTGCCGCCGGTCTGCTCGTACCGGAGAAGCTGGGCGGGCAGGGGGCGAGTCACCGGGAGGCCGCCGTCGTACTGGAGGAACTGGGCCGGGCCGTCACACCCGCGCCGTTCCTCACCAGCTCCGTCCTCGCGACGCAGACCCTGCTCGGCTGCGACACCGACCTGCCCGACGTCGCGGGACTCGTCACCGCGCTCGCCACCGGCAGGCGCGTCGCCGTCCTCGCCCTGCCGCTCACCACCGCGCCGTACGGCCGGCTCGCCGCCCCGGCCGCGACGGTGACGAGCGTCGCGGACGCCGCGCGTGCCGATGTCCTGCTCACGCTGCGGGAGGACGGGCTGTACGCGGTCGAGACCGCCGACCCGGCCGTCACGATCCGTCCGCTCACGCCGCTCGACCTGACACGGCCCCTCGCGGCCGTGACGGTCCCCGCTTCGGCGGGGCTGCGCCTCGCGGACGGGCCCACGGGCCGCACGGCGGTACGCCGCGGCCTGCTGAGCGGCGCCGGACTCCTCGCCTCCGAGCAGCTGGGCGTGGCCGAATGGTGCCTGGAGGAGACCGTCCGGCACACCAGGGAGCGCCACCAGTTCAACCGGCCGGTCGGCTCCTTCCAGGCGCTCAAGCACCGGATGGCCCAGCTGTGGGTGGAGATCGTCTCGGCCCGCGCCGCCGCACGCAACGCCGCCGACGCGCTCGCCACCGGCAGCCCCGAGGCGGAACTCGCGGTCGCCGTCGCGGGCGCCTACTGCGGCCGGGTCGCCGTGCACGCGGCCGAGGAGTGCGTCCAGTTGCACGGCGGCATCGGCATGACCTGGGAGCACCCCGCGCATCTGGCGCTCAAGCGCGCCAAGGCGGACGAGGCGGCCTTCGGTACCGCGGGGCGGCACAAGGAGGCGCTGGCCGGGCTCGTCGACCTGCCGGCTCCCTCCGGGACCTGAGCGCGGACGGCCCTGCGCCACGGCGCATCCTCGGGCGGCGACGGGCCACATGTCGTGGCCCGTCGCCGATACTGTCGCCGTGCCGCGAGGCCGGTTACGGGCCCCCGCGACAGGGCCCGTAACGGTGACCGCCCCGCCATCACCCGAACGGCGGACACGTCATACGGCCGGACGGCGCGTCTGCTCCGCCACACTGACGCCCATGCGCCGCAACACCTGCGGCGGAGGAGGGTGCACGATGGCGATCTCGATGTCTCTGTTGCTGTTGCTCGCGATCATGGCGGTGATCTTCATCCGCAGCGGCGGCCTGAAGATCTGGCACGCCGTGGTCTGCATGCTGCTGGGCTTCCTGCTGGCGAGCACGAGCATGGCGTCCAGCATCAGCAACGGTGTCTCGTCGACCGCCGACCTGGTCAGCAGCATCCGGCCGTGACGGCCGCCGGCGGCCCGCGGACGGCCGTCCGCGACGGGGCCGTACCCGCGGCTCAGCCCGTCACGGGCACCCCGAGCAGCCGGTCGCCGGGAATGCCGGCCTTGTCGGGTGCGTAGTACTCCTGGATCCCGGTGAGCCAGGTCGCGGCCAGGATCCGGTCGTCCTCCGTGGGGTCGAACGCGTCGAACAGCGCGTGGATGTTGGGCAGCCGGAAACCGATCGCGGTCATCAGCGCCACGAACACCGGGCGGGTGACGTACCCGTCGCCCGCGAGGTCGCCGAGGTTCGCGAGGGAGGTCGCGAAGTCCTCCAGGGCGTCGTGGAACCGCTCCGGAGCAAGGACGCAGTCCTTGAACTCCTCGAAACTGATCCGGCCGTCACGGTTCGCGTCCAACTCGCGCAGCAGGGTTGTCCAGTACGTGCCGAAGGCCGCCACCATGGCGGCCTTCGCGTCCTCCTCGGCATCCGGTACGGCCGCGACGACATGGTCGGCCATGAGGTCGAAGTCGTCGGATTCGAGGACGCCGTTGCCATTGGCGTCGAACAGATCGAAGATCAGTCTGACGCGGTCGATCGCTTCGCTGCGCATGACGAGCTCACCTTTCGCGAGGACGAACCGGTCACCTGTGACCGGCCGTTCCACTATGCGGAAGGTGAAGCCGTCTCATCAGCACGCACGGTGACGCTTCATCAGAAGGAATGAACCCGCCTACGCGGCGGCATGATCAGCGATCATCCCCACCACCAGGCCGAGTTGGGTGAGGCGCGCCCCTCCCGTCTCGTGGGCCCCGGTCCTCACGCGGGACCGTCTACGTCCCGATCACACGCGACCTGATGAGGAACCGCACTCCCTCGGGGGCCTCCAGCGAGAAGCCGCTGCCGCGGCCCGGGACCACGTCGACGATCAACCGCGTGTGACGCCACGCCTCGTACTGGCCCGCGGACATCCAGAAGGGCACGGCCTCCGAAACGCCCTCGACCCGCAGCGATTCGAGCAGCACGTCGGAAGCACCCGTACGGAACTCCCCCTGGAGAAAACACATCGGTGCGCTGCCGTCGCAGCAGCCGCCCGACTGATGGAACATCAACGGCCCGTGGGCGTCGCGCAGCCGCCGGATGAGATCCGCGGCCGTCGGCGTCACCTCCACGAGCGGAGTCTCGCGCGCCGGCGCTGTCTGCTGATCCATGGTGCCGCCTCTCTCTCGACGGGCGGAACACGGCTCATTGTCCCGGAGGGAGCCGGCCCGGTCCAGGGAAGGGACACGGCAACTCGCCCCGGGGCGTGTCGTCGCGGTCCGGCCGGAGAGCAGGGCGGGAGGTGTCGGCGTCCGGCGCGAGCACGGCGATCTCCTCGGCGCGAGGCCCCCTGACGGCGACCGGGGACAGTGCCACCTGCCGGGGCGGCGACCACCGCACGCGTGCGAGCGGTCCGGGTGGCCACGCGGGGCGAGCCCTCGGACCCGGGCCGCCCACGGCGTTCCGCCGCCGACCGCTCGGCCGCCCCGCCGCCCGCAGGCACCGACGACAATCAGCGGGGGTCGGTGAGGTCCCAGAGTTCCCCGAGCTCTCCGGCGCGCAGCGCGGCCGTGATCTCGGCGGCGCCGGTCAGGCCGCGTTCCTCGATCTCCCGCGCGATGCGGCGCCGGTACAGCTTCTGGAAGGTGCTGAACAGTTCCTGGCCGCTGACATCGGGGTCCGCCGGAATACGACGGACGATCTGCGCCCGCCAGAACTCGGGTGTGCGTGCGGCCTCCCGCAGGGCGGGGGCGGGGGTGTCGTCTGCGGGTCGGTTCATGAACCGCATGCTACGGGCATCGTCGCCCGGTCTCGGGGGCCACCGGGCGTGCCCGGGATGTCGCGGTGGCTCGACCCGGCCGGGGCACCCCGCGCCGGGCGGCACGCCCGTACGCCGTGCACCCCTCGGCTCGCCGACCGGCCGCTGTTCGGGCCGCGGTCGGCAGGCGCGGATACCTGCCGGGCGCCGGCCGGTCCGGAAGCCGGGCGAAACACACTCGCCTGACACCCGACCCGGGCGCGCCTCCGGGATACGCGACCCGAGCGGGCCGGGACACCCGAACCGCGCCGCCCCGGGACACCGGACCCGGCCCGGTCCCGTCCGGTCAGCCGGCCTCGGGGGCCTCGCCCGTCTCGATGCCCGTGACGATGCGGCGGATCGAGTCGAGCGGGAGTTTGGGCGTGCCGTCGTGGAAGAGCAGGCCGTTGGTCTCCTGCGCGGTGTCCATGAACTGCGTGTAGCAGAAGCCCGCGACCAGCGGGCTCGTCCGCAGCGCCCCGAACAGCTCACCGAGCAGGGCCGCGTACTGCGTGTCGGAAGTGGTCTGGGTGTAGAAGAACTCGTCCTTCTCGCCCGCCAGGGAGAGACCGCCGAACTCGGTGATCATCAGGGGTGCGTCGCCCGCCGCGAACCGCGCGTCCTGCCGCTCGTCGAGGGAGATGACCCGTCCCTGGGGGCCGGGCCCGGCCAGGACCGCGGCGAAGCCGGTGGCGTCCCCGTAGCGCTCCGCCAGCACGGTCGCGTCCCCGCTGTAGTCGTGCACACCGAGGATGTCACTGTCGGTGTGTTCCCAGCCCTCGTTGGAGACCACTGGCCGTGTCGAATCGAGGGCCCTGGTCAGGCCCGCCAGCGCCCTGGAGTAGTTCCGCTGGGCGGGGTCGTGCGCGATGTCGGAGAGGCCCCAGCTCTCGTTGATCGGCACCCACGTGACGATCGACGGGTGGCTGCGGTCGCGCCGTACCAGGTCCAGCCACTCGCGGGTCAGCAGTTCGACGGCCTCGGTGCCGTACGCGTACGCCGCGCCCGTCTCGCCCCAGACCAGCAGGCCCAGCCGGTCCGCCCAGTACAGGAACCTCGGGTCCTCGGCCTTCTGGTGGACGCGGACCGCGTTGAAGCCCATCGCCTTGATCATTTCGACTTCACGGCGCAGTTCCGCCGTGCCGCGGGCGGCCAGCAGTGTGTCCGGCCGGTAGCCCTGGTTGAGTACCGAACGGACGTAGTAGGGGCGGTCGTTGAGGAGGAACGCTCCGCGCCCGACGCCTGCGGAGCGCAGGCCCAGATAGCTGTCCACGGTGTCCACGGTGTTTGCGCTGTCCACGGCGTCCACGGTGTTTGCGGCGTCCGGCACATCCACTGACGCGGGTGCCGAGGGTTCGCGTACGGTCACCCGCGCGTCCACGAGGACCGGCGACTCGGGGCGCCACCACAGCGCCTCCCGGTCGATCCCGTTGGCCAGGGCGGGGACCACGATGTCGATCCGGGTGCGCCGGCCGGTGGTCACGGTGGACGTCCGGGCCAGGAGGCGCTCGCCGAGACGGAGTTCGATGTCCACGGTGAGGGGCCGGTGCACCGGCCGGGCGAGCGTCACCTCGGCGACGACACCGTGCTTCGGGTCGGTGATCCACGCAAGGTCGGTGATGTGCTGGGCCGGGACGGACTCGGTCCAGACGCTCTGCCAGATGCCGGTCGTCCGTTCGTACCAGACGGCGTGCGGGCGCTCCCGCCAGTCCTGCTTCCCGCGCGGTACGGCGAGGTCGCCCGGGTCGTCCTCGGCGCGCACCACGAGCACGTGCTCGGCCGCGTCCGGGCGCATCGCGTCCGTGACATCGGCGCTGAACGGGCTCTGTCCGCCGATGTGTTCGGTCACGAGCCGACCGTCCAGCCAGACCCGCGCGCGGTGGTCGACCGCCCCGAAGTGGATCAGTGTCCGATCACCCGCGGCACCGGCCAGCGTCGCGTGCGGTATGCGGCGGCGGTACCAGACGACCGCGTGCGGCGCGGTGTCACCGATGCCGGAGGCGGGTGACTCCGGCGGGAAGGGGACCGTGATCTCCCGGTCGAACCCGCCGGGCGCCGACTCGGAGAACCACGCGGCGCCCTCGCCGGTGTCGCCGTCGTCGTACCCGAACTCCCAGACGCCGTCCAGGCTGCTCCACCGTTCACGGCAGAGCATCGGCCTCGGGTACGAACCCTCCTGCTCACTCGCCCTCACGGCTCCTCCTTCTGACTCGCCGGCCGTGGATTCCGTACAATCGGAATCCGCTCATCATGAGTGATCGTTTGCAACGATGCAAGAAGGTGGCGGCCGTCGTCCGGCGAGCGCCCGACCCGAGCGGAGGGGTGCGACCGTTGGCCAGAGTGCGCATGCGGGATGTTGCCGAGCACGCCGGCGTGTCGGTGCGGACGGTGTCCAACGTGGTCAGCGGCTACACCCACGTCCGGCCGGAGACGCGCGCCCGCGTGCAGCGCTCGCTCGACGAGCTGGGCTACAAGATGGACTTCCTCGCCCGCGGCCTGCGCTCGGGCCGTACCGGCTTCGTCGCCCTCGCGGTGCCCTTCCTCGCCGAGCCCTACTTCGCCGAACTGGCCCAGGCCGTCATCCGGGCGGCGGCCCGGCGCGGCATCACGGTGCTGGTCGAGTCGACGGAGGGCGACCGCGAGACGGAACGGCGCATCCTGGCGGGCGGCCTGACCAATGTGGCCGACGGCGTGCTCTTCAGTGCCCTCACGGTGCCGGCGGCCGACGTCGCGGCGACGGCTCCGGACTTTCCGCTGGTCATGCTCGGCGAACACGATGTCGGCGACCGTTTCCCGCGTGTGGGGATCGACAATGTGGCCGCGGCCCGCACCGCCGTGGAGCACCTGGTCGAGCAGGGGTGCCGGCGGATCGTGGCGCTCGGCCGCAACGGCAGCGAGAACGGACGCCAGCGTGCCGAGGGCTACCGGCAGGCACTGTCCGCCGCCGGCGTGCGGCGGGTCAACTGGCTGGTCGTCCCGGTGGAGGACTGGAACCGGGCACAGGGCTACGAGGCCGTGAGGAACCTGCTGGACGGCGACGGTCCGCTGCCCGACGCGATCTTCGCCTTCAACGACGCACTCGCCGTCGGCGCGCTGCGTGCGCTGGACGCCTCGGGGGTGCGGGTACCCGACGAGATCGCGGTGGCCGCCATCGACGACGTACCGGAATCCGCCTACACCCACCCGCCGTTGACCTCGATCGCGCCCGACCTGGAGGCGATCGCCGAACGCGCGCTGAGCCTGCTGGACGAGCAGGGACAGCGCATGGGTGCCGGGAGCGCAGGCGGGTCGGGCGGGTCGGGCGCACGGCAGGAGGCGACGCCCTTCCGGCTGGTCGTGCGCGAGTCCTCACTGCGACGGGGGTAGCCGCCCCGCCCGGGGCACTGTCCCGGCAGCACCGGTGGCGATGGCCGGGCTCCGCCCGAAGCGGTCACGAGCCGGGGCAGGCGGACCCGGCTCGTACGTCGACACGGCGCCGAACGCCCCTGCCCACGCGGGTCACCAGGACGGGCGGGCGATTTCCGTTCCGTCTATTGCATCGATGCAAATCATGTGCGACCGTCTGCGCCAACGAGGTCACATCGAACCAACGAGGTGAATACCCCCATGGGCGGAGCGATGACGCGCCGACGGCTCCTGGCACTCGGTGGCGGCCTGGCCCTGACCGGTGGGCTGTCGGCGTGTTCGTCCCCGTTGGCCTCCGGTCTGACGGGTTCCCAGCCGGACGCCGCGGACGTCATCTTCTGGAACCTGTTCACCGGCGGTGACGGCGCCAACATGGTGCTGATGGAGGACGCGTTCCGGACGTCACATCCGGGCGTGTCCCTCGAAGCGACCATTCTGGGCTGGGGAAACCCGTACTACACCAAGCTGGCCCTGGCCACCGCCAGCGGTACGCCACCCGACGTGGGCATCTCGCATCTCTCGCGGCTGCCCCTGCTGGCGGCCGCCGGCCTGCTGGAACCGGTCGACGAGGTGGGTGTCACGGACCTCGGCATCACCGCGGACCGGTTCACACCGGCGGCCTGGAAGAAGGCCACCGTGGACGGGACGGTGTACGCGGTGCCACTGGACACCCACCCGTTCGTGCTGTTCTACAACGTGGACCTGGCGCGCAAGGCAGGTCTCCTCGACGCCTCCGGCGACGGCCTGAAACCGATGGCGAGGAGCACCGACTTCATCGACGCGCTCAAGGCGATGAAGGACGCCGGCGCCTCCTACGGCGCGGCGATGTCCATCACCGCCGATCCGTCCACGGCCTGGCGCTACTTCAGCATGATCTACTCCGGCCTCGCCGGCCCGGTCGTCACCGATTCCGGCACCGCGACCGACATCGACGCCCCCGCGATGGAGGAGACGTTCGCCTTCATGCAGAGCCTCACCGGCCCCGGCCTGATGCCGAAGGAGCTCAACGGCTCCGGCGCCAACGTCCTGTTCAGCACCGGCAAGGCGGGCTTCCTGTTCGACGGGGAATGGCAGATCCCCTCGTACCGGCTCGTCAAGGGGCTCCACTTCAACGTGGTGCCCTTCCCCGCGCTGCTCGGCCCCAAGCCGGTGGCCTACGCGGACTCGCACGCGCTGGTCGTTCCGCGCAACCCGGGGCGCTCGGCGGCGCGCACCGCGCTCGCGGCACGCTTCATCAGGAGCGTCCTCGACCACAGCGCCACCTGGGCGCACGGCGGCCATGTGCCGGCCTGGCTGCCGATCCAGCGCAGCAAGGGGTTCCTCGACCAGTCGCCGCAACGCAACTACGTACAGGCCGCCTTCAACGCCCAGTACGACCCGGTGGCCTGGTACACGGGTGCCGGTTCGGACTTCCAGAACACCGTGGGCGCGACGATCATCGAGGTCCTCGCGGGGCGGCTCGGCCCGGCCGGTGCCGTCGCCGCGATGCGTGCGGACCTCGGGCGCTACACCACGGCCCGACCGCCGGTCACGATGAAGTGAGAGGCTGCCCATGACGACCGTCACCACCACGCGACCGGCTTCCCGCCCGGTGCCCGTACGGGAGGTTGCCGACCGGCCGCCGCGTTCCGACCGGCGGGCCGGGCTGCTGCTGAGCACCCCCTTCCTCATCGTCTACCTGGTGTTCCTGGTCGGCCCGCTGCTGATGGGCATCGTGCTGAGCTTCTTCAACACCACCACCGTCAAGGACGGTCTGGGCGCCTGGGTCGGTGTGTCGAACTACACCAAGGTGGTCAAGGACTCCCTCTTCTGGGACGCCCTGTGGCACTCCGTGCTGTTCACCCTGATCACCACCCCGCTGCTGGTGCTCCTCGCGCTGCTGGCCGCCGTCCTGGCGTCGCGGATCAGGCGCGGACGGGTCTTCTACCGGCTGGCGTTCTTCGCGCCGTACGTGGTGCCCTCGTCCGTCGTCGCGCTGATCTTCCTGTGGATGTACACGCCCCAAGTGGGCCTGCTGCCAAAGCTGTTCGGAGCGGTCGGGCTGGCCCCGCCGGACTTCCTCGGCAGCACGTCCGGTGGCTGGACCGCGGTGATCCTGATGACACTGTGGTGGACGTTCGGCTTCAACTTCGTCCTTTACACCGCCGCGATCCAGGACGTCCCACCGGACGTGTACGAGGCCGCGGCCATCGACGGGGCGAGCCCCTGGCAGCAGATCCGCCTCATCACGGTGCCGCTGCTGCGCCCCACCACCAGTCTGGTGCTCATCCTGCAGATCCTCGCCTCGCTCAAGGTCTTCGACCAGATCTACCTGTTGCTCGGCGGCGGCCCGAACCAGTCCACCCGGCCCGTCATCGAGTACATCTACGACACCGGCTTCACCTCCTACCGGGGCGGCTACGGGGCCGCGGCCACGATGGTCTACTTCGTCCTCATCGTCGCCGTCTCGGCGGCCTGGTACGCGCTGCGCCGCCGTGGCGTGACCCGCGCGGCCACCCGTACCGTCCCGACCACCGCCACCCTTGCCACCACCCCTGCCGCGCCCCGCGCCGGTGCCTGAGCGGAGGAACCTTGAGCACCCTCATCCAGCCGCGGCGCACCGCGGCCGACGGCCCGCCCGGCGTCAACGGCGCGAAACTCTTCAACCGGCTCTGCGCCGTGTGCATGACCCTGTTCGCGCTGATCTGGCTCGTGCCGTTCGGGTGGGCGATCGTCACTTCGCTGCGTTCGGACGGTTCGATCACCCAGCACCCCATGTCCCCGCTGTCCGGCGGCTGGTCCCTGCACGCGTACGCCTACGCCTGGGACAACTACCCGATCGGTACCTGGTACCTCAACAGCCTGGTGATCGCCGCTCTCGCGGTCGTCTTCACCGTCCTGTTCTGCTCGATGGCCGGGTTCGCTCTCGCGTTCCTGCGCTTCCGCGGCCGTGCGGCGGTCATCGCGCTGGTCACGGCGGGGCTCATGCTGCCCACCGAGGCCCTGGTGCTGCCGCAGTTCGTCGAGTACCGGTCCCTGCACCTGCTCGGCACCTACTGGGCCCTGGTGCTGCCATCGGTCGCCGCGCCGGTGTCGGTGTTCATCTTCCAGGCGTTCTTCAAGGGCATCCCGCGCCCCCTGATCGAGGCCGCGCGCATCGACGGGGCCGGCTGGTGGCGCATCTACCGGACGGTGTGCATGCCGATCTGCCGCCCGGCTGTCGCGACCGTGTCGATCCTGACGTTCATCAACTCGTGGAACGCCTTCCTGTGGCCGCTGCTGGTGCTCAACCAGACCTCCTCGCAGACGATCCCCGTGGGCCTCGCGTCGCTACTCAGCAACAGCAATATCCAGTACGCCGAGGTCATGGCGTCCTCGGTCCTCGGGTTCCTGCCGCTCATCGCGGTGTTCCTGGTCTTCCAGCGCCAGATCGTGCAGGGAGTGGCCACGACGGGCCTCAAATAGGCCACCCCGGCCGGTCGGCGATCGACAGGCGGGTACCGTCCTGCCGCACTCCCTGACACCCGTCGCGTACGCCCGGACGGTCGTCCGGGGACGCGATGACCCGCTTCGGCGGGTGCGGTGAGCGTGGCGTCCGCTCGCGGTGTGCGCGGCGACCGCCGAGGCAGGGCGGGCCATGGACCGCCCTGCCTGGACCCCGGCCTACCGGCCCCCATGCCGCACTCCGGCCCGGTACCGGCGTGTGCCTCGTGCGCACCGCCGGCCGCCCTCTGCGGTGGGGAATGCGGCGACACTGCCCGATTGCTAACCCTTGCAGTATTCTGAATGGGTTAGGGTTACTGTTTCGGCCCTGGTCGTGACGGCGGTGGGAGCAAGGGGAGACGATGAGGATCGACGAAGTCCACGAGGACGAGCTGCTCGAACTGCTCAACACCACCCCCGTGGTGAACGGTGCCCAGCAGGATCTCCTCGCGGACGACGACGGTGCCCGTGCGTGGCTGGACGAGCACGGGCTGGAAGCGGCCGGTGCCGATCTGCGGACGCTCCGCCGCGCCAGGGACGTCCTGCAGAAGGTGGTCAGAAAGCAGGAGGAGCCCGCCGTCCTCCAGAAGTTCCTCACCGCGACCTCCTGCGTGCCCGACATCGGCGCGGAGGGTCTTGAGTGGCGCCTGGAAGCCCCCGAGGCGCGCATGCCGGTCGTCATGACGGTGCTGGCCTGGGGCCATCTGCAGCGGGCCAAGCCGGGCCGGCTGCGGCCCTGCGCGAACCCGGACTGCCGCCTGTTCCTGCTGGACAGGAGCAAACCCAACAAGGCGCGGTGGTGCTCGATGACGGTGTGCGGCAACAGGATGAAGGCCCGCAGGCACTACGCGCGGGCCAAGGAGAACGCGGCGGACTGACCGGCATCACGGCCGACTGCTCAGGACGTCCGATCCGTGGGTGGCACGATCCGCCTCTCGTCCCGCCCGCACGGGTACGGGACGACGCCGAGGCCCGCGATCCTCGGCGTCCCGCTCGCTCCTCAGACGAGCGGTTCACCGCCGTCGAGGGGGAGCGAGGCGCCCGTCAGGAAGGTGTTCGTCATCGCGAAGAGGGCCGCGCCGGCGACGTCCTCCGCGGTGCCGATGCGGCGTGCCGGGTTGCGGGCGGCCCGGTCGGCGAACAGCCCGGCCTTCTTCTCCTCACCCAGCGCGTCGTACGCACCGGTGTCGATGGTCCCGGGCGAGACGGCGTTCACGCGCACGGGCGCGAGCTCCACGGCCAGCGCCTGGACGACGGCGTCGGCCGCCGCGTTCGTGGCGGCCACCGCGAGCATCCCGGGGACGGGCTTGCGCGCCGAGGAGCCGGACAGGACGGTCAGGGAACCGCCGTCGCGAATACGGCCCTTGAAGTGCTTGGCGAGCAGCATCGGACCGATCACCTTGACGTCGAAGGAGAGCCGGACGGTGTCCTGGGCGAGGTCGCCGACCAGCCCGCGGGCCCGCGCCGACGCCGTCGAGACGATGTGGTCGACCTCGCCGAGCCGCTCCGCCAGGGCCTCGACGGACCCCTCGTCGGTGACGTCCACGCGCTCCGCCGTGATGCCCGGATCGTCGTACGCCGCCGACAGCGTCCCCTGATCGCGGCCGGCGACGACCACCCGTGCGCCGGCCGCTCGTGCCGCCAGCGCGGTCGCCCGGGCGATCCCGCCGCCCCGGCCGATGACGAGCACTGTGGTGTCCCGAAGCTCCTGTGACATGACGTGTCCTCGATCTCTGTCTCTCGTGACTCTCTCGGCTCAGCGGTTTCCGGTGATCCGGCGGTGCACGGGCGGCCCGGTCGCCCCCACCGGCGCGGGGGACAGGCCGTCGCCCGGATGCCGCACCCGTCCAGTCCGCTCAGGTCGCAGGTCTCGCGAGCGCGTCCCGGCCGGGCCCCAGTCCGGCCCTGCCGCACGTCCCGGCGCTGCCGCTCACGTCGACGGTTCGCGTGCCTCGTGTACATCGAGTCCCCGGTCCGCGCCATGGGAAATCACCCTCTGGCCGGGCGCGGGTTCGAGGCGCCGGCCATCGAGACTCACGGCGACCTTGTCCGGCTCGAAGGAGACCATGGAGGACACCCGGCCGACCTCTGCATGGGCGTCCCGACAGGACCAGGCGGCGCCGGCGGTCCCGCCGATCGCGTAGTAGTCGGCCACGCCCTTGTATGGGCAGAACGTCTTACCGTCGACCGGGATGAGGGCGTTCCCGTCGATGTCCTCGCGCGGCACGTACCAGCGCGGTGCGAAGCCGGACTCGTACAGCACGACGGGATGCCGGGACCGTGCCACCACGCGGTCCCCGTCCGCCACCACCAGTTCACGCGACGTGTCGCGGATATCGATGCGGTGGTAGGAGTCCGCCGCGTGTCCATGGACGCGTTCGTCCTCCTCGTAGAAGGAGTCCACGGCGCGCCAGGCGAATGCCACGCGCCCCTCGAACTCGTCCGCCCAGGACGGCGGTTCAGCATGGCGCCAGGCCGCGCGGACCGCCTCGCGCCCGCCGCCGCGCACCGTGTACCAGGCGGTCGCACCCAGCTCGCGATGCGCGGTGGTGCGGCCCGCTTCCTCCAGCGAACCCTCCCGCACATCGGCGAGTGGGAAGTAGGCCACCGGGTATCTGCCCGGCTCGTGCAGGACGAGTACGTCCTCACTGTCGGCGATCCAGCGGTCCCCGAACCTCACGCGCATGCGCCGGCGCAGGGGCTCCGCGAAGAGCAGCCTCTCCGGCAGGGGATCGGGAGTCAGGAACCTGCCGACCGGCCGCCCCGCAAGAGGACCCTGCTGCCATGCCAGACCCATGATGTTCCTCCTTCCGGAAGGGCGGAACCTGTGTGCCCGCCGGTCTTCACGAGTCCAGGCTAGAAGCTCGCACCTAACCTGTCAATTTACATTTAGTGGTTAGTTGTGTGACTGTTTGGGCCCGGGGGGCGTCCAGGGGCGCGTTGCTGCCCGTGACGCCTCCAAGGGGAGTGGCGCATCGCGTTGTTGCTGCCCCTGTCACCCGAACTCATCATCATTTGAGACGACCGCAGGAGGCCCGCCGCGTTCCAACAGAGGGCATGATGCGGAATCTTGAGGTCGGGATCCGGCTCGGGAGGCACCCCATCGCCATCATCACGCATGAGGACCCCATCGGCCGGGGCCCCACCAACTACATGATTCATGCTGACATGTCGGACCGACAGGACGGCTGGCGCGAGCAGTTGTGGACCCGCCAGCTCACCGCTGACAGGTTCGAGGTGGCCTGTCTGCCCTTCTTCACCTACGGAATCTGCTACCGCGACGTAGTGACCATCGACAGCAACCACCTGGTCGCCTCGGTGGTACAGAAGTCCGGCCACCGGACCCTTCGCGTCGCCCTCGTCGCGGAGCATCAAGACCGGGATCAGCTGCACGAGCTCCTGCACGACAAGGTCGCAACTGCTGGCCTGGCACACGAGTGGCTTCAGGGCACCTACCTCTCGGTGGACCTGTCACCCGGCACCGACCCGGCAGCCCTTGTGGAGGTCCTGGAAGCACCCGCCCGAGCCAGTGCTCTCCACTGGGAGATCGACTCCTGACCCGAATCGGAACGCTTCATTGCGTGAGGAGTTCTCAGGCGGCGTCGGCTTCGGGTGCCTCAGGCCTCGCTCGCGAGCTTGGGTGACCCGGTGACCCGGTAGATGCTCGCGACGCTGCCGGTCCGGCCGTTGCGCTCGCCGGTGGGGATGATCAGGTCGGGCTGGATCTGCTGATGGGCATCAGGGCAGGGGCCGCGCCGCCCATGCCGGGGAACAGGAGCGGGCCGGCGCCCACTTGAGGAAGATGGTGCGCCTCGCCTCTCCCCGCAGGCAACTGACAGGCGAATAGCGAGACACGCCGAGTCGGCGTCAGGCGGGTTGCGGGGCGGGCGCCGCCGGAGCGGCCGCGACCTTGCGGGTCTCGCGCATTATCAGCAGGCCGTTGACCACCATCAGCGTCGCGGTCAGGCAGTGGACACCGAGCGCTGTGGCCACGGAGCCGTGGTGGGCCAGCACGGTGGTCATGTCGCCGTACGCGGCGAGGGCCTCCACCAGCAGCGCCCAGCCCAGGGCCCGGCGGTGCCCCGTCACCAGCAGGATGCCCAGGACCAGGGCCAGGACGACGTCGCGGATTCCCTTGGTGATCAGGAAGCCGTCGCCGTCGCCGGACGGCCAGCTCGGCAGGCCGAAGCCCGGCGCCGTCGTCTCCGGGCTCAGGATGAACTCCGCCCCGAACCAGAGGATGAAGAGGATGAAGGCGGCGGCCAGGACGGTGTTGGTCTTCTTCAGCGACATGGTTCTTCTCCTTGCGAGTCTTCGTCGGACTGGTGAGCTTCGTGGAGCTTGCTGAGTCGTGTGGAGCCCGATCGGCCGCGCCGAGCGCGGCTGATCGAGGGGAGTGGTCTGCCGGGATCGCCATGGAGAGAACGGAGCGGCAGCCGTATGCCCGAATGCCGGGATTGCGTATGCCGGTTGCGGCCCGGGGGTGGGGAGGGTGCTGCCGGCGGCCTCGTGCCGGCCCGCGCGCTCAGGTGAGGGCGGCGACGAGCAGGGTGAAGGCGGCGATGAGGGCGGCGACGCGGACGTAGTGGAAGCGGTCCCATCGGGTCATCTGCTCCTTCCAGTCGGCGGGCCGGTTGTCCGGGGTCCACGTCTTGTTCCGGTTGTTGATCGGGACGAGCAGCAGGAGCGACATGACCACGGTCAGGGCCAGCAGCGCGCCGGCGGTGACGACCAGGCCGGTGCCGTGGTGCCATCCGGCGATGGCCCAGATGGCGACGAGGACGAGCGAGCCGATGTACCAGACCGGCATCACGGCGCCGAGCATCCGGCCCCCGTGGGCGTGGCCGAGTTGGCCGCTGTCCTCGGGGAGCGCGTTGAGGATCGGGTTGATGACGAAGGCGACGGAGAACTCCACCCCCACCATCACGCCGACGATCACGGTGGTGACGACCTCGAGTGCGTTGAACATGATGCCCCCGTTATCTAGCGTTGCTAGGTGATGAGGCAACGCTAGTACTACTCCCGCTTGATTGTCTAGCGATGCTAGAATCGAATCATGTCGGTACAGGAACGCAAGCAGCGCGAACGGGCGGATCGCGAACGCCTCATCGTGGCGACAGCCCGCGAACTCGCCGAGCAGCGTGGCTGGGACGCGGTCACCACCCGCCGGCTCGCCGAGCGCATCGAATACAGCCAGCCCGTCCTCTACAGTCACTTCCGCGGCAAGCGCGAGATCATCGGCGCTGTCGCCCTCCAGGGCGCAGCGGAGCTGGCCGCGGCGGTGCGGGCCTCGGCCTCCGGCACGGACGCCCCACGCGAACGGGTCACCGCTCTCGCGCGCGCCTACCTCGACTTCGCCGCCCGCAACCCGGCGGCCTACGACGCCTTGTTCCAGCTCGACGGCGGCCTGGCGTTCGCGCGGGAGGACACGCCGGAGCCTCTCAAGGACGCCTTCGCCGCGCTGCTGGAGAGCCTGGGCGAGGTCGCCGGGGACGGCGTCCACCCCGGGCTGTTCACCGAGGTGTTCTGGGCGGCCCTGCACGGACTGGCCACCCTGACGCGAGCGGGACGGCTGCTCCCGGAGGACGCCGCACAGAGGGTGGAGCTGCTCGTGGACCGGCTCGCCGTGGTCTGACACGCCGCCCCGGCGGGCGGGCAGCCGGGGGCCCTCGGGCCCCGCCGCCTGCCCGCGGCATCGCTCGTGTCGCTCGCGCCCACGCGGCGTAGCCGCAGATCGCCGGGCCCCTGCCCCGGGCGGGCACCCACCCCGGAAGCGGCATCGCCCAGGGAGCACGACCGATGTGTGCCCTGACGCCGCGTCATGCGACGGAGGCCTCGTCCTCCTCGTCGAGCCGGACGGTCGACGGACCACGCAGGTGGCACGGGTCCTCGCGTGCCGGGCGGGCGGCGAAGCTGTTGCGGGCCGGGCAGTTGAGGTCGGCGTGCTGCTTCAGCGGGGAGCCCCGGACCACGTCCTCGTCCAGGACGTCCTGCCGCCGCTCATCGGGCGGCGGGTCCGCGGGTGGTTCTTGGCGCCGACCTCTGTTCCCTTGGTGCCCGGGACCGAGCGCCGGGCCGATGGCGAGGGGGATCGGTGCGCGGAGTGGATGTCGACGCGCAGGGGATCTCGGGCGGCCGCAGCGAGCGAGCAGTGGCCCCGCCGCCGCTGTCGACGTGGCGTCTACAGCGTCCGGGTCCGAGCGCCGAGGGTGCCGGCGCCCGGGAGCGATCGCGACGACCGCTGCCGGAATCCACCGGACCACGCGGCCCGGCACCGTACCGCCGTTGATCGGGAACGGACTTCACTCCTGTGCGTTCCGAGGCGCGGAAGCCGCCTGGGCGGGGCCGCACGCGCCGGAGTGCCGCCTGGGCGCCGGGGTGTCGTGGTCGGCATCCCCTTCGGGATCGTCGCCTCCGCACGCCGCCGAATCCGCCTGCTCGCCCTCCTCCTCGTCCCCGTCCCGGTGTTGCGGCGCGGCCTGCAGACCCACTGTCGAGGAGCCCGACACGTACTGCTCCACTGCGCCCCCGCCTCCGTCGTGGTCGCTGCCCGCTGTGCCCTTGCTCAGGGGGCCCAGCACGTTCAGTGTCCTGTCCACCTCAAGCCATGAGTCGGCGCCGGAGTTGTCGATGCTGATCAGGGAGAGTCCGTACGTCGGCGTACCCGTCTCCTGCCCGTCGGCCCGTGCCGTGCCCGTGGCCAACTGCCCTCCGCACAGCACGGTCAGGGCGACCGCCAGGGTGGTGCGCGCTGTGGACGAGGTGATTGCCATGCCGCGACTCCAGTCGCTCGGGGGGTGATCTTTTCCGTTCGTCGTGTCCTTGCGGTCCAACTCGTCACCGGGCGGCGGCCGTCGGGCGCCACGAACACGGGTGGTGTCCGACAGCCGCCGCCCTGCCGGTCAGGAGGAGGCGAGTTGCGGCTCGGCCACGTGATGCCGGCTGATGTTCTTCTCCAGCAACTCCGTCGCGGTGCGCACGCCCACCGATCCCGGCACCGAGAACTCGGGAAGCCGGCCGTCGGCCTTCTTGAGTTCGCCGAGTGCCGTGTCGATGGCGGTGTGCGCGGCGAAGAGGCACGGTGTGCTGTAGATGGCCACCTGGCATTCCAGGTCGGTCAGTTCGGACAGGGAAAGCCGGGGGGACTTCCCGCCCGCGATCTGGTTGAACAGGAGCGGCTTGTCACCGATCACCTTGCGGATACGGCGAATCCACTCGACGCTGCGCACGCCGTCCACGAGGATCACGTCCGCGTCGGTCTCCGCGAGGGCCTGCGCCCTGCGCAGGATCTCGTCCTCCTCGGTGGCATCGGTGCGTGCCACCACCACCATGTCCTGCCTGCTCGCCAGTACGAGGTTCAGTTTCTCCAGGTACTCGTCGAGCGGCAGGACGAGCTTGCCGTCCGCGTGGCCGCACCGACGGGGGCGCTTCTGGTCCTCCAGGATGACTCCGGACGCCCCGATCCGCTCCAGTCTCTGCACCATGTGGCACGCGACCTCGGGGTCCACGTAGCCGTCGTCGATGTCGACGAGCAAGTGGTGCTCGGGGAAGGCCAGACGGAGCCGTTCCACGAACGCGGCCATGTCCGGCCAGGCGATGAAGCCGATGTCCGGGAGGCCGTAGTGGGACGCGGCGAACCCGAACCCGGACACGAAGAAACCGTCGTAGTGCTGGGCGGCGAGCGACGCCGAGTACATGTCGTAGATGCCGATGAGCGGAGTCGTTCCAGGCGAACGGACCTGGTCTCGCAGCGTACTTCCGTAACGCATGAGGGTTCTCCTTGCGTGGGCCTGTCACCTACGACCGCCGGGGCGGGGGACCGGGGCGTCCCGGCCCGTCGCAACCCGACGGTCGTGTGTGCTGGTGGGCGAGGGGCGCGCCGCACAACCGAATCCCTGACCGGACGGAGGGTTCGGCGCAGCGTGAAGGACGGTACGACGGCGTCGTGTGCGCGAGCTGCGCACGCCCGGGATTTCGGAATCCCTTGCGAGCACAGGCATATCTATACCGGCATGACCATTCCTTTACTTGAAGACACACGGGCGGATTCACCGTGTCGCCACTCTGAGTCACCGAGTGGGATGGGCTTAGCGAGGGCGGCCGGACCGTGCCGCGCAGCGGGCCATCGGCCTGCCCGAAGCCCCGTTTCCCGAGGTCGGAACGTTTCGGCACCGGGACGCAAATCCCCGCGAAGGACCGGCGGAAGGGGGTGGGCGCGATGCCGTGGCGGCATGCGGCCGGTAGGGCCGGACGATCGGTGACGTACGGCGTGCCCCCGGCGCGGCGTGGTGGCCGGCACCCACGCGGACCGGCCGGGTCCAGCCGGGCGCGGTCGGTGCCCCACCGTCGCGTGACTCTCGCGACGGGCGGCGCTGCGCGCTGCGGGCCCTGCCGACGCGCAACGCACCGCACCGGCGAAGCCGGAGGCGGACGCCGTGAACGAGACGCGTGCGTCGCTCGTACGCCGGCTCGCCGAGACGCCCGAGGTCGGGGTGGCCATCGCGTGCGTGGTCGTCTTCGTGGCTCTCACGGTGGACAAGTCGGCATTCGCCGGGGCAGTCAACCTCCGGGGCATGGGGTTCGACCTCGCGCAGTACGGGCTCATCGCCATCGGCGAGTCCCTGGTGATCCTGACCGGCGGCATCGACCTCTCGGTCGGGGCACTGCTGGGCACCAGCGTCATCCTGATGTCCTGGTTCAACGTCCGAGCGGGCCTGCCGCCGATCCTCGCCATCCTCGTCACCCTGGCGATCGCGGGGGGCGTCGGACTGATGCACGGGCTGGCCGTGACCCGGCTGCGGATGGCGCCGTTCGTCGTCACCCTGGTCACCTACACGGTGGCGCAGGGCGTCACCCTGGCGATCACCTCCGGCGCGTCCATCACCGGCATCGGCGGCCTGTTCGGCGACATCGGGCAGACGTACGTCGCCCAGATACCCCTGCCGCCCCTGCTGTTCGTGGCGGTCGCGGTGGCGGCCTGGTTCTTCCTGGAGCGTACCTACGCCGGCCGGCAGGTCTACGCGGTCGGCGGCAACCCCGAGGCGGCCCGGCTCGCCGGGATCCGGGGCAACCGCCGCATCGTGTCGATGTACGTGACCAGTTCACTGCTCTCGGCGTTCGCCGGGATCATGGTGCTCGGACGGATGAGTGTCGGTTCCGCCAGCGGAGTGGGGGTCGGCTGGGAGCTGTCGGCGATCGCGGCGGCCGTCATCGGCGGGGTCAGCCTCGTCGGCGGGCAGGGCCGCATCCTGGGCATCGTGGCGGGCACCGTCCTGCTCGAACTCATCAACAACGGCCTGACGACACTGCAGGCAAATACCAACTACACCAATATCGTGCTGGGTTGTGTCCTGGGCCTGGCCATCACCGCGGACCGCCTCCGCGCACGGAGCATCGCCAGGCGCGGCTGAATCGCGGTACGGCGTGACGGGGCGGTCACCACACGTTCGGGCCGCCCCGAGCGAGGTGCGGCGGTGCGGCCCGGGGGCGCCGCCCGGTGCCGCGCCCGGCTGCGCCGAGGAGGAGCCTGACACAGGAGACCGGACACCGTCGACTGGGCGGCAACCCGGGCCGACGACGTCAGCCGGCCCGGCAGTCCGCCCCGGACCCCTTGATCCTCCTCGCACGGTGGGGTGCCGGGCCCCGCCCACGGGGTCGGGCACCGCCGGCATCGGGGGGGTTCGCCGGGTGTCGTCGCTCGTGAGGGCTCGCGGCCCCATCGGGGGCGTGAAGGAAGGGGCGTCAGGCGGTGATCACGGGGACGCCCGCTGCGGCGATGCGGTCCCGTTCCTCCTTCGAGGCGTCGCGATCCGTGACGAGGTGCGCGACAGCGGACAGTGGGCAGATCTTCGCGAGGGTCACCTTTCCTATCTTCGAGCTGTCCGCCACGACGACGGTGCGACTGCTGCTGTTGGTGAAGGCCCGGTCGGTCGCGGCCTCCAACTGGTCGTGCGTGGTGCAGCCATGGGCCGCGCTGATCCCGTCCACACCGAGGAACGTCATGTCGGTGTGGTATTCGGCGAGCGCCTTCTCCGCCGTGGGGCCCACGAGTTCGAAACTCTCACTGCGTGCGGTGCCCCCGATGACGACGAGGGTGACGTCCCTGTGCAGGATGAGTTCCGCGGCGATGTTGACCGCGTTGGTGACGATCGTGACGGGGCCGCGCTCGGCCAGCAGGCGGGCGATCTCCGTCGCGGTGGAGCCGCCCGTCATGCCGACGACCGCGCCGGCCGGCACCAGGGCGGCGGCGGCGCGGGCGATCGCCATCTTCTCCGGCTTCCGCCGCTCGCTGCGGTACTTGAGCGGGGCTTCGAGGCCGATGTTCCCGACGGCCGCCCCGCCGTGGGTCCGCCGCAGGAGGTTCTGCGCGTCCAACTGCTGCAGATCGCGCCGAACGGTGGCCCCCGAGACGTCCAGCAGCCGGCACAACTCCTCGACGCCCGCGCTGCCCTTCGCGAAGACATGCTCAAGGATGCGCGCATGGCGCTCAGTTCTCAGCATGCCCGCAGCATAGCCATCCTCGCTCGTCGAGCGCGTTTCACCGGGTACAAGGGCACCGTATAGGCAAATACCCGCCGCAGCACTCGGCCTTCAACGAGCAGTTTTGATCAGATTCACTCTCTTGACATGACGAATACTGCTCGATTTACTGCTGCGGACGCCGCACCAGTAGTCGGTGTCAGAGGTACGCCTAGCCGGTGGACGGTGTGATGCCGCGAGCCCGGACAAAGTCGCCAGGGTGGTCGGCCATCACCCGAGGCGGGGACGTGCCCGCGCTCAGCCGGAGCTCGATGATGAACGTCCGCATATCAGAGGTGCCTGCCAACACCGCCCGTCCGTACGGGACATCGTTCCGGGCGCCGTGCCGTGAGGAGTCGGCCCCTCGGCGCCGCGCCGAGGGGCGCCCCGCTCGTCGCACTCCCTTCCGGCGGTCGGGAACCGCCGATGGCGCCGCGTACCGAGAACCCGCGCGCCGTCCCGTATCCGCCTGACCCGTGACTCCGCGCCGGCGGGACGGGCAAGGGTGCGATCGGGCCCGCGCGCTCATCGAAGCCACGCGGCCCGCACCGCGCTCACAGCGCGCTGAGGGCGTCCTCGTCCGCACCACCTGGTGAGGCGAGCGCCCACCGGCTCGCGCCGACAGTGCCTGCCGGGCCCCTCGTGCCCCGCTTGGGGTGCGCCGGGGGCGAGGCGGTGCCGGAGCCTGCGCGAGTCGACGCCGATGGCGGCACACCCGCCCATCGCCGTTGTCGCTCCCGCATCGGCGTCCGTGATCCGGCCCCGGGCCGTGCTCTCCGGGTGCGGGCCGCCCCCTTGCGCACATCAGCGTCTTCGCCCGTACCCCGCTCGTCGAAACCTGCTTGGAGGCCCCGTGGTTGCTGGCCGGCACGATTCCGCCCCTTTCCCGCGCCGGAGTGTGCTGCGCGCCGGCGCGGGCGTGGCCGTGGCCACGGCCCTGTCCGGATGCGCCGGGGGAGCCGACGACGGTGTGGGGCCTGACGGGCGCGTCACCATCAACATGTGGCACGGCCAGACCGACGTCGGTCTCAAGGCCATCAAGAACCTGGTGGGGCGGTTCACCCGCGACCACCCGCACATCTCCGTCGACCTCGGCGGGGGAGTGCTGGCCGACTCGATGCTCCAGAAGGTCACCGCCGCGCTGGCCTCCGGCTCCTACCCCGACATCGCGTACATCTTCGGGTCCGACCTCGCCGGCGTCGCGCGGAGTCCGAAGGTGGTCGACCTGAGTGAGACGGTGCGCTCGGGCCCCGACCCGTGGACCGACTACTGGGGGCCGGCGAGGGCGGCCGTCACGATCAACGGGCACGTCAGGGCCTCGCCCGCGGTCCTCGACGCGCTGGCCGTGGTGTGCAACAAGAAGCTGTTCCGTGAGGCGGGCCTGCCCCTGCCGGAGAAGGGCTGGACCTGGGAGGAGTTCGAGGACACCGCCCGCCGCCTCACCAACGCGGGGCGCGGCACCTTCGGCACGGGCTGGCCGGGTGTGGGGGACGAGGACACTGTGTGGCGGCTGTGGCCGATGGTATGGGACCTGGGCGGTGACATCATCGCCTCGGACGGCCGCAGTATCGGCTTCGCGGACGCCGGGGTACGCGCCCTCGGAACGGTGGAGGCGCTCGCTCGCGCCCGGAGCGTCTACATCGACCCCAAACCCGGCAGCGAGCAGATGTACCAGGTGTTCACCTCCGGGCGGATGGGCATGGTCGTGACCGGCCCCTGGCAGCTCCCCGACATCCGCGAGGCGAAGATCGACTACGCGGTGGTGCCGCTGCCGAGCTACAGCCGCCGGCCCATGACGATCTCCGGCCCCGACACCTGGACGGTCTTCGACAACGGAAGCGCCCGGGTGCGTGCCTCACGGACCTTCGTCTCCTGGCTGGCCCAGCCCGACCAGGACGTCGTCTGGGATGTCGAAGCGGGCAGCCTGCCGCTCAGCCGGCGCAGCGAGGACGAGCCCGCCTGGCGTGCGCACGCGGCACGGACCAGCGGGCTCGACGTGTTCACCGAGGCGCTCGGCTCGGCACGTGTCCGCTCCAACCACCCCGCCTACGCCCAGGTGTCGACGGCACTCGGCCAGGCCATCGTGTCCGTCCTGCTCGGCAGGAGCAGCCCGGTGCAGGCGATGCGCCGCTGCGCCGCCGAGGCCAGGGCCGCCCTCGTCATACCGCGTTGAGGAGCCAACCATGTCATCCCTGCCCGCTCCGTTCACGCTGTCGGACCACGAGCGACAACTGCGCGAAAGGCGCCGCGGACGCCGACGCGAGTCCGCGACCGCCTGGGGCTTCGTCCTCCCTTCCGTCCTCGTCATCCTCGGCCTCAGCGTGGTCCCCGTCATCTGGTCGCTGCTGCTGTCCTTCCAGGCCGACGACCTGGTGACACCGAGCCGCTGGGTCGGGTTCGACAACTACCGCGCGCTGACGGAGGATCCGCACTTCAGCCAGGCCGTCGGCAACACCCTGCTGTACACGGTGCTGTACGTCCCGCTGAGCATGGTTCTCGGCCTGGCGCTGGCACTGGTGCTGAACCGGCGCATCCGGCTGGTGGGGCTGTACCGCACGCTCATCTTCGTACCGTTCATCATCTCGGAGACGGCCCAGGGCGTGCTGTTCTCCTTCATCCTGGACCCCCAGTTCGGCGCGGCCAACTCCGTGCTGCACAAGCTCGGTCTGCACTCCCAGGGTTTCCTCTCGGACCCGGGGCAGGCGCTGCCCGTCTTGGTGGTGATCTCGCTGTGGAGCGGCACCGGGTTCTGCGTGATGATCTACCTGGCCGCGCTCCAGGACGTGCCGCAGCCTCTGATCGAGGCGGCCAAGCTGGACGGTGCCGGCCGGTGGCACCTGCTGCGCCACGTCGTGCTGCCGACACTCACACCGGTCAGTGTGTTCCTGGTGATGTGGCAGACGCTCAACGCCCTCCAGGTGTTCGACCTGGTCTATGTCACCACCAAGGGCGGACCGTTGGGCTCCACGACGCTCATCGTGTACTTCATCTGGCAACAGGCGTTCCAGAACTTCACGGCCGGATACGGGGCGTCGGCCGCCTACATCCTCGCCCTGGCCCTGCTGGTGTTCGGGGGAGCCATGCGGCTGGCCCGGCGTCGTACGTCCGCCGAGGGAGCAGCACGATGACCACCACGACCAGCACCACCGCGACCGGCGCGACGGCGCACCCCCGCACGTCCCCGCCCGCGGACGCGCCGCCCCCGCGCCGTCGCCTGCCCTTCAGCGCCTGGCACCTGCTGCTCGCGCCGCTGGCCCTGCTCTTCGCACTTCCCCTGGTCTGGCTGGTGCTCAGTTCCGTGATGAGCAACGCGGAGATCAACCGGTTCCCGCCGGCGCTGTGGCCCTCCGGGATCCACCTCGGGGGCTACCGCTACGTTCTCGGCAACGCGATGTTCCCCCGGTGGTTCCTGAACTCGCTGATCGTCTCGGCGTCCGCGGTCGTCTCCAACCTCGTCCTCGGCTCGCTGGGCGGCTATGCCTTCGCGCGGATGAGGTTCGGTGGCTCGCGCGCCCTGCTCTTCCTGATGCTCGCGACGATGGCGGTGCCCTTCCAGCTGACCATGATCCCGACCTTCCTGGTCATGAAGCGCCTCGGCCTGATCGACTCGCTGGGTGCGCTGATCGTCCCCTCACTGGTCACACCGTTCGCCGTGTTCCTGCTCCGGCAGTTCTTCCTGTCCCTGCCACGAGAGCTGGAGGAGGCGGCCTGGATCGACGGGTGTTCACGGCTACGGGTGCTGTTCCGCATCGTCGTGCCCCTGTCGAAACCCGCCCTCAGCACGGTCGCGGTCCTCACCTTCCTCACCACCTGGAACGACCTGACCTGGCCGCTGATCGCCATCAACCACGACACGCAGTACACACTGCAACTCGGGCTGACGACGTTCCAGGGGCAGCACCACACCCAGTGGGCCGCCGTCATGGCGGGCAATGTCATCACCGTACTGCCCGTCATGCTGGCCTTCCTCGGCGCGCAGAAGTCCTTCATCCAGTCCATCACCTCCAGTGGCCTCAAGGGCTGAGCGCGGCGCTCCCCGCCCCGCCCGGCCGGCCGGAGACACCGATCGCACGACCCGGGCGCCCGCAGCCCTCACCCACAACCGAGAGAACGAGTCATGACCGCCAAGAAGATCGTGTTCATCGGCGCAGGCAGCGTCGTCTTCACCCAGGGGCTCCTGGCCGACCTCTTCGCCTTCCCCGAGCTCAAGGACGTGCACATCGCCCTGCACGACATCGACGCCGAGCGACTGGCCACCGCGCTCGGTGCCGCGCGCTACATCGCCGGGGAACGGGAGGCGTCGCCGCGCATCACCGCGCACGCCGAGCGCCGGGAGGCCCTGGAGGGCGCCGACTTCGTCATCAACATCGTCCAGGTCGGCATGCGCGAGTCGACGCGGACCGACTTCGACGTCCCGGCTCGCCACGGTGTGCGCCAGACCATCGGAGACACCATCGGCATCGGCGGCATCTTCCGCGCGCTGCGCACCTTCCCGCTGCTGAAGGGCCTCGGGGACGACATCACCGCGGTGTGCCCGGACGCCTGGCTGCTCAACTACACCAATCCCATGGCGATGAACGTCCAGTACCTCGCCCGGGCCACCGGACTGACGAAGGTGGTGGGACTGTGCCACTCGGTGTACTGGACCATGCACGACCTGGCCGAGCTGGTGGGGGTGCCGTTCGAGGAGGTCGACTACCACGCGGCGGGGGTCAACCACCAGGCCTGGGTCCTGCGTTTCGAGCACCAGGGCACCGACCTGTACCCGAGGCTCGACGCGCTCGTCGCCGAGGACGCCGAACTGCGCCGCAGGGTACGCGTCGACATGTACCGGCGCCTCGGGTACTACCCGACCGAGACCAGCGAGCACTCCAGCGAGTACGTGCCGTGGTACCTGCACCACGACAGCGAGATCGAGCGGCTGCGCCTGCCCGTGGGGGACTACCTCGGCATCGTCGACGAGAACGTGGCCGCGTACGAGGAGACGCGCCGCGCGCTCGCCGCCGGGGAACCGCTCGCGGTCGAGTCCACCATGGAGTACGCCCCGCAGATCATCCACAGCATGACCACCGGCACACCGCGCACCGTGTACGGCAACGTGCCCAACCGGGGCCTGATCGACAACCTGCCCTCCGAGGGCACCGTCGAAGTGCCGTGCCTCGTCGACTCCCTGGGTGTCCAGCCCACCCGCGTCGGCGCCCTGCCGCCGCAGTGCGCGGCGCTCAACCGTACCTACCTGAGCATGAACGACCTTGTCGTACGGGCCGCCGTCGAGGACGACCCCCGGCACATCCGGCACGCCGCCATGGTCGACCCGGCCACGGCGGCGACGCTGACGGTCGAGGCGATCTGGGACCTGTGCGACGACATGGTGCGCGCACACGGCGAACTGCTCCAGCCCTCCCTGCGCGCCACACTCGGCCACTGAACCGCGTGGCCCCCACCCTCTGCGAAAGGCGGAGCACCGATGACTGAACTGCGCGTCGGCGTCGTAGGAATCGGCCAGCGGGCCACCCTGGCGACCGAGGCGAACAGGCCCGGTGTCGCGCGGGTCGTCTCCTGCGCCGACCCCTCCCCGCGCGGCCGGGCGGACGCCGTCCGCCTCTTCGGCACCGACATCGCCGTCCACAGGGATCACACCGGCATGGCCGCCGACGGCCTCGACGCGGTCTTCGTCCTCACCCCGGACGACCGGCACGTCGAGCCCGCCCTCTTCTTCCTGTCCGCGGGCGTACCGGTCTTCGTGGAGAAGCCCCTGGCCATCACCGTCGAGGACTGCGACCGGCTGCTGGGCGCCGCGTTCGCATCCGGCACGCGACTGTACGTCGGCCACAACCTGCGCCACCTGCCGGTGCTGCGGCGGATGCGGGAGATGATCGACGCGGGCCGGATCGGGCGTGTCCGTTCGGTGTGGTGCCGGCACTTCGTCGGGCACGGCGGCGACTACTACTTCAAGGACTGGCACGCCGAACGGGCCCGCACCACCGGCCTGTTGCTGCAGAAGGGCGCTCACGACCTCGACGTCATCCACTGGCTGGCGGGCGGCAGTTCGCGCCAGGTCGTCGCCCTGGGTGATCTGGCGGTGTACGGCGCGAACCCCCGGCGCCCGGCCGGGGACCGCGACGCCGAGGATCCGGCGCGGATGCCCGACTGGTTCGACCCGGACATCTGGCCGCCGGCGTCCTTGACCGGCCTGAACCCGGTCGTCGACGTGGAGGACATCAGCATGATGCTCAGCCGCCTCGACAACGGTGTGCTGGCCAGTTACCAGCAATGCCACTTCACCCCGGACTACTGGCGCAACTACACCGTCATCGGCGACGAGGGGCGCCTGGAGAACTTCGGCGACGGTCTGGAGGACGAGCGCCCGACCCTCAAGTTGTGGAACCAGCGCCGCTCCGGCTACCGGTCCGACGCAGATCACACCGAGACCGTCACCGGCGGGGACCGTCCGCACGGCGGGGCCGACGAGGAACTGGTGGGGGAGTTCCTGCGGTTCGCGGCGGGGGGCGGTGCGACCCGCACCTCTCCCGTCGCGGCCCGGGAGGCGGTGGCCGTGGGCGTCGCCGCCACCGCCTCGCTGCGCGCGGGGGGCGTCCGCACTCAGGTGCCACCCCTCGCGCCGGAGGTCGCCCGGTACTTCGCGTTCCACCAGGAGCGGATACCCGAAGAGAGCCAGGGCGGCGACCGCGTCGGCTGACGCGGCGCGGCTCGCGGCAGTCGGTGTACGGCTGGCGGATGCGGCCGGCGGACGCTGGCTCCCGCCCGATCCCGATCCCGATCCCGGACGCACGGACGGCGGTGCGGTCCCTATGCCCGGCGGCCGAACTGCCGCCGGCAGGACCGCCCGCCGGGTGGTGACGCGCGAACCCCGGCCGGAAATGCACGCGTCGGGGTCGGTCACGGCCCTGCCGCCCGCGGGCGCCCCGCTACGCCGTCGCGTTCGGCCTCATGCGGCTCGGTCTCCTGAGCCCCGACAGCGCTCTGATCGGGCAGGCGGAGGGAGACAACGCCTTCACGGCCGCCGATCTCGGCAGCGACACCGCGTCCGGTTACTGCGCGGGGGACGCGCACCGTATTCCCGCCGAGGACACCGCGCGGAACTTCTCCTTCAGCGCAGCCGCCAGCCTCCGGGTCCAGCAGAGCATCAAGGACTCGCCCTCCATAGCCCCGCTGTTGAGGCGTTCCCGTACACCCGCGATGCTGATGATCGCCGCGTGCTCCTCCCAGGTCCGGCAGTGGGAGACCGCCGTACTCGCCGACGACCCCGCAATCCGGCGCACCCAGTACATGCCCGGAGTCGGACACCATATGTGGAACGGCCTCGACGACAACGACCGACGGGCCGCCGCCACCATCATGGCCTTCCTCCAGGACCAGCCGGCGCCCCTGCCGAACTACCCGACCCGCCGTGACATCCCCGCGTTCCTGCGCGCGCACAAGTGAGGCGTGCCCACGGTGTGAGAGGTACCCACAGCCGGCACGGGGCCCCACGCGACGCACCCGTTCCGTACAACCTTCGGGGTCCGGTGATCGTCAGTCAGTTCACGCGGGGGCGAAAAGGGTGGGGCCCCGCGACGGCGAGGGGATCCATGTGTCGTACGAACAGCCGAGTGTCACCGTACCGTCGCTGGTGGTGCGGGGCGGTGGGGCGACAGCGAAGTTCACACCGCAGGGGCTGCGCTGGCAGCAGGGGCGCAAGGTCACCCGTATCCCCTACTCCGCGATCGGCGCGGTGTCGCGGGAGAACAGCCGGGGCCGGCGACCCCTGGTGCGGGTGGTCGTGCGGTCGCCCGGACCGGGCGCTCCGGCAGCCTACGAACTGCGGTGCTCGGTCCGGCAGAGTGAGGTGTTCAGCCGGTCGCTGCGCGAGCTGGTGGAACGGCACCAGCCACCGCAGGGGGCCCGGCCCCCGTCGGTGACGCGACTGGCGGAGGAAGAGGAAGAACTCGCGCGGCACGCGCCGCGCACCCCCCTGCAGTGGGTCCGTCGGGGCATGGCGGTGCTCTTCGTGATCGATTCGCTGATCCTGCTGACGCAGGGCCGGACCGTCGCGGCGATCGCCACCTGGGCCGGTCTGCCCTTCTGGTTGCTCGTGCCCCTGGCGGGCATCGGCGCGAGCGGGTGCTTCGAGATCCTGCGGGACCAGTTCGTCGGCGGTGTGAAGGTGGAGGCCGCTCTGGTGGCCCGTAGGACCCGGGAGACGAAGAACGGTCTCTGGCCGCTCTACGTCTACGAGTTCACTGACCTGGACGGCTTCAGGCGCCAGTGCGAGGTGTCGCCGTCGTTCCGCTTCGCGCGGGCCCATACCGTCCGGACGCTGTGGTACCGGCCGGGCCACTCCGACGAGAAGCCCGTGAGCCACGGCGACATGGTGGGCTTCGCCGTCCTCGGGGTCCTCGCCGCCGCACTCACCCTCGGCCTGGCGGCGGTCGGTCTTCTCGCGGTTCCCGGGGTGCTGCTGGCTGGTTGACCCGGGTCCCGGGCGGTGCGGTGCACGTACGGGTCTTCCGGGGGCCGGTGACGTCCAGCCGTTCTCGTCGCACCAGATGGGCCGTTCCGCGCCGTCCGGTGAGGGGCCGCCACCCCTTCGGGCGCGTGGACGGCCTGTCGGCTCCGCGACGCCGGGACACGCCGCCGCGGCCGGCACCGCCTCGTCGACGGCGTCGCGCCGACGCCCGCCCGATCCGTTCTGACGGAGCGTGCGCCCGAGCATGCCATGGGCAATTGCCAAAGAGGACATGTGGTCCTCACCCGCCGTTCACGGGGAAAGGTGAGAGTCCGAACGATCCATGTGAATCCACCACTCACCTTGCTGAGGACCCATGTGCCTTGACGGACACTGCGAACACCATGCGAACCCCCTGGAGCCCGAGGCCAAAGGCGCGGACGAACCGGGTTCCGCGTGGGGGCGTCGCCGTCTCCTGACCGCGGGGGTCGCCGGCGCCGCCGCCCTCACGCTCACCCCGGTCTCCTTCGCCCAGGCCGCTGACGGCCCGTCCAAGGGCGCACCTCCGAAGAGCGGAGAGGTGACCCGCGTCATCACGGGACTGCTGCCCACCGGGGTCGCCGACTTCGTCTACCTCCCGGTCGAGGTGCCCCGCGGCGTGCAGAAGATCGCCGTCTCGTACTCGTACGACAAGCCGGGCGTCCCCACGGGCACCCCGGGCAACTCGTGCGACATCGGCGTCTTCGACGAACGCGGGACCGCTCTCGGCGGCAAGGGCTTCCGCGGCTGGTCCGGCGGTTTCCGCACCTCGTTCGAGATCAGCAACAGCGAGGCCACACCGGGCTATCTGCCGGGGCCGGTCAGCGCCGGGACCTGGCACATCGTGCTCGGCCCCTACCAGGTGGCGCCGCAGGGCCTGAACTACCAGGTCCAGGTCACCCTCACCTACGGCGAGACGGGTCCCGCCGCCGCCAAGCACTATCCGCCGCAGCGGGCCAAGGGGCGCGGCCGCGACTGGTACCGCGGCGACTGCCACCTGCACACGGTGCACTCCGACGGCAAGCACCTGCCCGTCGACGTGGCGACCGGGGCGCGCGCCGCCGGACTCGACTTCATGGTCTCCACCGATCACAACACCTCGTCCTCGCACGCGGTGTGGGGTGACTACGCCGGTTCCGACCTGCTGATCATCACGGGTGAGGAGGTCACCACCCGCAACGGGCACTGGCTGGCCCTCGGCCTGCCTCCCGGCGAGTGGATCGACTGGCGCTACCGTTCCCGCGACGACGCCTTCTCGCGCTTCTCGCGCCAGGTCCGCAAGGGCGGCGGCCTCGCGGTACCCGCGCACATGTACTGCGCCTACGTGGCCAGCCAGTGGAAGTTCGGCTTCGACGACGCCGACGCGACCGAGGTGTGGACGGGCCCGTGGACGTACGACGACGAACACGCCATCAGCACCTGGGACCTGAAGCTGGGTGAGGCGGTCCGCAGCGGCGGCCGCTGGCTGCCCGCGATGGGCAACAGCGACGCCCACAGCGATCCGCAGGTCATCGGGCTGCCGCACAACGTCGTCCAGGCCGACGACCTGAGCACCGACGCGATCATGGACGGGATCCGCGCGGGCCGGAACTGGATCGCCGAGTCCGCGGCCGTGAAGCTGACCTTCACCGCCAGCGGGCACGGCAAGCAGGCGGGCATCGGCGAGAAACTGAGCGTGCCCGCCGACGCGCCGGTGGACATCCGCCTGGACGTCCAGGGAGTGCCCCACGGTACGGTCCGGTTCATCACCGACGAGGGCCAGATGCACCAGGAGTCGGTGAGCGCGGAGGGTGACGGCACCGTTGTGTGGCGTACGACCGCCTCGCTCGCCGCGTATGTCCGCGCCGAGGTACGCCACCCGATGGCCGACGGATCGCCGGGCCAGGGCAACACCATGGGTGACGCACTGCTGTTCGGCCCGATGGCCGCTCTCACCAACCCGGTCTTCCTCGAAACGACCGGCCGGTAACACCCGCGCTCCACGGGATGCCCGCCTCTCGCGGGACGGCGCCTCGCCGCACCGGCGACGCGACCGTTCCGTGAGGGCGGGCCCGCGATGTCCTGAGCGGGCCGCGTCCCGGTGCGCGCCCGGGACCAGGCACGGCATTCAGCGGGCGGCCACGGCCGGCTCCGTCGCTCCCGGGTGGTGCCGGTTCCCCCAGGAACGCCGGATCATCCGAGACGGGCGGCGATGGAGCGCGCACAGTCCAGGGACTCCGTGTGCGTGGTGTCCACCTCCAGGTCGTAGGCCACGCCCCGGTGGACGGTCTCCGCCTGTGAGGCGGCCATTCCCCGTGCCCGGTCCCCGCGGGCGATCTCGCGGTTCGCGGCCACCGCGCTCTCGCACCGCACGCCGACCCACAGCACGTCCAGCCCGGCCAGGGCCTTCTGCCACCGCTCCTGGGACGTCGATCCGCCGAGGAAGACGTCATCGACGATGACGCGGGCGCCCGCGCGGGCCGTCGCGGCGACCCCCTCCCGCCAGGCCGCTTCGAGCTCGCGGAACGCCGATCCGACGTTCACACCGCCGTCCGCGGTGAACGCGATTCCCGTGTCCGACTCCCGCAGGGAAGCGGGCATCGCCTCGACCAGTGAGTCGATCGCGGCGGCGAGCCACGGATGCGGCAGCACGGCCTGCAGGCATCGGACGATCCCTGATTTCCCCGCGCTCGATCCGCCGTTCAACACGATCACCTGAGTCGTCACCAGGTCACGGTAGTGGCAGGGGCCATCGTGACGTGGCGATTTTCGCCTCGTCCCCGCTCCGCCGCCCCACCGGGCGGACTCCCCGGCCGGGGTGCCGGGGTGCTAACGAGGTGCCGCGAGGACCTCGCGCAGCACGTCTTCCAGCGTGACCTCGCGGAGCTCGCGCCGCAGGGTCTCCTCGATGCCGTCGTAGATGCCGCGCATCGCGGGCTGGATGCCGTAACCCACCACGCATCCGGGGTCAGGGGTGGCGCGGTGCATCGCGAACAGGGGGTCGGGGTCGACGGCCTCGTACACGTCGAGCAGGGTGATCGACTTCAGCTCGCGCGAGAGGGACCAGCCGGCGCCGACGCCGCGCCGGGACTCGACGAGTCCGGCGGCGCGCAGCTCGCCGAGCAGGCGCCGGATCACCACGGGGTTGGTGTTGGCGCTGGAGCCGATCTGTTCCGACGTGGCCACCTCATGGCCCTGGCGCTGGTAGAGGCCGATCCAGGCCAGCGCGTGGGCGGCGATGGTCAGCCTGCTGTTGGCGCTCATGAAGCCTCTCCTGTTGACCGTAACGCTCCATGTTACGACCTCCCTGTCGTAACAATAATAGTTGCATCTATCTGTCGTAACCATTATGGTTTCGACTGTCGGCAAGGATCGATCAGCGAGGTGGAGAACAGTGAATAAACCGCTCACGGGCAAGGTCGCCCTGGTCACCGGAGGATCCCGCGGGCTCGGGGCCGCGACCGTACGGATGCTGGCCGAGCAGGGGGCCGATGTCGCGTTCACGTATGTCAGCTCCGACCAGCAGGCGGGCACGGTCGTCGAGGAGGTGCGCGCACGCGGAGCCAAGGCTGTCGCCTTCAAGTCCGACCAGGCCGACATGGGCCGGGCCCCGGCCCTGATCGACGAGGTGGTCGCGTACTTCGGCGGCCTGGACATCCTCGTCAACAACGCCGCCATCTCGCCGGAGCAGGGCCGCACGGTGGACGACCCGGACGTCGACACCGCCGCTCTGGACCGGATGCACGCCACGAACTACCTCGGCGTGATCGCCGTCATCCGGGCCGCCTCCAGGGTGCTGCGCCCGAACGGCCGCATTATCACGGTAAGTTCCGGACTCGGCTCCCGCGTCGGTCTCCCGGGACTGGCCGACTACTCGGCGACCAAGTCCGGGGTCGAGAGGTACACCATGGGCGTCGCGCGGGACCTCGGCCCCCGCGGCATCACGGCCAATGTCGTGGAAGCCGGACTGATGGAGAGCGGAATGGAACCGCCGGACGCCGAGACCCTCAAGGCACTGCTCGGCGCCCTGTCCCTCCAGCGCATGGGTCACCCCGACGAGATCGCCGCGGCGATCGCCTTCCTGGCGAGTCCCGCCGCGTCGTACGTCACGGGCGCGGTGCTCGACGCCCACGGCGGCTACAACGCCTGACTCCGCAGACCGGGGGTGCGGAGGCTGAGCCGGCGCACTCCGTGCCCCGCGGGACCCCACCGGTCCGCCCGAGGGAGTGGCAGCGTCCTGCACCGTGGCGTTCGACGGGACTCACACTTCGGACGGGATCTACAGTTCTGCCATGAAGATATGCGTTTTCCTCTCCGCCGCAGACCTGGACGAGCGCTACACCCGGCCGGCTCGTGAGTTCGCCGAGCTCCTCGGCAAGAGCGGTCACACCCTGGTGTGGGGCGGATCCGACACCGGCCTGATGAAGGTCGTCGCCGACGGCGTACGGGAGAGCGGCGGGCGCCTCGTCGGCGTCTCGGTCGAGTTCCTCCGCACCTGGATCAGGGACGACGCGGACGAGATGGTGGTCGCCAAGGACCTCGCGGAACGCAAGGCTCTGCTGGTGGCGGGGTCGGACGCGGTGGTCGTGATGGTCGGCGGGCTCGGCACACTCGACGAGGCGACGGACATCTTGGAGCTGCGGAAGCACGGGCTGCACGACAAGCCGGTGGTACTGCTGAACACGGCGGGGTTCTACGACGGGCTGGCGCTGCAGCTGCGGCGGATGGAGGCGGAGGGCTTCCTGCCCGTGCCCCTGGACCAGTTGGTCTTCGTCGCCGACGAGGGGGCCGAGGCGCTCGCCCACCTGGAGGCGGCGCTCGGAACAGCGTGACCGGTCGGCGACGAACCGGCGGTGACGCGCTCATCGGCGAAGCCGACCGGGGTGGTGGTCAGGGGTGACGTACTGACGTCGAAACCGGCCGGCGGGGGTGTGCTGTGCTCGGCGGTGACGCCCTGAGCGCTGAGGCCGCCTCGCGACGGTCGCGCGGGAGCCTCGCCCCCTGTGACAACACCCGGACCGCGCGGCGGCCGCGCGACTCTCGGTTCAGGAGCCTTGCGCCGAGAATCCGGTCCGCCACGAGGGGTATGCGGGGTTCCAGCCCCGCGAGCGGGCCAGGCCGTTGGCCGCGCCCCGAGCCCAGCTCGCTTTTCCTGAGGTGGGCCGCGGCTCCGGCAGCCCCAGAGCGGTGGCGAGAACCGGGACCCACTCGCGTCCCTGTGCGGGCTCGTCGTCCACGATGTTCACGGGACCGGACGGCCAGTCGAGGGCGGCGACGGCGGCGTGCGCCGCGTCGGTGACGTGCAGGAACGAGGTCACGGAGAGGTCCGCCTCGACGCTCCCGAGGAAGCGGGCCGACGGATCGCCGGCCAGGGCCCCGGCTGCGGGGCCGCCCGGCGCGTACCAGGTACCGGGGCCGTACAGGACGCCGTACCGCAGAACGACCGCCGTCGCCAGCTCGGCCGCCGTCTCCTCCAGCGCCCGGATCCCCTCCACGAGCCCTCCGCGCGGTTCGGCCGCCCCGACGTCGAGAGGCACGCTCTCGTCGGCAGGACCCTCGCCGGGCACGTACATCCAGGACATCGATTGGACGACGATCCTGGTGACGCCCGCGGCGCCGGCCGCGTCCACCAGATTGCGCGTTCCCTCCCGGCGCAGCCGGTTCGTCGCCTCTCCGTCCGCCTCCGCCAGGTCGGTGAGCTGATGGATCACCGCGTCCGGCGCGGCCGTCATCACCGCCTCGCGCAGCGCCTCCCGGTCGAACACGTCGACCTGGAAGGCCGACGCGCCCTGCCGCCGTACACGCTCGGTGCCCCGGGGCGTACGGGAGATCCCGGTGACCTGGTGACCCGTCTCCAGCAGCAACGGAACGAGCAGTCGGCCGACCGCTCCGGTGGCACCCGCGACGAAGACGTGCATGGGAGATCCCTCTTCCGGCCGGTCCGGGCATCATCGTGCACCCGATCGAAACAAAACTAGCAATATGCGGACACAATCGCCGGTTCAGGACGGTGTGCCGAGGACATCCCGGACGGTGCCGGTCACCGGGCCGGTCCGGGCCCGCGCGGGGCGTCCGGTGGCCGCCGCGGCGCCGGTGGTCAGGGCGGCACGACGAGGCCGAGGCCGCAGGTGCGAGCCGTCAGACGTCACCGTCCGGGCTCTCGTCCCCCGTCAGCTTGTACGTCAGGGGCCGGCACGCGTTGAACCGCCAGATGAAGAGGTGGTAGATCGCCGCACCGATGACCGCCCCCAGGACAGGAACGATCAGGTACACCCACAGATCGGTCGCCTGCCCGGAGAGGGCGGCGGGACCCAGGGACCGGGCCGGGTTGATCGCTCCGCCGCTGAAGCGACCCAGCAGGGCGATCACCAGCGCCACGCACAACCCGATGACGTACGGCAGGAGGCGGACGAGACGGGGATGGGCGAGGAAGTAACCGACGATGAGGATCAGGGCCATCATGCTGCCCCCCTCGGCCAGGAAGACGGATGCGGCCTGCCAGTCGGGCGCTGGTCCGATCGCGCCGTGGGAGACCGTCGGAAGGGTCACCGCATGCCCCCACACCAGGCGGGCGAGGCCGGTACCCGCCACGGAGCCGGCGAGCTGGGCGATGACATAGGGCAGGACACTGCGACCGGGGAAGGCGTCCACCAGCCACAGGGCGACCGTCACCGCCGGATTCATGTGACCTCCGCTGCGCCTGCCGGGCGGGGTGAAGATCAGTCCGGTGAGGATGGCCCCGCTGATGAGGCCGATGACCGCGAGCGCGACGCGCAGGTCGGCGATGAACAGGGGCGAACCCGGGTCGCGCAGCCAGCGCACGACGGTCACCGCGAGGAACAGCAGGACGGTGGTGAGCAGGAACTCGTCGGCGGCACGCGCGAGGGGCAGCTGTCGGGGGAGAGGAGGGGCGGGATCCACCATGGTCTCCTGACGTCGGCCCGCCGAAACGGCGACGATTCCGGAACATTCACACAACAACACAACAACACAACATCGTGACGGCGCAATGGCGCAACGGCGCGGCCACGCCGATACGGCCAACCGACACGCGGGCCCGCTGTCGGTTGTCGGCTCTCGCGTCAGTGTCGTGCACCGTCGTGGTTCCCGGCGTCGGGGCGCCGGGAACCGATTCGGTGCACTGCCCAGCATCCACCCTCGTGTGCGGGCCCGCAGCACACAGGCCCCTTGGAGTCCTTCCGCCCGCCGCTCGGGGCCGGGGCGGGCGGGACGGACTCCGGAGGACGTCCGGTCCACGGGCCGGCGACGCCGGACGGCCACTGCGGGACGGCAGGCCCGCACGGGTACGTTCCCCGCCCCGCCCCGCCCCGCCCCGCCCCGCCCCGCGCCGGCCCACCGCCCTCGCCGGATCAGGAGCCTGCGGAAGCGAGGGTGCGCCGGGCCGTGACGACGGCGACCCGTCCCGGACGCCTCAGACCTGGGGCGGAGCGACCGGCGGCTGCCTCTTGTGCTCGGTGTTGTGGTACCTGCGCACGATCGACTCGTAGGCGGGCCCGCCCACCGGCTTGCCCTCCAGGAAGTCGTCGATCTCGTCGTACGTCACACCGAGCGCGTCCTCGTCGGCCTTGCCCTCGTCGAGGGTTTCCAGGTCGGCGGTCGGTGTCTTCCAGATCAGCGAGGCAGGCGCCCCGAGGGCCTCCGCGACGGCCCGCACCCGGCGCTTGTTCAGCCCCGAGAGCGGCAGCACGTCGGCCGCGCCGTCCCCGAACTTGGTGAAGAACCCGGACACCGCCTCGGCCGCGTGATCGGTCCCCACGACGAGTCCCTCATGGGCCCCGGCGACCGCGTACTGCGCGATCATGCGCTGCCTGGCCTTGATGTTGCCGTGCACGAAATCCTGGTGCCGTTCGTCGCGGAACGCCACGTCACCGGCCAGGCAGGCTTCCAGCGCGGCGTCGCTCGCCGCCTTCACGTTCACGGTCAGGGCCCGGTCGGCCCGGATGAAGCCGAGCGCGAGCTGGGCGTCGTGCTCATCGGCCTGGACGCCGTACGGCAGCCGCATGGCGTAGAAGGTCGCCTCGTGCCCGGTGCTCCGCGCACGTTCCACCGCCAGCTGGCACAGCCGGCCCGCAGTGGTCGAATCGACCCCGCCGCTGATCCCGAGCACCAGCGAACGCAGTCCGGAGGACGTCAACTGGCCCGTGAGGAAGGCCACTCGGCGCTCGATCTCCGCCTGCGCGTCGAAGGTCGCGCTCACGTGGAGGATCCGGGCGATCTCCTGCTGAGGGCCGGTGGGCGCCGGGTCGGTCACGAGTACTCCTCGGGTCGGTGCGGGTGTCGAATTCTATGCCGACGGCCCGCCGGGACCCGTGGGCGGGCGGCGAAGGAGACGACGGCCCCTTCCCGGCGAGGCGGCCGGACCGCCCGTCCCCCCGGCCTGATGCCGGGCGGGGTGGCGCGCGGGGCGTCGGGCGACCGCCTCCGTGCCGGGGTACGGGGCTCTCGCTGAGGCCGGTCCTCGGCGCTCGCGTTCCTCCTGGCCGGCGACGACCGTACGCGGGTGCCGTCCCCAACGTCCGTCCCCTTCTGGGCGCGGATCGTCGCGGTCTCGTCCTCGGGGGTGATGGGGCGCCGGGGTGCCGGGGTGTGGGGTGGCGGCTCGGCGAGCCCGTGGGACGGCTCCCCAGGGGCCGGACGCCGAGCGATGGCCACCGGTGGCATGCGGGACGATACTGAACAAATGTGTACAGGTGGTGTACCCGGTGATCGCGATGTACGGATCCTTCACGACTTCGAGCCCCGTGTGTCCGTTTCGCTGGAGCCGGTCGACTCGGTGACGGTCACCACACTGATGGACAACGTCAGCGACCTGCTCATGCCGGATCAGGGACCGGCCAAACGGGCGCGGCCCGGGGGCAGGAGGCCGGCCTCCACCATGGAGGACGGGTATGCGCTCGAACCGCTGCTGGCAGAGCACGGTTTCTCCGCCCTGGTGACGGTCGTGAAAGCCGGACGCGAGCACCGGTTCCTGTTCGACGCCGGGACGAGTCCGGACGGGGTCGCGGAGAACATGCGGCGTCTCCACGTCGATCCGTCCTCCATCGAGGTGATCATCTGCAGCCATGGCCACTTCGATCACACCACCGGTCTCGACGGGCTGATCCGCGCACTGGGTGGCCGGGTGAATCTGCCGGTGCTGATCCACCCCCACTTCTGGCGGCGCCGACGCATGACGCTGCCCGGCGCGGATCCGCTGGAGCTTCCCACCACGAGCCGCCGCGCGCTGGAGGGGGCCGGGTTCACGGTGGTCGAGGACCAGCAGCCCAGTTTCCTGTTCGAGGGGTCGGTCCTGGTCACCGGCGAGGTGCCCCGGACCACCGGATACGAGCCCGGACTGCCGCCGCAGCAGGCCCGGCTCGGCGGAAAATGGGAGCCGGACCCGCTGGTCCTGGATGACCAGGCACTGGTCATCGACATCCGGGGCAAGGGCCTGATGGTCCTGACGGGCTGTGGCCACGCGGGTGTGGTGAACATCTGCCGTTATGCCCGTCGGCTCACGCACGACCGGCCGTTGCACGCGGTGGTGGGCGGATTCCACCTCAACGGGCCGGTGTTCGAGCCGTTGATCCCAAGGGTCCTGAGGGATCTGGGGGAGATGTCACCGTCGGTGCTCGTCCCCGCCCACTGCACCGGCTGGCGGGCCCAGCACGCGATGGCATCCCGGTTCGGGGAGGCGTTCGTGCCCAACGCGGTGGGTACCGAAGTGGCGTTGTGAGGTCCGGCCCCCGGGTGTCGCGTCCCCGGGTGTCCCGTCCCCGGGTGCCCGGGCTCCGGGTGTCCGCGCTCCGGCCGTGCCGAAGGACCCGGTAGTGCATGTGCGGTGGGACGCCGGTGAGTCGGTGACGACCCCCCGGAGCCGGAGCCGGAGCCGGAGCCGGAGCCGGAGCCGGAGCCGGAGCCGGAGCCGGTAACGAACCCGGGGCCGGGGCCGGAGCCGCATCGCGGCCGGCCGTCGGCATCGGCGGGTGGCGGCAGGCGCGTCACCTTGCCGTCAACACGGTCCGGACCCGGCCGTGTTCCGAAGGGGATCCGTCGTGTCATGCGGGGACCTGACGCGGCAGATCCGGTTCCCACGCGGCGGTGCCTCCCCCCGGAACCTGGCGCCCCGTGGCTGTCCGTGCGTCCTGCCGCCATCGCTCTGTGCTCACGAAGTATCACAGTAGGCGATTGTCACCAAAATTATCTTCCAGATTCCAGACGAAATTGTTGACGATCGTGTTAACTTCCGCTTCAGTCAGGGAGCTGGGTCCCGGTCGAGGCCTATGACCCGCTCCCCGCAGACCCGTTCGCTCCCTGGAGGTTCGATGCGCATCGTGGACACGCACACCCATGTGATCTCGCCGGATACCGTGCGATATCCGGTCGGTCCCATCGGTGGACGGCAGTCCGAGTGGTCGCTGGCACACCCGGTGGACATCGACGGCCTGCGGCAGGCGCTCGACCAGGCCGGCATCGCCAAAGCCGTGGTGGTGCAGGCCTCAACGGTGTACGGACACGACAACCGTTATGTCGTCGAGGCGGTGCGGACCCACCCCGACACGTTCGTCGGTGTCTACTCGCTCGACGCCATGGCACCCGACGCGGTGGCCAAAATAAAGCACTGGCAGGGGCAAGGCCTTTCGGGCTTCCGGCTGTTCACCACCGGAACCACCATGCCCGGCCAGGCGGACTGGCTGGGGCACGAGGACTCCCACCCCGCCTGGGCCTACGCCGAGGAACATGACATCCCTGTCTGCCTCCAGATGACGATCCAGGGACTGCCCGCGCTGCGCGATCTGTTGGAGCGGTTCCCCGGAGTGCGCGTCCTGCTCGACCACTGCGCGCGCCCCGACCTCTCCGACGGCCGGCCGTATGTCACGTCGAAGGAACTCTTCGAACTGGCGGCTTTCCCGGGTGTGTTCCTCAAACTCACCCACCGGGCCCTGGCGGCGTCGGCGAAGGGCGCCTCGACGCCCGCGGACTTCCTGGCGGACCTGGTCGCGGCGTACGGCGCCGGCCGTATCGCCTGGGGTTCCAACTTCCCGGCGGCGCAGGGCAGTGCGGCGGACATCCTCGCGGAGGCCCGCGAGATGGTGTCCAGCCTGCCGGAGACCGACCAGGAAATGATCTTCGGTGGAACAGCCGCCGCGTTCTACCCCTCCGTCGCGACCACGGGAGACCGTCGTGCCTGAATCCACCGTGCTGCGTGCCGTGCTCGCCGACTACCCGCACACGACGCCGCTGAAGAACGGCCTGATCGGCGACGACCGGGTACGGCTCGACTTCCACACTGTCTCCCCGATCCACCGGGCATTCGCGCCGATGGTGCGTGACGAGGCCTACGACCTGAGCGAACTCGCCGTCGTCACCGCCCTGCAGGCGATCGCCTACGGGCGTCCCGTGGTACTGCTGCCCGCCGTCGTCGCCTCGCGCTTCCAGCGCGGCTGCCTGATCGCCCACGCGTCACGACCGATCGCACCGCGGGAACTGGCCGGCAAGCACATCGGGGTACGCGCCTACACCCAGACGACGGGGATGTGGGTCCGCGCCCATCTCGCCGAGGACTACGGCCTGGCACCGCAGGACGTCCGCTGGACCACCCGCGAGGGCGCCCACGTGGAGCAGTACGCCGACCCCGGGTTCGTCGAGCACGACACCGAGGACGGGAGTCTGCTCGACCTGCTGCGCGAGGGGCGCATCGACGCCACCATCCTCGGCAACGACCTGCCCGGCGGCGACGAGTTCGTCCCGGTCGTCCCCGACGCCGTCGTACGCGACCAGGAGTGGTGGCGTCAGCACGGCTTCATGCCGATCAACCACATGGTGGCCGCCGGGTCCTCGGCCTGCCGCGGGGACGCCGAGGCGATCCGTGCGGCGTACGCGCTGCTGCGCCGCGCCGACGACACCGTCGAACGACCCGAGGGCGCACCGTCGCCCACCCTCTTCGGCTTCGAACAGCTCAAGGAGCCGATGGAGTTCTTGATCGACGCCTGCCTCGCGCAGGGACTGCTGCCCCGACGCCTCGGCCTGGACGAGGTGTTCGGGCCGGCCAGGGACGTCCTCGGCCACGCCGCGGACTGATCACGCGGACGCAGGCCGGATATCGGCGCCGGACATTCAACGGAGAAACCGGAAACGATGAGCGAAACCACAGCAACTGCTGCCCCCGTGCCGGGACAGGACCAGGGCAGAAAGAAGCGCACCCCCTTCTACCGCGACCTGGCCTTCCAGGTGCTGGTGGGGGTCGCCCTGGGGGTCGCCGTGGGCGACTTCGCCCCCTCGATCGGACACCATGTCCAATTCCTCGGCGACATCTTCATCCACCTGATCCAGATGGTCGTCGGCCTGATCATCTTCTGCACGGTCACGCACGGGATCACCAGTGTGCGCGACCTCGGCAAGGTCGGGCGCATCGCCGTGAAGTCCCTCGTGTACTTCGAGGTGATCACCACGATCGCCCTCGTCATCGGCCTCGTCGTGGTCAACGTGCTCAAGCCGGGCATCGGCATGCACATCGACCCGTCGTCGCTGCACGTCGACCCCTCCAGCACGGCGCCGGCCAAGTCGGAGGGCTTCGACGACTTCCTGGTCAGCCTGGTCCCGACCTCCGCCGTGCAGGCTTTCGCCCAGGGCGACATCCTGCAAGTGCTGGTCTTCTCCGTGCTGTTCGCCTGCGGACTGGGCTCACTGGGCGCCAAGGCGCAGCCCGCCCTCGACATCGTCGACAACGTGCAGCAGGCACTGTTCTGGGTCATCCGGAAGGTGATGCGGATCGCGCCGATAGCCGCCTTCGGCTCCATCGCATTCACGGTGTCCCGCTACGGGCTCGGGACCCTGCTCCCTCTGGGCCGGCTCGTCGGTGTGTTCTACCTGATCTGCCTCCTGTTCTTCGTGTTGGTGCTGTGGCCGGTCTCCCGGTACGCGGGGGTCAGCCTTCTGAAGCTGCTGCGCTACATCCGCGCGGAGTTGTTCCTGGTGCTGGGCACCAGCTCGTCGGAGAGTGTGTTCCCGCAGCTCACGGTGAAGTTGAAGAAGCTGGGGGTGGACGAACCCGTGGTGGGCCTGGTGCTGCCCACGGCGTACAGCTTCAACCACGACGGCACCTGTCTGTACTTCGCGGCAGTCAGTGTGTTTCTGGCCCAGGCCACTGGTACGGATCTGAGCTTGACCGCCCAACTTGGCCTGCTGTTGATCCTGTTGCTCACCTCGAAGGGTGGTGCGGGAGTATCCGGATCGGCGATAGCCGTGCTCGCGCTCACCCTGAGCGCGACCCACACCATCCCGGTCAGCAGCATCGCCCTGATACTCGGTGTCCACAGCATTCTCTCCGCGGCCTTCGTGTTCACCAACATCGCGGGCAACTGCGTGGCCACCCTGGTCGTCGGGAAATGGGAGAAAGCGGTGGACCGGGTACAGCTGCGTGCCGAACTCGACGCGGGGTACCAGGCCGCGTGAGGGAAGGGGGAGGGGCGAGCGGGTGACGCTCGGCCCTCCCTCCGTCCTCCGTGCGCTCGCGGATTGCCCGGCCCCTTCGCATCGGTGCGCACGGGCTCAGGGCGTGGCCGTACGCGCACCCGTTTCGTCCGAGCCGCCCCGTCCGCCCCGGCACCGCGGTGCGCCGGGAGAGGTACGGGACACCACGGGAGAAGTCCGGCCGCCCACGGACGGATGGCGGGGCGGGACAGAGGTCACGCCCCGCGCGGCGGCGGCCGCCGCCCCCGCCGCCCCGCACGGCCGCACGGCTTTCGGACGTATCCGGCTGGCGAATCGCGCAGATCGGATCGGTCGCGCAGGCGATGGCGGAAGTCGAACAGAGCGCGCCGTTGAACGCGGGGGCCCCGCGCCCCGTACGGACAGTCGTCGACACATGAGGAGTGGATTGTGATCCGTACGGTTGTGGGCGTCGTTCTGATTCTTCTCGGCGGTCTGTGGATCAGCCAGGGGACGGGCGTGATGAAGGGCTCGATGATGTCGGGCCACGGCCAGTACACCTGGCTCGGCATCGTCGTCGCGCTGCTCGGCATCGCGGGGGTCGTCTGGGGCCTGCGGGCCCGGGGGAGGGGGCAGGGTCAGCAAGCGTCGTAGCCCCGCCTCGGCTGCGCGGGACACGCGAAATCGGTCCCGGTCGCGGGCGCCTCGGTGCCCGGGCCGGGCCGCCCGCTCCGCACGGGCCCGCACGAGCCCGGCGGGGAGGGGAGCGGGGCGGCGGTGGTCGCGCGTCAGCGCAGGTGCCGGATGACCTCGGCGAACGCGGCCATGTGAGGCTCCAGGACGCTGACGTAGCTGAGGCCGAACTCCTCGCGGTAGCGCCGGAGCCGGTCCGCGATCTCTTGCGGTGAGCCGACCAGCACACCGGGCAGCTGGGTGAGCTGCTCGTCGTCGAGGCCGCTGGCCTGCCGGATGATCGAGAGGTCGACCTGGTCCACGCTCCCGCCGACCGCCGCGACGAACAGGTTCAGCTCGATGTCGCCGAAGCGCTCGCCGGCGGCTTCCCGCAGCACCTGGACGCGGCGGGCGAGCGCCTCTTCCGGGGCGAGGCCCGGTGTCAGCCCGGCCATGATGGAGAAGCTGAAGATGTCGGCCTCACGCGCCGCCAGCTTCAGCATGCGGTCGCCGGCGCCCCCGAGCATGATCGGCGGCCGGGGGTCGTCGTCCTGCGCGGCGAGCAGCGCACGCGTGTCCGTCAGGAGCGACTCCAGTTTCCGAAGGCGCTGGCCCGGGGTGCCGAAGGGCAGGCCCACGGCCTCGAACTCGGCCGGTACGTAACCGGCGCCGAGGCCCAGTTCCAGGCGGCCGTCCGTGAGGCGGTGCACGTCGGCGACGTCCCGGGCCAGGTACGCGGGGCTGAGGATGCCCGCGTTGAGCACGAACGTGCCCAGGCGCATGCTCGTCACGTCGGCCGCGGCCACCAGCGCCGGGAACGGCGCGGCCACTCCCAGATGGTCGGCCACCTGAAGCACGTCGTAGCCAAGGTCCTCCACCTCGCGCACGCGAGCGTGCCAGGCGGACCGGGAGCCGACGTTGAACAGACTGACGCCGAAGCGGAACGGGTGTGGGGTCATGACAGCCCTTCGTGCTGAGGAGCGGTGAGCCGATGCGGTCGAGAGATACAACGTGGGCGGCGGCTGTTGTGTTCACACCGCGCCGGAAAACCCACCCTACTGACGGCTGCTGAACCGGCGGAACGCTGACGGAGCCGTGTCGTGCGGCGCTTCGCCGGTCCGCGCGGGATGGGCGTTCCTGGCCTCCGCGATGCCCGCGCCGCGGCACGCTCGCCGGGTGGCTCGCGCTCCGGCACGCTTCGCCGTCAGGGGCGGGCCCGCCGCCTCTCCTCATCAGCCGTCCGTCGGCCGTCCGTTCGTGCGTCTGTGCTTTTGTCCCTGCGTCCCTGCGTCCCTGCGTCCCTGCGTCCCTGCGTCCGTGCGTCCGTCGTGGGTCGTTCGTCGTATGCCGGGTGACCGGTGATGCCACCTTGACCGGCTCGAAGAAGGGCCCGCGACAGCATGACCCAGATCAATGACGAGCGAAATGAATCTGCTTCATCGCATCGGAGGGTGCTGCGGAGCCTGCCTGACCGTTCGGCGGGCCATGGCGTCCCCCGTGAACTGCCCCGCCACCGGGGCGGAAGAAATTGATTTCGGTACGACTCTTCCCCCGGCCCGGCTGGAGTGCCATAGTGACGGCGCGAATGAATCCAACTCATCCGAGCTGAGGGAGCGATCCGTGTCTGGCGAAAGCGTTACCCCGTCCGAGGGGGCCAAGGAGCCGGCCACCGCGTACCGGCCGGGATACGAGCTGGTCGCGGAGCAACTGCTCACGTACATCGCCGAGCAGGACCTCATGCCGGGCGACCGGCTCCCGACCGAGCAGGGACTCGCGCTGATCCTCGGAGCCACCCGCAACGTGACGCGCGAAGCGATCAAGGTGCTCGCGGCGATCGGGCGGCTGAGTGTGCGCAGGGGGGCCGGGATCTTCGTCGCGGCCTCGCCCGGCGCGCTGAACGACGACCGGCTCGCGCACTTCCAGCCGACCAGCATGGAACACGTGATGATGCTGATCGACTACCGGCATCTGATCGAGTCCGACACGGCCCGCAAGGCTGCCGGCCTCGCCACCCCGATCGAGGTGCGGGCCATCTGCGAGAGCGCCGAGGAGTCCCACACGGCGGGGCTCGCCGGCGACGTGCAGGGGTTCGCCGCGACCGACGAACTGTTCCACGACTCCGTGAGTGTCGCCGCGCACAACGTCTTCCTGCGCTCTGGCGTCACCACCATCCGCAGGCTGATGTCCCAGACCGACATCCTCCTGTTCCACGGTGATGTGCCGGGGTCGCTTGAGGCGGCGGGACGGCAGCACCTCGCCATCGCCGACGCCATCGCCTCGGGCGACGCGGAGAAGGCGGCAGAGCTGATGCAGGCGCACATCGACACGACGCGTCAGCAGGTCGAACGTAAGATCCGCGACCGGCTCTTCAACCTGACCTCACCGCCCGCCGCCGCTCCTGGGCCCCGCAGGGCGGACGGCGGAGTCGCCCAGGAACCACCGCCGGAGGTGTCAGCCTCGTAGATCCGACCGTGGCACCACCATCGGGAGTGCGCCCTTCGCCGCCCCGGTGTGAACGTACGGGACGCCCCGCCCGGCACCGCTGAGGTTCGGCGGTGTGAGGCCCGCGGCGCGCCGACTGCTCGGCGCGCCGCAGCATGAACCCGCCATCGGTGTGAACAAGCATGCGAAGAATGGTTTCTTCGGTCGCTTCGTTCTCCCGCTCTTCCGGCGTTCCCCTTGAGCCGTGCACCCTCGCGTGGTCACGGCCCCGCCTCCGTCCGCATCGCCGCCGGCCCACGACGGGCCCCGGCCCCGCGGCGGCACGGCATCCGCGAGACCCGGGCCCGCGGGCTCCCTGACGTCCGCAGGGCGTCGCCCTGAAGCCGCCCGCCCGTTTCACAGAACAGAAAGCAAGGATGAAGATCACTCATGTCGAGGTTCACCGGATCGACGTTCCCCCGGCCGATCCGCCGTTCTCCTGGCGGCAGGGGCTGAGCGGGAGCGCACCGAAGGGCGACGGCGCGGTCCTGCGCATCGGAACCGACGAAGGAGCCGAAGGCGTTGCGGTGTTCGCCCGACCGGGAGCCGCCGTGACCCTCCAGGATCTCGTGGACCGGGTCTTCCGTGACGAGTTGATCGGTGCGGACCCGTTCCAGCGGGAGTGGCTCTGGCACCGGGTGTGGGAGCTGGACCGCATCCACGAACTCCCGCTCCCCACGCTGGGCCTCATGGACATCGCCCTGTGGGACCTCGCGGGACGGGTCCACGACCAGCCGGTGTGGCGTCTCCTCGGGGGCTTCCGCGAGGAGATACCCGCCTACGCGTCCACCTCGACCTTCGCCACGACCGAGGAGTTCCTCGATGTGGCGGACCAGTGCCTCGCGCTCGGCTACCGGGGCATCAAGCTCCACGCCTGGGGCGACGCGCGGCGCGACGCGAAGCTGTGCCAGGCACTGCGCGCCCACGTGGGGCCCGACGTCCCGCTGATGTACGACGGCTCCGCCGGGTTCGACCTGCCCGACGCCATCGTCCTCGGCAGGGCACTGTCCGAGGCCGACTACCTCTGGTACGAGGAGCCGATGCGCGAGTTCAGTGTCAGCGCCTACCAGAAACTCGCGGAATCCGTGTCCGTACCCCTCCTGGTCGCCGAGACGTCGGACGGCGCGCACATGAACTCGGCCGACTTCATCAGGGCCGGGGCCGCCACCTTCGGTGTGCGCGCGGGCACCACGCTCCGCGGGGGGATCACGGGCGCCATGCGCACCGCGCACCTGGCCGACGCGTTCCGCGTGCGTGCGGAGGTGCACGGGTCCGACATCCCCAACCACCACTTGTGCATGGCCATCTCGAACACCACCTACTACGAGTCCCTGGTCACCTCGACCCGGGTCGTCCGTGAACGGCACGTCGACGACCAGGGTCTGGTCCACGCCCCCACCGGACCGGGGATCGCCCTGCCACTGGACTTCGGCTACGGCAGCGAACTCCAGCGCTTCGTCGAACAGGCCCGCTGACGGCACGCCACGGCGGCGCGTCCGCCGGCTGGTCCCTTCCCGCGCCCTCCCCGGCGCACCCACGTACACGCAGCAGAAAGGCAAGACAATGAGGTCTTCCGGATCTCCTACCGAGCGGCACCGCGGACGGCGCACGACCAAGCTCGGGGCACTGGCCCTGTGCGCCGTCACGGTCGTACTGGCGGGTTGCGCCAGCGCCGACCCGACGCCCGGTGCTTCGTCCCACGCCTCGACGGCACAGGCGTCCACCTTCAAGGCCCCGCCGCAGAAGGCCGGCTCCGAGATCACCGTCTGGACCGACTCCACCCGCCTCCCCTCGGTGCAGAAGTACGAGAAGGCGCATCCGGATGTGAAGATGAACGTCGTCACCTACGACGGCGGGGCCGACGGGTCCACCTACCTCCAGACGAAGGTGCAGCTGTTCGACCGGGTGGGCAAGGGCTGGCCCGACGTCGTCTTCGGCACCCCGAACGACACCACCTGGGCCTCGCAGCCGACCAAGCCGGGCGCCACGGCGTTCGCCGCGCCCGTCGACGAGAACGGCCTCGTCCCCCAGGCGACGCTGGACGGCTTCGCCAAGGGCTCGCTCACCCCATGCCAGTACGACGGGCACACCTACTGCCTGCGCAACGACATCGCGCAAGTGGTGCTCTGGTACAACAAGTCCCTGATGGACAAATGGGGTTATTCGGTCCCCACCACCTGGCCCCAGTACGAGGCCCTCGGCAAGAAGGTCGCCAAGGAGCACCCCGGCTACCTCGTGGGATCGGTCGGTGACACCAACTCCCAGGAGTCGTACTTCTGGTCCAGCCAGTGCCCCGCGTTCGACCAGACGAAGCCGGGCACCCTCCGTGTCGACCTGGGGGACTCGCACTGCACCCGGATGTCCTCCCTCCTCGACGGCCTGATCTCGGCGAAGGCGGTCAGCAAGCAGGGCTTCTTCAGCCAGGGCTTCGCCAAGAACAGCGGCAGCAAGGTCCTGATGGCGGTCGGCCCCTCCTGGTACGGCCAGTACCTGTTCAAGACGGCCTTCAAGACCCCCGCCAAGCAGGTGGCCGCGGCACCGCCGCTCACCTGGCCCGGTGACACCGCACCCGCGACCGGCAACGTCGGCGGCGGAGTGTGGATGGTCTCCTCGCACAGCGCCAACCTGAAGGCGTCGGCCGCCCTCGCCACCTGGCTGACGACGTCGAACGACAACCAGGCGACGGCTCCGACCTACCCGGCCTACACCCCGGCGGCGAAGGCGTGGCTGGCGAACCCGGCGAACAGCGACTACTTCGCCGACGACGTCAGCACGCCGTTCGAGCAGGCCGCGCAGTCGGTGTGGACCGGCTGGGCCACCACGAAGTTCTCCGACGCCACCGCCTGGTCGAGCATCGTGCTGCCCGCCCTCACCGCGGGTCACAGCCTCACCTCGACCCTGCCGGCCTGGCAGAAGGCCATCAGTGACGAGGCCCGGGCGAACGGCTACCAGGTGGCCGGCAAATGACGCTGCTGGAGACCCAGCGCGTCGTCGTGCCCGCCTCCCGCACCGACGCCGGGCCGCGGCGTCGGTCGGGGGGCCGGGCGGGCTACCTCTTCGTCGCGGGATACACCCTGTTCCTGCTGGCGTTCGGGGTCTTCCCCACCTGCTACGCGTTCTACCTGGCGTTCACCAACAGCATGGGCCAGTTCACGGGCCTCAACCAGTTCGTCAAGGTGGCGAAGGACTACCGCTTCCTGCCTGCCTTCGAGCACATCCTGATCTACCTCGTGCTCTGGCTGGTGGTTCTGGTCGTCCTCACGGTCCTGTCCGCGGTGCTGCTGCGCAGCCGGGTCGGACCACGCACCTCGGCCGTACTGCGCTTCCTCTACTACATACCGGGCGCCCTGGCCGGCGTGGCGAGCGTGCTGGTGTGGCTGTTCATGCTGGACCCCGACGTCAGTCCCGTGTCGTGGCTGCTGAGCGCCCTGGGCATGAACAGCTTCGCGGCGGTCCTGTCCCCGGGCAACCTTCCGGTGATCTTCCTGCTGATCGCGTTCTGGACCGGCGCGGGCGGCTGGATCGTGGTGATGTACGGCGCGCTCAACAACATCCCGGACGAGGTGATCGAGGCCGCCCGGGTGGACGGTGCGGGGCCGTGGCGCATCGCGTGGTCGGTGCAGATCCCGATGGTCCGGCAGTGGATCGTCTACATGACGATCCTCGCGTTCGCCTCCGGCACACAGTTGTTCGTGGAACCGCAACTCCTCCAGACGGCCAGCCTGGGGCGCGTCAGTCCTACCTGGTCGCCCAACCAGTTGGCCTACGTCTTCGCCTTCCAGCAGGGCGACTTCAACGGCGCGGCCGCCATCTCGGTGTTCCTGCTGGCCGTCGGCCTCATCGCCGCCGGCCTCCTCGTCTCGCGTTCCAGCATGTTCAGGTTGGATGAGAAATGACAATGCACGTGGCCGCGCGACGGCCCACATCCGGCCGTGCCCCACGTCGCGCGGTGTCCCTCCTGGTCGTAGGCGTCCTGCTGGCCGTTCTCCTGGTGTTCTTCGTGCTCCCGGTGATCTGGGTGCTGCTCGCGCCGTCGAAGACCGCGGACCAGATCGTCCATGACGCACCGCTGTCGTTCGGGTCGTTCGGCCAGTTCGGGGCGGCATGGCGGCACCTGTTCGCCTTCCAGAACGGCGCGATGCTGACCTGGCTGCGCAACTCCGCCATCTACGCGGGCGGTTCGCTGGTGCTGACCCTGGCCGCCAGCGTGCCCGCGGGTTACGCTCTCGCGCTGACGAGGTTCCGGGGCCGCAAGACCCTCCTCATGATCACGCTGGTGACCATGATCATGCCGTCGGCGACCCTTGTCCTGCCGGTCTTCCTGGAACTCAACAAGTTCCACCTGATCGGCACCGTGTGGTCGGTGATCCTGCCCTTCTCGTTCTACCCGTTCGGTGTGTACCTCGTGTACATCTACTTCGCCACGAGCCTGCCGCGCGACCTGCTGTCCGCCGCGCGGATGGACGGCTGCAACGAGTGGCAGCTGTTGACGCGCATCGCGCTCCCGCTCGCCAAGCCGGTGATCGGACTCGTCGCGTTCTTCAGCTTCGTCGGCAACTGGAACAACTTCTTCCTGCCCTATCTCGTCCTGCCCAACAGCAACGAGTTCCCGCTCCAGGTCGGCCTGAACCAGTTGCTCACGTCGACCCCCTCCTTCAATCCCGTGGCGGGTGCGGGCCTGGACATCACCATTCCGGAACTCGCCCTGGCGATCGTGATCGCCGTCCTGCCCGTCCTGGTCCTCTTCCTCTTCTCGCAGCGGACCCTCGTCTCGGGGATGCTCGCCGGAGCCACGAAGGAGTGACCCGGCGGCCGGATCGCGCCTGAGCGCACAAGGGCCGACCGGTCGCGCGCGACGCGGCACGGGCGACCTTCCCGCTCCGGCCCCATCCCCACCTTCACCCTCACACTCCGGGCACACCGCGCCCGCCGGACACACCGTGCCGACGCGGAGCTCCCGGCTGCCCATGACAACCCTCCCGGCCGGGGAGGCGGCCGCAGCACGCAGCACGCAGCACGCAGCACGCAGCACACGTCACACGTCACACGTCACACGTCACACCGGGACGGGTGTCCGCCCGATGCCCGTCCCCGGTACCAGGAAATCTCCCCTCCATCTCGAATCGACGACGTCTCGGGAGTGCACACATGTCCGAACACCGACCATGGCGCCTCGGCCTCTGCGCGAGCATCGGCGCGACCGTGGCCCTGCTCTCAGGTTTCCTCTCCACGGGTGGGGCGGTCGCGGCCCCGGCGGCCGGTGCCGCCGGCCCCCTCACGTACTCCGTCGCACCCGACGGACACGGCGACACCTGCTCGCCCGGCCGGCCCTGCGCGCTGACGACCGCGCAGAGCGAGGTGCGGGCCGCGACCCGTACGCAACGGAGCGACATCCGGGTGGTCCTCGCGGGCGGTACCTACCGGCTCGACCGGACGCTCGCCTTCGACGCCGCGAAGGGTGACGGCGAGCGCGACGGCCACACCGTCACCTACGCGGCGGCGCCCGGCGCGCACCCGGTGCTCAGCGGCGGTGAACGCGTCCAGGGATGGAAGAAGGACGCCGACGGCGTGTGGCAGGCCACGGTGCCGGCCGGCACGGACACCCGGCAGCTGTACGTGGACGGAGTCCGCGGCGTTCGCGCCCGGGGGGCCGCCCCGACGCAGTTCACCCGTACCGCCACCGGCTACACCACCTCCAACACGGCTCTGGACGCCTGGAAGAACATCTCCGACACCCAGTTCGTCTACGACGTGGGCTGGACCGAGATCTACTGCGGTGTGGCCTCCGTCTCGGGCACGGCGGTCACCATGGACCAGCCCTGCTTCGACAACTCGACCAGGAAGCGCTACGGCGTCAACGCCGACCTGCCCACCTACGTCGAGAACGCCAAGGAACTGCTGAACGACCCCGGCGAGTGGTACCTCGACAAGTCGGCCCACACCATCTACTACAAGCCCCGTGAGGGTCAGGACCTCGGCGCGGCCGACGTGGAGCTCCCGCGGCTGCAGACCCTGGTCTCCGGAACGGGAACCGAAGCCCGCCCCCTGACGGGGCTCGCGTTCAGCGGCATATCCTTCGAGTACGGCGGCTGGACCGATCCCAACGGGCTCGACGGCTTCTCCGAGGTCCAGGCCAATATGCATCTGACGGGCGACGACGCCTGGGAGAAGCAGGGATCCTGTGACCGCTACTCCACCACGGACCCCGGCACCTGCCCGTACGGCAACTGGACGATGACGCCCGGCAACGTGGTCTTCGACCACACCAAGGGTCTGGCCATCACGGACGGCACCTTCCAGCACCTGGGGGCGGCCGGTCTGCAACTCGGCCGCGACGTCGACGACTCGACGCTTCAGGGCAACGTGTTCACCGACATCTCCGGGAACGGCGTCGAGATCGGCAACGGCACCGACGCGGCTCCCGCGGACGTCTCGCTGCTGCCGGCCCGCAACACCGTCGCGGACAACTGGGTGCACAACGTCGCGGTCGACTACACGGGTGGGGTGGGCATCTTCCAGGGCTACACCCGGGACGACGTGATCGAGCACAACCAGGTCAACGACGTCCCGTACAGCGGCATCAGCTCCAACTGGGGCTGGGGACACACCGACACGAAGACCAGCGGGAACAAGATCCTCGACAACCTGGTCTTCGACCACATGCAACTGCGCTCCGACGGCGGCGGCATCTACGTCCTCGGACAGCAGGGCGACTCGATCGCCGACGGCCTGCTGGTCAGCGGCAACGTGGTCCGCGACGGCAACAGCGCGGGCGGCGGTCACGCCATCTATACCGACGGCGGCAGCCAGAACGTCACCCTCAAGGGCAACGCGATGTTCGGCAACGGCGTCTTCTCCATGGGCGGGTGCAAGGAGGACAGCCTCCCGTACGGGAACTTCTCCTTCACCGGCAACTACGTCGAGAACACCACACCGGACTGGGCCTGCGGCAATCCCGACAACCTCACCCTCGACAACACCCAGGTCGGCTCCGACGGATCCGGTGTGCCGGCGGCGCTCATCGCCGACGCCGGGCTCGAAGGGCGGTACGCGCACCTGACTGCGGCGCCGGCGGGAGCGGCCGCGGACAACCTCGCCCTGGGCAAGCCCGTCCAGGCACAGTTCCTGGACGGCAGCACGGCCGACCTGCAGCCGGGGACCCGACTGGCCGCGGCCACGGACGGGGACCCCGGCACCTGGGTCCAGGCGAGCGGTCAGTTCCGCTGGCAGCTCGTGGTCGACCTGAAGAAGGCGCAGTCGCTCGGTTCCGTGACGGTGGGGATGCCGCAGCAGCACTTCGCCACCGACTTCCACATCGACGCCTCCACGAACGGAAGGGACTTCACGACCGTCGGCACCGTCTCCGGGAGCGGCTGGGGCACCACTCCGGTGCAGTTCTCCACTCCGGTCACCGCTCGCTACCTGCGCGTCGTCGCCGACAAGCCCGACGGCGGGGGCCAGCGGGGCGACCAGATGGCGATCGGGGAGGTCGGTGCCTACGCGCCGGTGCCCGGAGCCGCCGACCTCGCTCTCGGTGCCCCCACCCAGGCCCTGTTCATCGACGGGACCCAGGCGGACATGCAGCCGGGCTCGCTGCCCTCGTACGCCACCGACGGGGACCCGGGCACCTGGTCGCAGGCGACCGGGCAGTACCGCTGGAGCCAGCAGGTCGACCTGTCGCGGCCGCGGTCGGTCGACCTGGTCACTCTCCAGCAGCCTGAGGGGAAGTTCGCCACGGACTTCCACGTCGACGTCTCCGTCGACGGCTCGACCTGGTACACCGTGGCCCGCCACGCCGACACGGCGGCCGGACTGACCGGTGTCCAACTCGACAGGCCGGTGACGGCGCGGTATGTGCGCGTCACGGCGGACCTGCCCGACAACGGGGGCCAGACCGGTGGTCAGATGGCCGTCGGCGAAGTGGGGGTTCCCGCGCTGACGGCGCGGTAGAGGACAGCGGGAGGGGCGGCGGACAGTACAGGGGTCCGCCGCCCCTCCTGTGCGTCGCGGGCCGTGGCACCGGGCGGGATGCCTTCGCTGCCGGGCCGGGGCCGGGCCGATGCGGCGCCGCTCGCCCGCTGCGCCCGCTCCACCGTGCGGAGGTTGCGCGTCTCGCGGCGGCGTGCTCCCGTCGGGCCCGCACGCCCCCACCGCGCCGGTGCGACCGATGCCGGGTGGGGGTAGAGAGAGGCTGTCAACAGCGTGGAAAGCGTCAGTGAAGAACGGAGGGGTAGCGAGCTTCTTGTCGGTACACCGACAATACGTTGACCCTTCGCCGTCCGGGCGCCGCTCGGTTCCCGGGCCGATCCGAGAGGACCACCATGCGCACGCCTCTCCTCGCCATCCTGACCACCTCCGCCCTCGGCGCAGCCGTCCTGGCGGGCGCCACGAGCGCGGCGGCCGCGGCCCCGGCCGGGGGCGGACCGGTCGCCTCCACCGTCCCCGCGGCGGCCACCGCACCCGCAACCACGCCGGCGGGCCCCGCGGCGGCCGCCTCCTTCGCCGGTACCGTGGCGCTGAGCAACTGTTCGGGCTCCCTGGTCCGGATGCCGAACTCCCGCTCGTCCGACCCCGCGTTGGTCATGACGAACGGCCACTGCATCGAGACGGGCTTTCCCAGCGCGGGCCAGGTCATCACCAACCAGTCCTCCACCCGCAGTTTCACGCTGCTCAACGCCTCCGCCGGCAGTGCGGGAACACTCAAGGCGAGCAAGGTCGTCTACGCGACGATGACCGACACCGACGTGACGATCTACCAACTGACCAAGAACTACGCCCAGATCCAGCAGTCCACCGGGATCGCCCCGCTGACCCTCTCCGCCACCCACCCCGTGCAGGGCCACGCGATCAACGTGGTCTCCGGGTACTGGAAACAGGTCTACTCCTGCGCCGTCGACGGGTTCGCGTACCGGCTGAAGGAGGACCAGTGGACCTGGAAGGACTCCGTGCGCTACACCCCGGCCTGCCAGGTCATCGGCGGCACGTCGGGCTCCCCGGTCATCGACACGACGACGGGACAGATCACGGCGATCAACAACACCACGAACGAGAGCGGAGAACGCTGCACCCTCGACAACCCCTGCGAGGTCGACCAACAGGGCGTCGTCACCCTCCACAAGGGCACCGGCTACGCCGAGGAGACCTACGGCATCCCGGCTTGCTTCACGACGGGCAACACACTGAACCTCGCGGCGGCGGGATGCGCGCTGCCGAAGCCGTCGGGGTCACGCTGACCTGACACCGGGGTGGCCCGCCCCCTGCGGGAGCGCGCCACCCCGTCGTCCCCGGCCGGTCGTCTCGCGCCCGGCCGGGGACGACGGTCACCGCCCGGCCCCGTCTCCCTGCCAGGTGACGAGCAGGCGTTCCGGGCTGCGGGAGGTGGTGCCCAGGCGCCAGCGGACGGCGTCCGGCGGCTCCGCGAGGCGCAGTCCCGGGAAGCGGGCCGCCAGCCGGCCGAGGGCCAACTGGAGTTCCAGCCTGGCCAGCCACGCGCCCAGGCAGTAGTGCGGTCCGGCCCCGAAGGACAGCGTGGGGGCCTCCAGCGGCGCGAACAGGTCGTCCAACGTGGCGGCGGGGAAGACCGCGGGGTCGCGGTTGGCCATACCGCAGTCCGCGACGACCACCGCGCCGGCCGGGACGAGGACCCCGCCCACCGCGACGTCCTCGCAGGCGCGACGGATGCTTCCGCGGTCGTCCCCCAGGGGGATCAGGTGGATGAGGCGGTCGGCCGCCGTGCCCGCCGACTCCTCGTCCAAGGCGAGGCGCGGCCAGTCCCCGGGTCTCTCACCGAGCAGGTACAGGAGCGAGTTTCCGAGCATCGTCATCGTGCTGTCGTGGCCGCCCACCACCAGCCCGCAGACCAGCGAGACCAGTTGGGCCTCGGGGATGCCGCCCTCCGCGTCCGCCGCCAGGACCAGACCGCTGACCAGATCGTCCCCGGGCTCGCGCCGCCGGGCTGCCAGCAGTTCCGCGCCGAACGCCGAGAACTCGGCCAGCGCGGCGCCCACGACGTCCCCCTCATGGGAACCGTCCGAGAAGGCGTGCTCGCTCCAGTGCCGCATCCGCTCCCGCGCCGCCGCGTCGAGCCCCATCAGCCGGCTGATCACGGCCACCGGCAGCGGGAGCGTGAACTCCGCGACGATGTCGACCGGTCCCGTACGCAGTCCCGGCCCGTCCAGCAACTGCTCCACGATGGACGCGATCCAGGGCCGCCAGCGGGCGACAGCCCTCGGGGTGAACGCACGGCGCATGGTGCGGCGCAGGCGCAGATGGCCGGGGCCGTCCTGGTTGAACATCAGGTCCGGGTCGTTGACCAGGCCGGGCGCCGCCGAGAGGCCCGGCCCGTCCGGCGCGTACAACTGGGCGCGTCCGAACCGACTGTCTTGGAGGACCTGCCGCACATCGGGGTAGCGGCTCACCAGCCAGGCCGGGGAGCCGTCGGGCAGTGCGGCCGGCCGGGGCGGACCCGGCGCCGCGAACTCCATCCGGTGGAGCGCGGGCAACAGGGGTGCGGGGACGCTGTCGTCGGTGAAGGCGGGGGGCATGCGAACCTCCTGGCTGAACCTGCTCGCTGTATCTGCTCGGCATGGGGGGTACGGGCCACGGACGGCGCCGAGGGCGTTCGACGTGAGCACACCGCTTCTTCGGAGGGCGCCACGGTCAGCGTCCCGTCCCGTCCCGTCCCGACCGACCCGACCCGACCCGACCGGGCCGCACGCACGTCACGTTCTTCGGTGTCCCGGTCGCGACGAACGGCGCCACTGTCTTCGCGGCTCCGGCGAAAGCCGCGGATCGCCCTCGTCCTCGGCGCTCCGGCACAAGCCGGGGACGGCGCCCCGGTGCGACGCGTGGCCGCCGGGGCGCCGTCCGCCCTCACAGCTCGACCAGGACCTTGCCCAGGTTGGCCGCCCGGTCGTGATAGAGGCTCCCGTAGGCGGTGGGGATGCTGTCGAAGCCGTGGTGGAGGGTGTGGTCGCAGACGAGCTCGCCCCGCCTGACCCGGCCCCCCACCTCGGTGTGCAGGGCCCGCCAGTTCGCGTCGGTGAACCACTCCAGGGAGAAGATCCCGCGCACGGTCGTGCGCGGGAACATGATGTACGGCAGCAGCCGGGGCCCGACCGCGTCCCGTCCGACCTGGGTCGCCCACTGCCAGCACACGGCCACCTGGCTGCCGACGTTGAGCATGGAGAACACCGCGTCGGTCACCGCGCCGCCCAGGTTGTCGAAGTAGCGGTCGACGCCGCCGGGGGCCGCCGCGGTGAGGGCGTCCCGGACGCTCGCGGTGCTGTCGCCCTGCCGGTAGAGGACCACCGCGTCGAACCCCAGCCGTGTCAGGTACTCCGCCTTGCGCGGACTCGACGTCGTTCCGACCACTCGGGCTCCGGCGATCCGGGCCAACTGTCCGACCAGCGACCCCACGGCGCCCGACGCGCCGCTGATGACGAGCGTGTCGCCCGGGCCGGCCGTGAGGAACATGGTGAGCGTGCCCCAGGCCGTCATGCCGGGCCCGCCCATGGAGCTGAGCGCCGTCGCCAGGGGCAGCGCGTCGTCGTACCAGCGCGGATCGAGACGCCGGAAGGCGGGGAAGACCATGGGGAAGGTGCCCGTCTGCCAGAGCGTCGGAGCGCCCGTACTGACCACGTGCGACTGCCAGCCGCCGAAGCCCTGTACGAGGTCGCCCGGCCGGTGGGCCGCGAGCGGTCCTGCCTCCAGCACCTCCATGATGGAGTCGGCGCCCATGTGCAGCCCGAGCGGGGTGTCGAGGGCGATGCCCTGGAGGTAGGGGTCGACCGAGACGTAGAGCGTCCTCAGCAGCATCCCGTCGGGTGTGAGGTCGACGTCGATGTCCTCGACCACCTTCTCGTAGACCCGGTCGACATCGGGAGTGCCCTCGATGTGTTCGCGGACCACCCACTTCTTGACCTTCATCGCGGCTGCCTTTCCACGCCTGCGGGGTTTCGGCCGGGGGTGGCGGGGATGTCGGGGCGCCGCTCGACCGGAATGACGAGGTGGGTAGGCGGTGGCGCGGAGTCGTCGACGGAGGCGGTGAACTCCCTGCCGTCGTCGCGGCAGACGAACTGCATGACGTGCCGGCCCGCCGCCGCCGCACGGATCAGGCCGCCCGTGGTCGCCCAGACGCCCGACAGGTAGAAGTTCGCGAGGCCCGGCAGCCCGGGGCCGTGCCGGCGCACCAGATCCTCCAAGGTCTCGCCGCTCTCCACGAACGGCTGCCACCCGAGGACCGTCCCGTCGTGGTTGCCCGTGTAGCGCACGTGGGTGAGGGGACTGGACACGTCGCGGACCGCGATCGCCTGCTCGATGCCCGGGTATCGCTCGTCGAGGAAGCGTACGAGCGCGGTGCGCGCCCTGCGTTTCGCCGCGTAGTAGCCGGGCCCGTGCCGCACGGGAAGGGTGTGGAGCTCCTGGCCGCCGCGGGTCCTCGTGACCCGTTCGGGGCCCTCGTCCAGGGCGCGCCAGGGCGCGATGTCGCAGAAGTACGTGGCGTAGACGACGGCGGTCCCCCTGGGGGAGAGCTCGGGGTAGTGGAGGCTGCGGAACTGGACGTTGATGCTCGGGTGGCGGATGCCGGTCAGCTCGGCCGCCTGCGCGTCCGTCAGCAGGTAGGTCGTGCAGGGGTCGCCCTGGGGGAACGGCCGGTCGAGACCGAGGAAGAGGGTGAAGTAGCCGGGGAAGACCATGCCGGGTTCGTTGATGGTCCTCGTGTACAGCCGCCGGTAGGCGTCGCCCAGGTAACGGCCCCCCAGGAGCTTCATCATCGTGGTGGGTCCGTCGCAGGCCGACACGACGATGTCGGCCCGCAGTTCGCGCCCGTCGCCGAGGCGCACGCCGACCGCCCGGTCGTTCTCGACGAGCACCTCCTCGACCATGGTGTTGTACGTCACCCGGCCGCCGAGCCTGCGGTAGCGCCGCTCGATCGACTGCGCGAGGCCGAGCGATCCCCCCTCGGGCACGCCCGCTGAGAGGTTGGCGTGCGACGCGAGCTGGAATTGCGTCGGCAGCACGGGGAACGCCGGATGCCTCTCGTACAGGACGAAGTTGAAGGCCTCCCGCAGCAACGGGTCCTCGAACCGCGCCGAGTAGTCGGACATGAGCACCGAGAGGGACGTGCGGACGGCACTCACGTACGGGAGGAACGACGCGAGCATGCGCCAGCGCTCCATCCGCCCCATCAGGCCGACCGGTTTGAGGAACGGATAGACAGCCAGCGCCTTGCGGAAGGCCCTCAACTGACGGCAGAAACCCCTGATCTGCCGTGCGTCGGCAGGGGAGAGCTCGCTCAGATGGGCCTGCAGCCGGTCCGGGTCGGAGTAGAAGTAGACCGCTCTGCCGTCCCGTCCGCGCACGATGTTGAAGACGTCGAAGTGGCGTACCTCCTTGCCCTGCAGCGCACCCAGCTCCAGCCAGATCTGGTGCATCTCGTTGCCGGGGCCGCTGCCGAGCATCCAGCTCACGCACGCGTCCAGGGTGAACTCGCCGCGCCCCCAGGCGGTACAGCAGCCCCCGGGGACCTCGTGCATCTCCAGCACCCGGGTGCGGTAGCCGTTCATCTGCGCGTAGCAGCCGGTGGAGAGACCGCCGAGCCCCGCACCGATGATGATCATTGTTTCCCTGCCGCGCGCAGGACGCGTCACGAACCCCTTCTCCTGTGTCCTCACGCGCCGTTGCTCCCCCCGACGGACCAGCGGTCGAGCTGCGGCAGCCGCCCCAGTTTGCCGGTGTGCCACGGCTCGGTACCGGTGCTCTCCCACGCCCGGAACGGGACCCGCAACTCCTCGCACAGGTACTGGACGGCGAAGCGGCCGGTGGACGCGGCCCGGATCAGGCCGCCCATGCCCACCCACTGCCCCGCCATGGAGAAGCCGGCGAGTCCTGGCAGCCTCATCCGGTCCTTGCCGACGAGGTCCGCCGTCACGTCGTCGGCTTCCGAGAAGGCCTTCCACGCGAGGATCGATCCGTTGTGGTTGCCGGTGTAGCGCCTGGTCGTCGCGGGCGAGGCCACGTCCACCAGCTCGATCCGGGGGGCCGTGCCGGGCCAGCGCTCCTCCAAGAAGCGCCGCACGAACGCCGCCACCTCCCGTTTGCGCTCCCAGTAGGCTCTGCGGTCGGTGCGGCGCAGGGTCCTCCAGTAGGCGTAGTCGCTGAAGTAGGTGCAGTGGACGACCGACTTCCCGGGCGGGGCGAAACCGTCCGAGTAGCGGCTGCGCAACTGGACGACCAGGCTGTTCTGCAGCGCGCCGGGCAGCGCACCGGCCGCCGCCGGGAGGAGATACGTGGTGCTGTGGGCTTCCTGCTCCGGCAGATCTCCCCGGATACCGACGAACGCCGATACCACGGCGGGGAACAGGGTTCCCGGGCGGTGCAGCAGGCCGGTGTAGAGCTTGTCGATCCGCGCCCCCGTGTACCGGCCGGCCAGCAGTTCGTAGACGGTCGTGCGGCCGTCGCAGGCCGACACCACGTGGTCGGCGAAGTACCTTCTGCCATCGCGGAGTTCGATCCCTACGGCCCGGTCTCCTTCGACCAGTACCTTCTCGGTGCGGGCGCGGTAGGTGACCGTGCCGCCGAGCCCGGTGTACCGCTCCTCGATCGACCGGGCGAGCCCCAGCGAACCACCCTGCGGGAAACCCGCGTTGCCGTGGTACGCGCTCGCCATGTTGAACAGGTACGGGAGCAGCGGGAAGCCGTCCGGATCCTGGAAGAAGATGTTCCGGAACGCCCTGCGCAGCAGCGGGTCCTCGAACCGGTCGGCGAACCGGTGCATCGGCGTCGCCGCGGTCCGCCACAGGAGACGGAACACCGGCAGTACCGTGCGAGCAGTCGCCGCCCTCTCCCGTACGGTCCGCAGGGCGGGCGCGGTCAGGAACGGGTACAGCTCGATGTCCGTGAACCGCCGCAGGTCGCGGCAGAAGGAGCGGATCAGCCGCGTGTCCGCCGGCGAGATCCGCGTCAGGTGCTCCTCCAGGCGCGCCGGGTCGTTGTAGAACGTCACCGACCGGCCGTCCTCGTCCACCACCTTGTTGAACAGGTCGAAGTTCGTGATCGTCTTGCCGTCCAGCGCGCCCAGCTCGCCCCACAGGCGGTTGGCGTCGTTGCCGGGGGCGGTTCCGATCAGCCACTCGATGCAGTAGTCGAAGAGGTATCCGTCGCGCGACCAGGCCGTGCAGCAGCCGCCGGGAAGGACGTGCTTCTCGAAGACCCGGGACCGCAGCCCGCTCATCTGCGCGTAACAGCCCGTGGACAGGCCCGCCACCCCCGCTCCGACCACGATGACGCGGGGTGCGCTGCCCGGTGCCCGCTCCCTGCTGCCCCAGTCCGCCTCGTCCTCATCCCGCATGGCCGGCCTCCCCCGTCAGGAGGGCGCGCACGAGGGCGGCGTTGTGGGGGAGGTGCTTGGGGTCGAGCATGTCGGCGTGGGACCCCGATCCGCGCAGCACACGGGTCGCGTGAGTGGAGCTGCCGTACCAGGAGCCCGGGGCGCCCGCGGCGTACAGGTCGGCCTTGTCCTCGTCGCTCACGACACCCACAGGGGCGCTCACCGTCCCGGTGTTGGGGGTTCTGCCGCAGAAACCCAGGTACTCCGCCGCGTGTTCGAGCACGGTGGCGGTGACGATCCGCGACCCCGTGTGCTTGTACAGGTGGAGACCGAGCTCCGCCTCGAACGTCTCGATGCTCTCCTTGCCTGGCTCGTACGGTTCGAGGACGCGCCGCGCGTCGAGCACCACGACATGACCGACCCGCCGCCCACGGCCTTCGAGTTCCTTGGCCACTTCGAAGGCGAGGTTGCCGCCGAGCGAGTACCCGAGCAGGTGGCAGGGACCCTCGGGCACGACGGACTCCACGAGGTCCGCGTAGCGGGTCACCTTGTCCTCGCCGGGCAGGTAGTTGAAGGCGACGACCCGGTACTCCGGCAACTCCGCCGCGAACAGGCGGTAGACGAGACCGTGGCCGCCGGCCGGCGGGAAGCAGAAGAGGGGCGCTCCCCGTTGCGAGTTGAAGCTCAGACAGGGAAGCTCCTCGGCTGCCGTGCCGGTGACGACCTCCTCCACGGCGGCGGCCATGCCGTGCAGCGTCGTGCTCCGGTACAGGCGGCTGACGGGGACGGCGGCGCCGAACTCGGCCCGCAGGTGGTGGAGCAGCTCGATGAGCTTGATGGAACTCCCGCCGGACTCGAAGAAGTCGTCACCGAGACCGGCCCGTTCCCTGCCGAGCAGTGCCTCCCAGTGCCGGGCCAGGGCGACCTGGTAGAGGGTCACCGGGGCTTCGTACGCCTGCTGCCGGTCGTCGCCCCCCGGCGGTGGGAGCGCCCCGACGTCCACCTTTCCGTGGGCGGTGAGCGGCAGTTCGGCCAGCTCGGCGACGTGCGAGGGCACCATGTGGGAGGGCAGCACGTCCGCGAGGTGGCGGCGCAGCGCACGCCGGTCCAGCGTCGCACCGGGCTCCGCCACGCAGTAGGCGCACAACGTCGCCTCCCCGGCCGCGTCCGGGCGGACCGCCACCACTGCCCGGGCGAGCCCCGGCCACCCCGCCAGATGCGCCTCGATCTCCCCGATCTCGATGCGGTGGCCGCGCAGCTTGACCTGGTTGTCGCCGCGCCCGAGCAGGTGCACCCGGCGCTGCCCGTCCCAGCGCGCCAGGTCGCCCGTCCGGTACAGCCGGACCGGCGAGGCCCCCGGCCGCCGGCTGAGGGTACGGGTCACGAAGCGGCGCGCCGTACGCTCCGGGTCCCCGGCGTACCCGAGCGCGACCCCCTCCCCTCCGATCCACAGCTCACCCGGCACGCCGGGCGGGACCGGTTCGCCGTACGGGTCGAGGACGTGGAGCGTGCTGTTCGGCAGCGGCCGGCCGATCGGCACCATCAGACCGGGCTCCAGGTCGTCGACGGCTCCTTCGAAGAAGGCACTGTCGACGGTCGCCTCGGTGAGGCCGTACGAGTTGATCACGCGGGTGTCCGGGCCGCACAGATCGCGCAGCCGCCGGTACTCCGCGACCTTCCAGGCATCGGAACCCACCACCAGCAGGCGCAGGAAGTCGAGCCGGACACCGTCGCGTTCGCAGTGGTCCATCAGGCCACGGACGACAGCGGGGACGAACTCCGCACAGTCGACCCGTTCCGCCCGCATCGTGCGGTGCAGGCGCGCCGTGTCGAAGACCAGGTCGCGGTCGGCCAGCACCAGAGTGCCGCCCGAGCACAGGGCACGCACCAGGTCCCCGGTGAACACGTCGAACGAGGGTTCCGCCATCTGCAGGTGCACCCGTACGCCGTCCCGCAGCCGGTACGCCCGCAGCCAGGCCCCGTACGCGGAGGCGAGGGCGCGGTGGCTGACGCGCACGGCCTTGGGGCGGCCGGTGGAGCCCGAGGTGGTGACGACGTACGCGGGGGAGTCCGGGTCGGCCGCGCCCCCCGGATCCGGCCCGTCGCTCTCGTGCGCACGCAGGGCCCCCGGCGTCACCACGGTGGCCGGGAGCCCCGCCGCCCACGGGACGCGGACGTCGTCGACGACGATCAGTGCGGCCCCGGAGGCGCGCAGGACGTGCGCGACGCGGTCGGCGGGCTGATCCGGATGGACCGGCAGGTAGGCGCCTCCCGCCTTGAGGACCGCGAGCAGTGTGACGATCAGCTCCGGGGACTTGTCCATGCAGAGCCCGACGACCGAGCCCGCCGTGACACCCAGCTCGCGCAGCCGGCGGGCCCGGGAGGCGGCCCGGCGCTCCAGGGCCCCGTACGTCAGCCGCTTCGCCCCGCCGCGCGGCGAGGGGAGCGAGACCGCGACGTCCCCGGGGTGCGCCGCGGCCACCTCGGCGATCAGTTCGTGGACGGCCCGGTGCGGGTCCGGTGTCCGCTCGGCGCGGTCGGGCAGTGCCGTGGCGCCACTCCACTCGGTCACCAGCCGCTCCCGCTCGCTCTCTCCGAGCATCGCCAGGCGCGGGGTGGGCAGGTGCGACGGCGCCCGGGTCATGCCGTCGAGCAGGTGGACGAAGTGGCCGGCCATGCGGCGCGCGGTCTCCGGCAGGAAGAGGCCGGTGTTGTACTTGAGGACGCAGTGGAACCGGCCCTCGGCCTCGTCCTCGTACGCCGACAGGGTGATGTCGAACTGGCCTTCCTCCTCGGGTAGTTCGATGTACTCCAGTCGGTAGCCGTACTGCTCGGTGGCCACCTTGTGGGTGAGCAGGATGAACATCGCCTGGAACACCGCGGAGCGGCTCGGGTCGTGCTGGAGTCCCAGCTGCTCCACGAGTAGGACGAACGGGTACTCCTGGTTGTCGAGGCCGTTCAGGACGGTCGTGCGGACCTGATCCAGCAGTTGTGCGACGGTGGGCCCCGCCGACAGGTCCGCGTGCAGCGGGAGCGGGTTGACGAAGTAGCCGTAGACGGAGGCGAATTCCTGCTGCGTCCGACCGGTCACCGGGGAACCGACGACGATGTGGTCCTGCCCGGAGTAGCGGTGCAGCAGGAGGTAGTAGGCGCTCAGGAGGACCATGAACGGTGTCACGCCGTGCTCCCGCGCCAGACCATGGACCCGGGCGCTGAGAGCGGCGTCGAGCACGAAGAACTCGGAGGCGCCGTTGTGCGTCTGCACGGCGGGCCGGGGCTTGTCGGCCGGCAGGTCCAGCAGGGGCACCTCGACGGGCAGATGGGAGCGCCAGTACGCGAGCATCCGGCGGGCCTCGGGGCCTGCCAGGAAGCGGTTCTGCTGGTTCAGGAAGTCCAGGTAGCGCGCCGGCACCGGCGACAGGGAGGGCTCCCGTCCCTGTTTCAACGCCTCGTACACGGAGAGCAGTTCTTCGATGAAGGTGAACGTCGAGACGGCGTCCGAGACGATGTGGTGGACGGCCTTCATGATGATCCAGCGGTCCCGCTCGCGCCGGAAGAGGCGGAAGCGGACCAGCGCGTCCCGCTGAAGATCGTACGGACGCCGGTACTCCCGGACGATCGTCCGCCGGATGTCCTCCCACTCCTGGCCCCGGACGTCGAACAGGGCGAGGTCGGGTTCCGTGCCGGACATGATCCGTTGCACCGGCCGGCCGTCGATCAGGGGGAAGGACGCGCGCAGTACGGGATGGCGCTCGATGAGCCGGCGTACGGCCTCGAACATCAGGTCCGGGTCGAGTTCCGCCCGTACCTGAACCGCGCCGCCGATGTTGTACGCGAACCCGTCGGGGTTGAGCTGCTTGAGGAACCAGAGTGCCTTCTGGTTCTGGGTCAGGGGGTGGTCCCGCTCGTCGGTGAACACCTCCACCGCGGACTCCGCCACTGACTCCGTCGCCGCCGCCTTGCCGTCGTCGGCGGACTCGGCGGACTCGGCGGCCACCCGGTCGGTCAGCGCGTCGTACAGCTGAGCGGCGAGTTCCCCGGCGGGTATGCCGCTGAGCAGGGCGACCACCGGCAGGGCGATGCCCAACTCCGCCTGCACCCTGGCCCGCAGCTCCATCGCGAGCAGCGAGTCGAGGCCCAGCGCGCCGAGCCCGGTCGACGGGTCGATCCCGTCGGCCGCCGTGCGCAGGACACCGGCGGCGAGCGCGGCGAACCGCTCGGCCACCAGAACACGCCGCTCGGCCTCACCGGCGGCCCGGAAGGCGCCCAGGAAGCCGCCGCCGGACGCGGCGACCGGCTCCCGCGCAGCCGAGGCGAGTTCGCCGACCAGCGGGGGCGGGGAGTCGTACCAGGCGAGGAAGGCGGGCCAGTCGACGACCGTGGCGACGAGGAGCTGGGCCCGGTCCTGGCCGATGACCCGCTCCAGGACGTTCATGCCGACGTCCGGGGGCAGCGAACTCATGCCGCGGCTGTGCAAGTAGTGCTCCACGAGGCCGAGTTCCTCGATCATCCCCGTGGCCCACGGGCCCCAGTCCAGACTCAGCGCGGGCAGACCGCCCGCCCGGCGCCGATGGGCGAGGGCGTCCAGAAAGGCGTTGCCCGCCGCGTAGTTGGTCTGGCCCGCCGTCGTCAGGAGGGAAGCGATCGACGCGAAGAGCACGAAGTGCTCCAACGGCTCGTCCCGCAGATACCTGTCCAGCAGGTACGCCCCGACGGCCTTGGGGTCGTACACCGCGTCGAACGTCCGCCGGTCCATGTCGGGGACCCGGGTGTCCCGCACCTGGCCTGCCAGATGGAACACACCCCGGACGGGAGGCGCGCCACAGCGCCGGTGCTCCTCGACCCAGGCGGACAGGGCGTCCTCGTCGGTGACGTCGAGGGGCACGGGAACCGCTTGCGCGCCGAGGGCCTCCAGTTCCCTCAGCAGGGCGACGGCCCGGCCCTGCGCCGTCGCGGGATCGACGGCCGGCCATTCCTCGCGCGGGGGCACGGGGGTGCGGCCCATCAGCACGAGCCGGCGGGCACCGCGCTTGACGAGTGTCCGGCACAGCAGCCGGCCCAGCGCCCCGAACGCTCCGGTGACCAGGTAGCTCCCGTCCGGGCGCAGCCGCAGCGGCAGCGGCCGGGTCAGTCCCCCGGCGGGTACGAGGCGGCTCGTCGCGCGACGGCCGCCGCGCAGGCCGATCTCCTCCTCGTCCTCGATGAGGAACTCACGGAGCAGGGCCTCGGCGTCCGTCCGGTTCCCGGCCGGGCCGGGTTCCCGCGCGGGATCGAGGTCGACCAGTTTGCCCCGGTGGCCCGCCAGTTCCTGGTGCCGGAGCACGCGGGCGACTCCCCAGGCCGGGGCCGCCGGCGGCTCTACCGCCTCTCCCGGCGACACGGGCTGGGCACCCCGGGTGACGACGTGCAGCCTCCCACCGGAGGGTCGGTCGAGGAGGATCCCGGCGAGCGCGACGAGGGAGTACGCCCCGGCGCCCGCGGCCCCCGTGAGGTCGTTTCGCCGACAGTCGGCGAAGCGCGGCAGGTCGAGGTTCCACAGGTGGACGACCGTCCCGCGAAACGGCGTGCCGTCCTGGTCGAGGTCGGCGAACAGCCGCTCCAGCTGGGCGGCGGAACCGGGCATCACGGTGAACTCGCCGCCCTCACGGCCGTAGACGGTGCCCGCCCGCACCGTGCGGCAGCGGTCCCCGCGCGCCGTCGCGAGTTCGGCGAAGGCGTCCCCGACGCCGTCGCGGTCGGTGAGGACCAGCCAGTCCTGGCGTTCACCGGCGAGCGTCCCGTCCGCGCCGTCCCCGGCCTCCTGCCAGGGGCGGTCGATCCACGCGGGTTCGGCGAGCCAGCCGTCGATCGTGCTCCGCGAGACGGCCGTCGAGGCCTTCTCCACGTCGGCCGCGCGGAAGCCGCGCAACCAGCCGAGCGCCGTTTCGTCCTCGGCGTACAGGGACAGGTCACCGACCAGTTCGTCCCCGTCGTTCCTGGACACCGTGCCGTGCACCCACAACGGCCGATCGCCGACCGGCGCGACGCTCATCTCGTCGAGCGACAGCGGAAGCCGGATGCCGGTGGTCGGCGGCGGCGCGTCCTCGGCGGGGATCCCCGGCGTCAGCAGGGACTGGAAGCAGGCGTCGAGGAGCACGGGATGGATGTGGTGGCGGGCCGCGTCGTCGCCGATCGCCGCGGGCGGCCGCACCCGTGCCAGGACCTCGTCGGCGCCGATCCAGACCTCCTCGATGGCCTGGAAGGCGGGCCCGTAGTGGTAACCCAGGGCGGCCAGACCCGCGTAGCACTCCGCGCCGCGCAGGTGCCGCCGGCTGCGGCCCCGTACGGCGTCGGTGTCCAGCGCCGGCCCGGGGGAGCGCCGCTGCCCGGTGCGGATCACCCCGCTCGCGTGCACGGCCCGCTCCGTGTCGGGGCCCTCGGGTACGGAGGCGATGGTGAAGTCCCCGTTCTCCAGGGAGACGGACAACTCGACGGTGCGGGACGCGTCCTCGGCCAGGAAGAGCGCCTTGCGCAGGTCGACGGCGGCCAGTACGGCGTCCGTGCCCCCGGTCAGCGCCCGCACGGCCTGGGCCGCCATCTCCAGGTAGCCGGCCGCGGGGAAGACCACCGTGCCCTGCACGCCGTGGTCGGCGAGGTACGGCAGTGTCTCGGTGTCGAGCCGGGCCTGCCAGGACGGCTCCGCGTGATCCGTGCGCCGGCCGAGCAACGGGTGGTCGAGCCGGCCGAGGCGGACCTGCTCGACGCCCCGGGGCTCCGTCCAGTACCGGTCGCGCCGCCACGGATAACGCGGCAGCGGGACCGTGGCGCCGACGGGCTGCAGCACGTCCCACGCGACCCCGGCGCCGAGGGTGTGCAGCGTGGCCAGGGAGACGGCGAAGCGCTCCGGCTCGTCCTCGGCGCGGCGCACCGACGGCAGCGCGACACCCGTGTGCCCCGCGTTCTGCAGGCATTCGCGGATCGCGTGTCCGAGCACGGGGTGCGGTCCGATCTCCAGGAACAGACGGTGGCCCTCGTCGGCGAGGGCGTCCACGGCGGCACGGAAGCGCACCGTGTCACGCACGTTCTTCCACCAGTACCCGGCGCCCAGGTCGGCGCCGTCGGCCACGCCCTCCTGTGCTGTCAGCCGTACCGGCAGCCGTGCGGGACGCGGCGCGAGAGGGGCGAGTGAGGTCAGCAGTTCGTCCTTGATGCTCTCCATCGCGGCGCTGTGGTAGGGGACCTGCACCGCGAGGAACGTGGCGAAGACCCCCTCCGCCCGCAGTTCCCCGGCCAGCTCGGTGAGGGCTGTCGCGTCCCCGGCCAGGGTGGTCGACAGCGGGCTGTTGACGGCGGCCACGGAGACCTTGCCGCCGTGGGGCACCACCCGTCTCCCCGCCTCTTCCTCGGGCAGTCCGACGGCGAGCATGGTGCCGCGTCCGGCCAGCGTGTGCTGCAGGCGGCTGCGGTGCACGACGATGCGGACCGCGTCCCGCAGCGAGTAGACACCCGCTTCGTGGAAGGCGGCGACCTCCCCGGTGCTGTGGCCCACGACGGCGTCCGGGCGGACACCGTACGAACGCCACAGCGCCGCCAGGGCGATCTGCAGGGCGAAGTTGGCCGGCTGCGCGAGCCAGGTCTCGGACATCCGCGAGGTGTCCGGCCCGGCCGCCATCTCGTCCATGAGCGACCAGCCGGCGATGCTCCTGATCTCCCGGTCGCACGCCGTGAGCACGTCCCGGAACACCGGCTCGCTCGCCAGCAGGCCCCGGCCCATCCCCCACCACTGCGGACCCATGCCGGTGAAGACCCAGACCAGGCGCCGCTCGTGCGCGTCCCGTTGCTTTCCCCGGACCGCCCTCGGATGGGGCTCGCCCCGCACGTACGCCGCCAGAGCCTCCTCCAGCGACGCCCGGGAGGAGTAGACGACCGACAGCCGCGATTCCAGGTGCTGGCGCCGGTGCGCGAGCGTGTGTCCGAGATCGGCGAGGCCGACCGCGGGACCGTTGTCCCCGGCGAGTTCGCGGCGGATGCCCGCCGCCATCTCCGCGAGCGCGTCCGGGTGCCGTGCCGACAGCGGAAGGACGCTCCACTCCCGCTCGGTGCGCTCGGCGGCCTCGGTGCGGCCGACACGGCCGGTGTGCCCGGTGTGCGGGGCAGCGGCCCGGGCGGCGGGGGCCTCCTCCAGGACGACATGGGCGTTGGTGCCGCCGAAGCCGAAGGAGTTCACCCCGGCCCGCGCCGGTCCCTCGACGTCCGGCCAGGCGGTGACGCGGGTGGGGATCTCGTACGGGGCACTGCCGAGGTCGATCGCGGGGTTGATCTCCGTGAGGTTGATGTGCGGGGGGATCGTGCGGTGTTCGAGCGCCAGCGCGGTCTTGATCAGCCCGGCGATGCCGGCCGCCGCCTCGGTGTGCCCGATGTTGGTCTTCACCGAGCCGACGTAGCACGGCGCCCCCGGGGCGCGCCCGACGGCGAGCGCGCGGGCCAGCGCGTCGGCCTCGATCGGGTCGCCGACCGGCGTCGAGGTGCCGTGGGCCTCCATGTACTGGAGGTCACCGGGACTCACACCGGCCTCGGCGCACACCCGGCGCACGAGCGAGACCTGGGCCTCCCCGTTGGGGACGGTGATGCCGTTGGTCCGGCCGTCCTGGTTCACCCCGCTGCCGAGGATCACGGCATGGACCGGGTCCCCGTCGGCGAGGGCGTCCTCCAGCCGCTTGAGCGCGACCAGGCCGACCCCCTCGGCGCGTACGTAGCCGTCCGCCGCCGCGTCGAACGTACGGGAGCGGCCTCCCGGCGACAGGAAGCCGCCCTTCGTCTCCGCGACGGTGTACTGCGGGGCCATGTGCAGCAGCACGCCGCCCGCGAGGGCGAGATCGCTCTCGCCCCCCTTCAAGCTCTGGCACGCCAGGTGGACGGCCACCAGGGAGGAACTGCACGCGGTGTCGATCGAGAGGCTGGGTCCGCGGAAGTCGAACGAGTGCGAGATCCGGTTCGACACCATCGTCATCATGGTGCCGGTCGCGGTGTGCGCGGCGAGCGTCTCGAAACTCAGATCGGCGAACTGCAGGATCTTGTAGTCCAGCGTGAACGCGCCGACGTAGACAGCGGTGTTGCTGCCGGCCAGCTCGGCGGGCCGCAGACCGCCGTCCTCCAGTGTCTCCCACGCCACTTCGAGCAGTTTGCGCTGTTGCGGGTCCATGTGGTCGGCCTCGCGCGGACTGATGCCGAAGAAGGCGGGTTCGAACTCGTCGAAACCGTCGATGTATCCGCCCCTGCCGCCGGCCAGGCGACCGGGCTTGTCCCGGTGGCGGCTGCGCAGCGTGCCGACGTCGTAGCGGTCCGCCGGCGTGGGCGTGAGACAGTCCTTGCCGTCCAACAGGTTCCGCCAGAAGGCCCGGTGGTCCGATGCTCCGCCGGGCATGCGGCAGCCGATGCCGATGATCGCGACTTTGCCCCTCGAAGCGTCGTTGTTCGCGACAGCCACGTTCGCACACTCCTCCAGTGGAAGCGCCGCTCGAAGGCAGCGCGCAGTCAGCGGTGCGGAGCCCCGTGGGCCCGGTTCAGGCGGTCTCGCCGCCGGGCCTTCGCATGCGGCGGCGCAGCGGATGCAGGAGACTCGCGAGGATCTCGCCGGTCCCGGGGAACGACGAGGTGTCGCCGAGCCCGATTCCGGCCGGTTGACGGCCGGGCCGCCAGGTGAAGCTTCCGAAGAGGTGGTCCCAGCAGGAGAGATCGGATCCGTAGTGGCCCGCCTCGGACAACTCCGTGCTGTGGTGCATCCGGTGCTGTTCGGGGCTGGCCAGGACGTGGTTGAGAGGGCCGATCCGCACGTCGATGTTGGCGTGGACGAAGTACCCCTGCGCCACGACGAAGAGTCCGGTGGCGAGTACGGATCTGCTGGAGAACCCCGCCAGTGCCAGGGTGAGTTGGACGGCCCCCTGAGCGAGGACGATGTCGAGGACGTGGTTGACGCCGTTGTTGGCGACGTTGACCTTCCGCGGCACGTGGTGCACACCGTGCAGCCGCCACAACAACGGGCTGGCGTGCTCCAGCCGGTGCACCAGGTAGCTCGCCAGCGAACCCCCCAGCAGGGCGAGCGGGATCTCGGCCCAGAGCGGTAGAGCGGGGTGGGCGGGCGACAGCGTCCTGACCGACCGGGTCACCAGGAACTGGGCCAGCGCGCCGCCTGCCATGGTGAGCAGGAAGTAGACGCCGTACCACCGCCATTCCGCGCCGTCGGGATGCCACTCCCGCTGATGGGGGATGAGCCGTTCGAGGGCGGACAGGTAGAGCACGGTGCCCAGCAGGAAGAGCGGGCTGACCCGGCCGGGGTCCCAGTGGCCCGTCAGCGAACCTGCGGCCGTCAGTACGGTGGCCGCGAGGAGCAGCGGATAGGAGACAGTGCGAAGGACCGCCCGGCACCTTTCAGGGAATGTCTTCCCCGCGCGAAGGTGCGCCGGATGATTGACGCATTCGATGTGCCGTTCGTCTTTGTGCACCCGCAACACCTCCGTAAGAAGTGATATCGGTCCCGCCGCCTTCGGCATCGGCCGTGGCAGGTCCGTGGATTCGGGCACGGAAGCCACAAGAGGCGTACGGGATGGGCGACATGCGCCGTGATAATGAGGATGCCGGGTGCAACGCACAGGCCTGACGGGGCGAACCGCAATTTCCCCCGAGCACCTGCGCCGGCTTGACTGATACTTTTCCTCTTTCGGCGGCTTCAACCCTCGCCCGACCACTGGATGAGCATTCCCCCGGAGCGCCGTACCGAATGTCTCCTTCATTGAACAGGAAATCCGCCCGGGGCGGAATGAAAAAGGAGCCGGCTGTCGCCGGTGTGAGTTACTTAGTATTCTTTTCGCACTTGCTTTTCTCCGCTCCGGACCCGTGCGCGCCCGTTTCCTGCGCCCAGCGCGTACGCCCCGGTGTGTGACGGTGTGTTCGCCGAGGCTCCGGTGGGTCGCGCCCGGCTACGAGGCGCCTCGTGGGCCGCGACGGGCTCGGGTGCCGGGGCCCTGGACGGGTGCGGTGGCGACCGGGCGGCGGCTTGTTGTCGCGTGGCCCGAAGGACCCTCCCGTGCTTCGGCGTTGTCGGGTGCCGTCCGTTCGGCGATCGGGCGGGGACGGCCTCGATGGGACCGGGGGGTTCGCGTGAACGTCGCGTCCCGTGAAGGGGCGGCGGTGTCCCGCCACAGTGCGGAGCCGCCCTCCACGCTCCGCCCTCCAGCCTTTGCTTGATCTATCGATATTCGATAGATTCCCATCGCAAGTCGATGGAAGGACGAATCGTGGGAAAGCTGACAGTGGGTGCGCTGCGCGCCGTGATCGTTGTGGTGTTCACCGGCACCGTGCTCGTACAGGTGTTGATGGTCTGGGTGCTGGCCACCGGCCCGCAGGGCGGGACGCTCCCGCTGACGCCGATGCGCGTGATCGCGATCCTGGGCATGGTGGCCGTCCAGGTCGCCGTGGTCAGCGTGTGGCGGCTGGTCACGATGGTGCGACGCGGAACCGTGTTCTCCCACGCCGCCTTCCGGTACGTGGACGCCGTGATCGGCGCGATCGTGGGCGCTGCCCTCCTGTGGTTCGCGGTCACGGCCATCAATGCGCCGGGCCAGCGGGCCGACCCGGGCGTCACCGTCATCATGGGCGGGATCGGCCTGGCCATCCTGGGGGTCGCGCTCATCGTGCTCGTGCTGCGGATGCTGCTCGCCCAGGCCGTCCTGCGCGATGTCGAAGCAGCGCAGATGCAGGCCGAGTTGGACGGGGTGATCTGATGCCGATCGCCGTCGACATCGACGTGATGCTGGCCAGGCGGAAGATGTCCGTGGGCGAGCTCGCGGACCGCGTGGGGATCACGCCCGCCAACCTGGCGGTACTCAAGAACGGCCGCGCCAAGGCGGTGCGTTTCGCGACGCTCGCCGCGCTCTGCGAGGTGCTCAGGTGCCAGCCGGGCGATCTGCTGCGCTGGGAGCCCGAGGACGAAGCGGAGGGGTGACGCGCCCGAGGCGGAGACATCACCGGGCGCCGGGGGACGTTGCCGGGCGGCTGGACCTCATGGACGCGGGTCGCATCGACCGTCCCGAGCCCGTTGGCCGTGCGTCGGCTGACGTGCCGTAGGGCCCTTCGGAGCCGGCCGCTTCCGGGCGGCCGTACGTGCCCGGACGTCGGCCGGCGAGGCCGGCGGGGGTGAGCGCAGGGCTGCGGCGGCCCGCGTGTGTCCTGAGGCCAGCCGTCGGTGTTCGGTGTGACGGCAAGCGTCCGCAGTGTAGGGGCCAGGCACTCCACGTCCGAGTCGGAAAGGGGTGCGAGGAACCGGCGCTCGTCTCCTGACGGGTGTGCTCCGCGCGGCGCAGGCAGTCCCGGCCCTTCGCCGTCAACCGCACGGTGCTCTTGCGCCGGTCCTGGGCACTGCGGCGGCGCGGAAAAGGGCCGCGCCACGGCGCCCTCCGCCCAGGTCGTCGACGGAGGTGGTCGGGTGGCCCGTGGCCCGCCTCGTGGTGCGCGACCCACCGTGACCTTCGATGAGTGCAGCGGTTCGGGCCGCGTCGAGCCGGCGGCCGGCGCGGTGTCCTGCGATCATGATGGCGCCTCGGCCGTGGCCCGCGTCGGGGAGGGCGGTGGCCGTCGGAGTCGAAGCAGAGGAAGAGACCATGGCAGAGGTCCGGACCGTGACGTTGCCCTCCGGAGCGCGGGTGCCCGCCCTGGGGCAGGGCACCTGGCACATGGGGGACGATCCGGCGCGGCGCGCGGAGGAGGTCCGGGCCCTGCGGCGGGGCCTCGACCTCGGGATGACGCTGATCGACACGGCGGAGATGTACGGAAGCGGTGCCGCGGAGGAACTGGTCGGCGAAGCGGTCCGGGGCCGCCGGGACGACGTGTTCCTCGTGAGCAAGGTGCTGCCGTCCCACGCGGACACGAGGGGCACCGTCGACGCCTGCCACGCCAGCCTGCGCCGGCTGGGCACCGACCGGATCGATCTCTACCTGCTGCACTGGCGGGGAAGCGTACCGCTCCGCGAGACGGTCGAGGCCTTCGAACGCCTCGTGTCGGAAGGCAGCATCGGGTCGTGGGGTGTGAGCAACCTGGACACCGACGACCTCGCCGAGCTGCCGGACGGGGCTCTCCCCGCGACCGACCAGGTGCTCTACAACCTCACGCGGCGCGGCCCGGAATACGACCTGATCCCTCGGTGCCGGGAACTGGCCGTCCCGGTCATGGCCTACTCGCCCGTGGAGCAGGGCCGGTTGCTGGGGCACCGGGCGCTCGCCGCCGTCGCGACCGCGCACGGGAAGAGCACCGCCCAGGTGGCGCTCGCCTGGGTGCTGCGGCACGACGACGTCATCGCCATCCCCAAGGCGTCCACCGTCGCGCACGTCGAGGAGAACCGCGCCGCGCTCGACCTGCGCCTGACGGCGGAGGACTTCGACGCGCTGGACCGCGCGTTCCCGCCTCCGACCCGCAAGCAGCCCCTCGACGTCCTGTGACTCCGCCCGTGGGTCCACCGGGCAGCGAAGGGAACGTCCCGCCCGGAAGTAGTCCCGACGCCCGCGAGCGCCGATCAGCCGGGAGTCGACGGTCGCCTTCGCCGGGGGCTCCCGGTCGCCTTCCTGGGAGGACTCCCGCAGTCCTGGTCTCTCCCTCTCCGTGCTCCGCGGACCGTTTGCCTGCCGTCATCGCGGAAACGTGAGGACCATGTCGTTCATCGGAAAACTCAAGCGCAAGCGGGCGGAGCAGGTCGAGCAGCGCCGTACGGAGGCCACGCTGAACGCGGCCGCCGCGGGCGCCACACCGGAGCAGGCTAAGCGCGCCGGCGACCGCGCGGCGCGCGGCAACACCAATGCCGCCATCACGAGTGCCATCAACACCTGAGCCGGTGCCCGCGGCAGGGGACGTCGGCAGGAAGAAGCGCCCGAGGGCCGGCCCGAACACGCCGGTGACTCCGTGACCAGGGTCGGCCCGCACGATCGGCCGGTGCGGCCTGCCCGAAGCAAGGGCAGGACGGTCAGCGGCTGCGCTCGTGCTGGGCCCTGACGGTGTGTTCCACGAACTCCCGCGCGGCTTTCTCCAGGCGTTCCCTGAGGGTGAAGAACAGGTCGGCCGCGCGGATGCCGTGCCAGCCCTCGGGCAGGAGTTCCTCGGGCAGCCCGGGGTCGAGGTAGGGCAGATGGCGCCAGTCCGTCAGCAGGCGCACGTAGTCGACGAAGGCGGTGTGCCCGTCAGGGACACCCCGGTACCCGTTCCAGCGCCGCAGCGCCGGTGTGTGCTCCGTGAGGAAGGTCGCGTAAAGGGCTTCGAGTTCGTCCAGGTCCCACCACTGCCGCACCTTCTCCCGTACGTTCCCGAAGGCCAGGTGGTCGGCGCGGAACAGGTCCGCGTAGCCGTCGAGTCCCAGGCCCCGCAGGGTCTCGATCGTGGTGTCGCGGAGGTGGGCGGGGGCGATCCACACGCCCGGTGCGGCCGTCCCGAAGCCGAGGCGGCCGAGCCGGGAGCGCAGGAGATGGCGCTTGCTGCGCTCGTTCTCCGGTACGGAGAACACCGCGAGGAGCCAGCCGTCGCCGACCGAGGCCCGCTCGCGCCGGAAGATCCGCTGATCCCCCTCGCGCAGAATGGCGAGCCCTTCCGCCGACAGCGCGTAGCCTGCCGCGTCACGGCGTTCGGCCTGCAGGACACCGCGGCGTTTCAGGCGCGAGATCGAGGAACGGACTGCCGCGCTGTCGACCCCCAGGTCCCCGAGGAGATCGATGATCGAGGCGACCGACAGCCAGCCGCCGTCCATGCGCGCGTACAGGCCGTACACGGTCACGATGAGCTGCCGGGGCTGGGCGGTGCTGGTCAGGGCATCGGTGTCGGGTCGGTTGTGTGCGGTCGTCACAGCCGGACAGTATCCCTCACCGTCTCCGCGCCCGCCCTCACCGGCCCACGCCCTCGCGTCACCTGTCCGCGGCTCCCACCGGGCCCGGGTCTCCGGCCCGCCGCCGGACCGGTCACGGGCGGTGGCGAGCCGGGCCCTCTCGCGTGGACGGGGGCGTGAGTCCGTGTGCTGGTGGCGTCCGGTCTTCAGGGACGTGTCGCTGACGCCGTGTCGTGTCCGGCCCGGTCCGCGCGCAGAGGCTTCTCGAACAGGGTGAACGACTTGGGCGCGCCGCCCGGCTGCGGCTTGCTCGCCTTGTGGCCGACGACGCGGTAGCCGTCCGCCGCGTAGTACGCGTTCAGGCGGGCGTTGCCCGCGAGGCAGTCCAGCCGTACGAACACCCGCCCCGAGGCCGCCACACGGCGTTCCGCGGCGCGGAGCAGCAGGCGCCCGGTCCCCGGCGGGGCGCTGTGGCGGTCCACCATCAGTCGGTGCACGTAGCCCGCGACCGGTGGCTGCGGCCCCCACGCCTCGCCGTCCTCCCACCACAGCTCCCAGGCACCGGCCACGCGCCCGCCGGCCTCGCCGAGCCAGACCTCGCCGCCCCTGGCCATGACGTCGTGGAAGTGGTCCTCGTCCAGCTCACCGGGGTGCCACTGGCCGGTGATGCCCCGGGCGAGCATCCATCGGGCCGCGTCGTCGCGCAGACGAACGAGTGCGGTGAGGTCGGATTCGTCCGCGAGGCGGAGGTACAGATCATCCACCGCGTGATCCTCGCACTTCTCGGCAGGGATCACCGGGCGCCGAACCGCCGTGGGTGCGCCCCGATGCCGGCGTACCGGTCCGGGGGCAGAAGGGAGCCGAGGCCGTCGTGGCCCGCTACGCCGTCGGCGCCGACGGCATGCCGGCCCGGCGGCCCCCATGAGTGAACGCGTCCTGCCGCAAGGGAGTTGACCGAACACGTCAGCCGCAACAGGTGAGATGACGCCTCGTCATATGTGAGGCGTCGTGCGCGGACAGCCATCGTCTTGGCCCGGCGTTGAACATTCCGCACTCGGCTCGTTACCGGAGCCTGGTGGGATGACATCAACTGCTCGTACTTCACAGGGGAGTTGCTGTACCGCGCGAGTCCGCCCCCGTGGCTCCGGCCCGCGCGGCCCATCCGCACGACCTCACACATGAAGGACGGACCTGACACCATGCGCATCACCAGAGCGGCCGCGGTCGGCGTCGCCGCCGCAGGACTTGTCGGAATGGGACTGGCCGCCGCGCCGGTCGCGTCGGCCGCACCGGCCGCCGCGCCCGCCAGGGACTGCAGCAGCGGCTTCGCGTGCCTCTACTACAACTCCTCGTCGAACGGGTACGGGGCGGTCTTCGCCACCGCGGCGAACATCTCCGACTACAACATCTGGTACTTCTCCGCGGGCAAGAACGGAAGCAGCGGCGCCGGCGTCGTCGTGAAGAACAACGCGGCGTACGTGGACAACCGGAGCGACCAGACCTACCGCGTCTACTACAACAGCGGCTACAGCTGTGCGGTGGCGTGCCAGGACATCCCCGCCGAGGGCGGTGCGAACCTGAACGCCTCGCTGAAGAACAACAACGCGTCCGGCAAGTTCCTGTGACGCGCGGCCGGGGGAGGGTCCGTTCCACCTTCCCCCGGCTCGTTCTCGCACGGCCACCCCGAGAGACAGGACACATGACCATGCGCCGCCCGGCCGCCCTGCCCGCCCTCGGGTGCGCCGTCCTCCTGCTGTCGGCCTGCTCCTCCGCGTCGCCCTCGCCCATCACCCCCACGACGGCGTCCTCACGGGGGGTCCCGGTGCTGACCGATGCCAACCACCGGCCCATGCCCCTGGATCCGTACCTCCTCGATCCGCAGCAGACGAAGACGATCAGCGAGGGCTACTCGACCCTGGTCTCCCGGTGCATGCGACGATTCCGCTACGACTACGCTCCGCCTGTCGAGGGTGCCGATCCCACCGGCATCGGCGCCGACGCTCCCACCACGCGCATGGACGGCTACTTCGGCTTCCAGACCATGGCGCACGCCAAGACCTGGGGCTATCACCCGGAAACCGCGGCCCCGGAGGGCGGATCATCGCCCGCCCCGCGGACGGCCGGTGAGACCACCGCCCTGACCGGCACGTCGGACCCGGACAGCAAGTACGGCCCCGGCGGGCAGAAGATCAACGGTCGCGCGGTCCCCGACCACGGGTGTGTCGGGGAGGCGAACCGGCTTCTGACCGGCAGCGTCACGGGCACCGCCGGCAACCCGGACTTCGTGGTGTCCCTCAAGTTCGACACACTGACCAAGGGACAGCGGGACCCGCGGACACGTGCTGTGTTCACGGCCTGGTCGACCTGCATGAAGGGCAAGGGACTGACCTACGCGGACCCGCTCGCGGCGCTCGGCGACCCCCGCTGGTCGACGGCGGCCGGCCCGACCGGCGCGGAGCTGCGGGTAGCCGTGGCCGACCAGGAGTGCCGCCACGACACCAACGTCGTCGGCGTCTGGTTCGCGGTCGACTACGGCTACCAGCAGGACGCGGTACAGCTGAATCGCGCGCGTCTGGCCACGGTGCGAAGCGCGATGGCGGCCCAGCTCGCGGCGGCGCGCCGGGCCCGGTCCACGCGCTCGTAGGTCGGGCGATGTGCGGCCGGCGGGAAACCGCGGCCCGGCGCAAACCGTGGCCCCGGCGGAGACCGGGCGGCTCCGACGGTTCGCCCGGTTCGGACGGAGGCAGCGGCACCCGCGTGCCGCGCCGCTCAGCCGGCCTGCCGCGCCGCGGCTTCCTCGGTCCGCGCACCGGCGGTGCTCAGCGTTCCGCCCGATGTCTCAAGGTGTGCGCGCACGAACCACTGGAACTGTTCCAGGGCGCGCAGCTGCCCGATGAGGAGATCCTCCGTGGCGGTGTCGATGCGGCCGACTTCCTCAATGGCCTTCCTGACATCCTCGACGACGCCCGTGTAGACGAGGTCCAGAGCACCGAGGTGGGCGATGGCGTCGGCCCTGCCCACGCTGTAGTCCTCCCACGTGCGTCCGGCGACGAGCGCGCCGGGCGTGCCCTGCGCGACCCCGCCGAGGGCGGCCATCCGCTCGGCCACGTCGTCGGCCATGTCGCGCACCTGGTCGACCTGGGGGTCGAGCATCTCGTGCACGGCGATGAAGTGGGGTCCCACCACATTCCAGTGGACGTGCTTCAGAGTGAGATGGAGGTCGTTGAGCGCGTGCAGACGTGTCTGCAGCGTGCTGATGATCTCGCCCGCCTGTTCGACGCTGATGCCGGGGACGGTGTAGCGGGGGGTCTGGTTCTGGGCCACGGGATCGCTCCTGTCGTAGACGTGCTCTGTCGTCACACCGCGTACCCGGCGTGTCGCGGTTCATGACACGGTCGGTGTCACCTTCCGCCACCGCCCGGAGCCGGGGAACGGCTGCTCGGCTGCTCAACGCGGCGCCCTCGGCAAAACCGGGGCCCGGCCCCCTGACGCGGTGCCGATGCCACTGTCGGCGGGGCACGGGCCACCTCCGTGCCGACGTGGCCCCCGGCACGCGGATATCGCCGCTGCTCTGCGCGGATCGGGCGCGTGCCCGGTACGGAGATGATCCGAACCGGGCACGGAGCGGACCGGCTCAGTGGCGCCCGTGCGCGGAATCCGCGGCGCCACCGAAGAGACGAGCGACGAGACGGAAGGGCAGGGTCACCACGGTTGCCACGGCGCTGCCCACCGTGCGGAAAACGTCCGCGATTGCTGTGAACACGGTGTGGCCTCCTTGAACGGTATGAACGATACGAATCGGGCGAAGGGGTTATAGCCCCCTTCTTGCCCGGTGGGGTCGACTACCCCTGATCACCGTTCGTACTCCGGAACAAGGGACAACGATCGCGCACACCGGTCCGTCCCGGTGGGATCCTGCGGGCTCAGGGCTCCCGCAGGGCGCAATCAGGGGACGCCGCCGCGGGGTACGGGGCCGCAAGCGTCACCAGCGGGGGAGAGCCCGGGGCATTGAGGCGTTGCGGAGCGGGAGCGTGAGGAGGCGCCCCAGGGAGGGCGCACGGACCGGGGTCCCGTCGGCCGGCCGGGGGCCACAGCGCGACGGGACGGACGCCCGGTGTGCCGGGGGCGGGAACACTGGGCACCATGGGGCGTATGGGAAAGACAGCAGTGATCGTCATCGACATGATCAACACCTACGAGCATGCCGACGCGGACCTGCTGCTGCCCTCCGCTCAGGAGACCGTGCCGGCGGTGACCCGGCTCATCGACCGGGCGAGGACGCAGGACATCCCTGTCATCTACGTCAATGACAACTTCGGGGAGTGGCGTTCGCACCACGGCGAGATCCTCGAAGAGGCGCTGTCCGGCGGGCACGCGGACCTGGTCGAGCCCCTCGCTCCCGACGAACGCTCGCTGTTCGTGGTCAAGGCCCGGCATTCGATCTTCTACGAGACGCCGCTCGCGTATCTGCTGACCCAGCTCGGAGTGGACCGGGTCGTGCTGAGCGGCCAGGTGACCGAGCAGTGTGTGCTGTACTCGGCGCTCGATGCCCACATCCGCCGTCTCGGCGTCGTCGTGCCGCGGGACGCGGTGGCACATATCCACCGGGACCTGGCCGATGCGGCGTTGCGCATGATGGAACGGAACATGGCGGCCGAGATCACGACCGCCGACAGGGTCGCGTTGTCCCCCTGACTGTGTCCGGCACGCTGACCCTGTGCGGTGCCGGCAAGCGACGCGCCAGGGCTGACCGCGGTGTCCTGGCGCGGCTTCGTGGAGCGCGTGGCCACCGCGCCGCCGATGGCAGGGACCGGTGCCTGCCCGGCCGCCCGCGAGGGCCCTGCCGCCCCGCGACGGCCCCCGGCCGCCCCGCGACGGCCCCCGGCCACCCCGCGAGGGCCGCCGCCCCGCCGGTGGGCGCCGGATCAGATGCACCTACGAGGACACCGAGCGTTTCGAGGCATGAGCGGCGGTTACCCGTTCAGCACACGGCATTGCGCCTTGGAGCGCCTGCGACCGGTCCGCACCGGAGGGCGAGGCACGTGGGCAGGCCGTCGGAGCCGCCATCCTGACCCCCCACGATGTTCCCCTCGATCCGCCTCCGGAGTTCGGCCAGGTTTGGGCGACACCAGGGGCGACGGCTCGGGCGAAGGATTCCCGCCGCCGGAGGTCACTGCGCGAGTGGCGGTCACCCCTGCCTCCCCCGCGGGCGGCAGATGCGGCGGCCGGGCAGACGCGGAGCGGTCCGGTGGAGGAAGAGAGGACGGGACGGGTATGCGGTACGACGCATTCATCGGACAGGTCCAGGCGGTCGCGGCACTTCCGAACCGGGGTTCGGCCGCGCGCGCCACGAGCGCCGTTCTCCGCACGCTCGCCGAACGGCTGCCGGACGGAACCGCCGACCACCTCTTCGCACAGCTCCCCGCCGACCTCGTGGCGGAGATCGAGGGCCCGCAGGTGCCGCGCCGCGGGGGAGGCAAGCGTCACAAGGGCGGTCCCGCGGCCGAGCGGTTCGACCTGCCGACGTTCAGCGGTCGTGTTGCCTGGCGCGGGCGCGTGTCCGACGACACCGCGACCCGGTACGTGAGCACCGTCTTCGAGGTGCTTGATGCCGCCGTGGCGCCCGAGCTCATGGACAAGGTTGCGGACGCCCTTCCCCGGGACATCGGACAACTGCTGCCCGCGGCTCGGATCGACGACCCCCTGGACTGATCCCGGCCCGGTGCTTGTCAGGAACCCTCGTCCGCCCGGCCTGCTGCTGGGAGCGCGGCTCCGACGACGACACGGCGCGTACCGGGTGCGCGCCGGTCCCTGGTGAACGCCTAACGCCTTCCCGCTCGGCGGCGGCACGTCACCGGGGACTCGGACCACGCGGGTCCCGGCCGCCCCGGCCGTTTCGACCTACGGGGTGGGGCGGGCATGCCCCCGGACGGCCAGGGCACTCGGAGTGCTACCGGCGTGGGCCGGGCCGTCCGGCGGCCCCCTTCCCTCCGGGACGGCGGGCGGCGGAACCGAGGGGTCCTCGCCTGCGCCGACGCGTCGTCCGCGCAGGTGCCGCCGTCCAGGGAGCGCCGGTCGCCCCAACCGAAGGAGTCCACGCATGACCGCCTATGGATACTTCCTGTCGTCGGAGGAGTTCGGTCCGCACGAACTGATCGATCAGGCCCGCATGGCCGAAGCGGCGGGGTTCGAGGCGCTCGCCATCTCCGACCACTTCCACCCCTGGAACGACGAACAAGGCCAGAGCTCCTTCGTATGGTCGATGATCGGCGCGTTGTCGCAGGTGACGTCGCTGCCTGTCACCACGCTCGTGACCTGCCCCACAGTGCGGATGCATCCCGCTATCAACGCCCAGGCGGCGGCTACCGCGGCGGTTCTCACCGGGGGGCGCTTCCGGTTCGGGATCGGCACGGGGGAGGCGCTCAACGAACACATCCTCGGTGACGCGTGGCCCGAGGCGCCGGAGCGGATGGACATGCTGGAAGAGGCCGTGGAGGTCATCAGGAAGCTGTTCTCCGGCGAACAGACCACGCACCACGGCGAGCACTACACCGTCCAGAACGCGCGCCTGTACACACGGCCCGACGAACCGCCGCCCCTGTACGTGTCGGGCTTCGGTCCTCGCGCGGCGGCGCTCGCGGGCCGGATCGGGGACGGGTTCGTGACGATGTCGCCCGACGCGTCGCTGGTCGAGCAGTTCCGGCGGGCGGGCGGAGGCACCAAGCCGGTGATCGGCGGGCTCAAGGTCTGCTGGGACATCGATCGCGCCCGTGCGGCCAAAACGGTGCACCGCCTGTGGCCAAACGATCAACTTCCGGGTGAACTCGCACAGTTGCTGCCAACTCCCGAGCATTTCCAGCAGGCGTCCACCCTGGTCACCGAGGACATGGTCCGCCAGGCCGTGGTCTGCGGCGACGCGGTCGACGACCATGTGGACTCGGTCGGGGCGTACGGGGACGCGGGGTTCGACGAGGTCTACGTCAACCAGATCGGCCCCGACCAGAAGCAGTTCTTCGATTTCTACCGCACCGAGGTGCTGCCGGGCCTGCGCGCACGTGCCGCGACCCGCTGACGCGCCGGAGGCGGCGATCCGCCGGCGACCGGGGCGGCAGGTCCGTCCCGCCGGGGCCCCGGACGCCCCGTCGAAAATGCCCGGGGCGCCGTCGTGGCAGAGACTGGCAGGGGCGACGCGGAGCCGTTCTCCGGCGCGCCGTCGGCCCCGGGGCGCGCCGCGCGCCCACCCCGGTGTCGGAATCTCGTACAGCAGAGCAACGACGGAGGTCAAGGCGATGCCCGCAGGATCGAACCGCAAGCGTGAGCGGCAGTACGAGCACGTCAAGGAGGGCGCCGAGAAGCGCGGCACCCCCGAGGGCCGGGCGAAGGAGATCGCCGCGCGCACGGTCAACAAGGAGCGTGCCCGGTCCGGAGAGGCGAAGACGGCGAGCAGGACGTCCACCCGCGATCCGAAGTCCGCCTCCGAGCGGGGTGGCCAGCGCTCGCACAGCGGGCCGGGCGGCCCCACCAGGGACCAGCTCTACGAAGAGGCCCGGAGGAAGAACGTCGACGGCCGTTCGTCGATGAACAAGGAGCAGCTGCGCAAGGCAGTGGGGCGCTGAGACGAAGGGGACCCCGCCTGTCCGGGGTCGGGGCCGGTGCGGGGGCGGGCGGCCGGGGAACCTCGCGCCGTCAGCGAGCGGGTGGCGGAAAGGTAGCGCGGGGGTACCGGGAGCCGCAGTCGGAGCAGCCTTCGACGGTCGAGCGGCCTCAGCGGCTCGGCCGGGTTCCGGCTCGGCCGGGTTCCGCGACTCGGCTCTTGTGCCGGCATCGCCGAACCGCCACCGGCACTCCGGGCCCCGTCCCCATCCTGCGTGAGCGGGCGGCCCGACACCGGACGGCGGGGGCGGGGCCTTACGTGTCCCGGTCGTCGTTGGACGGCCTGCGGCGGGCGGAGTGCGCGAGCCGGTCGGCGAACTCCTCGACCATGCGCCGGAGTTCGTCCGGCCGTTCGATCACGAACGGGCGGTCGAGCGACGCGAGCAGAGGCGGCAGCCAGTCGAGTCGCTCCGCCCGCACCTCGACGCGGGACCAGCGCTCGGCCTCCTGACCGGGGCCGATCGCCACCGGCGGTGACTCCTCCACGATCGCGAGGGCGGCGGGAAGCCGGGCGCGGATCTGCTCGGCGGTGCCCTGGACCCGCACGACCACTTCGTAGCGGTACGAGGCCGTGGCGAGCGACTGCAGCAGTCGCTCCGCCGGGTCGAACCCGACGGGCGGGTCGAACGACCCGGGCAGGGTCCGTGCGCCGGCGATGCGATCGAGCCGGAACGTCCGGTCCTCGCCGGCCGAGAGGTCCGCACCGCTCACGTACCACCGGCCCGTGTGGGCGACGAGTCCGTAAGGGTGCACCGTACGTTCGCTGCGCCGGCCGTCGGAGGCGGTGTACCGGATCGACACCGGCCGGTGGTGGCGGACCGCGTCGGCGATCGAGAGCAGGACCGCGGTCTCGGGAGCGGCCGACGCGCCGGGCGGTGTCGTGAAGGCGAGGGAGTCGAGCACGGCGTCGAGCCTGCGCCCGAGTCGTTCGGGCAGGACCCGGCGGATCTTGGCCGCGGCCGTCTCGCTCGCCGTGCCCGTGGATGTCATCAGGCCCGCGCGCTGCCCGGCGAGCAGGCCGAGCAGCACGACGAGGGCCTCGTCGTCGCTCAGCATGAGCGGCGGCATGCGGTAACCGGGGGCGAGCCGGTACCCGCCGTAGCGGCCGCGCACCGACTCGACGGGCACGTCGAGGTCGATGAGGTGATCGACGTACCGCCGTACCGTGCGCTCGTCGACAGCGAGCCGGTCGGCGAGTTCGGCCACGGTTCGGATTCCGCCGGACTGCAGGAGTTCCAGCAGGCTGAGCACGCGCGCGACAGGACGGGACATGTCTTCGAGTATCTCGCGTATACCGGGCGGATTCTGTCCTGTACAGGTCGTAGCGTGTGGTCGAAAGCAGGCACCGACCAGGAGAGAACCCATGAACTTCGTATCCATCCGCGTCATCACGGGCGACGTGGCCCGCCTCGTCGCCTTCTACGAGCAGGTCACCGGAGTGCGGGCGAACTGGTCCAACGAGGACTTCGCCGAGCTGGGCATCGGCTTGGTCACACTGGCCATCGGCAGCACCCGGACCGTCCCGTTGTTCGCCCCCGGCTCAGCGGCCCCCGCCGAGAACCGCAGTGTGATCCTCGAATTCCTTGTCGACGACGTGGACAGCGTGTACCGGAACCTGCCCGGCTGCGTCGAGGAGTTCGTCAACGAGCCCACCACGATGCCGTGGGGCAACCGGTCGCTGTTGTTCCGGGATCCGGACGGAAACCTCGTCAACCTGTTCACGCCCGTCACCGCCGCCGCCGTGGCGAAGTTCGCGCGCTGAGGGTGGCGGGGGCGGTGACACCGAGCCCGCCCCCAGGGTCCTCGCCCGGGTCCCGCGGGAAGGGGGCGAGCGTGCGCTCCGAGCCGGTACCTCAGGTCCCGCGTCCTGTTCGCCGCCTGGTCTGTCAGGGTTTCAAAGACGTTTCAATCCGCTGACGCGCTCTTGTCATGCCGGACCTCTTGACCGCCGGTATCGCGGTCTCTAGGTTCAGGCCTCGCACGGTTGAAACGATTTTCTCATGGACGTGACCCGCCGTGGGGCTTGACGGACCCGGGCTCAGGACTCCGTGCGCGTCCACTGCGCCGCGGGACTGCGAGAGCCCGCCGAAGCAGAGGAGGCGCAGTGATGCTGCGCGTGATGACGGGGGTGCTGGCTCTGCTGGCCCTCGGGGTGACGCCGGTCGGGGCCGACAGCGCCGCCCGGGCCGGCAGTGTCCGGGTGGAAGGACTGACGGTCGAGCACCAGGCCGACCCGCTGGGGATCGACGAGAGTTCACCGCGGCTCGGCTGGACCCTGAGCGCGCGGACGCACGGCGCCCGGCAGTCGGCGTACGAGATCGAGGTGTCGAGCACGCGCGACGGGCCGGCGGACGTGTGGGACAGCGGTGAGGTGCGCTCGTCGCGGTCGTACGACATCGACTACGCGGGGCGGGCCCTGCACGCGCGAACCCGTTACTTCTGGCGTGTACGTATGTGGGACGGCGCCCACCAGGTGTCCCCGTGGAGTCGATCCGCCTGGTTCGAGACGGCGTTCATGAGCCAGGACCAGTTCCACGGGACATGGATCGGGTCGCCGTCGACGCCCGCTGCCACGACGCTCACCGGGGCCGACTGGATCTGGTATCCCGAGGGTGACCCGGCCGACTCGGCGCCCGCCGCGGCGACCCGGTACTTCCGGCGCGGTGTCGATCTGCCGGCCGGTGACCGGATCAGCAGCGCGCAGTTCGAACTGAGCGCCGACGACAGCTTCACCCTGTATGTGAACGGCAAGGAGGCCGCCGCCTCGCCGGACGTGAGCGACTCCTGGAGCACGGCGACTCTCGTCGACATCTCGGCCGACCTGCGTCCCGGTCACAACGTGATCGCGCTCAAGGCGGTCAACGCCCTCGCGGGCCCCGCGGGGGTCGTCGGCAGGCTGCACATCCAGGGATCGGGCGGCGACCCGGTCGACGTGGTCACCGACCACGGCTGGAGAGCGGCCGACACGGCCGCGACGGGCTGGGAGCAGCCGGACTTCGACGACTCGGCCTGGCCCGCGGCACTGGAGGCCGCCCACTACGGTGACGCGCCCTGGTACAGCTCCGTCAACGTCCCGAGTCCGCCCGAGCCGCTGCTGCGCAGGGACTTCACCGCCGGGAAACGGATCAGGTCGGCCCGCGCGTACATCGCGGGCCTCGGTTACTACAAGCTCTACCTCAACGGGAAGCGGATCGGAGACCACGAACTCGACCCCGCCTTCACGGTCTACGACAAGACGGACCTGTACGCGACCTACGACGTCACCAAGGCGCTGCGGGCCGGAAAGAACGCACTGGGCGTGAGCCTCGGGCGCGGGTACTACGCTATGACGAAACCTGACGAGTGGGACGCCTCCCCCTGGCACAGCGAGCCGAAGCTGAAACTCGAACTCGACATCACGTACACGGACGGCAGCACGCAGCAGGTGGCCAGCGACGGCAACTGGACAGCGGCGGACGGCCCGACCCGCACCGAGTCCGTCATGTACGGGGAAACGTACGACGCACGGCTGGAGCAGCCCGGGTGGAACCGGCCCGGGTTCGACGACGCGAGCTGGGAGCCGGTGCTCGCCGTCGCCCCGCCCGCGGGAACACTCCGTGCGGAGGCGTTCCCGCCCATCAAGGTGACCGGCATCCTGCCGGTGAAGAAGGTCACCACGCCGAAGGACGGCGTGAAGGTCTACGACTACGGCACTCCCACCGCCGGTTGGGCGGACGTCGCGCTGCGCGGGCCCGCCGGAGCGGTGGTGACGATCACTTACGGGGAGAAGCTGCTCCCGGACGGGACGGTCGACAACGCGGGCCTGCAGTCGTACGCGTACACGCTCAAGGGCGGTGGTCCGGAGAGCTACCGGCCCAGCTACAGCTATGACGGCTTCCAGTACGTCCAGATCATCGCGCCGGCCGGGGTCACGGCGGCCTCGGTGAAGGCGGAGCGGGTCCACACGGCGGTCGCCGCCACCGGCGACTTCACCAGTTCCAGTGCGCTGCTCAACAGCTACCAGAGCGCCCAGGCGAACACCACGCTGAACAACCTGCACTCCGTCCCGACCGACACCCCCATGTACGAGAAGCGGCCCTACGACGCCGACGCGCACCTCACCGCCGACTCCGCGATCGCCAACTTCGACATGGAGAACTTCTACGAGAACTGGATGCGGGCCCACCGCGACGACCAGAACCCGGACGGGACGATCGGCCACACCGTGCCGGGCACGGTGGGGGCCAAGGGTGTGACCGACCCGGTCTGGTCCGCGAGCTTCGTGCTGATCAACTGGGACATCTACTGGTACTACGGCGACTCCCGGCCGCTCGCGGACAACTACGACGCGATGAAGAAGTGGCTCGACCACTACGAGCAGACCATCGCGAAGACGGGCGGCATCTACACGGGCTTCAGCTATGGCGACTGGGTCGCCCCCGGCGCCTCGTTCCCACCGGAGGGCACCCGGCTCGTCGGAACCGCCTACATCAACAAGACGGCCACGGCCATGGCCGGCATCGCGCGGGCGCTCGGCCACGACAGCGACGCCGCACACTTCGACACCCTGGTGGCCACGACGGCGGACGCCATCAACGCGAACTTCTACGACAAGTCGGCGAAGGCCTATTACGACGACAAGTCGGCCGGTTACCGCCAGACCTCGAACCTGCTGCCTCTGAGCCTCGGCATCGTCCCCGAGGCGGACCGGCCCGCCGTGCTCGCGAACCTCACCCACGACATCGAGACCCGGGGGAACCACCTCGACACGGGTGCGCTGGGCACGAAGATCATCCTGCCGGTGCTCACGGACTCCGGCAACGCGGACCTCGCCTACCAGGTCGCCACCAATCCCACATACCCCGGCTGGGGTTACTGGTTCCAGTCGCTCGGTGCGAGCACGATGTGGGAGGAGTGGCAGGACACCTCGCGTTCCCACGACCACGCCTTCCTGGGCACGGTCGACGACTGGCTCTACCAGGGTGTCGCCGGGATCGAGCCGGCTGCCCCCGGCTACACGAAGATCAAGATCCAGCCGCATCCGGTGGGCGGCCTCACCAAGGCCTCGGCCCATGTCGCATCCCCGCTCGGCCGGGTGAGTTCGGCCTGGACGCTCAAGCGGGGGCGGTTCACACTCAGCGTCGGCGTACCGGTGGGCGCGACAGCCGAGATCCTGGTCCCCGCACACGAGGAAAGGGCGGTCCAGGCGGCCCCCGACGCCACGTTCGACGGCATGCGCGACGGTTATGCCGCCTTCCGTGTCGGCTCGGGTGACTACGTGTTCCACTCAGCCGGTTGACGGTGGTCCCCCTCGCCTTGGAACCGGCGCGGCGCGCCCCGTGTCACGCGGCGGACGTCGCGCCGGTTCCAAGGCGACCCCCACAAACGGCCGGGAACGGACGGCTGCCACGGGGCAGGGTTCCTGGATGAACGTCATCCAGCCCGCGACGCGGTCGTCGACGTCGCGGTGCGCCTGCGCCGCCCCGTCCAGGGGCAGTTCGCAGAATGAGAGGCGTGCGCCATACGGCACACCGGCTCCCCGTGCGGCATGCCGATGATCAGCCCCCGACTTCTCCGCCCGGCTCCTGCGCAAGGGTTGCGTCGCGGACCCCACCCGCTTCCCGAGGGCGCTGAACCAGCCGCGGAAGGTGTTCGATGCCTCTGACGGGGGCCGTTTCCTCCAGATTTGGGTAACGATTCACAATCTTTTCCATCCCGGAACGGGGCGACCTCGGAGACGAATGGCCTTCAATTCGGTGACGGCGGGGCGTCGGGAGCGGAAGAATCCCGACCCGTTGCGGGAGTCCGCTGGGACAATCTCCGCAGCTGTCCTGAAATGGCCGGTTGGTGGTCGGGGCGCATGGCGCCGGATCACCGTCGCACCTCGTGTGAGCAGCATGATCGATCCGTATTGACGTGTTCCCTTCCACGTGTGACTGTTCTGCGGCTGTCCCGAACCATCTGGGCAGATCACGTCGGTCCCTGGGGGGATGTCATGAACTGGTACGTCGAAGTCCTCAAGAAGTACGCGGTGTTCAACGGGCGGGCGCGCCGCAAGGAGTACTGGATGTTCACGCTGTTCAGCGTGATCGTCTCCATCGTGCTGGGCATCGTGGACGCCATCATCGGGACCAAGGCACTGGAGCTGATCTATCTGGTCGCCACCCTGCTGCCGACCCTTGCCGTCATGATTCGCCGCCTGCACGACACCGAGCGCACCGGCTGGTGGGTCCTGATCCAGCTCATTCCCCTCGTCGGTTTCATCGTGATGCTGGTGTTCACGGCCACCGAGGGCACTCCGGGACCGAACAAGTACGGCGAGAACCCGAAGGGGCTTCAGGCGCAGGTCTGACGTCACCGGGCCCCAGGGGCACCGCCGCGAAGGCCGTCCGGACCAGCGTCCGGACGGCCTTCGCGCTGCCGGGCCCGGCCGCCGCCCGGCGAGGCCCCACTGCCCGCCCGCGCACCGGGGTTCGTCACACCGATGGTCCCCATCGGGCCCCGGGGCGCCGGCCACCGGCGTCACTCCCGTCGTGGCCGGCACAAGGACCGGACAGGCCCAGGGGCCCGCGCCCGGCCGGGCCGTCCCGCCCCGGGACGCCGTCTCAGCCGGCGGCGTGGGACAGGTGCGTGAGTATCTCGTCGGCCGCGTCCAGGTGTGCCTCGCGGATGACGTAGCGGGTGATTCCCCAGCGCCGCTCGTGCTCGGCCATCGCGGCTTCGATCTCCTCCACCGTGCCGATCCACGCGTAGGGGGAGGAGAGGACGTCGGCCACGTCGCAGTGGAGCCGGCCGGCGATCTCGTGGGCCGCACCTTCGGCGTCGTCGGTGATGTCCACCAGTTGAACGAGTGCTTCGCGGGCCGGGGCCCCGGCCCGGCCCGAGGCCCCCTGCTCGACGAGGTCGACCTGTCGGTCGATGTCCTCGCCGCTCCAGCGCACCTCGTGCAGGTGCCCGTCGGGCAGGGTGCGTCCGAGCCCGCTCAGCCCCACGACGTCGGCGTGTGCCCCGGCCCAGCGAAGCAAGGCGGTGTTGCCGCCCCCGAAGGTGAAGGGCACCCGCTCCTGGACGGGGCGCGGGGCGGTGAGCCGGGCCTGGTGGGCTCGTACTTCAGGGCTCTCGACGGTGACGGTCTCGCCTGCGAGAAGCGCCTGGCAGGCCTCTGCCACGGCCTGGAAACGCCGGACGCGCCCCGCGACGTCGGGCCGTCGCGCCCCCAGCATGTCCCACTCGACGGGGGTGTGTCCCGCGCCCAATGCCAGCCGCGCCCGTCCGCCGGAGAGGAGGTCCAGGCCGGCGACGTCCGACGCGAGCAGCAGTGGCTCCCGTACGCCCGCCTGGGAGACGTACGAGCCCAGACCGATGGTCTCGGTGACCGGCGCGGCGGCTGCCAGCGCGACGAAGGGGGAGACGGTGGTGCCCGGGTGATCGGCCGCGAGCAGCGCGTCGTACCCGCCGGCTTCGAGGCGTCGGGCCAGGGCGGTCCAGGAAACGGCGTCGCGTGGCTGGGCTTGTACGGAGAGGCGCGGTGGCTGCATGCCGGGAGCCTACGGCCGGCGGCCCCCGCCCGTGGGGGCTGTGCGCGGACGGCGAAACCGTCCGCGCACACCCGCCCGCCGCGCCAGGCGCCGGAGCCCTGCGGGGTCGCACGCGCCGGCGGCGAAGCGGGCCTACCGGGGCATCGGGTGGTCGATGAGCTTCGTCGCGATGGTGACGCGTCGCGGCTGGAGTGGCGTCGTGCTGCGCTGACGTTCGAACAGCAGCGTGGCCGCGGCCCTCCCGACCTCCGCCGCGTCGTACGACACCACGGTCAGCGGCAGGTGCAGCATGTCGGCGAGTTCGATGTCGTCGAACCCCGCGAGGGCCACCGGGTTCCCGCCCTCCGGCCGGTCACGCAGGGCACGCAGCGCGCCCACGGTGTTGCGGTTGTTGGCCGTGATCAGCGCGGTCGGGGGATCAGGCAGCGCGAGCATGGCGCGTGCGGCCTGCTCCGCGAGAGCGCTGTCGCCCCGGTGCCGGCTGACGTAGCGTTCGTCCACCGCGATGCCCGCCTCCTCCAGCGCCAGGGCATAGCCGCGGAAGCGCTCCGAGCCCGTCCACAGGGACGGCGGCAGCCCGAGGAAACCGATGCGCCGGTGGCCCCGGCTCACGAGCCGGCGGCACGCGGCGCGGGTCCCGCCGACGTCGTCGACGAGCACGCAGTCCACGTCGATGTCCATCGGCGGACTGGCCGCGAGCACGACGGGTGTCTCGCGGAGCCGGGGCCCGCCGAGATGACTGTGGTCGTGGCTGGCGGGGACGACCACTAAGCCGTCCACACCGCGGTCCAACAGGTCCCTCACGACGTCGCGTTCGACGTCCGGGTCCTCGCTGGTGCTGCCGAGCATGACGCGCGCCCCGTAGCGGACGCACACCTCTTCCACGCCCACGGCGAGTTGGGAGTAGAAGGGGTTCGCGAGGTTGGTGACGACAAGGCCGATCAGTTCGTTGGGGCCGCCGGAACGCAACCCCCTGGCGAGCTTGTTCGGGCGGTAGCCGAGCGCGGCGACCTCGGCGAGGACCCGTCTGCGGGTCGCCTCGCCGATCCCGGGCTGTCCGCGCAGGGCCCGGGAGACCGTCATGGTGCTGACGCCGAGGCGTTCGGCCACGTCCCGCATCGTCAGGGACGACGCGGAGTCGGATTGCGTGCTCATACCACCTGCGCCTTCGCCCAACGGGCCAGGACCGGCCCCTGATTGTGTACGCGGTACGCGGCGACCGCGGGATTCTTGCCCCAGTGTACGAAGTGGCCGCCACCTGCCGCGCGTGCGCGGGGACCGCCGGCGGCGTGCGTGGCCACGGGCGCCTCCGCCGCGTGCGCGAGGGTCCGTACAGGCAGCCCGTGCCGTGGTGGTGTGTTCGGACGCGTGCGGGAGCGGGCCCCGATGCTCCTCGGGCCCAGTGCCCGGGTCGGCGCCCGGAGTTGATCGCAGAGGTGGCGGTCCGGAGTCGAGCGGTGGGCCGGCGGCAGAAGGTCCCCGGGGCCGCCGCCATCGATCGCTGCGTCAACGCTATCGGTAACGTTCGTGACGGGGATCCGGGCGCGCGGAGCGGGAACCGCCGCGTGGATGTGCCGTCCGGCGGTGTCCCGGGGCACGGCCCCGGATATGTCGACCGCTGGTGCGTCGACGGCACGGGTCCGGGTGGCCTGGAAGCTGGTACGCGCCGTGTTCAGGCACCCGGTGATGACGGGGTCGGTGGACGCTCGATGACCGGGCGTCGGATCGTCTCGCGGGACTCCCGCCACGGTCCCTGGGTCCTCGCGCATGCCATCGACCTCGCAGAGATAACGTCAACGCAACCTGTTCTCAAAACCCAAGGACACCTGTACGTTACCGATAACTTACCAGGTCGGTGATTCCGGGACGAGGGAGTCCGATGGGGTTGACCAGCATGCGGAGAACTGTGAGTCGGCGCACCGCGCTGGCCGCGTCACTCACCGGGGCCGCCGGTCTCGCGCTCAACGCCTGCGCCCGGGGAACGATGTCAAGACCGGCGCCGTCCGACGTGCTCTCGCTGTTCAACGACAACCCCAGTTGGGCGCCCGGGTTCCAGGACGCCGGCCGGCAGTTGCTCCGCAGGGCCGGGTACCGGCTGGCACCCCGGGCCGTGCCGAACGTCAGCAACTACCAGCAGATCGTCCGGATGTCCGCGCAGACCGACTCCTCGGCCGATCTCATCAAGTGGTGGAACGGGTACCGCCTGCGCGACATCGCCCGCGCCGGGCTCCTCGCGGACGTCTCGGGTGCCTGGGACGAGGCGGAGCGCCGCGGCTGGTGCGAGGACCCCGCTCTGCGGGAGTCGTTCACGAGCGACGGCAGACAGTACGGCGTCCCGCTGTACAAGTCGTACTACGCCGTCTTCTACAGCAAGCCGCTGTTCGCCCGGCTCGGTGTCGGTGTCCCGGCGACGTGGCAGGAGTTCCTGCACATCGTCGACCTCACGCATGCGCGCGGCATCACACCGATCGCGTCGGGCGGTGCGACGACCTGGGAGTCGTCGATCTGGTTCCAGCAACTCGTCAACGGCCTGGACCACCGCTTCTACCTGGACCTCACCGCGGGCAAGCGGTCCTACACCGACGCGGAATGCCGGCAGGCGATGGCGCTGTGGAGCGATCTGTACCGGCGCGGGGCGTTCTCCTCACCCGACGTGTCGGCGGCCGACCTGCCCGGCAGCTTCACGAAGGGCCGTACCGCCATGTTCCTCTACGGCACTTGGGACACGGGAGCCTTCCTCGACGCCGGGGTCAAGGACGCGGACCTGGGGGCCTTCCTGCTGCCTCCGCCGCCCGGCGGCGACCGGTCGGTACTCGTCGAGAGCGGCGTCCTGGCGGTCTCGGCGAACGCACACAAGCGCGGGGCCGCCGTCGAGGCCGCCCGGGCCTGGCTCGATCCGGCCGTGCAGAAGGCGTGGACCGGTTTCCTGCGCGACACGTCCGCCGACCCCGCGGTACTGCCGGATGTGGGCGCGGTGCGCCAGGTCGCCGCCCAGGTGCGTGCGGAACGGCCGGCCCAGGCAGTCCGCTACTGGGAGGCGTCCCCGCCGGTGCTGATCGAGGGCAATGTGCAGGATCTCAGCGCCTTCATGATCCAGCCCACGGCCGCCCGGGCCACCCAGACGCTTCAGAGCATGCAGCGACGAGCCGAGAAGGAGTGGAAGGCGTGGAAGTCCTGACGACCGAGGCCGAGGCGGTTCCCCGTACAGCACGGCGCGGGCCCGGAGCCCCGGCCGGCACACCCCGGACCGGCGGCGTCCGGCGCGCCGTGTGGGTGGGCGCGTTCCTCTCGCCCGCCCTGGCGCTCGTCGCAGTGCTGCTGGTGGTGCCGTTCGCCGTCACCGCCTACCGGAGCCTGTTCGACGACAACGGCATCAGCGCACGCTTCGTCGGACTCGCCAACTACGGCGCGCTCGTGACGGATCCGGACTTCGGCCGGTCCTTGCTCAACACGCTCATGTGGGTGGCGGGCACCCTGGTCCTGCCCGTGCTCCTCGGGCTGGTGCTCGCGGTGCTGACCCACTCGGTGCGCTGGGGGGCCGTGGCCCGTACGGCCGTGGTCATCCCGTACGCGCTGTCCGGATCGGCGACGGCCCTGCTGTGGACGTTCCTGCTCAAGAGCGACGGAGCCGTCAACCAGAGCCTGCACGCGGTGGGGCTCGGAGGCTGGCAGCACGACTGGCTGCTGCACTGGCCGCTCAACACGATCGTGATGATCGTCGTGACCACCTGGCAGTCCACCGGCGCCTCGCTGATCCTGTTCCTCATCGGGCTGCAGACCATCCCGGTCGAGACCCTGGAGGCCGCGCGGATCGACGGCGCGCAGGGCGTGCAGTTGTTCCTGCGGGTGATCGTGCCCCAGTTGCGGCCCATGACGGTGGTGGTCGTGGGCATGTCCATCGTCAACAGTCTCAAGACGTTCGACATCGTCTGGCTGCTGACACAGGGCGGCCCCGGCACGGCGTCCGAGACACTCGCCCTGACGATGTACCGCGAGACCTTCACCCTGGACCGCTACGGGTACGGCGCCGCCGTCTCCGTCGTCCTGACGGCGGTCGTCGTCGCCGCGTCCTGGCTGTACCTGCGCCGCCAGGTCCAGCCGCAGCGGGGTGGTGCCGCATGACCGGCCGAGCGGTACGGCACGTCCTCGTCGCCCTGGTGTCCGTGCTGTGGCTGGTGCCGACATGGCTGGTGGTCGTGAACGCCTTCACGCCCTCGGGCCAGTACACCGGGTCCCCGCGCTGGTGGTTCGCCTCCTTCGGTTTCCTCGGCAACGTCCGCGCCGCGTTCAGCAGCGCCGCCGTGGGCCGGGGCCTGCTCAACACACTCGTGTACGCCGTCACCGGGGCGGCTATCGCCGTCGTCATCGCGGCACTCGCCTCCTTCGCGGTCACGGTCATGCCGGTCCGGCGCCCCGCGATCTGGTTCTGGGCGATCTTCATCGGCACCGTGCTGCCGCTGCAGACCTTCCTGTCGCCGCAGTTCACGGGGTTCGCCCGCACCGGGCTCTACGACACCCAGTACGGCATGGTGCTGGTGTATGTGGCGCTGACCGTGCCGTTCGCCTTCTTCGTCAACCGCAACTTCATGATGACCGTGCCACGGGAGATCTCCGAGGCCGCCCAGCTCGACGGTGTCAACTGGCTGCGGATGTTCCTCTCCATCCATCTGCCCCTGGCGAGGAACGCGCTCCTCGCCGCGTTCATCTTCCAGTTCACCTGGATCTGGAACGACCTCCTCTTCGGCATCACCCTCTCGCTGAGCCCCAACGTGCGGCCGGTGATGGCCACGCTGGCGGACCTGAGCGGGAACTACTCCACGGTGGGGCCACCCGCCGTACTCGCCGGGGCCCTCGTGGCGTCGGTGCCCACCGTGGTCCTCTTCTTCGTCTTCCAGCGCTTCTTCGTCAACAGCCTGCGCCTGACATCCTGACCCCGAACCACCTTGGGAGAGACAGCACATGACGACGCGTGCCCTCGTACGTGACCGCCGGTGGTCGACCGAAAAGGCCCGGACGAGCATGGTCGGCCTCGCGGTGGCGGCCACGGCCCAGGCCGGCAGCACCAGGTTCCGTGCCCTGCCGGAACACCTCGTGCGACGCACACCGGCCGGCGCACAACGCTGCGTACGGATCCTGATCGACGGTGCGGATCCCGGCGGCTGGACCTTCACCGCCGAGGCGGCGGGCCACGGCCCGCTGCCCGTTCAGACCGTGAGTGCCCCCGGCGGATGGCGGCTGCTGCTGCCGTTGGAGTCCGAGCCGCGGGACCTGCGCATCACCGCCACCGGCCATGGTGCCTCCGCCGTACTCGCCTTCACCCTCGAACCGCCGCGCGAGTGGACGATCCACCTCGTGCACCACTCGCACCTGGACATCGGCTACACCGACCCGCAGGGCACGGTACTCGGGGAGCACGTCGCGTTCCTCGACTCCTGCCTCGACCTGACCCGTGCCACCGACGACTGGCCCGACAACGCCAAGTTCCGGTGGGCGGTGGAGTCACTGTGGTCCTTCGAGCAGTGGGCGGCCGCACGGCCGGCCCGGCGCGTCGAGGAGTTCGTACGGCGCGTCAAGGCCGGGCAGATCGAGCTGACGGCCATGCCCTACAACCTGCACACCGACACCTGCTCGACGGACGAGCTCCACGAACTCCTGCGGCTCGCCCGTTCCGTCAAGGAGGCCCACGGCATCGACTTCCTCAGCGCGATGCAGACCGACGTGCCGGGCACCGTCGCGGGTCTTCCCGACGCGCTGGCGGGGCTCGGCGTGCGCTACCTGTCCGTGGCGCACAACTGGGCCGGGCGCTCCGTCCCCAACATGAACGGCGGCGCCCAACTGCCGCGCCTGTTCCGCTGGCGCGCCCCGTCGGGCAACGAACTCCTCACCTGGATGACGGACAGCCCGCACGGCCTCGCCTACATGGAGGGCCCGGTGCTGGGCTTCGACACCTCCTACGCGATGGTGGACGACCTGCTGCCCGCCTACCTGACCGCCCTGGCCACCAACCCGTACCCCATACCGCCCGAGCTCGTGGGCTCGCCGGGACCGACCGCGGGCCATCGCGAACCGTACCCGTGGGACATCCTGCACCTGCGGGTCCAGGGCCACTTCGGGGACAACGCGCCGCCGCGGCTGATCCTGGCCGAGACCGTACGCCGCTGGAACGAGACCTGGGCCTCCCCGACCCTGCGGCTCTCCACCAACACCGACTTCTTCACCGACGCCGAGCAGCGACTCGGCGACGCGGTGCCCGTCTTCGAGGGCGACTGGGGCGACTGGTGGGTGGAGGGCGTCGGCTCAGGGGCCCGGCCGCAGGCCATGGTCCGCCGCGCGCAGTCCACCGTGACGGACGCCGCCACCCTCTACGGCATGGCGGCGCTGAGCGACTCCGGACCCGCCGCACTCGCCCACGCCGAGAACGCCCGGCACGGCGCTGCGGACGTGTACCGGTCGGTCTCGCTCTTCAACGAACACACCTGGGGCGCGGGCGACCCGTGGACCCACGGCGACTCGGGCATGGGCTCCGGCGAGCAGCAGTGGCACTGGAAGTACGGATACGCCCTGCACGGCGACAACGACGCGGACACCTTCCTCGACCACGCGTCGTCCGCACTCGGCGCGGCGCTGCCCGTCACCCCCGGTGCCGACGCGACCTACTGGGCCGTCAACACCACGTCGGCACGGCGCACTTCGGCCGTCACCCTGTTCGTGCGCGAGAGCCGCATCCCCCTGGACCGGGCGGTGTCGGTCACCGACGGCCGCACAGGCAAGCCGCTGCCGAGCGTCGCGGAGGCGCAGACCAACCCCGTACACCGGGACGCGGGGCGTCTGCTGCACGTCGAGGTGCCCGACGTCCCGCCGCTCGGGCTCGTCAGGCTCGACCTCACAGCGGGGGAGCAGGGCACGGCGGAGGTACCGCCCACCGACCGGAAACAGGACGCGGGAAGCGACCGGCGGCCGCCGCTGCCGAGGGCCGAGGACCTGGTCCTGGAGAACGACCACCTCCGGGTGCGCGTGGACCTCGGGCGTGCGTGCGTGGCGTCGATCACCGAGAAGGCCACCGGGCGTGAACTCGTCGACCAGGAAGCCGTGGTGGGCTTCAACGGCTATGTCTACGACACGTACACCACCGCGGGCGGCTTCAACCACCAGGCCAACAAGACGACCGCGACGGACGAGCTGGAACTCCTGGGTTCCCGTTCCCTCGCCAGGCCGGCCGTCCTGCTCGAACGCCGCGACGACGCCCTCGGCCGGAGCCTCACCTACGAGTACGCGGCGGACGGTGTGAGTCTCGCGCGGACCACCGTCAGCCTGGGGCGCGACGACGCGCACGTGGTCTTCGACAACCGCTTCGACAAGCCCGCCACCATGACGAAGGAGAGCGCCTACCTGGCCTTCCCGTTCGCCCTCGAAGCCCCCTCGGTCCGGTACGAGATCACCGGCGCGCTCACCGGGAGCGGACTCGCGCACGTTCCCGGCGCTCCCCAGCACATGCGCGCGGTGCGTTCCTTCGTCACCCTCGACGACGCCGAGGGCCCGGTCGCCTGGGTGACCCGCGATGCCCCACTGGTCGAGCCCGAGACCATCCCCCTGCCGTACGCGCCCTTCCCCGACTCCACGGCACCCCGCCGGCCGGGCACTCTCTACTCCTGGGTCCACAACAACCTGTGGGACACCAACTTCCCGTCCCAGCAGGCCTTCGACACGACCTTCCGCTATGCCGTCGGCGTCCGCAGGAGTGGCGAGAGCATCGAAGCGGAGGCGCTCGGCCTGCGCACCGCCCACGAGGTCGACCATCCGCTGGTGGGCGTCGCGGCGCACGGCGAACCAACCGCCGCGGGCGATCCGGCCGAACGCGCGCTGCTGTCCGTCGACGATCCGAGCGTACGGCTCATCGATGCGGCGCCGGTCGTGCCCGCCGCGTCGGGCGGGGGAGGGAACGGGGCCGCGTCCGCGGACATCCTCGTGCGTCTGCAGTCGTTTGCCGAGAGCGCGCGGACCGTCCGCCTCCGCTGCGGCTTCCCGGTAGCCGCCGCCGAGCGGGCCACACTCCTCGGTGACCCCGAGGGACCGGTAACGCGCGAAGGGGACGACATACTCGTGGACATCCCACGGCTCGGCAGCACCGCTGTCCGTGTCACCCCGGGTGCGGGCCGCAGCACAGGGGACGAGGACGGCGAGGGGGTCGTGCCCGTCGCGTAGCCCTGCCGCCCGCGGGCCCGGGGAGACGAGGGCCCGCGGGCGGGTGCGGCGCGAGCGTGGCCGGGTGTCGGCCACGGCGAGAACCCCGTGCGGTGCGGACGTCACGTCCGCACCGCACGGGGGTCCTCGCGTCGTGCCACCTGCCTGCCGCCTGCCCATCGAGGGCTCACCGTCCGGTAGCCCCGGGAGTCCGGCGCCCGGAAGTGTTCCCCTGGGTCGGAAGATCCGGTTCGTCGAGGCGGGACCGGCCATTAGTTCGCGCGGCTGACAAACGGGTGCCGAGGGGTCCTCGACCGCCCGTGACCCCTATGGACTGGCCAGGGCCGGGCCGACATCAGCGAACCTTTACGGACGCACATCTTGTCAACTGGTGTGCTGCGTCAATAAGTTGCCTCCGCCAACATAATAAGTGTCCATCGCGTTACGCGGCGTCACAGGCGCACCCGACGCACGCCGCGCCCTCACTCGTTCCCCCAGACGACGGAGACGCGCATGCACGAACACGTTTTCCCCGCCGCCCACGCGGCGCTGTCACCGACCGGACGGCGGGCCCTCGGCGCGGACGCGGCCGGCTCCGCCGGGCCGGGGCCGCAGCGCTTCGGCAGCGGGCGGGCCGCCCTCCCGCGGCCGGGCCCCGCGGCCGTCCACGCCCCGGACGGCCGGACGCACCACGCCAGTGCGACAACGTTGTCCGAAAAGGGCGCGGTCTGTCCCGGTCCCGGCGCGGTCCCCACCCTCACCCGGATCGGTTGTCCACCCCCAGCGGTTGCCTCCGGGGCGAATCGGACGTCCACGTCCCGCTCGACGACACCGCGTACACGACCGTGCCGAGTCCCGCCGAGACGACCCGTACGCCACCGAAAGGCGCACTCCTCCGAACACGCGCCCCGGCCGCCGCACGCCAGGTCAAGGTCGTCACCACCAAGCCGGCGGGCACCTTCCCGTCCGCGCACGAGCTGTACGTCCGCGCAGCCGAGCCCTCAGCGAACCGACCCCACGCACCCAACTCGTCCGAGCACCGCGAGTACCGCCGTTCACGTCACCCCCACCGCTGCGACGGAGGAACCATGGACAGACAACGACACCGCTTGCGCCGGGCAGGACTGGCCGCCGCGTGCGCCCTGGCCTGTACGGTCGGCCTCACCGCCACCGCGCACGGCCCGGCGAACGCCGCCGGACGCTCCGGGCCCACGGCGGCAACGACCCCGGTCTACCTCGACACCGGCTACTCCTTCGCGGAGCGCGCGGCCGACCTGGTGTCCCGTATGACGCTGCAGGAGAAGGTCCAGCAGCTCGCCACCAACAGCGCCCCCGCCATCCCCCGGCTCGGCGTGCAGCAGTACACGTACTGGAGCGAGGGCCAGCACGGCGTCAACACCCTGGGCGCGGACCAGAACAACGGCGGCGCACAGGGCGGCATCCACGCCACCAGCTTCCCGGTCAACTTCGCGTCCACCATGACCTGGGACCCGTCCTTGATCTACCAGGAGACCGGGGCCATCTCCGACGAGGTACGCGGCTTCAACGACACGTCGCTCTTCGGCAGCGGGCAGAACAACCTCGGCCCCTCCGCCGACGACTACGGGGCCCTGACCTTCTGGGCCCCCAACGTCAACCTCGACCGGGACCCGCGCTGGGGCCGCACCGACGAGGCCTTCGGCGAAGACCCCTACCTGACGGGCAAGATGGCCGGCGAGTTCGTCGACGGCTACCAGGGCAACGACCAGAACGGCACACCCCGGACCGGATACCTCAAGGTCGCGGCCACGGCGAAGCACTACGCGCTCAACAACGTCGAGGAGAACCGCACCGGCATCAGCTCCGGCGTCGATGACACCGACCTGCGCGACTACTACACCGCGCAGTTCCGGACGCTGATCGAGGACGCCCATGTCTCGGGCCTGATGACCTCGTACAACGCGATCAATGGCACCCCGTCAGTGGCCGACACCTACACCACGAACCAACTCGCCCAGCGCACCTACGGGTTCGACGGCTACGTGACCTCCGACTGCGGCGCTGTCGGCACCACCTGGCAGCAGTTCCCCGGCGGCCACGACTGGGCGGCCCCCGGCTGGACGACCGACCACAAGCCGAGCCCGACCTGGACCAGCACCACCACGGGTGCGACCATGACCGGACAGGCGGGCGGCGAGGCGTACGCGCTGCGCGCGGGGACCGACCTCAACTGCACCGGTGACGAGGCGACGACCACCAACGTCCAGCAGGCCATCGACGCCGGCGCCCTGAGCGAGGGTGTGCTCGACAACGCGCTGGTCAAGGTGTTCACCGTCCGCATGCAGACCGGCGAGTTCGACCCGGCGAGCAAGGTCGCCTACACGAAGATCTCCAAGGACCAGATCGAGTCCCCCGCGCACCAGGGCCTCGCCCGTACCGTCGCGGACAACTCCCTCGTCCTGCTGAAGAACGGACAGGTGCCCGGCACGGACAGGCCGCTGCTGCCGGCCGACCCAGCGAAGACCGGCAAGATCGTGATCCTCGGTGACCTGGCGGGCACCGTGACGCTCGGCGGTTACTCCGGCGAACCGACCAAGCAGGTCGACGCCGTCCAGGGGATCACCGACGCGGTGAAGGCCGCGAACCCGGGTGCGTCCGTGGTCTTCGACGCGGCAGGCACCTCCTCCACGGCGAGCGGCGCCGCCACGCTGAGCGACCGGACCCTGGCCGACGTGAAGGCAGCGGACCTGGTCGTCCTGTTCGTCGGAACCGACGAGAACAACGCGTCGGAGGGCAAGGACCGGGCAAGCCTCGACATGCCGGGCAACTACGACTCGCTCATCGACCAGACCACCGCGCTCGGCAACAAGAACACCGCGCTGGTCATCCAGTCGGACGGCCCGGTGAAGATCGACGACGTCAAGGACAAGGTTCCCGCGATCCTGTTCAGCGGCTACAACGGCGAGAGCCAGGGCGACGCGCTCGCCGACGTGCTCTTCGGCAAGCAGAACCCTGCCGGGCACCTGGACTTCACCTGGTACAAGGACGACTCACAGCTGCCGGACAAGTCCAACTACGGCCTCACACCCGACCAGACCGGTGGACTCGGCCGCACCTACCAGTACTTCACCGGCACGCCCACCTACCCCTTCGGATACGGCCTGAGCTACAGCACGTTCGCCTACTCCCACATCAAGGCCGACAAGAAGTCGGTCTCGGCGAACGGCACGGTCGACGTCGGCTTCGACATCGAGAACACCGGTACCACGGCCGGCTCGACGGTCGCCCAGCTGTACGCGGCGACGCAGTTCACCGAAGCCGGGGTACAACTGCCGGACAAGCGCCTTGAGGGCTTCCGGAAGACGAAGTCGCTGGCACCGGGCGCGACCCAGCACATCACCATCCCCGTCAAGGTCCCCGATCTGGCCTTCTGGGACGCGAAGGCGTCGCGTGACACCGTCTACGACGGGGCCTACGGCTTCCAGGTCGGCCCCGACGCGGGTACCCTCGCGGGCTCCGCGAAGGTGAAGGTCACCGGGGCACTCCAACGGAAGGTCCAGTACGTCACCGTCCAGCCGGAGGACGTCGTCCACAACGCGGGCGACACATTCGACCTCACCGGCAAGAACAAGTGGATCAAGGACGACACGGACGCGAGCAAGGAACAGCGCGACCTGTCGGTGACGGCGGACAACGTGGTCGAGGCCGTCAACAACGACGAGTCCTTCGTCGACCTGTCCACCGCGCACGTCACGTACGGCAGCAGCGATCCGAAGGTCGCCACCGTGGACCGCGACGGCAGCGTCCACGCGGTCGCCGACGGCACCGCCACCATCAAGGTCACCGTGAACGGTGTCAGCGGCACGACCCCCGTCGTGGTGCGGAACACGCTCACCCTCGGCGCGCCGCCCATCGCGGACGCGGGCTCCACATTCACCGCGAAGACCACCTACACCAACGGCGCCGGCAAGCCGGTCAAGGGCGTGACGGTCGCACTCGCCGCACCGAGCGACTGGACCGCCGCGGCGAGCACACCGGCCACCTTCGCCGAGGTCGGCGCCGGCCAGGCCGTCAGCACGACGTGGCAGGTGACGGTCCCCGAGGGTGTCGACCCGGCGTCCTTCGCCCTCGACTCCACCGTCACCACACCCAACGGGCGGCAGAGCGCCCAGGCGCCGGTGACGGTGCCGTACGCCTCCGTCGCCGCCGCCTACGACAACTCCGGGATCAGCGACGACGCCACTCCGGGCACCGGCAGCCTGGACGGCGGCGGCGCCAGCTTCTCGGAACAGACCCTGGAGGCTGCCGGATACACGGCAGGGCAGAACGCGACCCACGACGGGGTCACCTTCCCGTGGCCCGCGACGGCGGGAACCGGTAAGCCCGACAACATCGTCGCGAGTGGCCAGGCCGTACATGTCCGGGGTTCGGGAGCGACGCTGGGCTTCATCGGCACCAGTGACTTCGGCGCCTCCTCCGGATCGGGCACCGTCCTCTACACCGACGGCACCACCCAGACCTACTCGCTCGGCTTCGGGGACTGGTGGGGCTCGTCGGCGCCCGCGGGCAGCGACTTCGCCGCCACGCTCGCGTACCTGAACAACTCCGGCGGCCACCAGACACAGCAGGTGCACACCTACGGTGTGACAGTGCCACTGCGCACGGGCAAGACGGTTGAGGCCGTCACCCTGCCGAATGTCAGCAAGACCGCGACCAACAGCCAGCTGGCGATGCACATCTTCTCGATCGGGATCGGAGGCTGACCACGGACACGTGACGACGCTCCCCGCTAAGGCCCTGGCCGTGCCGTAGCGGGGACGGCGCCCCTCCCGCCGTGGGCGGGAGGGGCGCCGTCACTTCCGGCAGGAGGGCGCTGTGCGCGCGGGGCTTTCCGAAGCGCCGGACGCGCTCCGTGGCGATGTCGTGCGCGGCGACGCGGGAATCCCGGGTGAGGATCGCCCACGGACCCACGGACCCACGGACCCACGGACCCACGGACCCACGGACCCGTGGGGCCGCAGGCCTGGCCCGTCAGGAGCAGGGGCCGCTGTCGCCGGGGCGGGCCGCGCGGGGCCGGGTGTCCAGGGACCACAGGTGCGTGCACCGCGGGCACTGAAGGTGGACGACCGGCCCTTTGTTGGAGATCAGGTAGCGCCAGTGCTCGAAGCAGTTGCGGCTGCTGGCGCAGGTGTCGCAATGGCGGGCGTCGTCGCAGACGGGGCAGGCCACCCAGGCGCGACGGCCCGAATCCGCCTGCGGATCAATGGGCAGACGCACGGCCCGGCTCCTGACCCGGCAGGACACCGGCCGCCACCAGCATGTCGTACGTGCGCTGCTGCTCCTCGTCCAGGCCCGAGTAGAGGAGGGCGTATGCCTCGTCCTCGCCCTGGAGGGCCGCCACCGGGTCCCAGTGGGGGCCGAGCGCGGCGACGACCTCACTGCGTCGTCGTACCTCGTCGAAGGTCAGATCGATCGAGAAGGGGGTGAGGTCGCGGGCGTAGTCCTGGTTCATGGCGTGACTTCCGATGTGGTGGCGGAACCACTCCATCTGTACCAGGCACCCCCGGCGCCGGGGAAGGGTGACCTAAGTAGCGTGCAGTGACCCGCGGTGACGCCCGGCCCGGCCCTTTGACGGAGCGCCCTCGGATCGGCGGCCGGGGGCAGGACGTTGCCGGACGCCTCGGCGGCAGCCGGCGGGGACGACCGTTCGTCCGGTGTGACGCACGCCATGGTGGATCCCCGCCTCGGGGGCGCGGCACCGAGGCGGTCGGCTCTCCTGACGGCTGCCCTCCGCTGCCCGAAGAAAGGCAGTGGGGGCGGGCGCCGAGGTCGCTTTCCTCCGACGCACTCCGCTCTTGACGGCCGTGGAGCGGGCCGCCGGACGGAACCCGGCGTGCGAGTCGGCTTACGCGGTGTGTTCGCCCCGACCGTGGACACCCGACCGACTCCTTCGGGGCCATCGCGTTCGGAACCCGCGGCTGGACCCCGAACCATCCGGCGAAGAGCACGCCTTCGTGGGGACGGTCGGCTCTCGTCGTCGCCGGGCGCGCCACCGGCAGGGGCGCACGCGGAGCCCGTGCCCGTGCGTGCCGCCGCTCCCGCGTAGCGGTCGGGACGCCGATCGGGAAGGGGCCGTGGCGAGTTTCGTGTCCCTGAGGGTTTTATTACTTATCGTCCCGATAAGGTCGCCCGGGAGTCCTTCCGCCGCCCACCACCCGGCCGACCGAGGCCGGGCAGCCGCGGGAGCCGCTCCCGCGCGCCGTCCACGACGGGGCCGCCGCGCGTCCGCGAACACCGGGAAGGACCAGGGACAGTGACTGCTCTCACGCTGCAGGAAGCGATGAACCGCACCGCCGCCGGCATCGCCAAGGCCACCGAGATCGGCGTGCCCATGAACATCGCCGTCGTGGACGCCGGGGGGAATCTGCTGCACTTCTCCCGGATGGACGACGCCTGGCTGGGCTCCATCGACATCGCGATCAAGAAGGCGAAGACCGCCGTGCTGTTCAAGATGCCGTCGGCGGCGATCGGCGAGCTCTCCCAGCCGGGTGGCTCCCTGTACAACATCGAGCACACGAACGGCGGTCTGGTGTCCTTCGGCGGCGGCCTGCCGATCACCGGGGCGAACGGCCGTGTCATCGGAGCCGTCGGAGTCTCCGGCGGCCAGGTCCCCGAGGACGTCTCGGTCGTGGAGGCGTGCCTGGCCTGAGGACTGCCCGCCCGCGGCCCCACGGGGCCGGCCGTCCGACCGGGACCCGGCCTCCGGGACCCGTCCGGCCGCCTCGCGGAGGGACCGGTGCCCGGCACCCCTATACGGAGGCCGTGAGCAGTGCTGTGCGAAGTGCCTTCTTGTCCGTCTTGCCGACGGTGGTCCGGGGAAGGGACGCAGCGAGCGAGTAGGAGGCCGGCGCGTAGAGCTCTCCGAGCGCGTCGACGATCTGGCCGGTGAGCCGGGGGAGGTCAGGGGCGGCCGCCGGGTCCCGAACTACCAGCACGACGTGCACGCTCTCTTCGCCGTCGTCGCCGGGCAGGCCGATGGTCGCCGCCTCCCTGATGGCCGGGTGCGCACTGAGGAAGTCGTCGAGAAGGCGCGAGTAGACGTTGTCGGCCGTACGGCCCGTCACGATGATGTCGCGCGCCCGGTCGACGAGGTACAGGTATCCGTCCTCGTCCTGGCGGGCGAGGTCACCACTGCGGAACCAGCCGTCGGTGTCCAGTACTTCGGCGGTACGTTCCGGGTCCCTCCAGTAGCCGTCCATGACCGAGGGGCCGCGCACGTAGAGCTCGCCTGTCTCTCCCACCGCCACCCTCTTGCCGTCGTCGCCGCGCAGTTCCACCTCGACTCCGGTCGCCGGACGCCCGCAGCTGGTCAACGACTCGGGTCGGCGCAGGTCGTGTTCCTCGGGGGTGAGTTCCGTGACGGCGCCGTCCTCGGATGCCCCGTAGATCTGGTGCAGGACGGGCCCGAAGCGGTCGATCGCCTGACGGAGACGGGCAGGGGAGGCAGCCGCCCCCGTGTAGTAGAGGGTCGTCAGGGCGGGGAAGCCACCGGGGCGGGCGCGCGGATGGTCGAGCAGTTCGTACAGCATGGGCGTCACCACCATCAGCCGGGTGACGCGCTCGCGCTCCATCACGGCCAGGGCCGTGCCGGCGTCGAACTTCCGCAGCAGCACGATGGTGTGACCGCTCAGCACACCGATGAGGAAGGCGGCGTGACCGCTGGTGTGCGTCACGAGGGTGCAGATCAGCATGGTGGCTTCGGCCGACGTGTCCTCGGCGATGTCGGAGGAGAAATCCACGTATCCGCGGTAGTAACTGCTGCGGTGGGTCACCAGTTTGGGCAGCCCGGTCGTCCCGCCCGTGTAGAGGAGGGTCGCCAGGTGGCGGCCGTCGGCAGCCTCCTGCGGCGAGAGGGCGGCCTGGTCGCGTGCCATCGCAAGGAAGTCGGCGGCGATCGAGGACGGGCCGATGCCCAGGACGAGCGGAAGGTCCACCTGGTCGGAGATCTGCCGGGTCCGGTCCTCGAAGGCCGGGTCGAACAGGAGCATTCTGACGTCGGCACGCCGTATCAGCGCTTCGAGCTCGCCGTTCCCGGGCTCGGGCGGCACAAAGACCATGCGGCAGCCCGCGAAGTGGATGGCGAGTTGCAGAAGCAATGCTTCTGCGGAGTTTCCGGCGAAGAGTGCCACTCCGTCCCCGTGTCCCAGCCCGGCCCTTCGCAGAACCGCGGCGAAGGAGAGCACGATGCCGACGGACTCGGTGCCACTGATCCTTCGGGTCCCGTCAACCAGGGCGTCATGACTGCCTCTTGCGGCCAGTCGCTGCAAGACCTGGGTGGTGTAGTTCTCGGTGGCGCTGACCCTGTTCATGATCCTTCTTCGCGGTCCTGCGAAGGGGCCGGAGATCGACCTCCGACCCCAACTGCCTGTTGCGTTGCGAGTGCTATGCCGGTTCACTAGGGTAAAGCACGCAATGATCTTTCCCGAACCGGGCCGTGCTGCCACCTCGCGTCGCGATGCGGGGCCGGCCCGTGCCCGTTCGGCGCGGGGGGTGGCGCGTCCTCCAGGACGCACCCGGCCGATACCGGCAGGCGCCCGGCGCCGACGGGCGCGATCGGCGCCGAGGGTGCGTGATGCCTCCCGGTATCGGCCGGCAGGGGCGATCTCGTCGGCCGCCCACCCTTCACGCGCCCACCCTTCACGCGCTCACCCTTCACGCGCTCATCGGGAGGCGGACGTATAGACAGCGCAAACTGTACAGGCTAACTGGACAGTTTGCGCTGTAGGCATTAGCGTGAAGGCCATGAGCGAGAAACCAGGCTCCGAGAACCGCGGCTCCGGGAACGCGGGCCCCTCACCCTCGGCGGTCCAGGCGTCCCGCGAGGTCCGCGCGGTCATCAGCCGTCTGCGCCGCCGCATCCTGAACGCCGCCGAGGTCGAAGACCTCACCCTGGGCCAGGCGTCCGTCCTGGCCCGCCTGTCGGGCAAGGGCGGTGTCACGGCGAGCGAACTCGCCTCGGCCGAAGGGGTGCGGCACCAGTCGATGACAGCGACGGTCGCGTCTCTCGCCACCAGAGCTCTGGTGGTGCGGGAACCCGACCCGGATGACGGGCGGCGCCTGCTGATCACGCTGACCGCGGAGGGCCACCGCCGGGTTGAGGAGGGACGTCAGGCGCGGACGGAATGGCTCGCCGGCCAGTTGCAGGACAAGTGCACGGAGGAAGAGCGCCGCGCGGTGATCGCCACTATGGCCGTACTGGAGCGGCTGACTCATGACTGACACGGGGAGGGGTGCGACGGGAGGGACGGACAGGCCGGGTTTCGACCGGCGGCTGCTGCCGCCGATGATGCTGGGCTCGGTCCTGAACCCGATCAACTCGACGATCATCTCCGTCGCGCTCGTACCCATCGGCAGAGCCCTGGGCGCACCGTCCTCAGAGACTGCCTGGCTGGTTTCCGCCCTCTACCTGGCCACCTCTCTCGGGCAGCCTGTCGTGGGCCGGCTCATCGACATCTTCGGACCGCGCAGGATCTTCCTCCTCAGCACCGCACTCGTCGGCCTCGCCGGTGTCGTCGGCACCCTGGCGCCGAACCTGGGGGTGCTGATAGCCGCGCGTGTCCTGCTCGGTTTCGGTACCTGTGCCGGGTATCCCTCCGCGATGGCGCTGCTGCGCAGCGAGGGCAAACGCACCGGACGGGACAGTCCCGGCGGGATACTGACCGCCCTCGCGGTCACCAATCAGAGCGTTGCCGTCGTCGGACCGCTGCTGGGCGGCCTGCTGATCGCGGTGGGCGGCTGGCGGGCCACCTTCGCGCTGAACGTGCCGCTGGCCGTGGCGGCCGTCGTGCTGGGCCTGCTGCGGATGCCCGGATCCGCGGGGACGGGCGAGCGCCCCCAGCGCGGGCGCCTGGCCGCCCAACTCGACCTGCCCGGCATGGGCCTGTTCGCCGCGACGCTCACCTCGCTGCTGTTGTTCCTGATGAACCCGCACCTGCGCGACGGGTACGTGTTGCTGATCACCGCCGCCGCCGGAAGTGCCTTCGCCCTACGGGAGTTGCGGGCCGCCACCCCCTTCATCGACCTGCGGGTCCTCGGCGGCAACACGCCGCTCCTCGCGACCTACGGCCGCGCGCTCGTCGCGTACGTCGTCTCGTACGCCTTCCTCTACGGCTTCAGCCAGTGGACCGAGGAGGGGTACGGGCTGTCGCCGTTCCACGCGGGGGTGGTCCAGATCCCCATGTTCCTGCTGGCGATCGGCGCCTCTGTCATCTCCGGGCGGCGCCGAGGCGTACGAGGGAAACTCCTGGTCGGCGCGGTGGGACAGATCGTGGCCTGCCTGGTGATGCTGACGCTCAGCGGGACGAGCCCCCTGTGGACGCTGCTCCTCGTCGCCCTGGTCTTCGGTGTCCCGCAGGGGCTGAACAGTCTGGCCCTGCAGAACTCCGTCTACTTCCAGGCCGATGCCGAGCGCACCGCCTCCTCGGCCGGCCTGCTGCGCACCTTCGCCTACGTCGGCTCGATGATCGCTTCCTCGGCGACGGCCACGTCCTTCGGACAGCGCGCCGACACCGTCGGCATGCACCAGCTGGCCTGGGTCATGCTCGGCGCCAGCGTGCTGTACCTCCTGCTGACGGTCTTCGACCGCACGCTCGGCCGTGGTGTGACCGACGACGTCCCGGCCGTGAAGGAGACCGCCGAGCAGCCCACTCGCGGCGCCGCGTCGCCCACCCCGCACCGTCCCGAGCGGCGAGATGTCCCCGCGCAGCGCTCCACGCCCACGAAAGGCACGACGATGTCCCGCACGGCACTGCTGCTCATGGACCTCCAGCGCACCCACCTCGCCCACATGCCCGACGAGTACCTGCCGCACGCTGTGCGGGCACTCGAAACGGCCCGTGCCGCCGGCATCCCGGTCATCCATGTGGCACTTCGGCTGCGTGACGCCCACACCGACGCGCACCCCCGCAACAAGGTCTTCGGTGCCCTTCCGCCGCACCTCTTCACGGCCGATGATCCCGGCGCCGCCTTCCACCCCGACGTCGCCCCCGCCGACGGCGAGATCGTCGTGCACAAGAACCGGGTCAGCGCCTTCGCCGGGAACAACCTCCAGCAGATCCTGGCGGCGCAGGACATCAGCCACCTCGTCCTCGCGGGCATCGCCACCGGCGGAATAGTCCTGTCCACCGCGCTGCAGGCCGCCGACCTCGACTACCAGGTCACCGTCCTGTCCGACGCCTGCGCCGACCCCAAGCCGGCCCTGCACGACACCCTCATCAACGACATCCTCGTCCGGCGCGGCGGGGTGGCCACCGTCGAGGAGTGGGGGCGCTCCCTCCACGCCGCCGTCTGAGCGGCCCCGATCGCGCCGCGACAACGAGGCGCCGATCCGGTACGGGGCGGTGGTCGAAAGGCCGCGCCCCACCGGCATGTCCCCTCGACGACCGGAGCCCGTTGCGTGCGGGCTCCGGCCGCGTGCCGCCGCATAAGAGGCGGCACCGGGGGCGAGGGACCTACCGGTGCGCGGGGAACTCCACGACCTGCTGGTACGTGGGGCGGTTCTGCCAGGTGACACGGTCGTCGGTGACACCGCCGAGAGGGCGCTGCACGATGCTGTCGGCGCACCACTGGTCGCCGGCCGCACACCCGTCGTCGCCGGGGTAGACCTGGCTCGCCGGTTCGGCCGCCGCCTGCTTCAGCGAGTCCAGCAGGGCGCTCCGGCACACCGTCAGGTCGCCGCCGCCGCAGTACTTCGCGCCGAGGGCCCCGCTGACGGGTTTGCCCAGGACAGCCCGGAGGTCCTTGTCCACGTAGGACCACCAGCCGTACTGGAAGGAACTGCCGGCGTGGCTCCCGGTGGGACCGTGTCCCGCGGAGGGCGCCTCGTCGATGGTGAGGTCCGTGGTCAGCGCGGAGTACAGGTCGTCGCCGAGCGCTGGCTGGAACTCCGCCTTGACCAGGGCCGGCCACCACGCGTCCATCACCCGGATCGCGTCAGCGTCGGCGTAGGCGTGCGAACCCTTTGTCGTCTCACGGCGTTTGCTGCCGTCCGCCACCCAGTTCTCCAGCTTCTGGACGGTGTTCTCCACCTGGGCATCGGTGACGGGAGCGCTGCGCAGCACGGCGAGCAGGTCGGGCAGGACGTCCTCGCCCCGCAGGTCGGTCACCGCGGCGTCGGCCATCGCCCGGGTGAGCGCGGAGCGGGTGACACCGACCTTGGCGACGAGTGCCTTGACCCGGTCGTCGAGCAGGTTGGCACGGTGGACGGACCCCTCGCCGAACGCGGCCGCGTCGTAGCCGGCGGCCTGTTTGTTGTTCCACGAGACGTAATAGTCCTGGTCGACCGACTGCGGATGCTGGTCGGGCGGCGTGTAGTCGGCGGTGTTGTCATCCGGGTCGAACCCCTGCCATTCGTAGGCGGGCCCGGCCAGCACCGGCAGGGACGCGTCGACGCCGGGCGCCCGCACCGGGTTGCTGCCCGAGTTGTAGTAGGCGATGTGCTGGTCGTCGGCGTAGAACCAGTTGAAGGTGTAGTTGATGTGCTGTGCCGCGCTCTGGAAGCTCGCCGGATCGTGCACGTAGGAGGGGTCGTTGAGCATCTGGAAGCCGATGATGGAGTCGGCCTCGTGCTCGTAGGAGCTGCGGAGCGTGGTGTAGGCGACGGGTTTGCCGCCGATGGTCGCGCGGTACTGCACGGGACCGTACTTCGTGCGGTACACCTGCATGCGGTACGAGCCCTTGGCGGTGGAGTCGGCGAGGGTCGGCGACCAGGAGTCGGTGCGTTCCAGCTTCTCCATCGGCACGCAACTTCCGTGCCACAGATAGGAGGTGGAGTCCTTGGTGGGCGTTTGGCCGCCCGGCTCACACAGTTGGACGGCGTAGGTGTCGGTGACGTCCTGGCTCGCCGAGGTGGCGCTCCAGGCGTAGTCCTGCCCCCGGCCGAGTTCCACGTACAGGCTCAGCCCGGCGAAGGCGGCCCCGCGGGCGCTGATGCCGGGGCCCTGCAACTCCTCCAGCATGAGCAACTGCGGTGCGAAGTAACCGGTTTGCGGACCGAAGACGGCGACGGGGTGGCCGCTCGCGGTGTGCCCGCCGGACACGAGGAGGGCGTTGGACATCCCCTTGTGCGGGGTGGAGAAGAGGCCGGAGGGCAGGACCCCGTTGTCGTACATGCCCTGGAGGGGCTTCAGGGCCGCCGGCGCCTTCACGGGAGTCTTCTTGCCGGCCCCGGCCGCCACCGCGGACCCCGTACGGTCGTGGACGAGGGGCTCCGCCGTCACCGAGCCGGTGTCCGGCATCGCGGTCCCCTTCGGATCCGCGGGCTTGAGCGCGTACGGGAAGCTCTGCCCGTCGTGCAGGGTGCGGACGGCCTCAGGATCGTCGCGCTCGCGGAAGGACTCCCAGACCTTCGTTCCCTGGGTGACGCCGTACTGTGCCTGGGCGGCCTGGAGCGAGAGGGCGTTCTGCACCTCGCCCCCGCCACCGGAGCCGAACAGTGCGCCCACCACCGAGGCAAGGGCTATCAGATCGGTCAGCTTGAACTGGTCGATCGATCCCGCGTTGGTGATCGGACCGATGTGCCCCGTCAGGTCGTACTCGCCCGGGAAGTACCGGCCCGGCTTGGCCTTCGCGATGTACGCGTTGATGCCGTCGATGTAGTCCTGCGCGTCGGCGAGGGCCTGCGCGCCGCGCGTCCCCTGGGCCGCCAGCCGGTCCACCTGCTGCTGGAGGTCGGCCTCCGTATAGGGGGCCGCACGCCAGAACTGCTGCTCCAGGCCCTGGTTCGCGGCGGCGCCACCGGCGAAGGAGGTCAGTTCGCCGCGGCCCACGTGGCGGAAGAGATCCATCAGCCACAACCGGTCCTGGGCCGCCGCGTAGCCCGCGCCGAACTCGGTGCCGGACCGGGTGGTGCCCTTGATGTGCGGCACCCCGGTCGCCTTGTCCCGGGTGATGGTGACATCGCCGCGGGGGCTGTCGGTGGATGCGACCTGGTCCTTGGGCACACCGAAGGACGCGTCGTTGTAGAACGAACTCAGAGTGGAGTCCGTCAGTTGCGGATAGCCACTGGCGAGGCCGGAGTAGGGCCCCAGTTGGTCGCTGGTGTGCGCGGGACGAGTGCCCAGTGTGCGGTTGGCGAGGATCTCGGCCAGTGTCGCGTTGCCGTTCTCGCCGGGCGGCAGGATGTCACGGCACTGGCTCTGACAGTAGTCGTCGCTGGAGCCGGCGGCCGTCGCGACCCCCGGCGAGGGGGCCGCGAGCCCTATGCCGAGGGCAAGCACGGCACCGGCCGCGGCTGTTCTGAGACTCAGGGTGCGTCGTCGCATTCCCGCTCCTCCCGGAAGACAGTGCGAAGAGGTTACCGGGGGTAGGTCAGGTCTTTGCAGATGCGCGCCCGCCATTTTTCTGCTCCGCTGTGCTCTGGCGTGCCCGGGCGCCCGGAGAATCGGGACGCGGAGCGGGAGAGGGACGCGGCTCCTGGCAGGTGGCGCGGTCATCGGCGGCAGCGTGGAGGCGTCGAGCCGCTGCCCTACCGAGCCGCTGTGCCCGAGGGGCCGGGGCGAAGCGGCACATGTCTCAGGTGACGGAGGGGAACTGACGTTCCGTCACCCGCTGGACCAGGTCCCGCCAGCCGTCTTCGATGTGCTCTGCCGGAACGTGCAGTTGCTGGTGCAGGTGGTGGAGCAGGGCGGGGTCCAGATGGGCGGCCAGGGTGTGCGCGAGCAGTACCGCGTCCCCGTCCCCGCCCTCGCCGCGCCTGCCACCGCCGTCACCACCGATCCCGCGCAGCAGCATCGAGATATGGGTGATCCGCAGCATCCTGGCCGGCACCAGGTAGCGCTTGGACGCGCAGGGTTCCGCCTCCAGCAGGACGTCGAGGTAGCGGAAGTGGAACCGGATGGTGCTGATCCCGAAGGCCTCCAGCCGCTGAAGCGGTTCGGCCTCGGGACCCAGTGGGGGCGGCCCGGTCAGGAAAGCCTGCTGGTTCTCCTGCTCGGCGTGGTCGAGCAGGGCGTTCATCAGTCCGGTGCGGTCGCCGAAACGGCGGAACAGCGTGCCCTTGCCGACACCCGCGGCAGTGGCCACGGCGTCCATCGTGACGTGGCCGGCGCCGTGCCGGTCCACCAGCTCGGCGGCCGCGTCCAGGAGCCGTGCCCTGTTGCGTGCCGCGTCGGCACGCTCGTGCGGGGGCTGCCCGAGCACGGGGAGCTCGTGCGGAGGCTGCCCGAGCACGAGTGGCTCGGCGGAGGGGCGAGGGTTTCGGGCCATACCGAAGGATAGGCATGCGGCAGGCGAAGTGGACCGCAGTCCGCTTGGGATGTTAGACAAGTGTTCGCACTATCCGCACCTCGGTCCACCAGACCGGACCAGGTCGCCCATTACTTACAGGAGCTGTCGTGTCCGTACGCATCCTTGCTTTCGTCGGTAGCCTCCGCGCCGGTTCCCACAACCGTCAGCTGGCCGAGGCCGCGGTCAAGCACGCCCCCGAGGGTGTCGAGATCGCCATCTACGAGGGCCTCGCCGACATCCCGTTCTACAACGAGGACATCGACGTCGAGGGCGCTGTCCCGGCCACCGCCGCGAAGCTGCGCGAGACCGCCGGCTCCGCCGACGCCTTCCTGCTGTTCTCGCCGGAGTACAACGGCACCATCACCGCCGTGATGAAGAACACCATCGACTGGCTGTCCCGTCCCTTCGGCGCCTCGTCCTTCACCGGAAAGCCGGTCGTGGTGGTCGGCACGGCCTACGGCCAGTACGGCGGCAAGTGGGCACAGGAGGAGACCCGCAAGGCGGTCGGCATCGCGGGCGGCGTCATCGTCGAGGAGGCCGAGCTGTCGATCCCGGGCTCGGTCGTCCGCTTCGCCGAGCTGCACCCGCAGGACGACGCCGAGGTCGCGGAGAAGCTGCCGAAGGTCGTCGCCAAGCTCGTCGCGGCAGCGGAAGCGGCCCCCGCCGTCTGAGTCGGGAGCGACCCACCTGGTCGGGCCGGCGCCGCACGAGCGGAGCCGGCCCGACCGGCATGTCCGCCGGCGGGAGGGCGCCCTCGCCCGCATGGTGGCCGGGCGCGGCCGGTCACTGCGGCGCCACGGCCGAGCCTTGCCGCTCGTCCCGCCGGACGGGGATCGGGCTCAGCCCCGGTGGTGCAGCGGGGGCGGCTGTGTCGCCGTGTGCCGGAGCTCGGCCGCGCGGCGCCGCAGCCAGGGCAGGTCGGCGTACAGGGCCCCGCCGGGGCAGTCGGTCTCGTAGCCGTCGCGGTGCCCCGAGATGACGTTCATCTCGACGGCCTTGCCCTTGGGGTACCGGCTGGCGTCGTTGCGGGAGACCAGTTTGACGTGTCCCCGGGGATCGACGCCCGGCGGCAGCTTCCACGCCGCGATCGCCGCGATCGCCTCCAGCATGCGGCGCGGCACCTTCTGGCCCTTCTCGAAGTGGCCGAGCGCGGCGATGCCGACGCTGTGGGTGTTGAAACCCTCCGTGTGGGCACCCCTTACCGGCTTGTTCACGCCCCCGGCCCGGCCCTCGTAGATGGTGCCGCACCGGTCGACGACGAAGTTGTAGCCCATGTCGTCCCAGCCCATACCGTCGATGTGCCGCTGCTCTATGGCCCGCAGCATGCCGGGTACGTCGCGCTTGCAGTCGTAATTGTTCGCGTTGTTGGTGTGGTGGATGAAGACCACCTCGACGGGACCCGTGTAGACAGGCTTCTCGCGCACGGTCTTCTCGTCGGCGTGCCAGGCGAGCCGGCTGACGATCGCCGGCTCGGGCGCCGTCAAGCGGACCCGGTGCGGTCGCTGCTGTCCCTGCTGGGGTGTGTGCAGGGGAGCGTCACACGCCATCAACAGCGCAAGCGGCAGCAGTACGACGCCGTGCCTGAACCTGGGAGGCCACATGTCCTCCACGGTGCATCGGTCCGGGCCGGGGCCCCACTGCGAGGGGTCCGTTCGAGTGAAAGACGCCGACCTCGAACAGGCGCGGAATGCGGCCCGGGGACCCTACCTGACCTGGCCTTTCGCTCCAGCCGGCGGCCCATTGCCGACGGCCTTCCGGCGGCCGCTCCGCGATTGCGTGACCGCTGCACGGCGGGTAGGAGCGCACCGCGTTGCGGCCCGCTCACCGGCCGGCCCCATGGCCTGTCGTACACAACGGTGCTGAGAGCCGCTTTCCGTCAGGGGGAGTGAGCGGGGCGGGGGCGTGTCAGGTGGCGGCTGAGTCGCTGTAGTCGACGGGCTCGCTCAGGAGGTCGCTCGCCGCCCGGTGGACCTTCGCCAGGGCGTCCAGGAGGGATTGGCGCTCCGTCTCGGTCAGGCCGGCGGTGACCTTCTCCTCGATCAGGCGCCGTTCCGCCTCGACGGGTTTCCGCAGCGCGCGCCCGGCATCGGTGAGCCAGAGGCGGACGAGGCGGTTGTCCCGGTCGTCGCGGCGCCGGGTGAGCAGTCCGGCGGTGGTCATCCGGTCGGCCATCTTGACGACGGTGGGCGTCGTGACGTTCAGCGCGGTGGCCGCTTCGCCGGGGGTGCGGCCGTCCGCTTCCCACAGCACGGCGAGCAGGTAGTTCTGTCCCACGTGCAGCCCGTGGCGGCGCATGGCCGCGTCGGCCAGGGCGCGGAGTGCCTTTGACGTCCGGCCGTGCAGGTCCAGGAACTCTGACATCGCGGCCCTTCCGTGAGGCCCGGTCAGGGATGTCCGGGCGAGTGCGAGCAAGTCGATTGACGGCTAATCATTCGCTGGCTAATGTTCTTCTGAATCGTTAGACGGCAAACGACTTGGGAGTCATGATGATACTGGTCACCGGATCCACCGGGAACATCGGCCGTGAGCTCACCCGCGAACTCGACGCGAAAGGCGCGACGTTACGTCTCCTCGTCCGCGACCCCGCCCGCGCCGAAGGACTGCCGGAGCGTGCCGAGCGCGCCGTCGGCGACTTCGGGGATCCCTCATCGCTGGCCACCGCCTTCGCCGGAGTCGACAAGCTGTTCCTGCTCACGCAGGGCATCGGCACCCACCACACCGCCCAGGCGCTCGCCGCCGCCGAAGCCGCCGGGGTGCGGCACATCGTGCATCTCTCCTCCTTCCACGTCACCTTCGACCCGATCCCCGCCATGGGTCGCTGGCACCACGAACGCGAGAAGATCATCCGCGCTTCCGGCATACCCGCCACGTTCCTCCGGCCCGGCGGCTTCATGACCAACGCCCTCGACTGGCTGCCCACCATCCGCGAGGGGAACTACGTCCTCGACCCGGTCGGCCCCGGCCGTTACGCGCCGATCGACCCCGCGGACATCGCCTCGGTAGCCGCCCTCGCGCTGACCGAGGCCGGCCACCAGGGCAAGGAGTACCTGCTCACCGGAGACGAAGCGCTCACCGTCACCGAGCAGGTCCGGATCATCTCCGAGACGATCCGCCGCGACATCGAGGTCCGGCCCACGGCCACCGCGGCCGACGCCGTACGGTTCCGCTTCCCCGGCGGGGCACCCCAAGCGCTCGCCGACGCCATCACGGAGGGCTTCACCCTCATGCGGGCCGACACCGTCGGGTTGCGGACGGACACCGCGAGCCGGCTGCTGGGACGCAGGCCGGGGACTTTCGCCGAGTGGTGTGCGCGTCATGCCCGAGCATTCCGCGAGTCTGAGAGCGCAATCTGAGAGTGCTGTCCGAGGCCGCCTGACCCGACGGACGGGCGGAACGTCTTCCACTTCCGCCGGTCGGCGCACATGCTGCCCGCACGGCCCTACCCGCCGTGCCGGACGGTCGCCCGTCCGGCTGTCGGCAAGGCTGGCTGCGCCTCCGTCAACCCGCCACTGTGGTCTGTACGTTGACCGCCCTCAGCTCCCTCGTGTCGCTTCATGCACCGTCGGCGCCCGGACGCTCTGCCGACCGACCGACCGACCGACCCGTCCCGACCCCGCCACATGTTCGGCCGCGAACCCGCGGTCGCATCATTGACGCCGAAGCCGAAGCCGAAGCCGAAGCCGAAGCCGAAGCCGAAGCCGACGCCGAAGCCGACGCCGAAGCCGAAGCCGAAGCCGACGCCCGCGCCGCGCGGGGGACGTGACGTTCGGCTCCGCAGGCGGCCGCCCTACGGACGGGTCTTCAACCCGTCCAGGGAGAGGTCGAGCAGACGTTCGGCGCGGTCCCGTTGTTCGGGCCTCGCGGAGGTGAGGGCGATGCCTTCGAGCGCGGCGCCCATGTCGGCGGGGCTGATGTCGGTGCGAATCGTTCCGGCGGTCGCACACGCGTCCATCAGAGCGGTGATGGCGGCCTGGATCATCTCCCGGCTGTGGCCGTACGGGTTGCTTCCCCCCGCGGCGATGGCGCGCAAGGCGTCGGCCATGCCGAATTTGGCGGTGACGTAGTCCAGGAAGAGGCGAGTCCAGGCGCGGAGGGCTTCGTGGGGCTGCTTCTCCGCGAGCAGGCCGGGGACGGCGTCGCACAGTTGGGCCACCTCGTTGCGGTACACCGCCTCGATCAGGGCCTCCCGGGTCGGGAAGTTGCGGTACAGCGTCGCGCTGCCGACCCCAGCCTCACTGGCGATGCGCTCCAGGTGGGCGTCCAGCCCCTGCGTGGCGAAGGCGTGCATCGCGGCCGCGAGGATCTTGTCTCGGTTGCGCCGTGCGTCAGCTCGCAACGGGCGTGGTGCACGGTCGGTCGTCATCGGTCGCCATTCTCCTCTCCCGACTCCTTCACTTGCTAAACGGGGGCGCGCCCACTTAACGTGAGGTAAGTGGCGGGGCCCCCACTTTCATCGTAGGTCATGGTCTGACCTGCGTACTCAGTCATGGAAGGAAGTCGATCATGCCAGGTGTCGAGGGCAAGGTCGTGGCGATCACGGGCGCGGGCAGCGGCATCGGCGCCGCGACCGCGGCCTACCTCGCGGGTAAAGGGGCACGGCTCGTGCTCGGGGGCCGACGGGAGGACCGGCTGAACGCGGTGGTCGACCGGATCGCCGTGCAAGGGGGCTCGGCCGTCAGCGCCGTTATCGACGTGACGCGCCGCGAGGACCTCAAACGCCTGACGGACACGGCAGTGGACCGGTACGGCGGGCTCGATGTACTGGTCTCCAACGCCGGCACGATGGCGGTGTCACCGTTCGACGAGCTGCGCCAGGACGACTGGGACGCCATGGTCGCCACGCATGTCACCGGGTTGCTGAACGGCATCGGGGCGGCACTTCCCGTCTTCCGGCGGCAGCGCTCCGGCCAGTTCGTCAACGTCGCCTCCACGGCGGCCTACGTCGTGAAATCACCGCAGGGCGTCTACGCGGCCACCAAGACGGCAGTGAAGGTGCTGACCGAGGGGCTGCGGCAGGAGTCCGGGCCCCATCTGCGCGTCACGCTCGTCTCGCCCGGGTTCACCGACACCGAAGGGGTGGGCAAGGGGGCGCCACCTGAGGAGGCGGCGGCGCTGGCCCGGGCGCGCGACGAGATCGCCATCCCGCCCTCCGCCATCGCGTCCGCCATCGGTTACGCGATCGAGCAGCCCGCCGGCATCGACGTCAGCGAGATCGTTGTCCGGCCCACCGCGCAGGCCTGACGCCTCGGCGCGGGAGGGCGCGCTCAGCCGGCGGCGCCGCGCTCGGCGACCGGGACGGCGTCAGGGCATGGACTCGACCCACTGGGTGCGCCATGACGGCGGGGCGAACGGATCCGCGAAGTACTGGGTCTCGTGGACGACCTTGCCGTCCTCGAACTCCATGATGCTGATGGTGGACGTCGGATTGCCGTCGTAGGCCAACACGTATTCGGTGATCCAGAGATCTCCGGTGCCGAGAACGCGGCGGACGGTGAAGTCGAGCTTCGCCGGGTGGCTCGAACGCAGTGCCTGCAGATTGCGGCGGCCCCGGATGCGCTCGCCCGACTGGGGATAGTCCGTGATCACGTCATCGTGATAGATCTCGTGCTCGGTGTCCTGGTCTCCGGCAGCCGAGGCCGTCCAGTGACGGTCCAGCGCTGCCCGCGTTTCCCGGTCTCCCATCGCCTTCCCTCCGAGCGTAGAAGTATCGGACGAGATCCACTGCCGAGGGACGAGCCTCCACACCCAGCCTAACGCCGGGGGCGTGATCGTCGCGTGTGCTGCTGCCTCGTCCGGGCGCGTGGCGAATCGTTGGTCGCGGCCGCTCGTTGATGGTGACGAGGTGCAGTGGCGCCTCGTGCTGGACTGCGAGCCCCGCGTACCGGTGGTCACGGCCGGTACCTCCGGTTGGGTTCGGGTCGGTGGACGCCGCACACGCCCGCGTGCCGAGCCGTGCACACCGGACCCGCCGGTGGCGGGGCCTGTCCCGCCGGGTCCGAGCGCAGCCGCTGTTACGTGGCCGAAGGGTGCAGCCGCGCCGGGAGTTCCTGTACGCCGTTGCCGATGAAGCTGGGATGGCGGGGGAGTTGGGCGTCGGACAGGGTGAGTTCGAGGCGGGGGAAGCGGGTGAACAGCATCCGCAGTGCGACGGTCGCCTCCAGCCTGGCCAGGGGAGAGCCCAGGCAGAAGTGGGCTCCGTGGCCGAAGGAGAGATGACGGCCGGCGTGCCGGGTGATGTCGAAGCGGTCGGCGTCAGGGCCGTGTGCGGCCTTGTCGCGTCCGGCGGCGGAGTAGCCGGCCAGTACGGGTGTGCCCTGGGGGACCAGCGTGCCGCCCACGGTCAGGTCGCGAGTGGGGTAGCGGAAGGGGAAACAGTTGACGGGACTGTCCCAGCGCAGGGTCTCCTCCACCACGTCCGACCAGGTGCCCTGCTCTTCGAGGACCCGTCGGAGCTGGTCGCGGTGGGCGCACAGGGCGCGGATGGCGTTGCTGATCAGATTGAGTGTGGTCTCATGACCCGCGATGATCATCAGGAGGAGTGTGCCGACGAGTTCCGCTTCGCTGAGCCGCTCGCTGTCGCCTTCGCCGGCCGTGATCAGAGCGGTGGTGAGGTCGTCCCCGGGCTGTTCGCGGCGCGCGGCGACGACTGCGGCGAGTACGGCGACCATGTCCGCGTTGGCTGCCCGCGCGTCCTCGGGACTGATGTCCGTGCTCACGATCCGGTGGGACAACTCGTGCAGCCGTGACCGGTGTTCGGCGTCGACACCGAGGAGTTCGCTGATGACGGCAAGGGGGAGCGGCAGCGCGAAATGCTGCCGCAGGTCGACGACGCCGTCGCCGTCCGAGGCGGCCCGGTCCATGGCGTCCAGGAGCCCGGCCGCCGTGCTCTCGATCCTCGGGCGCAGTTCCTCGACGCGGCGGGGCGTGAACGCTGAGGTCACCAGGGAGCGCAGCCGCCGGTGTTCGGTGCCGTCGGCGGTGGTCATGCCCGGCACGCTCGCGAAGGCCCGCAGCGGCCAGTCCTGCGCGATCCGGCCGTCGTGCAGTGCGGTGAAGTGGCGGTCGCTTTTCGCGACATCGGGATGACCGAGGAACTCCTTGAGGGCCTCATGCCCCAGTACGGCCATGGCGGGAACGTCCCCGGGAAGGATGACGGGTGCCACGTCGCCGCGGGCGAGGAGGGCCGCGTTGTCCGCGTGGGGGCAGCCGCCCGCCGGATCGAGACGGTAGCGGGCGCGGGCGGGCGGTTCAGGTCCGACGGGTGATGTCAACGCGGTGCTCCTGCCTGCCATGCGGGTGGGACCGTGAGGCGTGAGAGGGTCGGGAAGGTACGAACCCCATGTTCCAGGGGGAGTTGGTCCAGAATAGGCCTGCCTCACGGACGGCCGACTACGACGCGTGGGCGCCTTTGTGTCTTCACACGCCCGAAGGCCGCAGGGCACGGGCGCAACGCTCGACCCCTGGGAACCTTGGAACACTGCGACAACACGCAGTGGTGGAGCGGCTGTCCGGCAGATGCCGGGTCGTTGGAGAAGGCGCCCTTGGAAACCCACGCCGATCCCTGCGCGGGAACGCGCAGGGGGCCGTCCCGCATCGTGGCCGCATCACCTCGCCACCACGGCGTGGTCGTGCGTGCCTGCGGCAGGGGCACTTGGTGCCTCCCTCCCGGTCCTGGCGAGCCTGTTCCTGCTGCTCTCGCCCGTCGTCTTCGGTGATCGTCTCAGGGCGCCTCACCGTGTGCCGAGACGGAGGGGGAGACGTCCGCCGAGACCCGGATGACGAGCCGAGTCTGCCGATCGGCCGCAGACGTCCTCCGGAGAGAAGAGGCACGGGGAGGTGGCCGGCGGGGATCGAGGTCTGTTCCGCGCGTGCCCGTCCACGAGGACAACAGCGGGGTCGGGCAGCGGGTCTCCGCCGCAGGACGGGTGGGTGCGTACTGGCGAGCCCGCGCCGCCGCGGGCGCCGGGCGCGGGTTCCGCCGTACAGGTGAAACCGGCCTCCCGCCGCCGCTCGTACGCGGATGACGCGGGGCAGGGTCGGCATCGTGGCCCCCGGCCCGATCCCCCCGTCTTCCAGGAGACCCCATGCTCGGCACCGACTTCAGTACCGGATCGCCCAACTGGCTCGACCTCGGCAGCCCCGATACGGAGGCGGCCGCCGCGTTCTACGGCGCCGTCTTCGGCTGGCGGTACGTCTCCGCCGGACCCGAGGCGGGCGGCTACGGGTTCTTCCAGGTGGACGGCAAGACCGTCGCCGCCCTCGGTCCGCTCACCGAGGAAGGGGCGAACCCTGCCTGGACGGTCCACTTCAAGACCGATGACATCCAGGCCACCGTCTCGGCCGTCACGGCCGGCGGCGGAACCGTTCGGATGGAGCCCGTGGACGTCATGGGCGAGGGTCGGCTGGCGCAGGCCACCGACCCCCAGGGCGCCGAATTCGCGCTCTGGCAGCCCGGGAGGACCGCCGGGCTGGGGCTCACCTCCGCCCCCGGCACGCTGGTCTGGGTGGAACTGCACGCCCCCGACCCGGTCGCGGACATCGCCTTCTATCGCGGCCTGTTCGGCTGGCGCAGCGAGGAACGGCAGGCGCCGGGCATGACCTACCGGGTCCTGAGTACGAAGGACGGCGACCAGCAGGCGGCCTCGTTCGGCGGGGTCGCACCGGTGGGCGACGCCGCGGGCGGCGGGATCGAGCGGCCCCGCTGGGTGCCGTACTTCCATGTGGTGGACGTGGACGACGCGGTCGCGGCGGCCCGGTCCAACGGCGGTGCCGTCCTGATGCCGGCGACGGACGTCCCGGACGTGGGCCGGATCTCCTGGCTCGCGGACCCATCCGGCGCGGTGTTCGCGCTGCTGAAGCCCGACCCGCGGATGTGAGGGTGAGGTAGTCGGCCGGTCGCCAGGCCGGGGCCTCGGCTTGTTCCGGGCGCCGGCGGGACCCTTGGCTCCCACGACCGATGGCCCGCCTGTCCTTCGGCGCCGGCCGACCCTGGACCCTCCCGGACGATCACCGGATCAGGGCGCCGGCGCTCCCGACCCGCGTCCGACGGCGGGGAGTTCAGCACTTGGGGCCGGCGTCCGCCGGAGCCAGGATCGTGCGGAGTGAGGGCGTGGCCCCGGTGGAGCGAGCCTCCGGCGGAGGTTCGATCCGGGGGGAGGAGGGTCCCGCTGCCAGGTGTGCACGGCGAAGGGGGCCGGGCCGCGAGGGGATCTTGAGAGGCGGGGGCCGCCTGGGACGGTGCCAGTACCGGGGCGATGACGGGCGGCATCAACCGCTCGGCGTGCTGGTCAGCGTGCGCGCCTGCCTCGCGGCGCCCGGGGTGCGGGGCGCCCTGCGCCGAACAGAGCGTCCCTGACGCGGGGTTGACACCGGCTTTCCCCACGCTTGAGACTGACGACGCGCGACGATGGCAACGTTGTCATCGGCCGCCGCCCTCGTTCTTCCGGTCCCACAGCACGGCGGGGCGTCCCCTGCGCCCCGAGCCGTGACAACCCTGCCAAGGAGCCTGGACGTGGCACTTCTCGCTCGCCGGCGCCCGTTTCGAAGGCGCCGCCCCGGACGCTCGGCTCTCGTCGCCGCGGCGGCGCTGACCGGTCTCGTGCTCTCGGTTCTGCCGGCGCGGGCAGCGCTCGCCGGGACCGCGCCCGACTCCGCCGGCGCGGGCGCGTTCGCGACGTCCTTCGAACCCGCCGACCCGGCTCCTCGCTGGCAGGACACAGCGGACGACGGGCCGGCCGGCCGCCCCGCGGTCTCCGGCGTGTATCCGGACACCGGTTCCGGGCTACCCGGTTCGGTGATGTCCACGGTGGCCACCGTGGCGGCCGACGACGAGGTGCTCCCGGACGGTGCCGCTGCCCATGTCGCCGACGGTGATCCGAACACCTCCTGGCAGGCGGCGAGTTCGACGCCTGATCTGTCGCTCACCCTCTCGTCGGCCACCAGGGTCGCGACGTACGCCATGACATCGGCGTCCGATTCGCCCGCGCGGGATCCCCGGTCCTGGAGCCTGCAGGGCTCGTCCGACGGGCGGACCTGGAAGACGCTCGACACCCGGAGCGGGCAGACCTTCGGCCAGCGTTCTCAGACGAGGATCTTCACGGTCCGGCACTCCGGGTCCTACTCCCGCTACCGTCTCGCCGTCACGGCCAACCACGGCGACAGTCACACCCAGCTCGCCGAACTCGTGCTCGGCGCCGCCCCGTCCGCGGACGAGGGCATGACCACCTCCGTCGGCGACGGACCGGCCTCCAGCCCGACGGCGAAGACGCACGCCGGTTTCACCGGCACCCACGCACTCCACTACGCCGGGTGGCAGCTCGGCGGCAGCGGCACCGCACGTGACAAGATCTACGAGGTCTCGCTGCCCGTCCGCGCGAACACCCGCCTCTCGTACCGGATCTTCCCGGAGTTCACCGGCAAGGACCTGGCCTACCCCAGCAGTTACGTCTCGGTCGATCTGGCCTTCAGCGACGGCACCTACCTCAGCGGACTCCGTGCCACCGACCAGAACGGCAAGGACCTGTCGGCACGGGCGCAGGGCGCGGCCGAGGTGCTCCAGACGGACCAGTGGAACGAGGTCACGGCCGACATCGGCGCGGTGGCCGCCGGAAAGACGGTCACCCGGGTGCTGGTCGACTACGACGCCCCGGGCCCGGCGGCCCACTTCGGGGGCTGGCTCGACGACGTCACCGTCGCCGCCGCACCGCCCGGTGACGACTGCGCCCACCCCTCGACCTGTGTGATCACCACCCGCGGCACCAACTCGTCGGGCGACTACTCCCGTGGCAACGACGTCCCCGCCACCGCCGTGCCGCACGGTTTCAACTTCTTCACGCCCGTCACCGACGCGGGCAGCACCGGTACGCTCTACTCCTTCCAGCGGGCGAACGACGCCGAGAACAAGCCCGGGATCCAGGCGTTCTCCATCAGCCACGAGCCCAGCATCTGGGTCGCGGACCACCAGACGTTCCAGGTGATGCCGTCCACGTCGGCCGTACCGGGCACGGCCGACCGCACCACCCGCGCCCTGTCGTTCAGCCATGACCACGAGACGGCCAGAGCCGACTACTACGGCGTCACCTTCGACAACGGCCTGCGCACCGAGATGACGCCCACCGACCACGCCGGTGTCATGCGGTTCACCTTCCCCTCCGGTGACGGCAGCCTCATCTTCGACAACGTCAACGACAACGGGGGCCTGACCGTCGACCGCGCGAACGGCGTCGTCAGCGGCTACTCCGACGTCGCCGGCCTGTGGGGCGCGCCACGGATGTTCGTCTACGCCACCTTCGACCGGCCCATGTCCGGCAGCGGTACGCTCCCGGGCGGCGGAGGGTCCGAGGTCAGCGGGTACGCGGGCTTCGACCTCGGCGCGGACCACCGGCTGACGATGCGCATCGCGACCTCGTTCATCAGCGTCGACCAGGCCCGCCACAACCTCGAACTCGAAGTCGGAACAGCCGGGTTCGACCAGGTTCACACCGCGGCGCAGAAGACCTGGGACACGGCGCTGGGCGTGATCCGGCCCAGCGGCGCGAGCCAGGACCAGCTCACCACCCTCTACTCCAGCCTGTACCGGCTGAACCTCTACCCGAACGAGCTGTTCGAGAACACGGGTACCGCCACCGCGCCGGACTTCCGGTACGCGAGCCCGTACGCGCCGGCCACCGGCCAGGCGACGCCCACCAGCACCGGCAACGCTGTGAAGAAGGGCAAACCGTATGCCAACGAGGGTTTCTGGGACACCTATCGAACGGCGTGGTCATTGGACTCGCTGCTGTATCCGAAGCTGACCGGCGAGATGATCGACGGGTTCGTGCAGCAGTACCGGGACGGTGGCTGGATCGGCCAGTGGACCGCCCCCGGCTACCTCGGGTTCAGCGGCACCAACTCCGATGTGGCCATCGCCGACGCGTATCTGCGCGGTGTGACGAACTTCGACGTCCGCGGCGCCTACGAGGCCGCCGTCAAGGACGCCACCACTCCCTCCTCCGGTCTCAACGGCCGTCCGGACGTGCAGCATTCCACCTTCCTCGGCTACACACCGCAGACCACCGGGTCGAGCGCGTCGGTGTCACTGGAGGACTACCTCGCGGACTACGGCATCTCCCAGATGTCCCTGAAGCTGTACCGCACCAGCGCTGCCGGTGACGCGCACCGGCGCGAATACCTGGACAACTACACGTACTTCAAGGACCGGGCCCAGCACTACGTTGACCTGTTCGATCCCTCGACCGGGTTCTTCCAGCCGCGCAACGCCGACGGCACCTTCGAGCAGCCGGCGTCCACGTACAACCCGCTGGAATGGAACGCCACCGACTACACCGAGGGCGACGGCTGGACGTACGCCTTCGCGGCCCCGGAGGACGGCAACGGGCTGGCGAACCTCTACGGAGGCCGCGCCGGCCTGGCCGACAAGCTCGACCAGTTCTTCGCCACCCCGGAGACGGCGCAGTACGGGGGCAGTTGGCTCGGGCCGTACCACGAGATGTTCGAGTCCCGTGACGACCGGGCCGGCCAGTGGGCCTTCAACGACCAGCCCTCGATGCACGTCCCCTACATGTACGACTACGTCGGCGAGCCCGCGAAGACCGCGGAGCACGTACGCGACGCCATGGGCCGGCTCTTCACCGGCAGCACCATCGGCCAGGGCTACCCCGGCGACGAGGACAACGGGTCGATGTCGGCGTTCTACATCGACAACGCCCTCGGTTTCTACCCGCTCCAGTCGGGCTCTCCGACGTTCGCCATCGGATCACCCCTGTACGGCAAGGTCACGGTCAGCCCGGTCGGCGGCCACACCCTGACCATCACCGCCGATCACGACTCCGACCACGACATCTACGTCCAGTCCCTGCGGATCAACGGCAAGAGCTCGGACAAGACGTACGTCCAGCACGACGACCTGGCACGCGGCGGCCACATCGACTTCCGTATGGGCCCGCACCCGTCCGCCTGGGGGACCAAGGCGGCGGACGCTCCGCCGTCGCTCACCACAGGGTCCAAGGTGGCCAACCCGCCGGCCGACCGGACAGGACCCGGCAAGGGCACGGCCACCGCGAGCGGTGGCACCGACCCGGCCCCGCTGTTCGACGACACCTCTTCGACCGAGGCCGCTTTCCCGGCCGGCCCCGCCTCCGTCACCTACACCTTCGACCAGCCCCAGCACATCGACCAGTACACACTCACCAGCGCCGCAGGGACCGGCGGTGACCCCTCAGACTGGACGGTGAGCGCCTCCACCGACGGAACACACTGGACGGTGGTGGACCGCAGGAGCGGCGAGCAGTTCCCCTGGCGCCTGCAGACCCGGGCCTTCACCCCGACCGACAAGACCGGCCGGTACCGGTACGTACGGATCGATGTCGGCCCACCGGCCGACGGCCACGGGGTGAACCTGTCGGAGATCGAGATGCTCGGCCGCTGAACCCCCGCGTCTACGGGCCGAGGCACGGGCCCGAGCGCCCCGGCGGGAGCCGGTGACCCCGGCGCGACGGCACCCGCCGCGGCGTCGGGGCCGCACCTCCAGCCGTCCGTCAGGCATGTCCACGCGCCCCTGCGCACACCCCGCAACGCCCGTTCCCACCACGCACCTGTCCGCACCCGTACACCCTCGTGATCCCCGGAGTCCTCGTATGTCCGAGCCGCACAACCACCCGTCCCCGTCCCGGCGTTCCTTCCTGCGCAGCAACGCCACCCTGCTCGCCGGCTTCGGCCTGGCGGCGGGGCTGCCCGCCACCGTCGCCCGGGCGGCCGGCTCCGCGACCGCGCCCTCCGTGCCGCACCGCGGCCGGTCGGCGGACCTCGCGCAGTACCGGCCGGTGCAGGTCTCCTCGACGGACTGGGCGCCGACACCCGCGTCGTTCGCCGTGGACGGCCTCGCCGAGCCCGGGGTGCGCGGGTCCGGCTGGCGGGCGGTGCCCGGCGATCCCCAGTGGATCAGTGTCGATCTGCAGGGGCCCTGTTCCGTCGAGTCGGTGGTCCTCGTGTTCGAGGCCACCGACTCCGACCCGGTCTTCATCCCCGACCCGGGCGTCAACCCCTTCCTGCACACGACCGGCTTCGAGGCCATGTCCAGCTGCGCGGTGGCGTTCACGCTGGACGTGTCCGACGACGGGAAATCCTGGCGTCCGGTGTACGAGACGTCCTCGGGCACCGGCGGCCTGACGACCATCACGCTGCCCCGGCCGGTGACCACCCGCTGGATCCGGATGACCTCGACCAAACGCGCGAACGACAATCCCGTCGGCCTCAACAGCTTCGAGGTGTACGGCACGAGCCGCGGCGCGAGACCGGCCGCCACCGGCTGGACCGACTGGGGCCGCAACGCCGCGAAGGCACCCGCCCTCGCCGTCGCGGACGACGGCACGGTTGCGCTGGAGTCCGGCTGGAGCGTCACCATGGACTCCTGGGCACCGTCGACCGACGGCAAGGACCTGTCCTCGCGCGGTGTCGACACCAGTGCGTGGCTCCCGGCCGCCGTTCCCGGCACCGTGCACGCCTCGCTGGTCGAGCAGGGACACCTGCCCGAACCCACCGTCGGCTTCAACAACATGCGTGCCCCCGAGGCCCTGTCCCGCCACGACTGGTGGTACCGGCGTGCCTTCGACCTTCCCAAGGGCCTCGGCACCGGGCAAGGGCGGCGTGTCTGGCTGGAGTTCGACGGCGTCAACCACCAGGCGGAGATCTGGCTCAACGGCCTCGGCGTCGGCGAACTCACCTACCCCGTCGCACGAGCCGCGTTCGACGTCACCCACGCGCTGGCGCACGGCGAGCAGGTCGTCGCCGTGCGGATCGCGCCCATGCCGCACCCGGGCAATCCGGGCGACAAGGGGCCGGACGGCATCTCGACACTCAACTCCGTCGCGCCGACCGCCGACTCGCCGACGTACATCTCCATCACCGGCTGGGACTGGATGCCCGCGGTCCGCGACCGCGCGGCCGGGATCTGGAACCACGTACGGCTGCGATCCACCGGGGACGTCGTCGTCGGCGACCCCCGGGTGGACACCGCTCTCCCGGAGCTGCCGTCCCTGGGCACGGCCGAGGTCACCGTCGTCGTCCCGGTCCGCAACGCCGGGGCCGTGAGCCGTAAGGCCACCGTGTCCGCGCGGCTGCACGGGGCCGAGGTGAGCACGACGCTCACCCTGGCGGCCGGGGAGAGCCGCGAGGTGACGTTCGCCCCCGCCGGCCATCCGGCGCTGCGGATCACCGAGCCGCGCCTGTGGTGGCCCAACGGCTACGGCGAGGCGGTGCTGCACGACCTGACGACGACCGCGACCGTCGGCGGGGCCGTCTCCGACCGGCGCACCACCCGGGTGGGCCTGCGCCGGCTCGACTACCACTACGACCAGCCGATCGTCATCGCGCCGACCGGCCACTCGGCTCCCCAGAACGTCGACTTCGCGCAGCAGCGGGCCCGTTACGTACGGATCCAGTGCGGCAAGCGCGCCACCGGCTTCGGTGTGTCGATGTGGACCCTGTCGGTCCTGGACAGCGCCACGCCCGGCACCGACCTGGCCCTGCACCGCACGGCCACCGCCTCGTCCTTCGACAACAGCAACGACCAGCCCGCCAACGCCGTCGACGGCAGCGACTCCACCCGCTGGTCCTCGGGTTACTCCGACAACCAGTGGATAGAGGTCGACCTCGGTGCGACCACCACCTTCGACCGGGTCGTCATCACCTGGGAGAGCGCCTACGCCCTGACCTTCACCGTGCAGGTCTGCGACGACGGTTCCTCCTGGACGGACGTCACCTCCGTCAGCAACACCGGCACCCAGTTGCAGATCGCGGTGAACGGCGTACGTGTGATGTGCCGCGGCGGCAACTGGGGCTTCGACGAACTGCTGCGCCGCGTCCTGCCCCATCGGATGGACGACACCGTCGCCATGCACCGGGACATGAACTTCACCATGATCCGCAACTGGATCGGCTCCAGCAACCGCGAGGAGTTCTTCGCCGCCTGCGACGAGAACGGCATCCTGGTGTGGAACGACTTCTGGGAGGGGGATGCCATCTTCCCGCCCGACTCGAACCTCGCGTCCTTCCTGGCCATCGCCCGCGACACCGTGCTGCGCTACCGGCACCACCCCTGCCTCGCCGTCTGGTGCGCCACCAACGAGAGCGACCCGCCCGCCGCCATCGACGCGGGGCTGCGCACGGCCGTCACCGAAGTGCACCCCGGCGTGCTCTACCAGGGCAACTCGGCGGGGGGCATCGTCACCGGCCACGGCCCGTACTCCTGGATCGACCCGGCGACGTACTTCTCCGGGGACACCTACTCCATCGGCAGTTACGGCTTCCACACCGAGATCGGCATCCCCACCGTCCCGGTCGCCGAGAGTATGCGACACCTCGCCGACGGCCAGCCGGTCTGGCCCATCGGTGACGTCTGGTTCCACCACGACTGGTGCACGCGCGGCGGCCAGAACCCAGACACGTACCGGGCCGCCGTCGACGACCGGTTCGGCCCCTCGGACAACCTCGACGACTTCTGCTCCCGGGCACAGTTCGTCAACTACGAGAGCATGCGCGCCATCTTCGAGGCGTACAACGCGAAGATGTGGGACGACGCCTCGGGTGTCCTGCTGTGGATGTCCCACCCGGCGCACCACAGCACCGTCTGGCAGACCTACGACTACGACCTCGACGTCAACGGCACCTACTACGGAGCCCGCACGGCATGCGAGCCCCTGCACGTCCAGGCGAGCCTCGCCGACTGGCAGGTGCACGCGGTCAACCAGACGCCGGCGGCCCTCACCGGCGCGACGGTGACCGCCGACCTGCGCGACCTGCACGGCCGAGCGCTGGCCGCGCCGCGGCGCCGCACCCTGGACGTGGCGGCCTCCTCGGCCGCGGCCGCGTTCACCGTGCCGTTCACCGCCGACCTGCCGGGCGGGCACCTGCTGCGTCTGCGCATGAGCGACCGTCACGGTGAGCAGGTCTCGGAGAACACCTACCTGCGCTACCGCTCCCCGAGCGATGTCCGCGGCCTCATCGGTGCGCACGACGCACGGCTCGCCGCGAGCATCCGGCGCGACGGGCCTGAAGGGGCCACCGTGACACTGCGCAACACCGGGGATGTGGCGGCGGCGATGGTCAGGGTCGGTGTCCGCGACGCGCACAGTGACGCCCGCGTACTGCCCACCCGTTACAGCGACAACTATCTGTGGCTGCTCCCCGGCGAGACGCGGACGGTCGAGGCGTCATGGCCCGCCCGCGCTCTGCCCTCCGGCAGGCCGCGCCTCACCGTCGAGGCGCTGAACCTCGCGCGCCGACGCGTCTGACCGCCCCGCACCCCGGCCGCCGGGGGCAGGGTCCTGTGCCCCAGCTCCCCGGCGGCCGGGAGGCAGGGCCCGGCCCCGCCTCCCGGCCGCCGCTTCGGCCCCGGGCAGCCGAGAGGGAGCGGGGGACGGGGGCCCGTGGACGGGAATCCGGATCCGCGAAGAATCGGCAGTTCGCTCAGGCCCCTTCCTTGAGCACCCCCGTGACCAGCTCACGCTGCTGATCCGTCAGCCCGGGGTCGGCGAGGTGGACCGTACGCCCGTCGACGGTGACCTCGTAGCGGAAGCCGTCCGGGACTCCCGCGGGAGGCGCGGCTCCGCCCTCGTCGACGACCTGCCGGGCCAGGGCGTCCCACTCCTGTGCGTCGGGCCGTGTCGACGTGTCGACTTCGGCGTGACGCTCGATGCCGGCGAGGCCGCCGGTCCGTCGCACTGCGATCCGCATGGCTCCTTCCTACCCGACCTGCGCGGGGTGCATCCCGCCCGCCGGAGCGCCGCGCCGCATTCGCCGGCGGGCGGCGGGACACTCCGTGCCCGGCTCTCAGGTGGCGGCGACGCCGACCTGCGACCACGCCTTGACCATCGCCGCGTGCTCGTCGCCGTCACCGAAGCGCGTGCGGGCCGCGGCGGCGGTCAGCCGCGCGAAATCGGCGAACTGGGCGTCGGCGGCGAGTGCTCCACCAGTGAGGACGTCGTACCAGACCTGCCCCGCCTTCTCCCAGGCGCTGCCCCCCAGTTCGGTGGCGGCGAGGTAGAAGGCGTGATTGGGGATACCGGAGTTGATGTGCACGCCCCCGTTGTCCTGTGCCGTGCGCACGTAGGCGTCCATCGTCGCGGGCTGCGGGTCCTTGCCCAGGACGTCGTCGTCGTACGCCGTGCCAGGCGCCTTCATGGAGCGCAGCGCCTGCCCCGTCACATCGGGCCCGAGCAGCCCTGTGCCGATGAGCCAGTCCGCCTGGGCCGCGCTCTGACCGAGGGCGTACTGCTTGATCAGCGACCCGAAGACATCGGAGACGGACTCGTTGAGCGCACCGGACTGGCCGGAGTACTCAAGGGCGGCGGTGTACTGGGTGACACCGTGGGTCAGTTCGTGGCCGATGACGTCCACCGGGATGGTGAAGTCGAGGAACAGGTCGTTGTCCCCGTCGCCGAAGACCATGCGTTCACCGTCCCAGAACGCGTTGTCGTACTCGCGGCCGTAGTGGACGGTGGCGTTCAGCGGCAGGCCCGCGTCATCGATGGAGTGCCGGCCGTAGACCTTGAGGTACAGGTCGAACGTCACACCGAGTCCGGCGTGCGCGCGGTTGACGGACGCGTCCTTGGACGGCGTGTCACCCTCGGAGTGCACCTTCACCCCCGGCAGGGTCTCCTTGTGCCGGGCGTCGTAGACAGTACGGCGGGGACTGTCCCCGCCGGTGCCCGTCCCGGCCGCGACGAGCGGCTGGACGGCTCGGCGCCGTCCGCGCTGGAGGGCGTCGTGCTCGAGGGTCCGCAGCGCACGGGCCGAACGTGATGCGTCCGCCGCCTGCGACAACTTGTCCAGGATGTGCGGGGGCACGATGGTGCAGAAAACCGAAGGGACCGGACCGCCTGAAGTATTCATACAGAGCAATGTGACAGCGAGTCACCGTCTTGTCATCGAATAGCGGTGAGATTCCCGAAATCGTGTGATCCCGAGTGCATCGAGGGTTACCACCCGTATGGGGTGGAACCTGCCGCGGAACCGCGATACCGCTCCGGTCGGGTGCGCGGGCACCTCGGTCGGCCGGATGTCGTCCGTCGTCCTGTTGACGAACCCGGTCAACGCCACGAGCAACGCTCTCCACCAGCACATCGGATAGTTCCGCTCGCCGCCTTCACCGGATACGACTTCACCCAGGAGCCGCGAGAAGCCGGTTGAGGACAGGGCCGACACGCGACACGATCCCGTCGTCCCGACGTCGGCCGTCTCGAACCCGCGAACATCTCGGTCGCGGTCCGGTGAGGTGCCGGGCGCGCTGCGGGACGCGGGGGTCCGGGCCGCTTCGGCGGGCGGCGGTTCGCTGGGGAGATACTCGTCGGCTTCGATCGCGGCAGGCGGGACCGGCTCAACCCCCTTGCCCCACGACCGATTGCCGGGGAGTGCGCCGTGCGCCGCGACCGTCTACCGTGCTGCCTCGCGTCGAGCGGCGTCGATGATCGCGTCGAGCAGTCCGGGGAAGGCCTGCTCCAGGTCCGCGCGGCGCAAGGTGTTCAACTTCAGCGTGCCCTCGTAGCGCTGCCGGATGAGGCCCGCACGCCGTAGGACCTTGAAATGGTGACTGCCGGTGGATCGGGTGACATTGATGTCGAAGTCACGCACGCCAGCAGGACCGGATAAGGGTGACCCGTTCGTCTGGGGAGCTGGGCAACCGCCCGGTGCGGCAGGGGGATGAGCCCGGGGACGCCTGCGTGCCGGCCGCGCCTCGTGGCGGCGGCCGGCACAGGAGGAGGCACCCAAGGGCGGAAGAGCTCCGACTTCTCCGGGGCTTACTGACCGGACCCGAGCGAGATGCTCCAGGACGTGGGGGCGCCGTCCTGGAGGTGGCCGTCGACGGGCGCCGCGCCGGTGGGGCCGACGTCGTCGTAGGGGAAGGCGTAGCCGATGGAGGCGTACTGGTGCACCAGGCGCGCGTAGTGGTTGGTGGTACCGCCCTGGTAGTACTGCGGCGGTGTCACACCACTGGGCTGGTTGTCGCCGCCGCTCACAAGAAGTGAGCTGCGGTTGAGTGCGGCGGCCAGGCGGGCCGCGACGGCGCCCCGCGCGTCCCCGCCGGAGTTGTAGAGGGGGCCGCTCGCGCAGCCGAAGATGTCGACGGCGCTCGGCTTGGTGAACGGGACGCCGTTGGTGTTGAGGCCGGCGAAGTTCAGTGTGTCGCCGGAGACCGTGCCGGTGAAGGAACCGATGCTGCCCTGTCCGTCGACCGTCAGAGCATGCGACTGGTAGTAACTCCACACCTCGTCGAGGTAGGCGTTCCAGTACGAACCGAAGTCCGTCGGCGAGTGTGCCGGGGCCAGGATGCGCAGTGCCGCTCCGCCGGCGTCCTTTGCGACGAGCTGATCCCACGGCGCACCGTCGATGGCGTGCTGCGACTGCAGGCCCGTGGCGATGGAGGCCAGCGCGCCGGAAGGCAGTGGGCTGACCGACTGTGCGCCCCCGCTGCCCGTACTGCCCATGGAGACCGGCAGCGCGACCATGTCCACGTAACTGATGTTCGCGTACAGGTTGGCGCTGTTGTACGTGAACTCGCAGAAGGTCCAGTTGGTCTCCCAGTTCGGGTCGGAACTGGTGAAGCCGGGCTGGACGAGTCCCGGGACGCCTCCGCTCCCGCCGGGCGGGTTGACGAAGAACTGGATCTTCTTGCCGACGGAGAACCAGACGCGGCCCCCGATGACGTAGTCGGCCAGGGGCACGTCGGTCGCTGAGGAGCCCGAGGCGCCCAGGGCGATCGAGTAGTCGGGTGTGGGGGTGAGGACCGCCGACGGGCTCGGCAGACGCTGGAAGTGCCCGTCGGGCGTGACGAATCCGGGCCAGCCGGTGCTGTCGGATCCACTGATGTAGGCGTAGACCGTGCCGCTGCCGGAGTTGTTCCGCAGAGCGATGGGCAGGGATGCCGTGGCGGCCGAAGCGGGCGAGCTCAGCGCTGTCGACCACAGCGGTGAACTGGCGGCGGTGGCCATGCCGACGGCGCCGGCGGCGGTGATGAAGGAACGGCGGGAGACCACGTTCTCCTCCTGTGGAAGTCCGGCACAGTGCCGTTGGGCAGGCAGGGCCGGTCTGGTGGGGGGCAGAGGGACGTCACGTCAGGACCGCGGGGGTGGCGGGAGGGGCCCGGCGTGTCGAGCGGATGGTGACAGCGCGCAGTGCCTGCTTGGAGGGCCGACCAGCCGCGTTCGCAGCGTCGCCGGCCCGGGTGGGCGGTAGTGATTGAACCTGCGCGCAGGCCCGTGCGTCAAGGGTGAGAGCGCTCTCTGCCGGGTACGGGCACCTCCGCGTGCCTACGCCTGCAACGGTCCGGAAGGCGGGCCGGTGAAGCGTTCAGCCAGGACAAGTCGTGCTGCAAGCAGGGGTTTTGGCCACCTCGGACACCATCACGGCGTCCCGCTCGTGGCTGGCGTTCACCCCCGCAACGGCACGGACCGATCCGGCCGCACCACGAGCGCGGCAACCCGAACCGAAGCCATGGTGCGAAGCCGCTGCTGCCCGCGGAGCCGCCACGTGGGCCGGGCTCGACGCGTGTCCCGGCGGGCGGCACGACGACGAGCAGCGCGTGTCGACGTCATGTGATGCCTGCGGTTGTGGCGCGTTGCCCGATGGACGGCAGACCGCACAGGACCGTCACCACGGATGGGCCGGACCAAAGGACACGCGGACCCGGCTGGACATCCGGCCTCGGGGAGGGAGCGGGCTGCAACTCGTCCTTGAACTCGCGCTCGTCCGGGGGCTGTCCGCTTACGAGCCCGAGCCCGAGGATGCCACCCGTGCGGCCCGCCGCATCCCGGTATCGGGGTCCGGCAGCAGCAGCGGCAGCGGCGGAGGCAGATGCCTGGAGCGGCGAAGCGGGTGGCTGCGCGAGGTGCCACGGAGTCGCGGGGGAGCCCTCAAGCAGCGCTTCGGGGAGGGATGTTGTGGTTCACCCGCAGCCTGTTCTCCGGGTCGTAGGCCGCCTTGAGCTCCTGCAGTCGCTCGTAGACCCCGGAGTCGTACGCCTCGCTCGTCCTGCCCGCGAGGGCGTCCGCGGGGGAGAGGTAGCTGGGGTGCTTGGTCGGGCTCAGCCAGGGCGTGAGCCGTTCGAGGAGCTCCCGGCCGGCGTCCGCGTACGCGGCGACGTCCTGCCCGGGCGGCACGACGGTGAGAGCGAAGAACGCGTAGGCGGCGTCGCGGGCTCCGACGGCGGTCTCGGTCGTCGGGCGGGCGGCGTAGGCGCCGCCGAGGTGGCGGATGTCGACCAGGTTGACCGTGCTGCCGGAGCCGGAGCCGGAGCCGGAGCCGGAGCCGGAGCCGGAGCCGGGGCCGACCGTATCCAGCACGGCGTCGACGGTTTCCTGGGACATCGCGTCCAGCAGGCCGAAGTGCTCCACGGCGGCGGCGGGCTCGGTGGGGTCCATGCTGATGGCGGCGAACTCCGTGTACGGCATGTCGCCGACCGAGTCCAGGAGAAGCGGCGCGGCTCGGCGGAGCGGCTCGACGAGCCGCGCTCCCTGCGATGGCGGGCCGACGTAGGAGATCCGTACGGAAACGGCGAGCTTGCCCTGCAGGAAGGGCGGCAGCGTCGGGAGGGGCGGGAAGTTGAGGAGGGCGAGCCCGGAACTCATCTCGTCGGGCGCCGAAGCGGTGAAACGCCGGTACGCCTCCAACACGGCCCGGGCGTCCTCACCCGAGAAGAACAGGGCGCCCGCGTACAGGCGGGTGACGGGGAACAGTGCGAATTCCATGGATGTCACAACACCGAAGTTGCTCTTGCCTCCCAACAGCGCTCCGAAGAGCGCTGCTTCGCTGTCCGGCGCGACGCGGTGTGTCTCCCCGTCCGCTGTGACGACGTCGAGAGCCCGCACATGGTCCGAGGCCCAGCCGTACTTGCGGCCCATGGTCAGGCTGGCGCCACCGCCGAGGGTGTAACCGATCACGCCGACGCCGGGCGAGGAGCCGGGGAGGGGGGCCAGCCCGTATCGCGCGGCCTGCTCGACGAGTGGCCCGAAGCGGACACCCGCCTGGACACGCGCGGTCCGCCGCTCCGCGTCGATCGCGATGTCGGACATGCGGCGTGTGGTGATGAGCAGGATCTCGTCCGTCGCGCCGACGGATGGGCCGTGCCCCGTGTTGAGTACGGCGACACCGAGCCGGTGGACGTTCGCGAAACGCACGGCGGCCGACACGTCACCCGGGCTCGCCGCCCCCACGACGAGCGCGGGGTGATGGGACACGGACTGGTTGAACACCGCGACTTCCTCGTCGTAACCCTCCATCCCGGGGGTCAGGACGGGGCCGTCGACGCTCTGCGCCAGGGTGTTCAGTTCGCCGGTCCAGCTCGGCGGCTGAGTGGGGAGTTGGTCGTCGCCGCTCTGCTGGGGCCCCTGGGATCCGTTGGGTTCGGCAGGGTTCATGGCTGTGCCCTCTTCCTTTCGGTGTGTTCATCCCGACAGGGATCCGGCCCACGCGGCCTGAGGCACCGGCACCCGGACGGTGCCGTGCCGAAGTACGCTCGCCGCTTCTTGTTGATGTGTCGTCGGCCCGCTGGTCCTTGAGGGGTGACGTACGCGCCGCGCAGCTCGGCTTCCGCGCGGCCGCGGCTACCCGGGAAGGCCGAGCGCCAGCCTCATGTGACTCAACAGCACGTGCCGAAAACCCTCGGGCGACGGTCCGGGATGGTGCAGAACTCGGGGGATCATGACCCCGCCGAGCGCCGCGAGCAGGAAGTCGACCACGTCGTCGGGACCGGAGGTCAACACGAACGCGCCTTGATCGCGGCCCTCGGTCACCGACCGGACGAAGGGTTCCCGGTAGCGTGTGCGTACTTGCACGCTGTAGTCGCGCAACTCCTCATCGCGCATGCCCGCGCGCCAGAACTCGATCAGCACCTGCCGTGTGCGCTCGGAGTTTCCGAGGCTCCGGTCGATCAGCGCGACGAGTCGTCTCCACGGGTCCTTCTCCGACCCGGCCGCGGCCTCCAGTGCCGCGACCTCCTCGTCGGTCGAACGGCGCATGGCCTCGATCAGCATGTCCTCGCGCGAGCCGAAGTACGTCTGCAGCGTGCTGATCGCCACGCCGCTCGCCGCCGACACGTCCGCGAACCGTGTGTTCTCGTATCCCCTCGCCGCGAGGATCTCCGCGACGGCACCCAGAGCCGCGATCCGCTTGGCTCCGCCCGCCCGGCGCGTGCGAGGAATCTTCGTCATGCCCATACAGTACGACCGTACCGAATCATGTCAAAATAGACATTGCGCCTGCCCTCTCGGACCGTCGCAGTGGTCCGGGCCCGCTCCTGGCGGTGCGATCCGTCCGGCGCGGCCCGCCAGCCGCTTTCCCGAATCACACGCGGCCCCTCGTCGAACGGCCGGCTCAACGGCGGGGATGAACGACCGGGGCCCACCGTACGGTCGAGTCGGGTCCCGATCTCCGGTCATCCGAAAGGCCTTTCCGTAGCGTTCATTCGTCGCTGTGCAGAAGGGGCCCGGCGTTCCCTGAGTCCGCCCGGAATTGCGGCCCGAAAATGTCCAGCGTCGGGGCGAATTTACGGCTGGGCAAAGGCACGGTCAGAACGCCCCCGGAGGGTAGGGTGACCCTCTGTCAATGCCTGGAACGGCACGTGTCTGCCGCGCGCTGCTCCGGGCGCGGTGCGTGGTGGCCATGGGCGAGATCAACGCGATTCAAGAACGGTCAGGAGCGCGCCAGTATGAGTCAACCGCAAGACAGCACCGGCGGTTGGGTCTGGTACCGGCCGATGACGGCACGTCCTGCCGATGAGGAGAATCGCACCTCTACCGCTCTGGAACTCTTCTTCGACCTGTGTTTCGTCATCGCGGTGGCCCGGTCCGCCGCAGCCTTCGAACATGAATTCGTCGCCGGTCACATCGCCCACGGGGTGCTCGGTTATGTGCTGGTGTTCTTCGCCATTTGGTGGGCGTGGATGAATTTCACCTGGTTCTCCTCCGCCTACGACACCGACGATGTCTTCTATCGGCTGCTGACCCTGGTACAGATCACCGGCGCGCTCATCATGGCTGCCGGAGCGGGCAAGGCTCTGGAACACTACGACTTCACCGTTGTCACGATCGGTTACGTCGTCATGCGGTTGGCCATGATGAGCCAGTGGCTGCGCGCGGCCTACTCCGACCCCGAACGCCGGAGGGGCTGCGTTCGCTATGCGGCGGGGATCTTCGTCCTCCAGGTCGGCTGGGTGGCCCGGCTCGCGGCGGGCGGTCACGGCAGCCTGGTGACTTTCCTCGTTCTCGTCGCGGGAGAACTCGCCGTACCCCTGTGGGCGGAGCGGGCGGCGCAGACCACCTGGCACCCTCGTCATGTCGCCGAACGCTTCGGGCTGTTCACCCTCATCGTGCTCGGTGAGACCGTGACGGCCGTCACCGATGCCGTCAGTACCGCTCTCGACCTCCACATCGCCTTCGGTGACATCGCCTCCCTTGTCATCGGTGGCATCATGACGGTGTTCGCCATGTGGTGGCTGTACTTCGCCTACGACGCCCCCACCGGTCTCATCTCGCTTTCTGCCTCGCTGCGCTGGGGTTACGGCCACTACGCGCTGTTCGCCGCCGCGGCGGCGGTGGGGGCCGGCCTCGCTGCGAACATCTCCGAGTCGGCCGGCCACGTCCACCGCGGGCACACCACGATGGGAGCCGTCTACACGGTGCCCGTCGCGGTCTACGTCGCGGCGCTCCGCCTGCTGCTTCGCCACCAGTCCGCGTCCGGCGCACTGGACGTGCTGTTCGCTGCGGCCGTCATTGCCGTGCTCGCATCCACCTTCGCGTCCAGTCCTGTTCTGGTCACGGGTTGCGTCGTCTCCGCCCTGGTGGCCGCCACACTGGTGATCGTGTCCCGGACGCAGCGACGAATGCCGCGGAACGCGTCGCGCCGGGGGGCGAGTTGACACCGATCCCGACCCGGATTCCGCCGCGGTGTGCGGCCCGGCCGCGACCCTGGCGTTGTCTCCACGTGTCGTCACGCGCCCCCCGGACCGGTGCCCGCGAGGCTCGTCCTGCCCAGGCGGCCGACGCCGGCGAGAAGGCGTGCCGTAGCCACCGTGGATCGCCCGGGAACGAGTACGCCATGCTCGACGACCCCACGCTTCGTTCGCGCGCATGCCGGGCGGTTAAACTCACCTGCCTGGGAAGTACGTGCTCGGAAAGTACGTACTCGTGCAGTACGTACTCGTGCAGTACGTACTCGTGCAGTACGTACTCGTGCAGTACGTGCCCGGGCCGTTCGTGGCCGGGGAGGGCAGGGGCCGAGGAGGTCGGAACGTGAGTCGCAAGGAGCGCAACGTTGCCGAGCCGGATCTGGGCACCCTGTCGAGCCGGTTGCTGTCAGCCGTCGAGGGCGAACTCTTCGCCCGGCTCCATGAGCTGGGTTTCGGCGACCTCAAGCCACGCCACGGTGCCGTCCTCGCGTACTTGGAGGGGGCGGGCATCCGGGCGACGGACGTGGCCCGCCGGTCGGGTGTGCACAAGCAGGTCATCGGCACCCTGATCGACGAACTCACCGATCTGGGGTACGTGGAACGGCAGAACGACCCCGCGGATCGAAGGGCCAAACTCGTGTGCCCCACTGAACGCGGCCGAGCCCAGATGGCAGCGGCGGACGAGATCATGGCCGGCATGCAGGCCCGCCACGAACGGCGCCTCGGCCGGGACGTCTATGCCGAGTTCAAGCGGGTCTTCGCCGACGTGGTCGACCATCAGCGTCGCGCGGCCGACGCACGGCAGTGAACGCATAACCGCCTCCGCGGCGCACCCAGCCGTGAACGGGCCCGGCCCGGCGACGCAGCCGACGCCCGCGCGATCGGCCTGCGCCCGGGGCTTTTCGGTGGAGCGGATGAGATGGTCCACGGACGGACACGGCGCTCGGCTGCACCCGCCGTCGTACGGTCAGAACCGGCCCCCACCCAGGCCGCTCGCCGTGAAGCGGGACGGAGGCGCCCCGAAGACGCGGGTGAACGCGGCGGTGAACGCGGCGGGAGAGGCATAGCCGATACGGGCGCCGACATCACTCACCGATGCGGTACGCAGCAGCGGGACGGCCGCGAGCAGGCGGGCCCGCCCTCGCCACGCGGCGGGGCTGTCACCCGTCTCGGAACGGAAGCGCCGCGTGAAAGCGCGCTCGCTCATCGCCGCACGAGCGGCCCACACGGCGTTGGTGACCTCGACGTCCGGGGCGGCCAGGTACTCGCGGCAGAGCTTCGCGAGGTCGGCGGACGCGGGCATCCCCACGTGGAACGGGAGCGGGGCGTGCTCGGCGATCTCATGGAGGAGGAGCGCGGCAATGCTTCCCGCGCGGCCGGACAGGCTGTACTCGGCCTCGAAATCGACGGCGGCCAGGAGGAGTTCGCGCAACAGCGGTGATACGCCCACGACCGTGCAGGTGGCGGGCCACCAGGGGACGGCGCGCGGACGAATGTACAGGCTCCGGGTGCTCACCTCCAGCATGCGCACCCGGTGCCGGGTAGTGGGCGGAATGAGTACGGCGCGTTCGGGCGGGACGGTCCAGGTCCCCTCGGCGGTGTCGACGACCATCACCCCGGTGGCGCCGTAGAGAAACTGCGCGCGCTGGTGTGCGTGCCAGTCGAGTACGTGGCCGGGCGGGTAGTCGGTGCCGATCGGCAGGACGGCCCGGTCGACGTGGTCGACGGCGGCCAGCGGGACGTTCCTCACCGGGTCACCCTAATCCCCGGGTGGCTGACACACGAAAGAACTGTGCCGACCATCGCATGCGGGCCGATCGTCCGAACTGGTGGGGTGGGGGCCATGGACGTGGTGATGCTGATCGGGGTCGGGCTCCTCACCGGGGTGACGACCGTGTTGTTCGGTTTCGGCGGGGGCTTCGTCGCGGTACCGGTAGTGGTCTGGGCGGATGCCGCGCTCGGCGCGGACGCGATGCGGGTGGCGACGGCCACCTCGGCGCTGGTGATGCTGGTGAACGCGGGATTCGCGACGGCCGTCACACCACGGCGTGTGCTCCTCGCGCTCCGGGGCAGCGGCAGGCTGCTCCTCCTGCTGGCTGCCGGTGCCGCGGCCGGCGCGCTCGCGACGCGCCTCGCCCCGGTTGCCGTGGCCCACTGGGCATTCGTCGTGTACTGCGCTTTCACCATCGCCGACCTGCTGCTGCGTCCCGGGTTCCTGCGTCCGCCGCCCCGGGGCGGCGCGATATCCGACGCGCCACGCCGGCTGCCGGCGGTCCTCGGTGCACCGATCGGTGCGGTCGCGGCCTTCCTCGGTGTGGGTGGCAGTGTCATGACCGTGCCCGCGATGCGCCGGGCCGGTCACACCATGCACGTCGCCACCACGCTGGCCAACCCCCTCACACTCGCGATCGCGCTCCCCGCCACCGCGATGTCCCTGGGCGCGGCGGCGGTTCCCGCCGCCGCGCACGCGCACGTGCACCTGGTGGGCCTCGTGGACCTGCGCGCGGCCTCGGCACTGCTCCTGGGTGCCCTGCCTGTCATCGCCGTACTGCGGCGGCGCCCGCCTGCCATCCCCGACCGTATCCACGCCTGGGCCTACATCGGGCTGCTTGCCCTGGTGACCGCTGTGATGCTGCTCCTGACGTAGACGACGGCCCCCGCGGACCGACGCGGGGTGATGCCATGTGCGGTGGGACGTGCGGGCGCCGTGACCCGCGCTGTGTTGCGCGGGCCGCCGTCGAAGGAAACCTCGCCTCAGCCGCCCGCGTGGGTGCGTGCCACGAGGAGAGCGACATCGTCCTCCGACGGCGCGTCCGAGGTCATGCGTGCGACGACACGGTCGCACAGGGCTTCGAGGTCCGCGGGCGGCTGTCGTAGCGCGTCGACCAACCGGTCGAGTCCGACGTCGATATCGGCGTGCCGGGACTCCACCAGCCCGTCGGTGTACAGGGCGAGCAGCGTGCCTTCGGCGAGTTCCAGGTCGACGGACTCGTAGGGGCCGGTGCCGGTACCGACCGGCGGGCCCACCGGTGTGCCGGCGATCGCGGCGTGGCCGTCGGGCGTGACCAGTACAGGTGGCGGGTGACCGGCACGTGCCAGCGTGCAGATCCGGGTGGCCGGGTCGTAGACGCAGTAGAGGCAGGTCCCGCCGGTGACCGACGCGTGCCCGAGGGACCAGGTGCCCGACTCCGCGAGCTGGGTGGTGACCTTGTCCAGATGGTCGAGCAGTTCCGCCGGGGGCTGGTCGAGGACGGCCAGCGTGTGAACCGCGGTGCGCATCCGTCCCATGGCGGCGGCCGCGTTGACGCCGTGGCCGACGACGTCGCCGATCACCAGGGCGATTCTGCCCCCGGGCAGTTCGATGGTGTCCATCCAGTCCCCGCCGACGCCCTCGTGCCGGTCCGAGGGCAGGTAGCGGTGGGCCACATTCATCGTGGCTCCGCCGGACAGCGCCTGGGGCAGGAGACTGCGCTGCAGGGTGAGGGCCGCGGCCCGTTCCCGCGCGTACCGGCGCGCGTTGTCGAGACTCAGCGACGCCTGGACGACGAGTTCTTCGGCCAGCAGCAGATCCTCGCGGGAGAAGGGGACGAGGTTGTCGTTCCGCACGAACACGGCGATGCCGAGCACGGTGCCGCGGGCCCTGAGCGGGATCACCATCACCGAGTGCATGCCGGTCTCGCGGATGAGCCGCCTGCGCTGGGGATCGTTGTCCAGCCATGTCCCCGGGCCCGTTTTCATGACCGGCTCGAAGTATGACCGATCGCCGTACAGCGCGGTCAGGAACGGAGACGCGGGGGGTACGTACACCACGTCGCCCACGGTGAACGCGGCCTCGGGCTTGCCCCCGTGGACGGAGGCGAGACCGGCGCGGCGGAAGACGGGGACGCCGGATTCCGCCTCGGGCAGCCGCTCCAGCGGCTCACCGCCCAGCGGTACGGCATCGGCCAGGTCCACGGTTACGTAGTCGGCGAGTGTCGGCACGGCGATGTCCGCGAGTTCCTGTGCGGTCCTCACCACATCGAGGGTGGTGCCGATGCGTCGCGCCGCCCTGCCGAGCAGCGCCAGGCGCTCGCGCTCGCCGCTCTTGGTGACCAGGGAGATCGTGCACACTCCCAGCGGAGACCCGGCCCCGGGGGCGAGCGGGAAGACGGAGGAGGAAGAGACGATCTCCCGGCCGTCCTCCGGGGAAACCCACCGGACCAGGCTCTCCGTGACCGGCTCCTTCGACCTCAGCACCTTGCGCAGCACCGGCTCGATGGTGGTCCGGTCGAAACCACGCATGGCGTGCCGTGTCGACGGTGTGGGCGCGTTCGCCTCGAAGAGGCTCACGACCTCCCTGCAGGTCCGGTTCGACCACACCAGCCGCATGTCCGCGTCCCACACCCCCACGGCCAGCGTCGACCGGTCGAGGAGCGACGCCGCCGCTTCGACGTTCTCCGCTCCGTCCGGCGCGTCCGTGACGGCAACGAACCAGCAGCGCGCACCGTCCTCGCCCGAAAGCGCGATGATCTCCACCGTCAGGCGCAGGCTCCTGCCCTCCGCGTGCGTGACCTCCACGACGCCGGCGACGCTCTGCCGATCGCCCCCTCGGTCCAGGGCTCCAGGGGCGGGAGGCCAGGACGCGATCTCGGCCGAAGCCGTGAGGAGCTGCTGCACCGGATGCCCGACGATGTCCTGCGCACGGTGTCCGAGCAACCGCCGGCAGCCCTCCCCCCACGCCACGACGGTTCCGTCGGAGTCGAGCAGGGCCAGTGCGGGAGTGGGCGCCTCCGGCACCTGTGCGAAGCCGGCGGAGTGCGTCACTGTGGGATCGGCCTCGGGCTCGTACACCATTCCGATACCCTCCGTAGCCACCCTTGGTCTACGCTCCCTCCCAGCGTAACGAGCAGCGTCCTTGATCGGGCCGCCGAGCGGTTCACCGTGCCGCGAGGGGAGGATCCGCCGGCCCGCGGCCCGTGTTCCGCCGACGGCCTTCGCGGGATGGTGGTGCCGGCGGCGACGGTGAAGGCCTCCCGGCGGGTCCGGACCGGTCGTGGTGCCGGAGAAAAGGCGCTGAGGCCGGCCGTAGGCCGCGCTGCGCGCAACGCGTAGACGGACCCCTGGCACCGGCCTGCCGGAGAACAGCCGCCGCCTGCACCGTCGGGTGCCCTCTGCCTCGGCCGCGCCGGGACGAGCGGCACGACCTCCTCCGCGAACCGGCGGATCTGCGTCTCGTCGGCTTCCTCGGGCCGGCGGACGAACGCGGTGAACGGCTGTTCGGTGGCGTGGCGTTCGATCTCCTCGGCCCAGCCGCACACGTCCGTACGGATCGGTGCGGACCCGACCAGGCCGGCGCGCCGGTGCGCGGCCGGATCGATCGTGCCGGACAACCGCCCGGCCCGGGTCACCTCTGACGGCGCACGCCCGCTCTCCCCGGCCGCCCTGTCGGTGATCGCGTTCGAGGGCCTCACCGCTCGTACGGAAGATACGAGGGGACGGGCGCCGCCCAGCTCTCGCCGAACCTGCCGGTGACCGCGAGACCGCACGAACCCCGTGCACCGATCCAGACCGGTACGGCCGGTCCTTGACTGGCTGTACTGGACACGGACGCGAACACGGACACGGACGCGCCGTCGTGCGTCACCGCCACACCGGGCTGCCGCAGCTCACGCATCAGCTCGACCGCTTCGGCAAGCGCACGCGGTCCCTCGGCGGACGCGCACCGGGGTGTCCCCATCGAGGCGATGGTATCCCAGTAGCCGCCCCGCCGAGGCCCAGCACGAACCTGCCGCCGGAGACGCGGGTGAGCGATGACGACGTGCGGGCGAGCGTGCCCGGCTGCCGCAGCGGCAGGTTCGCCACATCGGGCAGGACCGTGACGCGCGTGCGTGCCGGCAGTCGCCCGATGAAGACGAAAGCGACGTGACTGTCGACGTGCTGACGGTCTCGCACACCGATCAGGTTCAGGCCTGAGTGCTCGGCCACGGCGGCCAGCCGGTAGCCGTGCTCGATATCAGCGCCGGGGACAGCGAGAGGCCGAACCGGACGGTCATGACGCCCCTCCGGGCAGATCGAGCACCACACGGCCGCCGCCGCTGAGCGCGGCGGCTTCGTGAGCCTCGGCGATCTCCTCCAGCGGATAACGCGCGGCGATGGGATACCGCAGGTCGCCGACCGCCAGGGCCTGCGTGAGCTCGGTCGCGGCGCGCTGGTTGGCCTGTTCGGGGAAGTCGTCGTTGCTGAGGAAGCGCACGGTCACGTTCTTGTACGCCAGGGTCCAGTAGGGCACGGACGGGTGTGGGCTGCTGGTGGCGTACGTGGCGATGACGGCGTGGTAGGCGGCCGTCTCGACTTAGTGGTCGGCTTCAGAAGTCCTTCGGGGGTTGCGGGGTTCACGACTTGCTGCGCATCCCCGACCCGGGATGCGCAAATCCGTTGCCCTGGCTCTTCCTTGGTGACCTGCGGTGGTCCAGGCCAGTGACTTACTGGCTCACCAGGCGGGGCGGATCGGCCCCGGTGGCGTAAGTCGGGTCAAGTCGGCGACAAGTTCACTGAAGCGCGCTTCGCCCAGCGCCTCTCGCCATGGCGCGACGGCAGCCCGGGCTGCCTCGTCGGCGGCGCGAGTGGCGGCCCAGCCGGCCTCGGTCAGCCCCAAGAGCCGGGCGCGGGCATCGTGGGGGTGTGGATGTCGCACAACGTACCCCTTGCGGACCAGCTCCTCGACCAGCTGGGCGGCGGCCTGTTTGGTCACCCCCAGGTGTTCGGCCAGGTTGGCCGTAGTGGAGCCGCCCAGGGAGATGCGGGCAAAGGCGAAGCCGTGTGCAGGCCGCAGGTCCTCGAATCCCTGCTGGGACACGCGAGCGTGGATCTCCTGCACCAACTGTCCCGAGAGTGCCAGCACGAGTGCGGAGAAGGCCAGAGCGTCATCCATGGCTTGACTATAACTCGGCAAGCTGCTTGTCTTTATGGACAAGTTACTTGTCTACAAGGAGGCTGGCATGCCCTTCATCCGCAGTGACGAGGCCGTCGTGCACGAGATCCATGGCGGCCGCTTCGTTTCCTACGTCCGCCCGGACACGGGCAGCCGGGACCTCGCCGCATGGCGCGGCGAGGTCCCGGCCGGAATGGTGGGTCCGGCCCACACGATCAGTCATGAGGAGACGTTCTACGTTCTATCCGGCCGCCTCTGGATCACCATCGCCGGCGAGAGCGCCGAACTCGGCGTCGGTGACGCAGCCGTGGCTCCGGCAGGCTCCGAGCTGGCGGTTGCCAATACCACCGACCAGCCCGCGCACATGTGGGTCACTACACGGGTCGGACTCAGCGCCAAGCTGGCCGACGGCAGCACCGTCACGCCGCCCTGGACTCATTAGGCCCACAGAGGGTCGGTGGGTCACGCTTCCCGGATCAGCGCCGCCTCGGTCGCAGCCACACCGTCCATCTTCTGCTGCCGGGTAAGGGTACGTACGCGAGCAAAGTAGCGCAGACCCACGGCGGTGCCCGGCAAGAGCCGCCCGCTGGGCCAGGGCAAGGTCATCAAGCATGGCGTGGATGATGCCGCATCCGATGCGGCGGGGTGTGACCCGTCGTGATCCACTTCTCCCGATCGGCCCGTCTGCCATGCCCGTTTGCCCGGCCCGCCCGATAGTTGCGACCGCCGCCGAGCGTGAGCGGTTGAAGAAGATGGCCTACGGCCACAAGACCGAGCACCGACTGCGGGTCCGCGCGCAGATCATCCTGCACGCGGCACGGGGGCGCTCCAACGCGCGGAACGCCCGCGAGACGGGCCTGCACCTGGACACGGTCCGTGCCTGGCGGGGCCGGTTCGCCCACGGCGGGCTGCCGGCCCTGGCCGACCACAAGCGCTCAGGGCGCCCGGCCCGCTTCAACCCCGTGCAAATCGCCGAGGCCAAGGCGCTGGCCTGCCAGTTACCCGCCGAGACCGGCGTACCGTTGTCGCGCTGGTCCTGCCCAGAGCTGGCCGCCGAGCTGACCGCGCGCGGGATCACCGACAGCGTCTCCGCGTCCACAGTGCGCCGCTGGCTGCGCGAGGACGCACTCAAGCCCTGGCAGTACCGGTCCTGGATCTTTATCCGCGACCCCAACTTCCGCGCCAAGGCCCAGCGTGTCCTTGACCTGTATGCCCGCACGTTCGAGGACGTCCCGCTGGGCGAGGACGAGTACGTCGTCTCCAGCGACGAGAAGACCTCCGTCCAAGCCCGCTGCCGCTGCCACCCGACCCTGGCCCCGGGCCGGGCCCGGGCGATGCGCGTCAACCACGAGTACGGCCGCGGCGGCGCGCTGGCCTACCTCGCCGCCTACGACGTCCACCGCGCCAAGGTCTTCGGGCGTTGCGAGCCCAAGACCGGCATCATCCCCTTCATGAACCTGGTCGAGCAGGTCATGGCCACCGAGCCCTACGCCGGTGCGAAACGCGTCTTCTGGGTCGTCGACAACGGCTCCTCCCACCGCGGCCAACGGGCTATCGACCGCCTGGCCAGCAGGTTTCCGAACGCCGTCATGGTCCACACCCCCGTCCACGCCTCCTGGACGAACCAGATCGAGATCTTCTTCTCCGTCGTTCAGCGCAAGGTCGACCAACCCAACGACTTCACGGACCTGACCCAGGTCCGGGACCGGCTCAGAGCGTTCGAAGACCGCTACAACCCCACGGCACAGCCGTTCCAGTGGAGGTTCACCACCTCCGACCTGGACGATCTACTGGCCCGGCTCGACCGACACACACCCGCCGACCGACAAGAAGAATCCTCCGTCGCCCTGGCAGCCTGATCAACCCCCGAAGGACTTCCGGAGCCGACCACTTAGTCGGCGATGCCCGAGTCGAAGGCGAGGTCGGCGACGCGGTCGAGGCCGCGGCCTGCGGTGATGTCGTTGATCCCGGCGATGAGGGCGTCGCTCGGACCAGCGTTTCGCAGGACGTGGTGCGCGCCCGCGGCGAGGGCCGCCTCGACCTCCCTCTCGTGCCGTACCGTGCCGATGACACGCGCGCCGGCGGCGACGGCGGCCCGGCCGACCGCACCGACGGCGCCGGTCACGAGGACGTACTGGCCGTGCACCGGCCGTCGGCCATGATGGCGCGGTGGCCGGTGATGCCGGGGATGCCCACCACCGCTCCCTGCTCGAAGGGGACCTCCTCGTGGAGTGGTACGGCGTGACCGGCCGGCACGGTGACGTACTCGGCCGCCGTGCCGAACGGACGGTAGAGCTGCGCCAGATACACCCAGACCCGTGTTCCGACGCGCTCCGCCGGGGCACCGTCGCCCACCGCGTCGACACGCCGGCGCCGTCGCCGTGCGGCACCACGCGCGGGTACGGCATGACGGAGCCCGGCATGCCCTCGCGCTTGCCGAGGTCGCCCGCGTGGATGCCGGAGACGGCCACCCGTACCCGGACTTCACCCTCGGCGGGCTCCGGGGTCGGCAGGACACCGGCCTGCAGCACATCGGCGGCCGGGCCCTGACGGTGGTACCAGGGGGCGCGCACGGGTCATACCTCCTCGATGTCGGGCTCGGTGCCTTCCTCCGCACTGACCATCTCGGCGATCGTGGCGAAGAAAGCGGCGATGCCCGGGCGGTTGGCTCCTTTGGTCCGGGAACCCGCGAAGTCATGCGGAGCACGCCGGGTCACGATGTCGAGCCACTGGTCGTCCGGGAGCCGGACCAGATGGGCGTCGAGGAAGCCGGTGCGGTCGGCACGGAAGTCGGCGAGCATGCCGGGCCGGGCGTGGAGCAGGTCCTCTACTCGGTGAGGCTCCACGCGGAACCTCGTGAGCTCGATGGTGGTCGCAGGCCCTCGAGGGATTTAGTCACTAATATTGACTATGTAAACCAGGGTAACGCGTGCGGAAGGTCGCTGTGCTTCACGTCCGCACCGACGGCCGAGACGGCGGAGCGATCGCCGTCCGGCCGGCTGGTTTCCGAGGGGCCGTCGCGTCGAGCAGACCTCAGGAAAGGGCGACTTGGGTGGCAGTACAGAGCCGGCGCCTGCGAGACGAACGTGCGGTGTCCGCGATCGGACGGAGCAGCCGGAGCGGACGAGACGCCCGCGGACCCGCCTTCGGCACCGTCCAGCGCAACCGCCGCGCCGCGGCCGTTGCTGATGCGCCGAGGTCACACCTGTTGTTCCATGGAAGGACAAGGAGCGCACTACGCGTGGCCTCTGCGGATTGAGGCAGTGGGCCCGCTCTCGTGGCATGTCGACCTGCCTGCCCTGACGGTGTCCGACGCCTGAGTTGTCTGCTCCCGCACACTGCTCCCACGAGTCCGGAAGGCGCGATCCCGTTGGTTTCCCCCGCTTCCGACGAAGGCCCGCCCCCGGGCCTCTTTGCTGATGACGTCGCGGCATTGGCGGCCGGCGTGACGGGAGAGGTCTTCCAGCCGGGCGATGCCGGCTACGGTGTGGAGTGTGCGACCTTCAACCTGGCCCTCACACACAGGCCGGCCGTCGCGGTGGGCGCGGCCGAGCCGGCCGATGTCCAGGCCGCGGTGCGGTTCGCGACCGCCGATGGCCTGGCCGTTGCCGTACTCGCCACGGGGCATCAGGCCATCGTGCCGGCCGACGGGGCCGTACTGATCAACACACGGAGGATGTCGGCGGTCACCGCCGATCCCAGCAGCCGCAGGGCGCTCGTCCAGGCAGGGGCCCGTGTTCAGCAAGTGATCGACGGGGCCGCCGAGTTCGACCTGTCACCGATGGTGGGTTCCTCGCCGTCCGTCGGCGTCGTGGGATTCACCCTCGGCGGGGGCCTCAGCCCCACCTTCGGCAGAGCCTTCGGATGGGGCGCCGACTATGTGCACGCGATCGAAGTGGTCACAGCCGACGGGCGGCTCAGGCGTGTCAGCGCGCGGGAGGAGCCGGACCTGTTCTGGGCCCTGCGCGGTAGCCGCAGCAACATGGGTGTCGTGACCGCCGTGGAGATGGAACTTCACGACGTGACACGACTGTACGGAGGCGGGCTGTTCTTCTCCGGGAGGGACGCAGCCTCCGTGCTGGACGCCTACCGCGGTTTCACCGCCTCCGTGCCCGACCAGCTGACATCCTCCATCGCCCTCCTGCGGATGCCGGACGTTGCGTCCGTCCCGGAGCTGCTGCGCGACGCGTTTATGGTCCACATACGGATCGCCTACGTCGGGACGGCCGCGGAGGGCGATCGTCTCGCCATGCCTTTGCGGAGGGCCGTTCCACCGGTACTCGACACGCTCGGTGACATGCCCTTGACGGACTTCGCATCCATCCACAACGACCCGGTCGACCCGCTGTTCTTCCGCGAATGGACGGCGATGCTCAGGGAGTTCACGCCGGAGGCGGTGGACACCCTGATCGACATCGCGGGGCCGGGGACGGATCCTCCGGTGGAGTTCGACGAGGTGCGTCATCTCGGTGGTGCGTTCGGGAGGCAGGTGGGGCCGCCGAGCGCGGTGGGGAACCGCGACGCCGCATTCGCCGTCTGGATCATGTCCACGGGGCCGTCCTCGGTGGGTGACGCAACACGAGTTCGCGGAGGCTGTGTTGGCAGGACTTCAGCCGTGGAGCACCGGACAGGTCTACCTCAACTTCACCTCGTCCGATACGACGCCCGTGAGCGACATGTACACGCCCGAGACCTATGCGCGGCTGCAGGCGGTCAAGGCGTGTTACGACCCGGGGAACGTGTTTCGTCTCAACCAGAACGTTCCGCCGCACCGCGAGAAATGACGAACTCACCGAGGAAATCTGCCGCTTGTGCCCGGGTGGACTCGCGCGGGCAGGCCGTCACCAGATCGTCTCCGACCCGGGCCGATCGCCGTACGCGGCGCCTCGCCGGCACCGTCGCCGGGACGGGGGCTCCCCGGCGGGGGCGTCCGAACCTCTGCACCCGCGCATCGTGTGTGCGCTCTCGTCGACGCCTTAAGTGAGAGAGGGTCCGTGGTCACGAACACCGGTCCTCTGTCGCCCGGCGTACACGAGATCCCCATCGACGGCGTGGCTCAGCGCTACCACGTCGCCGGCTCCGGACCGGTGTGCCTGGTCCATCCGGGAGGACCGGGTTTCGCCTGGAACTACCTGAGAATGCCCGCCGTGGAAGACCGTCTGACCGCGGTGTACATCGAGCCCATCGGCACCGGTGGGTCCGGTCGTCTGGCCACCCACCCGAACGGGTACACGAGGGACGCGTACGGCAGGGCGCTCGACGGACTGATCGGCCACCTCGGCATACCGAAGGTGTATCTGCTCGGACACTCACACGGCGGTTTCGTCGCCCAGTACTACGCTCGCAAGCACGGCGACCGGTTGGCCGGGATCGTCCTGTACGAGAGCGCACCCGCGGTCGGACCGGAGTTCTTCTCCGAAGCCGCCCGCACTATGGAGGCCTTCGCTCGCGAGAACGCCGGCAACCCGGAGTTGCCGGACATCCTCGATGCCTGGAAGTCCGTCCCCGCGATCGCCGACGACGCGGCCTTCACGACGGTCGCTCGCCGGCTGTTCCCCGCCTATGTCGCCGACTACTGGGGACGCGAGGGGGAGTTCGCACCCATCCGGGAGTCGCTCGTCGGTTCCCACATCTCGGGTCTCGACGAGCACCTGGCTCCCGTGACCTTCGACGACCGGGCCGCACTGAGTTCCATCACCACGGCGACCTCGGTGATCGTGGGCCGCCACGACTTCATCTGCGGCCCCCGCTGGGCTCGCGAGATTCACGAACGTGTCCCACACTCCCGCCTCACCGTCCTGGAAAACAGCGGCCACTTCGGTCACATCGAGGAACCCCGGGTGTTCGCGGACGCTGTCGCCGAATGCGTCACCCGCACTCCGGGGTGAGTCCCTCGCCTCGCGGTCGCACGGGAGGCCAGGGCCGCCACCGCCCGCGGGACGATGACGATGCCCTGGAGCCCCGGCGCGGTCCGCGCGGTGGCGGAGAGGGAGTTGCCGGCCACGACCGCACGTTCCGCTGCGCGTAGTCGTGGCCGGCCGGCACGATCGTGCCGCGACTCGGCCCCGGGCTGTGGAGCCGGTGGAAACGTCTACGGCTCGATCGGGGCGAACAGCGCGTTGATGGTCCGATTGCCGTTCATGGTGAGCTCGTAGCTCGGAGCGGTGACGTCCAGTTCCACGCCGTCGACCGCCCAGGCGTCGAACCGGTAGCCGGGGTTGGGGAAGGCGGTGACGGTGACCCGCGTGCCGGGGTCGTACGGACCGTATTCGCTGACCCTGACCGTGCCACCGGCCGCAGGGGTGGTGAACAGGGTGAGGGAGCTGCGGTTGGTCACCGTGGAGGGCCGGTAGGCGGCCAGGATGTCGGCGTTCTGCCGTGCGACGGCGGCGTTGTTGTTCATTGCGTTGCCAAGGGGCTGGTCGCCCCAGACCCGCTCGGTGTTGGAGTACGCGTTGACGACGTTGCAGGGCTGGGGGCAGGCGGTGGAGTAGGCCATGAGCGTACGGTGCTGCCCGTTGGGTGTGACCCAGCCGTAGTTGAAGGAGCCCGCGGGGGGTGTCCCGCCCTGTCGCGAGACCGTCAGGCGGTCGTGCTGCATGCCGAAGTTGTGGCCGATCTCGTGTGCGAGGTTCTCCCACCCCGTCACGGAGTAGATGCTGGTGACCGAGAACGCGTTACGGTCGGTCGTCGCGGACGGGCCGGAACTGGGCAGGTCGGACGCCCCGGAACTGTCCTCCACGGGGACGGAGGCGAGGAGGGCCACCAGGTCGGCGCCGTAGCGCTGCCGCTGGGCATTGGCCGTGACGCCGAGGACCGTGTTCGTGGGGTTGTTGATCATGCCCAGCAGTGTGTTCACGTTCTCACGGGGGACCCCCGTGGCCGCGGTCTGATAGGTGTTGACGACGTGCACACTGGCCGGCACGTTGCTGTTCGCGAGTGCTCTGTTGAGCTGGTTCACGCCATAGCCGATGCGGCTCAGGACCGCCGAGACGCTGCCGAGCTCGTTGACAGTGGCCGGAGTGTAGGCGGCGACGATGTCGATGGCCGCCGGGTTGTCGGGCGTGGCGGCCCGCTGCCCCGGCTTCTGGGGCTTGTGTGGCTTGTGCGGCTTCTTCGCGGGGACGTCGACCGTGTCGACACCGCGTCCACTGGGCGGCAGTTTCAGGGAGTCGATCTCCTGCAGTACGTACTGTCCCGCGTGCTTCTTCGCCAGCGGCTCGTACATGTATTGGTGGAAGCCGACCTGGATCGCGCCGGAGAGGGTGACCGGCCCGTTGGTGCACGCTCCGATCACGGTGACGGAGATCGTGTTCTCGGAGTTCTTCGGGTCGTGGCCACCCCAGTACACCGAGCCGTCCGCATTCCGGCGCTGGAAGTCCTGCACCGCGGTGAACGGCTTACCGTGCTTGAACAGAGGGAAAGTGAGACGCTGGGGTTTGCCCTCCTTCTGCTTGCCGCACAGCGAACGGAACGCCTTGGCGTCCGTGCTCATCGTGGCGGAGCGCATGACCCAGGGCTCGTGCTTTCCCCCGGCGGACGCGGCAGGGGCGGTCAGGGCCAGTGACAGGGTGACGGTGAGGGCGGTCGCCGCGCAGGAGGCGGTGAGCGGGAAACGACGACGCATGAGGTACGTGAGCCTTTCCGTGAGGATTTCCGCCTTGTATTCCGCGCCGACCATCGCGCCACGCCGGTACGCATGTCCCCACACAGCCGAGCGGACCGAGGTTCACCCGAATAAACCGGGACAGCCCCCTGACCTCGAGGTCCAGGCCGGACGGACCCCTCTGCCCGTGGTGGTGGCGTCCTCCCCGTGTCCTCGCCCGAGCGCGGGGCGAAGCACCTCGCCCCATCGGTGCCGGCGGGGCGCCACGGCGTCGCTCTGGCCCGGGATTCCCGGTGACATGCCGTCACTGGGGTACACCCGCGGCTCCCGATGCGACTTCCGTTGCCTGACGTCGTACACCACGAGTGTGGCCGGCCGACGGCTCAGGCGGCGATGCCGCGGAATCCTTTCGTGAAGATCGAACTCATGATCCGTGTTCCGGTATGGCGTTTTGGGCCGGACGATAGGAGAAATCACTCTGCGAACCGAGGGGGAACAAGATGAGAAAACGATGGGCGAGTTTCGCGCTGGTGGCCGGAGCCATGCTGGCGACGACGCTCGGTACCTCGGCTGAGACCCGGGCGCAGCCGCTGATCCTCTGCCCCAGCAACGCGATCTGTGTGTGGACGGGGCAATACCACACAGGCACCCGCTATGTGTGGACGGGCGGCTACCACGACCTGCCCAGCAACTTCACCGACCACGTGGGTTCCTTCCGGGCCAACAGAAGCGGCGCCTTCATCGACTGGGCCAGCGGCAAGGACTGCCATCCGGTGAGCAAGGGGGACTACGCGGATTTCTACCGGAACGGATTCGGCGGAAAGATGGACGCGGTGGGCGACAACTGCTGACGCGACCAGGTGTCGAATGATGCCCCTGCGGCCTGCGGGGGCATTACCGCGCCGCGGGTAACGGGCGTCATATCAACGGCAGTCAAGGACGAGACCGGCGTGTCACGAAGCCACGGCAGTCGCGGGTAACGGTCGACGACCTTCCAGCGAACCGTGCTCCGGCGACGAGCGAGTGCGTCAGTTCCGTCGCACGTCGAGAAGGTGCTGTTGTTCGTTCAAGTCGAAGGGCGAAGGGCGAGCGGATGATGGTGACCCGACCGGTGTGAACCGGGAGCGCGTAGTCGCATGGCGGCGGACGACGACGACGGGGGAGCCCTCAGTGATGAGCCATCAGGTGTCCGGCGTGGCGGCTCGGGCGGGGAGGCTTCGCGCAGACCGGGCCGGGGACGCAGATCTCGTTGCCCTCCGGGCCCCCGGATCCATCCGCGAGAGTCCATTTGGCCCACGTCGGTGGGCGTCGCGCCGAGTTCCGTCGGGCGACCGACCCATTCCGCGTGAGGGGTAGCGGAAGTGGCGGCGAGTTCAGTGTGCGCGCGGCCCACCCTTCCGGGGTCCGGGACGACGATGACGTCGACGGAGACCGAATCGGGATGGGGCCTGGCGGTATCCACGGGCCGCGCACTGCGCGCACCGGCTTCCTCGCCGGAGGCGCTCGGAGTCGAGCGCCTGCGCCCAGTACCGGCCCGGCGCCGAGTCGTCCCTGGCTGTGACATTCACCCGCACGAATCGCAGCGCCATGCCGCTGACCCGATGCGCGGAGGGTGAACTGGCGGCCGGGTCTGCCTGATTCGGAGGTGCGGCCGGAAGAGTCGGTCTCGACTTCCCGGCAGGCTGGCCGGCGTGGAGAAGGCCGCCGTATGTCGCGTGACTGCCAGAAACACTCCGCACGGGCGGCCTGCGTGGCGCGGGGGTTCACGGTCCGGTGTGCAGCGACTGCCTTTCCTTGAGGACGGCCGCGGTCCGCAGACACCAGTCCCGGTGTTCCCGCTCGAAGGCCAGGCCGCGCAGGCAGGTGAGGTACGGGCCGATCCGCCGGCCCCGGCGCAGGAACTCGTCCTCCTCCGCGTCGCCGCGCAGTTGCCGCAGCAGTGTGCCGAACAGTTCGATCTTGCCCTCGGCTGCGGACGCCCGCTCCTCCAGTTGCTCGATCACACGTACGGTGCCGACGCCGTCTGCGGCCTGGACCTTGACGAGCAGGTCATCGCGGATGAACGAGGGCTTCGACGCGGCAGCGGCGAACTCCTCCAGTTCGGTGTGACCGGCGTCCGTGACGTGGAACAGACGCTTGTTGGGTCGACTCTCCTGGACCACTTCCCGGCCCGCGACCAGCCCCTCCTTCTCCAGCCTGGCCAGCTCCGCGTACAGCTGTTGGGGCAGGGCGTGCCAGAAGTTCGCGACGCCGACGTCGAACGCCTTCGCCAACTGGTATCCGCTGTACTCGCCGTCGAGAAGTGCGGCCAGCACGGCATGTCGCAAGGCCATCGAAGCAGCCCCTTCCCTTTTCTTCGTCCGCTCCTGCATCATACTCAAGAAACTGACTAGTCTCATTGATGAATACGAGGAGGGTCCATGGAGGCTGCCGAGCGTTTCCGTGCCGCGGTGGAGAAGGGTGAACTCGACGCGCTGGAGGACCTGTTCAGCGAGGACATCCGCTTCTACAGTCCGGTGAAGTTCATCCCCTTCCACGGCAAGCCCATGGTGCTGGGGCTCTTCGGCGTCCTGCTGCGCATCTTCGAGGACTTTCGCTACATCGGACACTTCGAGGGCGCTGCGGAGACCAGCACCGACGGCGAGGAAGCTCCGTCGGTGATCCTGCCTTTCCGGACCGCCGTGGAGGGCAAGCAGATCCACGGCATCGACCTGCTCCAGTTCGACGCGACGGGCCGGATCAAGGAGTTCACCGTGATGGTCCGCCCCCAGTCCGCTGTGCATGCCCTGGGACAGGCGGTACTTGCGGGCCTGATCGCCGATGGCCTCGTCCCCGGACCCGCCGACCGATAGAGGCACCACAGGTGGGGGCCGGGGCCGGTACCTGGCACGGGCGGCTCTGTCATGCCCTTGCGCATGGTTCACGCGGCGGCGCGGCACATCGGGTGCATGGACGCGGTCCTCGTCGCGCACCGGGATGTGGGGCATACCCCCGGGGCCCGTGCTCGATGGTGCGTGCTGTATCCGAAGTGGACGGCGAACGCGTCGGCTACGCACCGCGTCGGGGCGTCGTCGTTGACCGAGGTGCACGGTGAGCTGGGTGGCCGCCCCGCCGGGGACGACCCTGCGGTCGGTGCCGCGTGTTGCTCCGCCCGGGCGGACGACGATCGCCCCCGGCCGTGGCCGTCAACCAGCGACGACGCCTCCCGTCATCATCGCGTCAACTTCGGCTGCGGATGACGGACATCAGGAGCCCGTGGGTCTCGGCGTCGGCCGCTGCGACGAGCCCGCGGCTCGATGCTCCGATCGGCGAACCGTCGATCCCCGTGACCACGCACCCGGCAGCCCGGCAGAGAGCTATGCCGGCGGCGAAGTGCACACTGCCCAACAGGTCGCCGCCATCGGTCACGTACGCGGCCCGTTTTCCCGCCGCGACCCACGCCAGGGCCAAGGTCGTGGACACGACGCGCGGCCGGAAGTGCTCGGCGAAACCCGGGTGAGCCAGCAGGTCCACGGCCCGGAAGCCGGGGGCGTTCGGAAACGGCGGATCCAGGTTCACATCCACCAAGCGCGTGACGGGCGTGGGCGTCAGTTGCGGGTCCGCCCTGTCCGGCCGACCCCAAGCGGTCTCGCCGTCCGTGAAGAAGACATCACCGCTGAACGGGTCGGCCACGGCGGCTGCCCCGTTGCGCAACGCCACGTTGACGGCCACCAGCATGCTGCCGACAGCGTAGTTGAGCGTGCCGCACAGGGGATCCACCAGCCACTGCCGTACGGCACCGAGCTGGCCCTGCTGCCCGCCTTCTTCTCCGAGCACCGCGTCATGGGGCCGCGCGGCGCGGATGACGCGGAGAATCCGCCGTTCGGCCTCCACATCGGCGGTCGTGGCGAAGTCTCCGGCGCCCTTGTCGATACGGGTGAGCCGCCGGCCGTACAGCGTGCGCACCACGTCCGCGCCGGCGCATGCCGCGACCATGGCTACCTCGGCGTCGTCGGCGGCTGCACGCGAGTTGCTCACCGTGCGGAGAGTACCGGGGCGAGGCAGTGGCCAACGCCATCGGTCCCCGCCACGGCGCCACAGCGTCAAGGGGGTTGGTCGCAGGGGGGATTCTACGGAGGCCGCCATCGGACCGGATGCATGGGGCGCCTTGCCGAGCGCCCGTCGAGCCATCTGGTGGGCCCCTCGGCGAGGGGCCCACCAGGTCTCGGAATGGTCATCGAGGTTCGGTCAGGCGTTGTCGCAGGAGACAGCCGGACCGTGGAGCCGGGGGAGCGGGCGTGGCGCCCGCCGATCACCAGGCGAGGGCACGGTGTTCACCGCAGGCCCGATGCCCAGGCAGCCGCCGCCGTCGCCATCGTCTCGTTCCTCCTCCGGGTCTGTCCGTTGAGGACTCTTGGAGACTGCTGGATTCGGCCCACCACATTCCTATCCCGCGGAACGCCCCGACGGGCGCCCCGGTGCAGTGATGTGGAGGGTCACCGCGACCGGTGGCAGCGCGTACGGCGTGTCCGTGCCGAAGTCGAGCCGGGCGAGGTAATCGCCCGGTCCGGTCGTCCGGGTCGCGCGCGCGTCCAGGGTCACGGTGACGGTGACGCCGGCCCCGGGCCGCAGGGTGAGCCGTTGTGCGCTCTCCTTCAGCCAGGGGACGTCCGAGGCCGGATCGACCGCGAAGCCGGGCAGGTTCTCCACCACTGAGGTGACGGCCAGCCCGCCGGTTCCGCCGCCGACCTTGTAGAAGCCGAGTGCGCCGCCGCCGCGGTAGGTGGCGGTGACCGCGTTGGGCAGAGTGCTCCAGGCGCCCTTGTGCGGGTCGTAGGCGAAGCTCTGGTTGCTCAGGTCGTCGCCGCTCACGCCGCCGGACACCACCAGCAGGCCGTTCGCGGCGGCGTACGCCGAGCCCCACAACGGCACCGGCATGTCCGCGAGTCGCGCCCATGTGTCGGACGCCGGGTCGTAGACATACGTGTGAGCGATGTTCCCGGCGTCGGTCGCACCGCCGCCGCAGTAGAGCTTGCCCTCGACGGGCGCGCAGGACACCCAGGAGACAGGCTCGGGGTAGTCGGTGGCCTGGGTCCAGGTGTCGCTTGCCGGGTCGTACACGGTGACGTCGGAGACGCCGCAGCCCACGTCGCAGCCGCCGACGAGGTAGAGCTTCCCGTCGAGTACGGCGGAGCCCGAACCCGCGTGCGGGCGCGGATCGGGGGCACCGGCCGACCACGTGTCGGTGGCGGTGTCGTACACCTCCAGCTTCGCGTCCGGGGCCAGGTCGGAGCCGGACCAGCCGCCGGCGATGTAGAGCTTGTCGCCGATGAAGCCGTGTCCCGGTGCTTCCCGGGCATCGGTGGCGTCGGCCAGTTGCTTCCAGGTGTCGGCGCCCGGGTCGAGGACGTACAGCTCGTTGCTGTCCCCGGTGCCGTTGATGGAGAACCCGGGGTCGCCGAAGCCGGAGTAGAGCTTGCCCTGGTGGCTGTCGGCGGTGATGTCCATCATGGCCGCCGGGAGATCGGGTGCGCTCTGCCAGGAGCTGACCGGGGGCGGTGCCGCGTGGCCCGCGGGTGCGGAGCCGGCGGGGGCGGTGGTGCGGGCGCGGCCGAGCGGATAGTCGCCCTTGACGCGCTGCAGGGGCGCGCCCCGGGCAGCGTCGGGGAGCAGCGTGCCGGCCTGTTCACCCAGCGTCAACGTGGCCTTCGCGGTACCAGTGTTGGTGATTCTCAGTTTCTTCGTGACCTGCTTGCCGGGCGGCGTGGTGGCCTCGATGCTGCCTGGCGTGACGGTCAGCCGTCCGGCCTTCAGGGAGTACGCGACGGCGGTGGCGCGGTCCGCCCGTACGGTCAGTGCCTTCGGCTGGTCGGCGTAGTTGCTCTTGGCCGCGGTGAGGGTGTGCTTGCCGGGATCAGGGGTGAACAGTGAGAAGTACCCGTCGTCCAGCGTGGGGTCCTCGGGAGTGGCCACGGTCTGGGTGCGTACGGCGGGGTCGCTGTCGTCGGTGACGGTGGCGGCCGTCGCGGGCAGGCCGGTGTTCGCGTCCTTCACGGTGCCGACGACCAGGCCGCCGGGCGTGGGGGTGAAGTCGCGCTGCCCGACGAAGACGTCGTCGACACCCCAGAACCAGACGCCCGTTGCCGCGTAGTGGAACCGCAGTTGCACGGAAGGGGCGTTCGCGTAGGCGGAGAGGGGTACGACCACCGGTGTGGGTCCGGCGTAGTACACGCCGTCCTCGGGGGACCAGACCGTCGACCAGGTGGCTCCGCCGTCGTCGGAGGCCTCCACACCGAAGTTCATCCGTGACGGGTTCCAGGTGTACATCATGTCGAAGGCGAGCTCGGGCGTGTCCTTGCCGGTGAAGTCGTAGACGGGGCTGGTGAGGTCGGAGTCCTGGCTCGCGTCCCAGCCGTAGTAGGTGCTGTCCACGACGGCGAAGGAGCCCTCGCCACCGGTGTTGTTGCCCTCGCCTGCCGGGTCGTCGAACTCCCAACCTCCCACGGTGTCAGGTGCGTTGGTGACCGCCCACCCCTGCGGCGGCGCGGTGGTGGAGTCGAAGGTCTCGGTCTTTCCCGTCAGGTGGACCGCGTAGCCCGGGGCGGTGGCGGCCCACGGGTCGGCGGTCAGCCGGAGGTCGGCGGTGAGTGCCTTCCTGCCGACGTGGATCTTCTTGGTCAGGGCGCGGTACCCGGGCGCGACGGCTGCCACGTCGAGGGTGAAGTCGGCGTCGCGCGGCAGTGTCACTTTGTAGGCCCCGGTGGCGGGGTCGCTCCACACGGCGTTGGGGTCACCGGTGACACCGATTTTGGCGTAGAGCGGCCATCCGTGGCCCGAGCCGTCGGTGACCTTGCCCGTGACGGTCTCGCTGGGCACCCGGCTGACGGTGATGTTCCGGGTGAGCGAGACGCCGTCGGCGATCGAGAGGTTCTTCAGGGTGCGGGTGGCGTACCCGAAGGCGGTGGCGGTGACGTCATGGCTGCCGGCCGGCAGGGCCAGGGTGTAGTGGCCCCCGGCGTCGGTGCGGGCGGAGTCGGTCCCCGAGGAGAGCGTGGCACCGACGACGGGCTTGCCCGTGCCGCTGTCGGTGAGTGTCCCGGACAACTGGCCGTGCGGTCCGGTGCGGAAGGACTGCAGTCCGTTCGGGGTGCCGAGGCCGGTGGGACCGTCGTAGCCCTCGGCGGCGCGGCACAGGTACGTGGGATCGCAACTGCCGTTGCTGCCCGCGGTGACGTCGTTGAGCCCGGCGCGGTCGGCGTACGGATAGGCGTTGGGGTAGGTGCCCGCGACCGGGGTGGCCGCGTCCGCGTACACCGAGGCGATGATCGGCGAGGACGCGCTGGTGCCGCCGTAGACCGACCAGCCGGTGTTGCCGTAGGTCTGGTAGACCGCTACGCCTGTCGCCGGGTCGGCCACCGCGGAGACGTCGGCGACGGCACGGTTCGCGCAGCCGGTGTCCTGCTGGAAGGCCGGCTTGGGCTCGTACAGCGAGCACCCGGAGCCCGCGTTCGCCCAGGCAGCCTCGGACCAGCCCCGGGCGCTGTCCCCGTCCCGGTTCAGCGAGGTGCCGCCGACCGAGGTGACGTACGGGGAGGCCGCCGGATACGAGACGCCGTAGGCGTAGTCACCGGACGAAGCGACGACCGCGACGCCCGGGTGGTTGTAGTGCGCGTCGAGGGAGGTGGCCTCCGACGGGTCCTCACCGCTGCCGGGGCCGCCCCGGTAGTCGGTGCCGTACGAGTTGGACACGTACTTGGCTCCCAGCGCCACCGCGGTGTCGACGGACGCGCCGAGGTTGTCGCCGCTCGGGTCGTCGCCCTCGACGAGGAGGATGTGCGCGTTGGGCGCTGCCGCGGAGACCATGTCGAGGTCGAGGGATATCTCGCCCGCCCAGTCGGTGCTCGGCTCCGGGTAGTCCGTGCCGCCTCGCTGGTCCACCTTCGTGAAGCAGCCGTCGGCTGCCGTGCAGGCAGGCAGACCGAACTGCTGCCGGTAGAGGGCGAGATCGGACTCCGCCGCGGGGTCGTCGTAGGCGTCGACGATCGCGATGGTCTGGCCCGCGCCCCCGTCGGAGGGGAGGTTGTAGGCGCTCTGCAGGTCGGTGGGACCGTACCCGGCGGGTGCGGCGGCGGCGCGCAGGCCGCGGGCCGCCGACACGTCGGTGCGGCGCAGCGCGAAGCAGGCGAACTGGCCCGCTTCCGGTGTGCCGCAAACGGGTTTGTACGACGCCTCGCCGCTTCCGGCAGCGGGCGCCGCCGGCGCGGGACCCGCGGACGCCGCCGGCGCCGTCACACCCAGCACCGCGAGTGCGACGGCGCCGAGCAGCGCCAGCGCCCTCGGTCCCCTTCGGCCCGTCAGGGGGCCCGATCTTCCGTGTCTGCGCACCGACCACTCCCGTTGATATTCGGCGAAAGGCGTCCCGTACACCGCAGGAGGCGCCAACGGCACACAGTGGAACTGGTGACCGATCCATGTCAATGGGGTCTCGCGGGAACGCTGATCAATGGGGCGGGTGCGCTCAGCTGGAGTCAACGCCCCTGTGCGTGGGCGAGGTTGGCGCGGCTGGCGCGACGGCGAGGCCGTACGGGGCGCGTACGCCGCGAGCGGTCCGACGCGGACCCGCGGAGGTCGTGCGCGTCGATGGGCGGGTTCAGGCCGGGCGCGAGCCCTGACGCCCGATTCCCGGCCGGGCCGCCGGGCCCGGCGCCGGGCCCGGCGCCGGCCGCACGGACGGACCGCGCGAGGACGGCGACCCGCGGCACGGGGCAGGCGGACCGCCCCGTGGTTGCCTACCGCCGGCCCCGCAGCAGCAGCCGGACGAAGTACGGGGTGCCGACCATCGCCGTCATCAGGCCCGCGCCGAGCTGCGCCGGGGCGATCACGGTGCGGCCGAGCAGGTCCGCGAGGGTGACCAGGACGGCGCCGAGCAGCATGGCCACGGGCAGGACGCGTACATGCCGGCGGTCGGCCAGGGTCCGGGCGGCGTGCGGGGCGACCAGGGCGACGAAGCCGATCGTCCCCGCGGCCGCGACGGCCGCGGCCGTCAGCAGGACGCAGAGCGTCAGGAAGAGCAACCGCTGCCGCGCGGGCCTTACTCACGACCTGAAGAGTGATGCCGGTCTTCGTTCCATCGGCCCGTGGCGCCACCCCTTCCGCTGTCCCTCACGTACTTCGGGTGGACTTCGCGGCTCGGCGACGGGGCTGCGGCACCGACACGTCGAGCGCCGGCGCGGCGGGCCGGGCGGGTCCACGCCGCACGACGACGGGAGCGCCTGCCGACCGTCCCTGTCGGCCGGGGCCGGCGCAGCGGCATCGATTGGCGGCCGGGACCGGTGGGCGACTTCGCGTCCGGCCCCGACAACACACCATGGGTGGAATCCTGGTGGGAAGCGATCAGTTCCCGCCGAAGCGACTGATAGGAATCGAGCAGAAGCCGGGGCGGTGCGCGCCCCAGCGAGCGAAGGCGGGGGAGAGCTGTGGGAGTCCGTAAGGTCGCGAAGGGCGTCGGCGAGATCGTCGTGGAGATCGTAGGGGGCTTTCTCGATGAGCTGATCCCGGGCCTGATCGGCTGCGTCCTCCTCCTGCTGGCCGGTGCCGCCATCGTCGCTCTCGGGCTGGTCGGGTACGCGGCCTGGGATTCCCTTCCGAGGTGATCGTGTCCTTGCTCCTGCGGAAGCCGACCGGCAGTGGCTGGTGACCGATGTGGACGAGGGGGACGCGTGGGCGCCGGGTCCCGCCGGGCGTGGTGACGTGTCAGCCACCCGGCCGCGGGGCCCCGGCGCCCCCGGTATCAGCCCTCCTCGCCCTGTCCCAGACCCAGTCCGGTGGTCCACGCCGTGACGAAGACACCGCCCGAGTAGATGTCCATGGTGCCGGGGAACAGGAACGACGTGCTGAGGCTGGTGTGATCGGGCATGGCCAGTGTCAGCGAGCTGACCTGGATGGTGTCCTCAGCCGTGTCGGGCGCGGAGTAGAAGACACTCGCGTGCAAGGGGGAGTTGGGGCGCAGGACCAGGGAACCGCCCCGGCCGTTGACCGAGAGCGGTATCGGCGTCTTCTGGCTCGGCGGACCACCGACGGATATCAGCGGGATGTCCGTCAGCGTGCAGGCGACGCCGTCGTGGGCGAGCAGTGTGATGTCAAAGCTGCGTTGCCCGATCCCGGAGGAGGCGCCGCCGAAGTAGAACGACACGTCGTTGATGCCGCAGGCGGCGGGCTTGGCCGTGACCTGGTCGGTATCGGCGGTCGCGATTCCGGAACCGGCCAGCAGCGCGGCAGCGATCGCCACCCCGACTGTCGCGGTAGGCGTCATTCGACGCATGGAGAGTCCTTTCGGGCAGGCACATGTCCGTGCCGCCGTATGTCAGGTGTCGTGCCCAGTGGCTGGACCTTGCTCGGAGAGGACCTAACTGAAAGCGCCGAGACCGTCGGGTATGCCGAGCCCGGTGGGGCCGTCCCAGCCCGGCCCCGCGTTGCACACGGAAGCGCTGATGCCCGTGTAGTCGGCACACGCGTGGTAGATCTCGTTGTTGCCGGTGGTGACGTCCTCGAAGTCGGCCGCCGGGGCGCTGTACAGCGACATCGGACCGTTGACCGGGGCCAGGTGGTCCGCCCGGGCGAACAGACCGGCGATGTACGGCGCGGAGGCGCTGGTGCCACCGGCGATGATCCAGCGGTCGGGCACGCCCGAGCCGGGTGCGTCGGTGTCGAAGACGGCGACGCCCGTCGAAGGGTCGGCGTCCGCCGAGACGTCGGTGGCCGAGCGGTGGTGGCCGCAGGCGGCCGTCACCGCGGCGGGCTGGCCTGTGGCGGCCGGAAAGTCCGTCTCGCACCCGCTGCCACCGAGGGTCCACGCCGACGGCGAGCCCGAGTCGGGCAGGGTCACACCGCCGACGCTGATCACCGAGGGCAGATCGGACGGCCAGGACTGATGGATACCGCCGTTGAAGCCGATGTCGCCGGCCGATGCGGTGATCGCGACGCCCTTGTGCGTGAAGGCGGACAGGTCGTAGCCATGGGTGTTCGTCACGTCCGCCGAAAAGCCGTAGCTGACGGAGACGGCCGACGCGCCGTCGGACACCGCGAGGTTCACGGCTTTGGCGAAGTCGCGTGTCGTGACGTCGTTGTTGTCCTGGGAGTCCTGCCAGGGGACGGAGATCTCCAGCAGACGGCAGGACGGGCAGGACGCGGAGGCCACGTCCAGGTCGAGCGAGGTCTCCTCGGCGACCGCCTCCTCCGCCGCGGCACCCTGGGCGGAGGACTGCGGGGCCGGCTGGGCGCCGCCGGTGTAGTTCTTCAGTGTGAGGCAGCCTGACGCCACCGAACAAGCAGGCAGGCCGAATGTCGAACGGTACGTGGCGAGGTCGTGCTTGAGTGTGGCGTCGACGCCTGCGTCAATGATGGCGATGGTCGCGGTGCTGGTCGAAGTGGCAGGCAGGCTGTAGGCGGCGCTCAGGTCCCCGGGCCCGTAGCCGGCCGGTGCGGAGGAACTCAGCGGGGCGGAGCCTCCGGCTTTCTCGGTGACGATCTCGGCGTCGCACTGAGGGCAGACCGGATGGACACCGTGCTTTTCGAGCAGAGTTCCCGCGCCCACCTCGGCGTGGAGCCGGGCAGGTGACTCGCCGCTGTCGGACGCCCGGGGGGAGGACGCGGTCCCGGCTTCGGGGGAGGGGGCGGCGATCCCGGACTGGATGCCCGGCCCGAACAGCGTCACAGAGACAGCTGCCATCCCCACCAGCACGGTGGTACGCCACGACCTCTTCCTCGACGGTCTGCCTGTTCGTGCTCTTCGCAGTCGATCCATTGGCTTGCACGTTCCTTTTGCTGTAGCTCGCGGTCGTTGGTCCTTTGGCAGCAGCGGATCTGACGTCACGTCACCCCGACTGTCGCCTCGCACACGGGGGCGTGCGAGGCGACAGTCGGGCGAAGCGCCGGTTCATCCGTCTTAGGCGTAACCACGCCTGGTCCGGGGCTTGATCCGCTGCCAATGGGGTGTGATGCGTCGAACCGGCGATTGGTTCGCGCGAACCCCTGACGTCCTTGGAAAAGAAGCGCATCAGCCGGTTCGACGACCGACCTGCGTGAGGCAACAGGGGGCGAGGTCCCGCGAGGACGGCGCTGACGCTGTCGGCCGGCGGCACACGGCGGCAAGCCTGGATGCCCCGCGTGCCAGAGGTTCTGCCGGGCGCCCGGTAGCGGCCGGTGAGCAACTCGCAGGTCCCGTTGAGTGCTTGGGGAGCACCTTCCGGGGATGCGTGGCACACGACTGAGGACGTCGCTAGGCGGCGTGCGGCGAACGGCAGCCTGCGCCCGTTCCGTTGCGGCCGGGTCACAGCCCGAAGCGCGGCGGAGGGCAACAAGGACGAGCGGTACGGCAGAGGCGGTCGAGGAGATCGGCGAACAGGCCGGGGAAGGCGGGTGAACCGGCCGCGGAGGTCACATCCTCGGGCCGACGCCACGGCGGCGACACCTGGTCGGGCGGTCGTTGTCCGCGGGGCTGCCCTCCACGGGGCCGCCGACCAGGAGGCGGCCCCGGCAGCCCCGCGATTTCTGTACGTACCACGCGGGCCCGGCCATGGTCAGGGATCTGACGGGCCCTTGAGACCTCAGGGCCTCACTGGCCGAGCGACTGTTCGCGTTGCTTGGTGACCTGGTCCGTGAGATCACCGGTGTCGGCGGCCGGCGGGGCGGTGATCTTCTTCGTCGTGCCGAACCGCAGGAAGTCCATGGTGTTCGTCAGGCCGCCGCCGCGCTGTGTGACGCGCACCGGGAGGTTCTTGGCGTCGACCCAGATGTCGACCGTCGTCTTCCCGCTGCCGGCCTTCGGAGCCTGTGCGGGGGACTTCTTCCCCTGGGTGGCGACGTTGGCGATCGACAGCGCCTTGACGCTGCCGCGGTAGTGGGTGGTCTTCCGGCCGCGGATGGTCTCCTCGCCGACGTCCTTCACGTCTTTCGAGGCACCGATGTTGCGCAAGCCCGCCGTGGGGTCCGCGTCGGCCTCGATGGCCTTCGCTCCCGACGCGCCTGCCACAGCCGAGACGTCGATGCGCATCCAGTGCTTGCCCTTGAGCGGCCCGGCCTGCTGCGGATCGATCCCGTAGAAGTACGCCCCGTGCACCAGCTTCATGGTCGTGGTGGGGGCGTCCTGGAGAGCCTGCATCTGCGCGCTCGCGGTGTCCATCTGCACGTCCATCGCCGCGCCGTCGCCCCAGGAGTACGTGCCGCGCATGGTGATGGGCTTGCCGCCGGTCACGGTGGTCGTCGACTCGACCTCGGCCGAGCCGAACTTCGATGCCTTCTCCGACGCGCGGGTCAGGGTCGACATGATCGTGTGGGCGTTGTTGACGGCGTCGGCGGTCTTCTTCTCCACTCCCGCGCCGCACGCGCTGCTCGCGGCCAGCGCGATGACGGTCACCCCGGTCCACGCCGTCGCCCGAATGTGCTTCATGTGCCCCGCTCCAGTTGTGTGTTTCTTGTGATCATCGTGAGAAGGGGACTTTAGCCGGGACCGGGCGTCAGGCCGGATCCGGGGTCGGGCGGAGCAGCGCACGGGCGGGTGGAGGCAGCGGCATCGGTCTGTCCGGGCTGTCTCCCGTACCGCCGACGGCACGTGACATGCCGTCGGCGGCGCCACCGCTGCCGGCGCTGACGCTCACGGAGACCGCAGGCCTCGGACTCGCGGGACTCGCGGCAGCCGGCGGACCCTCGACGGCGACGGGACGCTCCCCTGAGACCCACGGCGCATGCCAGGCGGCCGATGCCACATCCTTGTGCCGCAGTGCGTCACACCCCACCGCGCGGCGGGTGCCGGGAGCCGGGCAGCCGCCGTCGGTCGCGGCCCCCTCGTGCGGCGGCGCTCCGCGAGGTCACAGGATCTCCTCCTGCCGGTCGGTGGCTTCCCTCGGTGAGGGCAGAGGGCCGGCTGCCGACGGGGAGAGGCCGTACTGGGCGGCCTGGGCTGTGTACATCTCCCGGTAGACGCCGCCCTCGCGGCTCATGAGCTCGTCGTGGCTGCCTGCCTCCGCGAGGAGGCCCTGGTCCAGGACGTAGATGTGGTCGGCTTTCGCGGTGGCGGCCAGCCGGTGCGTGACCAGCACGACCGCGTGACCGCGCTCGGCCAGTGACCACAGGCCTTGGAAGGCGGCGATCTCCGCGTGCGGATCGAGGGCCGATGTCGGCTCGTCGACCAGGAAGAACGGTGCGTTGCGGTACCGGCTTCTGGCCGTGCCCAGCTTCTGCCACTGTCCTCCGGAGAGCTGGACCCCCCTCTCGTAGCCCTTGAAGACGATGGAGTCCCATCCGTGCGGAAGGCCCTCGACGAGGTCACGCACGTCGGCTGCCTGCGCGGCCTCGGTGACACGGTCCATGTCGCGCGGGCGATCACCGAGGCCGATGGCGACGTTCGTCGCCGCGGTCATCTCCCAGTGCGGAAAGTCCTGCGCGAGGAGGCCCACGTGGTCGAACACCTGCTGCCGGTCCGCCTCACGCAACTCCACCCTCTCCCCGGGCGCCCCCGTCCACCACACGTTCCCCTCGGTGGGCAGCAGCAGCCCTGCCAGGATCCGGGTCAGTGTGGTCTTGCCTGAGCCGTTCGCGCCGACCAGGGCCGTCACCTCGCCTCGGCGCACCGAGAGGCTCACGCCCTTCAGCGAGGGCGACGAGGCGCCCGGGTAGGAGAACGTCACATCCTCCACGTGCACGCCCGACACGTGGGCCGGGAGAGACGTGCCGGTGCGGGGGATGGCGTGCCGGGCGGCCAACTCGGTGGCGTCCTTCGTGTCGGTGAGGAACAGCATCTCCTCGTACAGCCGATTGACCTGCTGCACCAGCGACGACAGCCGTGCGGTGGAATTGCGGATGGCGATGACCGCGGTCCCGGCGACGGCCAGGGGCAGGCCCCCACTGCTCAGCAGCCACCACAGCAGCCCGTAACACGCCACGGACGCCAGCCCGGAGAAGACCCCGGCGACCAGGTCGGTCTGGGCCTGCGCCCGTGCCAGGCGACGCTGCTCCGCTTCCGTCTGCCGGGACATCTCTCCGTAGCCGGCCAGCAGTTTCGCCCCGGCCGCGTGCGCGCGGATCTCCCCTGCGGCGTGCGGACGCGTCAGGTAGGCCAGCAGCGAGGAGATCGCCCGCCGGTGATCGACCCAACTCAGACGGGACGTGTACTCGCGGCGAGCGGAACGCACCGCTCCCCAGCCCTTGGGCAGCGCGATGGCCAGCAGCATCGGCAGCAAGAGGGGGTGCAGGGAAGCCAGCACGACAGCGGCCGCGACCATGCCGATCAGGACCTGACCCACGCCCACGGACAGCCGCAACATGTTGCGGGCGGAATCCGTGCCGAACTTGCCGGCCTCCAGCACCCGCTGGACCTCCGGCTGTTCGGTCGCCTCCACCTCGACCCGGGTGACCGCCTCGTAGTAGCGGGCGGATACCGCCCGCTCCACCTGCGGCTCCAGCCGCCCGGACATCGACATCGACCACGCGGCCAGCAGAGCCGAACCCACCGATACCACCGCCAGCCACACCAGCGACGGCAAGGCTTCGCGCAGCTTGTCAGCAGTCGGGCCGGCGGCGAACAACCGCGCGAGAACGCCGTTGACCGCGACCAGCCCCCACGCGGATGTCACACCCTGCCCGAGCTGGGCCGCCACAACGCCGGCCAGCGCCCGCCGATCGACCTCCCACCCGATCCGCAGCACGCTCCCCGACATACGAGGCAGGGCCGCCGCCATCTGCGCGAACCCCATGCGTGTCAACGCGACTTCATGTCGCACGAAGCTCTTGTCCCACCGCAGCCGGCCGCCATAGAGCTCCCGTTCCGCCTGGGAGATCCCACCGGTCCCCGGCTCCTGCTTCCTGGCCGCCTTCATGATCCACATCCCTGATGCGGGCGAGAGTACCGGCACTGTTCGAGTTCGCTCAGGATGCGCACGCAATCCACGGGTTCCTCCGTCTTGGCCGTTGAGAGGTACTGGTGCACGGCATAACGAGGCGGTGCCGCATGCGAACGCAGTCTCTTTCGGCCGTAGTGGAGGCCGTGCATCGCAAGGGGCCCCACGTCCGCGATCGCCGGGAGGGCCACCGTCGGGGTGCTCCGTGTGGCCGAATCGCCGGTGAGTGAAACGTCTGAGGCCTACGGGTCCCATGAGTTCGGGAACGAACGATTCGACGTGCGAAAGGTACGCATGCGGGGCCTGTTGGGCGCGGCGCGATGACGACGTGGCGGAACCTACCGCGCGGGGAGCGTGCGCCATGACGGTGGTAGCCACGCCCGCTGTGCTGTTCGCGGACACGGCGTGGTGGGGGGCGTCGCACGGGCGGCGCCCCCACCACGGGGAGATCAGGCCCGCGGGTCCAGGCCGTTGGCCTGTGCGACGCCGCCCGGCCAGGCGAGGGACGGCTTCGGTGTGCGTACGAAGGTCCTCCGGTCCACGGCGACCAGGCCGAAGGTGGGCCGGAAGCCGGACGCCCACTCGTAGTTGTCCAGTGGGCTCCAGCGCGGGTAGCCCTCGACCCGCACTCCGTCCGCGACGGCCGCGTGCAGGTGTGTTCCAGCGCCCGCGCCCGCCCGACGGAGCCTGCTCCGGGCGGCCCTTGCGGGGGCGACCCGCGGCTGAGCGGCGGGTCTCCAACTCCCCGCCGCCGCAGGAGCCTTGCGTGCTGGTGTCAGGGCGCCAACCGGGTGTTCGGGCCGAGTTCGAAGATGCCGTAGGAGAATCCCGCGGCCCGGATACCGGAGGCCGTCACGTCGACTCCGTGGACGGCCAGCGGCCGGAGGAGGGCCCCGGAAACGGGCGGGGGGGAAGTCGCGGTCTCGCGGCGCCCGTTGATGACCACGAGGTGCCGCTCGCCCCGGAGATAAACGAAGGGATAGTCGCGGTGCAGCACCCGCACCGAGCCGCCGGTTCCGAGGGCGGGCGTCGCCTTGCGCAGCGCGATCAACCGCCGGACGTGGTGCACGAGGGAGTCGTCATCGGCCTGGGCGGCGGCCACCGAGGGACGGCTCTCGTCCGGGTCGACGGGCAGATAGAGCTCGTCCGGACTCGCGGCGGAGAAACCGGCGTTGGCGGATTCGTCCCACTGCATGGGCGTGCGGGAACCCTGGCGGGCCTCGGAGTCGAGCTGGCTCCCTTCCTTGTCCGGCAGCCCGGGTACGTAGCGCATGCCGATCTCGTCGCCGTAGTAGATGACCGGGAGCGACGGCCAGGTGAGCTGGAAGGCGAAGGCGGGAGCGACCATGTCGCGGGTGCGGGGTCCGCAGGTCAGGCGGGAGAAGTCATGGTTGGCGGTGGGCAGGGCGACATGGCCGGCTCCGTCGATCGCCTCGTCGGCCTCACGCCAGGCGTCCAGGAAGGTGCTCATCGTGCCCCGGCCGTCGGGGTCGAAGTAGCACGGTCGTCCGTCCGCCCATGCCCCCTGGCTTCCGGTGCCGTTGTCCCAGAGGGACCGGAGTGCGGGTCCGGTGAAGTGGAGGAAGAAGTCGGCGTGGAACCCCGCCGGTACGGCCGTCTTCGGGTCGCCCCATTCGGACAGCAGGATCCGGTCCGGGTGGGCCCGGTCGATCCACTCCCGCATTTCAGCCCAGAGCCGGCCGGTCTCGACCAGCGCGGGGTCGTCCTTGACGAGGGAGGCGGCCATGTCGACCCGGAAGCCCGACACGCCGCGGTCGAACCAGTGCCCCATGATCTCGCGCATGGCGGCTCGGTTGGCCTGTGGACCCTCCGCGCCCACGGGCTGCCGCCAGGGCTCGGCCGAATCCATCCGGGCGTAACCGAAGTTGAGGGCGGGCTGGATCGGATAGAAGTTGGCCAGGTAGTAGCCGCCGCGCGCGGCGTGGTTGGGGATCCAGCTGCGCACCGGCGTGGCGATGCGGTCGGACCAGATGTAGCGGTGGTCGTCCGGATCATCGGCGGACTCCACGAACCAGGGGTGCCGGTGGGAGGTGTGCCCGGGGACGAGGTCGAGCATGATCCGCATTCCGCGGCTGCGGGCGGCCTCGATGAGCGCGTCGGCGTCCTCGTTGGTCCCGTAGCGGGGGGCGATGCGCAGATAGTCGGTGATGTCATAGCCGCCGTCACCGAAGGTGGAGGCGAAGCAGGGGCTGAACCAGAGCGTGTCGACGCCGAGCCAGTCCAGGTAGTCGAGGCGTTCCAGCGCCCCGGGGAGGTCGCCGACGCCGTCGCCGTCGGAGTCGGCGAAACTCGCCGGGTAGATCTGGTACAGCACGGCCTCGGAGAGCCAGGACGGCGGGTTTCGGTGTGTGTTCACGGTTGCCTTGTCTTTCCGTTGTCCGTTGTCGGGCCAGGTCGAGTCCCTGCGCGGCCCCGGCCCGGGGCGCCGCCCGGAGTGGCCTCTCCCCACGGTCGACAGCCGTGAGCGTTCGCAGGGGATGGGGAGGGGAGGATTTCCGGGGCGGCCCGCGGTTCGCACCAGCCGTTTCGACACCGCACGCGAGCCCCTTCCTCAAGGCTGCGATTGTGTGCGCACAGGTAAGCGCATACAAGGCAGTGGGGGCTGTCGAGGAGCCCACGCCGGGCGACCGTCACCGGTGCCCCGCCGCGCTCGGGAGCCGGCTGCCCGTCACCGCGTCAACAGCCCCGCGGGGGAGTGGACCCGGTCTCGCCGCGACCGGAAGAGTTGAATGCGCAGCCCTGCACTCTTCGGAGCTGGAGCTGGAGCTGGAGCTGGAGCTGGAGCTGGAGCCGGAGCCGGGACCGAGGACCGAGGACCGAGGCGGAGCCGGGGACCGAGGCGGCACCGTCGGGCCTCGGAAACGCCTCCGCCTCGGCGACCTTCCGCAGCGAACCGCCCCGATCGAACCCGCCCGCCCGGATCACCGCTACGAGCGACAGCCCCTGCGCGGGAAGGCGCGCCCCAAGGTCCCCACGGCGGGGGCTCGTCGGCGTGCCGGCCCCTCAAGGTCGGTACTTCGACGCCCTGTTGGCCCGCGGAGCCCCAAGGGCGAGCGCCGGACGCGTCAGGGAAACGGCTCGTCCCTACACGACCGTCAGTACGATCTTGCCTTGGATATGCCCTCGTGCGGCGCGTTCGTGCGCCGCGCGGGCTTCCGCGAGCGGAAAGGTGCTGTCGATCCCGACGTCGGGCCCGCCGGAAGACGCACTGGTGGCCTGGCTGCGTGACTTCGTCGCCTGTGCACGCAACTACCGCGGTGCCATCGCGTTGATGGTGACGGCCATCGAGGACACGCAGTCCGCCCTTCACGCTTCGTGCGTCGCGATGCGCGCGGCCGGCACCCGACTCCTGGCCGGCGCTCAGGCCGAGGGCGCGGCGCGAACCGACATCGACGGCACCGACCTGTTCGCGCTGGCGGGGTCTCTCGCCTGGCTCGGTGATCAACCGTCGCTCGCGCCACGTGCCGATCACCTCTTCGGGGTCATCGTGGGCGCGATCCTGACCAGCTCGGCGAGCACCGGTACCGGGGGAGAGCCGCCCTCGGGCCCGTAGCTGAACCCGTGGAGCAGCGGGCAGGACGACGATGGTCCCCGGCGTCCCTTACGGGAGGACGGAGCTCAGCCCGGCGTTTTCTGCCCCAGCTCCTGCTCGACCCAGATCGTCTTCCCGTCCTCGCCGTAACGGGCGCCCCACCGGCTGGCCAAAGTGGCGGCGATGAGCAGTCCTCGACCGCCCTCCTCCTGCGCCCGTGCGTGTCGCAGGTGCGGGGAGGTGGTCGAATCGTCGGAGACCTCCACTGTCAGTTTCTCGCCGCGGATGAGGCGGACCCGCGGGTTCCCTGTGGCGTGGCTGAGGACGTTCGTCACCAGTTCGCTGACGACCAACTCCGTGGCGAACACGTGGTCGTCCAGATGCCACGCTTCCAACTGCTCGCGCGCTCGTGCCCTGCTGTCCGCGACGGCGGCGCGGTCCCGTGGTGAGATCCAGGACACGTGGTCGTCCGGGGCGAGCCGTTCGACCACCGCGGCGAGGAGGGCACCGCCGTCGGGGGATCGAGCGTCCATGAGCGCGTAGACGACGTTGTCGCATGCCGCCTGCGCGTCTTCAGCCGACGCGGCGGCCGCTCGCTCCAACAAGGCCAAGGCGTCGTCGTCGCGCGTCGGATGGAGCATTGAGGCCGAGTAGAACGTCAGCAGCGTGTGCGGCTCCAGAGTGGTCCGGGTCACCTCGTAACTGGCGTGATGGCCAAGCCGCGGCCCGATGGGGAGGGCGATGGGGGCCGTGGTGCCGTCCGGAGCCGTCACGAGCGGCGCCGGCCAGTCCGCGGAGGCGATCGTGATGCCTCCCTCGACGGGGTCGTAGATGGCGTACATGCAGCAGGCTTCCTCGACGCCCGTGTCCGCTTCCGTCTCCACGGACGCCTCGTCGTCCTGGTGGATCCTGTGGGTGACATCGTCCAGGTGAGCCAGCAGTTCGTCCGGCGCCAGGTCCATCTGGGCCAGCGTGCCGAAGGCCGTCCGGAAGCGCCCTATGTCCACCGAGGCCCGCAGGCCGTGCTGCGCGATCCGGCCCATGGCCACGCCCACCCGGGCGCCGGGCAGGGCGAGCACCTCGAACCAGTGGGTCTGGTGGACGCCCGGTCGCCAGAAATGAGCCGTGCGCACGGCGGGCATCTGGGGGATGCCCTGGGGCAGCAGTTTGCGCTGCAAGGTCGTGGCGTTGGTGAGTTCCCGGTTGTACCGGCGCGCGTTCTCCACGTGGATGGCGGCTCGGGCGGCGATCTGCTCGGCAAGGGCCAGGTCGTGGCGGTCGAACGCGGTGGGGTGCCGCGGGCTGCGGTAGAGGCAGACCAGGCCGAGGATGCGCCCCTGCTGCACCAGGGGGGCGAGGATCATCGAGTGCACGCGCGCGGCGCGCAGGATGCCGGTCCTGGCGGTGTCGTACATGTGCCAGTCCGACGGGCTGCCCTCCGGATCCACCAGGCGCGGCTTCGTGTCCGCCAGCGCCTGGCTGTACGGGGTGGGGAACGCGAAGTGACTGGGCTCGCCGACGGCGTACAGGCTCGTGAAGCCGGCGGCGGTGACGAACGCCGCCCGGCGCAGAGAGGCCGTGCTGCTCAGGGGAGGAAGCGGCGGCTCATCGCCCTGGAAGACGGCTTCCACCAGATCTACCGTGACGATGTCGGCGAAGTCCTCCGTCGCGACCGAGGCCAGTTCCTGGGCCGTCTCCATGACTCCGAGCCCTGTCCCCACCTTCTTGTGAGTCGCCGCGAGCAGTCGCTCCGCGTCCCTGGAGCGGACACTCTCGGTGATGTCGTGGATGATCGTCGCGGCACCGACCACGGCCGAGCCGTCGTGCAGGGGAAGAGTCAGTACGGAGTAGATGTTCCGGCCTTTGCGGACGTCCCGTACCACGACCGGGTTCGCACTCCCGGCCCGCTCGGCCTCCATCGCCTGTTCGACCAGCCGACTCAGCGGGAGCGTCGGGTCCAGTTCCGCCGCGTTCCGGTCGACGACCTCGCCGGCCGGTATCCCGCGGATGGCGAGGGTCGCGGGGTTGCTGCGCAGGACGGTGAGTTCGGTGTCGTACAGCTCAAGGCCCGCGACCGCGTTCTCGAACGCCGACGGCATGTAGGCGCTCTGCACGCGAGCCGTTCCGGGGCTGGACGCCGATCCGACCGCGGAGATCACGGTGTCCTCGCCGCTCCGCCAGGCGTCGAACTGAAGAACGGGTGAACCGTTCGCCTCACCCGCCTCCAGCAGTCCCCGCATCGCGGCCAGCGCCGACCGTCCCACGGCGTCGTCGAGGCCGGCCCCCAGGAGTTCCTCGCCGGCGGCCACGGCCGTCACCAGCCCGCGGGCATCGAAGCTGAACGAACTGCTGCCCGCCACCTCGGATCCTCCCTCCGCGCGTCGCGCGCGCCCCCGATCCCCCTGCGGTTCCCGTACTCCGGGACGGCTGTTCAGTGGACTGTGGCGGCCCCTTGTGGAGATGGCCTTTCGGCGTCGTGGAGCGACACGCCGCAACGAGCGGGACCCGTGGTTCTCCCGGCCCGATGCTGCCGTCCCACCATTGTCTGGCCCGGGACACCGGCATGCACCTTTGTCCGGCCCGGGACGCCCGCAAGCGGCTTCCGGTGCCGTCACGACGCCACCGGCCTGTTCGTCGAAGGAACTGTCGCGCCCGGGAGCGCCGAGGACGCCCCTCCGTGCCGGCTCGCGGAAGCAGTACAGCCGGCCGCCATGGTCCGGCGGCCGCGCGGCTGCGGGATGGTGCCGGGCGGCAGCGGGGTGGGCGCCGCGCGGATCAGCTGGTCTCGCGGTGGATCAGGCGGTGGGGGGTGGTGACGTGGCGGGCGGGCAGCGCGTCCAGACGTCCGTAGAGCCGGTCCGCGATCAGTTGCAGACTCCGGTCCGCCAGGGCGTCCTTGTCGGGGGAGACGGTGCTGAGGCCGGGGGTGGCGTAGCGGCCGTCCTCGATGTCGTCGAAGCCGACGAGGGAGAGGTCCCCGGGTACGCGCAGTCCGGCTTCGAACGCGGCGCGCAGGGCTCCGAGCGCGAGTTCGTCGGTGAAGCAGAACACGGCGTCCGGGGGGCCCGGCAGCTCCAGCAGCAGCCGCATGGCCCGGTGCCCTTCCGGGCGGTGCAATGAGGTGACGTCGACCTCGTACGCGGGCTCGGGGCGTATCCCGGCCTCTTCCAGGGCTTCGCGGTAGCCGCGCAGGCGCAGGGCGGCCGTACCGTTGCACAGCGTGGGCTGGAGGCCGATGGCGGCGGGGCGGCGCGCACCGCGCCCGATCAGGTGCCGGGTCGCCTCGCGGGCGGCCGCCACGTTGTCGATGGCCAGGTGGTCCGCGGTACCGCCCGGGTCGATCTCACCCAGCACCACCACTGGCGTGGTGCCCGCCAGCCGGCCGATCTCGGACGGCGCCAGCGACCAGGGGCTGATGATGAGACCGTCGACCACATGCCCCTCGGCGCCGGACAGGAGACGCCGTTCGCGCTCGGCCTGGCCCGCCGTCTGGTCGATGAGTACGGTCCAACCGCGGGCGTGCGCCTTCTCGATGAGCAGGCCGGCGAGTTCCCCGAAGTAGGGGGAGCCGACCTCGGGGATCACCAGCCCGATCTGGCCGGTGCGTCCCTGGCGCAGGTAGCGTGCCGCGAGGTTCGGGCGGTAGCCGGTTTGGGCGATCGCGGCGAGGACGCGTTCCCTCGTTGCCTCGGCGACGGCCGACGGGTTGTTGACGACGTTGGAGACCGTGCGGACGGAGACGCCGGCGAGCGCCGCCACGTCCTTCAGCTTCGAACCCACCCCGGTTCCCCCTCCTCCCGCGCGGACGTCGGGACCGCCGTCATTCTACGGTCGGTCGAAAAAACAGCCGGCGGGCTATTGCAACGTTGCAATCAACGTTGCAATCTTATATCCGCCGACCACGACTTCAAGGAGGAACGCCATGGCAGCTCCCACGTCCCCCGTACCCCATCGGATCAGCGGTGCGCGAGAGCCGGAGCCCGCGGAGATCGAGGACGCCTTCCGCGCTCTCTACCGCGACGGGATCACCGCCCGCAAGGGAGCGTTCGCCCCCGAGTTCGCCGACCGGCTGCGCGAGGACATCGAGCGGGCCTTCGACGACGCCCGGACACGTCCGGACGGCGCCGTGGGCCGGGGCCCGAACCGGTACTACGTCGAGATCCACCCCGAGCAACTGCGTGACTTCGTCGAGCTGGCGGACCACCCCTGGGTGCGCTCCGTCTGCCAGGCCGTGCTCGGCCCGGACTACCGCATCGTGGAGCTCGGCTTCGACGTCCCCCTGGAAGGCGCCGTCAACCAGCCGTGGCACCGGGACTTCCCCTCGCCGGCCGCCACCCGTGAGGAACACCGCCTCACGTCCCTGGCGTTCAACGTCACCGCCGTCGACACCGCCGAGGACATGGGTCCGTTCGAGATAGCCCCCGGCACCCAGTGGGAGACGGGAGCCGAGTTCGACCACGGCATGTTCCCCTCCCGGGACGCCTTCCCCGGCTACGAGGCCCGCGCGGTACGCAAGTACCCGCGCCGCGGCGACATCTCCGCGCGATCGGCCCTCACCATCCACCGCGGTACCACCAACCATGCGCCGCGCCCGCGTCCGGTCCTGGTCCTCGGTGTCGACGCTCCGGGCGCCGGCAACGACGCGCAGCACGACATGGCGTGCGGCCGGGCCTACTGGCAGGCGCTCCCCGAGCGGGTCCGCGCCCACCTGACCTGCCGGGTCGTCGACACACTCGAACCGGTCGTGCAGCAGCACACCATCGAGGGACTGGTCATGGGGGACGCCTGAGCGGCGGCCCGCCCACCCGCGCAATCCGCGAACCCGCGAAGGGATCCCACGTGACCACGCTCCACCCGGGCGGCAGCGCCGCCGCCCGGAACAGCCCACCACAAGCACGGCCCCCGGTACTGCTGTTCGCCGTGGCCGCGGTGTCCGCCATCGGCGGCCTGCTCTTCGGCTACGACACCGGCATCATCTCCAGCGCCCTGCTGGACCTCGGGCGTGACCTCCACCTGTCCACCGGCTCCCAGGAAGTGGTGGTCAGCGCCATCCTCGTCGGCGCCATGATCGGGGCCCCCGTCTCCGGCCTGCTCAGCGCCAGGCACGGTCGCCGTCCGGTCGTGGCGGTCCTGGCGCTGGTGTTCGCCGCCGGTGCGCTGGGCTCGGCCCTCGCCCCCGACACGGTCGCCCTCGTCGCGGCCCGGCTCGTCCTCGGCCTGGCCGTGGGTGCCGCGTCCAACACCGTCCCCGTCTACATCGCGGAGACCGCCCCGCCCGCGGTCAGAGGGCGGCTGATGGTTCTCTTCCAGCTCATGGTCGCCATCGGCCAACTCGTGGCCTACCTGGCCGGTTACGCGCTGGCGGGCCCCGGCGGGTGGAGGTGGATGTTCGCCCTCGCCATCGTTCCCGCCGTCGTGCTGGCCCTGGGAATGCTTCCCCTGCCCGAGAGCCCCCGCTGGCTCATCGGCGCGGGGCGCACGCAGCGCGCCAGGGACGTCCTCGTCCGCCTGCGCGGACCCGGGGCGGACATCGACGGCGAGGTCGCGGCCATCACCGACCTGTGCCGCGCCGAGAGCGGGGGCGCCCGCGGCCTCCGGGCGACCGCGCGCTCGCTCCGCGCACGCTGGCTCAGGCCGGCGTTGCTCGTCGCTCTGGGAATCGCCGCCTTCTCGCAGCTCACGGGCATCAACGCGATGGTGTACTACGCGCCGTCGATGCTCGCCCACGCGGGATTCGGCTCGTCGAGCGCCCTGCTCACCGGCATCGGCATCGGGGTCATGCTCGTCCTGGCGGGTATCACCGGTGTCCTGACCGTCGACCGGGTCGGCCGGCGGCGCCTGCTCCTGTGGACGCTGCCCGCCTCCGGAGCGGCCATGGCGCTGGTGGCCGTGGCGTTCCTGCTCCCCGGCTCGGCCGGGCAGCGGTGGACGGCCGTACTCGCCCTGTTCGCCTACATCTTCTTCAACGGCGCCGGTATGCAGACCGCCGTCTGGCTCATCGCGCCGGAAGTCCTGCCGCTGTCCGTCCGCGGGCCCTCCACCAGCATGGCCACCGCCTCCGTCTGGGGCTTCGACCTGCTGATCGCACTCACCGCGCTCACCGCGTCGCAGACGTTCGGCCTGACGGCGACCCTGCTGCTGTACGCCGTGATGAACGCCCTGTGCTGGATCTTCGTCCGACGGCGGGTGCCCGAGACCGGAGGCCGCTCGCTGGAGGACATCGAACAGCAGTTGCGCCGCGCGGCGGCATGACCCGCCCGCGTCGGGCGTGCCGGCACCGAACGCCCGACGCGGGCGGTGCGGGCGAATCCGCGTCCGCAGGCCGCCAAGCCCCCGGAGCGCCCCTGCCGCTGCCTCGGCGGTGGTTGAGGTTTACGCGGTCATTCCTCCAACCACTCTTCGCCGTCCTCCCCCTCGATGAATTCCGCGAAGTCCATGTTGCCGATCTGGAGGTTGGCGGCCATCGACCCGACGTCGCCGCACGGGAGGACGGCGCATTGGCCGGGGACGTCGTACAGGTCCACGACGGTCAGGGGGCGGCCGGGCCCGGCATACGTTCCGGCGTCGACGAGCACGACCAGTGTGGTCTCCTCCTCGGGCGGGACGAGCGCGGGAACCTCGGCCGGGTGGAGTCCGTTGTAGGCCCGGTCGTCGACGACCAGCGCCGTCAACGGGTAGTGGTCCATGTCTATCCCGTCCGGGTCCAGGTCCGCGCCGACCCAGCCGTTCTCGTCGACGCCGCCCAACTCGTCGAGCAGCGCGCGCCAGCCGTCCTCGTCGTCGAAGGAGGTACGGACCAGCAGGGCGGCGTCGGGGGAGGGCAGAGCGGGGTAGGAGCGGCGCGGTGGTGCCGTCGGTGTGGGGAAGGCGGGCCGGCCGCCGTCTCCCTGGTACGTGCCATAGATGTCCATGTCACGAATCAAGTCGTCGAACGTGAGCGTGGTTTCCAGCAGGCCGGCCAGGACCTCGCCGAGCCGGTCCGACGGGATGCGGACGCCGCGCCCGGGTGCTACCACCAGGTCCACCAGCAGCGGCCCTTCACCGCCGTACACCAGCGAAGGGTCGGCCAGGACGGCCACCGGCGCACTGCCGTCGGCGTCCGCGACGAGCGCCGGTACGTTCCCGCCATGCAGGCTGTCCCATCCGCTGCCCTCCACCAGCCGCAGCCGCACCCCACTGTCCGGGAGAGCGAGCACATCGTCCTCGCGATGACCCCCGACCTCGTCGAGCAGTTCACCCCACAGTGCGGTGCCGTCCTCGTAGCACGTGCAGACCAACAGCACGTCACCGGAGGCAGGCTGGGGGAGTGCGGGAAAGGGCATGACTCTCCTTCAGGGGCGGGCGCCGAGGACAGCACACTAGGACATCTCTTCCGGATCCTCCTGGGCGGCATCCTCCGCCGCCCGCACCCGGTCCGGTTGCGCCACGCTGCGCCCGGCGAAGGACCGGACTCCGGCCTTGACTCCAGTTTCCTCAGAGGTAGTTGGACCTCCCTGCCGGTGAGGGGCGGGCAGCGGGTGGCCAGCAGCGCGTCGGGAGGCGTGCCCGTCATCGTGGGACGGTAGCCGCGCCGTGTCGGGATACTGGGGCGGTGAGCGACACCGGGGCCGAGTGTGAAGGGGCGATCGAACAGCTGGAGCGGAGGGTCTACCTCGGCCTGCGCGAGGACGATCTCGACCCGCGGGACGTCGTCGACCTCGCCTGTGGACTGCTCGACTGGTTCCACTGCACCGACGCCGTCCTGGAGGTCGTCGAGAGGAACCCGGCCGAGATCCCGCCGGCGGAGATGACGCTCCTGGCCCGGCGCCTGCTGGACGATGTGGGTTTCGATCCCGGCTTCGAGCTCGCTCCCGAGCGTCTGGAGACGTTGCGTGCCGCGCTGCGGATCGTCGCGCGCGACCTCCCCCTGTGGGGGATCGAGGGCGAGCCGGAGATCGAGATTCTGGAGGACTGGTTCCCGGTGGGAGCCGGGGTCCGCCTTGCCGGCGGCGAACGACTCAACTGGGCCGGCCACGTCCTGCCGAGCATGTGCGACGACGCGACCGTCGCACTGACCGCTCTCGCGATCATGGTGCAGGAGAGTCTGCTCGAATGGACCTGGCGGGTCCGGCCGGTGTGTCCCGACCATGGCCTCGGAGTGCACGGCTCGCAACGGGACGGTGCGGCCGTGTGGTGGTGCACGGCTGATGGCGGGCACGTACTCGCGCTGGTCGGCGAGCTCGCGCGCGCCCTCGGCGACCGTCGTCGTCCGTAGGGCCGACGCTGGGGGCGGGTCGTCGTGTGCCGGGAGTCTCGCGGTCGATCCGTGGGAAGGCGACGTCTGCGGCGGTGGCGCGCGGCAGGCGACGAAGGTCTGGACGACCGCTCCGGCGTGATCACCGCGTACGACCTGACGGTACCCCTGGGGGCTGTGTGCGAACGGGTACGTGTCGTGAGGGAGCGGGTCGAGGGCTGAGACGGGTTGCACGGTGCGCGGGACGGTCCGTGTTGCCTTTACGACGACGGGCGCACGGCGCGGGCCACAGGCCGGGCTGCCCGCGTGGAGGTCGTCCTTCGAGGCTCGATGTGGTGCGCGGCACCCAGTGGGCCGCGGTGGGCCACGTCTCGGTGACCGCGATGACGGGGTCGACGACGACGGGATCCACGACGCCGGCCCAGGTCCCGGTCTCAGCGACCGTGACTGTCAGGAACGCCTTGAGTGGGCGTGGGCGGGGACCGCGTGGAGTGGGTGCGGAACCAGGCGGCGGCGCGAGTGTGGAGCGCTGTTGTCCGGGAGGGCGGTTCCCGGCGCCTGCCGCGAGTGATCGTGGTCGACCACGACGGGGGCGAATGCGGTGTCCTTGGGCGTTCGAGCAACTGCAGGGAACGAGATGGGCGTCAACTGCGGGACCTGATCATGCTGCTTCGCCCCCCGCACACGGCAGGCAGCGACCCGCGGTCCACCGGCGTGGATGCGATTCCGCTTCCTTCCGCCGCTTTCGTAGTATGAATGCATGATCGCCGAAGATGTCCAGCCGCCGGCACGGGGACGGGAGCCCGAGTCCCGCCCCGGTGCAGGGCCCGACGCACTCCGCACCCCGGCGGTTGACGCGCCTGCCGACGACCCCGACCGGTCGGCTGCCGGGGGCACATCCGCCGGTCCGGAAGGCGTGGTGGAGAGCGCGGCGGCTGCGCTCAAGCCGAGGATGCGCGGCTGGCTGCACGCCGGGATGTTCCCCTTCGCACTGGCCGGCGGCATCGTCCTGATCGCCCTCGCGCATCCGGCCGGGGCCATGGCGGCCTGCTCCGTGTACGCGCTGTCGGCCTGCCTGCTGTTCGGTACCAGCGCCGTGTACCACCGCGGGACGTGGGGTCCGCGCGGGGAGGCGGTCCTGCAGCGGCTGGACCACGCGAACATCTTCCTGATCATCGCCGGCACGTACACGCCTCTGGCGGTGCTCTTGCTGCCCCCGGGCCGGCAGTTGGTGCTGCTGTCGCTGGTGTGGGCCGGAGCCACGGCGGGCATCGCGTTCCGCGTCTGGTGGATCAGGGCTCCACGCTGGCTCTACACCTCGTGCTACATCGCGTTGGGCTGGGGAGCCGTCTTCTACTTGCCCGACTTCGCGCGCACCGGCGGCACCGCGGTCGTCGTACTCATCATCGCCGGAGGGCTGCTCTACACCGCGGGCGCCATCGTCTACGGACTCAAGCGCCCCGACCCCTCACCGCGCTGGTTCGGCTTCCACGAGATCTTCCACGCCTTCACGATCGCCGCCGCCCTCGCGCACTACACGGCCATCCTCCTGGCAGCCACGTGAGGGTTGTTCGCGCCATGCCGAGCCGTGCGTCAGCGTCGAAAGCGGCCACGGCCACGGACGCGCCGCCGGGGCAGTGAACGCCCCGGCCGTGACCTGAGAGTGCGCGCTCGGACCTGCGGGCTTGTCGGGCTTCACAGGCTGCAGCCCGCTCCGAGAGGGCAGGGTGGAGAAGGCAGGGCGGAGAGGACGTCGGCTCCGGGACGTCCTGCCGGGTGCGGAGCGCCCCGCGCGGCCGTGCGTTCACCGCGATCCCGTTCTTCCCGAAGCCGGTCCGGCCCGGCCCGGACGGTCGGGTCCGCGCTCTCCTGAGCCGACTGTGTCGCGCGTCACATCGGCCTCATGTCACGTACGGGGCGGCTCCTTCCATCTGGTGGTCGTCAACAGCGGGCAGCGGAAGGCGAAGCGATGAGCGCACAGCGCACAGCAGGCAGGACGGCCACTCACCGCGTGGTGATCCTGGGGGCGGGTTACGCGGGCATGGCCGCGGCGATCCAGCTCGCGGCTCGGGTCGGGCGCCGCGACGACGTGCGGGTGACCCTGGTGAATGCGCGGGAGCGGTTCACCGAGCGGCTGCGGCTGCACATGACGGCGAGCGGGCAGCAGGTCGCCGAGCTGAGCATCCCGAAGCTGCTGGAGGGCACAGGCGCGCGGTTCGTCCGCGGCTGGGTCACCGCGGTGGATGCTGACGCGAAGACGGTGCGGATCGACGACGATCAGGTTCTGCCCTACGACACGCTGGTGTACGGGTTGGGCAGCGTGGCCGACACCGCGGCGGTGCCGGGCGCCGAGGGCAACGCGTACTCCCTGAACAGCGCCCAGGACGCGGAGATGCTGGCCGAGCGGCTTTCGCTGCTCGGCGGCGGCACGGTGGTGATCGGCGGCAGCGGACTGACCGGCGTCGAGTCGGCCGCGGAGTTCGCCGAACGGTACCCGGAGCTGAACGTCGTGCTGCTGGGCCGGCAGGAACCCGGCGCGGCCATGAACACGAAGGCCGCGGCGTATCTGCGGGCCGCGCTCGACCGGCTGGGTGTCGAGGTCCGCTGTGGGGTCGAAGTGGCGAAGGTAGTGCCGGACGCGGTCGAACTGGCCGGCGGGGAGAGCGTCGCCGCCGATGTGATCGTGTGGACCAGCGGTACGCGGGTATCGCCGCTGGCGGCCGCCGCAGGACTGACCGTCGATGAGCGTGGCCGCATCGTCACCGACGCCGCCCTGCGGTCCCTGTCGCATCCGGAGGTGTACGCCGTGGGCGACGCGGCCGCGATCCGCCAGGGGTACGGCGTCATGCACGGCACCTGCCAGGGCGGCATGCCGAGCGGTGTGCACGCCGCAGTGTCGATCATCCGCGTACTCAACGGCAAGCAGCCCAGGCCGTTCCGCTTCGGCTACTACCACACACCGGTGAGCCTGGGGCGGCACGACGGGGTCGTGCAGTTCACCCGCCCCGACGACAGCCCCCGGCGTATTTACCTCACCGGCCGTACGGCGGCCCGGTATAAGGAGACGGTGACTGCCTCGCCCTGGCCGACCTACGGCCGGATGAAGAAGATACCCGCGTCGGGCGCGTTGTGGCCCCACGGTGGCCGCTTCACCCGCGCCACCCGGGAAGCGCGGTGACCCCCCGGACCCAGGACGCCGACCAGCAGGTGTTCCAGGAGCATCGGAACCTGCTGTTCTCGGTGGCGTACCGCGTCCTCGGCAGCGCGGCCGACGCCGAGGACGCGGTCCAGGACACCTGGATCAAATGGTCGGCCGCCGACCGCTCACAAGTGACGGACCCCAAGGCGTACATGGCGCGGATCGTGTCGAATCTGGCGCTGGAACGGCTGCGCTCCACCCGGCACAAGCGTGAGACCTATGTGGGGCCGTGGCTTCCGGAGCCCATCCTCACCTGTGGGGGTGCCGCCGAGGCCGTCTTGGACGCCGACTCGGTGTCCACGGCGATGTTGGTGGTACTGGAGACGCTCAGCCCGCTGGAACGGGCCGTGTTCGTGCTGAGGGAGGTCTTCGACTTCAGCCATGCCGAGATCGCGGAAGCGGTGGAGCGTTCCGAGGCCGCGGTGCGGCAGGCCGCGCACCGTTCCCGCGAGCATGTCCGGTCCCGGCGACCGCGCTTCACGGCCGACCGGGCGCGGCAGCGGGAGGTCACCGAACAGTTCTGCGCCGCCGCGACCGGCGGCGACATCAACACCCTCATGGAGCTGCTGTCCCCGGACGTCACCCTGTGGACCGACGGTGGCGGCAAGGTCCGCCAGGCCCTGCGTCCGGTCGTGGGCGCACAGACGGTGGCCGGCTGGTTCGCGGCCATCGGCACCGTCGCCTACCAGGGCGTCGAGCCCGCCGACATGAACGCCGGACTCGTCGAGATCAATGGCGGGCCGGGCATCCTGTTCAGCGCTCCGGACCGGGTGATCGCCACCGTCACCTTCGACTTCGATGCCGAGGGCCGCATCGCCGCCATTCACAACATGGCCAACCCGGACAAGCTCCGGGCCGTCGCCGACGGCACGACGCACGATGTCCGGACGCGGTGAGCCCCGTCCGGTGAGCCGGGAGCCGGGAGCGGGGAGCGGGGAGGGGGCGGGCCGGTTTCGGTCCGGCCCCTCCCGTGATGCGCGCTCGACAAAAGGCGCGATCCATGAGCGATTCGTAGCGAGGTCAGGTGAGCGATTGGATAGGGTGACGTACGGAGGTGACCCGTGGCCACGGAGAATGAGCTGTTCGATGCGGTCGACGCCCTGCTGGAACAGGCCGCACAGGATGATCTGCCTGCCCCCGCCGAGCGCAAGCGGCTGCGTGAGGCGGCCGGCCTGAGTCAGGCCCAGATCGCCACGGCGCTGAACGCCCGCCGGGAGGCGGTGGGAAACTGGGAGACGGGCCGCACCGAGCCGCGGCCGCCGAAGCGAGCGGCCTACGCCCGGCTGCTCGACGGGCTCGCCGCCCGCTTCCCCGCCCCCGGGCCTGACCCCGTTCCGGCCGAGGCGCCGGCGGTGTTCACCGGCCACGCCCCCGTCCCCGGGCCCGCATCCGAAACACCGACCGTCCTGGCGGTCGAAACACCGACCGTCCCGACGGTCGAAGGGCTGACTGCTCCGGCAGCCGGGGCGTCGACCGCCCCTGCGGTCCGCCCGGCGTCCGCCGCCGCGGCGACCGGGCCGTCGCGTGGCCCTGCTGCAAAGAAGGCGGTGCGGAAGCCGGCCGCTTCAGCGGTCGTGGACCCGCGCTTCGAGAACGGCCCGCTGGCGGTCATCGACTGCGAGGACGGGGAGGTGTCGGCGTACTGCGTCGGCGGCCTCATTCTGGACGTGCCGGCCAAGTCGATCCCGGCGCTCGTGGAGTGGACGCTCAAAGAGGCGCGGCTCGGTCAGGCGCGGCTGCATCGCCACGGCAAGGACGCCGACCCGGTCCTCGTTCTGACCCGTTCGGCGTTGGAACGCTACGGCCTGCCCGTGGAGCTGAGTGAGGACGAGCGACGCGCCGGTCGGCTCCCCGCTGGACACAAGGTCCTGGGGCAGCTGGAGCGCGCCGACTGGCAGCTCACCCAGCGCGGGTTCGGGCCGTGGGCGCGGATCTTTCGCCCGGCCGAAGGGGCGAGGCGCCGGTGCGTCCAGCTGTGCGTCCCGTCCTGGAACGCGCTCGACGTGCGGGAGTGGGACGACCGGGACAACCCGCTGCTGCCCACGATGGGCGCGGCCGATCTGGCCCGCTTCCTGGGCACGTACGCGGAGCGGGTGATGACGCCGCGCGGGACCACGGCCGTGACGGGCCTGGAGTTGATGGTGGCGCTGCACCCGCCGACGATGGCCGTCAAGGACGAGGACACGGGGGAGTGGCGCGGCGCCGCCGCACCGGGGGCGTTGACAGCCGTGTACGAGCCGGTGGAGTGCGAGGTCCCCGACGGGCACCCGATGCTGAAGGGGAAGTACGCGCGCCACCACCAGCGCACTCCTGACGAGATGCTGATGGAGGAGTCCTACGACTGGTGCCGGCCGCTGACGGACGCCGAGTGCATGAAGCGGTTCGTCGTCGGCATCGACATCAACATGGCGTTCGCCGCCGCCGCGAACCGTCTCACCGTCGGCCTGGGCGGCGCCACGCACGTTCGGAGTCCGGCGTTCGACAAGAAGCTGCCGGGTTCGTGGCTGGTCGACCTCTCCCACGTGGAGATCGACCCCCGGCTGCCCTCCCCGTTCACGGCGAAGGGCACGCGGCCCGAGGGCCCGGCCTGGTACGCGACACCGACCGTCGCCTACGCGGTGGAGCTGGGCCACCAGGTACGGCCGAGCGAGGCGTACGTGCGCTACGAGCACGGCGGATACCTGGACGCCTGGTACACCCGCCTGCGCGACGCCTACATGGCCACGATGGCGGACCTCGGCGTCACCTCCGCAATGGAGGAGGAGGCGTTCTTGGAGGCGATGACCGTGCACAGGCAGGCCGATCCGGAGATGGCGCTGGTGCTCAAGGCGATCAAGGCGACCGCGAAGGGGGGCATCGGCAAGCTGCGCGAGCGCCCGCGCGGGACAGCGCTGTTCGAGCCGTGGCCGGCCCTTGAACGCAAGGAGTGGCGCCCCGACATCCGGGCCGCCGTCCTCGCGACGACCCGGGTCAACATGCACCGGAAGATGGCGAAGGTCGCCTCGGCCGCCGAGGTGTACCCGGTGGCGGTCGGCACCGACTGCGTCGTCTACCCCTCCGATGGGCCGGGCCCGCTGGACTTCCTGCCGCGCACCGAGGACGGCAAGCCGCTGCCTGGTGCGTTCCGGCTCGGGGTGTCGCCCGGGATGGTCAAGCACGAGGGCACCCAGACCACCCTGTGGGCCGAGGAGCAGCGCGAGACGTACGGCGACGCCGTCAACATCGCCCGCATCATCAAGAACGGCGGCAGGGCCGCCGACGACGGGGAGTAGACGATGGCCGACCTGCTCGGGGAGAGCCTCGATCGCGCGGTTGAGCAGGCTTTCACCCGTCCGATCCCCAAGTCCGCCCAGGCCCGGATGAAATACCTGGTCAGGCAGTTCAAGGGCACGAAGGCCGCCGCCCGGGCACTGGGTGTCTCCCAGCGCACCGTCGAGCGGTACGTGGCCGGCGGCCTCAAGCGGCCCCGCAAGGAGCTCGCGGCACGCATGGAGCGCGAGGTCACCAGGCGGTGGCAGCCCCAGATCCGCGCGAGGGCGAAGAAGAAGGCCGCCTCCACCGACGGCATCGTCGTCTCCACCCGCGCCCGCTTCGGCTTCACCGCTGCCCCGGGCACCACCGACGACGCCCGGGTCCGGCACATCACCCAGGCCTTGTCGCCCAGTTGGGCGGACCGGCTCTTCGAAGCCCGTGACCAGGGCGCCACCGAGCAGCAGTTGCTGAACATCGCCGCACAGGGGCTGGGCGAGCACTACTTCCGTGACAACGGACGCCGCGCCCAGGACCTGCGGGTGGAGTTCACCGACGTGGAGACGATCGAAATCGACCTCTAGTCCACCGGCGGCCGGGTGAGGTACTGACAGGCCCGGTGCGTTCCGGGACCGCAGTTGAGGACCTGTCCGGCCACGTGGACGCTCAGCGGACGATCCGGGCCGCAGAGCACGGTGGTTCGCGGGTCGGCCGCGGGGCGCTCGGGGTGCGGCGGCGTGCTTCCGGGGTGCGGCAGGGGGCGTGGGCGTGCCCAGGATTTGCCGGGTGTTCGATCCGGCGTTATTGCGTACATGACACACGACTTCTATGGTTTACCCGCGTCCACCTGGCGTTTTCGTCAACCGTTCTGATCAACGGAGTTGATGTGTGATGCGCAAAGTGAGAAGTCTCCTCGCGGCCGGCGCCCTGGTCGGCGCTTTCTTCGCCACCCAGCAGGCGCCCGCGCAGGCCGTCGTCCCGCCCGAACACGCCGTCATCGTCTGCCAGTCGGCGAGCTTCTACGCCAACTACGACAGCTCGTCCGGTCCTTCAGGCCTCATCGGCACGCTGTACTACGGCAAGAAGGTCGGCCACACACCGGGCAAGCACCCTGTCTACAACGGCTGGGCCGCTACCTTCGACTTCGGGGCGGGACAGTGGGGTTACGTCCTGAACAGCTGCATCGGCGGCTACGACTCCTGGTGAGGTCCACCGGGCGTCCGTCGTCGCGTCCTCGCGTCGCCGGTCGTTCGGACTCCCGTCGCCCCAGGCCGTCCGGCCCGCCCGTCGTCGCCGAAGCCGGGCGCCCGGGTGCCCGACGGACCGGCCGCCTACCTCGGGCCATTCCCACTGACCGCTTCGCCGGAAGGACCGCCATGACTCGTCTTCGTGCGCTCACCGCAGTTGTCGCCTCCGCCGGTGCGGGAGCCGCGCTGCTCCTGTGCACCGGGCCGGCCCAGGCCGACCCCATCGGGACCGTCGGTGTGCGCGAGACCGTGTGCGCGCAGACCCTGTACGTCAGGACAGCCGCGGGCGGGCCGTGGATGGGCACGCTGACCACCGGCCAGACCTTCACGGTCGAAAGCACCCAGCCCGGTTGGGACTACGGATTCGCGTACGGCGACATCAACCGTCATGGCTGGGTGCAGGCGGGCTGGTTCTGCTGACCGGCGCGCTGCCCGCCGCCCCTCGCCGGCCCCTTCCGCTCTCCCTGCACCGGCCCTTCAGCGATGCCCGCATCCCTCAACGGTGCTCGGGGTTGTTCATGTCGGTTCGGCAGCCGGCCTCCCACTGGGAGCGCTGGTTGCCGTGGGCGGGGAATCCTCCCGCGTCCTTGAGCATCCTGGCCAGGTGCATGAGGTTCCAGGTCATGAAGGCCGTGTTGCGGTTCGTGAAATCGTTCTCCGGGCCGCCGGAATCCGGATCGAGGTACGACGGCCCCGGCCCGGCCTCGCCCACCCATCCAGCGTCGGCCTGAGGGGGAACGGCGTAGCCGAGGTGCTGAAGACTGTAGAGCAGGTTGCTGGCGCAGTGCTTCACACCGTCCTCGTTGCCGGTGATCAGGCAGCCTCCGACGCGCCCGTAATAGACGTACTGACCCTGATCGTTGAGGAGCGCGGAGCAGGAGTAGAGCCGCTCGACCACCCTCTTGGTCACGCTGCTGTTGTCGCCCAGCCAGATGGGACCGCACAGCACCAGGATGTCGGCCGCGAGGACCCGCTCGTACAGCCGTGGCCACTCGTCCGACGCGGACCCGTGCTCGGTCATGTCGGGCCATACGCCCGGCGCTATGTCGTGGTCGACGGCGCGGATCACGTCCACTGCCACACCACGTCCTTCCATCACGGCGCGGCTCTTCGCCAGCAGACCTTCGGTGTTGCTGCGCTCCGGCGACGGTTTCAGGGTGCAGTTGACGAACAGGGCACGGAGTCCGTCGAAACGGGGTGCCTCGTCCTCATCGGTGTCCACTTCTCTCTCCTCAGCCGGTCGAAGATGCGGCAATGCCGCCGGTGGGCGGTGGAGCGACCAGGGCCCAGGCTGACGCCGCCGCCGGCGTCGCGGCGCCGTCCGGTGCGGGCCCCTGCGATACGGCCGTCGGACACACGGGGTACGGTCCAGCGGCCGACGCCGCTCCCGGGACACGAAAGATGAGCCCCGGACCCACACCGTTCCGGCCTCGAACCTCGCCGGAGTTGCACCGTTGCGGCCTCGAACCTCGCCGCACCCCCGCACCGTTCCCGGCCTCGCGCCGTCCCGGCACGTGCCGTCGGCAAGCGGTACGGCATGCGGCCGGGGCGGCTCCCACGGACGCCACGGCCGCGCTCACCACGTCAGTCGTCCCCGTCCGTGTCGGCGCTCCACTCCGCCGCCAGGCGGGCCTCCGACTCCTTGGTCCGGCAGGCGTCCTCCAGCACGGCCCGCACTTGTCCGCGCGGGATCACGACGCCACCGGAACCGTCGGCGAAGACGTGGTCCCCCGGGCGGACGCCGACTCCGCCGACGACGACGGGCCGGTTCACCTCGAAGGGAGTCACGGTGTCCCCGCCCCACTTGACCGATTCCCCCGCGCAGTAGACGGCCATCCCGTACCCGGCCAGTTCGTCGAAGTCGCGCAGGCGCCCCTCCGCCAGCACGCCGGCGAGCCCCTTTCCGGCGACACGGGAGATCTTCGTCCCCCCGCCCATCGACACGTCGGGGTAGCCGTTGGAGGCCATGACCAGCACCATGCCGGGTCCGGCGTCACGAACGGCCTCGTCGAACACATCGACGAAGTTGAACTTCTCGGCGGGTAGGGATTGCTCGCACGTGGGGAAGAACGACATCGTCACCACCGGGCCGAAGAGCAGACGCCCCGGCGTCGGGCTCGCCAGATCGAGCAGATGGCACCGGTGCCGGTGCAGGCGTCCCATGGCGTCCACGACGTCCGCGGTGCCCACCTGCCGCGCGAGTGCGAGCAGACGCTCCTCGGATTCCGTCACCGCCACCTCCTCCACGTTGTTGATCAGGACGCCGACGCCGCCGCGTCACACCGCTGCCTCTCCCGTTGCCGCGGGCCCGGACGCCCCGCTGAGGTCCCGAAAGGAGCCCCCGTGGCGGTGCGGCCCGGGTGGTGGGGGTCCGCCGTGCTTCGGTCGTCGCCGTGCGTCGCTTCTCGTCGCGTCCGGGTGCCGGACGCTGTCGCGAGGCCCTGGACCGGACGGTTCGTCACTCCCCGCTGCCCGTACGCACCGCGCCCTGGCTGGATCCGTGTTTCGCTTCCTCCATGCGCCACAGGTAGAGGCGTGCCGGGTCCGGTACGGTCGCCACGGCTCGGCGATACGCCTCAGCTCCGCGTGGGCCGGGGCCGAGGGCAGCTCGTAGATCTTCCGCACGCCGTTGCGGATGCCGAGGTCACCGACCGGGAGGATGTCCGGCCGGTTCAGGTGCCGGATGAGGAACCTCTCGGCCGTCCACGCGCCGATGCCCTTCACCGCGCTGAGCTGCTCGATGACGTCCTCGTCGGGCAGCTTGTGCAACTGGTCGAGCTGGAGCTCGCCGGACAGGATGTGCTCGGCGAGCGACCGCAGGGAGATCGTTTTCGCGTTCGACAGTCCGGCGGCCACGCGCAGCTCGTCCGGATCGTCGTCCAGGATCTGGCGGGGCGTCGGGGGTCTGCCGCCGAAGCGGTCCGTCAGTTTCCGGTAGATCGCCCGCGACGCGAAGGCCGAGATGTTCTGGCCGGCGATCCCGCGGATGATAGCGCCGAAGCAGTCCGTCGGCATGCTCGGATCGTTCGGCGGCCCGGGATCAGGCGGCAGCGCCGGGCGGATACCGCCCATGCCGTCCACCTCGTCGATGATGGTGGCAAGGACCGGATCGGCGAGGCGCAGGGCTTCTTCCGGGGCCCGCACCCTCTCTCGGGTCATGGCTCCAACGTAACGCCCGGTATCGGATGACGCGCGCGGGGGCGGGGAGGGTGATATGCCGTGCAGGTCCGGTGCCGGCGGACCTCGTCGACGCCGGGCCGTTGTGTCGGGACGGTGAGGGCGGCCACGGGCCGCCGCCTCTGGCCGCAGCCACTATATTTTCCCTTATGTCCGCATCGGGACGTACGGCGTCCGAGGCAGCGCGATCCCTGTTCGGCTTCGCTCTGCGACCGCCCCAGGAGCAGGCCGTCCACGCGGTCCTCGATGGCCGGGACGCGCTGGCCGTCCTGCCGACGGGCAGTGGCAAGAGTGCGATCTACCAGGTGGCGGGCGTGGTGTTGGGTGGCCTGACGCTGGTCGTCTCGCCGCTCATCGCCCTCCAGCGGGACCAGCTGCGATCGATCACCGGGCGCCGCTACGAGGGGCGCACCGTCGAGGCCGCCCTGATCAACTCCGGGCAGCGGGCGCACGACCGGCACGACGGCCTGGAACGCCTCGCCCGGGGCGACCTCGATTTCCTCTTCGTCGGTCCCGAGCAACTCACCAATGAGGAAACACGGTCCGCGGTGCGTGGGGGTGCGCGCGCCGTCGGCCTGTTCGTCGTGGACGAGGCGCACCTCGTCAGCGAGTGGGGCCAGGAGTTCCGGCCCGAGTACCTGCGGCTGGGAGACACCCTGTCCCAGCTCGGCAGGCCGCCCGCGCTCGCGCTGACCGCCACGGCCTCCCCGCCCGTCCAGGCGGACATCACGCGCCGCCTGGGCATGCGCTCCCCCAGGGTGGTGGTCTCCGACTTCGACCGGCCGAACATCTCTTTGTCCATGCGGCACACCCAGCCGAGCAGGCCGGAAGCGCGGGCCGTGGACGACGCGTGCGTCGACGCGCTGATCCAGCAGGACACCCCCGCCCTGGTCTACGCGCTCACACACGCCCGGTGCGAGGCCCTCGCCGACCGGCTGCGGCTCGACTCCTTCCGGGCGGCCGCGTACCACGGTGGCCTGCCCGCACGGATCAGGGCCGAGGTGCAGGACGCCTTCTTCTCCGGGCGGCTCGATGCCGTGGTGGCCACCAGCGCGTTCGGTCTGGGCATCGACAAGCCGGACATCCGCGCGGTCGTACACGCGGGTGTCCCGGCGAGCATCGACGACTACTACCAGGAGATCGGCAGGGCGGGCCGGGACGGTGAACCGGCCGCCGCGGTCCTCGTGCACGACCCGCGCACCATCCGCGTCCCCCGCAGCCTCGCCGCCCGCACCCACCTCGGTGAGGCCACCCTCCACCGCGTGGTCGACGCCCTGGAGAACGCCGGCTGCCGCATCTCCCACGCCGACCTGGTCCGGACGGCGGACGTCCACGCCCACTCCGTCGACCGTGTGGTCAACGAACTGTCCGAGCTGGGCTTCCTCGCTCTGAGCGGCACCGGTGAGCACCGCGTTCTCGAACCGGCGCGCCACTTGCCCCGCCCTGCGGAGCTGACCGACCAACTCGTGGAGCAGGACAAACGGCGCCAGGCGATTCTGGCCAGCCGCCTGGACGCGGCACGCGCGTACGCCGAGAGCACGCGCTGCCGCAGGGCGGAACTGCTCGCGTACTTCGGTGAGACCTACACTCCGCCGTGCGGCAACTGCGACAACGACGACGCGCCGAAGGCGGCGCCGGCCCCCCGCCCGACGATCATCGGTGGCATCCCCGTGCACCACCGGCTCTGGGGTCAGGGCCGGATGCTGAGCCGGGACGACCACGAACTCCTCGTCTACTTCGACACCGTCGGCTACAAACACCTCACCGCCTCGGCCCTGGACTCGGGGATCCTCGAACGCCGGTGACGGGCCCGCCGTCACTGACCCCGCGAACTCCGCGCACCGGGAGACCAGGGTGTGCTGAGGGCGGACCCCGGTGCGGCGGCAGCCGCCGGGCCGCGACACAGCCCCGTGCGGCAGGAGTCCGGCGCGAGCGCCGCCCCCGCCGGACCGGCTACCGGTGCCCGGTGGCGGGGAGCCCGGCGATGAGGCGATGCCGGAGGACGATCCCCGGCGGTGGAACGCCCGTCGCCGGGACGGGTGCTCCGGCGCCGGCCACCATGCCACCACGCCGCTGCGCCGAGCGGGGTGCGACGCCGCGGCCGCGGTGCGGTGTCAGGAGAGACGGCGTCGTCGGCGTGGCGAAGGCCGGAGCGGCCGGAGTCCGGCATCGCCGTCGAGGGTGGGGCTCAGCGACCGTAGGTGCCGTGGCACAGTGACGCGGCCTGCGCGTCGATGGTGTCCGCGTCCCTGCACAAGTGCCGCATGTCGTAGGCCGGTGCCGTGTGACGGTGGGGGATCCGGGCGGCTGGGGCGGCCTGATGGCGGTGCGCGGGCCGGAGGTGGTTGGCCGAGCCGCGCGGCGGTGTCCATCGGTGGCGCTGGGGGTGGACCGCTGCCGGACGGCTGGGCGGCACGGAGGCCGGCCGGTGCGGGGCGCGCCGGTGTTCGGCAGGGTGGGCGGCGTGATGGCGCGGGGCTTCCTTCCCCGTTGCCGTGAGACGGGACACGTCGTGCGCGTCGGCGGGCCGGGCGGGTCGGGTCGACGCGAGTGCGGCCGCCGTTCGGGGCTGTTTCCATCCCGGGGCGACTGCGGGACGGGCGGGCGTGGGAGCGTGCACGGTGGTGCAGCCGGCCAGGACGGCGGCGGCCAGCACCATCGCGGCACTTGCCCTGGCGATGGTCAAGGAGCGCATGGCGTCCACTGTGCCGGTCGAGCCGCTCCGGGCGGGGGTGGCGCACGGCTGCACCACCGCAACGGGTGAACCCGGCGGCAGCGGGAGCGGCTTCCTGGGATGCGCCCCGTGCCGTGGGAGGTGTCCGCGGACCCGGCCCCGGGCGGGTGCCGACGTCGCGGATGCGTCCGCCGCGCCGGACCGGTGCCGGAGTTCCAGCGGTACGGGCCGCGCTCCGCGAGCCTCGCGACGCCGCGGAAGGCGGACGCTTGACGGCGGAGCCGGTCGCCGGTGAGGCGGCACGACTGACGTGGCGGTGGAAGCCCGCCCGGTGGCCGGAAGGGCGAAGCCGCAGCGACCGATACGGCGAAGAGCATTCTTCATCGCCGTCAACTGGTCGGTGGATAGCGCCTCATGAGGTGTCACCGCCCCGAGAACCGCCCCGGGCGCCCTCGGACGCACCCGCTGCGCGCGGCCCGGGCCGCCCATCGCCCTGCCCGCGGCCGGGGGGAGAGGAGGCCTGCCGCGATACGTAGGCCAGGTAGGGGGGCAACTGCCGCGACAGCGGCAACCGGTGCCGTCTCCAGGCCCTCGCGTAGAAGGGGACCGGATGTCCTGCCGGCACGAGAACCGCCACGGGTCGTCGGCGTGCCGTGTCGGCGATGCCTCTGACGGTCATGTTGGCGTTGTTGCCCGCTGTCGCTCCGGAGGCGCAGCCCGCCACGAAGCCGATCGGAATGGCGTTCACTCCGGTGATCAGGCACGGGCGTGTCATCCCGACGCCGTTCAGGTCGCTCGCGATGCGGGAGAAGTCGGCGTGCGCCGTCTCGTTGCGCGCGACGGTGGCCGTCAGTACGCGGTTCTGGATCGCCAGGTGCACCGCGACGATCACGACCGCCGCAGCCGTGAGGTACGGGCGGCGTCTTCGTCTGCCCGCCCCGGCGGCGATCCAGCGCACACATGCGGCGGCGGGCAAGGAGAGCAGGGCGTAGCTGGGCAACAGGAAGCGCGGCGCGGCGTAGTTGATCAGTAGCAGGTAGGGCGCGGCAATCGACAGACCGCAGATCGCCGGCAGTAGCGCGACCGGCAGTCGACGGTCCCGCCGGGCCACCATCACCCCGCCCGCGACGAGCACGGGTACGGTGAACCACCACAGCGAGTTGGTCTCCAAGTGCCACGGGGCTGTGCAGGGGCGGCACAGCGTACGGCCGCCCAGCGAGCGCAACTGGTCGGTGAAGGCCGGGTTCCAGCTGAATCCGCCTTCGACCTGACCCGACGTGTGCAGCCTCGCCCCCACACCTCCGTAGCGCGTGTAGGCCTCCACGATCCACTGAGCCCCGCCCAGCGCGAGCCCGGCCAGCAGGGCGCCGAACACGGCGCGGCCGGGCCTCGGGCGGATCGCGAGCGACACCGCGAAGAGGGGGAGGGCGAGCCAGAACCCGTCGGGGGGCCGCAGTTGCACCACCGCCGCCGCGCAAAGACCGGTCCCGGCCAGGGACCGCCAGTGTGCACGCAGCGGACGGGGTGGGCCCACTGATCGCAGGAAGAGCCCCACGCAGGCCAGGGCGGCGAACGCCACCCAGAGATTGGGCATCGCCTGCGGGCCGTAGAACTGGGTGATCCACAGTCCTGCGAACAGCACTCCCGCGAGGGCCAGTACCCGGTCGGAGTAGAAGCACCGCCACGCCCACAAGGAACCGAGCAGGGCGGCGCTGGAGAGGACGGCGAGGTAGCAGCGGATTGCGGTGATCGACGAGGTGAGTGCGGCGACCGGGGCCACCAGGTAGGAGATTCCCCGTGCCCGCGGGGCGCTGAAGAACGAGGCAGGCGCGTGGGCGCTCACCTGGCTGACGTAGACGGACTCGTCGAAACCGAGACCGAGGTGCGGCGGTACGAAGGTGAACTGGCTTGCCAGGAAGGCCATCGCCACCGCGACGAGCCACGCTGTCCCCTTACGGGCCGCCCGCGTGGGGGCGGGTCTCGCGACAGGGGTGATGCCCGGTTCATCCGTGTACGTCCGTGTCATGGCGGCAGCTTACAGAAATTACTACAGGGTGTAGGAGGTGCTGTCGGAGCGCCGCCCGCCGTCAGGGCCGTGGCCGGAGACCGTGCGTGGCTGTCCGCGTTCCCGTGTACCGGACCCGTCCGATCAACCCAACTGGCCACCGCACCAAAGGGACACGCTCCGGTCCGCGCCCGGGCACGTTCCCTCCCGCCCGCTTGACACGCGGTCGGCTCCCTGGACGTCATCCACCTCACGGAAGAACAGGGACAGACCCCGAGAAGCTGCCTCTCCGGCGTTTCTTCCGTTCCCCGAACGTTCGATTCGGCGGTCGACAACCACTACTACTCCCGGATGACGATGATCCCCACCATCGAGCAGATCCTCGGGATCCACCCGATGAACCAGAAGGACAGCGCGGCCACCCCGATGGCGGCGGCGTTCACCCAGCAGGCGAACCTCAAGCCCTTCAATGCTCTGGTGGCCAACCGGACCTCGCTGACCGACGCCTTGGCGCCCCCGCCCGTCTGCGGCGTGGACATCCCCCGCGCCGCAGGACCCCAAGGCGGCGGCAGTGCCTTCTTCGAATGTGCCCACTGAGGTGAAGCCAGTCGCGTCGCAGTGGGACCACTGGAAGTCTCGGCAGCGGCTGACCGGCCCCAACGCCGCGGCCGACCACGCGAACCCCGCACATAGGAACCACTTCACCTGGTGTGAGACACACAACTGGACGCAGCCGTATCCCGGCGGGAAGAAGATCCTCGCGCCCAAGGACGTGCCCGGCGCCTACGACCCGTCGTCGGGAACCGACGACTGAGGACGGCGGACGGCGTGACGAACCCCGGAGCGCATCACTGTCGGCTCGGGGCTCGGTGCTCTACGGGGTTCGGAGCTGCTGTCCGCACGGTCGCTGCCTCGAAGCGGGTAGCAGGTGGCACGCCGTGGTCGGTGAGCAGGTGACCCGCTTCGCCCTCGGCAGCGCCGGCGGCGGCGAGGGCGAGGGCGACACAGGATCGCTGTGGGAGGGTTCTTGGACCGACGACAGGCCCGGCGGGGTCGTGCGTCGCCGGCGAGGGGTCCCGCCTGTTTACGTGTCGCGCCGCTTCAGCAGCACGGCTGCCGCGGCCAGGGCTGCCAGCGCGTACAGGAGGAAGAGCCCGATTCCGGTCCACGGCGCAAGAGTGTGGGGTTCCTGGTGCAGGGCGATGACGGCCTGCCCCGCATTGCTGGGGAGGTAGGGGCTGATGGCGTTGCTCCAGGACGACGGCAGGGCCTCCGCGAGTACGGGTACCACCAGCAACAGGCCGAAGACCGTCGCGATCCCGCCCGCCGTGTTGCGGATCAGTGAGCCGATCGCGACGCCGAGCAGTCCGACGACCGTCAGGTACAGACCCGTTCCGAGCACCAGACGACCGACGCCGGGGGAAGCGAGCGAGGTCTCGATGTGCTGCGAGGACAGGACGGCCTGCCCGATCAGGAAGGCGATCAGTGCACCGAGGGTCGTCAGCACCCAGGTGACGGCCGCGTAGAGCACTGCCTTGGCCCACAGCACCGGGAGCCGGCGCGGCACGGCCGACATGGTGGCGCGGATCATCCCGGTCGCGTACTCCCCGGTCATCACCAGTACGCCGAGTACGCCGATGGCCAACTGGGCGAGGAAGTAGCCGCGCAGGCTGGTCAGGGCCGGGTCGAAGGCCGATTGCTCGGCGGCACGCATGTGCGGCCAGCGATTGGCGGTCACAGCGCAGAAGAGTGTGCCGAAGCCGATCAGCGCGATCACGGCGGCGAGGAGCGTGTAGAAGGTGGACCGCAGGGTCCGCAGTTTGATCCATTCGGAGTACAGGACGCGTGCCTGGCTGACCCCGGCCCGGGGGAGAATGGCGGGGGCGCTTCCGGGCGCTCCGGTCGTGGTGAGGCTGCTCATGCGGGAAGTCCTTCGCTCGCGCGGGTGGGGGTCCTGTATTCCACGGAGTCCTTGGTCAGCTCCATGAACGCCTCTTCCAGCGAAGCGCGTTGCGGTGTCAGTTCGGCCAGGGCGATCCCGTGGGCGGCGGCGGTCCGGCCGATCCGGTCACTGCTGAGGCCGGTCACGTCCAGCACTCCGTGGGCCGACGGTGCCACCGTGACGTCCGGGCCCGTCAACAGTGTCCGCAGCCGGTCCGCCTCGTCGGTGCGTACGCGCACGGAACTGCCGGTCGCGCTCTGGACGAACTCCTCCACCGAGGTGTCGGCGATCAGCCTGCCGCGCCCGATGACGATCAAGTGCTCTGCGGTGAGGGCCATCTCCGACATCAGGTGTGAGGAGACCAGGACCGTCCGTCCTTCCGACGCCAGTCCCTTCAGGAGGTTGCGGATCCAGAGGATGCCCTCGGGGTCGAGGCCGTTGACCGGCTCGTCGAGGACCAGGGTGGCCGGGTCGCCCAGCAGTGCGCTGGCGATCCCGAGCCGCTGGCCCATGCCGAGCGAGAAGGCGCCGGCGCGTTTGCGGGCCACTTCTCGCAGGCCGACGATGGCGATGACCTCGTCCACGCGGCGTCGCGGGATGCCGGTGGTGGCCGCGAGGGCCAAGAGGTGGTTGTACGCGCTCCTGCCGGTGTGGATGGCGCGAGCCTCCAGCATGGCACCGACCTCGTGCAGGGGAGCCGTGTGTTCCGCGTAGCGTTTCCCGTTGACGATCGCGTGGCCGGACGTCGGTGCGTCCAGGCCGAGGATCATGCGCATGGTGGTGGATTTCCCCGCGCCGTTCGGGCCGAGGAAGCCGGTCACCGTTCCGGGGCGGACGGTGAAGCTGAGGTCCTCCACCGCGACGCGGTCGCCATAGCGTTTCGTGAGCGAGTGAGCTGTGATCATCTCTGGTCCTTGCGACGTTGAGACAGTGAGGAGCGTGCTCCGGTTCGCCGGGAAGCCATAGGGCGCCGTGGGGCGCGTGCGCGCGGGGAACCCGCCGCTTCGGTCGCGGACCGGCCGCGCCAGGTCTGCCCCGAAGCTACTACATGACGTAGATATTCGGCGCGTCGGGTGGTCCATCCGGGGGCCTGCGTCCGGGCGCGGCCCGTCCGGGCCCGGCCTTCGCCGGTGCGTCGGGCGTGGCGCCGCACACGCCCTTCCGCGGCTCCGTCACCGTGGATGTCCTCAGCCGACGGTGGCCGCGTGAGCGGACGCGACCCGGCGACCACGGCCCTCCGGGCCGCCCGGCGCCCTGTGGGCGCCGGTTCACCCGTGGTCCTTTCGGGGATCGTCGCGTCGCGGCCTCGGGTGCTCGTCGTCCGGGACCGCAGCCCCGCCGTGCTGCCCGTCCCGGGGCGGACATGCCACGTGCGACGGCTCGGGGCCTGACACCTCGCGCCGCGCGAGGCGCGCCGGCCGGCCGAGCAGCAGGGCGCACAGACAGAGCCAGGCCGTCGCGAACAGCCAGCCCCCCACGACGTCACTCGCCCAGTGGACCGCGAGGTACGCGCGCGTCAGCCCGACCGCGACGCCCCAGCAGAGGACCAGCGCGACCAGCGTGCCGCGGAAGCGCGGCGCGCGGACCAGGACGGCGCCGACGAGCAGGCCCGCCGTGATCGCTGACGTCGTGGCGTGCCCGGACGGGAAGGACCAGTTCGACGCATGGGTCGCCCAGTCGGCCGCGGGCGGGCGGGGGCGCGCGATCGCGGCGAGTGCCACGAGCCGCAGTCCCTGCCCGGCCAGGAGCACGGCCGAGCAGATGACCGCGCCCCACCCTCGCGCGCGTGGGCCCTGCCCTCCTGCGAGAAGGCCCGGCCCGGCGACCAGTCCCGCCAGGGCCGCCAGCAGATACGGAACCGCCCCCGTACCGGTCGAGGTGAGGGCCCGCGCCGTGGCGACGGCGACCGCCGGGCGGTGAGTCACCGCCCAGTGAGCGACGGACGCGTCGCCCGGCAGTGGCACGGTCGAGGACGTCGTGACCGCCGCGGCGAGTGCGGCGAAGGCGAGGAGGCAGGCCGGCCCGAGCAGCAGCGGCGCGCGCCCGCCGAGCCTGCCCGGGTCCGGGCCTCCCCGTCGGTACGGAGTTCTCTGTCGTCCGCTCATCGCTGTCACCGTCCCGGCGTCCGGCGCCGTCCGATCGAGCGCCATTATCGTCTACGGAACAGTAGACGATTCTGGGGGCCGTCGTCCGTGCCGTCGCATTCCGCTGCTAGGGTCCTGGTCCGTTCTCACCTCTACATCATGTAGTAGCTATGAAAGGGCCTCCTGTCATGCCCGCTATCCGCGCCTCCCGGCGCATTACGGTCATCTCGGCGAGCGTGGGCGCGGGCCACGACGGCGCGGCGGCCGAGCTGACCCGGCGGCTGGAGGCCGCCGGATTCGCCGTCGACCGGTACGACTTCGTGGACCTGCTGCCGTACGGACTCGGGCGGCTGCTGTCGGGCGCGTACCACCGGCTGCTCGTCCTCGCCCCCTCGCTCTACCAGTGGATCTACGCGGCGATGGGCAGGACGGGCCGGCCCGGCCTCGTGCTGCGGCTGCTGCTGCGCCGAGCCGAGCGCCGCACGGCGCTGACGGTGACACCCGCGACATCTGCCGTTGTGGCGACCTATCCGGCGGCAGGGCAGGTGCTGGGGGCGCTGCGCGAGCGCGGCGCGCTGGAGGTGCCGGCGATCACCTATCTGACGGACTTCTCCGTCCACCCCCTCTGGGTCGCTCCGGGAGTCGACGTGCACCTCGCTGCGCATGACGTGCCGGCCGGGGAGGCGCGGGCCCTCGGCGCGCGGGGGGTGCACGTGGCGGGACCGGTGGCCGGGCCCGCGTTCGGTCCGGTGGACGAGTCCGAACGGCGCGCGATTCGCGAGCGGTTCGCACTCCCGTCCGACTCGGTCCTCGCCCTGCTCGTGGCCGGTTCCTGGGGAGTCGGCCAGGTGCGCAGGGCGGCGTCCGAGATACGTGACGGTGGCACGGCCGTGCCGGTGGTGGTCTGCGGGACCAACGCGGCCCTGCTGCGGCGGCTACGCGCCGAGGGTTTCGCGCACGTGCGCGGTTGGGAGCCCGACATGGGTGCCCTGATGCGAGCTTGCGACGTCCTGGTGCAGAACGCCGGCGGGATGACCTCGTTGGAGGCCTTCGCCACCGGGCTTCCCGTCCTGAGCTACCGATGCATACCCGGTCACGGCCGGACGAACGCGGCGGCGCTGGAAGCGGCCGGGCTTGCGCCGTGGGTACGTGATGACGATGAACTCGACACGGCCATCGTCGAGTTGACGACCGGCGCTCGTGGGGAGCGGCAACGGGCCACGGGGCTTGCTCTGTTCCCACCCGGGGCGGGGCCGGCGGGCGCCATCGCGACGGCCGCCGGAGGGGCCGAGGCGCCCCGTGTGCCACGTCCGGCCCGGGTCCCGGCCGTCGCCCCGAGTGGCCACGCGGCGACGGTGACCCGTACGGCGCGCGTGACACGCGCCGCCGCCCAGGTACGCCGGCCTCGGCCGACGTTCGTGGCGGCCACGGGACTTGCCCTGACGCTCGCGCTGGGCATCGGGGCCCCGCTGGCGAACGCGGCCGGTGCCTCCGTGCCGGTGCGCCTGACCACTGCAGCCCACCGATTCCTGGAGGACCACGCATGGTGACCGGGCACCTCACAGCAACAGCAACAGCAACAGCAACAGCGGCTGTGACTGCGACGGCGGCCGTGGCCGTCGTGGGCGCCGCTGCCGGGGCGTTCTCCGGGCTCGGTGGTGCGGGCCGGGCCGGGGCCGCCGTGCTCACCGCTTCGGGCGCTCTCGCCGCCCTGACGACGGTGCACGCGGCGCCCGCGGTATCCACGTTCGGGCCCCTGCGCAACCGGTTCATGCCCGCACTCGCCGGCCGGGGCGACCCCGGGCACGTGGCGCTCACGTTCGACGACGGGCCCGACCCTCAGTCCACTCCGCACTTCCTGCGACTGTTGGAACGCGCCGGTGTCCGCGCCACCTTCTTCCTGTTGGGTGAGATGCTCGTGCACGCTCCCGGGCTCGCGCGGGACATCGCCTCGGCAGGCCACGAGATCGGTGTGCACGGCTGGGCCCACCGTCCCGCACTGCTGCGCGGGCCCCGAGCCACCGCTGCGGACATCGCCCGGGTGCACGATGTGGCGGCGCACGTGCTCGGTACACCGCCCACGCTGTTCCGTCCGCCCTACGGGGTGTTCAGTGCCTCCGCGTACCTGGCCTGCCGCGCACTCGGCATGCGGCCCGTCCTGTGGACGGCGTGGGGTGAGGACTGGCGGCGCGGCGCCACGCCGCGCTCCGTGCACGACACCGTCATGCGGTCCCTGCGCGGTGGCGGCACCGTCCTGCTCCATGACTCCGACTGCACGTCGGCCCCCGGCTCGTGGCGGGTGACACTGGGTGCCGTGCCGCGGCTCCTGGACACGTGTGCGGAACGCGGCTGGCGAGTCGGACCACTGCGCGACCACGGCCGACAGGAACGCCACAGGTCATAGGGGGCCTGCCGGCGCAAGGGTGCGCGTCATGGCCGCGCCTGCCTGCGGTGGTGGACCCGAGCGCGCTGCGCCCGTGTGGCCACACCGGTTCGTCGGCCCGGCTGCGGAAACCCTGCGGGCCCCGGAAATCAGCACGACATCCTCGGCGTTCGGTGTTCGGTGTTACGGGGTCGCGTTGCGAACGACATCGGTCCGCGCGCGCCGGAGGGGGCGCTTTCACGACTCGGATGATCTTACGTGCCGGCTCCGCAGGGTGCGGCGGCAGGTGGCTGTTCAGCGAGGCGGCGTTCTGATGACGCGTATGGCCGAAATCCTGGTGTACGCCATTCCTGGACATCGGGCAGGAATGCGAATGCTTCGTAGCCTTCCAGCGCTTTTACGCTCCTGCGTGTCGTCGTCTCTGTCGAATGCGGCGGTGGCGCGCAGGTGTCTGACAGCGCCAGGCGTGCCTGGCCGGCGTGAGAGCTGGAGGTGGTCGACCCGCGATGGGCGCCCGTGACCGCGACGGACGTCCTCATCGGCGGACCATCGGACCAGCGGACCGGATCGCGCGTGGCGCCCTGAGCGCGCGATATCCGTCCCGAGCCGGTGATCTTGATCACCAACGGGGCAGCGGGGGTCGCCAACGGCTTCCTGCCCCCCGATGCGAGAGGCATCCTCTGCCCGTCCGTGTCGGTCCGGGAGCGGCCGGCCCCCGGGCTTCCACCGTGGCGGACGGGTGCGTGCCTCCCTGCCGTAACCTCGATGACCTGCTGAAGAAGCCGGGCGGTCGCGATTCGCCGGAGGCGCCGGCCGCCTCGGCAGCATCGGCAGAAGGGACGCTCTGCCGCGGCGATCTGACCCTTCGTCGGCCGAGCGGAGCGCTCTTCGCTGACCGACTGTAGTGCCCTGCTGTCGCCAATCTCACCTGGGTCGATGGACGGCCCGGGTGGCGGGAAGCCGGCAACGACGCGTTCCCAGGTGGAGATCGCGTGAAAGAAACGATGTCGGTGCGACGCATGAGGGGCGGCGAGCAGGGCCCGGAGTCCGTCGCCGGGATGGCACATGCACGTGGCAAACCCCTGCCATCTGGCCCGCAGGCCTGCCATGTTGACCGGGCGGCGGGAGAGTACAGGTTCAGATGTGGAACTGTCGTGCCTGTTGCTCCATTGGGTGATGAACGAGGCTTCGGTCAACTGCCCCTGCCGGGCACCGTTATGCTCCCGCCCATCGTCATTCGTCTGATAATTTGAAGGTGCTGATGGTCCGCAAAGAATCACCGCCCGGAGCTGCAGGATCCGAGGCGTCGCGCCTATGGCTGCTGCCGGCCGTTGCGACGGCGGCGGTCGCTGCGCTGATCGGTTACCTGGTCCCGTCCTCGGCTCGCACGCTGGTCGTGGTGCTCGGTGTGGTGGCCGTCGTTGTGACGGCTGCCGTCGGGGGTGTCGCAGCGCGCCGAGGCAGGCGTATCAAGGAACTGACTGCCACCGTGGCCGCGCAGCGCACTGCGTTGTCACAGCAGGAGAACGCCACCGTGCGGCTGGCCGGCGTTCTGCTCCCCGAGGCGATGGAACGCCTGCGCAAGGGCGAGTTCCAGGAGGACGTGCTCGCCTCGCTGACGGCCGGATACGGTCTTGAGTCCGGCCTGACCGCCGAGTTCCAGGCGGCACACCGGGCGGTGCTGACATCGGTCCTCGACGCCGTGAGCGCCGAGGAGGACCTCCGTGAGTCCGCGCAGCGCGCCTTCGTCAACGTCGCCCGGCGTATCCAGGCCTTCGTCCACCAGCAGGCGCTGGAACTGCGGCAGATGGAAGACCGGCACGGGCAGGTACCGGAGGTCTTCGGCGATCTGCTGGAGCTGGACCACGGCAACTCGCTCATCGGACGACTCGCCGCGACGATCGCCGTGCTCGGTGGCGCACGTCCGGGTCACCAGTGGCGCAAGCCCGTTCCGCTGTACAGCGTGCTGCGCGGTGCCATGGGCCAGATCATCCCCTACCAGCGGGTCGATCTGCACTCGGTCTCCGAGGTCGCTGTCGAGGGTCCCGGTGTCGGGCCGCTGATCCACGCCCTGGCCGAGTTGCTCGACAACGCCACGCGGTACTCGCCGCCGCATACCCGGGTCCATCTGACCACGGTCGAGGTGCAGTCGGGTATCGCCATCGAGATCGAGGACGGCGGTGTCAGCATGAGTGAGGAGGCCCGCAAGCGGGCCGAGCGCATGCTGCACCAGGCGCAGCAGGGCATCGACGTGGCCGACCTGGGGGAGACCCCGCGTCTGGGGTTGGCTGCTGTCGGCAAGCTGGCGCAGGCCAACGGTTTCACGGTCTCGCTGAGGGCCTCCGCGTACGGTGGTGTGCGAGCCGTCCTGGTCGTCCCGCAGAAGCTGATCACCACCACCACGAGTGTGTCCGGGCTGGCGCGGGCGCACGGCATCGGCACCGTCTCCGGGCCGAGGGAGGAGACTCCCGAATCGGCGCGGCCCACTTCCCGCCCGGCCTCCGGCCCGGCATACGTCGAGGACGAGAGCGACATCGGCCCCGAGGTCCCACGCGCGAACAACGGCTTGCCGCAGCGCCGCCGCCGGGCCCAGATAAGCACGCCGCCTCCCCCGTCCGAAAAGACGTCGACCGAATCCGAGCCGGCAGCACAGCCCGGCGAATGGTTCGCCGCCTTCAGCAGTGCCGTTTCCGGTGACCCCTCGCAGCACAACACCAAGCCCGGCTCGACCGGCAAGGGGGAGCAGCAGTGACTCAGCAGGCCAACCTGGACTGGATGCTCGCGGACCTGGCGGACAGCGTCCCGCAGACCCGCCACGTGATCGTCCTGTCGTCCGACGGGCTGAAGATGGCCCAGCACAGCACGCAGACCGACACCGCGGACCGGCTCGCTGCCGCCTGCGCGGGCCTGCAGAGCCTGGCGGCTGCCGTCGCCTCTGAACTCCCCTCCGGATCGGGGAAGATGAGGATGCTCGTCATCGAGATGGACGGTGGGTTCTTCTACCTGATGGCGGCGGGTGCCGGCGCCTATCTGGCGGTGCTCGCCAACGACGGGGTGGACGCAGGACTGATGGGGCAGCGTATGCGGGACCTGGTACTTCGGATCGGGGAGCATCTCAACAGTCCGCCGCGACACGACGTGCACGCCACGTGAGCGGACCGGGCCGCGGTTGGGAGGAAGAGAGTCCCGAGCGGCTGTATATCATCACCGGTGGTCGCAGTGGTTCCACGGGTCAGAAGCCTCTCGACCTGGTCACGTTGATCGTGGCCAGGTCCGGGCCGACGCCCGGCATGTCCCCCGAGCAGTCGGTGATCCTCCGGCTCTGCCAGTCACCGTTGTCGGTGGCGGAGATCTCCTCCTACACCGCGTTGCCGATGAGCGCGGTGACCGTGCTGCTCGGCGATCTCCTGGCTGAGGAGCACGTGCTGGCTCGTCCGCCGATACCTCAGGTCAAGCTCCCCGACCCGGCATTGATTAAGGCAGTGATCGATGGACTTCAGAAGCTCTGAGCCGCTCCCCGAGGGCCCGCGGCCGGAAGACGTACTGCCGGCGACCGCGGCCACCGCGGCCAAGGTGTTGATCGTTGGTGGGTTCGGGGTCGGCAAGACGACCCTGGTCGGCGCGGTGAGTGAGATTCGGCCCCTGAGGACCGAGGAGACCATGACGCAGGCCGGCATCGGCGTCGACGACACAGCAGGGGTCGAAGGCAAGACGCACACCACGGTCGCGCTGGACTTCGGCCGGATCAGCATCAACCAGGAGCTGATCCTCTACCTCTTCGGAACCCCGGGCCAGGAGCGTTTCTGGTTCCTGTGGCGCGGACTGTTCGAAGGAGCGCTGGGGGCCGTTGTGCTGGTCGACACCGCCCGGCTGGAGGTGAGTTTCGACGCCATGGGCCTGCTCGAAGAGCGCGGTGTGCCCTTCCTGGTCGCGGTCAACTCCTTCCCCAACGCGCCCCGCTACGACGTGAAGGAGTTGCGCAGCGCCCTGGACCTGCCGGAACACGTCCCCATCCACTTCTGCGACGCCCGCAAGCGCGAGGACAGCCGGGACGTCCTGATCGCGCTCATGCGCTACCTCTACTCCCTCTCCGCTACTTCGGAGGCATCGTGAGCACTCCCCCCACCCCACCCCCCGGCTGCCCGGCGCACGTCTCTGACACCAATGGGACGAGGCGGCTGTACGGGCCCGAGGCCGACGGCGACCCCAAGGGCCTGTACGAGAAGCTGCGGGCCGAACACGGTCCGGTGGCCCCGGTCCTGGTGCACGGGGACCTGCCCGCCTGGCTCGTCCTGGGGTATCGGGAGAACCTGGAGGTGGCCAGGACACCGTCCCGCTTCGCCCGCGACTCGCGCGTCTGGCGCGACATGGCCGAGGGCAAGGTCCCTGCCGACCACCCGCTGGGCCCCATGGTCTCCTGGTGGCCTGTGGTCAACTTCACTGACGGCGAGGTGCACGAGCGGCTGAGCAGTGCGGTCATGGATGCCCTGCAGGGCTTCGACCGTCGCGGCATCCGCCGCTACATCACCCGTTTCGCCCACCAGCTGGTCGACGAGTTCTCCGAGAAGGGCCACGCCGACCTGGTCGCCGACTTCGCGGCTCAGTTGCCCACACTGGTCATGACGCAGCTCATCGGCGCTCCGGAGGAGGCCGGGCCGCTGCTGGTGCGGGCAGCCCAGGACATGGTCAACGCCACGGAGACCGCGCTGGAGAGTGACCGCTACGTCACTTCCGTACTGCAGCAACTCCTGGAGACCAAGACCGCCACTCCGGGCAGGGACATCACGTCCTGGTTGCTGGCGCACGAGTCGCGGCTGAGTCCCGAGGAGGTGCTCGCGCACGTACGGGTCATCCTCATCGCGGCCGTGCAGACCACGGCGAACCTCATCGCGAACACGCTGGAGATGGTGCTCACCGACGGCAGGTTCCGCGCCGACCTCTCCGGCGGCCACATGACACTGCCGGACGCCCTGGAGCAGGTGCTGTGGGACCAGCCGCCGATCAACACCGTGCTGGGCCGCTGGGCGACCGGCGACACCGTGCTCGGTGGCCAGGAGATCAAGGCCGGTGACATGCTGTTGCTGGGCCTGGCCGCGGCCAACGTCGACCCCGACGCGTCGATCCGCCCCGACGCGGCGCCCGTGCACGGCAACCGCGCGCACCTCGCGTTCAGCGCCGGCCCGCACGAATGCCCGGGGCAGGACATCGGCCGGGCCATCGCGGACACCGGCATCGAGGTCCTCCTCGCGCGTCTGCCCGATCTCGAACCCTCTGTTGCCCCGGGCGAGCTGCAGCGCAGCGGAACGTTGATGTTCCAGCAACTGACCGGGCTGCCCGTGTCGTTCACCCCCCGCCCTCGACGCGAGGCTGCCGCGCCGGCGGTGCCTGCGGCCATGCCGCCGGTAGTCGTGCCTGCGGCCATGCCGCCGGTCGCGGTACAGACCCAGGCAGCGCCGGACGCCGCTCCCGTCTCCGCGGGGACCCCGCGGCGCCGGTCGTGGTGGAAGCGCCTGCTCCGGCGCAGCTAGGCACCGGACATACGGTGGGGGACCAGCGCACCCGCGCTGGTCCCCCACCGTACGCACCGGATCGCTCAGTACTGCAGTTGCTGCCACCACCAGGCGAAAGCGGGCACCGGTGGGGCGGAGGGGTCCGGGTCGCTGGGTGTATCGCGCCACATCAGGTCGAAATGGGCGCCCGCCACCGGGAAATCGTTGCGATTCCGCGGACTGGCGTAGCGGGGCGCCCGGCTCTGCCACTCGATGGATCCGCTCACGTAATGACCGAGCGAATCCAGGTAGCGGCCGAGTTGATCGTCGGCCCCCCGCGCGAGCTGGGCACGCAGCCGAATGAAGAAGGTCATCACCCGGTCCCGCAGCGCCACGGCCGCGGGCACCGCCTCCGCGGGCGAGCACCTCCACTCATGGGCAAGGACATTGACCAGGTTCTGCTCCCAGGGCTCCTGATCGTCGTCCTTGTCGTAGGAGAACAGATCGTTGTCGGCACTGACGATGAACCCGGCGGCCTCCGTGGCGACCTGGACGGGTGCGGAGTACAGGACGTCGGGGGACAGATGGATCCCATTGGCGACATCGGACCAGGTGAGGGAGAACCGGGTTCCGTTCGCCAACGCCCCCGTCGCGGCGAAGTCCGCGAGGCTCGGCATGACGCCGTATTCGGCGTTGGCGGCCTGCCAGCCGGCTCCGAACAGCCAGTCCCGGGCTCCCTCGACGAATCTGCGCAGCTGGAACGGGGAGAGCATTCCCCAGGTCCTGGCCACCAGATCGTCGAGCGCGGCAGTCAACGGGCCGGGAGGCAGCATCGCGGAGCCGGGAGCCTCGATGGCCCGCGCCAGCCGGATACTGTGGCCGACGATGGCGGCGGTACTCACTCCCTTGTCCCCGGAGTCCTGCCAGTCGTCGATAGCGTTGGCCCAGTAGTTCCACTCGGCGAACAGCACCAGCGGTTCGACGTCCCCGCGCGGGATGATGCGACTGGAGAAGTCGGCACTGTGCGTGGCCAGACCCCAGGCGCGCTCCGTGCCGTCGGGATAGATCCCGAACCGATCGGTCCACTCCACTGCCCGCGCTTCGATCTCCTGGGCCCTCGGGTGGATCAGTCTTTCGTTGAACGGACAGTAGAAAGCCGGGAGCCGGGGCCCCAGGCGAGAGGGCCGTGCGTACTCGGTGACCATGTCAGCTGCCCGCGAGCCGGAAGAGGAGCAGACGGGTCTCCATCGCGTGGTCGCGCCAGATCCGGAAGAATCTGCTGTGCGTGATGGTCGACTCCCGCAGCCGCTCGCGTGACCAGGCGGACGCGGTGCCGGCCGCCTCGACCCGGTCGAGTTCAGCGGTGTTCCACGCCATCGACTGCACCCAGAACTCCGCCACCCGATCAGTGACGTCCTCGTTCTGCTCCATTTCGAAGCCGGCCCGTTCGGCTGCCGAGAGGTACTCGGCGACAGTGCCGAGACGGGTCTTGTAATACCCGTCAATGAATCCGGTCCACTCGGGGCGGCAGACGAAGTGCTCCTGGATGCCGAACCAGCCCCCCGGCTTCAACGCCTTTCCGACCACTTCGAACAGCCGCTGCCGGTCCATGTAACCGGAGCTCTCGTTGGCGTACGCGGCATCGTAGGCCCGCTGCTCGGTCAGCTCGTGGACGTCGCCGTAGCGCGGAGTGACACGATCGGCGACACCGGCCGCCCGTGCGAAGTCCTGTATGACGGGCACGTGCTCGGCCGCCACGGTGAGGCCGGTCACGGTCGCGCGGTGCTCCTGCGCCCAGTAGATCGAACCGCCGCCGACGCCGCAGCCGATGTCGAGGAGCTGCACCGGCGGTGCGGTGTGCACGCCCCAGCTGCGGGCCGCGTGGTCAAGGATCGCTTCCTGCGACTCGGCGATACGTCGCTTCAGGACGCTCTGGCCGACCATCGTGTCCAGATCGGCACTCTGATCAAAGAGCCCTACATGGAAGTGCACGCGGGGGCCTGGCCCGTACTTCTGCAGGATGTCGTTGGTCTTGCGGGAGTAGTACAGCGGCACCTGGCTCTCGTCGAACGCCTGGTCATCGGCAGGAGGCTGGATGAGGAGTTTGCTGTCCATCATGAGTTTCGCTTCCTCGGCGTAAGTGTGGGCACCAGAGTACTTCTGTGTCCTGAACTGATCGACCAGGTTGAGGAATTGGCCGTTCCTCTTACATTGGTGCGTGACGTCCCGTCATGTCTCCCTTTGTTCTCCTGGCGAGAAAGCGCCAGGCCGATCCGATGATGGCGAATCCGGCGGCCGACCTCGCTCCCGGCAGGCGCGGGGCGCCGACCGCGGGCAGTCCCCGTACGCCCGTCCGCCGGGAGTCCACCACGCACGGATCTTCGCGGGTGCGACTGATGAAGCGTCACGATTCCGGGCCTCCGCGACGTGCTCGGTCCCGGTGAAGGGGACCGGCCGGGCCCAGTGCGTAACGCGGCGGCGTCTGACTGCCCCTATGGGAACCGGGTCCGGCCGCGCTCAGGGTTCCCTGCCGAGCAGATCGAGCAGCGTTCTCATGTAGCGATCACCAGCGGCGACACCACGGGACACGGCTTCTCCGCCGCGGCGATCGCCGCGGCATCCGCGCTCGGCGCGGTCCCGGTCCAGTACGTCCGCCAGTTGCGCTCTGGCGCGAGCGCCGACGAGAGGCGTGAAGTCCTGCCCTTGCGCGGCGACCCAGGCGATGGCGAACCGCCGTGACGTGAGCTCCTCGGCCTCCGTGCCGTCCCGGACGTCGAGCGCCCGCGCCATTGCGATGATCTTGATGCGTTGCCGGCGCGCGCACCCGCGATGGCGGCGCCGTCCTGGAGGACCAGATCAGGTACCAGGAGTCCGTCCAAGCGCGGTCCGCCGACGGTCGGACACTGTGGGTCGATCCGTACATCGCCTCCGCTCCGCACTGGCCCGAGTGCGGCTTCACCGTCGCTCAGCGGACGGACTTCCCGCGCGCGGACACGACACCTCCCGGTCGACGGCAGCGTCCGGCCCGACATCAAGCTCCACGTGCCGGCCTGGGCGCATCAGGGCATCACGGTGCGGATCAACGGCGGCCGGCGGCGGGCGACGCCCAGGCGGAGCACGTATTGACGTGCCATCAGTTCTCGCCCCCAGGTGGCGGAGCGGCTCCCCATCCGCACGGAACGCGTTAGCGATGCCCACCGTTCGACGTGTTCCTGCCGGAGGCAGCAGCCCGGCTCACGAGGACACGTGCCCCAGCACTGACCGTCCCCTCCTCAGGGGAGTGACCCGACGCCGCCGCTCCGCCGAGCGAGCCGTCCCGTGCGACCGGCCAACGAAAGACCGCGGAACGTGGCTGGGGGGAGGATGCGGGAGCCCCGGATAAGCTCCGCACATGGACGTGCGTGTAGAGGTCATCCTGGAGTCGAGTCAGGGACTTGTGGACGCTTTCAGCCGGTTGCTTCCTCAGCTGTCATCGACCGCCAAGCCCCTCGACCACCAAGCGGTCGACCGGATGGTGACCTGTGACGCCAACACGGTGCTCGTTGCCCGAACGCCTGACGCGATCGTCGGCACCTGACGCTGGTGCTGTTGCCCTTGCCGTCCGGCTTGCGGGCCCGTGTCGAAGACGTGGTCGTCGACAGTGCGGCGCGAGGCCAGGGAGTTGCGCGGCTGCTCACCCAGGAGTCCCTGCGGATCGCCCGGGCGGCGGGCGCTCGAACGGTCGATCTCACGTCACGACCGGATCGTGGGGCGGCGAACCGGCTGTATGAACGTCTCGGGTTTCAAGCCCGAGGGTCCACGGTCTACCGCTTCCCGATCGACGACTGACCGAGGATGGGACCGTGGGACCGCTGGGCTCGGGTCCCGCGTCGGGAACGGCCGTGGAGTTCCGCGCCGAGTTGAGCGCGATGGCGCCCGGGCCTTGTCCCGGGGGTGGCGGTTCGGCTGAAGCCCGCGATTTCGAGGGTCACGTTCGGCGAGGACGCCGCCGGCGGATGGGTGGGGAGACCCATCGAGGAGGAGGTCCAGTCCCGACGTGCTCAGATGCCACCATTTTGAACCGTATGTTCTGGTGATGGCTGCCGAGGTGCCGGCCCGTGAGGCGGACGTGTCGACGGCTTTCGGGTGACGACTTCCACGCGCAGGCCGGCCTCGACGACTTCCATGCTGAGGCCGGCCTCGACGCCGGCCAGGACGGCGGCGGCGCCCGCGGCGGGTGCCCCCATCAGGGTGCACCTGTCGCCCACGGCTCGGTGCCGGTGGGTGAGGGCCCGATTGGCCCACGTATCCGAAGCGCGAATGGCCCCTGTTGTGCGGCGGGCCGGAGATAGTGTGGTGAGGTCCCGGCGACCACAACGGGGGATCGTCGGACCTGCTCCGGAGTGCACCGGTTCGCCCTCGCTCAGGACGCGATCCGCACGTTCGACTTCCACCCGCGTCAGTCGCCCGCCGCCGGCGTCGTCCGAGCGGTCCTCCGCCTTTCTCTTGACGTGGGTACCTCGTAGGGTAAGTTTTGTAGTGACCGATAATAAATACGATCGATGGGCGGTGTGTATCCGAGGTCGTTCCGAGGCCTCGCGTGGACATCGCAGACAGGGGAAGGTCTCGCCGTCCGCGCCGGGGCTGACTGCACCTGCTCGCACGGCCTGGGCGGCATCCACGCACGGGAAGCGGGAGCCGGCGTCACCCAGTTTCACACCGCTGTACGCCCACGGACCGACACTCCGCCCAGCCCTTCGCTGCTCGTGCCTCTCCTGCGCTCAGTGCCCAACGAACCAAGCCGGCGCACACCGGGCCAACGCCTGATGTGCGGGCGTCCGCTGGGCGCCGAGGTCATGCAGCGCGCCCTTTACCTGCCTCATCAAGCAAGGATTTTCCATATGACGCGTTTTCGTACTCACTTCGGCGCACGTGCCACCGCGACGGAGGTTCTGGCCGGGGTCGATCTGACGGGGCGCCGCATGATCGTCACGGGAGGGGCGTCAGGGCTCGGGGCCGAAACCGTCCGTGCTCTCGCCGGAGCCGGCGCACACGTCACCATCGCCACGCGTGATCCCGCAACCGCCAAGGCGATCGTGGAGGAGTTCCCGCGGACCGAAGCGGCCGCCCTCGACCTGGCCGACCTGGAATCGGTGCGAGCCTTCTGCGCTGCCTGGCGCGGTCCCGTCGACGCCGTCGTCGCCAACGCCGGCGTCATGATGCTTCCCGAGCGCCAGGTCAACGCGCAGGGCTGGGAGATGCAGCTCGCGACCAACTATCTCGGTCATTTCGCGCTGCTGACGGGCCTGCGCACGGCGCTGCGGTCCGCGGAGCGGGGGCGCGTGGTGACGGTCAGCTCCGGTGTGCAGTTGATCGCGGGCTTCGACTTCGACGATCCGCAGTTCGAGCGGCGGCCCTACGACCCGATCATCGCCTACGCGCAGTCGAAGACCGCGGACGTGCTGCTCGCGGTCGGGGTCGGCCGCCGATGGGCTGACGACGGGATCATCGCCAATGCCTGCGCTCCGGGAGTGGCGCACACGAATCTGTCCCGCCACCTGGATGCCGCCTCCCTGCGCATGCTCGGCGCCCAGGACGCGGAGGGCAACCAGCTCACCCCGGATCACTTCAAAACGCCCGCACAAGCCGCGGCCACAGCGACACTGCTCGCGGCGTCGCCCCTCGTTGATGGTGTGACAGGCCGCTACTTCGAAGAAAACCAAGAGGTGGAGACCGTGGAAGGCGGCCCCTCCCGCATGGCCGGGGGTTCTGCCGCGATGGCCGGGATGGTGGCGGAGTGGTCCCTTGACCCCGCCGCCGCGGACCGCCTCTGGGAGTACGGGCTTCAGGCGATCGGTGGTACAAATGCGTGGATATCCTGACAGCCCGCCATGAGGTCGCCGGGGCCGGTCGGCGCGAGATCCAGTGATGCCGAGGAAATGTTGCCGAGAAAGGGATACGCGGGATGGCAACTGACACGCAGAGCTCGCGAGCGGTGGCCGAGTCGTTTCTCCAGCGGCTCGGCGCGCAGAACGCCGAAGGCATCCAGGAATTGTTCGCACCGGAGATCGACTGGAATGTGCCGGGCAGCGACGCACTGCCGTGGACCGGCCACCGCACCCGGCGCGATGAGGTCGCACCCTACTTCACCACGATGTGGCCGGCCTTCGTGGCCGGCAGGAGCGAGGTCGTGCTGGAGCGTGTGATCGTCGAGGACGGTGACGTGATCGTGCTGGGTACCTTCACGCACACCTTCTCGGCGAGTGGTAAGAGGTTCACCACACCGTCCGTCATGCACCTGGTGGTCGAGGACGGTGAAATCACCAGCATGCACCTGTACGAAGACACTCTTTCCGTCTACCGGGCCTCCAAGAAGGACTGACGCGTTGATGGGGCCCTGCTGACCTGGGGCTGCGGGGCTTACGTGCAGGCGGCCGGGCGGCCGGGTGGGCGAGGGCGAGAGCGAGAGCAAAGGTGTGCGGGGTGCGCGCGGCGGGTTGCCGGCGAGCGTCGCCTCGTCGGTGGGACAGGCAGGCGTCGCCACACTTGGCGATCGACCTGAGGGCTGGAGACCGCGACCGCGTCGGGGTCGCCCGCCTTGATCCCCGTCACCGGCGTCCCGGCCCGTAAGTTCTGACGGCGCGACAGGCGGCCCGACAGCCCGACGCTGAACGTGCGGGGGTGGGTGCCGCGTTGGCGCATGGTCGAGTCGCTCCTCCAGGCGAACGACCGAGGTGCTCAGCGCGTCCCGCGTAGCCCGTCCTGGGCAAGCGTTTCCTCGACGCGACGCCCACGCGAAAGCTCGTATCTCCGGCACGTGCGCGGGTAGCATGTGCAGCTCGTTCTGGTGGTCGGGGGAGCGGTGACGGACTACGACATCGACATTGATCCGGTGCAGGTGGCGCTCTCGTCCGCGGGCTTCGCCGACCTGCAGGTATGGGCTTCGCAGATCTATTCGGGCCTCATCGGCTCGCTCGGCGACGCCTCGGGGATGGCGGGCGACGACGACGCGGGCCATGCCTTCGGCGCCGTCTACGATCCCGCGGCCCAGAAAGTGAGCGACGCCCTGGCCAAGAGTGTCGCGTACATGGGCGGCGCCGCGAACACCCTCTACACCATGTCCGCCAACTACCTCGTCGCCGACGCCCAGGTACTGAACGGTATGCGGTTGCCCGCACAGTTGCCCGCGTCTTCGAACCCCGACTGCGACAGCGAGCCGCGGCCGGTGGAGATACCGACGGCGGTAGGACACCAGAACTGGGCGGTCCGTCACATCATCGCCAAGTTCTGGCCCCAGGGAGACCCGGACGCACTGCGTCAAGCGGGCCGTGACTGGCAGCGACTCGCCGGCCTCCTGACCACTCTCGGCCTCGAAGGCGACCGGCACGTCGCGCCGGTGACCAGCGAGAGCCAGGCAAGCGACGTCAAAGCCTTCGAAGCGAGCTGGCAGCGCGTCCACATCGACTGCACCGTCACGGGCCCCGTCCTCAACACCCTCTCCACCACGGCCCACCAACTCAGCCAGGCCTGTGACACCTACGCGCAGAAGATCGACTCGCTGCGCTCCCACCTCACCCACATGGCCGAGCTGGCGGGTGGCGTCGCGGCCGTGGGAATCGGCCTGACGATCCTCACGCTGGGTGTATCGGACGCCGCCGCGGCGGGAGGCGAGGCTGCCATCGTGTCCGAGGCCTCCGCGGCGGCCCTGGCCATGACAGCCGAACTCGAGGCCGACGCCGAACTCGCCGTGCTCACGGAGGCCGCGGCGATCGTGGACGCGGCGGCGGCCCGCATCGTCATTCCCGCCGTTGTCACGGCGGCCGTAGCCGGTACCACCGTGCTTTTGGACGCGGCCACGGCCAGCGCCGCACCAGGGCCCGCGGGACTCGGCACCCAGCCCCTGCCCCGTGACCCCGGCAGCCCGTTCCCCCAGCTGCCCACCGCCGGCCAGGCGGCGGTGAGGCAATGGATGCTGAGCATGCAAGGCCAGGGACGCAGCACCCCGGCCCTGCAGCCGACCACGGGAAAACCAAAGATCGACGCCCGTCGCGCCTACCAGTTGAGGGTCGCGGGATCGACCGAGTACAACCTCTACACCACAGTTCCCAACGGGAAGGGTGGCGAACGCGGAATGAACGCGGACGGAGTCCGTGCGTCCGACGGTGCCGCCGTGGACGCGAAGTACGTCGGCACGCAGAAAAGCTGCACCTCACCCCTGCGCCTGGGCAACGTCGACAACGTGCCCTCCTACGTGTACGAGTCGGCGGAGAAGGCCCAGAAGGACGAGATCATGCGGTACGGGGCGGCGTTCAAAGACCCGCGCAACCAGGTGAACCACATGGAGATCATCACCAACGACGCCAAGGCCGGTGCCTATTTCGACGTGCTGCTCGCGGCCGAGAAAGTGCCGGGCGAGACCCGTATCGTGCCCTGACGACACCGAGGACGCTTGAGAGGACCGGCAGTGGGATCTACCTTCTTTGTGAGCGCGGACCGGGAGACCGGAGCCGCGTGGACGTTCACGGACGACGAACTGTCCGCCTGTGTGAGCCGTCTGTGGCCCGACAGCCGGATGTCGAGCAGCGGGGGCATCCTGGAGCTGGACATCCAGGAGTTCGACCGGGTGCACCCCTTCGCGTGGCAGACCGAACACCGGGTCCTGACCTTTCCCGACCAGGACCCGCTGGAGGGCGCGGCCCGCATCGTCCACCAGTTGCTGCACGAACTGGCCGGTGACGTCCCAGCCGTGTGGTGGGCCGACTACGACGCCACCCCGGAGCCCGTCGACCTCACCATGGACCCCGATGACTTCGCCCGGGAATTCGGCAGTTGACGAGTCCACCGGGGACAACGGCGGGTCGGCCGCCCTGTCGCTGTGCGAAGGCCGGGACCGGCTCTGCCCATGAACCCAGCACGTTCACGGTCTACGGCCGCACTTCCAGGACGCGTTGATACCAGATGCCGGGCTTGCCACCGAGGTGTGCCGGGTCGGCCGGACCCACCGGTACGAACCCCGCCTTGGTCAACACCGCCTGGCTCGCGGCATTGTCGTGAGCGGTGCCCGCCCGCAGTGTCCGCAGCCCGTGCCGCGTGGCTGCCACCCGGCACAGCTCCCGCACGGTCGCGGTCGCCACGCCGAGGCCGGCGACGTGCTGCGCGACCCGGTAACCGAGTTCGGCGGTCCCGTCCTCACAGTCGTACAGGTTGAACCGGCCCAGAACTGAGCCGTCCTCACCGAGGAGCACGTAGAAGGCGCTCGTTCCGGCCGCCTGCTCGGCCAGCAGGGCCCTGAACCTGTCGGTGAACTGCTCGAAGAACTCGTCGCCGCGGTCGGAGACCGAGGCGGCGAAGTAGGCGCGGTTCGCCAACTCGAAGGCCAGGACCGCCGGGGCATCGTCAGCGTGCAGACGCTTCAGCTCGGGCACCGCCCGACTCTACCCGGACCGTGCGCCACGGCCACCCGACTTTCGCTCCTCCCAGAAATGCCGCGTCCCCGGGACGCGAGGTGGCAGGTGATCGGGCGCCCGCGCGGCCTCTTCACCGTCCTGCTCGGCGCGGGCCCGCCGCTGATCGACTTCTTCATCGTCAACGTCGCCCTTTCGAACCTCGACAAGGGCCTCGGCGCGGGACCCGCGCTGCTCGAACTCGTGGTGGCGGGGTACGGCTGGTGGCGGGGTACGGCCTGGCGTACCCGGTCCCTGCTTGTCCTCGGAGGGCGGCTGGGCGGCACGTTCGGCCGCCGCCGGCTCTTCGTCGCGAGCCTGTCCGCCTTCGGGCTCACGTCGCCGGCGTGCGGCCTCGCGCCCAGCCCCTGGATGCTGGTGATCGGCCGGGTGGCGCAGGGCGCGGCGGCCGCGATGATGACGTCGCAGGTACCGGGCGCCATCCACGGCGCATCGTGCTCTCGGACGTACCGCACGGGCGCGAGGGCGTGGGAAGCGGAGTGATGACGACGACGCACCAGGCGGCGCTCGCAAGCGGCCTGGTGTCCGATCGGCTCGCTGTTCGTGGCCCTGCTCGGTCCGTGGGGCATGCGGGACGCGCTGCTGGTGACGCCGCCGGCCTGGCTCGATTCGACAGCGGTGACGGGCGTGTTCAGCCTCAGACTGCCGCGCACCATCTCGTGAGTCGCCGTTCTCACGGTCGCGGTTCGCACGGTCGTGCCGAGAACCTGAACGCCGTGCTGACCTTCAGGGAACCGTCGCGAGTACAGCGTGCGAAAGATCTTCAGGAGAGCCTGTAGTGGAACGGCACGCCCGTTCGTCATCCACACGACGAACGGGAAGGAGACCGCTCATGGACGTGGCCAGGGGTGCGCGGGCAGCGATTGCTCCGCGTCCGAGCGTCCGGAGACCGCGCGGGCGGATGGAGGAGCCGATCGCCCCTGTGGACCGGATCGGTGAGTGGCTGCCGGGGGCGAGGGGAGGGAGTAGCTGGGAGGACGGCGTCCTCGGCTCGTTCGCCGCGTCCCCGGTTCACTGCCCGCAACCAGTTTTCCAACGGTCGGGTCGGTACGGCGAACCGCGTCGCGGCGGAGGGAGAGGGGCCAAGCACCCTCGACTGGACGGCTCTCGAAGATCCCGGCTGATCGGCTCGGCCTGGCGACGCGAGCGGCGAGAGGGCGGCGAGTCGCCGAGTACCCGAGGTCTCCGGTCGTCCACGCACGGCACCTGTGACACCGGCGCCCACGCCGGAAGCGAGGCAGATCCGCGAAACTTCGGGCTGCGGACTCGTCACGCTGTGCCGGAACATGACCACCACGATCGGCGCGACGACCGCCGCCGGAACCACGAAGGGATCAAGCGATGAAGTACCTGATGTTGGTGTGTACGGACCCGGATCACACCCCCGGGCAGGACGACGGTGCCCCGGATGTCGAGGACTGGGTCACGGAGATGGACGGTAAGGGAATCCGGCTGATGGGCAACCGCACCCGTCCGGCGAGCGACGCCACCACGGTTCGCGTCCGTGACCGTCGGGTGCTGCTCACCGACGGACCCTACGCGGAGACCAAGGACCTGATGGCCGGCTTCGACATCCTCGAATGCGCCGACCTCGACGAAGCGATCGATGTCGCCTCCAAGCACCCGATGGCCTGGAGAGGGATGGTCGAACTGCGGCCGTTCTGGCCCGGCGACGCCGACGAATGATCGGTTGACCGAGAGGGTGGCAGTGGAATCCCAGGTGAAGGATCGTATTGCCGGGATCTACACCACCGCGTGGAGCCGGATCGTGGCCACCATGATCCGGCTCACCGGCGGTGACTGGGGCCTGGCCGAAGAGTGTGCGCAGGACGCGTTCGCGCAGGCACTGAAGAAGTGGCCGGAATCAGGCATACCGACCGAACCCATTGCCTGGCTCACCACCGTCGCGCGCAACCGCGCGCTCGACCGGATGCGCCGTGCTTCGACCGAGGCGGCGAAGCTGCGGAAGGTGGCGACGCTGGAAAGGGGGCAGCCGCCCCCCTGTGCGCGCGACAGCGAGATTCCGGACGAGCGACTTGAGCTGATGTTCACCTGCTGCCATCCGTCGCTGAATCTCGATGCTCAAGTGGCGCTGACCCTGCGGAGCCTGACCGGCATGAGTACCGCGGAGATCGCACGGGCGTTCCTGGTACCGGAACGCACCATGGGGCAACGCCTCTTCCGGGCCAAACAGAAGGTGGCCCACGCGGGCATCCCGTTTCGCGTGCCCCCCGCGCACCTGCTGCCAGAGCGACTTCCCGCCCTGCTCCACGTGCTCTACCTGCTGTTCAACGACGGATACGGGGACCCGCACAAGACCCGACTGCCGGGGGAGGCAATCCGTATCGCGCGCGTGCTCACCGCGTTGATGCCCGACGAGCCCGAGGCGCACGGCATGCTCGCGCTGATGTTGTTGCATGATGCCCGGCGGCCGTCCCGCATCGCCCCGAACGGCGATCTGGTCACCCTGGAGGAGCAGGACCGCTCACTGTGGGACCGGGATCGGATCGCGGAGGGCCTCACCATCCTCGAACGGGCGCTGCGACGGCGCAGGGCCGGCCCGTTCCAGATCCAGGCCGCCATCGCCGCCTGCCACGCCACCGCGCCCGTGGCAGCCCGTACCGACTGGCCACAGATCGTCGGACTCTACGAGCAACTCGCCCTCGTGGCACCGAGCGTGATCGTCGATCTGAACCATGCCGTCGCGATCGGCATGGCGGAGGGACCGGAGGTGGCGCTGCCGCTGGTCGACGCGATCGCGGGGACGGGGAAGCTGGACGGTTACCACCTGCTGCATGCGACGCGTGCCGAACTACTGCGACGCTCCGGCCGTGCGGCGGAAGCCCGCGAGGGCTATCTCGCGGCGCTCGACCTGGCGCCCACCGAAGCTGAACGTCGCCACCTGCACAACCGGCTGCGGCACTTGTGACGGCGACTGTCTCGCCGCGGGGCGCTCTCGGACCCTGACGAGCGGGAAGCCGGGATCGGTGGGAGCACGGCCCCATCCCGACGCTGGACGGTGCACCGGGATCCCCGGACCGATCACGCCGCCGCAGGTATGCGCGCCGGACGCCCCCTGCGGTCCCTGCGGGAACTTCCCACCCTGGGGCCGTCCTGCTGGTCTCCTGTCTCCGGGCGGACCAGGCTGCGGACTGCGACCGGGGCGGTCAGAGCGCAGCCGGCGTGGGTTCTTCGACGCTCCTGCGCACCGGCTCCTGGCGGGCGATGCCGAAACCGGTGTAGCCGCAGATCACAGCGATGATCACGCCGAAGTAGTTCAGGAACGCGTACGGCGCGTACGCCATGGTGGCGACACCCAGTGTCGTGGACATATAGGTGGCGGCCTCGGTCCACGGCACCAGCGGCACGAAGACCGTGCCGGAGTCCTCCAGCGTGCGTGACAGGTTCTTCGGGGCGAGGCCGCGTTCGGGGTAGATGTCCCGGAACGCCTGGCCCGGCACGATGATCGTCAGGTACGAGACCCCCATGGCGAGGGCGGTGCCCACCGAGGTCAGCGCGGTGGCGAGGATGATCCCGCCCGTCCTGCGCACCTTGGCGAGCAGCCGGTGCATCAGGACGTCCAGGCAGCCGGTCTCGGTCAGGATGCCCGCGAAGGCGAAGCCCGCGAGGCCGATCAGCATGGTCGAGGCCATGGAGGCCATGCCGCCTCGGTTGAGGAGCGTGCCGGCCGCGGCGGACAGGTGGCGGGGGTCGATGCCCCCGTGGCCGCTCAGCATCGACGCGGTGAAGCCGGTCGAGGCGGACGAGCAGATCTGCTGGAGGGAGAAGCCCTGGAAGACACCGCCCAGGACTCCCGCGACCGCTGACGAGACGATGATGGTCGGCAGCGGCGGCTTCTTCGTGATCGCGCCCGCGAGCACCACCGCCGGTGGCAGTAGGAGCAGCAGGTTGAAGTGGAATCCGTGCTCCAGCACGGCCCGAAGGGCCTCGGTCCGCTGGGCGGCTTGCCCGTCGGCGTGCTGGGTGCGGCCCAGGAAGAGGTACAGGACACAGGCGAGGATCGCGGCCGGGCCCGTCGTGTAGAGGAGGTGCCGGATGTGCTCGAAGAGGGTCGAACCGGCCACCGCGGGGGACAGGTTGGTGGTGTCCGACATCGGGGACATCTTGTCGCCGAAATAGGCGCCCGAGACGATGGCGCCCGCCGTCATGGGCAGGGACACACCGAGTCCGCCGGCCACGCCGATCAGGGCGACACCCACGGTGCCGACGGAGCCCCAGGAGGTGCCCGTCACGGTGGAGACGACCATGGTGATCAGGAACGACAGCACCACGATCCACGACGGCTGGATCGCCTTGAGTCCCCAGTCGACGATCATGGGTATCGTGCCGCTCAGCGTCCAGGTGCCGATGAGCATGCCGATGGAGATCAGGATCAGCAGCGCCGGCATCGCGGCGTCGATCTTCGACCGTATGCCCACGAGCATCTCGTTCCAGGTCACGCCGAGCCGCCGGGCGATGACGCCGGTGACGGCACAGGCCGTGACGAGGAGGACCACGGGGTCGAGGTCGAGCCAGACGGTGCCCGTGATCATCAGGGTCAGCATCAGCAGCACGGGCAGTGCGGCGACGAGCAGGCCGGGGGTGCGGCGCACGCGTGGGGGCGTCGCCGCGGCGGTGGGGTCGGTCATTCGGGTACTCCAGTGACCCGGCGGGGCCGGGGCGTTTCGGCGGGGTGGGGGGAACGGCGAGCCGGCCGCCGGGGGAGGGCGGACGGGGGCGGGCAGGGCATGCGGAAGCGCGCCGGGGGTGGGGGCGCACTCGCGGCACGAGGACGGGACAGGTCCGGCAGGGTCAGCCGGTCGGGGAGCCCGCCATGTGGGCCCGCACGCGGTCGAGATGGAGGTCCATGAGCGCTGCGGCGCGCTTGCCGTCACCGTCGGCGACGGCTGCGGTGATCTCCTCGTGGTCGTCCAGGGAGCCGGCCGTGTGAGCCGGGGGAACGTCCAGCGGGCTGCGCAGCAGGATGATCTGTTGCTGCACCCGCCACAACTGTTCCGCGACGCGCGGACTTCGCGCGGTGACCGTAAGGGTCCGGTGGAAGTCCAGGTCCAGACGGTGCACGAAGCGCCGGCCGCCCTGAATGGTCTTCCGCGCCCGAGCGCAGGCCGAGCGCAGCGCGGCGATGTCCTTCTCGTCACGGCGCTCCGCGGCCAGCCGGGCGGACGCCGTCTCCAGCGCCGTGCGTAGTTCGAACAGGGCCCGCACGTCCTCGGGTTCGGCCGCGAACACCGTGGCACCACGGTTGGGGTTGTGCACGAGCAGACCCTCGCTGACGAGTTGCCGCACGGCCTCGCGCAGCGGGCCCCGGCTGGTGCCGAGCTCCCGCGCGAGCACCACCTCGTTGATCCGGGTCCCCGGTGGCAGGTGGCCACCGAGCAGACGTTCCCGCAGCACCTCGGCGATCTGGACGGCGAGGCCGCGTTGCAGTGTCTCACTCACGGACGACGCCTCCTCTGGACCGTCAAAGTGTTAACAGTTGCCAGTTGACAGGCACGTTTCCGCAGGTGTCAAGGGGTGTCGACGAAATCGCCCCCACATTCGACATGCTCTGCGCCAAGTGATAACTGTCAACGGTTGACTCGAACTGGAGAGGTGGACGTAACTGATGCACACCGTGGTGGCCGAGGTCTGGCGTGGGGATTTCCTGGAGTCCGTACACCACGGGACGGTCCTCGCGACCGCCCCTGACGGTTCGGAGGTCCTGCGGATCGGGGACGCCGACGCTCCGATGTATCCGCGCTCGTCGAACAAGCCCCTCCAGGCGCTCGGCATGCTCCGCGCCGGACTGGGCCTGGACGGCGAACTCCTGGCGCTGGGATGCGCCAGCCACTCGGGGGAGGACATCCACCTGGAGGGCGTGCGGGCGATACTCGGCTCTGCCGGGCTCGGCACCGACGCGCTGCGCTGCACGGCTGCCCTCCCGATCGGCGAGGGGGCGCTGCGCGCGTACCTGGCGGCCGGCGGGCAGCCCTCCCCGCTGACGATGAACTGCTCGGGCAAGCACGCCGCCATGCTGGCGACCTGCGTCGCGAACGGGTGGGACACCGTCACGTACCTCGACCCCGCACACCCGCTCCAGGTGGTACTGCGCGAGACCCTGGAGGAACTGGCGGGCGAGAGGATCGCGGCCACGGGCATCGACGGCTGCGGCGCGCCCCTGTTCGCCATCAGCCTGCGGGGCCTGGCCCGGGCGTTCGGCAGCCTGGCCTCGGCGCCGGAGGGCAGCCTCGAACACCGCGTGGCCCGTGCGATGAACACCCACCCGCGGTACGTCGGCGGCACCGGCCGGGACGTGACGCGGCTCATGGGCGCCCTGCCCGGGGCCGTCGCCAAGGACGGAGCCGAGGGCGTGTACGCACTCGGCCTCCCGGACGGGTCCGCGGTGTCGCTCAAGATCGCGGACGGCTCCCAGCGGTCCCGTCCCGTGGTGATGGTCGCCGCGCTGCGCCGCCTGGGAGTGGACGTGGACGGCGACGAGACACTCACGGCGCTCGCCACCGCGCCGGTCCTCGGGCACGGCGAGCCGGTCGGGGCCGTCCGCGCCGCGTTCTGAGGGAGGCGCCCACGGCCCTGGTGACGGGGGCCGTGGGCGCGATCGGGGACACGCGGACCGGTCGGCTCGTACGGACTCCGACAGCCGGACCCTCCTGGTTCGTTGATGTGGGCGGGCGGCCGGAGGGGTGATCACGAGCGCACGCTCCGGCGGCCCCCACGCCGTGGCTCTGGCGGCCCACCCTCGCCCCGCACCTTCTGGCGGACCGCCCTCACCCCTACCGTCCGGCGAACCGCGCCCAGCGGGGAGCCGGCCGGCGGGCTGAGCCATCAGCGACCCTCCGATTCGGGAGGACGTTCCGCGTCATGGCCGGTGGGTCCACGGGACCCGGGCGTCGTCGGGCCCGCACGGCGACGGCGTGGCCCACCGACATGTTCTGGCAGGACGTTGTTGCCGGCGGTCCTCTCCACTGACCCGATGAGGATGCACCGTCTTGGAGTTGCCGGGACGATGTCACCCACACCGTGCTCGCCGACCACCGATCCGAGGCCACCCCCGCCGAACCGCCGCGTGGATCGCGGCGGTTCGGCGGGGTGAACGGCCGCGCGGGGCGCGGCCCCGGGTCGCTGCGACGCCGCACTTGAAGGCCCTCGGCCACCGTCGATCGCACGCGGTCCGGCCCGGGGCCGGACGGACTCAGTCCGCGGATACGCCCTCGACGGAGGCGGGCGTTGGCGCCGGGGAGGTTTCGGATGCCTGTGCCCTCTCTCGCTCCAGCCGTTGCCCGGCCGCCGACGGGAGTGCCAAGGTGAGGAGCATTCCCGCTATCAGGCCCAGGCCCGCGATGAGGAAGGCCAGCGCGTATCCGTCGGTGAGGGCATGGGGAGCACCGTCGGAGGCGACGTGCCGACTCGTCAGGCCCGACGCGGCGGTGGCCATGACCGCGAGGCCGATCGCCCCGCCCACCTGGCGGGTGGCGTTGATCAGCCCGGAGGCCAGTCCGGCCTGGTGCGGCGGTACTCCCTGGGTGGCTCCCATGGCCATCGGTGTGAAGGACAAGCCGATTCCACCGCCGAACATGATCAGCGGGATGAGCAGGTGCTGCAGGTAGGGCTGTCCAGGCGCAAGCGTTGCGGCCATCCAGATAAGACCGGCTGCCGCCACACCAGGGCCGAGAGTGAGCCTTTGCCAACTTGCGCCCGGTAGCGGCTCAGTTGGTTCGACACATGAGCGAAGCCTCTGGTAGACGGGTTCACGACCAAGATCACCCGATACCCACCAGAGGCTTCACGTGCTTGTCTACCGGTGCGGGCTGGACGTGTCCAGTCGGTCCTTGACGTACCTCGCCACTCGTCTGCGCGAACACCGTCGCCGGATCGGAAGCCGCTGGCGCCGGCTATCGGTCGGCCGTCAAGCTCTGCTGGTGTTGGCGCATCTGCGCAACGGGACTACGTACGCCCAGCTCGCAGCGGGTTTCGAGATTGGGACGAGCACGGTCTACCGCTACATCAGCGAGGCCGTCGACCTCCTGGCCGCCCTCGCACCGACCCTCGACGAGGCTGTCCAAGCCGCATCGACGAAGGCTTACGTCCTGCTCGACGGGACTCTCCTGCCCATCGACCGGATCGCTGCCGACCGGCCCTACTACTCCGGCAAGCACAAGAGACACGGCATGAACGTGCAGGTCATCGCCGACCCGTTCGGCCGGCTGCTGTGGGCCTCGCCGGCACTGCCTGGGGCCGTCCACGACGTTCGCGCAGCCCGGGAACACGGCATCATCGATGCTCTTGACCAGGCCCACCTCCCCTGCTGGGCGGACAAGGGCTACCAAGGCGCCGGCGGCACGATCCGGGTCCCCTTCCGCGGCCGATGGGAGGCTCTCTCCGCCGGTCAGCAGGCCGTGAACCGATCTCAGGCCAAGATCCGAGCCCTCGTCGAGCAAGCCATGGCCACCCTCAAGTCCTGGCGACTACTCCGCAAACTTCGCTGCTCGACCACTCGCATCACCGGCCTCGTCCAGGCCGTACTCACCCTGCATCACGCCAGCTCAACCGCAGGTTGAAAAAGCCTCAATGAGCTGGTTCCGGACTCCCAGGCTCACCACCAGTCGGGTGCCGACCGGTGCGCCGGTGAAGGCGCTGAGGCCCACGGGCAGGAAATCCAGTCCGGCCTGCAGGGGGAGTATTTCTCGACCTGCTGGAGGTAGAGGGACAAGAAGTAGTAGGCACCGAAATTGGCCGCGCCGATCGATACGGTCACCGCGTTCACGACGGCGAGCGAGCGCCGTTTGAAGACGGAGAAGGGTACGAGCGGGCTTCTGGCGAAGTAGATCTCGGTGATCGCGAACGCGGTGAGCAGCGCGACGCCGACGGCCAGCGTGGTCAGGGTCCGCGCCGAACCCCAAGGATGACTGGTGGTGCCGACGATTCCGTAGACGAGGACCGCCAGGCCCGAGCTGACGGTCAGGGCGCCCAAGACATCGAGTCGCGGCCTCGCCCCGTCCAGACGCGATTCGGCCAGCGCCAGCAGTGTCAGGGCCACCACCGCGGCCCCGATGGGGACGTTGACGAAGAGAACCCAACGCCAGTTCAGCAGATCGGTGAGGATGCCGCCCGCCAGGACTCCGAGGGCCGCGCCGCTGGCGGAGGTGATGGGCCAGGCGCCGAGTGCCTTGCGCCGCTCGTACGGGTCGGTGAAGCGGGTCGTCAGGAGGGAGAGGCTGGCCGGCGCGAGGATGGCACCGCCGATGCCCTGCCCCGCGCGAGCTGTGATGAGCCAGGCTCCGCTCTGTGCCAGGCCTCCTATCAGGCTGCAGACGGTGAACAGGGCCAGGCCGGTCAGGAAGATCCGCCGGCGGCCCCACAGATCGGCGGCTCGTCCGCCCAGCATCAGGAAACCGGCGAAGGTGAGGGTGTAGGCGTTGATGACCCACTGCCTCCGTTGGCGCCGAGCCCGAGGTCGTCACGCATCTGGGGCACGGCGACGTTCACGATGGTCACATCCAGGATGACCATGAACTGGGCCGCACAGCAGGCGATCAACGTGGCCCAGCTGGGTGCGGATCGTAGTTTCTGGAACACCATCTGTCATCTCTCCATATATGTTCAGGATGGTCGAACATGGAAGATGTTCGGAACATCCGAACACATGCCGGGTATGATGGGGAGATGGCCAGCCGCACAGCGAATGAACTCGTCCACCCCGAGCGTGACCAGTTGGATTTCACCGCTGTACTGGCCGCGCTCGCCGATCCGTTGCGGCTGGCCATCGTCGGTCGCCTCGCCGAGGTCGGGCAGAGTGCCGAACCAGCGTGCGTGAGCTTCGCGCTTCCGGTCAGCAGATCGACCCAGAGCGGCCACTTCAAGGTGCTCCGGGAAGCCGGTGTGATCCGCCAGCGCGACGAAGGGACCCGGCGGCTGAATCGCCTGCGCCGGGAAGACCTCGATGCTCGCTTCCCGGGCTTGCTCGATGTCGTCATCGCGCAGGCGCCCAAGTCGCTGCCTGAGCCCGCCTATCGTTCGGCGACGCCGGCACGCGAGGCGGATGCCCTCACGGCGTGACCCTTCCATCGACGGGCCCATCCCGTTCCACGGGTCCCGCCGCGGACCGGCCCTGGCGACCGCCGAAACGGTTGCGAACCCCCCCTGCGCGAACCGGATCGGCCCGGATTCCGCGCGGCCATCCGCGCCGGCCGTCCCGCGCGGCTCCAGCGGTGACGATGAGGGCGCGTCGCGATCGGGGCAGTTGGCTCACGCGGCAGGCCTGGCGATGGACGAGACCTCGTGGCCTTGTCGTGTCGCCCTACGCCGCGCTACCGGACTGTGAGTAGCCGCATACCACGTGGTGGACGGTCTTTTTTCTCCAGAGCAGCGGGTCTGAGTGGTTCCAGGATGCGACTGTGCGGCTTCCGCGTGACGGTAGTAGGACTGTTGTCGGTTTCCCGGGAGAGTCATGGCTGGTCGAACTCAGCACGACAAGGGTCTGCGCAGCGATCATGCTTTCGTCGATGCCTGTATGACGCAGGGGCTGAGGGTCGCTTCGTGGGTGACGTCGATGAGCCAGCCGGCGCCGACACGGCAGACAGGGTCGGCATACGGCCCGTGACGTGGTCCGGTCTCGGGCCGGCCCTCGCGCAGCGGGAGCAGAAGAAGTGTGCCGAGTCTGCGGAGTCGACGTTCGGCTGATACACGGCCTGGCCGTGACGCAGCGGGCCGGCCGGCTGAAAAGAGTTCTCCAAACGAGGAGGAATTCATGTCATCCGATGACGCGTTGGAAAAGATCATGGACCGAATGTCGCCGGACAATCGAAGCTGGGTTGAAAAGCAGTCCAAGCAGCAGCGGAAAGAAATGCTTGAGTATTGGCAGGACAAGGGCGGAGGTACCAGTCTCGGAGGCGTTGAGGAGGAAACAAGCGATATCGATGCGGACTCCTTGGTCCAGGAGTGGCGGAATCGCCCACACTGACCGAGTCCCCCACGACTCCGGCCGTAGTCCTCGCCAGCGAGCTTTGCGTGATCACCAGACGCCAGGGGCGCATGGTGTCCGGCACGCGAAGTCGGCACCATATCCACAGTGGCGCACGGGGGAAATCCCGTTGGCGACAAGAATTCCGCCTGATACCGCACCGGCAGCGGTAGCGAAGGGCGGCGAATCATGGCCGAGGCTGCTGAACCGGCAGTCACGGACCATGTTCGTAGCAGCATCGGTTCCGCGCGCAGCGGTCACGTAACGTCGTTGCCAGTCGAGAACATGTCGCCCCATCAGCGGTCGATGGCGGCGGTGAGCACCCCTGCCGCGGCAGGGGTGCGGGTGGTACGAACGCCTTCCTCGACGACGTCGGGTGCGCCCCCCTGAGTTCGCCGGTCCCCGCAAGTGGGTCGACGATGGCCCGCACCAGCGCCGCATGATCCGCACCGTGGCCGGCCCCGCAGAGAGGCCACGGTACGGATCGCTCAGGGCAGGATCTCGACGTACCCGTCGCTTCCGTACACACGGATCCGCTGTCCGTCCCGGATCAGCCGGGTGGCCTGCTCCACGCCCACGACGGCCGGCAGGCCGTACTCCCGGGCGATCACTGAGCCATGGGTCATCAGCCCGCCCACTTCCGTCACCAGACCCTTGATTCCGACGAACAGGGGCGACCAACTGGGGTCCGTGTACACCGTGACCAGGATGTCACCCGCCTCCAGATCGGCCTCCGCCATATCGACGATGACGCGGGCCCTGCCCTCGATGGTCCCGGCGGAAACCGGCAAGCCGATCAGGGCGCCGGCCGGCACGTCGTCGCGCCGGTACGCCCCGGTGAGGGCCTCGCCGTCCGATGTGAGGACCCGGGGCGGTGTGAGCGCGTGGTACGCCCGGAAGGCCTCCTTGCGCTGCTGGATGAGCCGGTCATCCACCTGGTGCGAGCGCACGACGTCTTGGAACTCCTGGAGCGTGAGGTAGAAGACGTCCTCCCTCGCAGAAAGTACGTCCGCCTGCACGAGGCGCTCGGCCTCTTCCAGCAGGGCCCGCTTGTAGACGAAGTAACGGCTGACGATCCCGTACTTCGGGTACTCCCGGTAACCGATGAAGGTCCTGACCCGGTCGATCATCCGCTTGGCCTCGTCGGCTTTCCGGTCCCCGTCCGGCAGAGACCGCAGGCGTGACAGCACGTCCTGTTCCTTCTTCCGTGCCAGCTGCCGTCCGTGCTCGAAGCGGCGCTCGGCGGCACCAGGCTCGAAATTCCTGACGTTGTCGAGGATCACGGGCACGAGCGTGCTGGGGCGCTCACGCCAACGCGGCCTCGTGATGTCGATCTCGCCGGCGCAGCGCATGCCGTAGCGGTCGAGGTAGGCATCGATGGCGTCGCGCGCTTCGGTCCCGCCCGTGAGCTTCGGCAACGCGGCCAGGAAGCTCTCGTCCTCGACACCCTGAAGGAACGCCACCACGTCCGGATGCCGGCGGATCACATCGGCGACGTCGAGCAGCGCCAGTCCCATCTCCGACGTGACGTTGTCGGGAGCGGACAGGGTGAGCGTGTCGGCCGCGTTCTTCTCGCCCAGCCACTCCCGCAGCGTGTCGTTGAGCCACCAGGTGGCCTCCATTCCCGCCATGATCGCCTTGAGGCTGAGCGGATCGCTGAGGACCCGCCTGTGCTCCTCGAAGGCCTCCAGCAGAAAGTCGAACAGCGCCGCTCCCCTCTTCGTCCGGATGCCACTCTCCAAGGCGGCGAGGGACGCCCGACTGCGCTCGATCAGCTCAGTGACGATGGCCGGATCGGTCTCCACCGGCACGGGCGCACCGCCGGCCGGCGGCCCGCCCGCAGACGTGTCCGGGAGGGACGGGACGAAATCCTCGCGGTCCAGGACGGTCTGCAGTGCGTCCCTGACCAGCGGATCACCTCTGCCCATGGCGTCCAGGAGGCCGGCGCGGCTCGCAGGCGAGGCCAAACGACGAGTGACGTCGACGAACAGCCGTCCGCCGGCCTCGTGCATCGGCGCCATGGCCGTCAGCTGCCACACGGAAACGCCCAGCGGCTTCATCGGGTCGGTCATCATCTGCCCGTGGCCGACGGAGACGTAGACGTGGTTCTCCTGGTCGCCGGACTCGGGGACGGGGAACAGCGTCGTGATCGGCCGGCTCTGCACGATGTGGAAGTCATCATCGGCCAGGCACCATTCGATGTCCTGAGGGCAGCCGAAGTGCGCTTCGATCCGGCGCCCGAGTTGCACGAGCCGCACGGCCTGCGCATCCGTCAGGGCCGGCTGCTCCTGCCGCTGCGAGTCGATCGGCACTTCCCGCGTACCGCCGGCCGGCAGCGCGCACATGGCGCGCGCTTTGGCGGCGATCGCCTTGGCCACGACTTCGCCGTGTCGCACCGTGAAGACGTCCGGGTTCACCAGCCCGGAGACCAGGGCCTCGCCGAGGCCGAAGCCGGCGTCCACGACGGCGGTCTGCCGGTTGCCCGTGACGGGGTCGGCCGTGAACAGGACGCCGGCCGCATGCGGGAAGACCATCTGCTGCACGACCACGGCCATCTGGACCGTACGGTCGTCGACGCCGTTGCGCCGGCGGTAGGTCACGGCCCGCTCGGTGAACAGCGAGGCCCAGCACCTGCTGATGTGCCGGAGGATCGCTGCCGGCCCCACGACGTTCAGGTAGGTGTCCTGCTGGCCGGCGAACGAGGCCGTCGGCAGATCCTCCGCTGTAGCGCTCGATCGGACGGCGTAGGCCGCCTGCTCGCCGACTTGGGCGAGCGCGCCGGTGATCGCCGCTGCCATAGCGTCGGGGATCGTGATCTCTTCGATGGCCCGGCGGATCTCCGCGCTGAGCAGGCGGATCGGTCCCCGGTCGTCCGGGCGCAGCCGCGACAGCTGGTCGAGCCGATCATCGATCGACGGCGCTTGCGCCATGATCATCCGGAACGCGTCCGTCGTCACGCAGAAGCCGCCCGGTACGCGGATGCCGTCGATCCGCGACAGCCCGCCCAGGTGGGCGCCCTTGCCGCCGACGACCGCGATCTGCGTCTCGTCGACCTCCTGAAGGTGCAACACGTATTGCTCACTCATGGCGACACCTCCGAGGCAGTCGTGCTCCGTCGCACTGCACCGGCCGACCGCGTCACGGGCGGTGCCAGTTCTGCCGGTCCTCGTGTTGTGCCTCGTGTCGAACCTCTTCTCGGGTACGTCCTCATCTCCGGTGGCCTTCTCTCCGCAGATCGGCCGGCCGTAGCCGCACTGCCGGTCCCACCCCTGTCTCGACGTCACCGCGCCCCCCGTACGTCGACAACAACACCCGCACGTCGTGCCCTCATTTCCGCAGGTTGTGGCCTCGGCCGACGATTGTGCGGTACCACCTGGGTCTTGCCGCAAGCCCCCCGACGCGCTATAAGTTAAGAGTGGCAAGGAGAGAGACCTCCTTGCCTTTGTCTTTTGCCGCCCTCGGGGACCAACACGTTTCTCGCACAGCGGCGGGCGCCGCGTAGGGCCGTAGGTGTCGTTCACCCGGCCCGAGGTCCCCTCGGCCTGCAGATACGGCTGCCGGAACCAGCAGTTCCTGCCCTGCCCTTGCCGCCAGGGCCCATCGCTGTTGAGCGCGCCGTCGTCCCCTGAAGGATGTCGCGCCACGCGAGTGCTGTGCCCAGCCCACCGAGCGAACGCTCGACGTTCACCGCTGCTCGAATGGCGGGCGGGGCGGGTTGCGAATCTGGGGGCCCGACAGCGGACAGCCGACAGCCGACAGCCGATGGTCGACGCGGCTGAAGCCCTCCGAAGCTCGCTATCCGCGCAATGACGTCGGCTGCGGGCCAAGCGCTCCGATGCCGTCGGGACGGCAACCATCGGCCAGATCCACTCTGGCGTCCACGGCTGCACCTCCCTGGGCTACGAGCGGTTCGCATTCTGACGGAGTCGTCGTTCCGTCCGGAGACACGCGTGCTCCCTGCTCCGGGCAGGTGGGGCAGGGAGCACACCTTTCGTCAGATCCTGCGGACGCTGTGCCGTGCCGGCCACCCCGCGCGGTGAGCGATGACCAGGTGGCTGACCTGGTGGCCAGGATGCTGGAGCCGGGGCAGGAGAACGCTGCTCACTGGTCGATGCGGAAGACGCTGTCGATGGCCGGGGGAGGGCTGCAGCAATCGACGCTGTCGCGGACCGGGAGGGGGTTCTCGCGCCCCGCCCGACCGCGCATACGACGGGTTCGGCCGGTACGGCACGCCCGCGCTCGGCCTACGGCCCGAGGCGTACGACTCGAAGCTGGACATCGGCTTCACGCCGCTGCGTGAGCAGGCCCGCTCGCCCCCGGCTGCGGTGGGGCCGCCTGCCCCGGCCGTCGCTGGATGATCGAATTCAGGTGGCCGGCTGCCACAGCCAGTTGCGCCGCTCGTAGGCCACGTGGAAGCCGAGGCGAAGCATGTTGTGGAGGGAGGGGTTGTGACTGCCGTCGGCCTCCGTACCGGTCTCGGCAACGAGCAGACGGCAACCCAGCGTGCCCGCGACCCGTGCACGTGCGGCGAGCAGTTCGCTCTGGCCGCCACGGTTACGGGCGTGCGCAAGCACCGCGCCGGCGAACAGCTGCGCTGATTCCCCACTGCGGTACATGGTCCCGGTGCCCACGAGCTCCCCGTCCAGCCAGACAGCGTGGGGATACCAGTCGGGGTGCACCGCGGAGGCGGCGACCATCTCGGTGTAGTGCTCCTCAGGCATGCCGAAGCCCCGCATCATCACCGACGCCCACCGGTCGGCCTCACCGGGTTCGACCGGGGCGGCAAGCAGGCCGTCCGCCTGCCGCCGGTCCGGGTCGTCGGCTCGGGCCACCACCTCGTCCACGTCAGCGACGAGCTTGACCCATGAGGATCCGCCCGTGATGCCTTCGCGGGCGCAGATCTCGGTCCAGTCTTCAGGCAGCACGGAGGGCGCGAGCTGAAGGACGGCCTGAGGGGTCCCTTCCGCCCGGTAGAAGGCACACACTTCGGCAATCATCCCTGAGGTGACCGGGGCGGTACGACCGAAACCAAGGGCCTTGCTCCAGAACTGCGTCGGGTCGTTCCGCATCGACAGCACCACGGCGTCGCCGACACGCGTGGCGTTCATGCCGAGCGCTGAGCGGGCGCCCTCGGGCGCGCCGGTCTCGAACTGGAACAAGGCCTCGGCCTCGGATCCTTCGGTCGCCGACAGTGGCAGGGGTGCATTCACGGAATATACCTTTCTCGTATGGGATCGCCGCACATGTAGCTCACACGGAAGTATCAGGGGTTTCGGTTCACCGGACGAGAGCCAAGTGTGTTCGTTCCCTTGCGGGGACGGCTTTCTCGACGCGTTTCCGAAGCAATCGGCGATCTTCCCGGTCAGGGATGTGCACGAAAGATGACGGGGTGGGCGCCGTCCGGCAGGGGAGCGTCGCGCGCTCCCCGGAGAACGGGGCGCTGCGCGGTGGGCGCCGGTCCTGTCACCGCGCTGGCCGATGTCGCGACGATCCGGCGCGCCGACTGCCTCGACGCCTGCGAACGCGCCAACGACATCGTCATCCGCCCTGTGCCGAAGGCCGCACAGCCGGCGGACGCCCCGCCTGGCTCGGCCAGGTCAGCGACCCCGGCGCCGCGGCCGACATCACCACCTGGGTGGACGACGGCGGCCTCGGCCTGGCCGAACCACCCGGCATTCTCGGCCTCTGCGCCTTCCAGCCCGCCCGTCGAGTCCGGCAGGAACTGGAAGACTGGCGCGTTGTCGGCCCCCGGGACCGGCGGCCACACCTCAGGACGGAGTGCCACCCCGATCTGCGAGCCGGCCGCACCGGTGGCGCCGCGCGCATCCGTCCACGCCGTCGTGCTCCGACGGCCGCCGGCTCTCCACCCGAGGGGCAGGGCGACCTTTGACAACCCGAGCAATCCGAGCGGCCAGAAGCTGCGGAAGGCTGTCGATCCACCGGCCTCAAGGCCTCGGCGTCGCGTCGGCGGGAGGCTGAATGCGCTGGAGCATCAGTTCCATGACGGAGATGGGCAACGCTGCGTGCTGCGACGCGATTTGTGCGGTGTCGGGGTCCCGGAGCAGGCGGATCAGGACCCGTGCGGGCAGGCCGGGATGCCGGGCCGCCGCGTGGCGCACGCCTGCATGCGGGTCGTCGAGCAACCGCACGGCCGACGCGGGTGTGAGCCGGGCGTCGGTCGCGGCCCGGCGTCGTACTTCCGCATCACTGTCCCGGCTGAATCGCTCGACCAGCTCGATCGTCGACTCCGGGTCGTCCAGGGCCAATTGACGCATCCGTGGGTTCAGGTCGTCGGCGTGGCGGAGCAGGTCGCGGCGGGGGAAGTTCGGGTGGCCGCGCGGACGATCCGGGCTGCTGAGGCTGCCGGTCCACCATTGCCACACCCTCAGCAGCATATCCGCGGGCGCGTCGTCGCAGGATTCCGCAAGGAAGAGCTGCACGACTCGGTCTTCGTCGCGGGCGAGGTGTTCGACGACGTCCGGCGGGAGGCGCCGGGCTCGGGCGACACTCCTGCGTACGAGGGGGTGGGTGGAGGCGGCCAAGCGGCGCATGGCGTCGGGATCCCGGTGGAGCGCCACGACCCAGTCGAGCGCGGAGTAGCGCCCGTGCGGGTCGAAGTCGATCCGGATAACGGCCCGTTGCTCCTCGGAGAGGTCGGAACGTGTGGCCACCACGGATCGGACACGCTCGTCGGAGTCCTGAGCGAGGAGACCGACCAGGTCCGGGTCCAGGTGCGGGTTGCCCGCCAGGGAGCAACGCTGGGCCGTAATGCCGTGGTGAGCCAGGTATGCGGCGAGGCCGCGTTCCAGCCGGCAGGATTTTATCGCGCGGTCCTGGAGCTCCCCGGTGTCAAAGACCGATCGGGGCATCGGGTACTCCTGGTGGTACCGGAACAGTGCCTCCATGCGGACCGTGTCGGAGGGGTCACCCAAAAGCGCGCGCCGAGCGAGAGCAGCCAGCCGGGGCCAAGCGCTCCGGCAGGCCGAGGTCCGTACGGAGGGGTCGACGTCGGCGGTCAAGGCGGTGAGCATCCGCACGGGCAGTCCGGGAAGGCGAGCAGCCTCTTCCCGGACCCGTGCGGACGGGTCTGCGGTGAGCTGCTCGTAAGCGCCGTCGGTGAGTTCGGCACACCTGTCCGCCGCGAGCAGGGTGAGGATCCACCGGTGTCGGGATTCCTGCTCGCCCAGGATCAGGCGGGCCCACTGCTCAGCGGTGATGTTCTGCTGTACTTCGGCCAGCAACTGCCGAAGTTTCCAGTCCGGGTGGACGATGGCCGCCTCGACGACCGCCGTCGGCAGGGGGCGCCACAGGAGGAAGTGCGACAGGCCGAGGAGGCGCGCGCGGAGGTCATCGGGGGTGGCCAGGTTGAGGCTCAGCCCGTGTGCCCACAGTTCGCGCAGCCTCGCCGAAGGCCCCGGTCCCTGAAACAGTGCCGCCCAAGCAGTTTCCCGCTCCTGCGGGGATTCCTGGGCCGCCACCCCCGCGGCTGCCTCCTGGTGCTCTGCGAGGTGGTCCAACAGGGTGAACCAGATCTCCCCCTCCTCAGTCGTCACTCCGATCAGGGTGCTGCCATCGGTGGCGAGGGTGACGAACTCCGGCTGCCCGGGCCGCTCACCGAGTACTCCGGCGAGGTCCCACTGCCCAGTCAGTCGCACCCGTGTCCAGCGCCTGGGCCCAGGGGCCGTCCGGGCGCCGGCGACATCAATGAGGAACGCGCCGTCCTCGCCGATGACCCCCTTGCTGACCGCGAGCCGGTGCCACTGTGCGTTGAGCTCGGCTACCAGATCGGGCCGGTTCTCCCGTACGGCCACGGTCGGCTTGGCGCCGCTCGAAATGAGGGGCCGCCATGCGGCCTCGGGCAACGGAACCTCCTCGACCCGCCCATCCCTCACCGCTTCCAGCCCCGCCCGTCGCAGCAGCTCCATGAGTTCGTTCCTCCCACCCGTCATGGGACCCCTTCCTGTGTTCCTTGTCGGGATCATGGCCAGGAACAGCCGAAAGCGCCACAAAGTTTGGTGGTGTCTTTTCACCTACGGTTGCCTTGCTTGAGCCGGCCTCGTCCGGACGGTCGAGTCCGCCGACGGGACGCACGACTCCCGCATTGGACCAGAAGGCGTCGATGGATACGCACGGGGCTCGGGTTCCGCGATGGCCCGCCATCCATGGAGTTGGCCGGCTGCCCGTCTCATTGATCGCGCCGGTGTGCGCTGGTGACGGCCAACCCGGCCGCGGTGAACGCCCACACCGCGTAGACGGTCCACGCTCCGCCGTCCGTCCACGGGAACGCGGTCGGGGAGTGGCTGACCTCTGCGAGCCGGTTCCACGCCTGGTAGAGCGTGGCGTGCTCGGCGACAGCCGACCAGTGACGGCCGTCGGTGAAGACGAGGGGTAGTACGAGAGCGACCACGACCGAGGCGATCATGGTGGCTGCGGTGCGCCTGATGACAGAGCCGATCGCCATGCCGGTGAGGGCACACACGGGGGCAAGGAGGGCGGATGCCAGCATCAAGGTCAGGGCACCAGGGTAGGTGATCGGGACGTCTGCGCCCCGGCGGCCCAGAATTGCCTGCGTCAGGCCGAACGAGGCACCTGCCACGATCACACCGAAGCCGGTGGTGACCGCGAGGACGACCACGGTCTTGGCCGCCATCACCGAACTGCGGGCCGGAACCGCCGCGAACGTCGTCCGGATGGTGCCCGTGCTGTACTCACCGATGATCACGACGGCGCCGTCGGCACCGAGTGCCAGCATCATGACCATGGCGGCGTTCGTGGTGAACGCCTCCTGCAGCGCGATTCCGTCCCGGAGGAAGCCGGCCCGGTCCGCCGCGTCTCGCTGCGGCCAGTGGTTGTACGTGTCGTATGCGGTGCCCGTGTTGAACGCGACAACGGCCACCGCTGTTGCCCCGTAGGCGATCCAGGTCGAGCGGAGCGAGCGCAGTTTGATCCACTCGGCGGCCACCAGGTCGTGAAAGCGGGCGCGGGGTTCGTCGACGCCGAGGTGGCCGGCGGGAACGTACGTCGTGGTTGTGGTCACCGTGGGTCTCCTGCGAAATATTGGACGCTGTCTGCGGTGAGCTGGAGGAACGCCTCCTCCAGGGAGGCGGACCGAGTGCTGAGGTGGTGCAGTGCAATGCGGTGCTCCAGGGAGATCTCACCGATGCGGACCGGGGTCAGACCGGTCACGGTGAGCAGTTCGCCCTCGGCGTCCACGACTGCGCCCTCGACCGTCAGCAGGTCCTTCAGGACGGGCGCGGCGCTGGTGCCGACCACGGTGCTGTGGCGCGCGCCGCGGGCGGAGAAGTCGGTGAGGCGTTCCGCTGCGATGAGTTCGCCGCGGCCGATGACGATCAGTTGCTCGGCGGTGTGCTCCATCTCGGACATCAGATGGCTGGAGACGAACACGGTGCGGCCCTCCGCGGCGAGCCGCCTGAAGAGATCGCGGACCCACCGAACTCCTTCCGGGTCAAGGCCGTTGAGCGGCTCGTCGAACAGCAGCACCGGTGGATCGCCGAGCAGGGCGGAGGCGATGCCGAGCCGTTGTTTCATGCCGAGTGAGAATCCGGTGATGCGGTGATGGGCGACGTCGGCAAGACCGACCTCCTGCAGCACCTCGTCCACCCGGCGTTGCGGTATGCGGTTGCTGCGGGCCAGGGCAGACAGTTGCGCTGCCGCGCTGCGCCCGGCGTGCACATCGTGCGCGTCGAGGAGAGCGCCGACGTGGCGCAGGCCGCGGGCGCGGTCACGGAAAGGGCGCCCGTCGACGGTGACGGTGCCTCTGGTGGGCTCGTGCAGGCCGAGGATCATTCGAAGCGGTCTGCCCGCAGGCCGGCACCCGCCGACTTCGGCGAACGCTTTTGAGGGTCCCGGACGGTCAACAGGTCCGCACAGCGCCGTATGCCCGCGCAAGGAGACCCGCTGTGCCGCGCCGACGCACCACCCCCGCGTCGACAACGAGACACACCGCTGGAGGAGATTCTGGAGCGGCCCATGACCGGGTGCCGTCGCACCGGATCTCGCTCGGACGGTGACGGCCCCTACCCGCAGTGGGTGTCCGCGGCCGGTGTCCGCACGCGCTCTCGCGGGTGTGGACACCGGCCGTTCGTCCGGTGGGAGCGTCGGCGCCGCCGGCTCACTCGTCCGTTGCGGAGAGCGGTTCGTCGGAGGGGGGGATGATGCGGGCCGTCAGGTCCGGTTCCGCCATGTTCCGGTCGAACGGGAACATCGGGCGCCGAATGCGGTGGTGGCCGAGGCGCACCAGGTCCTGGTCGACGCCGCCCGGCGTGAGCGCGAGCTTCCAGTCGGCCGACATGTCGAAGAGTTCGGGTTCGAGGTAGCCGATCTTGACGATGACGACGTCGGCACCGCGGGGGTCGAGGTCGAGGTCGGTGAAGTCGTGCTCGTGGTGGTACGGCTTGCGCAGCTTCGTGAGGATCGCGTACACACTGCCGACCCGCAGGACCACCTCGGTCTCGGCGTCACGATCGCCGTGCCGAATCGCGTGGACGACACCGGTCAGCGTGAGGGGGCCGGCATGCCGGTCGTCGACCTCGGCGCCCGCGGTGACGGTCACGGTCGCGCCGAGGCCCGCCGCCGCGGCCGCGGCGACCGCCGCGGGGCCGGGCACCGACGCGTAGATCACGGTGGGGCCCGAGGGGTCCTTGAACTCAGGCCGCCCCAGGACGTGTTCGAGTCCCCAGGTGACGTCGCCCGCGCCGCCGGCGGTCGGGTTGTCGCCCGAGTCGCTGATGAAGTAGGGACGGGCGGAGGAGGCCAGGGCGTCGTCCAGGCAGGCGTCGAGCGTGCCGGTCGGTGCGACGAACGCGAAGTCCTCGCGTGCCTCGTAGAAGGCGCGCGCCAGCCGCTCGGCGCCCTCCGAGACAGCACTCTCGTCCTGCCCGGTCACCACGACTACCGCGCGGTTGCGCGGTTCGTCGGCCCAGGCGTAGCCGACCCAGATCGCCGCGTCGGTGACGCCCTGCGCGGCCTCCACCTCCGGGACTCCCGCGTAGACACTCCTCGCGGGCTCGATCCGCGTGGAGGTCTGCTCGCCGGCCAGCAGCACCGGCACCGGGACCCATGCCTTGACCGGCCGGGGCGCACCCGAGGTGAGCAGCTCGACGAGGTTGCGGACGGCGCGCTCCTTCGTCTCCATGGCGTCCTCGTGCGGCGCCATCCGGTAGCAGGTGATCAGGTCGCTGCCGTGGGCCAGTTCGCGGGAGACATTGCCGTGCAGGTCCATGGAGGTCGACACGATGACGTCGGGGCCGACGGTCTCGCGGACGCGGGCGAGCAGCAGCGCCTCGGCGTCGTCGATGCCCTCGACGGTCATGGCGCCGTGGATGTCGTACCAGAGGCCGTCCAGCGGGGGCATCGCCGCGAGGCGCTCGATCAGTTCGTCGGTCAGGGAGGCGAAGGCCTCGGCGGTGACCTGGCCGCCGGGCAGTGACTTACCGACGAGGGCGCCGTGCCAGTCGGCGGCCACGGTCAGCGGCTCGTCCGGGGCGAGGAACGGGTAGCGGGTCATGACCTCGTCCCCGCGCAGCGGGTGGAAGGCGGAGGCCTCGGTGCGTGCCGGCGAGAAGGTGGACGATTCGATGCCCAGTCCGGCGATGGCGATGACGGGGCGGGCGACGGGCTTGCGGGGACGTGGCATGGCTCCTCCTGGGGCGTGCGTGTGCAATCGGTGCTCTCGTGTCCGCGTGGGCGTGTGGCCTGCGCGGGCCGTGTCGTGACGTCTGTGGTGTGGCGGCGGCCGGTTCGATGCGGCGGCCGTCGTGCCGGCGCCGCGCGCCTCTCGCCGCGGCTGGTGTGCTGTCAGGGATCGGTGTCCGGCCGGGGGGCCGTGTCTGTCGGGCCGTCGGGTTCTCACGGCTGCGTCAGTGTGACCGCCGGCGCGGGCACGGCGTCGTGCCGATGCGGCCGTGTGGTGGGTTTTCCGCGGGGCGGCCGTGGCCGAGGGGGCCCGTGCCCGGTGGGTCCCCGGACGCCGCGTTCACACCTCCGTCGTCGCCTCGCTCTGATGCGGGAGGCCGGTACGAGGAGCGCCCTCCGCCGCGCTCCCGAACGCCAGACGCACCGCGCGCTGGAGTGCGAACTGGCCTGCTCCGAACAGTCCCGCGTCCACTCCGAGGCTCGCTCGTTCGATGGTCAGGTGTTCCGTGACGAGCGGGTGGCAGGCCTCGTACAGCTGGCTGCGCACCGCGGCGACCAGTGGTTCGAGCGTGGACAGGATGCCGCCCAGGTACACGGCGTCCGGGTTGAAGAAGTTGACGTTCGCCGCGAGCACCTGGCCGAGGTACCGCCCGGCGCGCCGTACGGCGCTCGTCGCCGTCGGGTCCGCGTCGGACGCGAGGCGTACGACGTCCTCGATCGAGCCGATGTCGACGCCGCGTTCGCGCACGATGCGGACCAGTGCCGCCCCGGACGCGACGGTCTCCAAGCAGCCGCTGTTGCCGCAGGAGCAGGGGATGTCCCCGGCCGCGTCGATGCGTACGTGGGTGATGTCGCCGGCGGCTCCGGTGGCGCCGCGGTGGAGCCTGCCGTCCACGATGATGCCCGCGCCGATGGCCGACCCGATCTTGACCATGATCGTCTGGCGGTGCCGGTCGGGGTGGGTGGCGTACTCGCCCACGGCCATGCAGTTGGCGTCGTTGTCCACGGCCGCCGGTACCCCGAACCGCTCGGTCAGCCAGGGGCCGACGGGGAACTTGTTCCAGCCCGGCATGCGCGACGGCAGGGTCACGACTCCGGACGACGCGTCGACGGGTCCGGGCAGCGACAGTCCGACGCCCCTGAGCCGGCCGCGGCCGTGCCGCTCGGCCAGCGCCTCCAGTGTGTCGGCCAGCCGGGACAGGGCCACCTCGGGGCCGTCCGCGATGGCGAAGGGGACCGTCGAAACGTCGGTCAGGCCCCCACCGGGCTGTACGACGCCGACGCGGGCGTGCCGGCCGCCGACATCGGCGGCCACGGCGAACTCGTCGGCCCCGCCGAGGCGCAGGACCTTGCGCGGGCGCCCGCCGCCGGACGCGCGGGTGCCCTGCTCCGCCACGAGTCCGCGTTCCACGAGCTGGCTGACCGTGATCGAGATCGTGGACGGCGCCACACCGAGCCGTTTCGCCAGCTCGGTGCGCGTCACGGCCTGCCCGGAGGCGATGAGTTCGAGGAGTCGCGAGGCGAGCGGCCGTGCACCTCCGGCACCGCCCCGGTGCGGTGCACTTACGTCAGTCATGGGTGAAGTTACTTCCGGAACGGGGATGTTGGCGCTGACACTACGCCCGGTTCCGGGAGTCGTTTGTGGCGCAGGTCACACGAGAAAATACGGGTAGTACGGGTTAAATATTGACCAGATGGGGCGATCGACAGGGCTCACACCTCACCCTCGACCCTTATTTCATTTCAAAAGAAACCTATTTTTTACGAACCAGCATTTGTTTTTTCGGCATCGGCGGCTTTGACTGCTGTCCCAAGCGCCCCTGCCGTGATGTCTCCCGCTCCTGGTGGGACCAGGCGGGCCGTTTCACCTTGAGGAGAGTCATGCTTCCTGCTCGTATGCGGCAACGCCGCCGCTGGGCACTTGTCGCGGGCGCCGCCGCCTCGGCGACCGCGCTGGTCGCGGGGTGCAGTGGGTCGAGCGGTGGTGGTTCCGCGTCCGCCTCGTCGGACACGATCAACTACGCGCTGCCGGCGAACTTCACACCGAACTGGATCCTCCCGCTCGGCACCGCCGCCCACCTCAACACCAACAACAACTCGATCATCGCGGCCCTGTGGGAACCACTGATCGCCTACGACGGCTCGACCGGTTCGATCCAGTGGAACAAGAAGGCGTCGCTGGCGAACGCGGCCGACTTCGCCAAGGACGGCAAGAGCGTCACGATCACGCTCGGGAACCGGCACTGGAGCGACGGCAAGCCCGTCACCTCCCGCGACGTGCAGTTCTTCTACAACGTCGTCAAGGCCAACAAGGGGCAGTGGGCCAGCTACAACCAGGGACAGGCGCCGGACAACTGGACGTCGTTCAAGGTCGTCGACGACACCCACTTCACCATCGCGTTCGACAAGGCCTACAACCCGCAGTGGATGCTGGCCAACGAGCTGCCTCTCATCACCGCGATGCCGCAGCACGTGTGGGACAAGACCTCCGCGTCCGGCAAGGTGTCCGACGCGGACAAGACCCCGGCCGGCGCCAAGCAGGTGTGGACGTACCTCAACAACGCCGCCAAGAACATATCGGCCTACGCGAGTGACCCGCTGTGGAAGACCGTCGACGGTCCCTACACCCTCAAGTCCTTCTCGAGCGCGGGTAAGGTCGTCCTCGCCGCCAACAAGAAGTACGACGGCGGCGAGAAGGCCAACATCTCGACGGTGAACCTCCTTCCGTTCACCACCACGGACGCCGAGGAGAACGCGCTGCGTTCCGGGCAGGTCGACTACGGCTACATCAACGCCAGCGACCTCGACCAGAAGTCGTCGTTCACCAACCTCGGTTACGACGTCAAGCCGTGGACCGGCTGGGCCATCACCTACATGCCGTACAACTTCAACAACCCGACCATGGGGCCGGTGTTCAAGCAGCTGTACGCACGACAGGCGGTCCAGGAGTCGATCGACCAGACCAGCCTCGCGAAGGTCATCTTCAACGGCACCGCTGTCCCCGGCTACGGCCCGATCCCGACCGCCGAGGCGTCCGACTTCGTCTCCTCGGCCCAGAAGGACAACCCGTACCCGTTTTCGACCGCCAAGGCCAAGGCGCTCCTCGCCGCGCACGGCTGGTCCGAACAGGGCGGTGTGATGGTCTGCACCAGCCCCGGTTCGTCCGCTTCGCAGTGCGGCACGGGTGTCGCCAAGGGCACCAAGTTCGAGATGCAGGTGCTGTCGCAGTCCGGCTCGCCGGTCACTGACAACATGATGAGCGCGATCCAGTCCTCCCTGGAGAGGACCGGCATCAAGTTCGACATCAAGACCGCGCCCGTCAACTCGGTGCTCTCGCAGACCCCGCAGTGCACCGCGTCGCAGTCGATCTGCAAGTGGCAGCTGTCGTTCTTCGGCACCGCGGGCAGCTGGTACTTCCCGGCCTTCCCGACCGGTGACTCGCTCTTCCAGACCAAGGGCGGCTCGAACTTCGGCAACTACACGAACCCGTCGGCCGACAAGGTCATCGGCGCGTCGACGACCTCGTCGACCAACGAGGCCGTGCAGCAGTACAGTGCCGCGCTCGCCAAGGACCTGCCCGTCGTCTGGCTGCCCGAGCCCGATTACCAGATCTCGGTGATCAAGAAGGGACTCGGCGGCTTCGCCCAGGACGCACTCGCCAACTTCCACCCCCAGCAGTGGCAGTGGACCGGCAAGTGACGACCGCGTCCCACGGCGCCGGCCCGCTCATGAGCGGGCCGGCGCCCTCGCGGACCACCGGGCACCGCCCGCCCCGTTCCCCCGAACCGAACCGGCCGGATGACACATGACGACCTTTCTGTACCTGACCCGGCGTGTCCTGCAGGCCATCGTCGTGATCTTCATCGTCACGATCGTGGTGTTCTGCCTGCTGCACGCGCTGCCCGGCGGCCCAGCCCGCGGCATCCTGGGGCCCCAGGCCTCGGCTCAGCAACTGGCTGACTTCAACCACGATCAGGGCCTCGACAAGTCGCTGCCCGTGCAGTACGTCTACTACCTCGGCCGCCTTCTGCACGGTGACTTCGGCACCTCGTACACCCTGAACGAACCGGTGTCGCAGCTCATCGTGCAGCGTCTGCCGAAGACCCTCGTGCTGACCGTGCTCTCGGCGGTCATCGGGCTGCTGCTGGCCATCCCGCTGGGCATGTGGCAGGCCGTACGACGCAACAAGGCCGTCGACTACGTCGCCACGACGCTCAGCTTCATCGCCTACTCGACGCCCGTCTACTTCCTGGGCCTCATCCTGGTGCTGGTGTTCAGCCAGATCCTGCCGATCCTCCCGCCGCAGGCGCCCCAGGGCGACACACTCGCGCAGGTCTTCGCCGACCCCCAGGGCCTGGTCCTGCCGGTCGTCGCGGGCGCGGCCTCCATGGTCGCCGTCTTCAGCCGCTACATGCGCGCGGCCACCCTGGAGAACCTTTCCGAGGACTACGTGCGCACAGCACGCGCGGGGGGCTCGCGTGGGCGCTCCCTGTTGTGGCGCCACGTGTTCCGCAACTCCCTCACGTCCGTCGTGGCCATGCTCGGTTACTACGTGCCGGTCGTCTTCGGCGGATCGCTCGTCGTCGAGCAGCTGTTCAACTACCCGGGAATGGGCCTGCTGTTCTGGTCCGCGGCGCAGTCCTCCGACTACCCGGTGCTGCTCGGCTGCGTCCTCGTCATCGCGGTCGCGACCGTCGTCGGCACGCTCCTCGCCGACGTCGTGCAGCGCCTCATCGATCCACGAGTGAAGGAAGGTCGCTCATGAGCGCCGTACTGCAGCCGGGCCAGGCGCCCGGCACAGGGGCGTCCGCCGAGACGGACCCCGAAGCGGCCGGGACCACCGGCTTCCGCCTCGCGGTGCGCAGGTTCACGAAGAACCGGCTCGCCGTCATCGGGCTCGTGGCCGTCGTCGTGTTCTTCCTGTTCTGCTTCGTCGGGCCGCTCCTCTACTCGACCGACCAGACCCACACACTGCTGCACCAGGTGAACCTGAAACCGAGCGGTAGCCACCTGCTCGGCACCGACGCCGTCGGCCACGACGAACTGGGCCGGCTGATGTTCGGTGGCAAGGTCTCGCTGCTCGTCGGCCTCGCGGCCGGTGTCCTCGCGACCGTCATCGGCACCCTGTGGGGCGCCGCGGCCGGATACGCGGGCGGCTGGGTCGACGCGGCGATGATGCGCGTCGTCGACGCCGGCATCGCGATCCCCGCGCTGTTCATCCTGCTGGTCATCTCGGCCATATCTAACCCGGGCGTCCCCGGGCTCATCGTGATCATCGGCTTCGTGTCCTGGCTGGTGCCCTCCCGCCTCATCCGTGCCGAGACGCTGACCCTGAAGAACCGGGACTACGTCCTCACCCTGCGCGCGATCGGCGGCGGCCACACCCGCGCCATCGGCCGGCACATCCTGCCGAACTCGATCTCCACGATCGTGGTCGCCGCGACCTTCCAGGTGGCCGACGCGATCCTGCTCGTCGCGTACGTGTCCTACCTGGGGCTGGGCGCGCAGCCACCCGCCACCGACTGGGGCGGGATGCTGTCGGCGGGCCTGACCGCCGCGTATTCCGGCCGCTGGTGGCTCATCCTGCCGCCCGGCCTCGCCATCATCCTCGTGGTCTGCGCGTTCAACGCCATCGGCGACGGCCTGCGGGACGCTTTCGACGTGAGGGGACGCGGATGACCGCCGCAGAACGCTCCGCCGCAACGGAGCCCATACTCGAACTCGACGACCTCGGTGTCACGTTCACCACCGAGACCGGCGAGGTACCTGCCGTGCGCGGTGTGTCGCTCCAGGTACGCCCCGGCGAGACGCTCGCCCTGGTCGGCGAGTCGGGCTCCGGGAAATCGACCGTCGCGCTCGCCTCGATCGGGCTTCTGCCCGGCAACGCACGCGCCACGGGCAGCGCCTCGGTCGACGGCAACGACGTCGTCGCCGCCACCGAACCCGACCTCGCCCGGCTGCGGGGGAGCACCGTCTCCATGGTGTTCCAGGAGCCGGCCACCGCGCTCGACCCCCTCACACGGGTCGGCGCCCAGATAGCCGAAGTCATCACCAACCACCGGGACGTACCGGCCAAGGAGGCCGCGGCCGCGGCAGTGGACCTGCTGCGCCGCGTCGGCATCCCCGATCCGGAACGCCGCGCGTCGGCATTCCCGTTCGAGCTCTCCGGCGGCCAACGCCAGCGGGTCGTCATCGCGATGGCCATCGCCAACGACCCCAAGGTGCTGATCGCCGACGAGCCGACCACCGCGCTCGACGTCACCGTGCAGGCCGAGATCCTCGACCTGCTGCGCGAACTCACCGTCGGCTCGGGCACGGGAGTACTCCTCGTCACCCACAACATGGGAGTCGTCGCCGATTTCGCCGACCGGGTCGCCGTGATGCTCAAGGGCGAGATCGTCGAGACCGGCACCGTCGAGGACGTCCTGCTGCGGCCCACCCACGAGTACACCAAGCGGCTGCTCGCCGCGGTCCCGCGCCTCACGGTGGCGGAAGGAGGAGAGGGCCCCGCCGCTGTACAGGAGGGACCCGCCCTTCCCGAGCCCGTCGTGGACCTCCGGGAGGTCTCGGTCGTCTTCGGCCGCGGCCGCCGGGCGGTACGGGCGCTCGACGGCGTCTCCCTCGTCGTGCGGCCGGGCGAGACGGTCGGCCTCGTCGGCGAGTCGGGGTCCGGCAAGTCGACGGCGGCCCGCGTCGCGCTCGGCCTCATCACTCCCTCGGAGGGTGCGGTGCACCTCTTCGGATCCGACCTGCACAAGACGCGCCGGCGCGACCGGCACGCCATGCGCGCGGGCATCGGCGTCGTCCTCCAGGACCCGGTCGCCTCGCTCGACGCCCGCATGACCGTCGCCGAGTGCATCGCCGAACCGCTGCGCGTCCACCGGAGCGGCATGTCCGCCCGGGAACGCGCGGCGCGGGTCGGGGACATCCTCGAACGGGTGCGCCTGCCACGCTCGTTCGCCCAGCGAGCGCCACGCGAACTGTCCGGAGGCCAGCGCCAGCGCGTCAGCCTCGCGAGGGCACTCGTTCTCGACCCGCGGCTCCTCGTCGCGGACGAACCCACCAGCGCCCTCGACGTGAGTGTCCAGGAGACGGTCCTCGAAGTGATCACCGAGCTCCAGGACGAACTCGGCTTCGCCTGCCTGTTCGTCTCCCACGACCTGGCCGTGGTGCAGCAGTTCGCGGAACGCGTCGTCGTCATGCGCCTCGGACGCATCGAGGAACAGGGGCCCACGAAGACCACTCTCATGCACCCCGAGAGCGACTACACGAGCAGGCTCCTGGCCGCCGTGCCCGTACCGGACCCGGTGAGGCAGCGGCAGCGCCGGGCGGAACGCCTCGCGGCCGCCGGCGGATCGGACGGCGTCGCGTGAGCTCGTCGACCGACCCTGGGACCCCGCGCGAGCTGTACGCGGGGATCGACATCGGGGGTACGACCACCCAGGTCGTGCTCTGCACGGACGGTCTCGACGTGGTCGACCGTGCCGAAGTCCCCACTCCCGCGGCCGAAGGCGGTGACGCCATGGTCGGCGCCGCCCTCGGAGCGCTGCGAGGCCTTCTCGACAGGACACCCGCCGCACGGCTGACGGGCGTCGGTGTCGGCGCCGCGGGCGTCGTCGACGCCCGGACAGGGCACATCCTCGTCGCGAGCGACTCCTTCACCGGCTGGGCCGGCTTCGCGGTCACCAAGACCGTCGAGGCCGCACTCGGCGTGCCCGCGTTCCTCGACAACGACGTCAACGCGTTCCTGCGCGGCGAGGCGTCGAGGGGCGCTGTCGCGGGCGAACCGTACGCGCTGGGCATCATGCTCGGCACCGGCGTCGGCGGGGCGCTCTGGCTGGGCGGCGAGCTCTTCGAGGGTCTGCACGGAGCCGCGGGCGAGATCGGCCACGTCCCGGGCTTCGGCGACATCCGCTGTACGTGCGGCGGGCACGGCCACCTGGAGACCCTCGCGTCCGGCCGGTCCATCGCCGCCCGGTACCGGGAGCGGACGGGAAACATCGCGACGGCGAAGCAGGTCGGCGCGGCGGCCGGCCGCGGCGACGCCGACGCGCTCGCCGTGTTCGACGCCGCGGGCGCGGCACTCGCCCGCGCCATCGTCATCGTCGCGGGGGTGGCCGATGTGACGACTGTCGTCGTGGGCGGCGGTGTCAGCGGCGCCTGGCACCTGCTGGAACCGCGCATCCTCGCGGCACTCGCGGCAGAACCGCCCGTCAGCGGCGTTCCGATCACCCTGGTCAGGGCGGCACTGGGCAGCAGCGCTGTCGCCGTCGGCGCGGCCTCCCGCACCCGCACGGAACTGACGGCAACCGGCACGGCGGGGGCCCCGGCGGCTTCGGGTGCCGCGAAGGCACCGGAGTCGGCTGGCTCCGCGGTGCCTGGTTGAGCAAGTCCGGGGGATTGGCTGCGAGCAGGGCGGGAGGGTGCTCCGCACCCGTGGGTGAAGACAGTCCCGGACACCCTTCGCCTCGGCACCCCGCACCCGGATCGACGACGGGCTGAAGGCCGCGCCGTCGTCGGCTCCGTAGCGGCCCGGCACGAGAATCACGACCACGCACGGTGACGCCGAACCGGCCATCCCTGTTGTCGTCATGCCGGCGACGCTCGGATATCGCCTCCGAGCGGCGCCGGCTTCGGCACGTCTGCGGCCGGCGACCGGGCCCGCTGCCCTCCGTGCCCCGACGTCCTGCTCGATCGGCGGCGCCGGGAAGGCGCCGCACAGGTAGCGCTCAGCGACGCCGAGTTGAGCCCTCGCGTGGCGTCGGCGATGTCGTTTGCGCCTCGCCGCACGCCTTCGCCCGGGGTTCGGTTCGTGCACGAGCACAGCAGCGGCCTCTTCCGCTGTCCCGCGGGTCTCGGTGTCCCGCGGGTCTGCTCGCTCCCTGCGGCGAAAGCGCGGCAGGAGGAAGCGGAGGGTGCGACCCGGCCGTTCACCGTCCCTCATCGTCGGCCGCGAGGGTCGGGGAGCGAGGTGCCCGAGGCGCAGCGTCGGATCTTGGTCGTAAGTCGCTTTCCCAGCCCGAGGGTTGACATCGATCCGCCATACCGAGACTCTTTTTAGAAAGTGATTCTAGCATTGACCGGCTCCGCGGAACCGCGGCGCCGGGACCGAGTCGTGGACGGGAGGACGTATGGGCGTCATGGACGGCCGGGTGGTGATCGTCACGGGTGCGGCGCGCGGGATCGGTCGCGGGCACGCGTTGGAGTTCGCACGACAGGGAGCACGGGTGGTGGTCAACGACCTGGGAGCGGAGGTCGACGGCAGCGGCGCTTCGTCCGGCCCTGCGGGCGAGGTCGTGCGGGAGATCCGCGACGCCGGTGGCGAGGCGGTGGCGAACGGCGACGACGTCGCGGACTTCGACGGCGCACGCCGGCTCGTGGAGTCCACGGTCGAACGCTTCGGCGACCTGCACGTCCTGGTGAACAACGCCGGCATCCTCCGTGACCGCATGCTCGTGAACATGACCGCCGACGAGTGGGACGCGGTGATCCGGGTGCACCTGGGAGGCACGTTCGCCCCGCTGCGCCACGCGGCGGCGTACTGGCGGGCTCAGGCGAAGGCGGGGGTGCGCGTGGACGGACGTGTCATCAACACCACGTCCTCATCGGGCATTTACGGCAACCCCGGGCAGGCCAACTACGGTGCCGCCAAGGCGGGAATCGCCGGGCTGACCGTCATCGCGTCGCGCGAACTGGAACGCTACGGCGTGGCGGTGAACGCGGTGGCCCCGGCGGCGCTCACCCGGATGACCAAGGGGCTGCGACCCGACCGGGTGGCTCCGGCGCCGGACGCGTTCGACGCTTCGGCGCCGGAGAACATCGCGCCGCTGGTGGTCTGGCTGGCCGGTCCCTCGGCCCACGGCATCACCGGCAGGGTGTTCAACGTGCGCGGAGGATCGATCAGTGTCGCGGAGGGCTGGCACGCCGGGCCGGGAGCCGAGAAGGAGTCCCGCTGGGAGCTCTCCGAACTGGACGAGGTGATCCCGGCCATGGTGGGCAAGGCCCGTCCGAACGCCTCGCAGAACGGTCGCGCCCCCCTGGAGAGCACCTGACATGACCCTCGATCGCAGTGTCATCGGAATCGAGTCCGCACCCGTGGAGCGGTCCTGGACGTCCAAAGACACGCTGCTGTACGCGGTGGGTGTCGGCGCGGGCCTGGACGACCCGCTGTGCGAACTGGCCTTCACCACGGAGAACTCGCAGGGCGTGCGGCAGCAGGTCCTGCCGACCTTCGCGGTACTCGCCACGCAAGGAGGCGGCGGCAGAGGCATCGGGACGTTCGACCCGGCGATGCTGGTGCACGCGGAGCAGTCCTTCGCTCTCCACCGGCCGCTCACACCGGCAGGAACCGTACGCGTCACATCGAAGGTCACCGGGATGTACGACAAGGGATCGGGCGCTCTGGTGACCAGCGAGGCGGTGGCCGTGGACCCCGTCTCCGGTGAACCGGTGATCACCTCGCGCAGTGCGCTGTTCGTTCGCGGTGAAGGCGGGTTCGGAGGCGATCGCGGCCCCAAGGGAGACTGGTCCGCGCCGGACCGCGCGCCGGACCACCAGGTCACCGTCCCAACGAGGCCGGAGCAGGCGCTGCTCTACCGGCTGTCCGGCGACCGCAACCCGCTCCACAGTGATCCCGCCTTCGCGACGAAGGCAGGATTCGAGCGCCCCATCCTGCACGGACTGTGCACCTATGGGATCACGGGGCGGGCGCTGCTGCACACGCTGGCGGCGTCGGACCCGTCACGTTTCGTGTCGATGTCAGGTCGCTTCAGCAGTCCGGTGGTTCCGGGGGAGTCGCTGACCGTGTCCGTCTGGGACGACGGCGACAGCGCACGCTTTCGTACCACCAAGACCGACGGGACGGTCGTGATCGACCGCGGGCACGTCCGCGTTCGCGGGGTGGACGGGCCGGGCAGCTGACTCCCGCCCCCTGCCGGTTCGGTGGCGCGTGTCCAGGCCCGGTCCCGGACACGGGGTTCAGGCGGGTGACGGGTTGGCCACTGCTGTGGTCATGCAGTAACCGATCGGCCCGGCCGAGTCGTGCATGGTGCAGTGCCCGACGGCGACCCCGTCCTCGCTGGTGTGGGCGGTCGACTCCAGGCCTATGGCATCACTGAGCGGCAGTCTCCTCAGGCACAGGGTGTAGTCGGCGTTGATGAACTGCAGGCCGGTGTCCGCGCTGTGGGCGAGCGGACTCGCGGTGTCCGCGGCGAGGGCCGCCCGTACGAACGGCGACAGGGGTTCGCCTGCCACCAGCTCACGCGACTCGCGCAGCCAGGCCCGGCGCCTGCCGTCGCCGCGCCAGCCGTCCTTCGCGGAGGCGTTGTGCTCGTCGAACATCCAGGCCGTCCATACTCTTTCGCGCGGTGCGAAGAGCTCTTCGGGGGGTGGGGCGTCCCAGGGCGGAGTCTCCGGGATGTGGCCGGGTGGCTCCTCGCTGCGCCGCAGCATGACCGTACTCGCCCGGGCGACAAGGCCGTTCGCACCGTGAACGGTGGCGTCGGCGACCCGGACGCGTCGTCCGTCGCGCACCCGGTGGGTCTGAACGCGCAGGGGCGCCATCGGCGCGTTGCGGAACAGGTCCACGGTCAGCCGGGTGAAGTGGAGGCCGTCTGCCGCATGTTCGGCCTCCAGCGCCCTGGCCGCCAGACCGCCGAGCAGGCGACCATGGATCATGCCCGATGTCCACCAGCCGCGTGCGTGCGCCGCGGGCAGGAACTCGTCCCCCGCCCGGGTGAAAAACGCCTCCCGCTGCTCCGTCTGGGCCACGAGCGCCTCCGTTCGTGTGGTCTGACGGTCCGTCCGTCAGCTCTCGTCCCGCGTCGATCCGAGCCGGCGGATCAGTACGACCGCGGCTTCGGTGACCTTGTTGGCCTGGCGTTTGGACGAGCAGGTCGCGATCTCGCGGCCCGCCTCGCCGATGATCGTGGTCAGCACGGCGACCGTGAGCCGGTCGACGGAATCGATGCCGGCGCCGAGCAGCACTCCGTTCTGCCGGACCCACTCACGGCTGCGCGTACGCCTCGCCAGTTCGAAGCCGGGTGGACCGTCGCCGTCCATGAACAGCCTGGCCAGGTCCCGGCGTTGCCAGGAGCCCTCCAGGAAGGCCCGCGCTCCCGCGATGAACAGGGCGAGCGGATCGTCTCCCTCGCCCGCGGCCCGGGCCGCGGCAACGGCGGCCACCGCATTGCGCTCGTGGGTGGCCTGGTGCTCCTCCCAGAGTGCGAGGAAAAGCTCGGTCTTGCCCCCGAAGTGGTGGTAGAGACTGCCGACGCTGGAGTCGGCGCGTTCCACGACGGCGGCGACACTCGCCTCGGCGAAACCCTTGTCGCAGAACACCTCGCGGGCGGCGCTCAACAGCACGCGGCGGGTTTCCGCGGTGCGGCTCCACTGCCAGGCGTTGCCCCCGGTTGCGGCGTTGCCCGCGCTTCGCGTCATGGGTCCTCTCCTCGCGTGCAGCCGACGGCCGCCGACATGCCCACCGTACCGAATCCAATCTTAGAATTGAGTATCGCACTGTGCCGGTTGTGCTTACTCCGCCGACCGGCCGTGCTCCTCCTGCCGCCGGCGAGGGGCCGGCCCGTCCGGTTCCTCGGGTGGGTCATGCGGCCGGGGCCGGCCCGGTTCTGTCCCGGTCCGATACGTTCGCCGGCCCCACATCGGTGGCACCGACGATGCCAGGCGTCTTGACACGCTTGTCGGCCGGGACCAGTCTGAGTTTATTCCTAGAGTTGCGTTCTAGAAACAATCCCCGGGCGTTCGCCCGCACGCCCTGAGCCGGAAGGACTTCCTTCGATGGTCGATTTCTCCCTCAGTGACGAGGAACGGCAGATCCGGGACACCGTGCGCACCTTCATCTCCAAGGAGGTGATGCCCCTGGAGCAGGACGTGCTGCGCAATGAACGGACAGGCGCTCCGGCCGTGGACGCGGGCGTCCTCGCCGAACTACGGGCGAAGGCGCGCAGGGCAGGCTTCTGGGGGGTGAACACGCCGGAGGAGTACGGCGGGATGAATCTGGGTGCCGTCATGTCGGCCATCCTGGCGATGGAGACCGGCCGGACCTTCGTACCGTTCAGCTTCGGCGGCTCCGCGGACAACATCCTCTACAGCGCCGACGACGAACAGAAGGAGCGCTACCTCCTCCCGACCATCGAAGGTGAGCGGCGTTCCTGCTTCGCCATCACCGAGCCGGGAGCGGGCTCCGACGCCCGGAACATCCGTACCCGCGCCGTGCGCGACGGCGGCGACTGGGTGATCAACGGCGAGAAGACGTTCATCACCGGCGGCAACGAGGCCGACTTCGTGATGGTCTTCGCCGTCACCGATCCGGACCGGGGCGCGGATGGCGGAGTCACCTGTTTCCTGGTCGACCGGGACATGGGCTGGAAGTCCGAGCCGATCCACACGATGGGGCAGTGGGGCCCGGCGGCGCTGGTGTTCGACAACGTGCGAGTGCCCGCCGAGAATGTACTGGGTGAGGTCGGCCAGGGGTTCTCCCTGGCGTTGCGGTGGATCGGTCAGGGGCGCTACATGATCCCGGCGCGTGCCATCGGTTCCGCCGAGCGGATGTTGCAGATGGCTGTGGACTACGCCAAGATCCGGCACTCGATGGGCCGTCCGATCGGCGACTACCAGGCCATCCAGTGGCAGATAGCGGACTCCCAGGTGGAGATCGAGTCGACCAAGTGGCTTACGCTGTACGCCGCTTGGCGGGTCCAGCAGGGCATGGACGCCCGTCATGCCTCCTCCATCGCGAAGCTCAACGGCGCTCTGATGGCCAATCAGGTGGTGGACCGCGTGCTGCAGATCCACGGCGGCATGGGCTACACCAAGGAACTGCCGATCGAGCGCTGGTACCGGGAGCTGCGCCTCCTGCGCATCTTCGAGGGCACCGACGAGATCCAGCGCCGCACCATAGCCCGCAACCTTCTTAAGGGACACGTACGACTCGGCGGGATCGGCGAATGAGTCCGCGCAGGCGCGCGGCGATCGTCGGAGTGGCGGAGTCGGAGGTGGGCAAAACCCCGCACCTGACCGTGCTGTCCCAGCAGGCCAGGGCGAGCCGGGCGGCCCTGGCCGAGGCCGGCCTCGGGCCGGCGGACGTGAATGCGCTGTTCGTCGCGGGGAACTGGTCGTGGGCGCCGGCACTGACACTGGCGGAGTACCTGGGCCTGCGGCCCGACTACCTGGACGGCACCAACATCGGCGGCTCCTCGTTCGAGGCACACGTGGGCCATGCGGCCGCCGCGATCGAGGCCGGGGTCATCGACGTCGCACTGATCACCTACGGCAGCACCCAGCGCAGCAACCGTTCCCGCGGCGCTGCCAGGCCACCCGCGACGTTGACCGAGCAGTTCGACCGTCCCTTCGGACTGCCCCAACCGGTCGGCGCGTACGCTCTGGCCGCCAACCGCTACCTTCACCAGTACGGTGCGACCGGTGAACAACTGGCCGAGGTCGCGGTGAGCGCCCGCCGGTGGGCGGCGCTCAACCCGGACGCCTACTACCGCGATCCGATCACGGTCGACGATGTGCTCGACTCCCCGATGATCAGCGAACCACTCCATCTGCTGGACTGCTGCCTGGTCACGGACGGCGGCGGCGCCGTGGTGGTGGCCGCGGAGGACCGGTGGGCCGACCTCGGCACCCATCCGGTCGAGGTGCTCGGCCACGGCGAGACGACCACGCACAGCTCCATCGCCCAGATGCCCGACCTGACCGTCACCGGGGCGGCGCGGTCCGGCCCCACCGCGATGCGGATGGCCGGGATCACCCACGACGATCTCGATCTGCTGGAGATCTACGACTCCTTCACGATCACTGTGCTCCTCACGCTCGAATCCCTGGGCCTGTGCAAGCCGGGGGAGGCCGGGGAGTTCGTCGCACACGGGCGAACGGCCCCCGGCGGCGAGATGCCGATGAACACCAACGGCGGCGGGCTGTCCTACACCCACCCCGGGATGTACGGGATCTTCCTGCTCATCGAGGCGACCCGGCAGCTACGGCACGACTTCGTCTCCGACCCGGACCGACAGGTCGACGGTGCCCGGCTCGCTCTCGTGCACGGAACCGGCGGAGTCCTCTCGTCCGCGTCCACCGTCGTCCTGGGAAGGAGTTGATCACTGTGGCGGATCTCGCGTCCGATGCGGAGACCCAGCCCTTCTGGGACGGCATCGCCGCCGGGGAACTGCGGCTGCAGCGCTGTCGGGACTGCGCCCGTGCCGTGTTCTACCCGAGGGCCCTGTGCCCGCACTGCTTCGGTGACCGGCTCGACTGGTTCACCTCGCCAGGGACCGGAACCGTCTACTCGTACACCGTCGCGCACCGGGCCTTCAGCCCCTCCGCGGGCACCCCGCCGTACACGGTCGCGCTGATCGACCTCGACGAGGGCGTGCGGATGATGTCCCGGATCGTCGGCGGCGGCCGGGTCAGGATCGGTGACCGGGTCGAGCTGGAGATCACCCGACTGGGCGGCGAGGGCTCTCCCACGCTGCCGTGCTTCCGAGTGAGGGAGACCGCATGAGCAGGAAGACCGTATGAACGCGGGCAGGAAGCGGCTCGGCCCTGAGGCGATGCGAGCCCTCTTCACGCCCGGGTCCATCGCGCTGGTGGGCGCCACGGACAAGTCGGGCTGGTCGCTGTCGACGTTCGACAACCTCCGCAACAACGGCTTCCCGGGGCCGGTCCACCTGGTCAATCCCCGTACCGACGTGGTGCACGGGCAGCCCGCGCGGCGCAGCCTCACGGACATCGGCGAACGTGTCGACATGGCGTACGTCATGGTGCCGACACCCGCGGTACTGCCCGTGCTGCGGGAGGGCGCGGGCCTCGGCATCCGCAGTTACGTGGTGCTCACCGCGGGCTTCGGCGAGACCGGCCCGCGGGGAAGGCAACTGGAGGAGGAGATCCTCGCCTTCTCCCAGGAGAACGGGCTGACCGTCCTCGGGCCGAACGGCAACGGGTACATCAACGCCGCCACGCGGACCACACCCTACGGACTGCCGATCCCGCCGCCGCTGATCGGCGGCCCCGTGGGCGTGGTACTGCAGAGCGGAGCCCTGGCCAGCTCCATCCTGTCCTTCGCCCAGGCCCGCAACGTCGGTCTGAGCCTGCTCACCTCCATGGGCAACGAGATGATGGTCTCGGTCACCGACGTGATCGACCACCTCGTGGACGATCCGGCCACCAAGGTGATCGCGCTGTTCCTCGAATCCGTGCGCCATCCCGAGGAGTTCGCGCGCGCGGCCCGCCGCGCCGCCGCGGCGGGCAAGCCGGTCGTGGCGCTCAAGATAGGTTCCAGCACGCTCGCCTCGCACACCGCGCAGGCCCACACCGGAGCGCTCGTGGGCGACGACGCTGTCGTCGAAGCGGCGTTCCGCGAACTGGGCGTGGTGCGCGTCCGTTCGCTGGAGGACCTGATCATCACCTCCGGACTGCTGGCCCAGACCGGCCCGATCAGTGGTCGGCGGATCGGGGTGGTGACACCCTCGGGCGGGGCGTGCGAGATCGTGGCCGACCGGGCCGAGCAGGAGGGGCTGGAACTCCCCGCCTTCGCCCCCAAGACGGTGGCGCGGCTGGAGGAACTCCTGCCGGATTTCGCGACCGTGCAGAACCCGCTGGACGTCACCGGCTACGTCGTGGTCGACCGGACGCTGCTCAGCCGCGCCCTGGAGGTCGTCGCCGACGACCCGGGCATGGACGCGATCATGCTCCTGTCCGACCTGCCCCGGCTGCCGCCGGCCGACCTGAGCGCGACACTCGGGAACTTCGGCGCGACCGCGCAGCGCATCCGCGACGCACAGCGGCCGGTGATCGTCGCCAGCAACATGCTCACCGATGTCACGGAGACGGGTCGTCACATACAGCGGGAGACGGGATTCCCGTACGTGGCGGGCGGCATCGAGCACGCCATGACGGCGATCGGCGCGGCCGTCCGATGGTCGCGCACACTGCCCGCCGCCGCCACCGCGCCACCCGCCGAGGCAGGCGCCGCGCCGGTCGTGCACGGGGAGACCACGGGGCTCTGGACGGAGTACCGGGCATCGCGGCTGCTGCGGGACAACGGAGTCACCGTCGTCCCCTCCGCCCTGGCCGCCACTGAGGACGAGGCGGTCGCGGCGGCCGACGGGTTCGGGTACCCGGTCGTTCTCAAGGCGGTTGCCGACGGGCTCGGTCACAAGAGCGACCTCGGGGGCGTGAAGCTCGCGCTGAACGGACCCGAAGCCGTACGCCGGGCCCACCGCGAGGTGTGCGAAGCCCTCGGGCGGCACGGGATCACCGGCAGCGGCACCCTCGTGCAGCCGCAGCGCCGAGGAGGTGTGGAACTGCTGGTCGGTGTGGTCCGCGATCCCGCGTGGGGTCTGACCCTCGCCGTCGGTCTCGGCGGGGTCTGGGTCGAGGCGCTGCGTGACTCCGCACTGCGGCTGTTGCCCGTGGACGCCGCCGAGATCCGTCGGGCGCTGGGCGAACTGCGCGGCGCCCGGCTGCTGGAAGGGGCGCGCGGGTCCGAGCGCGCGGACCTGGACCAGGTCGCCGAGGTGATCGCCCGGATCGGCGCGCTCGCAGGCGGGCTGGGACCGCGGCTCGAATCGCTCGAAGTGAACCCGCTGCTCGTCCGCGGGGGCGAGGTCGAGGCGCTGGACGCGCTGGTCACCTGGAACTGAGCGCCCTCCCGTAGCGCCACCCGGAGGCCGCCGCGGTCGCCCGCCGCGACCGCGGCGGCCTTCGTCCACCACCTGGCAGCCGCCTCGGGAAAGGCCGGCTCGCCGCCTTGACGACCAACGGTCCCAGGCGCCGGCGCCGGGATGAGAGGGAACTCCCGCGGCATACTCGCGCTCCGCGAACGGCGCTGCGCGGCGGAGTGAGGGTCGGCCGGATCAGGTACTTGGTCCACTCGCAGAAAGGCCGGAGCAATGAAGCTCTCCTACATGCGCGAACTCGACGAGTACCCGACCGGCGGGCGCCGCATGCGCATCCTCGGCATGGCGGTGCTCGCCGTCCTGATCGGATCGTACGAGGGGCAGATCGCCCCCGTGGTCCCCCTGATGCTCAAAGACCTGCACATGTCGCTGTCGACGTACGGCACGGTGTCCGCCCTCGCGACCATCGCGGGCGCCCTCGCGTCCGTCATCGGCGGCCGGCTCACCGACACCGTCGGGCGGGTGCGCCTGCTCATCCCGTTCATGCTGCTGACCACGGTGTGCTGTGTGCTGATGACGACGGTGCACTCGCCCACGCAGCTGCTGCTGGTCCGGATCGCGCTGTCCGTCATCGACGGCATGTCACTGGCGGGCACCGCACCCATCGTCCGGGACTTCTCGCCGCGGATGGGCCGCGCACAGGCCTTCGGCTTCTGGACCTGGGGGCCGGTCGGGGCCAACTTCCTCGCCGCCGCGATCGCGAGCGCCACACTGCCACTCTTCCACGACTCCTGGCGCTCCCAGTTCGTCATCATGGGCGCGGTGTCGCTGATCGCCTCGCTGGTGATCGCGTTCAACATCGCCGACCTCTCGCCCCGACTGCGCGGCCGTATCCGGCAGACGGAACACCAGGCACTGGCCACCTCGGAGCGCGCCGATCCGCCCAGGGCGCGGGAACTGCTGGCGCACCGCACCATCTGGGCCCACGTCGTCGGCATCGCGCTGTGGCTGGTCCTCTACCTGACGTTGTCCCTCTACGGGCCGACGATGCTGGGGGAGTCGTTCGATCTGAGTGCGTCGACCGCGTCCGGAGTCATGTCGGTGTTCTGGGTGCTCAATCTGCTCACCGTCGTGGCGAGCGGCCGGATCTCCGACCGGCTGCAACTGCGCAAACCGCTCTGTGTGTTCGGCACACTCGCGACGGCGGTCGTCACCGGGTACCTGCTGATCCTGATGCATCGCCAAGACGTCTCCCCTGCGCACGTGATGATCACCGGCGCTCTGCTCGGCGGAGCCATGGGTGTCTCCTACGGGCCCTGGATGGCCAACTTCTCCGAGGACGCCGAGGACATCGACGCGCGACTGCAGGGCAGTGCCTGGGGGCTGTTCGGCTTCACGTCCAAGGCCGTGGCGGTGCTGGTGCTGTTCGCCGTCCCCCGTGTGGTCGGCCACGCCGGCTGGCACCTCTGGATGGTCATCTCGCTCGGCTGCATGGCACTGTTCCTGCCGGCGTCGCTGCTGTTCCACGGGCCGTGGCGTCGTACGTCCCCGCTGCCGGCCACGACGGGCGCGGCCGCCCCCGAGCCCGGCGCGTCGGACTGAGGCCACATGGTCAGCGTCGCGCCTCCGGCGCCCGGCACGTTGAGTCGGGTGGGGCCGCGCACCCGCGGGTCGGCTTCAGGGGGGCGCGGCTTCAGGGAGGCGCTACGGGCGGAAGCCGTCGATGGCCAGTTCCAGTAGACGGTCGGCCTGGGCGATGCCGTCGGGGGTGTCGGGGGTGCGCCACAGGCAGCTCATGAGCATGATGACGTCGACCGGGTCGATGCCGGGGCGTACCTCGCCGGCGCCTTCGCACGCGTCGAGGAGCTGCGCGACGGCCGCGGTGACGGGCGGCCAGGAGGCGCTGACGACCTCTTGCGCGGCAGCCGAGTGCAGTGCCTCACCCAGGCCGTGCTTGATGCGCACGTAGGAGGCCAGGGTGGTGAACCACTGCCGCAGCGCGTCCAGCGGGGGGTGTGCGGCGAGGACGTCCGGCACGGAGTCGACGAGCCGCTTCGTGTCGTGACGGTGGACCTCAAGGATCAGCGCCTCGCGGGTGGGGAAGTGCCGGTAGAGCGTGCCCGGGCCGACGCCCGCGCGCTTGGCGATCGAGTTGAGCGAGGCGTCCGGCGACTCGGTGAGCGCGTCGTGGGCGACCTGGAGGATCAGCTCCCGGTTCTTCAGAGCGTCGGAGCGCTGCGGCGCACTGTCGGCCATGGGTCCTCCTGCGGTGTGAGCGGTCACCCGTTTGCGATACGGAGAACTCTCCGCTAACGTCGGAACGGTCAGGCGGAGATCTCTCCGCTTTTCTTCCGTTTCCCACAGTAGGAGCCCCCGTGCGTTACATCAAACTCGGCCGCACCGGCCTGGACGTCTCCCCGGTCGCCATCGGCGCCATGACCTACGGCGAGCCCGACCGCGGCCACCCGGTCTGGTCCCTGGACGAGGCGGCCGCCCGCCCCCTGATCAGGCACGCCCTGGAAGCCGGGGTCAACTTCTTCGACACCGCCAACCTGTACTCCTACGGATCCAGCGAGGAGATCCTCGGCCGCGCACTGAAGGACTTCGCGAACCGCGACGACGTCGTCATCACCACCAAGGTGCGCCACGCGATGCGCCCCGGCAGCCCCAACAGCGGTGGCCTGTCCCGCAAGGCGATCATGAGCGAGGTCGACCACAGCCTGCGCCGCCTGGGCACCGGCCATGTCGACGTACTCATGATCCACCGTCTCGACAACGACACCCCGATGGAGGAGACGCTGGAGGCCCTGCACGACGTGGTGAAGTCCGGCAAGGCCCGCTACCTGGGTGCCTCGTCCATGCACGCCTGGCAGTTCGCCAAGGCCCTCCACCTCCAGGAGCGCCACGGCTGGGCCCGCTTCGTCACCATGCAGGACCACTACAACCTCCTCGCGCGGGAGGAGGAGCGCGAAATGCTCCCACTGTGCGCCGACGAAGGCGTCGCCACCATGATCTGGAGCCCGCTTGCCCGCGGCCGCCTCGCCCGCCCCTTCGACCAGGCGAACGCCGGCGTACGCTCCGCCACCGACGGCGCTTACGCCGACATGCTCTACAAGGCCACCGCCGACAGCGACCGCGTCATCATCGACGAAGTCGGCGCCATCGCCGCGGCTCGCGGTATCTCCCGCGCCCAGGTCGCTCTCGCCTGGCTGCGACGCAACCCCGTCGTCGCCGCTCCTGTCGTCGGCGCCCGCACGGTCCAGCAGATCGACGACGCCGTGGCCTGCGTCGAACTCGACCTCAGCGACGACGAGGCCCACCGCCTCGAAGCGCCCTACACCCCCCGCCACGACTTCCAGGGCGTCTCGGACGCACGCGAACTCGACCGCATCAAAGCCGCTATCCCCGGCTACGACAACCTCTGACACCCGCCGCCCGCGCCACGCACAGCCACCGCTGCCACCGCCGCCGGGCGCCGCGGCGACCTCGGCGGGAAGGTCGGCATCGACTCCGCACGCGGACTGTCGTCGCTGCGCGGGAGCGCCCAGACGAGGACGCGCGCACCGGGGAGCAGTTGGTTGGTGTCGGCGGCGACGAGCGTCGGGCCCGCCCGGCCCTCGCGGGCGGCGACTGGCGACGGCACGGCCGGGCCACGGGCGGCTACCGAGGTGGTTCAGCCTCGCTGAGCCGGTCGTGCGGGCCGCGTGCGTGCTGAGTGGCGCTCTGGTCTACGACCTCGCCACGGGGCTTCTCGCGGTTCCACGGCTCCGACGCCAGCGGGCTCGGTGCCGCGCGAGGCTTCGTCGAAGGCATGCAGTACAGCGAGGGCGCGGTGCCGTCCGCGGTGGGCCGGACACAGCCGCGCGGGTGGCGACGGCGCCCCGGTCACTGCGGGCCGCCGACGGTTCTTCGACCTGCGTCGGCCCGGTCACGTCGAAAGGGTAGGCCACGCCGCACGCAGATGCGGCCCGAGACCACCGAGGACGCCACGGTCAGGCGCGGCGGCCGGCGGGCACATGGCGATCGCTCGTCTAGCGTGTGGCCAGCCGGTCCAGCAGCGTGGCGCTTCGAGCCAGCAAGTCCCGCTCTTCATCGGTGAGTTCGGCCTCGATGGCCTGAGCGAGCCAACCGGCCCTGCGGCCGCGTTCCGCTTCGAGCGCGGCCCGGCCCGCGTCCGAAAGTTCGACCAGCGACTTGCGGCCGTCCGTGGGGTGCGTACGGCGCGTGATCAGGTTCTGCTCCATGAGCAATCCCACGGCCCGGGCCATCGACTGGGGGCGTACGCGCTGATCGGCGGCGAGGTCGCTGGTGGTCATGGCGCCGTCGCGGTCGAGTGCACCGAGCACGGCGACCTGGCTCAGCGGGATGCGGTCCTCGTGTTTGACGCGTCGGGTGAGCTTGCCCATCGCGGTGCGCAGTTCAGCGGCGATGGCGGCGGCTTCCGAGGTGGGCATACGGCACTTTACCCCGTTGGTCAGCGTGGCTGTGCTTCTGACCTGCACAGCAATGCTGTACAGCAAAACTGAGCAGCATTGCTGTATTGTTTGCCTGGTCGGGCTCAGCGCCAGCGCCGTCGCAGCCGGGGTCGCGGCATACGACAACGGGAAGGAACTCCCATGTCCGCACAGGCAGTCGGAACCATTGACGCCGCTATCGAGACCGTCACCGCCCGCCGGATCATCGACAGCCGGGGCAACCCCACGGTCGAGGTCGACGTGGTCCTGGCGGACGGGTCCCTCGGGCGCGCGGCGGTCCCCTCCGGTGCCTCCACCGGCGCTCGGGAGGCCGTGGAACTGCGCGACGGAGACGCGTCGCGCTGGCACGGCAAGGGCGTCGACCGCGCGGTGGCCCACGTCAACGGGGAGATCGCGGCGTCGGTGCGCGGCCGGGACGCGGGGGACCAGGCGGGTCTCGACGCCGCGCTGGTCGCCCTCGACGGCACCGCCACGAAGTCCCGGCTCGGCGCCAACGCGATCCTCGGCGTCTCCCTCGCCGCCGCCAAGGCCGCTGCGACGGCCCACCGCCAGCCCCTCTACCGCTACCTCGGCGGCGCGGACGCCCACCTCCTGCCCCTGCCGATGATGAACATCGTCAACGGCGGCGCCCACGCCGACAACCCGCTGGATTTCCAGGAGTTCATGATCGCGCCCGTGGGCGCGGACACCTTTGCCGAAGCCGTCCGCATGGGCAGCGAGGTCTTCCACACCCTGCGCCGCGATCTGCTGGCCGCCGGGCACTCCACGGGCGTCGGCGACGAGGGGGGCTTCGCGCCGGCGCTGCGTACCGCCGAGGAGGCCCTCGACTTCGTGATGACCGCCATCGAGCGCACCGGCTACCGTCCCGGCACGGACATCGGCCTGGTCATGGACCCGGCGTCGTCGGAGTTCTTCCGCGAGGGGCTGTACGACTACGCGGGCGAGGGGGTGCGCCGTACTCCCTCCGAGCACGCCGACCACCTTGCCGGGCTCATCGACGCCTACCCGGTCCTCTCCATCGAGGACCCGATGGCGGAGAACGACCTGGAGGGCTGGCGCGAGTTGACCGCCCGCGTCGGCGAGCGCTGTCAGCTCACCGGGGACGACGTGTTCTGCACCAACGAGACGCTGCTGCGCGAGGGTATCCGCACCGGCGTCGGCAACTCGGTGCTGGTCAAGGTCAATCAGATCGGGACCCTGACCGAGGCGCTGACCGCGGTGGCCGTGGCCCACGAGGCGGGCTGGACGGCTGTCATGTCACACCGCTCAGGCGAGACGGAGGACACCACCATCGCGGATCTGGCAGTGGCGACCGGCTGCGGTCAGATCAAGACGGGCTCGCTCTCCCGCTCGGACCGCACCGCCAAGTACAACCAACTGATCAGAATTGAAGAGGAGTTGGGTGACTCTGCGCGCTTCGCGGGCCGCGCCGCACTGCGTCGGGCCTGACGAGCGGGCAGAGGTGGAGGACCGCGCGCCCGTGGCGATCGGGGCCCGCTCATGGGCCTGAGAGGCGTGGGCCGGGCGCGGGGCCCATGTCCGGCGTTCGGGCTGGGGACCCTGCGCGGGGCTGCCGGCCCTCGCGTCGAGGCACGGTGACGTACCAGGAGGTCGGAGGTCCCTCGGCGCCTGGTGGCCGGCCCTGAGCTCCTCCATCTCATCAGGGCTCACGTAGCGTTGATCGCTGCCCGCGAGCAGGAGGAGCAGGGCGCAGCCCTCCCCCGTTCTGTCCCCGCGCCGGTCGCGGACCGCAGATCCGGTCCGGCCACAACGGGCCCGTGGTATCGCAGGAACGCGATGCGGAACGGGAAGGCGGCGGCCTCGATCAGGGCTGAGTGTCGTGCGGTGCACCTGTCGGACCTGCTGTGGATCGTCGACGCCTATGTCGTGATCTTCGCCTGCCTGGTCATCCCCGCCGGTGCGGCCGGCGACAAGCTCGGCCGCAAGGGGGTCCTCATGGCGGGGCTCGGCATATTCGCCTGCGGCGCTGTCGTGTCGGCCACGGCCCCGGACGTGGCGATCATGCTGGCCGGGCGCGCCGTCACGGGCCTCGGCGCCGCCTGCGTCCTGCCCAACTGCGTCGGCATCCTCCTGCACGCCACTGCCCCCGGGCGCCGCCCGCACGCGCCGGCCATCTGGGCGGCGGCCTCCGGAATCGGCGGTGTCGTCGGCAACGTCGGGGGCGGCGCGGTGCTGAGTACGGGTTCCTGGCGCGCGCTGTTCATGGCGGTCGCCCTCATCGCGGCCGGCTGCTCGGTGTGGGCGGCCCGGTCGGCGCCGCGCAGCGCCCGGCAGGAGCGCACCCTCGACCTGCCCGGCACGCTGTTGTGCGTGGCAGCCGTCGTGTCACTGCTGATCGGAATCATCGAACGGCCCGAACAGGGGTGGGGCAGCACGGTCGTCCTCGCCGCCTTCGCCTGCGGCATCCTGCTGGGCCTGTGCTGGGTGCGTGTCGAACTGCGCGTTTTCCATCCGCTGCTCGACCCGCGGCTGTTTCGCAGCCCAGCACTCAGCACCGCCGGCGTCGGCATGACGATCACGTTCTTCGGAAACCTTCGGACTCTTCTACGTCAACGCCTCACTCCTGCAATACGGACGCGGCTTCTCCGTCCTGGAGGCGGGGCTCGGGATCATCCCGCTGACCATCCCGCTCCTGGTGGGCACCCGCTACGTTCCCGGGCTCATCCGCCGCCTCGGCATCCCCGCGACCCTCTGCGCGGCCTTCGTACTCACCGGCGCCGGCCTCCTCGGCCCCTCGTACGCCTCGACCATGGCCTACCCCGTGTACGCGGTCGCCCTGTTCGTCGTCGGGCTCGGCATCATGCTGGCCGCCCCCTGTCTGACCGCCCAGATCTTTTCGGCCCTGCCCGTCGAGAGGGCGGGCATCGCCGGAGGTCTGCAGCGTGCGACCCGCGAACTGGGCAGCGCTCTGGGCGTGGCTGTCGTCGGCACCATCGTCACCGCGGGGTTCACCGACCACCTGCCCACCGACCTGAGCCGTCACTCGCCGCTCCCGCACACGGTGCAGGAAGCGCTCATGCCGGCGCCAGCCGACCACACCGCCGTCACCGAGGCATTCACCCACGGCGCTGACACCGCGCTGCGCGCCGCCGCACTCGTCGTGCTCCTTGCCGGAGCCCTCGTCGTCGCAGGGGCCCGCCGGGCCCACCGGATCGCGCCGCGGTAGCCGAGGGCCCACACACCACCTGACGCGGCGCCCGCGCCGTGGTCAGGGCACTCCCCTCCCTCTCCATCCATCACTTGCCCCTTTCCGGGCGAAGGAGGTCACGCTCATGCGTGCATTTGTCACTGGAGCGACCGGCTGGATCGGATCCGCCGTTGTCGACGAACTCATCTCGACGGGCCACCACGTCGTCGGCCTGGCCCGATCCGACCGGGCCGAGCAGGCTCTCGTGGCCAAGGGCGCCGGCGTCGTCCGCGGTGACCTGGACGATCTCGCCTCGCTGCAACGAGGCGCCGCCCAGGCGGACGCGGTCATCCACCTGGCCAACAAGCACGACTGGGGCAACCCCGCGGAGTCCGACCGCTGCGAACGCGCCGCGGTCCAGACCCTCGGCGACGCCCTGGCCGGGACCGACCGCCCGTTCGTTGTCGCCGCGCCTCTCTCCGGTCTGGTCGAGGGCCGGCCCGCCACGCCGGTTGATCACCGACGCTGCTCGTAGCAGGAGTGATGGCAACAGGACGCCTGTTGATTCCGCTTCGCCCAGGTTGTGGGAGCTGGTCTGGGCAGTAGACCCAACACCCCTGTTCCGCCGACGGATCGGGGGGTAGCGTTCCGCATCGTGCTGGGAACCGGCGGCACTCCGGTCCGGGCCGATGTCATGTGCGGAGCCGTGGGCCTGCGGGGTCAGGGGACGATCGTCCACTGATCGGCGTCCGCTGATCCGCTGACCAGCACATCCGGTGTCTTATATCCACATAGCCAGCCGACTCCAGCCGGCCGTTCGAGTGAAGGGTCCCACACATGATCAGATTCTCCCGAGCCCGGGTGGCCACGGTGCTCGCGACGGCACTGGTGGCGATGGGGATCATGTCCGCCACACCCGCGCTGGCCGACCCGCCCGCGCCGCCCGGGACTCCTACGGCCACCGCGTTCGACGGTACGTCCACCGTGGGCCCCCTGTTCCGCGACGGGCTCGACCAGCACCACGAGTGCACCGCCAGCGTGGTGGCGAGCCCCCACCACGACCTCCTCCTGACCGCCGCGCACTGCGTCTCGGGAACGGCTGCCGGCTGGGAGTTCGCCCCCGGCTATCGCAACGGCCGCACCCCGTACGGTGTATGGACCGTGACTCACGCCTACGTCGACCCACGGTGGAGCAGCGGTCAGGACCCGCGGTACGACTACGCCATCCTGCAAGTCGCCGACCGGTCGGTCGGCCACCGCAAGACCGCGATCCAGGACGTGACGGGCGCCAACGTCCTCGGTCCCGCGCCCCGCGCGGGTCAGGCCATCACGGACGTCGCCTACAACGCCGGCATCGACGACCTGCCGATCCGCTGCTCGGTCACGGTCGCCTACACGGACGGATTCCCCGGATTCGACTGCCACGGCTACGTGGGCGGCAGCAGCGGCAGCCCGTGGCTGTCCGAGCTGCCCGGCACCCATCTGACCGAGGTGAGCGGCATCATCGGGGGCCTGCACCAGGGCGGTTGCTACGAGTACGCCTCGTACTCCTCGCCGCTCACCTGGCAGGCGGACACACTGATCCTTCGTGCGACCTTGGGGCAGCACCCCGATGTCGTACCGGCCGCCGGAAGCGACGGCTGCTGACGTTGCCCGTCCCCGTGCCCACACCTCGCCGGGGTGGGCACGGGGACGGGCGCGGGGGTCAGGGGCCTTCACCCAGGCGTGTGTTCATGGCACCCCGCACGTTCGTCGGCCGCATGGCCTGCCGGGTCAACCGGCTCGCCAGGTGAGTGACGGACTGCGGATGAGGGCGCTGGTCAGGCCGGGGCAGGCGGTGGCACTGACAGCGGCCCGAGAAAACGGGACCCCCGCGCCGGAAGGCACGGTGAGCGGCCCGCACCCTTGCCTCAGCACGGTCCCTTCAGCCGGTGCGGTGCGGTGCGGTGCGGTGCGGTGAGGCTGCCGGGTGATGCCGCGTCCGTCGGCTCGGGGCCCTGCTCCGCTGCCCGAAGCCAGCGTCGGTCAGGCGTCGCGCAGGCGTGAAGCGCCGTCAGGTCGTTCCACGCGATGAGCTCGAACCCGACCTCCTCAAGGGTCTCGCGCAGGCGCTCCGGGGTCACCAGGTGACTCAGTTCGGCGCGCTCCGCCCACATGACGGGGAAGTGGAGTGGCTGGACCGGACCGGCCGTCACATCCCACCGGGCCGGCCGCCCGCCCGGGGCCAGGACCCGCCAGGCCTCGGCGTGCATTGCTTCGCCCCCGGCGCGGTACCGGACCGGTCGTTCGTCCGGCCGGAAGGGTGAAGGGTGTCGCGTCCGGCGTCCGTGGAACAACGGCGGCGAGCCGACCGCGGGTGGGAGCGGCGCGGACGGCTACCCTCGGCGTCCATGGTGCGCACCCGCCTCTACCGCAACGGCACTCTGATCTCCGAGAATTTCCCCGTCCAGGACGTCTCCGAGTACCTCCGCGATCCGGCCTCGGTCATCTGGCTCGACCTCTATGAGCCCGAGCATGACGAATTCGCGGTGATCGGTGAAGAGTGTGGTCTGCACGAGCTCGCGGTGGAGCACGCCCTGCACCAGGGCCAGCGCCCGAAGATCGATCATTACCGCACGCACATCTACCTGAACGCCTACGCGACGAGTGTCGGCGAGGACGGCGACGCGCTGTCCGTCAGCGAAATCGCGGCGTTCGTCACCAACCAGGCGCTGATCACCGTCCGTAAGAGTCCCGGGATCGACATCGACGAGGTGATGGCCCGCTGGGACGGCTCCCCGGAACTGGCCTCCGAGGGCGTCGGGTTCTTGCTTCACGGCCTGTTGGACCTTCTCGTCGACGGGCACTTCCGTGCCGTCCAAGCGCTCGACGACTCCATCGAGAAGCTGGAGGACCTGGTGTTCGCCGAGGGGCGGGAACAGGTTCTCGCCGTTCAGCGGCAGGTACTCGTCCTGCGCAGGTCACTCGTCGACCTGCGGCGGACGGTGCTGCCGATGCGGGAGGTCGTCAACACCCTGATGCGCCCTGGCCTCCGACTCGTCACCGTGCCGCTCGCGCCCTATTACCAGGAGGTCTATGACCACGTGCTGCGGGCCACCGAATGGACCGAGTCATTGCGCGACCTGATGAACTCGGTCGTGGAGACGAACCTGGCCGTCCAGGCCAACCGGGTGAACACCATCATGAAGAAGGTGACCAGCTGGGCGGCGATCATCGCCGTGCCCACCGCGGTGACCGGATTCTACGGGCAGAACGTCCCGTACCCGGGCTTCGCTCACGAGTGGGGGTTCGCCGTCTCCAGCGGCGTCATCGTGTTGCTGGCACTGGCGCTGTACCTCGTTTTCAGCCGCAAGGACTGGATCTGACGCCGTTCCCCGGAGCGCGGGGGGCAAAGCGCCCCCTCCGGTGTACGTGGAGTGGGGGCATGCTGCGTCCCGGGGCCACGCCTTCCGTAGGGGGCCGCAGGTGCCGAGGTCGCGGACCCGGGAGGCGCCCATGGACGGATCAGCGATTCGGGGGCGGTGGGTCAGTCGTCGCCACGCGCCTTCGGGTCAGTGCTGCAGCAGGTGACCGCATCATCGATCACCTCGGCCCATCGCTCGCGCTCCTGCCTCGCCGGCGGTTCCCGCAAGGACAGCGTGGCCATCCGGACAGCACCCGGGTGCACCCCCGGGTCGACCGCACCCCCCGAGCAGCCCTCTCTCCCGTCCCTCTCCCCGGGGTCTCGTCGTCCGTCGTCGTCCGAAGGTCAAATCCCGGGAAACAGAGGTTCGTTGGCATGGATGGGGCGCTTGGGGGCGTGGAGAGGGGGAAGCAGAGTTGGGTCAGCGACCCAGCATGCCGGGGGTGATAGAGAACCTCCGCCGCGCGAGCGGCGGACTCGGCCCGGAGCAATGGACGAGCGCGGCATTCTTCACTCGATGCGCGGTGTTCTGTTTTGCGGTGCACTTTTGGCCGGCCTGTCGCTCCACCCCAAGGTCGGCCTGAAGGTGTTTCCGGAGTGCTGAATGTGCCCGGTCTCCGTTCCGGCCGTGGCGCGAGAGTCATACGCTCACCGGCGGCGCCCGTGCCGAGTGGCCGTCCGCCGTCAACACCGACCGCTCATCCGTGCAGACGTGGAGATTGACGATGCGTGTCCTTGTGTGTGACTCCGTTCCTGTTGTCCGGGACGGACTGAAGACTTTATTCGAATCCGTGGCCGACGTGACGGACGTGGCGGTCACCGGCAGCGCGGTGGAAGGGCTGATCATGGCCCGGAGGACCGATCCCGATGTGGTGATAACAGACCTTCATCCGGACGGCATGGACGGAATGGAATTCATCCATCGGCTGCTCCATGAGGATTCCCGTGAGGCGCAGTCGAAGATCGTCGTGTTCACCAGCGACATAACGGACCGGACGGTCGAGACGCTGCTGAAGGCCGGCGTGCGCACCCTCATAGAGAAGGAGACCCGGCCGGAGCAGGTCCTGATGGCCGTCAGGGCGGCCGCACGGGGTGAGGTGACGCTCGCGCCGAGTGTGACGGGCCGGCTCGTCGGGTGGTTTCGCAGCCAGGACTTCGGCCCCGACCCGGAACCCGATCCGCAGGTCGAGTCGCTGACCCCGCGCGAGCGGGAGGTGCTGCTGCTGGTGGGCGAGGGCAGGTCGGTCGAGGAGATCGCCACGTATCTCGTGATCGGCGTGGCGACCGTACGGACCCACATCTACCGCTTACGGCACAAGCTGGGTGTGCGCGACCGGGCTCAGCTCGTCTCGTTCGTCTTCAGCTCCGGCCTGCTCTGACGTTGCTGCCGGCCGCTCATCGCGTCGCCTCGTCCGGCGTGTCCCTCCGGCGCGCACCGGCTGTCGCGCCGGACGCGCGGGCATCATCGGACTTGCCGGTGCTTCCTCCGGTTTCCGCGTCGCCGGACCTTCCTCCGGCCCCCCTGTCCGCCTTGCCGGTCGCGTCGGTCCCGCCGGGCCCGCCTCCTGAGGCGGGCGGTGCGGAATCGACGGTCTGCGGGTCCTTCCCGGACGACGCGCCGGGGACCTCCACCAGGAACATCGCCGCCACGACCAGTGCGCCTCCCACGAGGGTGGCGATCGTCAGGCGCTCGCCGCCGACCAGGACGGCGAAGACCCCCGCGAAGACCGGTTCCATGGTCAGCACCACCGCCGCCTGTGTGGGTGTCATGTGCGTCTGGGCCCACGTCTGCACCATGTAGGCGAAGGCGGAGGCCAGCAGTGCGGTGACGAGGACACCCGTCCACGCACTCCAGTTCTCCGGCGGCCGCAGCCCGGAGGGCCCCTGGACGAGCCCACCGAGAACGCTCATCAGACAGGCCGTCCCGAGCTGTACGACGGTCAGTGCGTAGGCGTCACGCCCCGGCGACCAGCGTCCGAGGGCCAGCAGGTGCAGCGCGAAGCAGACGGCGCACAGCAGGGTGAGCACCTCACCGGCGCCGAACGCCACGCCGGTGATGGTGATCAGGCCGAGGCCGACAGCGGCGGTCACAACGGCCGCCCATGCCGGCGGCGAGAGCCGTTCGCGCAGCAGGAGCAGCGCGAGCACCGGTGTGAAGACGACGAAGAGACCGGTCAGGAACCCGCTGATGGCGGCCGAGGTGTGCTGCAGCCCGAAGGTCTGCAGGATGTACGAGGCGCCCAGCAGCAGTCCCGCGCCCGCCCCCGGGCCCAGCGTGTCGCGCCGGATGCGCAGGACGGCGGCCGGCCGCAGCGCGGCCATCGCCACCGCGGCGATCCCGAACCGCCATGCCAGGAAGCCCCATACGGACATGTGCGCGGTGGCGTCCTTGACGACCAGGAACGTGGCGCCCCAGATCGCGGTGACGGTCAGCAGACCGAGCACGGCGGCCAACCGCAGGTTGCCGCGTGTCGGACGTGGCCAGGGGCGTGCGTTCATCACAGTCCTTCCGTTCGCCGGGCGGCCACCGGACCCGCCGGGCGCGGGGGCCACGGGCGGTCGCCGGGTGCGTGCGGGTCACGCGTGGACGGGCAACCGGTGCCGGTACAGATCGTCGTAGTACGGCTTCTGCCTGCGGTGGTGCTCCGCGAGCACGGGATGGTTGTCCACCGTGAACTCGTAAGTGCGCTCCGTGCGGGTGAATCCGCCGCTCCTGCCGGCGTCCGCATGCCACTTTGAGGCCTTCTGCCATTCCTCGCGCATGCCGCTCGCCCAGGTCAGGGTGTCGGCCCGGAAGGGCAGCCCCACGCTCTCGCAGTAGAGCCGCACGGTGGCCGCCGGGTCGTCGAGCAGATCGTCGGAGTCCACCACCGCGGGCGTGGTCCCGGTTGCCGTGCGGACGGCCTCGAACAACTCGTGCAGCCTGCCGAAGCCGATGCCGTCGGCGGTGACCTCCGGATCGAGCGCGTAGTGCGAGGCGATGACCTCGTCCGGCCTGCGGATGATGAAGGTGTGCCGGACCTCCGCGAGGAAGCGCGGGTCCGCGAGCACCCCGGGGAAGCGGAAGTCCGTCGTGTCCTTGAAGAAGACGGGGGCCGTGAGCGCCAGTTCGCGAATCGCCTCGATGAGATCGGGCTCCGTGGTCACCGTGCGTCCCGCCACCTCCGTGGAGCCGAAGTCCGATCGGTGGGAGAACGGCTCGTGGAGCGTCGTGAGATCACCGCGCTCCATCATCATGCGGAGAAAAGCCGTGGAGCGTGAACGTGGCGCGCTCCACAGGGCGATGACGCGTGGCCGCGTGGTCACGCCCGTGGTCTCCGTATCCGAATTCTCGCTCACCATAACCGCCTTCGCTCGAATCTCTGGAATCGCTTGAATTCTCCGTTTCCGTTTTCCTGGACGGTACACCCGGGGCGGGGCCCTGCGTCGCGGCGAACCGACCTTCCTGGACGCGCCGTTGCTCCCGGGGTAATCGTGGTGATGACATCGCGAACTGCGGCATTCCTCATTTCATGCCGTATGTCGGCCTCCGGTTCCGGGCGCGGCCATACAGGCGACTACGCGAAAATCATCGCGATGATGCCCGGATTACGGCGCGTGGATGAGAAATCGGCTCGCACGTGTAAGCGTGTGACGGAGGACGCACGCGTTCCCCGGTGTTTGTCTTGATGGAGAAGCCCGATGGAGAAGGAATCCCCATCGCAGCCCTGTTGCAGGTGGGAGACCAGGGGAGTGATCGTGACCGACCTATTCGCATCCATCACCGCCACGGGCCCCGTCGACACGGGGAGCGCCTCCGGTACGGCCGGGGGGAGCGCGCCGTGCCGAACCGTGGACCTGGCGCCGTACGTCAACAACATCGGCGTCTCCACGGCGGACGACACCTCCCGCGGATCGTTCAACGTCTGGGGCAACTCGTTCCCGGCGGAGTTCCTGCCCGGCGGCCCCGCGGGGCGTGAGCCGGTGAGTGTCGGCGGTGTCCCGTACGTGTTCCCGAGGATCGCGGCAGGCGACGACAACGTGCGCTGTGACGGGCAGTTCGTGCCGGTCCCGCCCGGTCGCTACGACTGGCTGCATGTGCTCGCGGCGTCCGAGAGGCGCGCCGAGGACGTCGTGGAGATGCACTTCGAGGACGGCGGCGTCGACGCCGAGTGGCTGCGTGTCTCCGACTTCTGGGTGGCGCCGGCATGGTTCGGCGAGACGGAGGCCTACCGGACGCCGGTGATGCACTATCCGCACCACGTCCAGCGACACGTACAGGCCGCGATGTGGTCGCAGCGGATCCCGGTGACGCGCCGCTCGGTCCTGACGGGATTCCGGCTGCCCCCCAACGCGGCCGTCCACGTCTTCGCCGCCACATTGCAGGAGTCGGCGACACCGCCGCAGCGGCCCGTCGTACGGGATGGGTCCGTCGCCCCGCACACGTCCACCGAGAACCCGGAGGCCGGCCATGACCAGTGAACCGCTCGCTCCCGCACGGACCGAGACGCCCCTGCTCTGGTACCGGGACCCCGTCAGCTGCCTCCAGTCCACGTTCGCCTCCGTGCTGGCCCACACGGGTACCGAGCCGCTGCCCGCGCTCGGCGCGGGCTGGGAGTTCCGTCACGTCCCGGGTGACGTACGGTCGGAGGAGTTCTACTACCCGTGCAGGTACCGGGGAGACCTCGGCCGCAGCCTGTTCCCCCACCACGACGTGACGTCCTCCTGGTGGCGCCCCGAAAACCAGGACGATCCACTGCGTGAGATCCGGGAGTCGCTGGCGGAACGCCGACTCGTCATCGCCGCCGTGGACAACTACTACCTCCCCTTCCGGCCGGCCTTCGGCGACGTGCACGCCGCGCATCTGCTCGTCGTGTACGGCCTCGACGAACGCAGGGGCCTGGTCCACGTGTCCGACGCGATGCCCCCGGCGTTCCAGGGGCCGCTCCCGGTCGACGACTTCCTGCGCAGCTGGGGGTCGGCGAACCCGCAGGACCATCAGGACGCCTTCTTCAGCGACTCGGAGATCAGCCGGCGGTGCCTCGCCGTCTCGGCGGGAGAGGCCCAGGCGGTTCCCGACCCCGGCCGCCTCGCCGGCTGGCTGCGCGCGAACCTGGAGCAGTTCGAGGAGCCGGGGGAGGGGGAGGGGTACGCCGGGCTGGCCGGACTCGACCGCTACGCAAGGGAGTTGGCAGCCGGCGCACGGGCCGGCGAGACCCGCCCGCTGCAGGAGCTCTACCCGTTCGGCTGGGGCATGCAGGCGCAAGCGGCACTCCACGGCGAACTCCTGCGAGAGCGGGGGACCGCCTGGCGGCTGCCGGCACTCGCCGGAGCCGGCCGTGCCGTGGAGAGCGTCGCGCACGCGTGGACCCCGCTGCGGATCACCGGGGCACATTCCCTGGACGACCCGGCCGGAGCGGCGGCAGACCTGCGCCGGCACGCGGAGGTGCTGCGGTGGCGCTACACCGACGCGATCGAGGCCGTCCGACGCGCCGTCGGGGCGTTGTGACCGGGGCGTTGTGACCGTACCGGCGGCGCGGGAGTCCCTCGCCGCCAGAGAGGACGACATGAACAAGCTCGCAGTACTCGGCGGTACACCCGCCGTGGCGAAGACCGAACGCCACGTGGAGTGGCCGGTGATCGAGGACGAGGACCGCAAGGCGGTGCTCGACGCCCTGGACGGCGGACGGTTCGTGTCCGACGCGGACGGCGAGACACCGGTCAGTTCGCTGGAGCGGCAGTGGGCCGAACGGTTCGGCTTCGGCCACTGCGTGGCTGTCGCGAACGGTACCGCGGCGCTCTCGCTCGCGCTGTCCGCGCTCGGCGTGGGACCCGGCAGTGAAGTGATCGTGCCGGCACTGACGTTCATCGCGACCGGGCTCGCCCCGCTGCACAACATGGCCGTGCCCGTCTTCGCCGACGTCGACCCCGTCACCTTCAACCTGGACCCGGCGGACGTCGAGCGCCGCATCACTTCGAGGACCCGCGCGATCATCCCCGTTCACCTGCACGGCGCGCCGGCGGACATGGACCGCATCAACGACATCGCCCGCCGCCACGGCATCGCGGTGGTCGAGGACGCCGCACAGGCACCGGGAGCGACCCACCACGGCAGCCCGGTGGGCGGCCTCGGGGACATGGGCGCCTTCAGCCTCCAGGTCACCAAGAACATCCCGACCTGCGGCGAGGGCGGGCTGCTGGTGACCAACGACGACACGCTTGCCGAATCGGCCCGCCGCGCCCGCCAGTTCGGCGAGGTGATGGAGAGCGGCAAGGAGCGCGACTACGTCTCCCACCAACTCGGCTGGAACCAGAAGATGAACGGTATCCAGGCCGCCTTCGCCACCGCGCAGCTGAGCCGCTTCGAGGAGTATGAGCAGGCACGCCAGACCAACATCGGCCGGTTCCTCGGCCGTCTGCGCGACCTGCCCGGCCTCACCGTGCCACGGCCACTGGCCGGCACCACCCACGTGTGGCACATCCTGCGCTTCCGGTTCGACCCGGCAGCCGCCGGTCTTCACGGCGTCACCCCGGAACGTTTCAGGGACGCGCTGCGCCGGGTGCTGCGCGCGGAGGGCGTGCCGATGTCCCGGTACCAGCTGATGCCGCTGCCCGACCAGACGGTCTTCCGCGAGCGCGCCGGCTTCGGTCGCGGCTACCCCTGGGCGGCGCTGGACGCGGGCGAGGAACGGCCGCCCGCCGGCTCGTACGGCTCGCAGCACTCGGTCCACTCGCACGCGCAGTACCCCGTGAGCCACGAGGTCGTACGGGATTCCCTGACCATCCAGAAACGCCACCTCAACCCCGGCAGCGGCGCGCTCCTGGACCGGTACGCGGACGCGTTCGAGAAGACCTGGCAGCACCTGGACACCGTGGGCAGCTTCGCGGGGGTGACGGCATGACGACGACCCTGCCCCGGGCACGGCGGACGACGGACCTGGACGCCCTGCGGGAGAGGGCCACCCGCATCAGGGAACACGTCGCGGACATGTGCGCGGGACCCGAGGGCGGACACCTCGGCGGCGCGTACTCCGCGACGGAGATCATGACCGCCCTGTACTTCGACGTGATGAACGTGTACCCGGACCGGCCCGACGCGCCCGAGCGCGACCGCTTCGTCCTCAGCAAGGGACACGCGGCCGTCGGGCTGTACGCGACGCTCGCCGAGCGCGGTTACTTCCCCGTCGGTGAGCTGGACACCTACGCGCGCCCCGGAAGCCGGCTGCTCGGCCACCCGGTACGGGCGGTGGAGGGAGTCGAGGCGGCCACCGGATCACTCGGTCACGGACTCGCGCTGGGCTGCGGCTTCGCGCTGGGGACCCGGCTGGAGGGCAGGGACAGCAGGACGTTCGTGCTCATGGGCGACGGCGAACTCCAGGAGGGCTCGGTCTGGGAGGCAGCCATCGGCGCCGCGTCACTGGGCCTCGACCGGCTGGTCGCGGTGGTGGACCGCAACAGCCTGCAGCTGACGGGGCCCACGGACGGGATCGCCGCGATGGAACCGCTCGCGGACCGCTGGCGCAGCTTCGGCTGGGCGGTGCGCGAGTTCGACGGCCACGACCTGGGCGAGCTGACCGAGGCACTCGGCAGTGCGCCGTGGGAGCCGGGCCGGCCCAGCGTCGTCATCGCGAGGACCACCAAGGGACACGGCCTGCCGTTCCTGGAGGGCCGCCCGGCCTGCCACTACGTGACCTTCTCCGAACGCAACCTCGCCAAGGCGCGCGCTGTGCTGCGCCGTTCCGGGGAGGGCGTCAGGAGCACGGAAGAGGACCGAACGACCGGAAAGGAGGACGAGAAATGACCACGACCACCGAGCGCGACACGCATACCGCGGGCGACGCCGACACCGGCCGCGCGCGGAGCACACAGAGCACGAGGAGGACCGGCCGGGCGGCCGGACGCGGGCTCGCCGCGCATCAGGAGCGCGAGGCCGGGGCTCCCGGGGTGACCCGCGAGGCCTACCGCGACCGTCTGATGGAGCTGCTTCCCGACGACCCGCGGCTGATGTGCCTGGACACCGACACCGGGCTGTTCGGCCCGCGCCACACCGAGGCGGCCGGTGAGCGCTACGTCAACCTCGGCATCGCCGAGCACAACCTGATGGGCATCGCCGCGGGACTCGCATCCCTCGGCCGGATGCCGTTCGTCAACACGATGGCCGGATTCGCGAGCGCGCGGGCGCTGGAGGCCGTGAAGGTCGACATCGCCTACCCGGAGCTGCCGGTACGGATCATGGCCACACACGGCGGGCTCGCGGCCGGCCATCTCGGCCCCACGCACCAGGCGTTGGAAGACCTGACCGTCATGCGGGCGCTGCCCACCATGACCGTCGTCGTCCCCGCCGACGCGGCCGCCACCGCCGGGGTGGTCGAGCAGAGCCGCGACCTGCCGGGCCCGATGTACGTGCGGCTCGGCCGCAAGGCGACACCGGCCGTCCCCTGCGACGAGCCCGCGGTCATCGGCCGCGCCCAACTGCTGCGCCCCGGAACGGACGTCGTGCTCGTGGGCTGCGGACCCCATCCCGTGACGGCCTGCACCGAGGCCGCGGAGCTGCTGGCCGCACGCGGAGTCTCCGCGTGCGTGCTGAACATGCACACCCTGCGGCCGCTCGACACCGAGACGCTGCTCGGCGCGAGCGCGGACGCTTCCCTGGTGGTCACGGTGGAGGAGCACTGGCGCAGCGGCGGCCTCGGCGGCGCCGTGTGCGAGGCGCTGGCCGAGACACGCCCGACGCGGGTGCTGCGCATCGGGATGCCGGACCGGTTCAGCGACACCGCCGGCAGCCAGCAGTACCTGCTCGACCGCTACGGGATCACCGCGGAGCGGACCGCGGCGACCGTCATGGAAGCGCTCGAAGGACCGGCGGCCGGCCGGGCACCCGCCGGGACGTGAGAGACCGGCACCACCGGTCCCGCGCACGCCACCGTCCGCAACGCCCACGGGGAAGCCCCGGGGAGCCCCCTCCACCGCCCACGACGGCGGTACCACTCACCGCACCATTCACGCGCAGGACAACACAGCACCGACCAACCCAACGGAAGGACATCTCATGACGACCGCGACCCAGACCTGCCCCGAGTGCGACGGCCCGCTCAAGGTCGACGATTCCGTCTCCGCGAGCGAGGTCATCGAGTGCCCCGAGTGCCGTAGCGAACTGGAGGTCGTCACCACGCGGCCCCTGCTGCTCGCCGTGGCCCCCGAGGTCGAAGAGGACTGGGGAGAGTAACGACGTGAGGCCCACCCCAGCGCCCCGGACGGCGTTGCTGGCCTCCCGGGTCCGCTTCGAGGAGAAGCGGATCCTGGAGGCCCTGGACCGCCGGGGAATCCCTCGTACACTCATCGACGCGCGGACGGTGCACCAGCACCTGGACGACGGCCGCCCGCCGTGGGACCTGGTGCTCAACCGGGAGATCTCCGCGACCCGCGCGCTCTACGCGGCCCTGACCTTCGAAGCCATGGGCGTTCCCGTCCTCGACTCGGCCGCCGCCGTGGAGACCTGCGGCGACAAGTGGCGTACGTCGCTCGCGTTGCGCGCGGCCGGCATACCCACCCCGCCCGCCGCCCTCGCCCTGACCGCGGAGGCCGGCGAGGAGGCGGCGGAGCGGCTCGGCTACCCGGTGGTGCTCAAGCCCCTGGTCGGCTCGTGGGGCCGGCGCGTGGCGCTCCTGCCCGACGCGGCAGCGCTGCGCACGGTGCTGGAGTACTGCGACGCGCTGCCCTCGCCCCAGGCCAAGCTGGTCTACCTGCAGAGCTACGTGGACAAGCCGGACCGGGACATCCGGGTGATCGTCGTCGGAGGCACCCCCATCGGCGCCGTCTACCGCAGGTCGGACGAATGGCGCACCAACGTGGCGCGCGGCAGCACAACGGAACCATGCGAGCTGACCCCGGACATCGCCGCACCCGCCGCGGCCGCCGCGAAGGAGACCGGCGCGCAGATCGCCGGCGTCGACCTCGTCGAGGACCGCGACGGCCGCCCGTACGTGCTGGAGGTCAATCACGGAGTCGAGTTCAAGGGCTTCCAGCACGCGCACGGTGACCGGACCGACGTGGCCCAGGAGATCGTCGACCGACTCGTGCTGGAGGTGAACACATGATCAGGGCAGCGGTGTTCGGCGCGGCCGGCTATATCGGCGGCGAGCTGCTGCGGCTGCTCCTCGGCCACCCGGAAACAGAGGTGGCGGCCGCGGTGTCCTCGCGCTTCCCGGGCAAACGCGTTGACAGTGTGCATCCCAATCTCCGCTCGGTCACCGACCTCACCTTCTGCGACGCCGAGCGGGCGGCCGACTGCGACGTGGTCCTCCTGGCCACACCGCACCGCTCCACGATGGAACTGGTGCGCACCTGGGCCGGGCGCGCGGACACCTTGATCGACCTGTCGGGCGACTTCCGGCTGCGCGACGGCGACGTCTACGAGCGTCACTACGGTCTCGCCCACGAGGCGCCCGGCCTGCTCGACGACTTCGTCCCCGGCATCCCCGAGCTGCACCGGGAGCGGCTGCGCACCGCGCGCATGATCAGCGTCCCCGGCTGCATGGCCAACGCCGCGATCCTCGCACTGCACCCGCTCGCCCAGGCGAAACTGGCCGAGTCGTCCGTACTGGTGGACGGCCGTACCGGATCCAGCGGGTCCGGCACCGGCGCCGGGAACGCCAATCTCCACGCCGAACGCAGCGGCGCCATGCGGCTGTTCGCGCCGCTGACGCATCGTCATGAGGCAGAGGTGACTCAGCACACGGGTCTTGACGCCCATATGACGGCGACCGGAGTGGAGGCGGTGCGGGGCGTGCAGGTCCTGTGCCACACCACCCTCCGCGAGGGCACCGAGGAGAAGGCGGTACGGGCCGCGTACCGCGAGGCGTACGCCGACGAGCCGTTCGTACGGCTGGTGGCCCACAAGCGGGGCACCTATCGCTATCCGGAACCCAAGATCCTGCTCGGTTCCAACTTCTGCGACGTCGGGCACGCCTTCGACCCCGGCTCGGGCCGGCTGGTCGCCGCCGCCGCGCTGGACAACCTCGTCAAGGGCGGCGCGGGCAACGCCGTGCAGTGCCTCAACCTGCGGATGGGCTGGCCCGAGAACCACGGGCTTGGCTTCCCGGGGCTGCACCCGGTGTGAGCCGGACCGCCCGGGCGGACACGGCGCCGTCCGGCGCGCACATCCGCCGGACACACCTTCCGAAGGACACAAGGACGTGAACTGGGAGAGGGACATGACCACGATCAGTGGCACGGACGTGCCGGGAACCACACACGGGAATCCGCGGGGTACGTGGCGGCACATCTCACCGGACGAACCGGAGAAGGAGCCCGAGGACGAGGAGGAGGCACAGGACAGGAGCGGCTCGGACGACGCGTCGAAGCTGCTCGTCGTCAAGTGCGGGGGCAACAGCGAAGTGGACGCCGACAGCGTGTGCGCGGACGTCGCCGAACTGGTCCGCGCCGGCCACCGCCTCGTGCTGGTGCACGGCGGCTCCGCCGAGATCGACCGGCTCGCCGACGAACTCGGCGTACCGCAGCGCCGCCTCGTCTCGCCGGACGGCGTCTCCACACGCCGGACCGACGATGCCACCCTGGAAGTGGTGACGCTCGCACTGGCCGGCTCGGTCAAACCCAGGCTCGTCAGCGAACTCATCCGCAACGGCGTCGAGGCGGTCGGCCTGACCGGCGTGGACGGCAGCCTGATACGCACCCGCCGCAGGACCGGGCAGAAGGCGGTGGTCGACGGCCGCACCGTGGTCGTGCGTGACGACCGCAGCGGGCGTATCCAGGCGGTACGCGGCGAACTCGTCTCGGCGCTGCTCACGCAGGGCTACGTGCCCGTCGTCTCACCCCCCGCGGTGGACGAACAGGGCGTGACCGTCAACGCCGACGCCGACCGGGTCGCCGCGGCGCTCGCCGCCGCTCTCGGCGCCGACCGGCTGGTGCTGCTCACCGGCGCCTCCGGTGTGCTCGCCGATCCGCACGACGAGGACAGCGTGCTGACCGACTACGACGTCAACGCGGCAGGCCGGCCGGGGAAGTTCGCCAAGGGCGGCATGGCGATCAAGCTCGTGGCGGCGCGCGAGGCACTGACCGGAGGAGTCGACGAGGTGACCGTGGCCGACGGCAGGGGCGAGCGGCCGGTCGGCGACGCGCTCGACGGAGCCGGTACGACGGTGCATCTCGCACCGGAACCGGGCTCCGACGGGCGCCCCGAACCGGCGCGGGAAACCCGTACCCGAGCGCACAGCGACGGGAGCAACCGATGACCACCGACATCTCCCCGTCCACGGAGCCGGCCCCGGCGCTCCTCGGCACGGACCCCGACGAGGCCGTGGACATGCTGCGGTCCATGCTGGACATCCCCTCGCCCTCCGGCGAGGAGCACAGGATCGCGCGCCATCTGACCGGCGTCATGACCGGACTCGGCCTCTGTGCCCGGATCGACGAAGCGGGCAACGCCATCGGCGAGACCCCCGCGCGCCCCGGACCGCACATCATGCTGCTCGGACACATGGACACCGTCCCCGGCGCGGTGCCCGTGCGCCGCGAGGGCGATCGCCTCTACGGGCGTGGCTCCGTGGACGCCAAGGGCCCCCTTGCCGCAATGATCCGCGCGGTCGCCGCACACCGCGACTTCCCCGGCCGCCTGACGGTCGTGGGAGTGGTCGAGGAGGAGACCCCGTGCTCCCGCGGAGCAGTGCACATCGGCCGTACGCTGCCGCGGCCCGACGCTCTCGTCGTCGGCGAACCCAGCGGCTGGCCCGGCATCGTCATCGGCTACAAGGGCAAACTCGACCTGGCCTACCGGGTCCACCGCCCGGCCACGCACCCCAGCAACCCCGTGGAGAAGGCGTCCGAATGCGCCGCCGCGCTCTGGCAGGACGTCCTGGAACTGCTCGGCCCCGACCAGGGCCACGGCTCGTTCTCGACGCCCGGCGCCACGCTCGTCGGCATGCGGGGCGACGCCGAGGACGCCGAACTGGACATCAGTGTCCGCACCCCCACCGGCTTCGACCAGGGCGCCTTCGTGGCCGCCCTGCGCGAGCGCGCCAGGGGCGGGGAACTGCAGGTCGTCAACGGCGTACGGGCGGTGCGGACGGATCGCAGGGGCCCGGTCGTCCGCGCCCTCAGCGCGGGCATCCGCTCGCTCGGCGGCACACCGCGTCCGGCTGTGAAGACGGCCACGTCCGACATGAACACACTTGCCGAGGCCTGGGACATCCCCATGGCGACCTACGGCCCCGGGGACAGCGCCCTGGACCACAGTGACAACGAGTACGCCCTCGTGAACGAGTACCTGCGCGGGATCGCCGTACTGACGAAGGCGCTGAGCGAACTGTCGGACCTGCCCGCAGGAGAAGGATCCGCCGTGGGCACAGAAGGACCGGGCGACGAAGAGGCGCCCACTGCCGGAGGCCGCCGTGAAGAATGACCAGGCGGTGACAGCACCCCCGTTCTGCACCTGCTGGCCCGGCGCGACCGTATGGCTCACCGGCCTGCCGAGCGCGGGAAAGAGCACCATCGCCCACGCACTGGCCGAGCGGCTCAGGCACGAAGGGCGTCGGGTGGAAGTACTCGACGGCGACGAGATCCGCCGGTTCCTGTCCGCCGGCCTCGGCTTCTCCCGCGAGGACCGCCATCTCAACGTCCAGCGCATCGGTCTGGTCGCGCAGACACTGGCACGCAACGGCGTGCTGGTACTCGTCCCGGTGATCGCGCCCTACGCGGACTCCCGGCAGGAGGTGCGTGGCCGCCACGAGACGACGGCGACCCCCTATCTGGAGGTGCATGTCGCCACCCCCGTCGAGGTCTGCTCACAGCGTGACGTGAAGGGCCTGTACGCCGGGCAGGCGGTCGGCCGGGTCACGGGCCTGACAGGAGTGGACGACCCCTACGAAGCACCCGAGGCACCCGACTTGCGGATCGAGACCCAGGCCGAGAATGCGGCCGACTCGGTCGACGCGCTGCACGAACTGCTGATACGGAAGGAGTTGGCATGACCACTGTCGAGGCCCGCCTCACCAGGGACGGCCGGCACGCCCAGGACGCCGAACGCACGGAAGACCCGTACGCGCTGTCGCACCTCGACGCGCTCGAATCGGAGGCGGTGCACATCTTCCGAGAGGTCGCCGGCGAGTTCGAACGGCCGGTGATCCTCTTCTCCGGCGGCAAGGACTCCATCGTCATGCTGCACCTCGCGCGCAAGGCGTTCGCGCCGGCCCCGCTGCCGTTCGGCCTGCTGCACGTCGACACCGGTCACAACTTCCCGGAGGTCCTCGACCACCGGGACCGCACGGTCGAGGAGTACGGTCTGCGGCTGCACGTCGCGTCCGTGCAGGACTACATCGATGACGGGCGGCTGCGCGAGCGCCCCGACGGAACGCGCAACCCCCTGCAGACCGTGCCCCTGCTGGACGCGATCAACGAGGGCCGCTTCGACGCGGTGTTCGGCGGCGGACGCAGGGACGAGGAGAAGGCGCGCGCCAAGGAGCGGATCTTCTCACTGCGCGACGAGTTCGGCGGCTGGGACCCCCGCCGCCAGCGTCCGGAGCTGTGGCAGCTCTACAACGGCCACCACGCGCCCGGCGAACACGTCCGTGTCTTCCCGCTGTCCAACTGGACGGAGCTGGACGTGTGGCAGTACATCGACCACCAGGACATCGACCTGCCGGCGATCTACTACGCCCACGACCGTGACGTCTTCCAACGGTCCGGCATGTGGCTGGCACCGGGGGACTGGGGCGGTCCCGAGGAGGACGAGACCGTCGAACAGCGGCAGGTCCGCTACCGGACCGTCGGGGACATGTCCTGCACCGGTGCCGTCGAATCGGAGGCCACCACCACGGAAGAGGTCATCGCGGAGGTCGCGGCATCGCGGCTGACGGAGCGCGGCGCGACCCGTGCGGACGACAAGCTGTCGGAGGCGGCCATGGAGGACCGCAAGCGCGAGGGCTACTTCTGACCCCGCGTACCCGAGCAGGCGTGACGTGGCGGGGTCCGCCTCGGGGCCCGCACGATCGGGGCTGCCTGGCCGGACGGCCCGGCCACCGCGCCGACGGCCCGCCTCGCACTGCTCCCCGCACGCCGTCCCCGGGCGCCCGGCCTGCGCCCGGTCGACCCTCCCAGCCACCCAACGACGAGGAGAGTGACATCCCCCATGACGACCACCGCCGCACCTCCCAGGGCGGCCTCACTGCTGCGCTTCGCCACGGCAGGATCCGTGGACGACGGCAAGTCGACCCTGGTCGGCCGTCTCCTGTACGACTCGAAGTCGGTCCTGTCCGACCAGTTGGAGGCCGTCGAGCACGTCTCCCGCGACCGGGGGCAGGACGCGCCCGACCTCGCGCTGCTCACCGACGGCCTGCGGGCCGAACGCGAGCAGGGCATCACCATCGACGTCGCCTACCGCTACTTCGCCACCGCCCGGCGCCGGTTCATCCTCGCCGACACCCCCGGACACGTGCAGTACACCCGGAACATGGTGACCGGCGCCTCCACGGCCGACCTCGCCGTCATCCTCGTCGACGCCCGGCACGGTGTCGTCGAGCAGACCCGCAGGCACGCCGCCATCGCCGCGCTGCTGCGCGTCCCGCGCGTGGTGCTCGCCGTGAACAAGATGGACCTGGTCGGCTACGCGGAGTCCGTCTTCGCCACGATCGCCCAGGAGTTCACGGCGTACACGGACTCCCTCGGAGTCGCGGAGGCCACCGCGATCCCCATCTCGGCGCTCGCAGGGGACAACGTGGTCGAGCCGTCCGCGCGCATGGACTGGTACAGCGGCCGCACCGTGCTGGAGCACCTGGAGACCGTGGAGGCGGGCGACGACCCGGCCCGCGCTCCCGGCCGTCTCCCGGTGCAGTACGTCATCCGGCCGCACACCGCCGAACGGCCCGACTACCGGGGCTACGCGGGCCGGGTCGCATCCGGTGTGCTGCACGTCGGCGACGAGGTCTCCGTGCTCCCCACGGGCCCGACCAGCACCATCAGCTCCATCGACGTGCTGGGCCGCGCGGTGGACACCGCCTGGGCGCCGCAGTCGGTCACCGTCTGCCTCGACGACGAACTGGACGTCTCACGGGGGGACGTGATCGCCCCGGTCGCGTCAGCTCCGCCGACCACGCGCCGCTTCGAGGCGACCGCCTGCCACCTGCACGGGCGTCCGCTCACCGTGGGGGCCCGGGTCCTGCTCAAACACGGCACCAGGACCGTGCGGGCCACCGTCGAGGCCATCCCGTACCGCGCCGACCTCACCAGGGGCCTGACGCGCCAGGACGACCCCGGCGAGCTGGTCGCGAACGACATCGGCACCGTCGTCCTGCGCACCTCGGAGCCGCTCCCGATGGACCGGTACGCCGACTCGCGTCTCACCGGCTCCTTCATCCTCATCGACCCGTCCGACGGCGACATCCTCACCGCGGGCATGAGCACGTGACGCCGGCCCCGGCGGGCACCGGGGAGGGCCGGAGTCCGGACCGCACACGCGGCCCCGGCTCCGGCCCTCCCCACGTCGGGATCCGCAGAGGCGGCCGCGTTTCGAGGGACGCCAGCCGGTGGACGGGGGTTCGACGGCGATCCCGGCCCCGATCGGGGCCGCGGTGCCGTCCGACACGGCGACGGGGGACCGTACGCCGATCCGACCGTACGCCGATCCGCGTAACTCCGGATCGGGGAAAACGCGTCGTTGACCAGCGACCGCGTGCGTGAGGTCGAGTCGGTGGGGCCGCCGAACCCCAGCCGCCACAGGGGTTGGACGATCAGTTCACCGCGGAGTGGGTGGATCGCGTGCGTTCGGGTCGTCCCCGAATGCATCGACGGACAGGGCGAACGTCACCTCGCCGTCGGGGCACGTGTGGATGGAGACGTCGGCCTGTCCGTGGTCGACAGTCATGAACTGGCGGGGCGAAGGGCATTGCCGACGACCCTCTGGGTGACCCCCGTGTCGAGCCCCTTGTCCCACCCGGCGATCCGAGGGCTCGGCTGGTGGCATGGGCGGTACCTCAACGCAAGTTCTTTCGTTCGTCTGCGTAATTTATTCTTTGCTTGATCCATGTATTGCGAGAATCGAGAGTGCTCAGTACGGTCGGGGCGCCGGTTCCCACGTTCCTCGAAGGAGCATCCGATGCGGGAGATCCTCAGATTTCCACGTGGCATGGACCACGCCCGACGACGGCTGGCGGTGATCGCCGCCACCGCGCTCGGCGCGCTGTGCGTGTCCGTCCTGCCGGCGGGCGCCTCGGCGCAGGCGGCACCGACCGGTGCGTCCCGGGCAGTCCGTACGGCGCCCGCTGCGAAGCCCGAGCCGGCCGCGAGCGCCGCGGTCGGTGCGACGACGCCGTTCTCCACCTACGAGGCCGAGGCGGGATCGGTGGGCGGGGGTGCCGCTGTCACGTCGTTGACGTCGGCGCCCACGACGCAGTACTCGAGTGCCGCCCTCGAAGCATCGGGTCACGGCTACGTACACCTGGGTGGCACGGGGCAGTCGGTGGGATGGACGAACGCCACCGGACAACCGATCAGCTTCCTCAACGTACGCGCCAGCATTCCGGATTCGGCGTCGGGAGGCGGTGTCACCGGGACGCTGGACCTGTACGTCAACGGAGTGTTCCGGCAGGCCCTGGACCTGAACTCGCGCCAGACCTGGGTGTACGAGGGCGGCGACAACTACAACACCAGTGACGACCAGAACCCGGGTGACGGCGATCCGAGGGTCTTCTGGGACGAGTCGCACACCTTCGTCGCCGGAGCGCCGATCCCGCCGGGGGCCACGTTCTCGCTGCGGAAGGACTCCTCCAACAGTGCGTCCTTCTACGACGTGGACGCGATCGACGTGGAGAACCCGCCCGCGCCGCAGACGCAGCCCGCGAATTCGATCTCGATCACCAGCTGCGGGGCGGTGGCGGACAACAATCCGACAAACGGAGCCGCGGACGCCCAGGCGGTGGACAGCCGGTCCGCGATCCAGAACTGCATCGACCAGGCCCAGTCGCAGGGCAAGGCCCTCTGGATCCCGCAGGGCACCTTCTATGTCAAGGGGACCGCGGGCCTGAACGCCCGAGGGATCACGATCGCGGGCGCGGGCATGTGGTACAGCACCATATACCGTGACGTGCCGGTACCCAACAGCACTCCGTTGGCGGCACTGTTCAGCGTGACCTCCTGCATCGTGGAGAACTTCCACATCGATGCCAGCGCGGTCAGCCGCAGCACTGTAGGGGGTGATGGTGGTGCCATGGACACCACCGGAACGAACTGGGTGGCCGACGGAATCTGGACCCAGCACACCATGTCCGGCTTCTGGGCCTCGGGCACCGGGGGCACCGTTCGCAACAGCCGCCTCACCGCGGTCTGGGCGGACGGCATCAACGTCAACAACGTATCCCTGGGGGCCGACACCGGGAACAACCTGACCGTCACCAACAACTTCGTCCGAGGGACGGGCGACGACGCCATCGCCATCAACTCGGTGGACTACAACACCAACAGCGACGGCTCCAAGACCAACTACCACCCGATGACCGGCATCACGGTGAGCCACAACACGTCGATCGCGCCGTGGGGCGGCAAGGGCGTCGGAATCTACGGCGGCAGTGGGCAACAGGTCACCGACAACTACATCAGCGACACCGCGCGCTACATCGGGCTGGGAGCCGGCCGGTTCGGGGTCAACGGCAGCGACCTCCTGTCGGCGACGGTGTCGGGCAACACCGTGGTCCGCGCCGGAGGCAACGCCTACAGCCAGGGCCAGCCCGCCCTCCACATCGGCAACGGCGGCGACGGCCAGAACACCGGCACGGTCGACAAGGTCACCGTTACGGGGAACACCGTCACCGACTCGCTTTACGACGGGATCGGCTTCTCCACCTCCACCGGCACCCAGCTGCGGGACAACACCGTCACCAACCCCGGCCGCAACGGCATCGCGATCGCGCCACCGTTCTATCCCGCGCCCACCGGCTCCGCCACGATCAGCGGCAACACCGTCACCGGGCTGCACTCCGGGGCCTCCGCGTTCGTCAACAACTCCAGCGGGTTCACCGCGACGCTGAGCGACAACAACTGGCCCCCGTCCGCTCCCGAGGGCCCCTACGGCGGAACGTCCCCCACGGTGCCGGGGACGGTACAGGCGGAGGACTACGACACCGGCGGCCAAGGTGCGGGCTACAGCGTCACCGCCGTCAACGGCAACGCCAACGGATACCGAGCCGACGGCGTCGACCTGGAAGCGACCTCGGACTCCGCGGGCGCCTACGACCTCGGCTGGACCGGAGACGGGCAGTGGTTCCGCTACACCGTGAACGTCGCCAGGGCCGGCACCTACACACTCGGCCTGCGCGTCGCAGCGCCTGCCGCTGTGACAGGCGCTCTGCACCTGTCCGACACCTCGGGCACCGACCTCACCGGGGCTGTCGACCTCCCGGCCACTGGCGACTGGCAGAACTGGACCACCGTCACCAGCCGCGTCACCCTCCCCGCCGGTCAACAGGTCCTGACTCTCAACGAGGACACCGGCGGCTACAACATCAACTACCTGGGCTTCACCGCGGCGAGCGGCTCGCAGTCGCCTACGCTGTCGGCTTCCCCGGCGGCACTGGCGTTCACCGGCCAGACGGTACACACCACCAGCGCCGCACAGACCGTCACGGTGACCAACTCCGGTACGGGAGCGGCCGCCGTGTCCGGCGTCTCCGCATCCGGTGACTTCGGGCAGTCCAACACCTGCGGTTCGTCCATCCCCGCCGGTTCGTCCTGCTCGGTCCGTGTCACCTTCACCCCGACCGGCTCGGGCACCCGTACCGGCGAGATCACGCTGAACAGCAACGCCTCGAACACCCCGACCCGCATCACCCTCACCGGCAATGGCACCGCCGCCACCGGCACCGATCTTGCGGCCGGCAAGGCCACCAGCGAGTCCAGTCACTCCGACGTCTACCCCTCGTCGAACGTGACCGACGGCAACCAGTCCACATACTGGGAGAGCGGCAACAACCAGCTACCGCAGTGGGTCCAGGTCGACCTCGGCTCCGCCCGCAGCGCGTCCCGTGTCGTCCTCCAGCTCCCCGCTGCGTGGGGCACCCGCGCCCAGACCGTGTCGGTGCTGGGCAGTACTGACGGCTCGGACTTCACCACGGTGAAGCCCTCCGCGACCTACACCTTCGCCCCCTCCAGCAACAACACCGTGACCATCGCCTTCCCCGCCACCACCCAGCGCTACTTCCGTCTGAACATCACAGCCAATACGGGCTGGCCGGCCGGACAGGTCTCGGAGTTCCAGATCTGGGACGTGTGATCCGTGCTCGGTGCCCTCGACGTCCAGCGGCAGCGCGGCCGGGACCTGACGCATCTGCCGCCGGGCGAGAGGCGGGACCTGCACGGGGAAGACTCCGAGCGGTACGCGGTACACGCGCCGCGGACGCTCCTGCCGTACCTGGGAGATGGCCAGGTGGCCCTCGGCTGATTCGGTCCGGCGTGGGGCGAGGCGGGCAGCGAGGGAGTGGTCGTGAAGCCGGCGGCAGGCTCGCATCGACCGCAAGAGAGCAGGTCGTCGAAATGAGGCGCATACAGAACTGCCGAGGGAGTCGTCGCCGGAGCGACCGGGCACAACGGACGCTCCGGCGACCCTTCTGCTGGGCCGCCACGCTTCAGCGGCTGGTCAGGTGTGCCTCAGCTCGGTCGGATCGGTCTCGCGGCGTAGCAGGGGCAGCGACGTGGCCGCGGCCAGCAGACAGGCGGTGAGCGACAGGGGCGGGACAGCCAGGGCCCAGTACGGCACGGTGAGTCCGTGTTCGGCGACCGACATGTACCAGATGCCGACGGCCAGCCCGGCGGCCCCAGAGAGAAGCAGGGCCGGTGCCAACGGCAGGGCGGTTTCGAGGAGCACTGCGCGGCTGAGAACCGTCCGCGGCACACCTGCGGCGACCTGTTGGGCCAGTGCCCCGCGCCGGGCCGCCAGTGACTCGGCGGCGCTCACGGCGACCGAGACGAGCACGATGAGGAGACCGGCCAGGACCGCCGCACCTGCCAGGTTGATCCCGCTGGTGTAGAAGTCAAGGTTGGTGTGGTCGTACTCGCTGTGGTTCAGCGTATCGAGCAGTGCCTCGCGCACGCCCGTCAAGCCGGTGGCCACCACCGTCACGAGCAGGACGGCCGCATGGGTGCGGGCCGCCGCCCAGGGATCGGCGCACAGCCGCTCGGCGGCGATCAGCAAGGCCGCACTCTCGGCGCGCGCCGCGTACCGGCGTCCCGTCAGCCGGGCCAGGCCACCGCTTACGCACACGGCCCCCGCGCCGACCAGGAGCAACGCGCCGAACAGGACCGGGGACACGAGCCCCGCAGGGCCGTACGCGAGCATGAGGATGGCACCGGTCACGGCTGCCGCGACGAGGATCGCGCCCAACATGAGGGCTCGACCCCCGCCCGGTCCGCGCGGCACCCGTCGCACCTCGCCGAGAGGTGAGGCGACCACCCGGCGCAGGGCGGTCAGGCTGACCACCACGCCTATGACCGGGACCGCGAGCATGACAGCAGTGATCACCCACCACAGCCGAGCCGGAGTCCGGCCCGTGCCAAGCACGCATTCGGCCACCACCACGGCGCCCAGGACCGAGCCCACCAGGCAGGCAAACCCGGACTCCAGCGCGGCGATCCACCGCACTCGCCCCGGAGCGGCGCCTGCCAGCCGCAGCCGCGCCATACGGTGATCGCGATGCACGGCACCCAGCCGTGCGCACTGCCCGAGAAAGCCGAGAGCCGGGATCAGTAAAAGCAGCAGCGCCAGGAGCACGCCGCGGCGCTCACCCGGATTGTCCAGCAGGCCGTGGGCGACCGGAAGGTTCGCGTATCCGCGTATGGACGCAACGGCTGCGGCCATTCCGCCGCAGGCGGCGAGGCCGGCCGCGCCCACGCCGGTGAGGCCGATCCGCCACCATTCACGTCGGTCAGAACCACTGGTGAGAAGCCAGGCCAGTCGCAGTTCCGCCCTCACGCGGACACCTCCAGTGCGGCGTTGCGGCCGTCTGCCAGCCGGATCTCACGGTCTGCGTACGCGGCGACCGTGGCGTCGTGCGTGACCAGAAGCACTGCTGCGTTCAGCTCCCGTGCAGCCGAGGTCAGCTCGGTCATCACCTGCTCACCCGCGAGCGAGTCGAGGGCGCCTGTCGGCTCGTCCGCGAAGACGACCTTCGGGCCGGTGACCAGCGCGCGGGCCAGCGCGACGCGCTGCGCTTGGCCGCCGCTGAGTTCACCGGGGCGTGCCTCGGCCCGGTCCAGCACCCCGAATCGCTCCAGCCACGTACGTGCCTGCTCCTGGGCGGCGCGACGGTCTGTTTTGTTGAGGATCAGCGGCAGGGAGACGTTGTCCATCGCGGTGAGTTCGGGGATCAACTGCCCGAACTGGAACAGCACCGCGAACTCGGTGCGTCGCAGCTCGCTCAGGCGCTTCTCCGGCACACGATCGAGGCGCTCTTCGCGGTATGTCACCGGCCCGCGATCGGGGCGGACAATCCCTGCCATGCAGTGCAGCAGGGTGGACTTGCCGCTACCGCTGGGGCCTGTCAGAGCGAGGATCTCTCCGGCGTGGAGGTCTGCCGACATGCCGCGCAGTGCGGGGGTCGAGCCGTAGGCCTTGTACAGTTCCCGGGCGGCGAGGAGCGGTTGCCCAGGTGCGGGCTCTGTGGCATTCACGTTGTTTCGACCTCCGCGGTCAGAGTGGCGAGCCGGTCGGCGGTGGTCGTCATCCAGCGCAGATCGGCGTTGAGGTGGGTGAGGGCGTAGTCCGCCGAGAGCACGGTGGCGAGATCGGCGCCTTTGGTGGATTTCACTGCCGTGAGCTCTCGCATCCGCTGCATGTGCGAGGCCCGCTGCGCCGCGAGATAGGCCGCCGGGTCACCGCGGGACAGGATCGCGACGATGACTTTCGTGAAGATCTCGTTCGCGACAAACGGTGCGGGCGGTGTGATGGACCCTGCCCAATCGGCGAGTTCACGCGCTCCGGCGTCCGTGCGACGGTACATCGTCCGCTCTGGACCACCGTCGGAACTCGTCTCCTCGATCTCGGCGAGTCCGTCCCGCACCAGCCGCTGCAGTGTCGTGTAGACCTGCCCGTAGGCAAGTGGCCTGGCCTGCGGGAAGCGTTCGTCATGCCGGCGCTTGAGGTCGTATCCATGCCTGGAGCCGGTGGCGAGCAAGCCAAGGACGATGTGACGGGTACTCATGGACAGCAGTATTCACCAAGTACATGTATTCAGTGAATAGTTGGGGACTTGCTAGGCGCTGAGTAATGTGATCTGGATCTCATCCTGAAGGGGGTGAGGTGGGACCTCGCCGGCACGCATGCCGCCGGCCGAGTTGACCGTCTGCCGCCTGCTCGGACCACCCCGCTGAGCAGGGGCCGGGCCTCATGGAACAGGGCAGGGCCCCAGCCGGCAGCCGTGCCACTGTGTCCCCGAGCCCTTGCCCGGGGCCGCTCACGCGTCGTTGCCGAGAGCCCCGACGTCGCAGCGGACCTTGCCTGGACGCCCGGGGGCCGCCCCTGATCGTCCTTCAGAAGGGATGCCGTATCCACTGTGGGTGGACGCTGCGGGGGTGCCCTGCGTCGCAGAGTCGTTCTTCGACGCCGAGGCGCTGCCGACCGGGCTCCTGAGGGTTCAGAAGGGCACAGTGAGCTGTGCCGCGATGTGGGCACGCAGCACGCCGGCCATGTCGGTGACACACCCGCTGAGGAGCCATTGGACCTGAAGGCCGTCCATCAGGGCGACCAACTGCTGCGCCGCTGTGTCCGGGTCGACTCCGGCCCGCAGGACTCCCTCCTCGCGGGCCAGGGTGTAGGTGAGCGCCATGGACGACACGGAATTCTCGTAGCGCCGCACAAAGTAGCTGTGAGCGGGGTGTTCGGGCGATGTGGCCTCTGCGGCGAGGACCGAGAACAGTTCGACGATCGCTTTGCGTGTGGTGTTCAGTTCGGCGAGTTCCGTGAGCCCGCGCAACTGCTCGACACCGGTGGCGCCGTCGCGGGTCAGCCACACGTCGTCCACCTGGTCGCGGTGCTCCAGGACCGCGATCAGCAAGGACCCCTTGGTCGGGAAGTGGTGAAGCAGACCGGTGTGGGAGATGCCTCCGCGGTTCGCGATCACCCGCAACGAGGCTCCCCGGTAGCCGACCTCTCCGAACACGGTCACGGCGTGCTCGATGATCTCCAGCCGCTTGGCGCGGCCCTTGGCGTAGTTGCCTCTTGGTTCGGCGGTCACTGGCCACCCTCCCGGGTCTTGTCCTGCGGTGCCGGACGGCACCACTGGGTCGTTCCTCAGAGCCAATACCTACCACCAGGTCGGTATTGAGGATACGGTGGACCCGTATGGCTGACCGGGCCGTTCCGACACAGGAGACCATCGACGATGACGACCACCGCCGCCGGAGAGAACACGCCGCAAGCCGACGCCGGGAGTGGTTCGTCCGGGGGGAAAGACCATCCTGTTCCGTCGTCCCCGCGCTATCTCGACCCTGCTCTGAGCGTGACGGAACGGGTGGACGACCTTGTCGGCCGTATGACGCTGCCCGAGAAGATCGGCCAGATGCTGCAGTTGAACGCGAAGGAGGGGGTGCATGTCGTCGCCGACATGCACGCGGGTTCCATCCTCCACGCCTCGTCCGAGAACGTCCTTCAGGCGGCCGAACTCACCGATCGGTCCCGGTTGCGCATCCCGCTCCTGGTGGCTGAGGACTGTATCCACGGGCACTCCTTCTGGGAGGGCGCGACGATCTATCCCACTCAACTGGGCATGGCTGCGACCTGGGACCCCGCCCTCGTCGAGCGGGTCGCCAGGGCGACGGCGGTGGAGGTCGCGGCGACCGGTGTGCACTGGACGTTCTCACCGGTTCTGTGCATCGCACGGGACCTGCGGTGGGGCCGAGTCGGCGAGACCTTCGGCGAGGACCCCTTCCTCATCGGTGAGCTGGCCTCCGCCATGGTCCGCGGCTACCAGGGCGACGGACTCTCCGACCCGACGGCGATCCTCGCCTGCGCCAAGCACTTCGCAGGATATTCGGAGACCCAGGGCGGCCGGGACGCCAGCGAGGCTGACATCTCGCGGCGCAAACTGCGCTCCTGGTTCCTGCCTCCCTTCGAACGTGTGGCCCGCGAAGGCTGCCGTACTTTCATGCTCGGATACCAGTCCATGGACGGTGTCCCGATCACGGTCAACAACTGGCTGCTCAACGACGTACTGCGCGGCGAGTGGGGTTACACCGGCACGCTCGTGACCGACTGGGACAACGTCGGCCGCATGGTGTGGGAGCAGCGGATCCACAGCGACTACGCACAGGCGGCAGCGGCGGCGGTCCGCGCGGGCAACGACATGGTGATGACGACGCCGAAGTTCTTCGACGGGGCAAGGGAAGCGGTCGAGGGCGGCGTCCTCGACGAGGCGGAGATCGACAAGGCGGTCCGCCGCATCCTTGCGCTCAAGTTCGAACTCGGGCTGTTCGAGAACCCGCGCCGCCCGGACCCTGCCCGCCAGGCCGAGGTGATCGGCAGCGCGGAGCACGCCGTCCTGAACCTGGAGACGGCACGCCGCTCACTCGTCCTGCTCACCAACGACGGCACCCTTCCCCTCGCGGGGGGATTCGAGGCGGACGCCGAGGGCCGGGCCGTCGCCGGCCCGGAGATCGCGGCGCGCACGATCGCCGTCATCGGCCCCAACGCCGACGACGCCCAGACTCAGCTCGGCGACTGGGCCGGCTCCTCCGGCCAGGCCGACTGGCTCCCCGAGGGCCAGCCGCGCGTGATGATCACCACCGTGCTCGACGGGCTTCGCGCGCACGTGCCCGAGGGCTGGAGCGTGTCGCATGCCCGGGGCGCGGACATCCTGAGTGTCGACACCGACCCGGAGGGCGCGTTCTTCCCGGACGGGCAGCCCCGCCCCGAGGTCGTCGTGCCCGCGAAGCCCTCGGAGACACTGATCGCCGAAGCCGTAGCACGCGCGCAGGCCGCGGACTACGTCGTCGCCGTCGTGGGCGACCGGATCGAGCTGGTGGGGGAGGGCAAGTCGACGGCGACTCTGGAGCTGGTCGGAGGGCAGGCCGACCTCCTCGACGCGCTCGCCGCGACCGGCAAACCACTGGTGGTCGTGGTCATCAGTTCCAAGCCACTGGTCCTGCCGCCGTCCGCGCACGACGCCGCAGCGATCGTGCACGCCTTCAACCCCGGCATGCTCGGCGGACAGGCGATCGCCGAGCTGGTCCTCGGCCTCATCGAGCCGGCCGGTCGCCTGCCCATCTCCTTCGCCCGTCACGCAGGGCAACAGCCGACGTACTACAACCAGGTACGTGGCCAGCACGGCAGGCGCTACGCGGATCTGACGCAGAGCCCGTCCTTCGCCTTCGGCGACGGCCTGAGTTATACGACCGTCGAGTACACGGACCTGGAGATCCCCGCCGCGGAACTCGGAGCGGGCGACGCGGTCCACGCACGGGTCACGGTCTCCAACACGGGCACGCGTCCCGTCCTGGAGACGGTGCAGGTGTACGTCAGCGACACCGTCACCTCGGTGACATGGGCGGAGAAGGAACTGAAGGCCTATCAGCAGGTGCGGCTCGCGCCGGGCGAGTCGCGTGAGGTCCTGATCGATCTGCCGGTCGCCTCGTGCACGCTGGTCGACGCCGAAGGCGAACGTGTCGTCGAGCCCGGCGCCTTCGAGCTCCTGGTCGGTCCGTCGTCGCGTGACGAGCTGCTGCTGCGTGCGGGGTTCACCATCGGGGGATGAGGGCCGGCGCACGCGAAGACCCTGGCTGCCTACCGCATCGCTCGGAAAGCCCCGTGCAGTAGGCGGCCCGGGGGGTCTTCGTGCTCACACGCCCGGTGCCGCGGTGGCCTGTGCGTTCTCCGCCTCGACGAACGGGTGGCGGTCCATCGGCCTGCGCGTGGGAGAACGCCGGATCCGCACGGGACGGGGCCCGGCTTCCTCGCTGCGAGAGAGCCGGAAACTGCACCGCCACCTGCGGTGCTCCGGGGGGCATGCGACGGACCGCATGGCCGCGGACGTACTTCGGGCGTGCCCCGGCCGGAGATCCGGTGCGCCCCGGGACGCCGTCCGCGTGAGCTTTCCGGCGTCGGCGGGCGGCGCGGGTCGCATCGCGCACGGTGGCGGGCGCACGGCGAGTACATGATGGGAATCGCTGCGTTGCGCGGCGCGCTCGCGCACCGGCTCGGCCTCTTTCAGGTGCCCCGGCGCGAGATCGAGCAGTAGGTGGGGCAAGGTCGTCGTGGTGGCGTGCGAGCAGGACGGTTGAGGGAGTTCTGCTGACTCGCTTGCGGGGCCGTCCGGTGGGTACCGCAGGGGCCCCGAGGTCGACCCGGTCGACGGCGCCGGCGAAGGCGGGGGCGGGCTCCCCGTCGAGCAGCCCCCGGGGGCCGTCGGAGCACGCTTCGTGGAACGGCCTCGCCGGTGCGGGCGGCACGCCCGTCATCGGCCCCGACCTCTGCCTGGACCACCTGGAGGCCGCCCGGCTCACACGCCGCGCGGCCACATGCAGTGTGGATGGAAACAACACCTCCGACCGTGACAGGACGAGGAGAGAGGCGTGCCGCGAACCCCCCGTACGCACGACGGAGGGCAAGGCGACGGCACTCGGCGAGCGCGCCGGCGGACCGGTTTCACACCCTGGCGAGGGTATTCGCATTGTCGAGCGCCGCAGACACGACCCGGTTGGCCGCAGAGCACACCGCGAGGTGGCCGAATCACACAGTCGGCGCGGGAGTGGCGGTGGGCCGGTGACACTCTCGGAGAGCTGTGGCCGCTCTAACGTCGTACGTACCGGGGCGGGACGGTCACACACGACGACGAGAGCTCGCCACCGGGTTCCCGCGCGTGACCAACAAGGGGGACGACCTGTCCGTCCTCATGACTCCGGAAGTCGTCATCCGAGAGAGCGTCGCGCAGCCCCGACAAAGGCAGGATGAAAAGAATGAGCATGATCAAGCACCGAGCACGCACGTCGGTGCGGGGTGACATGCGACAGCCGACAGCAGCCCCGTCCACCGCGAAGAGGGCGCACGGGAGAGCCACCGCCGGCTCCCGGTCCGCCCACGGCCGGCCCCGGCGGCGGGGCGGTGCGCGCCGGGGGAAGGGACCCCGAAGACGGCGCCCCGCCCTCATGATCGCGGTCGTGGTCGTCGCGGGTGTGGTCGGCGCTGCCCTCACCGTGCTGAACAGTGGGGGTGGTGGGACCGGGTCGGCGGCGGCATCACCGCCCCGTACGTCTCCGGCGGCGCCGCCCGCCGCCAGGCACACCGGTGCCGGCCCGGGAAAGGCGTCCGGGAAGCCGTCGGCCTCCCCCTCGCAGAAGCCGTCGGCCTCCTCCTCGGGTACGCCGGGCGGGTCCGGCGAACCGTCGGGCGGCACGGACTTCTCCGGGCCCGGCAGTGGTGTGTTCACCACCGCCGCCGCGTCCGGGAAAGCTGTCGGCCAGGGCACCATCCGCCGCTACAAGGTCGAGGTCGAAGGCGGTACGGGTGTCTCGGCGAAGGACGCCGCGCGGGAGATCGAGACGGTGCTGGCCGATCCGCGCGGCTGGACCGACGACGGGCATGACGGCTTCCAGCTGGTGTCCGGCGGGGTCGCCGACTTCGAGATCAAGATCGCGAGCCCCGCGACGGTGGACCGGATCTGCGGAGCTGCCGGGCTGCACACCCATGGTGAGGTGAACTGTGATGTGGGCAGTCAGGTGGTGGTCAACCTGAAGCGGTGGGAGACGGGTTCGCCGGAGTTCCCGGGCCCGCTGCACGACTACCGTGCGCTGATCATCAACCACGAGGTCGGGCACCGCATCGGCCACGGCCACGAGGGCTGCCCGGGTCCCGGCAGGCCCGCGCCCGCGATGATGCAGCAGATCGACGGCCTGCACGGCTGCGTCGCCAATGCCTGGCCGTACGACTCCCACGGCACCTACCTCGCCGGGCCGCCCATGCCGTGAGCGGCCCGCGCGCCGCCCCCGCACCACGCCCGCACCACGCCCCACCGGACACGGCCGACCGGCACGAACCGCCGGGAGGCGCGGTGCGCGCCTTCTTCCCGATGCGGACCCCCCAGGCGCGGAAGCGGTTCTCGCGCGGCCAGGGTGTGCCGAAGGGCAGTTCAAGCGCTCCGGCGTGGCACGTTGTCCGGCCGCAGGCGCGCGGCGCGGTGGCGCGTGGCTCCGAAGCGCGTGGGCTGGGCGGGGTGCGGCCCGTGAGTCAGAGTTTGATGCCGACGCCGCCGTAGAAGCCGACATGCGCCATGTCCCGCTCCGTGGGGACCGGACCGTCAGGACGCCAGAGCGGCGGTTGGACCAGTCCGGGCTCGACCAGCTCGAATCCGTCGAAGAAGCCCAGCACCTGGTCGTGCGACCGCAGGGTGAGAGTGGCGGTGGCCCCCCTGTCCCGGTAGACGTCCCGGGCTTCTCCGGCATCGCCGTCGAGCCGGTGGAAGTCGCCGGTCGTATGGCTGAGGACCAGGTGGCTGCCGGCGGGCAGCGCGTCGCGGTAGGCGGCCACCAGCCCCGCCGGATCCTCATCGTCCCGGATGAAGTGCAGGACGGCCACCAGCATCAGCCCGACCGGCTGGCCGAAGTCGATCAGCTTGCTGATGATCGGATGCTTCAGGATGCCGTCCGGGTCGCGCAGGTCACCGAGGAACAGGCCGGTGTGCGTCGCACCCAGCAGATGCGCCCCCGCATACGTCGCCACGATCGGGTCGTTGTCCACATACGCCACACGGACCTCGGGCGACACCTCGTGCGCCACCTGGTGGGTGTTGGGCGCCGTGGGAATGCCGGTGCCGATGTCGATGATCTGCCGGATACCGCTCTGCACCATGTACCGCACCGCCCGGTGCATGAACCTCCGGTTTCCTCGTGCCATGGGCACGATGTCCGGGAACAGGTCGATCACGCGCTGCGCGGCCTCGCGGTCGATCTCGTAGTTGTCCCGGCCGCCGAGGTAGTAGTCGTACATGCGGGCGGGATGGGGTCTGCTGGTGTCGATGTCCTCGACGGAGAATCCTTGGTCAGTCAACGTCGTCCTCCCGTTTCTCCCAGTGCCTGCAATGGTCGTCGTCGGGGCCGCGTGGCGCAGGTGCCCGTAGGTGAGCGTGCAGCCGGTGCGTCGACATCCGTGCGGTGGGCCTGCGGACTTGGGTGAGATTCTGGCGGCGAGGATACCCATCACCAGGGACGGACCGATACCGGTTCGGCCCGACGTGCGCGCCGGCACCTGCTCCGTCCCGTGGGCGTCGAGCCAGGAACGGGCAGGAGTTGTTACCTCGGCCATCGACTCTGCCCACGGTGCACGGGGCGGCACCCAGCACGGTGACCGCCGAGGCCGGCGCTGTATCCAGGCCGTCAACTGCCAGGATCCTCCGCACGATGACCCGCACGGTGCCACCGGGGTGCCGGGGTGCCGGGGTGGCCTCCGGTGCTGTCGTGGTGGCCGGCCGTGACGAGCCGGACGCTGGTAAAATCATCGTGCGCTTCGAAACACAAGGGGCCCGTGCCACCACGGCACGGGCTCTGTCTCGTTCGGGGTCACCAGTCGAGGAAGGGCCCCATGAACGCGAAGACGTCTGGTTCCGGAAACTCCGGTTCCGGCAACAACGAGCACTCCGACGAGCCGGAGGGCGAGGACTCGGCACCCAGGGCGATGACACCGGGCCTGCCGCCGATCGAGACGTTCGCCGAGCTGGATCTGCCGCCTGAGCTGGTCCGCACCATGGCCGGCCTGGCGGTGCGGGACCCTTTCCCGATCCAGGCAGTCACCCTGCCGAACGCTCTCGTCGGCCGCGACGTGCTCGGCCGGGCGCGCACCGGCTCGGGCAAGACACTCGCCTTCGGTCTCCCGCTACTCGTCCGTATCGCGGGCCGACGCGCCGACGCGAAGCGGCCCCTCGGCCTGGTCCTCGTACCGACCAGGGAGCTCGCGCAGCAGGTGAGTGACGCCCTGGCGCCGTACGCGCAGGTCCTCGGCGTCCGGTTGGCGACCGTGGTCGGCGGCCTGTCGATCGGGCGGCAGGCCGCCTCGCTGCGGAACGGGGCCGAGGTCGTCGTCGCCACCCCGGGACGGCTGGCCGACCTGGTCTCCCGCCGTTACTGTCATCTGGACCGTGTGGAGATCACCGTTCTGGACGAGGCGGACCAGATGTGTGACCTGGGGTTCCTGCCCCAGGTCTCGGAGTTCTTGGACCAGGTGCGCCCCGACGGGCAGCGGATGCTCTTCTCCGCCACGCTCGACCGCGACGTCGACCGTCTGGTCAAGCGACACCTGCACGATCCGGTGTCGGCCTCCGTCGACCGATCGTCGGGATCGGTGACCACGATGGAGCATCACGTACTGCTCGTCCATCCGGCCGACAAAGTCGCCACCGCAACCGAGATCGCGGCCCGTGACGGCCGGGTCCTGATGTTCCTGGACACGAAAGTGGCCGTGGACCGCTTCACACGCCACCTGCGGGACAGCGGAATTCAGGCCGCCGCCCTGCACAGCGGAAAGTCGCAGCCGCAGCGCACCCACACGCTGGCCCGGTTCAAGGACGGCGGGATCATGGTGCTGGTGGCCACCAATGTGGCAGCTCGCGGTATCCACATCGACGACCTCGACCTCGTCGTCAACGTGGATCCGCCCGCCGATTCCAAGGACTACCTCCACCGAGGCGGGCGTACGGCCCGCGCGGGAGAGTCGGGCAGCGTGGTCACTCTGGTCACACCCGGAGAGCGCCGCGAGGTGAACCGGATGATGTCGGAGGCCCGCATCCGCCCCACGATCACACCGGTGCGGTCCGGCGACGCGAAGCTGTCCGGTATCACTGGTGCCAGACGCGCACCGGCCACGGCGCCCGCGAAAAACACCAACGCCGCCTTCCGAGGCATGGGCACCCGCCCGGGTCGTCCGGTGAAGGAGAGCCGCAAGGCCGCCGAAGCCCGGCAGCTCGCGGAGGCCCGGAAGGCAGCCCAGACGCGCAAGTCCCGCTGACGGGGCGACCGCACGTCGTCCCGCTGACTGAACGGGTACACCGCAGGACCGCTTCCCCTGTCAGCCCCACGGCCCGGGTAACCATCCCACCTGCAACACACCTTCGGCACCTTCCCGCGTCTCCTGTGCCGTTCTCCAGCGCGCTGACCACCGCCAGGACCACAGGCCGCAGGCACGGAGGACCATTGCCGGTGGACAGGAGAAGTGTCAGTCGGGTTGCCCGGGTGTTAGAGGGAGGTGCGGGGGAGCCCGGTTGGGTCGCTCCCTGGGCCGCCTGTCGTACAGGTCCGGGCACGACGTGCTTCTGCGGTACGCCGGTTGCCGGGTGCCGCCGTATGGCTGCCCACGCGGACACCAAGGACGTGGCGACAGCACCATGGCCTCATTCCTTACGGTCGGAGGCATGCGGCTGCTACCAACCCCGGCTGTCGTGAGGTGACCGTCTGAACGCTGCGATGTGCCGTTGCGGCGGGGCTGCCCACACCGCGCGATCACGCGCGCATCCGGTTCCCCTGTGTCAACTCCCTTGACAGCAGGCCTTCGTGACGTGAACCTCACGGCATCCCGTTTGTGGATCAATGGTCCGCCTGCCCAGCAGAGGAGCCGTCATGACCACGCACGCCCCCACCGACATCCCGGCTGAGTCGTCAGGCGGCCGGCGCTCCCGCGCGGTGATCGCCAGCACAGTGGGTACGGCCATCGAGTGGTACGACTTCTTCCTCTACGGTACGGCCGCCGCCCTGGTCTTCCCGCACCTTTTCTTCCCCGGCTCCTCCCCGTATGTCGGCGCCCTCGCCTCCTTCGGGACCCAGGCCGTCGGTTTCGCGGCTCGCCCCGTGGGCGCGGCGATCTTCGGTCACTTCGGCGACCGGGTCGGCCGCAAGTCGACCCTGGTCGTCACGTTGCTCATGATGGGCCTCAGTACTTTTCTCATGGGCGTGCTTCCCGGCTATGCGTCGATCGGCTTCGCCGCCCCGCTGCTGCTGGTGCTGCTGCGCATCGTCCAGGGGATCGGTGTGGGCGGCGAGTGGGGCGGTTCCGTCCTGCTCTCCATGGAGTGGGGCTCGCGCCGCCGACGTGGGTTCATGACCAGTTGGCCGCAACTGGGCGTGCCGCTCGGCCTGCTCGCCTCGACCGGCATGGTCAACCTCATGGACTCCACGGCCGGCGACGACTTCGACAGCTGGGGCTGGCGGGTTCCGTTCCTCGCCAGCATCGTGCTCGTGGGGATCGGTCTCTACGTGCGGTTGAGGGTGCTGGAGAGCCCGGTCTTCGACGAGGTCAAGCGGACCCGGCGAGTGGTGCGTCAGCCGGTCCTGCACGTACTGCGCGAGCAGCCGCGCGAGGTGCTGACCTCCGCCTTCGTCCGACTTTCCGAACAGGCCCCGTTCTACCTCTTCATCACGTTCGTCCTCACGTACGGCACGCAGAAGGTGGGCCTGCCCCGTCAGGACCTGCTCGACGACACCATGGTGGCCGCGGCGATCGGACTGGTCACCGTCCCGCTGTGGGGGTACGTCTCGGACCTCATCGGCCGTCGCCTGACGTACGGGATCGGTATCGTCTGCGTCGGGGCGTTCGCCTTTCCCTACTTCGCGTTGCTGGACACCGCCGACTCAGGACTCGTGCTGCTGGCGATCGTGCTCTCGCTCTTCTTCCACGATATGCAGTACGGGCCGCAGGCGGCGCTGATAGCCGAGGGATTTGACGCGAACGTCCGCTACAGCGGCGCCGGCCTCGGCTACCAACTGGCCTCGGTCATCGCGGGTGGCCCGGCGCCGCTCGTCGCGGCCGCGATACTGGAGAACACCGACTCCAGCGTCGGGATCAGCTGGTACATGCTGGGATGCTGCGTTATCGCCATGATCGCGCTGGTGCTCATGCCGCGCGCCCGCACCCCGCGCACTGCCGGTGCGAGCCCGGACGGCGGTGCTGCCGGGGTCTGAGGGCCGGGCGGGGCGTCGTGCCCGTCATGCCGTGACAGGCAACGGCCGCGTGTCCTCGACCGCCACCACAACCCGGGGGACGACCACGACGTCCGGTGGGCGGCGGGCGCCGATCCGCGGAGCACCTCGAGCTTGCGGTAGGTCATGTACGGGGGGTGCAGGGGAACTTGCACCTCGGGCGGTCCAGCGCGAACATCAGGTGGGGCAGACCGTGGGCGATGTCGCAGGGTCACCTTCGGCCGGCCGGCCATGATGGGTTCGGCGTTCGCGTCCGCCGCTGTCCAGGTCGCGATCACACTCTTGCCGAGCCGCTCACGGCGGGGGAGCGGACGGTGAGGCGGACCGGCAGGATCCGTTCCTCACGATACGCCCCCGCAATATGAAACAACGGGGTAACACGGTCGACCTCCTGTCGTAATGCGAGAAGGCGAGGCTCTTGCGAATCCCGGCTCGGCCCCGCGCCGTCGAGTCGCGCCGACTCGGAGGGTGATCCAGCGACATGCCTACGGGCTTCGACACCGGTGACACGGCCTGGCTCCTCGCGAGCACCGCTCTCGTCCTGCTGATGACGCCCGGGCTCGCACTCTTCTACGGCGGCATGGTGAGCACCAAGAGCGTGCTCAACATGATCATGATGAGCTTCGTCTCCATCGCGGTGGTGACCGTGGTGTGGCTGGTGGCCGGCTACAGTCTGGCGTTCGGCCACGACCTCGGCGGCGCCGGCCTGCTGGGCGGCCTTGAGCACGCCGGGATGCGCGGCATCGGACCGGCCTCGCTCACCGGCCATGTGCCGACCCTCCTCTACGCCACGTTCCAGCTCAGCTTCGCCGTGATCACCGCCGCGCTGATCAGCGGCGCCATCGCGGACCGTGCCAAATTCGGCGCATGGGTCGTCTTCGTCGCCGTATGGACGCTGGCCGTGTACGTGCCCGTCGCGCACTGGGTGTTCTCGCCCGCGGGCTGGATCGTCGCCAAGTTGCACGCACTGGACTTCGCGGGCGGCACCGTCGTGGAGGTCGACTGCGGGGCGTCCGGTCTCGCGCTCGCGCTGGTGCTCGGCGAGCGGCTGGGCTTCAGGAAGGAAGCCACGCGCCCCCACAACCTGCCGCTGGTCCTGCTCGGCGCGGGTCTCCTCTGGTTCGGCTGGTTCGGCTTCAACGCGGGCTCGGCGGGCGCGGCGGACGGGCTCGCCGCGGCCGCGTTCATCAACACGCAGGCGGCCGGGTGCGCTGGCCTCCTGGGCTGGCTCGCCGTGGAGAAGCGCAGGAACGGCCACGCCACCACGCTGGGCGCCGCGTCGGGCTCGGTGGCGGGTCTGGTCGCGATCACCCCGTCGTGCGGCTCCGTCGGCATCGGCGGAGCCCTGGTCATCGGCCTCGCGGCGGGTGTCCTGTGTTCCTTCGCCGTCGGATGGAAGTTCCGGCTCGGCTATGACGACTCGCTGGACGTCGTCGGTGTGCACCTCGTCGCGGGTGTCGTCGGAACCGTGCTGATCGGTGTCTTCGCCACCGCCGCCATGACCGGTGGCGTCACGGGGCTCGTACACGGCGGAGGGTTCGGGCAACTGGGCCGCCAGGCGGTAGCGGTGCTGACCGTCGGCGCGTACGCCTTCGCCGTCACTTACGGCATCGGTAAGGCGATCGACCGTGTGATGGGTTTCCGGGCCTCGCCCGAGCACGAGCGCGACGGCCTGGACCTGGCCGTGCACGCGGAGACGGCATACGACCACGGCGTGCTCGGCCAGGGCACGGCACATGTTCTCAGGCCGTCGGCGAGCCGCCCATCGGCCACCGCCGAGCGCCTCGACGCCGACCGCTGAACGGCCGAGGAGCCCAGCGCCTCCGGATCGCGTCACCGAGCGGCCTCGTCGATCTTTCCGGAGACAACACGGGCCGTCTACGGGACCGTTGCCGTGCCTCCAACGTTCGGCGCTGCGGGCTCCCGGAGCCGATTCGGGGGCCGATGTCCGGGATGAGCGACCCCTGCCGCCCATACGCCAACGGCGCCTACGCATCCACCTCGTACACGCCTTCTCCCTCGGCGCGAAGGCCGGCCTCCGCCAGGCCGGCGCAGTGACCGAACCGGAAGCAGGGCCGACATCGAGCACCCCATGTGGAAGGCCAACGAGCCCTCACTGGAGGGGGGTTAGCGCCGTGACTGCGCGGGGGCAGCCCTCGCAGCAGGGCAGACGAGCGGGCCGAACGCGCCGGAGACGGGTCCTCAGCCTTTCGGCGACTCCCGCTTCGCAGGCGATGACCGGCACGGTTGCTGAGTGGGAACAGTGGAGGGGAATGGCTTTCCCCGAGTCGGGCGCCTACGTGATTCCAAAGGATTGAGCCTGCTTCACGTCGACCGACCTGTCGATCACGGTGTGTATCGCGAGCTCAACATCTGGATGTGGCACAGCTGAACAAGGGCAACACACGTGCCGGGGCGAAGAATCCGATTCCGGTCGGCACAGCGGTGGCCTGTCGGCAATGGCGATGCGGCCCAGTGCGGGGCGGGGACGTTGTCGGGTTCGGGCTGAGGCGCAGCGGGCGTCAGGACGTCCAAGCAGCGATGGTGCTGGGCAACACTCCGCTGGGCGGCCTCGCTCGGATTGTGCCGCAGAGACCAGCGTCAGGTCGATCGGTTCCTGTTCGGAGGGGGCACCCGGCGTCCAAGCGGGCGAGAAGCAGTAGGTCGTCGACGAGGCGGCTCATGCGCCGGGACTCTTTGTCGATGCGCCCAAGGGCGTGGTGGACTTCGGCAAGGGACGGAACTCGCATGGCGCAGGGCGAGTTCGGCGTGAGCGCGGATGTTGGCCACGGGGGTGCGCAGTTCGTGGCCGGCGTCGGTGGACGACGACATCCGGGACAGGCTCGCCCAGGCCGTGCACCATCTCCACCAGGTCGACGCCGTGCTCTCCACCGGCCCGACAGCCAGATCAGCCGCTCGACCGCAGCGAGATCCAGATTTCAGGACTGCCCGCCCGAAGTCCACGAAGTCCCGTCCCGTGCGCGCAGGCCCATCCACGAAAGTGGCGGTTGGTTCAGCGTCATCCCGGCCGCCTCGACCCGTCCGGTCTCGTCCAAGGCTGGGCCACCGAAGCCTCATCCCAGCTCCTCCACGAAGCGGACGCACGACACCTGGGTCAACGGCGGCGGCGAGCTCCAGCTCCGCGGCCAACCGGCCCCGGCGCCCCCTGGCGCATCGGCATCGCTCACCCTCTACACCCCGGTGCAGTGGCCACCGTCGTGACCGCCCGCCACGATCTGGCCGTCGCCACCTCTGGCACTGCCGAACGCGGCGCGCACATCTTCGACCAGCACAACGCTTCACCCGCCACCGCCTTCGCCTCACTTACGCTGATCGGGCCACGCCTGACACTGATCGACACCTTCGCCACCGCCGCATTCTCCAGTAGACGGCGCGAAGGACTGGGTGGAAACACTGAACGGCTACGAAGCACTGGCTGTCCTGGCCGACGGCGACGAATGGCGAACGTCCGGCTTCAACCGATACGGGCATGAGACAGGCGGACTCATTGCCGCGCGCAGGGAAAGGGCGGGAGCCCGAGCACGGCGCCGCAGTCGAACGCGCGGGTCTCGGCCCGCGCCATGCCGGGATCAGCGGTCCACCACAGCGAGACGCTAGGCGGAAGCCTCAACCTCCCCGGCCATGACCTGGGGAGCGTTGGGAAGAAGTGACGCGAGGTTCTCCCGTACAAAGTCCGACGCCCGCAAGATCGACTCGTCGCTGCCAGCCTGGTCCCGGAAGACGCTGGTCGAGACGACGACTCCGTTTCCGGGATTGATCCAGTAGAAGGCCACGAAACCGGGGATCTGGCGAACGAGGGGCAGGAACCCCTCGGTCACGAGGCGGCCCACCTCGGCAGGATCGGTCACTCCTTCGTACCGGCGGACTGCTGCGTACATGGTGCTCCTCGCAGGTTCGGGGGGTGATCCTTCGTTGGGACGCCGTACCCGCTCGGCAGCCATCCCGCTCATGAGGGGGGCGGTAATCACCGGAAAGGCCGCCCCCAGTGAAGCCAATGGCCGCTCATGGGAGGGGGCGTTCGAATTGACGTCGGGACGAAGCCGTGCACGGGTGCGGCAGCCGCTTTGGCGTCACCCTGGTTGTCGAGTCCGTGTACTACGCCCCCGGCCTGCTGGACCTGTGCATCGACGTTTCCTGGATCCTGTGGGTCACCGAAGCTGCGGGGGCGCTTGTCCCGGCACCCGACGACTGCGGAGTCCGTCCCCGTCTCGGCCGTGGACCGGCGGCGGGCCAAACGCGTAGGGCAGGTGACGTGTAGGCGCATTCGTCACCGTCGACGCTACGGAGGCCCCCACGTCACGCTCGTCGCCCCGGCGGCGGTCCCGCTTCCGGTTCGCCGGCGCCCTGGTGGCTGGTGCAGAGGGTGTCCCGGGCTCCCGCTGCGAAGACGACCTCGTCGCCGACGCGATGCCGGGCTCCCGTGACGGCGTGCGGGTTGGGGGAGGGGGCGAGCAGGATCTGCTGGGCGCCCTCGAAGGAGTGGCGCAGCGCGGTCGCATCCTCGTAGGAGCCCTGGTGACAGACCGCTGCGAGGTGGTCCTCCTCGCCTCGGGGAGCTTCGTCGTGTCAGCCCTCTGCTTGAGGTCCGACTTCGACGCAGTCAGCGCGCAGGAGCTCTCACGCACGTCGCTCCAGGACGTCGGAGAGCGCGGTGTGCAGGGCGTCAGGGTGTTCCAGGTGCAAGTCGTGTCCGGTGCCGGGGACGCTCAGGGCCACCGTGGTGGGTCGCTGCCGGAGCATCTCCTCGGCTTCCCGCGGGGGGATGAAGCTGGATCGGGCCAAAATGACCAAGGTGGGGCAGGCGACCTGCCTCCACTCGTGCCGGAACGACCGCTGGGCATTTCCCGCGAGCAAGCGAACCATCAGGTCCCGGTCGTGGCGACGCCACCATCCGTCATCGTGTTGCCCCAGCCCGGCGGCCCAGCCCGCGCCACGTGCTCCGCCACCCAGGAAGGCGGCCGCACCTTCGCGCGAGGGAAACGGTGCAGGCATGAGTCGAGCCATCGGCGGATCTTTGCGGGACCGTTCGGATTGCCCCCGGGGCCGGCCTCGATGAGCACGAGCGCGCGGACGATTTCGGGATGCGCGGAATTGGGCTCGACGAGTTCGAGACCAGGGCCAGCAGCAGTGCGGGAGTCGGCCGCCCTCACGGCGAACAACACCACCAGTCACTACACCTACGCCGGCACCGACAGCTCCAACCGCCTCACCGCCGACTCGACCCGCATCGACCAGGGCCCGGTGGGCATTTCCAGCACGACAACCGACGGGCAGAGCACAGGAATCGTCCGCGATCCCGCGGGAACCCTCATCGGCATGACAAACGGCGGGAACCCGTACTACTACGTCACCGACAACCAGGGCGCCCCGTCCGTCCTCGTCGACAACACCGGGACCCCGCAGGACCGCTGGGACTACGGACCCACCGGCAGTGCCCGCCCTGCGACCACCCCCCCGACGGCGCGGGCGCAGTTGCCGGTGCTGCGCCCACATTGGGGGCGAGCATGGGAGCCGGTATCGCTGGTGGCACGGTACTGGGCACGGGGCTGAGCGCCGCATCGGCAGCCAGGACCGAAGCAGCATAGTAGGCGTGATATTTGGGGCGAGCGTCCGCGGCGCCCGACCCTGAAGAGGAGAAAGATGATTAAGGTCCTTCTTGTCATTTCCGCGATTGCAGGAGCTGTCCTCATTTCTCTCGGCGTCTCGGCTATATTCATGGGACATGCGCCTGCGGCGGCCATTCCCGCAGTAATGGGGATCGTGTTTATTCTGGGTTCTGCATGGGTTGCGCAGAAATCGCAGAGTCGCTCATGACTACGACCACCCGTTGCCGAACCTGTCGAAGGCTGTGCGGGGTGCGTGTATGTGGCGGCCAGCCAGGCGTCAGACGCCGAATGGGTCGTCATCGGTCGACCGGGCGGGGTCCCGAGAAGGGGTTCGCCCGTGTCGCCATGCCCCGGGCCCGGGCGACACCAGCGGGAACGCCCGCCGGAGCGAGGCCGGCGGGACCCGATCGCCTGACGGTCCGTTTCATCCCGGCGGATCCTGCGGAGGTCAGGCCGGCGTGGTCGGGGTGAGGTCGATTTCGGGGAATCCCTTGAGCTCGTCCTTCGTGTAGTTGACGTGGATGCTCGTGCCGGTCCGGTCGATGTCGGCGACGGGCACGGCGATGGTCTTCTTGCCCCAGAGATGACCTTCGCTGAGCAGTACGTGGGTGACCGTGTGGTCCACGTCATCGATCACCAGGCCGTGTACTCGTCCGGCCTCCCCGTCCTGGGACGCCACATGTTCGCCACGGCGGATCTGCACTTCGCCGGCGGGGATCCGCTCCTGTGTCGTCGTGCGCGTCCCCGCCCCCAATCGGAGAGGAGAGGGACTGAGGCCGGCGATCGCGACAGCCGGGCCGAAGTAGGGCCACACCATGGTCTGCCGGGCGTCGTAGCCGAAGGTGTCATCACCGGAAAGGAATCGCTCCTCCTCGGCACTCTCAAGCGCTTCGAACTCCCGCTCCCCGCAGTGCAGGACCATGTCCTCGGTGCCCGGGGCGAGAAGAGAGACGGGCACGAGCTTGTCGTCCCCCTTGCCCGGATCGACAACCAGATGCGTGACGATGCGCGCGAGCGGGTCGATCACGACGCGTTTGAGGCTTCCGCACTGCCCGTCCGCGCACCGTACCCCGGCTCCGATCGTGTAACGCACCGTCTCGCTCATGACGTCTCCTCACCCTACGCGTGTGGCACGCGCGAATGATGTCCGTCTGCCCAAGAACGTGACGGGGATGCTCGGACCGGACCCGTGCGCATCGGATAAACGAGATCGGGGTTCGGCGCACATGGCGCAGTCCAACAGGGGAACACGCCTTTTCGGAGGTAATAATCATGGTTCCCATTCTGCTCGTTCTTCTTCTCGCGCTCATTCTCTTCGGCGCGGGTTTCGCACTCCACCTGTTGTGGTGGATCGCGATCATCGTTCTCGTCGTGTGGGCTCTGGGCTTCCTGATCCGCCCGGCCGCACACAGTGGCGGCAAGCGAAGCCGCTGGTACCGCTGGTAGAAGCATGCACGCGCACATGGTGAGGGCGGCCCCGGATCTCCTCGGTGGCCGCCCTCGCCGCGTGCCACCCCTCACCATGGGGGTGAGAATTTCCGTGCCGGGTGGTGGAGAAGAGTCGGGAGGGTCCTGGTAACAGCGATAGGGAACCGCTCCCCAATGCGGGGGCCGCTCCGGTGCATGCGGGCTGTGCCGGAAAGGGCGTCAGATATCTTCCCGACGGAGCAGAACGTATTTTCCGGCTCAGCCTCTCTCCGTACGAGCGCGCGTGTTTCGTTGCCTGTAGGGTTCTCCGCTTGCGGCGCACACAGAAGCGGAGGCCGGCGTGCGGCCTCCGCTGTGAACAAACCTTGAGGCGAAGGGAATTGCCCCGTCGCGGTGTGGGTCAGTTTTCGGTGAGCAGGCCGGCGCGTAGCGTACTGACCGCGCGAGCAAGGAGCCGCGAGACGTGCATCTGCGAGACACCGAGCGCCTCGCCGATCTCCGACTGGGTCATCTCCTGGCCGAAGCGCATCTGCAGGATCCGCCGGTCGCGCTCGCTCAGGTCGGCGACGAGCGGTGCGAGCGAGGTGAGGTCTTCCACAAGCTCCATGCCGGGGTCGACGGAACCAGTGAAGTCATTGAGGGTCGAGCCCGTCCCGCGCCCGCCGTCCCCGGCGTCGACGGACATGTCGAGGGAGTCGGTGCTGTATCCGTTCGCGGCGATGATCCCGTCGAGGATCTCCCTCTCGGGCCGGTTCAGGTAAGCAGCCAGTTCGGCGACGGTCGGGTCCCGGTCCAGACGTGCGTGGAGGGCGTCGCGGGCCTTGGCCAGTTCGACGCGCAGTTCCTGCAGACGGCGGGGGACATGGACGTCCCAGCTGGTGTCACGGAAGAACCGCTTGATCTCCCCGACGATGTAGGGGATCGCGAAGGTGGCGAACTCGTTCTCGCGGGAGAGGTCGAAGCGGTCGATGGCCTTGATCAGGCCGATCATGCCGACCTGGATCACGTCCTCCATCTGGTCCCTGCGGTGGAAGCGACGCGCCGCGAAGTGGACCAGGGACATGTTCATCTCGACGAGGGTGTTGCGCGTGTACGCGTACTCACGCGTCCCCTCCTCCACGCTCTGCAACCGGTCGAAGAACACCTTCGACAACGCCCGTGCGTCCTTGGGTGCCACCGCCTGCGGATCATCGACCCACGGCAATTCACTCACCCGCTGTTCCGCCGGTGCCGGGGCAGATATGGCGGGGGAACTGGTGAATACGGGGCCAGCAGACATACGGTGAACCTCCAAGCGCCGAACGTCGGTAGTACCCCGGTTGCCCCCGAACGGACTGACCAACCCCGCCTGTCGAACGCTTTTCCTATCGACGGAGTACGCAGGAACGCCGCTGCGTGCCTCGTCCCCACGCTCGCCCTTATGTGGCACCGGATCATCGAAGCGGGTCCCCCTCGCTACGGCCTGGGCGGGTGTGGAAGATGTCGAGCATCGCGTGGCTGGCCGGGCCCCTGCACGCGACCGGCATGCCGGATCCGCGACCCAGCGCACTCGTACTACGACGCGCACATGGACCTGCTCTCGCCGCACTCACGTGTCGCAAGGGCACGAAGTGAAGGGGTGGTCGGGCTGTCGCTGGGCGGATTGGTCTGACGCCCGCTTGCGTTGGCAGCCGGACCTCGTCGCACTCGACGAGGATTCGCCTCAGGTGTGCGCAAGGAAAGCGAATGACCTCACATGAGGCGGGCACTCGGAGCTCATGGTGGACCTCTCCCGGCGCTTGCCGGAGCACGGGCTCTCGCAGCCCTCGCGACAGCACGTTGCGAGGTCGACGCCTTCTTGGCGGGGCGGCGAATCCCTCCAGCGCGAATCCTCAAGCCTCTCGCCGGAGTTGGTGGCGGGCCGCTACCGCTTGGTTGCCCGCGTCGGCCACGGTGGGATGGGTGAGGTGTGGGAGGGGGTCGACGAGTCGTTGGGGCGGCGGGTCGCGCTGAAGTTCCTCCTGCGTTGGCAGCCCGAGGGGGCGGCGACGCACCGGTTCATCCTGGAGGCCAGAACCTCGGCCCAGTTGAGCAGCCCGCATGTGGTGGCCGTTTACGACACCGGGGTGGAACGAGGGCGCCCGTACCTGGTCACCGAATTTCTCGACGGCCGCAATCTTGCCGAGGAGCTCGTAGCCGACGGGCCGTTCTCACCTGGGGAAACAGCTGAAGCGGGCCGTCAGGTGGCCGAAGGGCTGGCCGTGGCTCACGCCCGTGGGGTGATACATCGAGATGTGAAGCCCGCGAACCTACTGCGGGGGGCGGACGGCACGATCAAGATCGCGGACTTCGGCATCGCACGCTTTGCCGACGAGACAACCGCAGGCCTTACGGGGGCCGGTGAGGTCCTGGGAACGTGTGCCTATCTCTCGCCTGAACGGGCTCTCGGCCGAACCGTGGATCCACAGTCTGACATGTACGCGCTAGGTTGCGTCCTGTATGAACTCCTTGTCGGCAGGCCGCCTTTTCAGGCCGACAACGCGGCAGCGGTGATCTACCAGCATGTCGACGTCGCTCCCGACCCTCCGCACCGGCACCGGGGCGCCGGTGTTCCCACGGCCTTGGACGTATTCATCATGCGTCTGCTGTCCAAAAGCCCCGATGAGCGCCCCACGGCGAGGGAGGCTGCTGCATTCCTCGCCGACCCCCTCGCGCTGGCAGCGGTGGAGAGCGTCACCGCGTCGTCCATGCTCGGCGTGCCGAGGCCTCCCGCACCTGAAGAAGCTGTTCTCCGCGAGGCGGCCCAGGAGGAGCAGCCCGCCCATGGAGCCCATCGGCTCAGGCCGCTTCTCCTGGGTGGTGCGGCGCTGGTGGGAACGGCGATCCTCGGGCTCTCCGCCACGGCCTACGGGCCGGGAGCACCCGCGCCCTCGGCGGAGCCGCCCGCACACACGGCCCAGGCCCCGGCCCCCACCACAACCGCTGCCCCTCCCGCGGCGCTCCGATCCGCCCCCGCAGGCACTCCACGGGAGAGGCCCACGTCAGAGGGGGTGGCCGTATCCGGCTCGTCTGTGGCGAAACCCCACCCACCCGTCGGACGCGGCACGCATGCGAAGCCCTCACCCCCCTCACCCGACAGGCCGACGTCACTCCCTTCGACCTCGCCTGACCCCTCCGCGCCCCCGACCGACACCCCTTCATTGTCGGCGCCACCCTCATCGCTCGCGCCCCCTTCCTCCGCCCCAGGAAAGGGAGAGGGCAAAGGGGCGCCGCCTAAAGACGATAAAAAGGATAAGTAGCGTCATTTCCTGCTGCTGAGTCGCGGCCGAACGCGCGGGGTCGCGTCCCGCTGGGGAGAGTGCCGGGCAGACGGCCGTACACATCAACGCGCGTCGAGCCGTGTCGGGTGGGACCTATCCGATTTTCCCGATTCTCCAAGCGGTCGCCGCAAGGTGATCCGCCGACGGGGCACGGGCGGCGACGGTCGCGGTGCTCGGCAGGGTGTTCACTGCTCGCGGTGAACGTTCCGGCTTCACCGCCGGTCTGCGGGCCGCAGTCGCCCCCAGCCTGAAGCTGCTGCTGGACTGGCTCGCCGGCGAAACCGGTGGCCGAACACCGCGAACCACCTACTGATCAACAACCAGACCGCCAACACCACCTGCCGGGTCGGCAACCACGGGATCAGTGCTGCGATGCGAGGGCGGGACGCAACCCTGGAGGGACTCCGCGTCAACCGGCAGCTCGAAGAAGCCATGGCCAAAGGCCCCGACCCGCTCCATCTCGCGGACGTGTTCGGACTCGACGAGAAGACCGCAATGGGCTACGCGGACTCCGCACGAGTTCTGTTGGATCAGGCCGCCGAGCAGCCTTCGCAGTGAAACCCGCTCGACCTGGTTACCTCCTTGCAGAGATCTTTAGGCATGGAGTTTTTCTGCTACCACCGCGACCGGCCCGCCTCCCTGCCACTACGCGCCGAGTTGGGGGACGCGCATTGGTCATACATGGATCAGTACGCGGAGGAGATGATCGCCCGGGGCCCGACTCTCGCCGATGACGGCCTCACACCCACGGGAAGCGTGCACATCGTCGACCTGCCCGATCCTGCTGCTGCCCGCACATTCGCCTTCGACGAGCCGAACTACCAGGCCGGTGTTTACCGGGATGTGCTGCTACGACGGTGGCGCAACACGCTGGGCCGCACCATGTGGGACTTCCCCGACGGCCGGACCGGAGGCAACCGGTATCTGGTGATCGGCCTCGGCACTGGACAGGCCGCCGACCTCGCGGTGCCGCCCTACCGGAACGAGCTGATCGCCTATGGACCCCTGTTGTCCGACAGGGGCGCTACCTGGCTGGGCACCGCTGCGCTGATCCGAGCCCCTGACCCGGACACGGCACGCGTCATCCTGACCCCGGACCGATACGCCGGAATTGAGGTGCACAGCTGGCAGTTCGGCGGTCGCCCGTCCTAGCCGAGGTCATCTCCCGACGTCACCTCCCAAGCCCGCGAAACGCTCAGCATCCTCGTATTCCACCCGAACCCACCGATGCATCAGCCTGACGCACGCCGCGGGACCCGTCGATCCGCGCTGAAGAACTTTCAGTGCCCGTGAATTCGCGGGCCTCACCGGGTGTGGGTAGCTGAAGTACGGAAAAATGCTGGCGTGCTTGCTCTTGCTGGGGTTCCTCCACTCCAGAGAGCGCTTGGGTGCACGGGGCCGGCTGGCTCGGTGCTGTGGGGGCGGGACTGGGGATGAGTGCGGCGGTGCGGTCTCCCGCGGTCGGCCGGATCGAGGGAGACCGCTCGATCCGTGTGCGCGTCCCCTGGCCGACCGGGATCCTGCGGTCCGAGGCGACCGGGACGTGTCCACTTCGAGGGGCAGTACGGGCATGGGCGTGTTTGGTGGCCACCTTCAGCGTGCCGGCAGGCTGCTGCGGCACCTGTTTGTCCCCGCAACGGCCTGTACACGCGCACGTCCGTCGTATCGCGCCAGGAACACGGTGACCTCGACGACGTCGGTCGGTTCGGCCGGTCGGTACCAGAGTGTCCGTAGGTTCCCGAACCGCGGAGTCGCCGGGGCCTCGAACCCGTCGGCAAGCAGTGTCAAGGGCGATGCCGACACGTCCGGAGGTTTTGAGGTCGGTCGAGGACAGTTCAGGCGGCGGGGTTGGGGCGGACGGCAGTGACCAGCCAGGAGTGACCCTCGGCGGCGGGGCCCGGGACATAGGCGGGGTGCACCGTCCGATCGAACTCGGCCGCGATGTGGGCCAGTTCGTGTACGTCGGCCAGCCAGTCGTGGCTTTTGAGCCATGCGGCGGGATCGGCCGGACCGGATTGCCACAGCCCGGTGAGGCCTGGGTCGATCCGATCCGTGGCGGCGCGCAGGGTCGGTCCGATCTCGAAGTGGTCGAAGGCGAGGGTGCTGCCCGGCGCGCTGATCCGGGTCAACGTCGACAGGAGACGGTCGGCGGCCGGCGCGTCAAGGGAGTACAGCAAGCCCTCGACCAGCCAGGCCGTCGGACTGTTTTCGTCGAAGCCCCGCGCGTGCAGGGCAGCGGCCCAGTCCTCGCGCAGATCCACCGCGACCGGGTGCCGGGCGACCACGGTGGGGCCCGCATGCTCGTCCATCACGGCGTTCTTGAACCGGAGCACCGGGTCCTGGTCGATCTCGAACACCTCGGTGTCCGCCGGCCAGGTGAGGCGCCAGGGGCGGCTGTCCATCCCCGACGCCACCAGGACCACCTGTCGACACCCCTGGTCCGCTGCGGCGAGGAGGCCTTCGTCGAAGAACCGGGTGCGCACCACGGCCTGCGTCCGCATCACCGCCGCGAAGTCCGCACCCGCTTCCCACTGCGGACCCATCCCCGCGGCGCGGAGGAAGTGTGCGGCATAGGGGTCGGTGAACAGACCGTCGGGGGAGCGGTGTTCGGCCGCGCGCAGGGCGGCGACAGCGAACGCGGTACGCCCGATGGCGTCGATCCCGGAAACATCCCGATGCATGGGAACCACCTCGCGGATTCACAGGGCGAGGGACGAGCACGGCGTGGCCGGCCCGTTCCGCAACGCCAAACAACCGTTACGTTCGCGACGGTATCACTCAATACCTTTCATGGAAGTGCGTAGGCTCTCCGCGCGGTGAGCGCGATGGCCGGTGCCGAAATCGACCGTGGACGTCGCGGTCGTACCACCGCGCGGACGCAGGGGATGATCTTCAACCCGGTGGACGCGGAGGGCGTCGACGGGCGAAGCCCACCAGGGTCGAATGCAACACGCAGGTGGTCGCACGCAACGGCCCCTGCATGAAGGGAGATTCGTCCCACGAAAGGCATGTCCGTGTGGCCCATGAGGGCCTGCTGCGGGCGGACGCGGTCGTCGTGGTCGTGCCCCCCTGTTCGGCAATGTCGCCACCCACCTACAGAGGTTCTGTGTCGTCATGTCGACGCTTCGTGCCAGGGCTTGCTCGCGGACGAGGGCCACGGCGGTTTCATGTCGACCGGCTCGCACTGCGACGTCCGGGGGCGACCCCGTTGGCGCTGGGCGACTCCGCCTACCGCTTCGGTCAGGTGGCCGGCCCCGCCCGGGTGCGGCGTACGTGGTCGACGGCCGCGGAAGCTGTACGCCGCCGGGGTCATGGCCGGCGAGGACGGTTCCGACCTGTCGGCGGCGGAATTCCGAGCGTGACACCGGCCGCTGCCCGGACTCGGAGTCGGAGTAGGAGCCGGGGCCGGCGGGTGGTGACGCCGGTTGTGGCCCTGGGGGCCGGTCTCGCCGCGAGAGCGGCGCGAGATGCCGCACGCCCGTGCGGGCGGGGTGACCGTGATGACGGCGCGCTCACGCCTCGCTGACAGAGGGGTGGGTGAACCGGGTGAGCAGTTCCGTCAACTGCTCGGACTCACCTGGACGCAGGTCGGCCACCAGCCCCTCGGCCAGTGGCTTCGCCGCCAGGTGCGCGGCGTCGAAGAGGTCCAGCCCCAGGGAGGTGATCTCCACCTCCCGCACCCGCCGATTCCCGGGGACGGCCTTGCGCACGGCCAGCCCCTTGTGTTCCAGGTCGTCCACGACCCGCATGATTCCGGCCTTGTCCGAACCCGTCGCCTCGGCCAGGTCCCGTTGCGGGGTGGGACCGCGGTCGGCCAATACGATCAAGACGGCGAAGTGCCGCAACTCGATGCCGAGCGGCCGAAGGGCCCCCGCCATCACTGCGGCGGCGTGGCGGTGCGCCCGGCGCAGCAGCAGTCCGAGCGCGAACGGCGAAGTGTCACCTGGCCGGTCGGTCGCGCGCGGAGTGTGCGTCGGCTCCGGGGGGTCGGGGGTCATGGGGCGACTTTAGCAGCTTTAAGAGTCGATCGATACGGTATCGATTGAAATGAAACAGTCCGGGGTTGCAAGAGTCCCGCGACCGTCGATGTGACATCTGCGACGAGGGTCGCAGGGAGCGAGAACGCCTTCCGCGCTGACACCTCTGCTCAGTCCCAGTGCGAGCTCCCGGACGTCGCCAGAATCCGTCGCATTGACAGGACTCTGCGCCGCTCCGGCGCTCCCGGGCCGGATGTCGGGGCGGGCTGATCGACTCGGGAATATAAAATGGTGCAATACGGTGCAATTCGCGTGATCAGGTGGGGATGGCCGGTGAGCATGTCCGAGGACGACGACGGCGTCGCAGTACACGCGTACCTCGACCGGTTGCTTGATCGCACCGTGAAGGAAGCCGATGCCCATATCGGGGGCCTGTTCCTCCTGGTCGCGAGCCGACAGGTCCTGCAGATGACGACAGGGGTCGGCGCTCCCCGCAGGATGGCCCTGCCGTGGTTCCGGCAGGCGCTTGCGGCGCCGGCGCCGATGCCCGAGGCGGTCCGGTCGCAGAGCCCCGTGTGGGTCTCCGGCCAGCAGGAGCTGGCCGACCGGTTTCCCCGCGCCGCTCTGGCCTTCCCGTACTCCGTCGCGAGCTACAGCGTCCCGTTGATGGGCGCCGGAGTCTGCTGGGGTGCTGTGCTGCTGATGTGGCCGGGAAGCCGTCCCGAGGGGCTGTCCACCGGCCGGCGGGCACAGATCGGTGAGGCCGCTGATCGGATGGCCGAGGTGTTGCGCGACGCCGACGCCTGCGGCCGGCCGGTACGGCCGAGGGATGAGCCGTTCGTCAGGGAGCCGTCGCCGGTCCGGCAGCGGCACGCCGAACCCACTGCCGATCTCGTGGAGCGCCTCACCGAGGGCCTGATCGCGCTCGATCTGCACGGCCGCATCATCTTCCTCACCGACCGGGCGGCCCGGCTGCTGGGCCAGGACCGTGCCGAGCTGCTGGACGCCGAGCCGTGGGACGTGCTGCCCTGGCTGGACGACCCGGCCTACGAGAACGCCTTTGTCTCCGCACTCTTCAGCCGCCGGCCCACGGGTTTCGCTGCCCACCGGCCGGACGGCGCATGGCTGTCGTTCACCTTCTACGGAGATGACACCGGGGTCAGTGTGCGCGTCAAGCCTCTGCACGCACCCGGCAGCGGGCAGGAGCCCGCCGAGGACACCGGGCCCACCGTGCCCGCCCGCGCGGGCGCCTTCTTCCACCTCCTGCACCTGGCCTCGGCGCTCACCGAGGCGGCGGGGGTCAGCGAGGTGGCCGAATCGCTCATGGAGCAGATGCGGCCCGTCCTCGGCGCCGAGGGGCTGGCCGTCGTGGTCGCCGACGAGGGCAGGATTCGGGTGGTGGCCTCACGCGGGTTCCCCTCGGAGACGGAGAACTTTAACGCCCTGCCGATGGCGAGCCGGACCGAGGGCACACGGTCCATGGAGACCGGTGTCCCGCGCTTCCACTCGACCAACGCGGAACTGGTGCGCAGCTTCCCCCAGTACCGGCACTACCGGGAGATGGGTGCCTTCGCCTTCCTGCCGTTGACGGTCTCCGACGGCACCTTCGGCTGCCTTGTGCTGGGCTACGACAGGCCGCGCAACTTCACCCATGAGGAACGCGCGGAACTCACCTCGCTGGCCGGGATGATCGCTCAGGCACTGGAGCGCGCCCGGCTCTACGATGCCAACGCGCAGGTGGCACGGGGCCTCCAGGACGGACTGCTGCCGCGCCACCTGCCGCAGGTGCCCGGCCTTGAGGTCGCCGCACGCTACCTCCCGGCTACGCACGCCCTGGAGGTGGGTGGCGACTTCTACGACCTGATCGACTTCGGTTCCCACTCGGCGGCCGCCGTGATCGGCGACGTCCAGGGCCACAGCGTCCAGGCCGCAGCCCTGATGGGGCAGATCCGCACTGCCGTGCACAGTTACGCCAAGACGGGCGCGCCGCCCGAAGAGATCCTCGCCCGGACCAACCGACTGCTGCTGGAGCTGGACAGCCCCTTGTTCTGCAGCTGCCTCTACGCGCACCTCGACGTGTCAGCGCATCGCGTCCTGCTTGCCTCCGCCGGCCACCCGCCGCCGATCCTGTGCCACGGCGATCACCGCACGGAGGTACTGGATCTGCCGCCGGGGCTGCTCCTGGGCGTGGAGGAGGAAGCCCGCTTCCAGGCCGTCGAGGTGGCCCTGCCGCCGGGCGCGCTGCTGGCCTTTTACACCGACGGTCTCGTGGAACGGCCGGGCATCGATATCGGCACCTCCATCGACCTCTTGGCCGAGCAGCTCGCCGGGGTAGGGGACGAGTCGTTGGAGACGCTCGCCGACACGATCGTCACACGCGCCCGGGAGAGCGTCGTCCCGCAGAGCAGTGACGACATCGCGCTCCTGCTGCTGAGATACGGCGGGGCGAGCGGGGGTTCGCCGACCGCTGCGGGGACCCGCCGGGCGGGTCACTGATCGGCCAGGGCGGACGGCGAGGGTACCCGTCGGAGGGCTGGAAACGGTCGGGCGCCGCATCGGCGGACGTGGCCGAGCAGCGCCTGTACGCGTCGGTGGCCCGTGCCACGCGCCGGCCCGATCCCGCGCCGGCGCCTGCCGGACGGCTGGTGGTTGCCAGAGTTGGGCAAGCGGGTCTCGGGCCCGTGCGCGGTCGTGATCAGTATGCGTATGTCGCTGCCCTGGTGAGGCTGGTCGCAGTGGAGCGCGGGGTGTGACATGGCGGCAGTTCACCGATGACCAGGGGAAGCACATTGGGCCGTACCTGCCGATCGGCGAGTACGGGCCCTACCCGGTCCGGCCGCGCGGCCAGTTCGAGGGAGTGATCCGGCGCTTCCGGTCCGGTGGCCAGTGGCGGGAGATGCCCGAGGAGTTCGGCCTCTGACTGACTGACTGACTGTCTACGGGCGCTTCCGTGTGCGGCGCGATGCGCGTGTCCTCACCGCGCTACTGGAGGGGGTGATTTGTCCAGGCCGCCCGGCAGAGGGACGTGGACGGACCGCAACACCGGCAACGCCTGATCAACAGGCTGAAAGCTTGGCGCGGCATCGCCACTTGATACGACAAGACCCCCGCACGTCACGACACCGGCCTCCATCCACGACCCTCGACGATCTGGATCAACGGCCACCTGCCTCTGCCGAAGGCAAAGTGATCACGACCTCACAACGGCCGTGTGGCGCTTCTTTCGCGAAGCGGGCGGCTGCGTGGGCCGGGTTCGCTGTCCGACGATGGCGGGTCTTCTCCGGCTCGCTGCCACAGTCACGGTGCGGACGCTACTGAAGGGTGGATTCAAGCAGCAGTTCGCTCAGGTCCGACGGCATGGTGATCATGCAGTCGTGTCCGGTCGGCAGTTCCCGTATCCGTGCCGGGGAGCCGTTGGGCTGTGTCGCGGGGACGGGCCGCCGCACGACGCCTTCCGGCTCTGCGCCGACACAGTGGATGTGCGTGCGCGGAACCGAGTCCAAGGCAGGGTTGTCCAGCCGGACCGGTTGCCTCAGGCAGCGCACTGGCTGGTCGGAGAGCGTCGCACGCAGCCATGCTATGTCCGCCGGGTCGGTGACCCCGAACAGACCGAGGGGCGGAGGCATCTCGGGCAGCGGCGGGATGCGCCAGCCGTTGTCGGATGTGGCGGCCAGGTCGATCAGGTTCTGGGTCATGGGCTGTACGTCGACTGCGGTCTCGCCGTGCTCCGGGACCATCGCGTCCAGGTACACGAGATGCGCGATCCGGTCCGGTACCTCGTTGGCCACGGACGAGACGACCAGCCCCGCGTAGCTGTGACCCACGAGCACCACGTCGGTCAGGTCCTCCTCCCGGAGCAGCTTCACGACGTCCTCGACGTGCGTGTCGAGCCCCACCTCGGGGCCGAGCAGGTGCGCCTTGTCGCCGTATCCGGTCAGCGAGGGCGCGAACACCCGGTGTCCGGCCGACTCCAGCAGCGGGACCAACCGCTCCCAGCACCGGCCGCTGTGCCAGGCACCGTGTACCAGCAGAAACGTTGACATGAGGGGGATCTTCTTCCTCTTCGGGGCGTGGAGGCACGAAGACGGTTACAGTTCCTGTTTGTGCCTCGGTACTCTTCGGGAACCGAAATCATCGTGCTGCACCTGCCGCACCCGATCAATAAGGCACATTTAGGTGCCACGGTTCTCTGGAGGTAACCATGAGCGGCACAGCGGGCGGCGAGTCGCTGCCGGCACGCCCGGAGGACCCGTGCCAGGCCCGTGAAGTGCTCGGCATCGTCGGCGACAAGTGGTCGCTGCTGATCGTGCGTAACCTCAGCCAGGGGCCACGCCGCTTCACCGAGCTCAAGCGGGCCGTCGACGGGATCAGCCAGCGCATGCTCACCGTCACCCTGCGCGGCCTGGAACGCGATGGGATCCTCACAAGGACCGTCCGCAACGTCATGCCACCGCACGTCAGTTACGAACTCACTCCGATGGGTAGGACCCTCCGCGAGGCCACCGCACCCCTGTTGGAGTGGAGCATCACGCACCTGACGCACATCGACGCCGCCCGCGCCGTGTACGACGCTCGCCCCGACACCCCACCCGCCTGACCCCCGCCCCGGCTGAACTCGCCGATCGGCAGGTACGGCTCGATGAGTTTCCCCTGGCCATCGGTGAACCGTCGCCATGTCACACCCTGCGTCTACCGCGACCAGCCTCACCAGGGCAGCGAGATACGGATACTGATCACGACCGCACACGGGCCAGGAGCGGGAGCTACCGCGTACGCCGCCGACGCAGACGACGGGGATCGCGATGGCGCGGGCCATGGAGCGGGTGGAGGAGATCTCCGCGGTTCGCGCTGGAGCGGGTGAACCGCGCCGACGTCCAGGCCGGGCTTTCCGGCCGGGCCGCCGGCCTGCGCCTCTGTCCCGGGCCCGAGTTCCGGGGCGGGTCGATACGGGGCCTAGCATCGTTGAGAGACGAACGGCGAGATGGAGGTGTGGGGCGGTGGCACGACAGGACATGACGGCGGTCGAGGGCGCCCTCCCCCCTGGCGGGCTTCACCACGTGGCGGACACCCTCGGCTATCTCGCCGGACGATGGCGGGTTGAGCGCATCGTGTACGACCTGTCGCGGGACCGGCAGGGCACGTTCAGCGGTACGGCCGACTTCGCGTGCGAGGAGCCCGGCGCAGGACTCCGGCACGTCGAGCGGGGCGAGTTCATCTGGGGAGGCGTGGCCCGGCCCGCCTCCCGTGGGCATCTCTTCGAGCCGGCCGGTGAGGGGGCGGCCTTCGTGCGGTTCGCCGACGGCCGTCCGTTCCACCCGTTGGACCTGCGCGAGGGCCACTGCGTTGCCGACCATCCGTGTGCCGAGGACGTCTATCAGGGCGAGTTCAGTGTGCTCGCCGCGAATCGCTGGCGGGTGGTGTGGACGGTACGCGGCCCGGCCAAGGATCTGCGGCTGGTGACCTTGCACCACCGGATCTGAGACCGCCGGAGCAGCCGGTGCCGCCGATCTTCCGGGACCCGCGCAGGTGGTCCATCACGCGCTGATATCGGACACCCCTTGACGAGGAGGGCTCAGGCGTAGCCGTGTAGCGGGCGTCCGCACTGTGAGCCGGGTGGCCCCCTTCGGTCCGGCCGGATGCCGACCCGGGTTCCCTCCGCACTGCCGGTTGGGTGTTCAGTGCCGGGTATGGCCCTGTTGTGTGCGGGAGCCGGAGCTGTTGGTCAAGGGTCTGGGGTGGTGGTTGTTTGTCCGCCGGTATGGGTCCAGATGATGCAGTCGTGCCAAGGGTCCTGCTCGGCGGCGCCGGACGATCAGTCGCGGCAGTGCCGGGGGAGGCGTTGTTCGAAGTGGTAGCCGACCTGCTGGGCCAGGCGGAGCGAGGGCTCGTTGAGCGGATCGATCTCCAGCCAGATCCGGGGAACGTCGAGGGCGCGGTGTGCCCATGAGGTGATCGCGGGCACGGCCCGCGAGGCGATGCCGCGGCGCCGTTCTTCCGGCCGGATCCAGTACGCCGGCTCGATGCTTCCGGGACTGTCCGGGATGAGGCCGACGGCGCCCAGAAGGCGCTGTTCGCGCAGAATCCCGATCGAGAACTGTCCGTGCGCTGCCGGTGCGCCGGTTCTGCTCCAACGCCTGCGGGAGCCGGACGACGGTCGCGGCTCACCGGGCCCGGGCGGCGAAAAATCCCCAGTGAAGATCTTGCCGCCGCGCACCTGAGCCCATCGGGTCGCCCCAAACGAGCCGGCGGCATGGGGAAGGGGCGGCGGGGGCAGACGGGGCCGTGTGGCGTGTGCCCCACCACCGTCCCGGGCCCGGCATGACGCGGGCCGGCACGCCGGGCCCCGGGACATTCACGCGCGTGGCGCGGCCCCGGGGCGCGGAACGCTGCACATCCGCTCGTGTCCGGCGACGTGGACCCGCCGGCCGCGGAACGGCCGACGCGGACCTGCCGGCCGCGGAACGGTGTGAGCGGAATGCTCGTCAGCGGGTGGTGGGCGTCTGCTCGCGCGTCAGAGCGGGGTCGGTCACGGCGACGGGGCCCGTGATGGCCTCGATCTTCTCCATGAGGCCGGCGTCCAGCCTGACGCCTGCGGCCTTCACGTTCTCCGTGACCTGTTCAGGCCGGGAGGCACCGACGATCGCGGAGGAGACGTTCGGGTTCTGCAGGACCCAGGCCACGGCGAGCTGCGCGAGCGACAGCCCGGCCTCGTCCGCGAGTGGACGCAGTTGCCGCACCCGCTCCAGCACCTCGTCCCGCATGAAGCGCTTGATGGTGTTGGCGCCGCCCTTTTCGTCGGTGGCACGCGACCCGGTCGGCGGCTGCTTGCCCGGCTCGTACTTGCCGGTCAGTACGCCCTGCGCGATCGGTGACCAGACGATCTGGCCGAGACCGAGCTCCTCGCAGGTCGGCACGACCTCGCCCTCGATGACGCGCCACAGGATGGAGTACTGCGGCTGGCTGGAGACGAGCGGGATGTGCATTTCCCGGGCGAGGGAATGCGCCCGGCGGATCTGGTCGGCGGTCCACTCCGAGACGCCGATGTAGTGGGCCTTGCCGGAGTGGACGACGTCGGCGAAGGCCGCCATGGTCTCCTCCAGCGGTGTGAACACGTCGAAGCGGTGGGCCTGGTACAGGTCCACGTAGTCCGTCTGCAGCCGCCGCAGGGAGTTGTGAATCGACTCCATGATGTGCTTGCGGGACAGCCCGCGGTCGTTCTGGCCGGGGCCTGTGGGTGCGAAGACCTTCGTGAAGACCTCCAGGCCTTCACGGCGCTCGCCTTTCAGCGCCCTGCCGAGCACCGATTCGGCCTGCGTCTTCGCGTACACGTCCGCGGTGTCGAAGGTGGTGATGCCCGAGTCCAGGGCGGTGCGGACGCATGCGAGCGCCGCGTCCTCCTCGACCTGCGAGCCGTGGGTGAGCCAGTTGCCGTAGGAGATTTCGCTGATGCGCATGCCGCTGCGCCCGAGGTGACGGTATTCCATGATGATCACCCTAAATCCGCCAGGCTCACCGCAGAAGACTGCGTCGCGGGCCACCGCCCCCTATGTGGATCATCGGCCAGATGATGGACCCTTTGATCCTCAATTGTGCAGTCGGCAGAGGACTTCACCCCTCATCCGGGTTCGCGTGCGTGCCCTCTTCCGTTGTCGGAGGACCGCTTATGGGACTCCGGCGTTTGAGATCAAGATTGCAGAGACGGTGGCCCCGGCCGCCGTTCACCGGTGAGCGAGCCCCAGGAGGAACCGTGTCTGCCGGCCGAACGGCGATGCCGCGTTGGTCGACGAGGAGGGCTCGCGGTCCCTGTCCGTCGCGAGCGGGGCCAGGAAGGACACGATCTCCTCTCCGGCAGGCTGCTGGAAGGCGTAGTCGGTTGTCTGGGTAGCTCCCCATCTCGGGTTGCCGGCCCCGCGCTCTTGAAGGCCGGTGCCAGGGAGCGACAGCCGAACGTGAAGCAGGGGAGTGCGTCGGGCAGGGCGGGAACGCGCTGCGACAGTGGGGCGACGGCGCGCAGCGGTGCGGCGCGTCGGAGCAACGGGGACGGGCTGCGCGCCGGGGGTCGCGCAGGCCTACGGGTCGTCGGTGCGCGGGCCACCGGACTTCCAGGGGGACAGCCCCAAGCTGAGATGCCTGGTCGAGCTCGAAGTCCTCACCGAGGTCGACGTCGGCGGCTTCACCAGGAGTAAGTGGCCGACCGAGCACGGCGAGCCGCAACCGGCCCGGTCTGTTCGGAGAGTATGTGGGCGGGCGGCGGGCGGCTCTTGAGCGTGGCGGACCTTCATCGGCGGCCGCGGGGTCGATACCAGGTGCGGGGAGATGGGACTCAGCGGGCGGGAGCCCGCTCGGACGACGGCCGCCACTCCCGCCTGATCAGCCCGTAGACCCACGAATCAGAGACCTCGCCGTTGACGACGCAGTCTTCCCGCAACGTCCCTTCACGCAGGAAGCCGAGCTTCTCCAGCACGCGGGCGGATGCCAGGTTGCGCGTATCGGTCTCAGCTTGGACGCGATTGAGGTCCAGCGTGTCGAATGCCCACCGCAGCACAGCGCGCGCGGCCTCGGTCGCGTAGCCGTGGCCCCACGCCGCATCGTCGAAGCAGTAGCCCAGCGACGCGCTGCGGTAGTCCGGATTCCACCTTTTCAGGCTGCACCAGCCGATGAACGCCCCGTCGCAGACACGATCGACGGCCAGCCGCGCCCCGCTGCCCTCCCGAGCCATCTGCCCGCAAGCCGTGATGAACTGCTCGGCGCGCACGGGTTCGCTCCACGGTGGCGCGTCCCAGTAGCGCAGCACGCAGGCGCTGCTGTGCAGCGCGAAGAGGTCGTTGGCATCCGCGTCTTCGAAGGCACGCAGTCGAAGGCGAGCGGTGTGCAACGAGGGGGTGGGCAGCGACATGCTCATGTTCCATCCCGTCATCGGTGGCCGATTGATCAGACATCCGATGCCGGTCACTCGCAATGGGTTTTCTCGGCGGGCCGGCAGAACGACGTGAGTGGGCCGGTGCTGGGATCGCCGGGCGGTCACGGTCGCGGCTCGGTGAAACAGTCCCGGCTCGGTCTCATCGAAGATCCCGCGCCCGGTCAGGCGCTTCGGTCTGACACGGACGTTGTCGATACATTCGACCGTCACACGATCAAGCGAGCATCTCCGCGGCCTTGGGAGTCCAGACCACCCGGCGCTACGCCCACCCCACCCGCAACCGGACGCGGACAAGGCCGTCCTCGGCGCCTGGGAGCGAAGACAAGCCCAGCTCACGATCGCGGCCAAGCGTTCCTTCGCCCCTGTCCCGTGAGGACAGGGGCGAAGGTGATTCTGAGCGAGGTCGGAACCGGATGGCGAGTGCGCGATTCCGTTCGGTCGCATGGCCTGGGGCCCAGCGGCCGTCGGCGTCGAACGGCCGGGGGTTGGCGTAGGCATCGACTTGGCGAGTCGCGAAGGGCCTCCCGCCTGACTGGGGGATCCGGTGGCGTTGTCAGCTGGTGGGCGCGGCGGGTCGACCCGTACGGCATACGCCTCGGCCACTTCCGCCCTGCGGCGATGTTGATGTCGCCGTGCCGTTGACCAGGACTGTGACCCGAAGTTCCTCGCGGTTGAACAGCAGGTGGTTGAGCGAGGTGGCCTTGCCCGCTTCCAGGAAGCCGGTCAGGACGCTCACCGGCACGCGGTCGTGCGGCACGAGGTGTCAGTCCTGCGGACGGAGGAGGCCGCGCTCGTACGCTTTCCTCAGGTGCTGGGGCACCAGATGGGTGCTGCCGTTGATGGTGAGGGGGATGAGCGCCGGGGTGCGCGCCCGCCACTGGGCGCGGCGGTGGCGGGTGTTGCTGCGGGACATCTTGTGTTTGGGGACAGCCATGACGGTCCTTTCGTCGCAGGGGAGTCGGCTGGTGCGTGGGGGTCAGCGGCTGGAGTAGGGGAGCAGGGACATCTCACGGGCGTTCTTGATGGCTGAGGCGAGCCGGCGCTGCTGTTGCCGGGTGACGCGGGTGACGCGACGGCTACGGATCTTGCCGCGGTCGGAGATGAACTTCCGCAGCAGGTCGGTGTCCTTGTAGTCGATGTACGTGATGCCGGCGGCGTCGAGCGGGTTCGGCCGGGTCTTGCGTGCGGTGGCGTTCCTGATCGGGTGGCGCATGGGGGTTCCTCGGGCATGGGTGGACGTGTCAGGCGGCGGGGGCGAGCAGCTGGTCGAAGCCGCTGGCGTCGGACCAGGCTTCCGGCCCCGACGCCAGCTCGTCGTCGGTGAGCAGGCAGGCGTCGAGCAACGAGACCAACCCCGGCCGATCAAGGTCGGGCGAGGTGAAGACGAGGTGCTGGCAGCGGTCGCCGTGCTCGGGATGCCAGTCGATCGCAGCGGCGGTGCGGCGCTCGGCGGGCATCAACTCCCAGGCGGCGTCCGGGAGTGAGGCCATCCAGGGCCCGGAGTTCTCCAGCCACAGCGCGCCGCCGGCGGCGTCCCAGGCGAGCAGGCTGTCCGGCCGGTCCGCCAGCCAGAACCTCCCCCGGCTACGGGGCGCGGCGCAGCACAGGTCCTCCAGCGCCGCGTAGAGGCGGCCTGCGTGGAAGGGGCGGAGCCGCCGCCAGACGAGCGTGCTGACTCCCTGCTCGTCGCAGTCGTGGGGGAGCCTGGCACAGGCCGGATGCTGTGCGGCTGCTGCGGCCGCCACGTCGAATCCGGCGACAGCCGCCGCGCCCAACCGCGTTGAGCCGATGCGGACCTGACTTGCGGTCGGGTGCAACTGCCGCAGGAGTGCGAGATCGTCGAGGCCGGTGTCCGGACTGTCGGCCACGGCGAGGACGGGGGCGTACTCCAGTTGCCGCGCGAAGGTGTCGCCGACGGTGCGCTGGTCTCCGGTGGCCGCGGCCAGTCCGGCCTCCGCGAGGTCGTCGCTGTTGGACAGGCAGTCCAGGACGAGGGCGGGGTCCACGGCGGTCATCACACCGGTGAGCCGGAAGACGCCGTTGCCGTGGGCGGCGACGACCTCGGCCATGCCACGGGGCTCGACGGAGTCCCACAGTTCGACGACCGCGAGAGAGGTGACCCCGTCGTCGGCCAGCCGTGTCAGCTCGGGAACGAGGTCCTCCCGCAGGGCGCAGCAGGCGCAGTCGTTGACCAGGGGGGTCTCGTCCCAGGCGGTCTCACCAGTGACGTCGCGGACGCTTCGTCGTACGTTGCGCGCCGGGCCGGCGGACAGGTCGTGGTGCAGCGCGACGCTGCCGGGCACCTCGCGAAGGAGCTGTTCAACCGTGTCGCGTCGGGCGTCGCCGTGCAGTCCGCAGACAATCACCACCGGCATGGGTCCTGCGAGAGTCATCGCCGGTCTCCGGCGCGTCCGTAGCGGCGCTCGAACCGCTCGACGCGACCGGCGGTGTCCAGGACACGGGCGGTTCCTGTGTAGAAGGGGTGGCTCGCCGAGGAGATCTCGACGTCGACCACCGGGTAGGTGTGGCCGTCCTCCCACTCGGTCGTCTTCTCGCTGGTCATCGTCGAACGGGTCAGGATGGCGAAGTCGCCGGCCTTGTCGCGGAAGACGACCAGGCGGTAGGCGGGGTGGATTGCTGGCTTCATGGGAATTCTTCTCTGGGTCTGGGTCTGGGTCTGGCTGGGTGGGGGCGGACGGACGTCGGCCGGTGTCTTCAGCGCTCCTCGCGGAACTCGACATGGCGGCGCGCCACGGGGTCGAACTTGCGGAGGACCATCCGGTCCGGGTCGTTCCGACGGTTCTTGCGGGTCACGTACGTGTAGCCGGTTCCAGCGGTGGAGCGGAGCTTGATGATCGGGCGTACCTCGTTGCGGGCCATGGCGGGTAGCATACGACAATGATTTCCATTATCGATAGGCCGATCAAGAGAGAGGCGGAGTCCTGTATGTCCGCCCACTGCCAGCTGACCGGCGCCCAGCCGGTCTTCGGCAAGAAGATCTCCCGCTCCCACCGGCGCACCTCGCGCCGGTTCGACCCGAACATCCAGAACAAGCGCTACTGGCTGCCGAGTGAAGGGCGGTATGTCCGTCTGAAGCTCAGTGCGCGTGCCGTCAAGTCCGTGGACGTCAGCGGGGTCGAGGCCGTCGTGACCCGTATCCGCGCCCGTGGGGAGCGTGTCTGATGGCCAAGAAGAGCAAGGTGGCGAAGAACGAGAAACGCAAGCGGATCGTGGACCGCTACGCACAACGCCGGGCCGAACTCAAGGCCGCCATCCTGTCCCCGCGAACCACGGATGACGAGAAGGCCGCCGCGCGGGCGGAACTTCGTCGACAGCCCCGGGACGCGAGCGCCACCCGCGTGCGCAACCGCGACAGTGTGGACGGCCGCCCACGTGGCCACCTGCGCAAGTTCGGCCTCTCCCGGGTGAACATGCGCAAGCAGGCCCATGCCGGACACCTGCCAGGAGTGACGAAGTCCTCCTGGTAACGGCTCGGGTGGGGGGCGACGTACCTGTCGCGCCTCCCACCCGGGTGCGTACTGCGCCTCGCTCGTGCGCTGGGAACTTCGCACCATCAAGCGGCCTTACCGAGGTGCAGGAACCGGTACGAACAGGTTCTTCGTCTGCTGGGTGGGCTACCTGGGTGTCCGGTCAGGTTCGCCGTGCCGCGTCCGCTTGCCGCGTCACTTCGCCGCGTGGTCAGCAGAGTCGGCCACGTTCGGGATTGCGCGGGAGTCCCGGCTGAGGATCTCCACAGCGTGGTCGGCGAGGGTGCCCCGCTTGGCGGCCGAGCCTGGTGACCGTTTCGGCCTCCCGCACGCGACCGCATCGTCATCATGGGGCTTCGACAGCGGCGTCCGACCGGTCGTGCGCGCGGGACCCGACCGCCGCAGACGCCGACACGATCCGGCCGCGGTGGACCAGATGTACCTGCCGCGCCGCGGCCGGCAGGGCTCACGCCCGGCCCCCACAGGGACTGTCAGACGTCCTTCAAGTCCCCCGCCCGGTGGGTCCACGCCGGGATGAGAGGGCTGGGATGCGGTGCGAGGATATCGGCCGGCCATGTTCGCGGCGCCGAAGGGGGAGGGCCCCGGACCGGCCCGGCGCGGGCGCGGGCCGGGGCCCCTTCGTGAGCTGCTCCGGCAGCGTCAGCCGTCGGTGTCCGTCGACGGGATGAACGCGCCCGGGACGTCGTTGGGCGCGTAGATCTTCTTCTCGCCCGGGTACGGCTTGGACCAGTTGTAGCGCTGGTACCAGGTGAAGTGGTTCATCTGCTCCGGGTTCGCGAAGTCGGCCACCGCGTGGGTTCCGGTGGTCCGCTGGTGCGACTTCCACGCGTCCCACGTCGACGCCATGGACTTCATGCTCGCCGGCACCTTCGACGCCGGCACGGCCTGCGCCTTCGGGTCCTGCGGGGCCGGGGTGTCCAGACCGCAGGAGGGCGCGGTCGCCAGGCCGTCGGTCAGCGAGGTCTTGTTGGTGACCGCGTTGAAGGGCTTGAGGTTCGGCTTCGAGGTGAACGCGCCGGCCATCGGCGTGGCCGCGGTGTCCTTCTGGTTCATCGGCTTGATCCCGAGGATCTGCTCGATGGTCCGGATCATCGTGATCTGCGAGTAGTAGTGGTTGTCCACCACGCCGTGCTGCGCGTACGGGCTGATGATCTGGACGGGGGCACGGTGGCCGTCGACGTGGTCGAGGCCCGCCTGGGAGTCGTCCTCGACGACGAAGATCGCCGAGTCCTTCCAGTACGTGCTGTGCGAGATCTCGTCGACCATCTTGCCGACCGCGAGGTCGTTGTCGGCGACCTGGGCCGCCGGGCTCGCCGGGCCGCCGGTGTGATCGCTGGAGAGCCAGAACATGTTCAGGTTCGAGGGGCCGTTCTTCTCGAAGTCCTGCTGCCAGATCTGCTCGCGGTAGACGTCCGGGACGCTGGTGTCGAACTTCGGGAAGCTCGGCAGCGACACGTCGTTGAGCGACGGGATCGGCGAGGAGGAGTCCATCTGGTAAGCGCTGCCGTTGCCGGTGGCCTCCATGTTCTTGCTGTCGCAGTACAGGTTCTGCCAGCTGGATCCCGTCGGCTTCGTCAGGAACTGCTGGAACTCGCCGAAGTCCCGCACGGACTTGCCGGCCGCCTGCGCGCCGGTCCACAGGAACCCGCTCTTCTGGTGGCCGAGGGAGTCGTCCTCGGTGTCGTAGCTGCGCAGGTACTCACCCGCCGACGACTCGGTGTACTCCGGGTTGTCGGCCTGCATCAGCCAGTTGTGGCCCTCGGCGGAGTTCGTGCCGATGTCGTACGTGTTGTCGTACAGCCCGAACTGCGAGGCCAGCGCGTGCTGGTTCGGCGTCACGTTCTCGCCGAAGTCCGCGAACGCCGGGTCGCCGTTGCCCTGCGGCATGTCGCCGAAGAGCTGGTCGTAGGTCCGGTTCTCCTTGACGATCAGGAAGACGTGCTTGATCGTCGAGGGGTCGCCGATCTTCTTCGGGACCGGCACGGGCTTGGCCTTGCTCTTGCCCTTGGCCACCTGCGCCGCGTTCTTGGTCCAGCCGTTCTGCTGGAAGACCTTGTCCGTCTGGGCCTTGATCGTCTTGTCGCTCGGCAGTGTGAAGTACGTCAGGCTGGAGGTGGTGTCGTGGGTCCCGTGCTTGTCGCTGTCGCTCACGCGACGGGCGTCGACACCGCGGGTGTTGGAGACCACGACATGGTCGCCGACCGTGGTGATCTCGGCGGGGAAGTAGTCCGTCGGGAGCAGGCCGACGTAGCTGACCGGCTCCTGCGGGGTCTTGTAGTCGTAGACGGCGACGGCGTTGGCGCGGCCGAGCGTCACGAGCAGGTGGCCGTCGTCGGTGAGTGTCACCGCGTTGGGCTCGTAGCCCACCGACGCCTCCGCCCACGGCTGGGTGGAGATGGTCTGGACGACCTTGTCGTTCTTGGAGTTGATGACCGAGACGGTGTTGTCCGCGGTGTTCGTGACGAACACCGCGCCGTTCTTCGCGTACACCGCGGTGGGGTGCAGACCGACTTCGATGCTGGTCGGGGCGGCCTGCGGCTTCTTCACGTTGATGACGCTGACCGTGCCGGTCGTGCTGGCGCCGGTGACCGGGTTGGACGGCACGTCGGTGCCGTACGAGTTGATCGTGGTCTCGCCGGGCCTCGCCGTGCGGCCGCCCTCGTTGCTGACGTAGAGCTTGCCACCGACCTGGACCATGCCGCGCGGGGCGATGCCGGTGTTCCAGCTCTGCTGGATGGCACCGGTCGACGCGTTGATGGCCACGACCCGGTTCTGGCCGTTGACCGCCGCGTACACGGTCGACCCGTCGGCGGAGAAGACCGCCGCGGCCGACAGGGCGTGCTTGGCGCCGTCCGCCGGGATCGCGATGGTGGTCGGGTTGGACAGGCTGCCGTCCGCGTTCACGGTGAACCTGGTGTAGCCGTCGGTGCGGCCCAGCCACAGCTGCTTGCCGTCGGGCGAGTAGGTGGGGCCTTCCTGGCCCACGTCAGCGCCGGTGATCTTCAGGTCGGCGCTCGCGCCGCTGCCTATGACCTGTTGGACCTGCTTGGTCTGCAGGTCGATGATGTTCAGTGCCGCGCCGCCGTCGGTGACCGCGGCAGCCATGTGGGTGCCGTCCGGGCTGACGGTGGACGACATGATCTTGCCGTCGCTGATGACCGAGCGCTTGCCGTACGGTGCGAGGTACTGGTCGCTCGAGATGACCTGGCCCTTGGCGGTCGTCTGGCCGACCTGCTGCATGCCGAACTGGTCCGTCTGGGCGAACGCGGTGCCCGCCGCGGCGACGGCGAGGACAGTGATGCCCGCCGTCATCAGGGGGACGCGGCGTCCGAGGCGTCTGTTCGCGGAGGAAGACAGACCCTCCTGGTCGCGCCTGCGGCGTGTTACCTGCATGGTTATCCCTTCGTGGTGCCGAGCAGATCGACATTGCCGTCGAACTGCCAGAGCGGGTTCGGTGCGTCACCGTTCGAAGTGCGCAACAGGAAGTAACCGTTCACTTCCTTCGGTCCGTCGCCGTCGGCGACGTACCGCCCGTCCGGAGTGAGGTCGAGTTGGTAGATGGCCTGGCCGGTGGCCGAGGCGCCGGGCAGCTGCCAGGAGACGACGCAGCGCCAGTCGTTGCCCGCGCCTTCGGCGCCGCGCGAGACGTCGCCCTTGGTGCAGGCCGCGGAGGACTTCAGCTGTGCTTCGGTCACCGCGGGACGGTGGAGCTCGTCGGTCTGCTGGCGGTAGAGGTGGCCGAAGGCGCCGGCGAGCGACGTCTCCACCTTGGCCTGCTGGATCCCCGAACCCGAGGTCGGCACGGCGACGGCGACCGTCGCGGCCGACACGGCCAGCAGGGCGACGAGCGGCAGCGCTCCGGCGATGAGGGCGCGTCGCGGGGAGCCGCCGTCCGTCTGGTTGGTGAAGTCGCGCCGCAGGAAGAGGAAGTAGGCCAGGGCCGTGGCGACGAAGGCCCAGACGAGGCCGACCACGATGCCAATGAGCAGCGGGCCGAGCTGCTCGGGACCGGTGAACAGCCCCTTCCAGCCGATGAAGGCGTAGCCCGGCAGGGCCAGGCGCACGGGGACGGGAAGCGGCAGCATCTGGGCGAGCTGCATCGCCAGCGCCACGAGCGCGGGCAGCAGAAGCCCCATCGGGGACCGTCCGAGCGTGACCGAACCGAGTAGACCGATTCCCGCGAGGGCCAGCGTCGGAGCGAGCACGCAGGCCCAGGCGAGCAGGACCTTGCCCGCGGCGTCGCCCGCCGACAGCAGGTCGCCGTCCAGGCCGACCAGCGGCCGGTTCCCTACGGCGACGACGCCGCCGATGACGCTGGAAGCGACCAGTCCCGCCACGAGCAGCACGATGACGGTGAGGCTGGCCAGTGCCTTGGCCGCGAAGATCCGCCGTGGCGAACGGATCGCCACGAGCAGATGGCGCCAGGTGCCGAGGCGGTCCTCGGCGGCGAAGACGTCACCGGCTACCAGCGAGGTCAGCAGCGGAAGGGCCCACTGGCCCGAGAAGCCGAGGACCACCAGCGGTCCCGCCCACCCGGTGGCGTGCATCCAGCGGCCGAAGAGGGTGTCGACGGGCAGCGAATCCTGCTGGCTCACCGCCGCGACGAAGAGCGCCGGAGCGATCCAGCAGGCGAGGACCACCAGGCGGATCCGCCACTGCGAGACCAGTTTGACCAGCTCGAAGCGGTAGCCGCGCGCGACGGAGGCGGGACGCGTGGCGGCCGGCGTGTCCTGCGTGGGGGCGAGGGTCGCCGTCATCGGCCGTCCTCCTGGGGCTCGGTGAGTGCGAGGAACGCGGCCTCGAGGGGGGAGACGACCGGGGCCAGTTCGCGCAGCGCGATGCCGGCGTTCACGAGCCTGACCACCAGTTCGTCGAGGGCCGGTACCAGGGCCCGGACGACGAGCGCCTCGGCTTCGTACCGCTTCCCGGCGTCGTCGACGACCCGGATCCCGTCGGAGCCGACGGCCACCCGGCGCGTCGCCTCCGCGTCCGAAGTGATCAGCCGGTAGTCGAGTTCGCGGTTCTCGGCGGCCAGCTTGCCCAGCGGGCCGGAGAACACCACGCGTCCGGTGGCGAGGATGGTGACTTCGGAGCACAGTGCTTCGAGGTCGTCCATGCGATGGCTGGACAGGACGACGCTGGTTCCGTCCGCCGCGAGCCGGTTGAGGACGCCGTGCACGTGCTTCTTGCCGGATGGGTCGAGGCCGTTGGACGGTTCGTCGAGCACGAGCAGCCTCGGCTTCATGAGCAGCGCGGCGCCGAGGCCGAGCCGCTGGCGCATACCGAGAGAGAAGCCGCGCGCCCGGTCGTCCGCGACGTCGGTGAGTCCGACCTGGTCGAGCACGTCGTCGATTCCCGCGGTGCGGCCGTCGTGGCCGCGCAGAGCGGCAAGGGCCGCGAGGTTCTGCCGAGCGGTGAGCGAGGGGTAGAGACCAGGCCCGTCCACGAAGCCCGCCACACCGTCGGGAGCGGCGAGCGCCCGCCCCACCGGCGTGCGCAGTATCTCCAGTTCGCCGCTGTCGGCAACGGCCAGGCCCAGCAGGAGGCCGAGCAGTGTCGTCTTGCCCGCGCCGTTCGGTCCGACCAAGCCGTGGATCTGACCCTGTGTCACATCAAGGTCGACGCCGTCGAGTGCGATGACGTCTCCGAATGACTTGGTTATCCCACGCGCCCGGATTGCGGGGAGAGCGTCCATGAGTGCCTTCCTTACGAAACTCTTAGAGACCCTAGGTGTGGCATACACCCAAGCCAGGGGCGGGGAGTTGAACGATCACAGAACAGGAGACGACCGCAGCCCGCCGCCCGGACAGCTATCTACCGTTTGCTCCCTTTGGGGTGGCAGCGCGCGAGTGTTCACGATGCCCGAGCCCGCCGGGGCCGGACCGTGAACGGCGAAGTCCACCCAAGTCGACCCCTCGGCCGGCTGCGGACCCGAACGGGCCGTCGGGTAGCGGTGAGCGGCATTTCGCGAAGAATCCACCCGAGAACCTGGATCCAGCCAGCAGCAGACGCCGGCAAACGCTGCCTCACCGTTGTTGTTTGAGGGGTCGTTTCGTCCCGTTGCTTCATCCTTGGATGTGGCTTTGACGGGCTGGTGTCGGGGTCGCGCCAGGAGATGGTGTTCTCGCCGGTGAGGCGGCGGGCCATGAGGTCGGTCATGGCTGGCTGAATCATGGCTATGGAGCGGTGTGGGTGGGTTTCGTAGTCGCGGGCCAGGCGGCGGTGGAGCATGAGCCGGCCGTAGGTCCGCTCGATGCCCTGGCTCGTGGCAGGGACGGAGGCGGAGGTCTTGACGCTGCGCGCGTCGATCACGCAGGCCGAGGAGTTGGGGCTCTTGCCTTCTTGCCGGCGCACCAAATCTCGCAGGAGTCCCTTGAGCTGAGCGAAGAAACCGTCCTTTTGCCACCTGGCGAAGTAGCCGTAGACGCTCTGGTGTGGCGGGAAGTCGTGCGGGAGATCGGCCCACTGGCAGCCGGTGCGGTCCACGTAGGATCGCGTTGATGATCTCGCGCAGGTCGTGTCGTGGAGGCCGGCCGAAGTCCAGGGCCCGACCGCGGCGTTCGAAGCGTCAGGCGGACAGCGACGGCTCGATCCACTCCCAGCGTGCATCGGACAGATCACTTGGATACGCCCGACGTTCCGTCATGACCTCGGGATGCCGCCCTGCGGGGGCGTGCACCCCGGCGTGCAACCTACCGCGTCGAAGCACGGAACAGGCCCGGGCGGAGACAGGCGCAAGCAGACACCCGCCCCGTCTGTCACACCGCCAGCCCCACCACACACAGCCTCATCCAACGCGGTGGGCGGTCGGTCGTGTCGGAGATCGTGAGGGGCTCGGACTGGGCCCGACTCACCAGCTGCTCGATCAACCGGTCGTCCACGGCTGCCTTCGCCGACATAGCCTTCGCCGACACGGCCTCCGTGGACTCGACAGCCTCTGGCTCGGACCCTTCCCGCCGGTCATCGACGTATGTTCCACGACCGGGAGTTACGCCGATCCTGCGCCCAACCAGGGCAGGGTCCGCTGGGGAAGCAGCTCCGGTCCTTCGCAGACTTCTCCGATCGGGTCGCCGACCGGCACCGGCTCAACCGCAGCGAAAGATCGGCAGCTCAACGGGGCCATGCATACATCACCCCGTCCGTATGAGGCTCGACCGCGCCACGAAGGCTCATGTCACCGGCAGGACCGCAGAGGCAAGATTTCCCGCAGCCCACAGCGCGTCTCTTGTGCTCTGCCGCCACATCCGCATGATCCTCGAACGGCCTGAACGAACCAGGACCGGGCACGCGGGGCGAACTCGTCCAAGCCGTTCTGCCCAGGACGTGGCAGCCTCGTTTCACCCGTAGGGCCACATCGCGACCTGGTTCAACCCGCTGTCTCACCGCGCGCCCGTTCGACTGCGCGGGCAGCCGGATGCCTGGGCCTGGTAGGGCAATACTGGAAGGCTGAATTGGGCCCGGGGAGTGCATGCGTTCGCGCGCCCCGTCGGCCAGCCTGACCGTAAAGCCCAGGATGCCGGGAGACCCCGGCGCCCCCCTTCGGAGGTTGCCGTCATGACCGTGATGTCCATCGCCAGGTTCGAAAGGTTCTTCCGCGCGGCCGCGGGGCTGGACGTCGACAAGAACGATCTCAAGCGCTACAGCGAATTCGTCGACGCCAAGCTTTACGATCTGCTGATCGTCGCCCAGGCCACCGCCAAAGCCAACGGTCGCGACATCATCCAGACCTCTGACCTGCCGATCACGAAAGGCCTGCAGGAGAGCATTCACCACTTCCGGAGGATCGACCAGGAAGTAGAACTGAAGCCCATCCTGGAACAGCTCGCGGCCCACCCCCCTCTGGACCGCACGCCCGACGAGGAGACCGAGGCGGCCTATCCGGACATCATCGGTGGCCTCAGTCTGGCCCTTGCCCAGAGTTTCAAGATCATCCACCCTGACCTGAAGAACCCCCAGACCCAGCACTGGCACGAGGCCCGAGCGGTCTTCGATCTCCTGCTCTGAGTGGCGACCAGACCAGGCGGTGCAGGCCACGGTCACACAGCAGAGCCAGGTACGGGTTCCCGTCGATGTCGGGCACCACCAGCTTGATCGTTCCTGCGAGCGGCTGCGGCCTCCTCCAGCGCGGGGCCCACCATGCGGCAGGGGCCACGTACCAGGTGGCCCACGGGCGGACGACGACGGGACCGGCGGCCTCCTCGTCCGAAGATCGACCCGCTCAGTGCGACGGGCACGGCGCCGCTGGCCGGGCCAAGTCCCATGCGCATGCGGCCGGGCCCTGGCTCGACCAGGCGCACGTCCTGCCAGGTGAGGGCCACACACTTGGTTGGGAAACCTTGATCGGAAAGGTGATCAATGGCGCGTTCCGCCTTCTGATGGGAGGCGATGGTCCGACGGGTCTGCTCGTTCGTCAGCCTGTGCTTCCTGCTGCGGCCAGCGTGCGCCCGGCGATTTCCCCCACAAGCCCGGGATGTCAAGCAACCAGCGCGCTCCGCCTGCACCCGGCAGGTCATAAATCGAGGCGGTCGGTCGGTCCGACGAGGACAAGACTCGATCGCGACGAGTCGGTGACCTTGCCTCGTTGCGTACTCAGGGCTCGCCCAGGTGTGATCCCGCGACTCGCTCGTTCGTCTCCGATGGCCGGAGGGGAACGGAGTGACCTATGGCCTGCCATCGTCACGGCGGCTGTCCCTTCACGTCTTCGACCAGGAAGTGTCCCCACCGCCCGCGCAACACCGCGGGCACCGTACGGAGCGACCCGCGTCCGCTCGTGGGGCTGGATCCACACGGCTGCTGTTGCTCTCCCGGACCTGTTGACCCGCGCGGGCCAGAGCCAGATCGCTGTCGAGCGCTCAGTGAACATCTCCATGTCAGCCATCCGGAGGGGGCTGCTCGACCACCCTGCTGAGCGGGGAACCGGATTCGGGAGGAAGACCGGCCGGTTTCGTCGGGGTCTATGCGTCGCCGGTGTTTATATTCCAGTGAGGTCGAGCTATGGCGGGCAACGGCTGACGAAGGGGAACGCAGGCGATGAGGCGCAGGCTCGCTTATGCGCGGACCAGGCGTCCTCGGCATGAGCGGCGTGGAGAGGCGCGGTTGCCCGGGGTGATCGCGACGCTTTCTGCGATGGCGCTCTACGTGGGCCTGCCGCAACGGCTGCTGATCGCGCCGCGCTATGTGCTGCCAGTTCTGGAACTGTTGCTGCTTGTGCCGCTCGTCGCGGCCAATCCGAAGCGGCTGACACGGCAGAGCGCGGCGTTCCGCATCCTGTCGCTGGCTCTCGTGGTGGTCATCGCCGCGAGCAATCTGGTCGCCCTTGGCATCTTGATCCACGACCTCGTCTACGCCGGAGTGAAGGATGGGCGTTCCTTGCTGGTGGCCGCATTGCAGGTCTGGCTCACCAACATCATCGTCTTCGGCCTGGCGTACTGGGAACTGGACCGGGGCGGCCCCGTCACCCGGACCCAGGCCCGGCGTGCCGATCTGCCGTTGGCGGACTTCCGGTTTCCCCAGGACGAGGACGACGACGCGGTTCAGGAAGTCGCGGACGGTGCCAGCGCCACATCGGACTGGATGCCCACCCTGATCGATTACCTGTACGTCTCCGTGACGAACTCGACCGCCTTCAGTCCTACGGACACCATGCCGCTGTCCACTCGCGCCAAGGTGATGATGAGCGTGCAGGGTGTCGCCGCCCTGGTGACCTCACTCCTCGTCATCGCCCGCGCGGTGAGCATCCTCCACTGAGGGATGACTCGGCAGGGACTACGGAACGGACCTCAGCCGGCTCCACCGTCGCGAGCGTGTTCACCCGGACACCAACCGTGCGAAGACGCAAGGCCCGCGTCGCTGGGGATTTGCCGGGCCGGTGAGTGCCGTCCGGCGACACGGACGCACCCGTTCGCCTCACTGATGCGGACATACGACTCTTTAACGGCTGATGAGGGCGCGGCGCGTTTCAGCGGCGATCTGCTGAGTCTCCCCGGTGGCGACGACGATAACCGGGACGTCCGTGCCCCGTGCGTCGATCCTGCGGGCTCCCTCTTCGCGTAGCTCCTTCTCCGAGGGCATGGACAGCCCGCCTCCTACTCCCAGGATGGAGAGACGCGAGCAGATTTCCTCGCGTACTTCGGGCTGGTCCTCGCCGATCTCGCCGGTGAAGACCAAGGCGTCGAGGCGGTCCAACGAGGCAGCCATGGCTGCGATGCCGCGGCAGCAGCTGTGGACGAAGGCGGCCAGAGCGCCCTCGGCGGACGCGTCCCCGTCCGCACGCGCGCGCACGAGATCGCGCGTGTCACCTGAGGTACCCGAGAGGCCCAGAAGCCCAGAATGCCAGTGGAGCGTCTCCTCGATCTGGCCTGCGCTCAATCCGTGTTGGCGTTGCAGCCACACGAGCGCTCCCGGATCGATGCTGCCGCTACGACGGCTCATCACCAGCCCCTCCAACGGGGTCAGCCCCATGGTCGTGTCCACGCTGCGGCCGTTGCGCACGGCGCAGGCCGAGCAGCCACCGCCCAGGTGGACGATGACGACGTGGAGGGCGTCGGCTGGGCGGTCCAGCACGTCGGCAGTGCGCGCCAGGGACCAGGCGTAGGAGAGACCGTGAAAGCCGTAGCGCCGCAACCCGAACTGAACGCGCCACTGCTCAGGGACCGCGTACTGATAGGCGGCGGCAGGCAGCTCCCTGTGGAACACGGTATCGAAACAGGCGACGTGGGGAACGTCGGGCAGTAGCTCACCGGCAGCGTCCAACACGGCAAGGGCGGGGGACATGTGCAGGGGTGACAGAGTCGCGCTTTCCTCCAGCAACGCGCGCACGGGTCCGTCAATCAGAGTGTGCTCCGTCAGACGCGTGCCGCCGTGAACGAGGCGATGTCCTACAGCGGACGGCGTGGGCACAGTGGCCAGGAAGTCGCGCAACTCCTCGGCAGTTTCGGGCCCCGGTGGGGTCTCGGCATCACGGCCGGCGAGCTGTGTGCCGTCCGCCGCGAACAGGGCGATGTGCAAACTTGAGGAGCCGGCGTCGAGCACCAGAACACACTCCCCCGGAGACCCGCTGAATTCCATGTCTGCCATGTCCGCCTCCTGGCCGGCCGGCCACCGGTCCCGTTGTCTCAGTCGTCGCCGACAGCGCTCTTGGACCGGCCTGACGCTGAGATTACGCCGAACAGCTCCAGGTAGTACGACCCACCTGAGGATGGGACCTCCCCTGGTAGATCAGCCCTTTCGCTGCCCGGACGTACGAGCGCGTGCGTATCTGGTGTGTGCCCAGGGGGCGCCGCTGCGCTCAAGCAGCCGTCCAGCCCTGTTCCCTTTTCTCACGCTACCCGCTGATGGGATGCTTGCCCTGTTCTTGCTCCCGGCCGGCGCCGGGAGCAAGGGACCATGCCGATTCCGCGCTTCCACCGTGCGGGGGGAGCCGCGTGTGGTGGCCCGTCAGGGGAGGCTCAGGCTCTCGACGCGGACTGATTCGCCACCGGTCGACGCCCCTCCGGGCCCGCGGTGCGGACCAGGTTGCCGGTCTGCTCCCGGTGCTCGTGCAGGAGGCTGATCGCCATGGCGCCCTCACCGGTTGCCGAAGCAACCCGTTTGACGGAGCCGCTCCTGATGTCACCGGCGGCGAAGACGCCGGGAAGGGTGGTTTCCAGCAGCAACGGATCACGGCCGAGCGAGGCCCACCGGGCCGCGTCGGCGGCCGGCCGGGCGTCAGCTCCGGTGAGGACGAAGCCCTTTTCGTCCAGGGCCAGCACGCCCCTGAGCCATTCCGTGCGCGGGCGGGCCCCGATGAAGACGAACAGGGCCGACGCCTTCAGCTCCCGGCGCGTACTCCTTGCGCTGTCCTCCACCGTCAGGGAGTCCAGCTTCTCCTCCCCGGCGACGCCCCGGACCTCGGTGTGGCGCAGCACCTCGATCTTCGGGTGTCGTTCCACCTGGTCCACGAGGTAGCGCGACATGTCCGCGTTGAGGTCACCGCCCCGGACGAGGAGGTGGACCCTGGACGCGTGACTGGCGAGGAACAGTGCCGCCTGTCCGGCGGAGTTCCCGCCGCCGACCACGGCGACCGGGTCCGCCCGGCAGAGACTGGCCTCGTGGACCGTCGCCGCGTAGTAGACGCTGGTGCCCTCGAAGCGGTCGATGCCGGGCACCTCCAGCCTGCGGTACCACACACCCGAGGCGAGCACCACGGCGCCCGCTCGGGCCCGCGATCCGTCTGCAAAGGCGACGATGTATTCGTCGTCTTGCGGCGTGAGTCCGCTGACCTCGGCCGGTACCATGAGGCGGGCGCCGAATTTGTGGGCCTGGAGCACGGCGCGTTCGATGAGCTCGCCCCCGGAGATGCCCGACGGGAAGCCGAGGTAGTTCTCGATGCGGGACGAGGTACCGGCCTGGCCTCCGGTGGCCACGGCGTCGACGGTGACCGTGGAGAGGCCGTCGGAGGCACCGTATACGGAGGCGGCGAGTCCCGCGGGGCCCGCACCGACCACCAGCACGTCGCACCGCCCATCCTCCGGCGAGGGTGCGGGCAGCCCGATGAGGCGGGCGAGTTCGGCGTTGCTCGGATTGCGCAGCACCTGCTCGCCCTTCCAGATGACCACCGGAGTCTCCTCGGGACGGATGGAGAACCGACGCAGCAGTGCCTCGGCCTCCTTGTCCTTCTCCAGATCCACCCAGCGGTGGGGCAGCCGGTTACGGGCGGCGAACTCACGCAGCCGCAGCGTGTCGGGTGAGTAGCACGACCCCAGGATGCGGAAGCCGGCACCGAGGCCGATGAGCAGATAGCGGCGGCCCAGGTAGGCCCGGAGGATCAGGTCCCCGAGGGCGGAGTCGCGGCCGACCAGGGCGCGTTGCCGCTCCACCGGCACGACCAGGATCTCACCGGCCTGGCGCACCACGGCCGTGTCGAAGGCCGCCTGTCCCTCCAGCAGCCCGAGCTCACCCAGAAACCCGCCGGGCCCCTGCACCCCCAGCGTGCGCTCGTCCGGCCCGCCGTGGTCGTGGAGGATCTCGACGGTCCCACTGAGGATCGCGAGGAACTCCCGGGACGGATCGCCCTCGCGGTACAAGACCTCGCCCTCGGTGGTCCTGCGACGTTCACCGTGCGCGGTCAGATCCTCGAGCCGCTCCGGTGGCAGGCGCGGAAACACCCCGTATGGGTCCGGTGTCTCGCGGAATGAACTCTGCTTGCGCTCGGCCGTGCCCATCAGACCGGGCTCTCGTGAACGTAGCACCAGCGCCAGTCCTCTCCCGGCTGGAAGGACTGCACGATGGGGTGGCCGACGGTGCCCGCATGGCGCCTGGCGTGTTTGAGGGGGGAGGAGTCGCAGCAGCCAACGTGTCCGCAGGTGAGGCAGAGCCGCAGGTGCACCCACGGGGAATGCTCCTTGAGGCACTCCTCGCAGCCCTCCGGGGTACGCGGCGTGACCGGGCGCACCATGGTCAGGTGCGGGTCAGGAATCGTAGCCATTGAGATCTCCTCCCACGGGGTGGGGCCGCCTCGGCCGCGGCCCGCGATGGTTTCCTCCGCGCAGCGGTGCAGTTCCGGGCACCAGCCCGGTGGGACATCCCCGTTCCAGTGCCGAGCGGGACCAGCGTCGGCAAGGCCCGGTGCGCACGCTGGTCCCGGGTCGGTACGGCGGCGCGGTGCGGATCCCCTCCGTCACGCGTTTCCCGGGTGGTCGGTGAGCTTTTCCAGCACCAGCGTGCTGATCTCCTCCGGCCGGGGACTTTCGCGGCAGCCTGCCCATCTTGTTCATCCTCCCGCAGACGTTTGCCGGGCCGCCATCGCCCGCTCGACCCACGAGCGGAGGGCGGGCGCGGGTGCCGCCCCCGCCTGCCGGGCGACCGTCTCGCCCTGGTCCATGACGAGCAGCGTCGGCACCGCCTGCACTTCGAATCGTCGGCTGAGCGACGGGTTGCGGTCGATGTCGACCTTGACGAGCTTGATCCGGCCGGCGAGGTCCCGGGCGACCTCTTCGAGGGCAGGGCTGACCATGCGGCACGGGCCGCACCAGGTGGCCCAGAGGTCGACCACGACGGGCGTGGTGGCGTTTTCGGCGATGTCGACGAAGTCGTCGTCGCCTGCGTCGACGATCCAGGGCAGGGGCTGCCCGCAGTGGCCGCACTTGGGGCGGCCCTGTGCTGCCACGGGAATCCGGTTCCCGCGCCCGCAGTTCGGGCAGGTCACCGTCGTCGTCCGGGTGGTGTTCACGCCGCCCTCGCTTCCCGGTCCCCCGTCTGCTGGTCGTAGGTGACCAGTAGTTCTCCGTGCTCTGCGTCGACGCGTACCGTCGCGCCGTCCTGGACGTCGCCGCGCAGCAGGGCCCGTCCGACGAGTGTTTCGACCTCGTGGGAGATGTAGCGCCGCAGCGGCCGGGCTCCGTACACCGGGTCGTAGCCCTGGTGGGCGATCAACTCGCGAGCCGCATCGCTTAGTTCGACGGTGATGCGGCGTTCGGCGATTCGCTGCCGCAGCTCGTCGAACTGCAGCTCCACGATCCGCTCGATCTGCCGCTCACCGAGTGGCTTGAACAGCACGATGTCGTCGACGCGGTTGAGGAACTCCGGGCGGAAGTGCCCGCGCAGTTCGCCCATGACCAGGGCGCGGGCGTCCGGCTTGATCTCGCCCTCTGCGGTGGCGCCGTCGAGGAGGTGCTCGGAGCCGATGTTGGACGTCATGATGATCACCGTGTTGCGAAAGTCGACGGTACGGCCCTGAGCATCCGTGATGCGGCCGTCGTCGAGAATCTGCAGCAGGGTGTTGAACACATCGGTGTGCGCCTTCTCGATCTCGTCGAACAGCACAACCGAGTACGGCTTGCGGCGCACGGCCTCGGTGAGTTGACCGCCTTCCTCGTAGCCGACGTATCCGGGTGGCGCGCCCATGAGCCGGCTGACGGTGTGCCGCTCCTGGTACTCGCTCATGTCGAGGCGGACCATGTTCTCCTCGGAGTCGAACAGAGACCGGGCGAGGGTTTTGGCCAGCTCGGTCTTACCGACGCCGGTGGGGCCGAGGAAGATGAACGAGCCGATGGGGCGGCGCGGGTCCCGGATGCCGGAGCGGGCGCGGATGATGGCGTCGGCGACGAGCTTGACGGCCTCGTCCTGGCCGATGACGCGCTCGCGCAGGATCTCGTCGAGGCGCAGCAGCTTCTCGCGTTCGCCCTCCTTCAGGCGGGCGACGGGGATGCCGGTCCAGGTGGCGACGATGTCAGCGATCTCCTCCTCGGTGACAACTTCGTGCAAGAGCCGGTCCTGCCCTTGTTTGGCGGCCAGTTGCTCCTCCGCCGAGGCGAGCCGGCGTTCCAGTTCCTGGAGGCGGCCGTAGCGGAGTTCCGCGGCTCGGTTGAGGTCGTAGGCGCGTTCGGCCTCCTCCGCCTCGTGGCGGACCTGTTCCAGTTCCTGGCGCAGTTCCTGCACACGGCGGATCGCTTGCCGCTCGGCCTCCCACTGGGCGCGTTTGGCGTCGGCCTCGCCCCGCAGGTCGGCGAGTTCCTTGCGCAGTTCCTCGAGGCGGGTCCCGCTGGCAGGGTCGGTCTCCTTGGAGAGGGCGGCTTCCTCGATCTCCAGGCGGGTGACGCGGCGGGTGATCTCATCGAGTTCGGCGGGCATCGAGTCGATCTCGGTGCGCAGCCGCGCGCACGCTTCGTCGACGAGGTCGATGGCCTTGTCGGGCAGGAACCGGTCGGTGATGTAGCGGTGGCTGAGGGTGGCCGCGGACACCAGTGCGGTGTCCTGGATCTTCACGCCGTGGAAGACCTCCAGGCGTTCGCGCAGTCCGCGCAGGATGGAGATGGTGTCCTCCACGCTGGGCTCGTCGACCATGACCTGCTGGAAGCGGCGTTCGAGAGCGGCGTCCTTCTCGATGTGCTTGCGGTACTCGTCGAGGGTGGTGGCGCCGACCATGTGGAGTTCGCCTCGAGCCAGCATCGGCTTGAGCATGTTGCCCGCGTCCATGGCTCCTTCGGCGGCGCCTGCGCCGACCACAGTGTGCAGTTCGTCGACGAAGAGGAGGATGCGCCCCTGCGCGGCCTTGACCTCGCTGAGCACGGCCTTGAGGCGTTCTTCGAACTCGCCCCGGTACTTCGCGCCGGCGACCAGGGAACCCATGTCGAGGGCGAACACCGTCTTGTCGCGGAGTCCTTCGGGCACGTCGCCGCGGACGATGCGCTGTGCGAGGCCCTCGACAATGGCGGTCTTGCCGACGCCGGGATCGCCGATGAGAACCGGGTTGTTCTTCGATTTACGGCTGAGGATCTGGGTCACGCGGCGGATCTCGGCGTCCCGCCCGATGACAGGATCGAGCGTGCCGCTCCTGGCCTCGGTGACGAGATCGCGACCGTACTTCTCCAGAGCCTCGTAGGCCACTTCGGGGTTGGCGGACGTGACGCGCTGGTTGCCGCGGACCTGGGTGAGCGCGCTCAGGAAGGAGTCCTTGGTGATGCCGGCCTGCTTGAGGAGCCGCCCGGCGACGGTCGAGGAGCCCTCGTCGGCCAGGGCGAGCAGGAGGTGCTCCACCGATACGTACTCGTCCTTGAGGCGTTTGGCCTCCCCTTCGGCGGCGTCGAGCAGGCGGGCGAGGCGCTGGGTGACGAAGACCTGGCCGGGTGTCGCGCCGGGGCCTGTGACCTTCGGGCGTCGGGAGATCTCCTCATTCACGGCTGTGCGCAGTTCCTTCGGCTCGCCGCCGGCCTCTTGCAGCAATCGCGGGATCAGACCGTCCTCCTGATCGAGGAGTGCGAGCAGCAGGTGTTCGCCGTCGACCTCGGTCTGCCCCAAGCGGACAGCCGCGGTCTGGGCTTCCTGAAGGGCTTCCTGGGACTTCTGGGTGAGACGGTTCATGTCCATGTGGATGATTCACTCCTCGTGCCGCGGCCGCGCAGGGCGGCTTCGAGCAGGCTGATGCGGTCGAGCAGGTCGAGCACCAGACCGATGGATGCGTAGTTGAGGCACAGGCCGGAACGCAGCCGCTGGATGCGGGCGAGGACAACCGGCGCCGTGCGGTCGAAGACAAGGCGCCCCGCGGCGTCGCGCTCGGCCTCGACCAGGCCGAGGGTGACGAACCGGCGGATCAGGTCGGGGTGGAGGCCCGAGCGACGGGCCACGACACCCAGGGAGAGCCTGGGAGCGGGCACCAGTGCATACCGGACAACCGCCGAGGCGGTGACGTCGGCGCGGCCCATGCCTTCCGCTCCCAAAGGTCGGTCGTTCATCGCGTCCTCCTGGGGTCGAACGAGGAGGCGGCGGCGAGCTCCTCGAACAGTTCACGCTCGCGGTCGCTGAGAGTGGGCGGCACCATGACTCGGAGTTCTGCGTACAGGTCGCCGTTCTTGCCACGCGGGTTCGGCATGCCCTCGCCCCGCAACCGCAGCCGGCGGCCACTGGACGAGCCCGCGGGCACCGTGACCTTGGCCGTGCCACCGCCGGGAGTGGGCACCGGTACGGTGGCACCCAGGGCCGCCTCCCAGGCGGCGACCGGGGCCTGGACGTGCACGTCGCGGCCGTCCAGCCGGAACTCGGGGTGGGGCTGGACACGCACCCGCAGGTACAGGTCGCCCGCGAGGGCGTCACCACTGCCCCGGCCGCCCTCGCCCGCCAGCCGGATGCGCTGACCGTCGACGACACCGGGCGGCACGTCGACCTCGTACCGCCGCGGCTGACCCGTGGGGCCGGCGAGTGTCACCGTGCGACGGCCGCCCCGGTACGCCTCCTCGACGCTGAGCGACAGTTCGGCCTCCTGGTCCGCTCCCGGTACGCCGGCGGAGCCGGCACCTCCTCCGAAGATCGAGCCGAACAGGTCCTCGATGTCGATGCCCTCAGCTGTGAAGTCGTCGCCGAAACCCGTGGTGTACCGGGTGCGGGGGCCGCCCGTGCCCGCGGTCCCGCGCGCGCGGAAGCCGCCGCCCGCTCCAGCCGCGACCCGTTCGTCGAAGTCCTCGGGAATCTTGCGGAAGTCCTCGCCGAAGCGGTCGTAGCGGGCCCGGGTCTTCGGGTCCGACAGGACGCTGTACGCCTCGTTGAGGTCCTTGAAGCGTTCCTCCGCCCCCGGGTCCTTGTTGACGTCGGGGTGGTGCCTGCGCGCGAGCTTGCGGTACGCCTGCTGGATCTCGTCCTGGCTCGCGGTCCGCGACACGCCCAGCACCTCGTAGAAGTCCCGTGCCATGACCGGTCACTCCCGCTTCGCGACAGTCACGGTGGCGGGCCTGAGCTGCCGTTCCCCGTCCCCGTAGCCCGGGCGCAGCACCTCGACGACCGTGCCCGGTTCAGCATCGGGATCCTGGACGACGCTGACCGCCTCGTGCCTGGCCGGATCGAAGACCACGCCGGTCTCAGCGTGCCGCGGGTAGCCGAGCAGTTCGAGAACGTTCACTGCTTGGTCGCGTACGGCCTGGACGCCCTCCACGATCGCACCCGGGTCGGAGCCGGAGTGGGTCAGTGCGAGTTCGAGATTGTCCAGCACGGGCAGGAAGGCGGCCGCAGTACGGGAACGCTCGAGCATCCGCTCCCGGTCCAGTTCCCTGGCGTGGCGCTTGCGCAGGTTGTCGAGGTCGGCCAGAGCGCGCCGCCAGCGGTCCTCGAGTTCTCGGAGTTCGGCCGTGTACGCGTCCTCGGCCGGTTCGGGACCTCCGGCCGCGTCGGGCCCGGGTTCCTCGTTCGGGCCGTCGCCGGCCCCGGTCGGCGGGTCCGAGCGCGGCAGATCCCCGAGCGGAGGGCTTACGGCGCCCTCCGGAGGCGGGTCGGGTTCCCTGGGGTCGTTCGGCATGGTGGCCCCTCAGTCCTTGTCGAACTCGGCGTCGATGACGTCGTCGTCACCGCCGCCGCCGGTCGGGCCGCCGCCGGTCGCGCCGCCCGCGGTGGTGTCCTGGCCGGGAGCGCCCGTGGCGGAGTCGCCCTGATGCGCCGCCAGCCCTGCCAGCAACTGCTGGAGTTCGGAGGTCAGGGGCCGTGCCCGCTCCACACCTGCCTCCTCCTTGACCGCCGCCCGCGCATCCGCCACCAGCATTTCGGCGCGTGCCTTCTCGTGTGCGGGTGCTGCGTCGCCGAGCTCGTCAAGGCGCTTCTCGACCTGGTACGCGACGGCGTCGAGCTCGTTTCGGGCGTCGACGGCCTCGCGGAGTGCCTGGTCCTGGCCCTGATTGCGCTCGGCCTCCTGGACCATGCGTTCGACCTCGCCGCGGTCGAGGTTCGAGCTCTCGCTGATGGTGATGCCCTGTTCCTTGCCGGTGCTCCCGTCGCGGGCGGTGACGTTGAGGATGCCGTTGGCGTCAATGTCGAAGGTGACCTCGATCTGTGGTTCACCCCGGGGCGCCGGCCGGATGTCGGTGAGCTGGAACCGGCCAAGCACCCGGTTGTCCGCGGCCCGCTCGCGCTCGCCCTGGAGCACCACCACATCGACGGCCGGCTGGTTGTCCTCGGCGGTGGAGAAGGTCTCGGTGCGGCGCACCGGGATGGTCGTGTTCCGCTCGATGATCTTCGTCATCACTCCGCCGCGCGTCTCCACGCCCAGCGACAAGGGAGTGACATCGAGCAGCAGGACGTCCTTGACCTCGCCCTTGAGTACCCCGGCCTGGATCGCGGCACCCAGGGCCACGACCTCGTCCGGGTTGACACTCATGTTGGGTTCCTTGCCGCCGGTCAGCCGCCGGACCAGGGCCTGGACCGCCGGGATACGGGTGGAGCCGCCTACGAGGATGACCTCGTCGATGTCGCTGTCGCCGACCTTGGCGTCGGCCATTGCCTGCTCGACGGGTCCCAGGCAGCGCTCCACCAGGTCGCTGGTGATCTGCTCGAACGTGGACCGCATGATCGAGTCGGTCAGGTGCTTGGGCCCCGAGGCGTCGGCGGTGATGAACGGCAGGCTGACCTGCGTCTGTGTCACCGAACTGAGCTCGGTCTTGGCCTTCTCCGCCGCCTCGAACAGCCGTTGTAGCGCCTGCGGGTCGTTGCGCAGGTCTATGCCGTTCTCCTTCTGGAAGTCGTCCGCGAGGTAATCGACCAGACGCCTGTCGAAGTCGTCGCCGCCCAGGTGGCTGTCGCCGGCGGTGGAACGTACCTCCACTACGCCGTCGCCGACGTCGAGGATGCTCACGTCGAAGGTGCCGCCGCCGAGGTCGAAGACGAGGACGGTCTCGTGCTCCTTCTTGTCCATGCCGTACGCAAGGGCCGCCGCCGTCGGCTCGTTGATGATCCGCAGCACCTCCAGCCCCGCGATCCGTCCGGCGTCCTTGGTGGCGGTGCGTTGAGCGTCGTTGAAGTAGGCGGGAACCGTGATGACGGCCTCCGTGACCCGTTCACCCAGCTGCTTGGAGGCGTCGTCGGCGAGTTTGCGCAGCACCTGTGCGCTGATCTCCTCGGGCGCGTACAGCTTGTCGCGTGCCTTGAAGCGTGCCGTTCCGCCGTCGCCCTCGACGACGTCGTAGGCCACGGCCTTGGCTTCGTCGGAGATCTCGTCGAAATGCCGGCCGATGAATCGCTTCGCCGAGTAGATGGTGTCTTTGGGATTGAGGATCGCCTGGCGCCGGGCCAACTGGCCCACCAGTCGTTCACCGGTGTCGGTGAAGGCCACCACGGACGGTGTCGTCCGATTGCCTTCGGTGTTGGGCACGACGGTCGGTTCGCCACCCTCCCACACGGCGATCACCGAGTTGGTGGTGCCCAGGTCGATGCCCACTGCCCTGGCCATGAGGAACTCCTCCCGATGCGGCGGCCTGCGCCGACATTGCGTACCGGTTCTGTTCAGGGACGTGTAAGGCGTCCGCCGTTGTTCTGCGGCCCACGATCAGCCTCGTCGGCGGACGGCCGGAACTGGCTCGACCGCATCGAGCGGAGCGGGACGAGATCCCCTGAGTCTCCCCGCGAGGCGCGCACCGGCCCCTGATTCGGCGCCGCCGACTGCACCGGCCATGAGCCGGCGCCGGGCGGGCGACGGGCTGGGACGACAGGACGGGGTCGCTTCACAGGGCCGGGGACCCGGCCCGTCAGTACGCTTCCCGACGCGTCGTGTGCCGGACAAGCGCACTGCTACGCGGGCGGCCATCGTGCGGTCCTTCCTCGCGAGCATCCGCGGGCCAGTCCTTCGTCGCCCGAACACTTACCAAGGTGGCGATCCGAAGCGATCCGTGCCTGCGCCTGGTGAGTCAGAAATGCCCGAGTCCGTTCGCCCTCCGAGTACGAGAAGAACAAGCCTCATGACGCGGATGAGCTGCCACGCGAGTGGGTACCCGACCGCTTCGTGTCCCCTCAGGGCTCGGAGAGAACGGAGTGGTGCCATGGGTGGCAGCCGGGCGCACGAACTGTACCGCCGCTTCGGCCGGGAGGGCCGGATTCTGCCGGGCAGTGCCGGGCAGCGCGCAGCGGCTTGGTGGGGAGGCGCCGGCCCGCCTGTGGCCGACGGCGTCATGGCCGGACTGACGGCGCTCTCCCGTGCCCTGTTCGACACCCGGGACGAGGGCGAGATCCTGCGTCTGGCCATGGACCACATCGTCGTCGCGGGGCCTTACAGCGCCGAGGTCGGCTATCTCCAGGTGGACGGCGACCTGGTCCCCAGCTCTAGGAGCGGGAAGAGCCACGCCGTGGCCCTGGACCGGAGCGTGCGGGAGCTGGACGGGCGGGACGGTCCCGTGGCCGTGCCCGGCCGGCCCTGGGCCTGGGCCCTCGGATTGCGCGGATTCGAGGAACTCCACGGTTATCTGGTGGTCACAGCCCGCGCCCGACCCACCGAGGCGGAGTGCTCCGTGCTCGCCATGCTCGTTCGGGACACCGCCTGCGCTCTGTCACTGGCCTTCGCGCAGCGTCGTCGACGCGAGGACGCGCTGGAGCTGAACCGGCTCCGGGAGGAACGGGGAGACCTCCAGTGGCAGCTGATCTCCGTGGTGGCGGACCTGGGATACGAGCGGGCCCTTCACGCGCTCACGGCCGAGGTCGCCGCCTCGGGCGGTGGCGAGGAGGCCATCACGCGCGCCCTGTACAGGCTCACCGGGCTTCCCGCGCTGGTCGAGGACCGTTTCGGTCGGCTGAGGTCCTGGACCGGTCCCAGCTGTCCCGACCCCTACCCGGAACCGGACCCCGTGCGCCAGGACGAGATGCTGCACGCCGTCGCCCGGGAGGCCGGGCCCGTGCGGGTGAAGGACCGGTTGACCACCCTCGTCCGCCCGCACGGGGAGATCCTGGGTGTGCTGGCCCTGGTGGATGTCCGGCACGAGGCCGACGAGCACACCACGCTTGCGCTGGAGCACGCCGCCACGTCGCTCGCCCTGGAGCTGGCCCACCTGCGGCACCTGGCCGAGGTGGAGCTGAGGTTGCACGGCGAACTGGTCGACGACCTCCTGGAAGGGACGGACGAGGCAAGCGCCTACGCCCGGTCCGGGGCGGTCGGACACGATCTGCACCGCAGCCACTACATCGTCGTGGTGCAGTGGTCGAACCGGACTACGGACGATTCCTTCGCGCAGACCGTGGGCCGGACGGCCTCCGCCTTGGGCATGCGCTCTCTGCTGACCCGACGTTCCGATCACGTGGTCCTCGTCACCGACGAAAGGCCGCACGCCGACGCGCTGCACGAGGCGATCGCCCGGGAAACCGGAACACCCGCCGGGACGATCGGAGTGAGCAGCCGTTGCGACGCACTGGACGGCATCCCCCACCACTACCAGGAGGCACGGCGCGCCCTGGAAGTGCGCCGCCAGTCCCGTGACAGCTTCGGCACGACGTTCTTCGACGAACTCGGCCTCTACCGCATCCTGGGACCTGGCAACGGCTACGGGGAACTGGAGACATTCGTTCACGAGTGGCTCGGGCAGCTCATCGACTACGACTCCCGGCACCACACTGCCATGGTGGAGACCCTCTCCCGCTACTTCGACTGCGGCGGCAACTACAACGAGACGGCCGAATCCCTCGTGATCCATCGCAGCACGTTGCGCTATCGGCTCCAACGCATCCGTGACATCGGCGGCAAGGACCTCGCGAACGTCGAGGATCGACTCAACCTCCAGGTGGCTACCCGGGTGTGGAAGATCGTACTGGGCGGACCCGGCTGATCCGGGACGTGTTCTCCGAGTCGAAACTCACCTCCATGATTCCAGGAGTACGGTGTGATGTGTATGGGCGGGGGAGGGCTGTTCGATGTCCCGGAGGACGAACGGGGTGCGTCTACCTTGCCAAAGCCATCCGTCCTGGTCTCCCGGCACCAAGGGATGACGGATGAGATCCGACGCCCGGCACGGGCGGACGATGGCGGTCGTTGAGACACTCGTGATTTTGAGCCGTCACCCGTGCCGAACGGTGAGAGGTGCCGCTGACGTCGACCCGGCGCCGCGACCACGCCGACCGATCTTCCGTTGCGCTCACACGGGCACGAGCTTGCTGTCGATGTGCGTCGTGAACACGGCTCGGCGCTGAATACCTTCGTCTGCCCGAGGGCTGTCCCAGGATGCCGTCGGTATGGTCCGCGCCAGCCGGCCGTGGCGACGGGTGCCGGGCTTGTCGAAAGCCCTCGCGACCGCACGCGCCACAGGAGCCGCCGCCACCGCGAACTCGACTGTCTGGAAATCTGGTCGAGGCCCTGAGTGCGCTGCCTCTGGACCAGGCCCCCTGGCGAACAAGCACACCAGTAACAACCTCACGACCGTCGAGGCTTTGTGGAGCGGCGCCTCCTGCCTCGTCTCCCGCGAGCTCTCTGACGGTCGATGCCACAGTTCCCCGTCCACGACAGCCAGCCCACCCTCAGCAGGTCAGACCCCACGCAGTACTTGACGTTGTCCGGTCTCGTCGTCTCGGTTGCCACGGTGGGTGGCGCCCTGGGATCGGGCCGGGGAGCGACGCGGCGGGCCCGTCGAGCCCCTGAAGGAGACTCGGGCTCCGCTCAGGCAAGCATCTTGTCGTCATGCCCGGTGATCACGTTCCCCCCTCGGGAGAACCCTGCCGGTCGCGCTTGTTACATGGGCTGCTGCACGGAGCCCGGCGAGAGAGGCTGTTCGGTCCAGATGGTCTTGCCGGAACTGGTGTACCGGGTGCCCCACTGCTGCGCGAGTTGGGCGACGATGAACAGTCCACGGCCGCTTTCGTCCAAGGTCCGGGCGTGGCGGAGGTGGGGCGCGGCAGGGCTGGCGTCCGAGACCTCGCAGGTCAGGAACCGGTCTTTGATGAGGCGCAGTTGCACGGGCGGGCCGCCGTGACGAATGGCGTTGGTGACGAGTTCGCTGACGATGATCTCGGTGGCGAGAGCATTGCCGGTCAGGTTCCAGTCCTCGAGTTGCCGCACCGCGCGGTCACGGGCCCGGGCCACCTCCTCGGGATGTGGGGGGATGGTCCAGGTGTTGACTTGGTCTTCGCGGAGAATCCGTGTACGGGCCAGCAGGAGGACGGCCTCGTCCTCGGGGCGCGGGGCGGCCTGGACGGAGTAGACGGCGTCGTCACGCAGTTCATTCAGGGAGCGGTCAGGATGGGACAGAACCTGACGGAGCCGGTCTTGAGCCGTTTCGAGTGAGGTGCCGCCGTACGCCTTCAACAATCCATCGTTGTACAGCGCGAGGATGCTGCCTGCGGGTAGCCGCATGTGTGCGGCTGCAAAAGGCTCGTGTTCGTCGCCCAGGGACGGGCCACGAGGGACCTCAGGATTCTCGCTGGTGCCGTTCGGACGGATGTATACCGGAGGAGGGTGGTCGGCGCACGCGATGGTGCAGTCACCGGTGGTCGGGTCATACACCACGTAGGTACACGCCGCTGTCAGCGGTTCGTTGCGCATCGGGTCCGCAAGCGGCAAAGCGGATCGTTCCGCCGCCAGACGGGTCACTGTGTCGTTAAGGCGGGCGAGGAGTTCGTCAGGCTCCAGATCCAGCGCGGCCAACGCGTTGATCGCGGCGCGGAGTTGTCCCATGGTGGTGGCGGCATGGATACCGCGTCCGGCCACGTCGCCCACGGTGAGAGCAAGCCGGGCACTGGACAGCGGAATGGCATCGAACCACCCACCGCTCACCTCACCGGGCCGGTGGAAGTGGACGACCTCGGCCGCCCCCTGGGAGGCGTGGCCCTGGGGCAGAAGGTGGCGTTGCAGGGTGAGGGCGATGGTGTGCTCACGGGTGAACCGGCGGGCGTTGTCCAGGCACACGGCAGTGAACGCCGCCAGTTCGCCGGCCAGAACGAGGTCGTCGGCGGTGAAAGGGGCGGGTCGGGTGGAGCGGTAGAAGCCGGCGATACCGAGCACGGCTCCGCGCAGTACGACGGGGGCGACGATCATGCCGTGGACGCCTGCCTCGCGCAGCGCGCGTCCTCGTTCCGGATCCGCAGCCAGCCACGACGTGGTCTCGTCCAGAGTGATCAGGCGGGGCTCGAGGTCATTGAGGCTTTGTGTATACGGCGTGGGGTAGGGGAACTTGCTTGTGTCACCCAACGCGTACACCTGTGCCAGGTCCGTGGCCGACTTGAAGGCGGTGCGCTGCATCGGCTCGTCACCGAAGAGCGGGCCGAGAGGAGGTTCGTTCCCGCGAACCACGGTGTCAAGGACATCCACCATCGCCGTGTCCGCGAAGTCCGGTACGGCCACATCCGTGAGTTGGCGGCAGGTCGTGATCACGTCGAGAGAACTGCCGATCTTCTTCCGAGCCGCATCGCGAACAGCCCCGCGCGCCTGCCCTTGCTCGCGTTCGGTGACGTCGATCAAGGAGACCACAGCGCCCAGAACGTCACCGTCGCCGTCCTGGAGGCGGAACACGGACACCGAGTAGACGTGCTCGGTGTCTGGCTCAGCGGTCGGACGGCCTGGCACAAGACGGTCGAAGACGGGTACGCCAGTGTTCAGCACGGCGCGCACCATCGCCTCTACGCCTTCGGGATGGGTCGCGTTGATGGCCTCGGCCACCGGTTGACCGACCAGACCTTCGACGGTGGCGCCATGCATGCCGCCGGAGGCGGTGTTGACACGTTCGACGCGCAGCGCTGTGTCCACTATCAACAATGCGACCGGTGCCTGCGTGAAAAGCACGTCCAACAGCGCCGCACCGATCTCGCCGCCGAGTTCACCGCTGTGGTTCGGGGTCACTCGCACCTCGCCCGTCACTCTTCCGACGGCTCATCTCCAGGGAGCGGCGCAGACACGCATCCGTCGGGGGCGCACATGGTGAGGCTGCCCGGCCTTGTGTCCAGGGGGCCTGCGTCTCGCCGTCGTCCGCCGCATCCTCGGTGCGCGAGATCGGCTCACGTGCGCCGGTCAGCTGTTCCAGCAGCCCCTGGTTCATGCCGTACGCCTTCTTCTGGTTCTTCCCACCTATGAGGCCCGTCGAGCGAACCCGATTGCAGTGTCACCGGGAGACTGCGACGACTCGGCTGACGCTCCGTCCCGGGGCACCGAAGTCGCTGTTCTTCACTCGTAGGGCCTACGTGGCACGTCCCTTCGCGGCGATGTCTTCCGTGGAGCCGGCGCACTGATCGCCCCCGGGGGGACCGTCAACTCGAACCCGGGCCGGCAGCCGACGCCCCCTCCGGCGACCTCGGCTGCGGCCGGCTGGTGAACGTCACCGTGCTGCCGATGCCCACAGGTGCGGGCGGCGCGGCAGCGCACTGGCGACTTGCGGTCGTTCGGTGTGCGGGTCCATGGGCTCGGCCGTCCTGCTCGCCGACTGTGCGGTGCGGCGCAGGGGACGCGGCATCGGGTCGTGCGGGGTGTCCTGGGTCCACAGCGGTACGGGGCGACGCTCGTCCACTGCTGCCCGGTGGGCCTCCAGTGCGGTGGCGAGATCACAGCCCGCAGGACCGAGAATCAGCGCGCGGCCGGCACCGACCCTGCCCAGAGTGGACTCGACTCCCTGGCGACCGGCGTGGGCCCGGAGGTCGAGTACGCCGTGCGAGATGGCAGGACTCCGCCGCGGACACCTCCCGTGGCATGAGCGGCGGGCAGGCCGGAAACACCGATCAGCCGACGGCCGTCAGCGAAATCCTGGCCCAACTCAGCATGAGACAAAGCCGATTCATCGACCGGATGGTGAAGCCGACCTCCAGCCGGTGAAGATCCCGTGCCCGACGGCCGGGCCCCACGGTCCACGTCGACGAGAAGAGGGCGGACCGTATCCTGACGGCGCGGGCCGGCGCGCACACTGACGCGGCAGCTGCCAGGCCAAAGCCGACAACCGGGCTTGAGACTTTCAGGATCGATCCCGACGGCGTCAGATACCCCCGGGGTGTGTCCGGCGCGCCGCGTGTAGAGACCTTTATTCATCGGATGCGTTCTGCCTTGACGCGGACTTGGCCCAAGATTACCGTGACGTTTCGCGCCATAGGTCGGATGAATTGCTGGCGAACACCCCCTTCTCTGAAGGAGACTCACAGTGTGGCCGTTCAAACGTAGACGCCCCGTCCTGCTGCTGGCGGGGACGGCGGTGACAGCCCTTTTCGCGACAGGTCTCGTGTCGGCGGCCGCCGCGGTGGCAAGCCCCGTAACGTCCCTCTACACAGCACCCGACGGCTCCGGCACCCGGTGCTCGTCAGCCGCGCCTTGCTCGATCACCACGGCTCACCAGACTGCCCGTCACGCACGTGCCGGGCACACCGAGGCCGTTCAGGTCATCCTGGACGACGGCACCTACCATCTGGCGGAGCCCCTCGATTTCGACGCGGCAGACTCGGGCAGCCCCGGGCATCCGGTCGTGTGGACGGCGGCACGCGGTGCCCACCCGATCCTCTCCGGTGCGCGCCGCGTGCGTGACTGGACTTCCTCCCCGTCAGGTGTCTGGTCGACATCCGTTCCGGTCGCGAGCGCCAGCCGCCAGCTCTACGTAGACGCCACCAAGGCCCCCGTCGCGCAGGCCACACCGTCCCAACTGCACTTCACCGGCGGCTGGAAAGGCTCGGCCAAGGGGTACGACCTCACGGGTGACCCGGCCGGGCTCGCCTTCTTCTCGGCGATGACCCCGACCCAGTTGCGACAGGTCGAGTTCGACTACCCGGGCGGGAACGGGCAGTGGACCGACTCCAAGTGCCGCGTACAGTCGATGTCCGGCACTTCGCTGACCATGGACGAACCGTGCTGGAAGGACGTCACCGACCGCGCCGACTACTCGCAGGCCAGCGGCACACTGCCTGCGATGAGCACCTCGCAGATGCCGGCCTCGATCCAGAACGCGAGGAGCCTGCTGCATCCGGGACAGTGGTTCCTCGACCAGGCGGCCCACACGCTGTACTTCTCCCCACTGAACGGGGCCAAGCCGGACAGTCTCGATGTCGAACTGCCGCACCTGGAGACTCTCCTGCAGGGCGCGGGTAGTCTGGCCCATCCTGTCCACGACCTGACCTTCACCGGGCTCACGTTCTCCTACGCCACATGGAACGCGCCCTCCGAACCCGCGGGTTTCGCCGACGTGCAGAGCAACCTGCGCATGACAGGGGCGAACAACCAAGGCATGTGCTCGTTCTCGAACCCGGCCGGCAGTTGCCCGTGGGGCTTGCTGACCGAGCCGCACGCCAATGTCTCCTTCAGTGCCGCCGACCACATCACACTGAGCGGCAATCGGTTCGCAGGACTCGGCGGGGCGGGCCTGAGCATCGCCTACGGCTCGTCACACAACCTCGTCCAGGGCAACGAGTTCACCGACATCGCGTCGACCTCGATCCTGCTCGGCTGCACTGCCGACCCCACGCCGGTCAACCCCGATCCGGCCCACTTCCCGGACTACCTGACCACGAACCCCGACGCACCAAAGACGATCAAGGACAATTGCACCCCGGATCCCTCCGCCGTGACCGGCGACACGATCGGAACAAACGAGATCGCCACCGGTAACACGATCTCCGACAACGTCATCCACCACGTGGGCACCGACTACCCCTCGGCAAGCGGCATCACACTGCTGTACACCCGACACACGCTGGTCACCCACAACGAGCTCTACGACCTGCCCTACACCGGCATCACCGCCGGTGTCATCCAGGGCCACGTCGACTCGGCGGACCACCCGTCGAACTCGCTCAACATCAACGCCGACAACACGATCAGCTACAACCTCATCCACGACCACCTCAAGGTGCTCGGTGACGGGGGCGGTGTGTACATGGAGGGACACCAGGGCGCCTACCACTACAAGGCCGACGGCAGGACGATCGACTTCGACGCCACGATGGCGCACGGCCTGCAGGTGATCGGCAACGTCACCTACAACCAGGGGCCCGGCTTCGCGTCCTTCTACGACGATGCCGGTTCCGAGTGGATTCACTACGTCGGCAACGTGCAGTTCCACAACAGTGGCGCCAACGCGCAGGGAGGCTGCGCGGCGACCGGGCACTTCCTCGTCGAGGGCAACTACTTCTCCGCGCCCGCCGGTCAGTACATCTGTGCCGGCGCGGTCGACAGCCACGTCGGCAGCAACACCTCCATTCCGGCCTCACCGGGACCGAACGACATCCAGCTGACGGCACTGCGGAGCGCCGGCACGGACGCGTCGGGGCGAGGCTTCGCCGAGGCGACCGACCTGGAGGCCGACTACGTCTCGACGCCACAGGCGACGTTCTCCCACGGCACCACGACCATGCGGGTGCTGATCGGTGGCGCCGGGTTCGTGCCGGGGACCCCGGTCTACTTCTCCGGTCACGCCGCCCCGAAGGTGCAGGTGCTCTCACCCGGCTTCCTGGTCGCGTCGCTCCCACCGGGCGCGGACACGTCGCAGGTGTCGGTCGGCGGTCTCGTCGCCGCGCCCCGGATCTCCGCACCGGCGCCAGGCGCGACCGGTGTGGCCGGCACGTTCACCGTTCACGGGTCCGGGGCCACGGGGGACACCGTCACCGTGACGGACGGCGGTACCACCCTGTGCCGTGTGACGGTCACCGGCTCGGCGTGGTCCTGCACCGCGACGGAGGCCGAGGGACAGCACACACTCCTGGCCGTACAGTCGAACGCGCGTGGCGTCTCCTCGCCACCCGCCACCACCGTCTTCGTGGTCGGCACGGCACCCGCTGCCGTCCGGCTCAACGACTCGGACCCGGACGTCCAGTACTCCGGATTCAGTTACCAGCAGAGCCGAGGGCTCGGCGACTACCAGGACGACGTGCACTACGCGTCGGACAACGGCTCCACGGTCACCTACACGTTCGTCGGTACGGGTATCAAGGTGTACGGCGAGCAGAGCAGCGACGAAGGCCACTTCTCGGCGGTGCTGGACGCGGGCACGCCGGCCGGCGTCGACACCGTACCCACTGACGGACAGCGTCGCTCGAACGTCGTCGTCTGGTCGAAGACCGGACTGCCCGCCGGTCTGCACACCCTCGTACTGACCAAGGTCGACGGTACCTACATGACCTTCGACGGGATCGAGGTCGACAACAACTAGACCGCAGGTGGCGTGTTCTCGCGCCTCCGTGGGCCATCGGCGAACCCGGACACCAGCGGGCCGTGTTTCCCCGCAGTCCCACACGGGCGATGCACGCGCCCGGGGGAGTGCGCGAGAGTGCGTCAACTTCCGACCTGGTGAACGAAAGCGACGGAACGCCCCCACGGCGGAAGGCGGATCCCAGGGGCCGTCGCTACGCTTTGAGCGTTGCGGTGGCCCCTGGTAATCCAGCCGGGCTTCTTCACTCCCCCTACTCAAGCCGTTGACCGGGGTCGATGAAGAAGCCCGGCCGCAGTACTAAGCGAGCGGCAGGGTCAGTACGTAGTTCGTGCCGCCCGCCGCCACCAAGTGGCCTGCGTGGTAGGTGAGCTCCCCGGGGATCGCGCACGGCATCGACATGGCGTCCACAGGGTGGTGGGGCAGCGTGCAGCGGTTCACTGACGGGTAGTGGGTGTCCCTGGCGACGGCTCGTGCGCTGCCGGGGCGGACATGGAGGACGTACTCGTCGCTGGTGCTGTAGACGTGGGCGTAGACGCCGTTCGCGCCGTCGTCGGTGAGCCATCCCACCTGCAGCGAGGCCGGCTTCTCGGACACGCCCTCGACTCTCGTGGGCAGTGCCGGGCGGCTGACGGTGCCGTCGGGGGCGACGGTGCGCAGGCCGGCCAGCGTCTGGGCGTGGAGAGGGCCGGAGGCCGTCCATACGGTGCCTGACCGGTTCACGGCGCCGCCCTCCATCAGCGTGTTGGAATTCTCCTTGTGGCCGGAGGCCGGGAGTTGGAGGAGACGGGTCAGCCGGCCGTCCTTGAGGGCCCACACGACGTCGCTGTCGACGAGCACGAGGGAGCCGTCGGGACGGACGCCGGCGAGCCGCGGGGTGGAGCTTGCGTGGACGGTCCCGACCGGTGCGGAGGCCGGAACGGCGGCGCCCGTCCTGCGGTCTGCCGCAGCGAAGGCGGCCACCACCTGGGACGTGCCGTCGGGCCGCCACCGCAGGACCTCGGCGCCGCGGACGGTCAGGAAGGTCCCACCGGGCTCGGCGACCAAGCCGTAGTTCTGCCAGTCCACCGACTTGCCTCCGCTGATGTCGGTGGCGTGCAGCGTGCGGTCGGTGTCGAACCGCAGCAGGTAGGCGGTCATGACGCGCAGCCGTCCGTCGGAGCCGTAGGCGATGCCGGTGGCGTCCGTATTCAGGGCGTAGAGGGCACTGACGACGTGGGAGGGCAGCTTGCGCATCGCCGCGGTGTCGTCCACGTCCCACCGGAACAGCTCGGCCGTCTGGCCCCTGTGCGGCGTATTGCTGCCGCCGCAGCCTGCTGTACCGGTCAGCGCGACCAGGGCCAACGCCACCGTGAGGACGCCGTTCCGAGTACGCCGGCGGCCGATCCGATCCCGCATACGTGCCGCCCCCCGGGCCCCGTCAGCCCAGGTGAGCCGACATCAGGTGAGACGCCGCAGAAGCGCGGGGCGTTCCCGAGCGACGGGGCCCCTGGCGTCAGGCTCTCGCGTGTGAGGCCGTCCAGGTCTTGATCAGAGAAACGGACAGTGCCCGCAAGGCCCTCTGTCCCGGCTGCGCCGTCTGTGGTGGGAAGTTCACCGGGGCACGGCGGAAGGCGGCCCGAGTGAGCGACGGCTGGAGCACCGGGAAGGACATCCACCCGCAACTCCGCGACGACTGCGATCACCTGGCTGCGACTACCGTACGAGAGGCACGGGACCAGGCCGTGCCCGAGCAGAAGGCCGGCCGCTGGTTCTCGCGCCGCACCTGACCGGGAACGAGCCTCATGCCGACAGCGCGGGGAAACCCAAAGGGCCCTGGGCAAGCCCGCATTGCCGGTGACGGCTGATCCGGCCGCAATACCGTGGGGCTTTCCGTACCGTCTTCACGTACGCGGCCGGACTGCCCCGACCGTCCCACCGCTCCGGCGCGACGACGTGAGACATGCCACAGGAACCCCTGACGGCTCGCGGAGAGATAACGGGTGTGAGGAACAAAGACGACGACGGAGACGGCGTGCGCGTGCGCATCCGGGCGGGAGACCGCCAGGCGTTCGCCGATCTCTACGAGGAACACGCGCAGCTGGTCTACAACCACGCCCTGCGGCTGACCGGCAACTGGTCGACCGCGGAGGAGGTGCTGTCCGAGACCTTCCTGGCCGCCTGGTCGCGCCGGGATCGGCTTGAACCCGAGGGCGGTTCGCCCGTGCCCTGGCTGCTGGGGATCGCGACGCACAAGGCGTACAACGCCAACCGCGGCCTGCGGCGGCGTCTCACCTTCCTGGCCCACCGGCCGCCCCTGCCCCCGGTGCCCGACTTCGCGGAGGAGGCGGTCGGCCGCCTCGACGACTCCCGCCGACTGGAGGCGGTCCACGCCGCACTGAGCGGGCTGCGCCGCCAGGAACGGGAGGTGATCGCCTTGTGCGTGTGGTCGGGTCTGGATTACGCGCAGGCCGCCGAGGCGCTCGGGGTGCCGGTGGGCACCGTGCGCTCGCGTCTCTCTCGTGCCCGCGCCCGCCTCGGCAGGCTCAGCGAAGAACATCAGGAACGGCTGGAACCGCGGAAGGTCCGCGGAGAGGGAAGAAGTGAAGCCGCCTTCGCGGCCCTGCCCCTCCGGGAGGAGAACTCATGAACGCCGCCCAATCGTCCAGTTCCGGCCGCCCCCAGCCGAACGACGTGGAGGAACTGGCCCGACTGCTGCCGCAGCCCATGGAGTTCGACCTGCCCGCCGGGCGTCACCTCCACTACAAGGACATCCTGATGCAGCAGATCGACCACGACCGCGACGCCACCGCCCCGCATGCCACCGCGCCGCCCGCCCCGTCGCTCCGGCGCAGGCTGCTGCGGCCCGTTGTGCTGGTGCCGGCCGCCTCGCTGGCCCTGGCCGGGACCCTGGTCCTCACACTGACCGGCGGCGCCGGAAACACCCCCGCATCCTCGCTGGAGAGCACGCCGCGGGCCGTCACCGCACTCCACCGGATCGCCGACGCCTCCCTGAAGACCGATGTCACGCCGGTCAAGGACAGTCAGTACGTCTACATCCGCAGCCTCGTCCAGGAGAACACGGGGACCTTCACCGGCCCTGTGAAGTTGGGCAAGTCGCACAAGAGCGAGCGTTGGATGTCGCAGGATCCCATCCCTGTCACCGTCGTCGGCTGGACGCGCGACACGGGCAAGGACGCCCAGATGGCCGGTGAGGACCTCCCGATCGAAGTCGGCGTCCCCGACGGTTCGGACAGCAGCGGCGCCGAGGCCCCCGGGTTCGATCGGCCCACCTACCGGTGGCTGGCGTCCCTGCCGACCGACCCCGGCGAGCTGTTGAAGCTGCTCGCCGCCCACAGCCAGGTAGGCGAACACGAGTCCAAGGACCAGGCCGTCTTCGAGATGATCGGGGACATTCTGAGTACCAACCTCATGCCGGCCCAGAACGCCGCGGCCTTCTACCGCGCGATGGCCGAGATCCCCGGTGTGCGGGAGGTTCCCGACGCGGTGGACACGGCCGGCCGCCACGGCATCGGCATCACCCGCGAGGACGATTCCTCCGCGAGCCGCGACGTGTGGATCTTCGACAAGCACAGCCTGACGCTCCTCGGCGCCCGCTGGTACCTCAAGAAGCCCGGTGAGGCGAGCGCCCTGGCCGGCTCCGCCGCCATCCTCCAGAGCGGAGTCGTCGACCAGCACGGCATGGTGCCGGAGAAGGACGGCGACAACTCCGCAGCCGGCTGACCCGCCGGCACACGAGTCGGCCTGCGGCGGTGCCGATCGAAAAGGCGGGACGGGAGAGCGGCTCTGGCGCTCCCGCCTCCCTCCCGCCGCGCCCCTGGCCCGGCCGTCGTGGCAGGCCGTCTGTTCCCCGGCGGGCCTCCCGCCGGGGAACGGCTCGGTATGTGGCCACTCCGGTCACGGACCTTTGAGGCCGGTCCCGGCAGTCCACCGGGGCATGGGGAGACGAGTGTGTCCCAGCCCACGGCCCAGGGGGACGCCTCGGCGGCGATGTATGGGTTCATGCCAGGGCCTCCCCGCCGGTGCTCGACGGGCCCGCGGGCCAGGCTCGTTGCCGTGGGCCGCACATGGGGGATGGTCGGTGAAGCCGATCAACGGACGCCGGTGCATGACCTCGGACGGGAACATCCCACCGTGGCGAGGGAGCCGCGGTTCGTCGGTGACTTCTCCACACCCGTGCTGCACGAGATGGTCACCTTCGGCCCGGACACCCTATCTGGCCGATGCCCGTGGAGATGGAGATCGAGGGCGCGATCCTCTTCCCCGGGGACGACACGCCCGCCTCCCACGATGCCGGACAAGCGCGTCGACACTGGTCAGTCTGGTCGAACGGGACTGTGTGCTGGAGGAGTTCCGTAGCCGCTTCCTGGGCAAGAGCAGCCCGGTCCGCCTGGCGGGGGCGATGGATCTGGCCACCTCCCGCTTCTCGGGCCGCCCCGCGCCCCCACACCACGCAAGCGCACCCGACGAGGGGCAGGGTGTGACGGGAACGCCGGTCCCTCCGGGACGCCGGTTCCTCCTTCCCCGTTCAGTGCTCCTGCGCGGTGGGACGGATCATGATCTCGTTGACGGCGGTGTGCGGCGGCTGCTCCACCATGAACAGCACGGACCTCGCGATGTCCTCGGGTGCGAGCCATTTCTGCGGTGGCATGCTGCCGCCGGCCTTCGACTGTCCGCCCGCGGTCATCTCGGTACGCACCATCCCGGGTTCCACGATGCCGACCCGTACGCCCCGGCCGGTCACCTCGGCGCGAAGCGCTTCGGTGAACGCGCTGACGGCGTGCTTGGTCGCCGAGTAGACGCTGTTGTGCGGCCGGGGGATGCGGCCGGCCACGGAGCCGATCGTCACCAGGTCCCCGACGCCGCGGGGGCCCTGCGACGCCGCGCTCAGCAGATGCGGCAGCGCGCAGCGGGAGAGGTGCACCACGGCGCGCAGATTGACGTCCACCATGGTGTCCCAGTCGGCAGGATCGCTGTCCTCGACGTCGGCGCGTACGCCGTACCCGGCGTTGTTGACCAGTACGTCGAGCCTGCCGAAACGACTGATCACGGCGTCCACCACGGTTTGTGCGGACTCGGCGCCGCCCAGTTCGGCGGGAATCATGAACGATGTGCCGCCGTCGTCGTCCACCCGGCGGGCGAGGTCTTCCAGACGGTCGGCCCGGCGCGCCACTACGGCGACGGCTCCACCGTGCCGCGCGATCTGCGCTGCCACCTCCGCACCGATACCGCTGGATGCTCCGGTCACCAGGGCGACGGTCCCGGACAGCGGCAGCTTCTTCGAACTCTCGGAGGGCATGCGGTTTCCTCTCCCGATTCACCGGGCCGCAGGTTCGCAACGACCCGCGGCGATTCTCGCCCACTCCTACCCGGCCTGACCGTTAAGGCACGTCCCAAAGGCCCGGGCCGTCAGGAACGGAGAGGTACGGGTCACCGCGGGCTGACCGGCTCCCGTTCGGTGATGGCGGCGGGCGGAGGTCCGTGCGGCGCCGAGGTGCCGGCGCCATTGACCCGCCGTCGAGCCTCGCCACGTGGGCCCGGGGCGTGTGACCCGCGGTGCCGATCGTCACCCATGGCGCCTTGTCAGACTCGCCGGCACGGGGGCGGTAGTGGTGGATGCCGTGGCAGTGCGCGGGGTCCGGTGCCGGCTCGTGGCCGCACTCGGACGGTGAACGTGTCGAACCGGCCGCCTGGCGCCGGCTTCCCGGCACTGGGGGAGAAGCCCCAGTCGGGACGGAAAGCGGCCATGCTCCTGGCGCACAGTGCCAGCACGGCGAGAGCCTGGCCGACGGCCGCGAGCAGAGCGACCCGGCCGTGGAACCCCGGCTGCTGGAAGCCGCTGGAGACGAAGTATCCCGAGAAACCGAAGAGGAGCGCCTGGACGATCCAGACCACCACGATCACAAGCCGTCCCGTGAAGGCGACGAAGGAGGAGCGCCGCACCGCCTCGGAGGCCGACGGGCGCAGAGCAGGCCGGTTCAGCAGCACCAGCAGGCTCGTCAGGACGGCGATGGCCACGGACAGGTCGGTTCTCGCCCGCGCGTGGACATCCGCGAACGCGGAGACGAGATACAACCCGACCAGGAGAAGGGTCAGGACGACGAGGCCCAGCGTCTGCGCCGAACGTCTCCCACTCCCCGTACCGGACACCCCGTCATGGTAGAAGCTCTGTGCGCTGCCGGGAAGTTGGCGTCGTCCCGCGGGCAACCCGCCGTCGTCCTCACCCCAGGACCACCGGCCGTGTGTGCCGTAGGCGGGACGCGCTCCTGCAGTCCGTCGTCCGGAGCGAGACCGTCCGGCGGTCGCCGCGCCCGCACCCTGGAGGTGGGTCCGCTCCACACACAACGAGCACCTGCAATGCGACCGGTGGCCGCCACAGTCGAGGCCGCAGTGCTGTGTGCGCGAGAACCGGTTCCGTCTCAACGAGTGTGCTCGCCTCACGCCACTCAGTGGGCGATGCCCTCGCCTCTGTCGCAGCGGCCGGGCTTGAGTTCCCCCGAGTCGAGGTGTCCCCGACGCCACTACGGCGGGGGAATGCGTTGACCTGGCAGGTGATCAATTCGCGGTGAATTGCTCTCTGAATGCCTGCAGGCCTTTCCCCTCAAGCTGATCCAGCGCGGCCGGGCGGCCCATAACGGCGAGGCAAATCGCCTCCCCGGGTCCCCGAACCTCGGGTCCGTGGCCGCGAGACCATGGCGCGTCGGTCGCCACGAAACGCAGATCGCGTGTTCGGTGCCGGGACGACGCGAACGGATCGGGATGGTTGAGGATCGTCAGCAGCCGATCAGTTGGGATGGTGCGGGGACGACCCAGCGGACGTCGGATGTCCTGCTGATGAACGAAAGTGTCGGACAGCGCAACGGTCGGAGCCAGTACGGTGCTCGTGCCCCGGCCGATCGTTGAGGTAAGGGTGCCGATGAGTTCTGTGGGGGTGAGGTCTCTGGCCCTGTCGATCAGCTCATTATTGAGGCGGCGTCCAGAGAATCCGTTTCGTGCGAATGCGGCCAGGTATTTGGCGGGCGGAACGGAGTCGTAGCACAGGTGTGCGACCACGTCTCGAACTCTCCATCCCTCGCAGAGCGATGGCATCTCCCACTCGTCGAATGAGAGTGTTTTCAGGAGGGCGACGAGGTCGCCGCGTTCAGCGGCCACCATCTGCCGAATCGACGTGCTGTGAGAAAATGTAAGATCCATCCGAGTCGCCTCACATATTCGAGTATCTTGGCGGAACGATTCACGATTTCAGGATTCTATTCCATGATATGCGACCGGCGTGGGGCAGTGGCTATGAGTCGGGTCAGGTGGATGCCAGTTGGTGGAGGACGACGGCGTGGGTGATGCGGTGGGGCCCCGGTCCGTTGAGCTTCGGGTCCGGCCGGGGTGGCTGCGGTCGAATGACCGAGTGGTGCTGACGGCTGGTGTGGAGTTTCGCGCCGGGTCCGTCCGGCGGGAGGTGCAGGACGGACCCGGCTCCCGTCAGGCGATGTACACGCGTTGCCGCAGGCGGGTGTTGGGCGGCGCCTTGTCCCGCACGCTACGGGCGCTGCAGGCGGAGACGGCACAGCGTCATCGTTTGCGCGAGGACCACGGCTGTGGCGCCCAGGCAGAGGTCCACGCCGGCCTCCCGAACAGCGGCGATGAGCTGACTACTTGAGCTCGCCGGGGCTTCTGGAGGGCTCCCCCGGACGGGCGGCGGGCGGGGGGCTTCGGCAGAAGATCTCGCGCGCCGGACTGCAGATTCTGGAAGTCCGTGTAAATCCCCTTGCTCAATGGTCAAGAATCGTTGACTATTGCTCACATGCCCACCGATGAACTCCCTGAGACCTTCCACGTCACCACTGACGAGCAACTACGCGCCGTCTCCAACCTCACACGTCACCGGATCATGGCCGTGCTCCGCTTCGAGCCCGCGACGATTACGCAGATCGCCGAGCGGATGGGCCTCGCGAAGGGGAGTTCCAGCTACCACGTGCGGCTGCTCGAACGGGCCGGCCTGGTGCAGGTGGTACGAACGCGGAAGGTCCGGGGGGTCACTGAGCGGTACTACGCGATGGCCGCGCGGGCGATCGTGCTGCCGGATCCGGGCGAGGGAGGGCCGGATGTGCTGATGCGGCATGCGGTGGCGGACCTGGAGGCATCGCCGGTCGATGGCGAGCGGCACGTACGGATGGCGCATCTGCGGCTCACCGAGGACCAGTTCGCGGAGCTGGGGGCGCGGCTGCAGGCACTGGCGGACGAGTACCGGGAGCTGTCCGATCCGTCGCTGCCGGACACGTCACTCGTCTTCGCACTGTTCCACCCGTCGCCGCGCGAGCAAGCCGAAGGGGACGCCAAGTGACCTCAGGCGTGAGAAAGTTGCCGACCGGGTTCGGACGGCTGTGGACTGCGCAGACGGTGTCCTCGCTCGGTGACGGGGTGTCGCATGCCGCGCTGCCGCTGCTCGCGTTGGCGTTGACGCGGGATCCGATGGCGCTCGCCGTCGTCACGGCCGCGGGAACGGTGCCGTGGCTGCTCTTCGGGGTGATCGGCGGTGCGCTGGTGGACCGCTGGGACCGCCGGCGCACGATGTGGGTCACGGACGCGGCGCGTGCGGTGCTGCTCGGGATACCGGCGGCAGCGGCCGCGCTCAACGTGCTGAGCATTCCACTGCTCGCTGCTGTCGCCTTCCTCCTCGGCCTGGGCGGACTTTTCTTCGACACGGCCGCCACGGCCTTTCTGCCGGATCTGCTCGGCCGCGACCCCGCACTCCTGGAGCGCGCCAACTCCCGCATGCGCGGCGCCCAGACCGCCGCGTCCGGCTTCGCCGGGCCGCCCGCGGGCAGCGCCCTGCTCGCGCTCGGGCGGGCGGCTCCGCTGCTCGCCGACGCGGTCTCGTTCGCCCTCTCCGCGCTGCTCATACGGTCGCTGCCTGCCGCACCCCGGCCCGTGCCGCAGGCCCACGAGTCACTGTTTCGGCAGGCGCGGGCCGGCGCCTCGTACGTATTGCGGGACCAGTTGCTGCTCGGGCTCGCGCTCCGTCCGGCGGTGGGGAACATCGCCTTCCTCGCCGTGGAGACCGTGCTCGCCCTCTTCGCGCACGATCGTCTCGGCATCGACACCTTCGGCTTCGGTCTGCTCCTGACGGCGGAGGCCACCGGCGGTCTGCTCGGCGCGGGCATCGCCTCCTACCTCGGCCGACGACTCGGCACCGGCACCGCGCTGACCTGCACGGCCGCAGTCGAGGGACTTGCCATCCTGGGCCTTGCCGCCGCACCGAATCCGTACGTCGCCGGCCTCGCGCTCGCCGTCTGCGGAGCGGGTATGGGCGCCACGATGGTGCTCGGCCCCTCTCTTCGACAGGCGATCGTCCCCGCCCATGTGATGGGCCGGGTCGCCTCCACCTCCCGCATGCTGGCCATGTGCGCTGCCCCGTTCGGTGCCTTCCTCGGCGGCTGGCTGGCCACTGCCTACGACGTACGCACCCCGCTCTACGTCGCCGCCGGCCTCCTCCTCACCATGACCGCCATCACCGCGACCATGACCAGCAACCGTCGGGTTGAGGCAGCACTGCGTGCCGCCGCCCCGGCTGATGATTCACAGCACCCGGAATCCCGGGATTCCGTTCAGGAGCATGCCCTTTAGGGCTCCGCGAGGTCGTTGAACCGGCGCACGGCAGGCCCAGCTCGGTGTTCCTCGCCCTGGCCCGGGAGCGTCGGGTGCCCACAGCTCAGCGCACGCGCACGGCGACGGAGGCGATGGTTCACTACGACGCGGCCGGGGGAGGGCGCAGGGATGCGGCGGGGCCCGGGACCCGCCCCGGCCGTCTTCTCCACACCGAGGGGCCATCCGGCACAGTGGGCAACTCCCCAGCGTCTTCGCCGCGTTGAGCCGGACCGAGTGCCAGTCGGTGCCCGTCGGCCCGTCGTGGCGGGCGCACCGGGCGCAGCGCCCGTCGCCGCGGCCGATCCGGCTCACGATCCGCCCCGTCGCCTCGACCAGAACAGCCGGCCGGACCGGACGACGCTCGCAGCCTCGCCCGTCCTCTTTCCGGGTGCCGCACAGGCACCGCCGCGTGCCCGCGGACGCGCCTCTGGCCGAAAAGCCCATCCGCCCCGGAACCGGCGTGCGGGACACACCGGTTCCTGCGCAGGGCTGCGGGTGCGCCCTTCGCACTCCCGGCCAGGAGCCGCACCTCTTCGCGGACCGGCCCGGCCGAAGTGCTGATCGCCGGCCGGGGCCCGGCCGGCGGCGCGTCACCGAACGGCATCAAGCCAAAGGATCACGTCTCGAAAGTTTCGAACGACTGACTCGGGAGTGATGCTCGACATCGTCCAATCCATCGAGACTCTTGCTCACGACACCGTGTTCAACCAGGTAAAACAATGGAGTGGCACTATAGGGGAGGTTCGATATTCTCGAAAAATCTACCGAAAGTATTGACAGTATCAGGGTCCGGTCAACATTATTCGCTCACGCTCAGCTGTCGGCGATCCGGTACGCACCACGCCATGGCAGTGGTTCCCAAGCGCTGGTTTGTCATGGGCACGTCTCTCACCTCGGGGCACCGAAGGCACTGAAAGCACCGCGACGGCATCGCGTACCGCTGAGTGGATCTCCACCCCGGCACAAGGAGGAAACCTGATGAGAACCCCGTCCATCGGACTGCGTCACCGACGCAGTTTCCCGACCGTCCTCCGCGGCCTCATCTCCGTGGTCGCGGCGACGGTGATCGCCTTCGCGGCACAGGGCGCCGCCCAGGCCGACACGACCATCAACACGAACTCGACCGGCACCGACAACGGCTACTTCTACTCGTTCTGGAGCCAGAACAGCGGCCAGGCCTCCATGACCATGGGGTCGGGAGGTCAGTACAGCACCACGTTCAACGGCGTGGCGAACTTCGTCGCCGGCAAGGGCTGGATGCCCGGAAACCGCAACCCCGTCACCTACTCGGGGACGTTCAACACCTCCGGGAACGCCTACCTGTCCCTCTACGGATGGAGCCAGAACCCGCTCGTCGAGTACTACATCGTCGACAACTGGGGTTCGTACCGTCCCACGGGCACCTACAAGGGCACCGTCACGAGTGACGGCGGCACGTACGACATCTACGAGACCCAGCGGGTGAACGAACCCTCCATCGAGGGCACCAGGACGTTCAACCAGTACTGGAGCGTCCGTCAGACGAAGCGGACCGGCGGCACCATCACCGTCGCCAACCACTTCGACGCGTGGGCCAGCCACGGCATGTCGCTCGGAACCATGAACTACGAGATCCTGGCCACCGAGGGCTACCAGAGCAGCGGCAGCTCCAACATCACACTGGGCAGTACCGGTGGTGGTACGACCCCGCCCACGGGAGGCGGGGGCGGTGGCTGCACCGCGACGCTCTCGGCCGGTACCTCGTGGAGCGACCGCTACAACCTCAACGTAGCGGTCTCCGGCTCCAGCACCTGGAAAGTGACCGTGAAGGTCCCCTCGCCGGAGCAGGTCAGTTCCACCTGGAACATCAACGCCTCGTATCCGGATGCCCGGACCCTCGTCGCCACACCCAACGGCAGTGGCAACAACTGGGGCATGACGATCATGAAGAACGGCAGCACCACATGGCCGACGGTCAGCTGCAGCACCAGCTGACCAGTGCGACATGGACCACCTCGCCGCCTCCCGGCGGGGCTGGTGCGGTGCCCGGGACACCCCGGGCACCGCGAACCGCGGCCCCACCCCCACGCTCTGCCCTGCGGCACCACTCCATGAAGAGAAGGGACCCTCCCCATGCGTACAAGACGCATTCCCTCGCGTAGTGCGTTCGTGAGCGCGCTCGGCGTCGCCGCGCTGGCCGCGGCGGGCACCGTCACACTCGGCACCGGATCCTCCCAGGCCGCCTCCTGCAGCGGTTATGTCGGACTCACCTTCGACGATGGCCCCTCCGGCCAGACGAATTCCCTGCTCGGCGCCCTGACACAGAACGGGCTGCGGGCCACCATGTTCAACGAGGGGCAGTACGCCGCGACCTACACCGCCCAGGTGCGCGCCCAGGTCGCCGCCGGCATGTGGGTGGGGAACCACACGTGGGACCACCCGCACATGACGCAGCTGAGCCAGGCCGACATGGACTCGCAGATCTCGCGGACCCAGCAGGCCATCGCCAACGCCGGCGGGGGCACACCGAAGCTGTTCCGCCCGCCCTACGGCGAGACCAACTCGACGCTCAAGTCGGTCGAGGGCAAGTACGGTCTGACCGAGATCATCTGGGACGTCGACTCCCAGGACTGGAACGGTGCCAGTACCGACGCCATCGTCCAGGCCGTGGGCCGACTGACCAACGGGCAGGTCATCCTCATGCATGACTGGCCGGCCAACACCCTCGCGGCCGTACCGCGCATCGCGCAGACCCTGTCGAGCAAGGGACTGTGCGCGGGCATGATCTCGCCGTCGACCGGCCGCGCCGTGGCCCCCGACAGTGGTGGTACGACCCCGCCTCCGGGAGGCGGCGGTGGCGGCTGCACCGCGACGCTCTCGGCCGGTACCTCGTGGAGCGACCGCTACAACCTCAACGTAGCGGTCTCCGGCTCCAGCACCTGGAAAGTGACCGTGAAGGTCCCCTCGCCGGAGCAGGTCAGTTCCACCTGGAACGTCAACGCCTCGTATCCGGTTGCCCGGACCCTCGTCGCCACACCCAACGGCAGTGGCAACAACTGGGGCATGACGATCATGAAGAACGGCAGCACCACATGGCCGACGGTCAGCTGCAGCACCAGCTGACCAGCGCGAGAGGTGTGTCCTGTGCGACCGACGTGGCGTGGTGACGCGGAACCCACCACGCCACACGGCCTCGCCGAGGGTGGACACCTGGTGAATTCCGCGCAAAATGAGCTAAGTTGCCCTCACCTCGTCCGATTCTCACACGTGGGAGTGTCAGTTATGCGGCAACAGCACAAGACCTTCCAGGCGATCGAGGTCGGCGACGGCGGCGACGGGCGGTGGGCCGCCCACGCCCGGGCCCTGTGGCAGGACATGGAGGGCCTGCTGACCGCGGAGGGCAGGACTGCGGAGGGCGCGGACCGTGTTCGGGCGCTGTTCCGTGCACACATGCCAGAACTGGTCCCGGTTCTCGACCGCTTGGCCGGCCAACTCGACCGGCCCGAGGCGGAGGCCTTCCTCACCCACGCGGCACTGCGGCCGTTCTCCCCGGCCTGCACCCAGATCGGCCAGAACGGCACTCTGCTGCGCAACTACGACCTGCCCCCCGATCAGTGTGAAGGGACCATCGTCTCCTCCTGCTTCCTGCGCCCCGTGATCGGGATGCAGGACGTGCTGTGGGGCTTGCTGGACGGGATGAACGACGCCGGTCTCGCGGTCTCGCTCACCTGGGGCGGACGTTCCGTCTACGGACGGGGCTTCGCCATTCTCATCGTGGTGCGCTACCTGCTGGAGACGTGCGACACCGTCGACGAGGCGGTCGGCAGGCTGCGGTCCCTGCCCGTCGCCGTCCCCCAGAACCTCACCCTTGTCGATCCCGGGAAGGCGGTGACGGTGTTCGTGGGGCCGGACATGTCGCCGACGCCTGCACCGGATGCCTGCGCCGCCAATCATCAGCACCTGCCGGTGACCGACGAGCAGGAGCGGGCCTCGCGGACGAAGGAGCGGCTGCGGGCCATTCGCGCCGCGGGTGCGGACGTGGCGGCGATGCTGAAGCCGCCGTTGTATCGATCCGTCGATGAGCAGGGGTCGGGAACGCTCTACACGGCCCACTACCGGCCGGCCGAGGGGCGTGTGACGTACTACTGGCCCGGTGGGTCCTGGCAGCAGTCCTTCGGTGACTTCGCACCCGGATCCCGCACGGTGACCTTGGGCCGGGCCGGCTGAGGGGCTTTCCGGACTCCTGCTCACCCCCGCACGAAGGTCTTGCAAGAACGTGATGTCATCCGCCGTCGACGGGCCCTCCCTCGGTCGGCCCTGCCACCCGCCGCACGGTGGACCGGCAGGGGCTCGGCACCGCTCCACCGGTCGGACGGGCGCCGCGCCCGATCCACCCGACAAGGCGTCTCCCGCCACGTGGTCACCCATCGACAGGCCTTGACCATACTCAGGGAGCCGTGGCCCCCGGCACTTCTCCGTGACGTCTGCGACCTGATCGCGCTCACCAACTCCCCCTGGACCATGGAGGACACGGTCTTGATGCCGAGCGGTCCGGCCGACGGTCAGGGGACAAGCAACACTGCCACTTTCGAATGGCGCGCCAGCCCCACCGACACGCTCGGTTCGAGCACGCTTCTCAGGAGGGAGTGCTGACGTGGTGCGGCGACAATGAGATCCGCGCCGAACCTGTCCGCGGCCTCGATGATCATCGCTGAGAAGGTCGACTCAGGTGCGTGTACGAACTCCTTGGTGACCGAGACGCCCGCTGCCGCGATCTGGTCGGCCCCCTCCTGCAGTGCGCGGGAAGTCTCTGGGCTATTGATTTCGTCGTCCCAGGCGCTCGGCACGAGGCCCTCTACGTGGACCACGTGAACGGACGCTCCCAACGCAGCCGCCAGCTCTGCAGCGGTCTTGAGTTCCTTCTGGTTGCGTTCTGTTCCGTCCACCGTGACGAGGATCCGCCTGAACATCGCGTACTCCCAGCAGTTTGCGGTTACGGGACCGAAGGATCGGCAGCCAACGCTTCACAGAGGATCGGTGCCTGTTCGTTCATCCATACCTCCACCGTGCACCTGTCAGCGAGAGCGTGCAGTCCAGGAAGTTGCTGCGCGCAACGTGTTGCGGTCCTTGTCGTTGAGTAGTCAACAGGGCGGGGCGAGGGCGGACGGGCTGGGGCGGGTCTCCTTGCCGCGTTCCGGACGGATCTGGTAGTCGACGCTGAAGCCGGACAGGGTCGCCAGTTCCTCCCGGCATAGTCCCGGGGTGCGGCGTGCGTCGGCCCGGGCCCGCGGTGAGGCCGATCCGGGCCCAGCTCCGGGACCAGCTCCGCCCGCCGCTCTCGCCGCCGAGGGGCCTTTCAGCGGTCATACGCCCAGCCCCACGCCGCCGCCGGTCGTGCGCGGTGGCAGAGTGGGGGTCCTGCCGTCCACACCGAACGGCCCTCCTGGCACCCGTACCGCAGCGGCGCCAGGGTGGAACCATCCGCTCTGCGCGCACTCGCCGGCCCCGTACGGGGTAACGGGGGAAGAGGCGGGAGCCGGATGTTCCGATCACAGACAGGGAGTAACGCTGTGCAGCATGTAACGCTCGGTGGCCTGGAGGTTTCGCGGATCGGCCTGGGGGCAATGGGCATGTCCCACGGTTACACCGGTGCCGGGACGGACGACGCGGAGTCGGTCCGGGCCCTCCACCGGGCCTTGGAGCTGGGGGTGACATTTGTCGACACCGCCGAGGTCTACGGTCCCTACACCAACGAGGAACTGCTCGGCCGTGCGCTGAAGGGCCGCCGCGACGAGGTCGTGCTCGCCACGAAGTTCGGCATGATCTCCCACGCCGGGCGGCCGTCCGGGCAGCTCGACAGCAGCCCGGCCAGCATCCGGACCGCCGTCGAGGGCTCCCTGAAACGGCTCGACACCGACCGCATCGACCTGTACTACCAGCACCGCGTCGACCGGCAGGTGCCGATCGAGGACACCGTCGGTGCGCTCGCGGAACTGGTCGCCGAGGGCAAGATCCGCCACATCGGCCTGTCGGAGGCCGGCCCGGACACGATCCGCCGGGCCCACGCAGTCCACCCGGTCACCGCGGTCCAGTCGGAGTACTCGCTGTGGACCCGCGACCCCGAGGCGCGCGTGCTGCCCGTGCTACGCGAGTTGAACATCGGCTTCGTGCCCTTCTCCCCGCTGGGCCGCGGCTTGCTCACCGGCACGATCCGCTCCACCGACGACTTCGCCGCCGACGACTTCCGCCGGAACAATCCCCGCTTCGCCGGCGAGAACTTCGAGCGGAACCTGCGCGGAGCCGACGAGGTCCGGGCGGTCGCCGCGGACGCGGGCGTCACCCCCGCGCAGGTCGCCCTCGCCTGGCTGCTCACGCGAGGCAACCACATCGCGCCGATCCCTGGCACCAAGCGCGTCGTCCGCGTCGAGGAGAACGCCGCCGCCGACGCCGTGCAACTGGCCCCCGAACAGATCGAACGCCTCGACAACCTCACGCCCGCGGCCGGCAACACGCACGACGAGGCCGGTATGCGCGCCATGGAACGCTGACACCCGTCTCCCGGCTTGGCGCCCCGCCGCACCACAGGGGTTCGCAGGGCACACCCGCACGTTCGAAAGGAACGAACACCGCGGAGTACACGCCTCTGTGATCGTCCGGATGGAAAGTCAGCCGCATCGCTCTTGGCTGCATGAGCTTCGGAGATCCGGCCAAGCGGATGCCGTGGGTGCCCGACGACGAGAAGGCCGGACCGATCTTCCAGCAGGCCGTCGACCTGGGCATCACCTTCTGGGACACCGCGAACATCTACGGCCTGGGCACCTCCGAGGAGATCGTCGGCCGCGTCCTGAAGACGTATGTGCGGCGCGACGAGGTCGTGCTCGCGACCAAGCTGTTCCATGCCGATGGGTGAGGGCCCCGGTGGCTCGGGGCTGTCGCGCAGGGCCGTCATGGAGCAGGTCGACGCGTCGCTCAAGCGTCTGGACACCGACTACATCGACCTGTACCGGATCCACCGCTTCGACCCGGGGACGCCCGTCGAGGAGACGATGGAGGCGCTGCACGACGTGGTGAAGGCGGGCAAGGTCCGCTACCTCGGCGCGTCGTCCATGTGGGCATGGCAGTTCGCCACCATGCAGCACACCGCGCACGCAGGCGGCTGGACCCGGTTCGTCTCCATGCAGGACCAGTACAGCCTGGTCCACCGCGAGGAAGAGCGGGAGATGTTCGGCCTGCTCGCCGCCCACGGCGTCGGCAGCATCCCCTGGAGCCCACTCGCGGCGGGACCTGTCGCGCGCCCGTGGGGCGAGAGAGCCACGAACCGGGCCCAGGGCAGCCCGACGACCGACGCCAAGGGGAGGCCGCTGTTCCTCGACAGTGACCGGGCCATCGTCGACACCGTCCAGCGCATCGGCGAAGCCCGAGGCGTGCCGATGGCCCAGGTCGCGATGGCCCGGGTCCTCAACAACCCCGTCGTCTCGGCGCCGATCGTGGGCGCCACGAAACCCCACCACCTGGCCGATGCCGCCGCCGCGCTCGACATCACGCTCACCGACGAAGAGGGTCCGTTCGTTGGAAGAGCCGTACGTCCCGCGCATGCCGACATATTTCTGAGGGTCTCTTCCCGCCCGGAACCTTCCGCTGTCCGATGCCACGTCGGACGGGCGAGGTGCCAGACGTCGCCGATCTTCGCGGCGCTCACGTGCGGGAGGAGGCCGGTGGCCCAGTCGGTCGATGGATGGGCCGCGGACTTGCCGTGCGGGGTCTGAGGGCGGGTGAGGGAAATCGCCGAGCAGCAACCGCGCAACCGGTCCGGCGAGCGGGGCCGTCACCTGTGCGCGCACCAGATGGAGGCCGCGCGGCCGGCCAAGGGTGGCTCCTCGACGAAGGCGTGGGAGGCCGGCGCCCTGGATCGGGGGCGAGGTGGCGGTGTCCGGTACGGCAAGGACGCATTCACCGTGTCCGCCCAGGGTCGGTGCCGCCGCCGGACAGGCTGTCCGTTGGGTGGGACGCCGCGGCACCCGCCGGCGCGGGTCCCGTCGCATTGCAGGGCGTCGGGCGGGGGTGGAAACTGAGGACGGACGGGCGCGACGGAAGGGCCTGGCGGCATGGGCGACTACGTGGCACTACCGGGCGTCACGACCTGGTATGAGAGTGCGGGGGCTGGGGAGCCGGTCGTTCTGCTGCACGGCGGGTTCTGCACGAACGAGACGTGGGGGGCCCAGCGGGGCGATCTCGCCGTGGATCACCGCGTGTTCCTGCCGGAGCGTCGCGGGCACGGGCACACGCCCGACGTCCAAGGGCCTCTCTCTTACGAGGACATGGCGCAGGACACCGTGGACTTCCTCGAATCGGTGGTCGGCGGGCCCGCCCACCTGGTGGGATGGAGCGATGGGGCGATCGTTGCCCTGCTGGTCGCGATCGCCCGGCACGACCTCGTGCGGAAGAGCGTGGTCGTCGGGACCAACTTCCGTCCTGCGGCGGAGTCCTGGGTGGAGCCGTCCATGCTCGACGACATGGCTCCGGAGAGCACGGACCTCGCCTTGTTCCGCGAGATGTACGAGGCGGTGACTCCTGACGGTCCGGACCACTGGCCCGTGGTGGCGGGGAAGATCCTCGACATGTGGCGCACGCAACCCACCTTGTCCGTTGATGAGTTGGCTCGTGTCGGCTGCCCCACCCTCGTCATGGTCGGAGACGACGACATGATGACGCTGCGGCACACGGCCGACCTCTATGACGCGATCCCGGACGCCCGGCTGGCCGTGGTGCCGGGAGCCTCGCACCTGGTTCCGTTGGAGAAGCCCGCGCTGGTCAATCAGTTGATCCTGGAACACCTGGGAGACCACGCGGCCGAGACGATGCTGCCCGTTCGGCGCGCCGCGGCGAATGCCGCCCCAGGACGCGGCCCGGCCACGTCGTAGCTCAGCGCTGGTCGGCCGCGATCGGGTGACCGGCTGGTCCCGAACGGGATCGTGTGGAAGCTGCGTAGGGAACAGCCTGGCGGGATGCGCCGGACCGGTACGGCTCGTGGCAGACCTTGTACACGCGTTTTGGCAGGTGGGCCTTCGATGGCGGGTGTTCTCGCACATGCTGCGGGAGATCGAGGCCGAGGCGGGCGGGGCCGGGTATGCCGTAGCGGCCCGGCAGCGGGGCGCCGGGGCAGTGTCGCGGAAAGCGATGTTCGAGCGGGTCAGCAAGGCAGGGCCGCAACACAGCCCCGGCCCCGGGGCCGGGCCGGCGCCCCGGAAACCGGCGCGACTTGGAGCCCGGCATGGCCTCAAGGGAGCGGCGGCACCGGTGGGCGGTACCGGCCTTCCACGCAGACCTAGGCACTGGTTCCCGGGAGGCCGCTGAGCGGCGCCGGCTCAGGTCGGTGTGGCCGGCGGTCGGGGCTCGTGCGTCGCGGTCCCGAGGGGCCGTCTGGTCCGGCGCGACAGTCGTGAACCTCGCTGCCCTGCAGCTCCCGCGCCCCCATCGGATCACGAACCTGCGCCGTGATCAGGATCTGGCCCGACGTCGGTCGCAGTCGGGCGGAGCAGAGCAGGGCTGGTCGGGCGGTTGCGTGTCCGAGGTGACAGAAAATTCGAACAAGCGATCTAATGCAGTGATGGACAACTTCCCCGACGACCTGGTGCAGACGCAGTACGCCTTCAACGCCACCTACGAGGCGCTCGCTGCGCCACTCCCCATCGACCCCACGGGCCTGCGCCGGCGCCTGCTGCTCCTGTCCGCACGGCTGTGGTGGCACCCGTACTGGACGACCGTTTCGTCGGCACCGACGGCGCGGTCCGAGCTGCGGCGTCTGGTACGTCCACGGAGCCCAGAGGCCGGTGATGTGATCCCGAAGACGGGATGGCGGTAACGCTGTGCGGGGACGGGGGACGGGGGACGGAGGTAGGGGCAGGGGCAGGGGCAGGGGCAGGGACGTGGACGGGGCGCGGGGCACGAGGGCCGCACCGGCTCACAGCGGCAGAGAGATCGCGTAGTGAATCCACTGCCGTGTTGGCCCCGTGGTGAGGCATACCGATCCGCAACGGACCAATGCCGGTCTCGGTGGAGTGAGGTCGAAGTCCAAGCGGGCATGATCCCAGATAGACCTGCCTGTCAACGACTCGCAAAAAAGGGGCATAACGCCCCACTAGTTATAGATAGCGAGAGTTCCACAGAAGTTGGACCAGGACCGTAACTCGGTTCTGGCAAGGATCTTGGGGAGCAGCCACGGCGGGGGATGGGCTGTTCCGATCGAGGATGGGCACAGGCAATGGCGGTTCGCGGCCGGGGCCGTGCACCAGGCTGCCTGCTCAGCCCAGCGTGTTCATCAGGGCGGAGACGTAGTCATCCAGTCGCCCCTCCACGGCTCGCGTCGTCAAGTCCGTCCTGCCCGCCTCCCGCCATGGCTGCGATACCTGTCGCACTTCTTCTGAGGACGCCAGCCCGTCGCGCACCTGCCAGTACAGCCGCTCGTTCGCGGTCGCGGCCAGCACCCCGCCGGCCTCCTCATACGCCTCAGGGAACCGCAGACCCCACTCCGGGCCGTGCAGTAGCGCGAGATTGACGGAGCAGTGCGCCACATCGAGATCCGCAGGGCCCCAGGAGGCCGCCGCCCAGTCGACGACGCCGGTGATCCGGGCACCTGCCGGCCTTGAAGGCGGCACGTCGAACAGCACGTTGCCGGGCTGGAAGTCCCGGTGCAGGAACCGCCCCTCAAAGGGCGGCGCGGGCTCGCGGATCACATCGATCGCCGCGGCCCACGCCGCCGCGTCGGCGCCCTGCGGGACCACGACCGTATCGGCGGTCGTCAACGCCACGTACTTCCGGGGTCGTGCGGCGGGAAGCACCGCGTGAATCGCCGCGAGTTGACGGGCCAGCAGTGGAACGCGTGCCTCCAATCCCTCATCGTCGAGGACTGTCCGGCCCGCCAGATGTGTCATAAGGAGCGACGGATACTCGCAATGCGCGGCGGTCGGATCCACCGCGACCAGTCCAGGGGCCGGCACGCCGGTCCCCGGGAGCAGGGTCAGGGCGCCGACCTCCCTGTTCAGCCAGTCCTCGGCGTGCTCCACGTTGACGAAGGTCCGCAGCACCAGGTTACGGGTGCCTCCGTCCCGCGTGCCGATGGTGAGCCGCCGCATTTCGGCGGTGATGCCGCCGTGCAGCGCCTCGATCCCGACGATCCGTTCGCCGAGCTTCAGGTGCCGGTTCACCCACGCCAGTGTCAACGGGCGGAGGGCGGCCGCCTCATCGTGGTTGCTCACCGTGCCACCCCATCATCTGGACGACGTCACGCGCAAAAGGGTTTCGTCGGCGTGACAGCGACCCTGCTCTATTCCTCGGTCGCCTTCGACGGCACGTCTCGTAGCTGCCGCGCACACCGTTCAGGCAGCCGGATGGTGCCGTGCCTGAGGGCGGCCGTGATCCCGTCGTCCGAAAGGTCGTGGAAGTACCGCAGCACCACGCCCGTCCGCCTGCGTATCGGCAGTCTCTGGAAGGCCCGGACCAACTGGTCCCGGGCGTACACCTGCCCGTAGTCGTCGCCCGGCGTCCCGTCCTGGGTGGGGACCGTGCGACAGAGCCTTCTCCACCGGTCGTTCGCCAGGTTCACCGTGATGCGCCGCACATAGGCGTCGGGTGCGTTCTTGGCGGCTGTGCTGCGCCACTCGCGGCAGGCCCGCTCCGGGGTCTCCTGCACCGGGTCTCCCGCCGCCTCGCGGTTTCCCGTGAGGAGGAGGGCGCCGTGGGACAGTACGGCCGACCGGCGAGGACGGAGCCGGGGCAGCCGTTTCGGACCCCGGCGGGCTCGGGCACGCTCATTCTCAGCGCGCGGACTGCGCTCGGTCGCCAGATCCGGACCCATTCGCTCCTCCCTTCCCGTGGCCCCTCCCCGAGGTGGAAGCGGGCACACCTGCTGCCCGCCCGCAGTGGGAGGAGGAGGGTCACGCGACCGAAGTCCGCATGGCCAAGGGCGGCGCCGCTCGGCACACTCGGGGCCGGATGAACCGGCCCGGGGTACCCCCGGGCCCCGCGGCAAGTCCTCCGCCCGGGAGAAGTGGGGTGCTGGGGCGCCGTCGGGCAGGAGGCATCATCCGGCGTTCGTCAGCGCGTGTACGCGATCAGCCGGTCGACGAGGTCGACGGGCCGCGACAGGGCGACCAGGTGACCGCCGGGCATCGCGTCGGCGTTGATCCCGAGGCGGTCACGGGCCACCCGGCGCTGGAACTCCGCGGGGAAGAAGCGGTCATCGGCCGCAGTGAGCACGCGGGTGGTCGGCTCCGGCCACTGTTCGATGCCGCAGGGCTGACTGAACGCGAGGTCGGCCTCGGGAGATTCGTGCGCGGCCCCGGCGGCGGCGACCTCGGCCGGCACGTCGTGGAGGAAATAGGTGGGCAGATCGAACTCCGTGCTGTACCCGCCCGCTTCGGCTGCGGCGATGCGGGCTGCCGACCATCCGGTGTTGTCCCACCACTGCCCGGGGGTTTCGCCCGGCAGCGGGATCATCGCGTTGACGAGCACGAGAAGATCCACGTGCACGCGGGCGCAGACCATCGGCGCGGTGAAGCCGCCCATCGACTGGGCGACCAGCACCACGTCATCGCGGTCGCCGATCGCGTCCACCACAGCGTCCGTGTATTGCGGCAGCCCCACGGACTTGTCGGCGCCGGGCAGTTCGACGGCGACCGCCTCGTACCCCCTGGCTTCCAGCTCGGTCACCACGCGATGCCAGTACCAGGCCGCACCCCCGGCCCCGGGAATCAGGACGAACATCGCCACCCCTCGCATTCTCTTGTGTCGGTGGAACATGAAGACCGCCATGACCGACGAGAATCATCGGTCATGGCGGTGTCGTGCCGTCGAGCGACTGGCACGGACAGCATCATGTTCGGCTGATCGTGGGGGTTCGGCCATGCTCACGAGGGAGCCTGACGCACCCTTGCGAGGATCGGGCGAGCAGTCGGAGTTCGCGCCGATCCGGCTCAGGCCCGGCCGGGCACCGGAGCGGTGGAGCCCCGGAGCCGCAACTCGGGCTCGATGAGGGTTTCCTCCGCGCTCACGGGCCGGTTCGCGATCAGCGAGGTGACGATCCGTCCCACGTTCTCCGCGATGCGCTCGATCGGCTGCCGGACCGTCGTGAACGCTGGTCCGATGAAGTCGAGCACGGGGGAGTCGTCGTAGCCGACGACCGAGAGGTCCTTCGGCACGCTCAGCCCGGCGCGGCGCGCCGCACGGTAGGCGCCGAAGGCCATCTCGTCGCTCCCGGTCCGCGGCGCGCAAGTCGTAGGGGCCGCCGCCCCCGATCTCGTCGTCGGTGTAGTCCGCCACGCGGGCCCGACCGGCGGCAGGGTGGGCGCGGTCGCATGGTCCCGCGAGCTGCTGCTCGTCGTCGAGGACCAGGGGCGCGTCAACTACGGTCCAGGCCTGGGCGAGGGCAAGCGACGCCACGTTGCCGGTCCCGCCCTGCCCGAGCAGCGTGGCCGCGGCCTGCTGGTTGCCCCTCGACGTTGAAGTGCTGGCAGGCGACGAACTCCTCCGGAGCGCGTATCGCTCGACGCGGACGACGATCGTGGTCAGCGACGGGCGGGAGGCGAGGGCCGTGGTGTCCCAGTTGCCGTAGCCGACGACGGCGGTGTCCTCCGGCACGCGGACACCCTCCTCGCGCCGGGTGTCCGAGAGCCCCGGGCGATCTGGCCGTCGCGGCAAAGCAGGTGTCGGTGCCGGGCGCCGTCCGCGCCGCCGAGTGTGCGGCACGGCGGCCCCACGCCTCGCTCCGGTCGCAGAAGTGCACGTGCCCGCCCGAGAGTGCGTGCCCGGCCCGGGTCAGCAGTTCCTCGTCCGGCAGGTCCCGGGAGGGGGGCTGCCGCACGGAGGCACGGGCCCGTGACATGGGGCGATGCCGGTGCGTCCGAGACCGGTCAGGCGCTTGACAGCCGGCCGGGGCGAGGTACACCCGCACCGACCGACCGACCGACCGACCGACCGACCGACCGACCGACCGACCGACCGACCGACCGACCGACCGACCGACCGACCGACCGACTCCTCGCTCCCGCCCCCGGAGCGACGGGCGGTCCGACGCGGCGGGACGGCCGCCTCCTCGCCGGTCGACCCGGGGCGGTGACGGAAGCGTGGCCCGGCAACGGTCGACGCGGCCATGCCAATCACCGGCGAACTCAGCTGTACGGGGGGTTACTTCGGGTCGTGCACCTCCTCTAGCGTATGAGCGCGCGAAGCGGTTCGTGAGAACCGCGATCCGGCGTCAAGCAGACGCTCGACGCACAACGGACCTAACGGGGGATGGCGCCATGCGCATGAAAAGGATCACTTCGATCGCCGTCGCGGCGGCCGGCCTCGTCGCGACGGCTCTGGCGACGGCCCCTTCCGCCTCCGCCGCGCCCAACTCGGCGAACTCGACTGCGTGCAGCGACCCCGGCTTCGTATGCATCTACTATCACAGCCAGGAATATGCCGTGACCCATACCGCCAGTAATGGCAGGGCGGACTACGGCGCGGAATTCGAAACGGCCGCCAACATCTCCAATTACGGATCCGGATGGCAGTTCTACGCCGGATACTACGGTGGCGAGGGAGCCGGGCTGAGCGTCAAGAACAACGCCGCCTTCGTGGACAACTGGAACGAAACCCAAACCTATCGCGTGTACTACAACAGCGGCTACAGCTGCTCCGTGGCATGCCAGGACTTCGGCCCGGGGCGGTTCGGCGACTTGAATGCGAAAATGCAGAACAACAATGCCTCCGGTAAATTCCTGTGACGTAGGGTCGGGAAGTTCGTGTGCCCCCCGGGGCCGGGTCGCTCCCGTGGCCCGCTCCGGGGTGCACTGATCCCGTTGATGGCAGGGCACCGACGGCCCACGCTCGACCAGTAACGCGTGGGCTCCGGCGGCCGAGGAGCCTTCGGAGCGGGGTTGCCGGCCGCCGGGGCAACGTCCGCCGGCGCCTGCCGGCCGGCTCCCTGGCAGCGTTCTCGCCCACGATTCGGGTCACGAGAGCGGGCGGAGGCCGACGGTGCGTCAGGCCGTACACCTGGCCATTCATCCGCCGACAGCCACACCATCGGTGCCTCCCGTCGGGGCCTGTGAGCGCGTGGCAGAGGCCCGCCCCCTTGTTGCTCCGCCCCCAGGTCACTCGGTTGCGTGACGACGTCACGCGTGTGGGTGACTGCGCTCGGTGGGTACGCGGGCCAAGATCGCTTACATGAAACTCTCCTTGATCCCCCGGGCGTCCGTCGCGGCCCTGGCACTGGTGGCGGCGATGGCCCCCGCGGTGGCGGCCCAGGCGAGCGGTACCCCCGCCCGGCCCGGCCCCGCCGTGTCGTCCGCGGCCGTGAACGTCCGGCTGCTGGGCGAGAAGATCGTCCCGCGCGGCCTCACCTTCCAGGACACCACGGTCGGCGGGCTGTCCGGCATCGACCGTGACCCGTGCACGGGCCAGTACGTGGTGATCAGCGACGACCGCTCGAACCTCCAGCCCGCGCGCTTCTACACGGCGAAGATCAGGGTGGACGGCGCCGGTGTGCACTCCGTCGACTTCACCGGCACCCACCCGTTCCTCCAGCCGGACGGGTCCGTCTATCCACCGGCAAGTGCCGGCGACGGCAAGGTCGTGGACCCGGAGGAGGTGCGGGTGGACCCGCTCAGCTGCCGGTACTGGTGGGCGCAGGAGGGCGACCGGCCGACGTCGCCCGGCCAGCCGCTGATTCAGCCGTCGATCCAGTTCGCCGGCCGCTCCGGTGCGTACCACGGCCAGCTGCCACTGCCGCCCAACTACGTCTACACCACGGGTGATCGGGGCCTCCGCCGGAACAAGGCGGTCGAGGCGATCACGTTCGGCGACAAGAACCGCGTGCTGACGAGCGCCGTCGAGGGCCCGCTGCTCCAGGACGGCCCGGAGCCCACAGTGGAACACGGTGCGCTGGTCCGCGTGACGCGGCAGAACCGGAAGGGAGACGTCCTGGGGCAGTTCGCCTACCCGCTGGAGAGGATCTTCGCCGAGTCCGACCCGTCGAGCCCGTGGCCCGCGGACACCGGCGTGCCGTCGATCCTCGCGTTCCCCGGGGACCCCGGCCGCTATCTCGTACTCGAACGTACATGGGTCGCGGGTTCGGGCTACAAGATCCGCGTCTACGACGCCACCACGCGCGGCGCGACCGAGGTGCGCGGCGTCGACTCCCTGGCCGGACGGAAGATCGTGCCGATGCGCAAGAAACTGGTCGCGGACTTCGACAAGTTGGGCCTCTCCACGGTCGACAACACCGAGGGCATGACCTGGGGCCCGACGCTGCCGAACGGCGAACACACCCTGGTCCTGGTCAGCGATGACAACTTCGCCGACGACGGGGTCACCCAGGTCGTCGCACTGGGCATCCGCACCTCCTGAAAGATAGGCCACGGCAGACGGCAGCGTCGTGTGCACGACCACGGCGACTGCCATCCGTTGTACCGAAGTGATCGACGCGGCGGCAGTCCGCGCCACGGCTCCGCCTGTCGAAACCGTGGCCGACCGTGTCATCCGCCGCGGCCACCGTCTCGTGTCCGCACCGCCATGCTCGGCACCAGCATGGTGCACAACCTCGCCTCCACGGGGTGCGTTCCACTCCTACGGGACCAGAGGGAGGGGCCGGGGAGGCCGCTTCGCGCCTCCCCGGCCCCGAGAACGCATCAGTCGACGCAGAATTCGTTGCCCTCGATGTCCAGCATGGGGATGCACGACTCGTTTTCCTCATCGGCATACAGCGTTTGCACGTGGGTGGCGCCGAGGGCGACCAGGCGGGCGCACTCGGCTTCGAGCGCGGCGAGGCGCTCGTCCCCCACGAGTCCGGTGCCGACCCGGACGTCGAGATGCACCCGATTCTTGACGACCTTGCCTTCTGGGATGCGCTGGAAGTACAGGCGCGGGCCCTCGCCTGAGGGATCACTGCAGGCGAACCACGAGTCCCGCTCCTCAGGAGGCAATGTACGGTTGAAATCGTCCCAGGTGGCGGACCCCTCCGGTGGAGGCGGTATCTCGTAACCCAGCACCTCACACCAGAAACGAGCAAGGCGCTCAGGTTCCGCGCAGTCAAAGGTGACTTGGAACTTCTTGATCGCTGACATCAGCGCACCTTAGCGCTCCGGCGCGGACAAGTGGACTGCGGCTCAGCGCACATCCCTCGGCGACGACCTCACCGACTCCAGCCGATCAAGGCCTCCGAGTCCTCAAACTCTCCTCAAGGCGACAGCGGCCCGACGTGTGGAAACCCCGGAACACCGCCATTCGGTGCACCAACGCCGACGACTGCACGCTGCCGTAAAGTCCGTCCTCAAACCCACCACCACCGAAGACCTGCCCTCACCTCCATACTCAACACCTGCAGCAGCCGGGGCCGGGGCGCCACACTCCGTCCCCTGGCCGGCCAGAAGCCACCCAAGTCATCCACCGGGACGCCGGCAGGCCCCCGGCTGGACCGGGGGCTCGCAGCTCCCCACTCCATCCCCCAGTGCTCCGAGGGCCGCAGCCAAGGTGGGCCGCGCGCTGGCCGGCGTGGGACCGGAGCGAGAGCCTCTCCACGGCCTGTACCCCTGGGCGGCCGTGATGTCGGGTCACCGTGCGCGCAGCAGCGCCACGGTCGCGAGCCGCGTCGTGCCGGCCGCCTCGGCGCCCTTGGGTACTCCGAGGACGCCGACGCGCTCGACGCCGCGAGATCGCAGCAGATTTACGGCTGCGAGGAACGTCGCCAGCGGCATCTCGCAGGTGCCCTCTGGATGCCCTGCCCCGCCGAACCAGCGGATGACCAAGGCGAGGAGGCCTGCTCAGCGAGCGGACGGGCACGCCGCTGATCCACCCGTCCGCTCGACCCGGCCAACACGACCACGCCGCTGCTGCGGCTGCTGCCGGCGGCCGGCTCCCGCGGCACCCCCTCCCAAGGGGGGCGTCGACTCAGGCTTGATGACCGTCATGGCCTTCCCTTCCGGCAGGCTGATCTCCGCCCCAAGTACCCTGACTCCAGCCGTAGACCGTGACCTTGCTGGTGCGGCCACCGCAGGTCAGAGCGTAGGGCCTGGGCTGGGAGGTCAGCTCAAGTCGGGCCAGCTCAGGACGTTCTCCAGGGTGGCGCGGTCACCCTCGCTTCGCAGGCTGTCGAGGGGGAGGCGGCCGTGCAGGGCGAGCAACAGGTTGCTGGCCGATCCGTGCAGATCGGCGGCCGTCTCGTGTTGGCCGTCGATGAGGTGTGAGCCCGAAGCCGTCAGGTCGACCAGCCACGACTCGCCCTCGGCGGCGTGCAGGCCGATCCGGGCCGCCTCGTGCGGCCAGGGGCCGGCGGTGCCGTGGCTGACGCCGACGAACTCGGCGATGCCGTCGAGTGCGACAACCGCCGGGACCGGCTGGGGAGTCCCGGTGGCAAGCTGGGCGTCGAAGGCGTGAACAGCGGCCTCCTGGACCTGATGGCGCGCCACGGCACCGCTCGTCGACGGCACGTCGGAGTTGCCCCACCAGGTCCAGCAACCCACCGCGGGACCAGCGGCTCGCAGGGCGGCGATCAGCTCCTCGGTGGCTGCGGCCGAACGAGCCAGTAGGTCGGCTGACAGCATGTCATCGGCCGGTTTCACGGTCGGGGGCTTCTCGCTGGGACCGGCCACGACTGCCGCCGCCCAGAACCGGTGCACTTCAATAAGGTGCTCGACGAGGTCGCGGAGTGACCAGTCGGGGCAGCTGGGGACGCGGACATCCAGATCGGGGGAGCCCGCGACGCTGCTGTGCAGCGCGGCGGAGCGGTCCTGGACCAGGTCCAGGAGGTCTTCGAAGGCAGGTGTCTGGGTCATCCCCGCTTCCTATCACCCGGCACTGACAGCGGCCCTCCGGCTTTGATCGACCCGTTACTCCTCCAGCAGCGGTTCGCGGTTGTGCTGGTGAACGGCGCTGCGGGAACAGGTACGGCCACCGTTGATCATCGGTGCCTGAAGACTGAAGATCATGCGGTGGCCGCAGGACACACCGTAGACGCTGCCCGCTGCCCGCTGCCCGCTGCCCGAGGCATGAGGCATGAGGCTGATAGGTGACAGCGTGGAGGTTTTCGCTGGTGTCCGGCTCCGTGTCGTGCGCACGCGCGAATACACGTGTCTGATGTCCGGTCCTCGATGAAACGAGGGGCCCCAGAACGGTCGGTCTGGGGCCCCTCGGTTCTCCCGGCGCGCTGGGAGCACTCGCCCGTGCAGCGGTCCGGGGATGCGGGGACATCCCGCCGCGGAGGCCGGGCAGCGGTCGGCGGACGCCTCCCGGCGCGGGCCGGAAAGGGCGGTCGGCGGCGGGAGCTCAGGCCCCGTGGCCGCCTACCCCGAAGGAGGGCGGCGCGTCGGCGGGCTCGCTGCCCCAGCTCCGGTCCGGCGTCGACGCGAGCGAGAAGTCCAGCTTGCCACCGGTGTGAACGAACTCGGCCGGCAGCCACGGCTTCGTGGAGCGGCGGCCGTTGACGAGCAGTCCCTGCACGTACGGCACGTCCCGGGCGGCATGCGGCGCGTGCACCTCGATCGTGCGGCCCGAGCCGAGCCGCACTGTGGCCGCACGGAACAGCGGACTGGCGAGGACCAGTTCGGCCCGCCCCGGCACCTGCGGGAACATGCCGAGCGCCGACCACACGTACCAGGCGCTCATCGTGCCGAGGTCATCGTTGCCCGGCAGCCCACCCGGCTCCGGCGTATACAGCTCCGTCATCGCCCGGCGCACCACCTCCTGCGTGCGGTACGGCGCCCCCGCGTACGCGTACAGGTAGGGGACAGGGATGTTCGGTTCGTTGCCCATCCAGGCGTACGGCTTGTCCATCCCCGCGTTCAGCTGGGTGAAGAAGGTGTCGAGACGCGCGCGGACGGCTTCGTCGCCGCCGAGCGCGTCGAAGAGGCCCCGCACGTCGAACGGCACCATCCAGGTGTACTGGGTGGCGTTGCCCTCCACGAAGTTCGTGGGACTCGCGGGGTCGAAGTCCGCGGCCCAGGAGCCGTCCGTGTTGCGCGCCTGGATGTAGCCCGTCCGCGGGTTGAAGAGCTTCCGCCAGTACTGGGCGCGCTTGTCGAACGCCGCCGCGGTCCGCTTGTCCCCGGTCTGCCGGGCCAGTTCGGCCACGGCGAAGTCGGCGGTGTTGTACTCCAGCGAGGTCGAGACCGCACCGTAGTGGTACTGCTCGTAGGTCCGATCGGCCGGGAGGTAACCGAGCCGCTGGAAGTCCTCGATCCCCGGGCGGATGCCGTTCGCCTTCGTCGCCTGCGCGACGAGTGCGTCCACCGCGGCCCGCACGTCGAAGTCCCGGGCCCCGAAGGCGTAGGCGTCGGCGAGGATGGGTGCCGCCGGGTCGCCGACCATGATGTAGGCCTCGCCGTTGGCGAGCGACCACTTGGGCAACTGACCGCTCTGCGCGTAGCCGTTCACCATCGACTGCATCATGTCGCTCGTCTCGCGCGGCGCGAGCATGGCGAGCAACTGGATCTGGGAGCGGTAGACGTCCCAGCCCGAGAAGTTGGCGTACTGCGCGTGCCCGCTGCGCGCGCGGTGCGTCTTCCCGTCGAAGCCGCTGTACTCACCGCTCGCGTCGGAGAAGACGTTCGGGTGCAGGAAGCAGTGGTAGAGCGCCGTGTAGAAGGTCGCCAGGTCCGCCGGCTCACCGCCCTCGACGCGGATCGCGCCGAGCCGCTCGTTCCACTCGGCGCGGACCCGCGCGCGCTGCGCCTCGAAGCTCCCGTGGTTCTCCGCGCGCAGGTTGGCGCGCGCACCGGCCAGGCTGGTGAAGGAGATACCCACCCGGACCTCGACCGCCGGCCCGTCGAAGGTGACGTACGCGCCGCAGCCGGCCGCGCCGGTGCCCGCGGCGCTCGCGGGGGATGCCAGGCACGAGTTCCCGCTCTTGTCGTCAGTGCCGTCGTTCTGTGCCGCGCACGCGGCCTTCGTGCCGCCGGGGCGCACGGTGTCGCCGCTCCAGGTCCCCGAGGTCTTGAACGGCTGGTCGAACTCGGCCCAGAAGTAGACCCGGTAGAGGTCGTCAGCCCCGCAGAACATGCCGCTCTCGGCCCAGCCGCTGAGCGTGTCCCGACCGACCTGCACCTCGGCGGCGCTCGCGCCGGCCGCCGAGCCCGAGACGTCCACGAGGAGGCTCGCCGTCGTGCCGCCGGGGTAGCTGAAACGCCCGGTACCCGTTCGCTGCGTCGCGGTGAACTCCGCCTTCGTGCCGTTGTCCAGGCGTACCCCGTAGTAGCCCGGGGAGGCGGACTCCGCCTGGTGCGAGAAGGCCGAGGCATATCGCTCGGGCGTCGTCGCGGGCGAGGACGTCACCTCGCCGGGGAACGGCATGAACGGGAAGTCGCCGAGCGAGTCGCAGCCACCGCCCGAGATGTGCGTCAGGCTGAAGCCGCGGATGCTCGGATCGGCCCAGGAGTAGCCACCTGGCTGGTTCGCGACCGTGTCCGGGCCCCACGTGACCATCCCGAAGGGCGCGACCGCCCCGGGCTGGGTGTTCCCTGCCTGCTGGCTGCCGAAGGCAAGGGGGCTGTCCTTCTGGATCGCGGTACCCACGAAGGGGTTCACGTGCCCGGCCAGGTCCCCCGGGGCGCCCTTGCCGCCCGCGCTCTTCGCCGTGCCCGCCACCGCGCCGGCCACGCCGGACAGGAGCGGGGACTGCGCGAGCGCCATGCCCGCGCCCGTCACTGCGAGGCCTCGCAGGAAGCCCTTGCGCGTCAGGCGGGCACCGCCCGGAGGTACGTCCTGTGTCATGCCGCTCTCCTGTTCCACACCGCGCTGGTCCGCGCACGCCGCTGGGGGCCGAATCTGACAACGTTGTCTCGCTGCGTGGAGGTGACCTTTCCAGTTGGTTGATCACAAGTCAACGGGTCCGAGTAGCAGGCGGGCGGACCATCTCCGGCTCCACGAGGAGGACTTCTGGACCGTCGACTCGCGGGTCGTGGCACTGCTTCACTTCAACCGGGACGACGAGATCAGGCGGACGCGGAGGAACGGACGCTGAGGGAGAAGGTGGAGGGAGCGGGGAGGAGGGACCGGGTCCGCACGAGGACAATGGCGGACTCGGCAAACTCGTCAGGTGAACAAACCAGATCCCGCTGCCGACGAACTGTCTGAACGCCTGGGCGGCGAGTCCGGTGGCAAGTTCGAAAATGGCCCCGAGGGACGCGAGTTCGACGCCATCGGCGACCAGTACGTCGGCAGTCGAAATCCGCGGAATGCAGGGAGGAAGAGTCCTTCGCAACCAGGCGAAAGAAATATTCGAATATGCGATACAATTGGACGCACGCCATATTCCCCTTTCGGCGGCGAGCCGGGCCTTGATGTCATCGCGAGGCTTGAGGAATGCGGTCGACGCTTCGGCATCGACCGTGTGATCGATAAAACTCCACTAGGATAACGGCCATGTATGAGTTTCATGGCTGGTTCGGGATCGCCGAATCGGCCGAGGAGTCGGATGCAGGGAGTCGCGACGAGGGAATCGCCGAATTACGGGCGAAAATCTCTGAGATCGACTGGTCGACCGGCGAGGCTGCATTGAACGTGCACAACGGCGAGTACTTCGTTCTGGTCAACGGCCTCGTGAACAGGCGCAGGGACGAGGCCGAGGACGTGGACGGTCTTCTGCGTCACATCGCCACCCGTTTCCCGGGCTCCTGGGGTCTGCTCTACGAGCGCTCTCCGGACATGGAGGTCGCGCCGGGCCAGGGCGCTTTTCGCGTCAAGGTCATGGCGAGAGGAGAGATTCATATCCGCCTGGACCCCTTCCTCTCGCCTGTCCGTCCCGTCATCGAGGACTGATCCCGAGTTGAGTGAGCCTTTCCAACCTGATCCGGCGGCTATCAGGACAGCACGCGCCGGACTGCTCCCGGGCTCAACTTCCTTGGGGATCCCGCCGCTCGGCGGCTTGGAGCACGTACTCGGGGAGTTTCGACGTGGCGGCCAGGACCTCGATGCCGATGAGACGGCCCTGCTTGTCGAAGTCGAGGTTGATCATGCCGTCGACATCGATCGGATCGCAGGGACAGGTATGTGCTGATCTCACGCTGACCTGCGGGTCGGTGAAGTATATGTAGGCCGCGTTCGCGGTCTTGTCGTAGGTGACTTTGACGTCAGGCACGATGCCGTGGTCTCTTCTGTGTTGTTGATCCCGGTCTCTTCAGTGCGCCGCGGGTTGCGGGGCAGCCGGGATGGCCTTGACGATCGGGGTGACGCGGGTCGTACCGCAACGGATTTTGCGCAGGAGGCGCCAGGCCTTGAGGTGGACATGGCCCTCTCGCCGAGGGCTCGGATCATGGCGTGGTAAGTGTTGACGGCTCGCTGGCCTGCGGGGAGTGTGTCCCAGCGCCCGCGGTGAGGGACGCGGACGGTGCCGCCGCTCTGCACCTACGCGAGTACACCGACGATGCCCCGGCCCGACCATGGGGTTCCCCTGGCGCGCCTGGTGTTGGTTGGCCCCAGGGGCGCACATGGGGTGCGGCAGCCAAGGACGGGGGCTGCTCGACCTGTGTGCCGCGGGTGTGTCCGGTTGTCGGGGCCGTGGTGGCTTCCGGGCGGGATGGTTACCAGTCGAGTGGGAACGGTACGAAGGGAGCGTCTTCCGGTGCGGCCTTGCGGGCCGCCAGGGCGGTCCTGGCGGGCTCGCCCACCGGGAGGCGCAGCGGGGGATCGGGTTGTTCGAGTGTGTCGGCGAGTGCGGTGGCCACGTCTTCGGGGGTGACGGGTTCGAAGATGGAGGTGCCGCGCAGTGGGGCGAATTGCTGGAACAGGGGGGTGTAGGGGTCGTTGTCCGTGAAGTAGGACTTGGCTTTTTCGGCTCCGCCGGAGGAGACGGTGCTCGGCTGGAGGATGGTTACCTTGATGCCGAAGTGGCCCGCTTCGACGGCGAGGGTCTCGGCGAACGCCTCCATGGCCCACTTGCTGGCGGCGTAGGGGCCGATGATCGGCACGACGAGTCGGCCCTGGATGCTGGAGACGAAGATGAGTCGTCCCGCGCCTCGTTCGCGCATGGCGGGCAGGACGCCCTGGGCGACACGCAGGGGGCCGAAGGTGTTGAGCTGGAAGAGGGCCTCGACTTCGGACAGGGGCACGCTCTCCAGGGAGGCGCGGATCGTCGTGCCGGCGTTGCTGACGAGCACGTCGATCTCACCGGCGTCGCGCAGGGCCTCGTCGATGCTCTGCTGATCGGTGACGTCGAGGCGAAGACGCCGGTCGACGGGGAGGTCGTCGAGGTCTTCGGGTCGGCGGGCGGTGGCGACGACCCGGTGGCCGCGGGCCGCGAGTTCGGTGGCGATGGCCCGCCCGATGCCCCGGGACGCGCCGGTGATGAGTACGGAGGTCATGTCGGTCTCCTGTCTGGGTGGTGCACTGCAGGCGGCGGCGCACTCGCCGAACGCTTCCCTTGGGTGTGTGGGGATGCGGCGCTGCCGGAAGCGAGCGCCCAGACGAGGGCGGGTTGCGAGCATCGCAGGAAACAGGCACGAAGGGACCCGCCGACGGAGCCTTTGCCGCGCGGCCGCAGCCGTCACACCCGACGGCCCGAGGCGACCATACGGGGGCGAGTGCGACCCTCACCGTTGCCGCTCCGTTCTGTGCCCCGGGTGGCCTCATTCGCCCCCGTATACAGGCAGGGGCCGGAGCCGCTGCCGATGGCTCCGGCCCCTGCCCCCTGGTTCGTGCGTGCGTGGTACCCCGATCCCCGCCAACTGCTGCGCGCGGTCCCCGCTCAGCGCTGCACGGCGGTCCGCTGGTCGCTCAGCCACGCACCAAGCCGCATCGCGTGCTCCCGGCCGTCGTCTTCGCTCTCGATCTCTACGACACCCCGCTCGACCGTCAGGTCCCCCTTCCGCGCCAGGTAGCCCCGAGGCTTCACCGAGGATCCGGCGGGCCCGATCGGCGTCGCGCACGAGCGCGGGCACGGGCTCTCCTGCGGCAAGAAGCTCCGCAGTCATGAGTCGGCCGACTCGTCCGGTGGCTCCGACGACGCCGGTCATGAGTAGTTCCTGCTCAGCAGCGAGTTCGGCAATGCTCACGACGGTCACCGAGGAACCGGGACATCACGGGTGTGACGGCGGACAACGGAGACCCTGGGGCAGGCACCTTGGTCAGGGCGCCCGCCCCGGTCGTGCCTGCGGTCTCCGTCGGGCAGCGTCCGCTCGGCGGCTTCGTCACCGCGGATCGGAGAATTCCACGGGCCGCACAGAGACACCGGCGTCGAGAACCGCAGAGCCAAGGCTTTTTGGCTGTCAGAGGGCGGGGTGCTGGTCGCGCACGGGGCTGAGTGTTTCCAGCAGTGCGGCGGTGTGGAGGATCGTCGACTCCGCGTGCAGGTTGGCTGCCAGCTGGACAGCGATCGGCATGCCGTCGCTGCTCGTGCCGAACCGCATCGACAGGGCTGGATGTCCCGTCAGGTTGAAGGGGACGGTCGTCGAGCTCACGTGGAAGGGGCCCATCGTCCGGCCGTCCACGGTGAAGTCTCCGAGCTGGTGCTTGTGGGCCGGGGTCGTGGTCACCGGGAGGAGCAGGATGTCGTACTGGTGGAAGTGCTCCGCCGTGCCGTCCCGGAGCCGTTCGACGGCCTGCTCGGCCAGGATGAAGTCCTCCATCGACGTGTCGGGCAGGCCGGCGAGGAACTTGGAGTACCTGAACATCTGGTCCTCGTGACCGGCGGTGACCTGATGGAAGGCCGGCTTCACCTCCATGGTGCTCAGCTTGGTCCAGAGTTCGAGGGGGTTGTCCCGCTCGAAGGCCGGAATGCCTACGGCGTCGACCTGGGCCCCCGCTGTCTGCAGGGCTTCGGCGGCTGCCTGGACGGTTGCTGCGACCTCCGGGTCGGTGGGACCGAGTCCGGAGTCGACCAGCCAGCCCACGCGCAAGGCCCGGTTCGGTGCGGTGCCCAGGCCGGTGTCGAACTCGGGCGGCGCGGTGGAGAAGCCGTCGGCGCCGTCGGGGCCGGCCAGGAGTGTGTATGCGAGTGCGATGTCGCGGACGCTGCGGGCCATGGGTCCGACGTGCCAGTTACGGCGCGGCTCCCGCGGCCAGATCCCGGTCATCGGGATGCGGCCGTGTGTCGGCTTGAAGGACACGACACCGGTGTCGGCGGCCGGCCCGCGCACCGAGATGGACAGGTCGCTCGCGAGGCCGAGCGGAGACATCCCGGCCGCGATCGCCGCTGACTCCCCGCCGCTCGAACCGCCGGGCGAGCGGTTGAGGTCCCAGGGGTTGTTCGTCCGGCCCGTCAGGAGGTTGTCGGTCTCGATCCAGTACGAGAACTCCGGGAGGTTGGTCTTCGCGATGAGGATCGCGCCGGCCCGCTTGATGCGCGCCACGGCCGTGGCATCCGCGTCCGGGATACGGCCTGCGAAGATCGGCGAACCGCGCTGGGTGAGCACCCCGGCGGTGTCGAACGAGTCCTTGACCGTGATGGGCACGCCGTGCAGCGGCCCCACCTCCGCGCCCGCGGCGAGCTTGTCGTCCGCCGCCTTCGCGGCCTCCAGCGCACCGTCTGCGAGAGTGACGATCGCATTGAGCCGCGGATTGACGGCCTCGATGCGGTCGAGGTGTGCCTGCACCACCTCGACGGAGGAAACCTTCCCGGTACGAATCAGCTCCGCGAGTCTGTTCGCGTCAGTGTAAATGAGTTCGTCAGCCATGATGAGATCCCTCTCTGAGACCGGTCTACTCCATATCTTTTAGACCATTTCCCTAACATCTGAGCTGGTTTGGTGTGCCGTAGGTTCCGGGATGTCCCGGCGCGTTTCGTCCCTCTGGCTCTCCGGCCTCATGTGTTTCGTGTGTCTCAAGGCCTCGACGCGGACCGCGCCCGCCCCGCGGTGAGCGGGGCGCGAGCGGGGCGTGCAAGGGGCGGGCTCCGGACGGGCGGGGCGCGAGCGGCGGCCACCGCGGACGGAACCTCCCGGGTGCAACTGCTACGCACCGTGCGCGGCACACGCTCTCCAGACGCAGTCGGTCCTTGGTGCCGGACCCGGCGATTCGCGGCTGCTGGGTGTGTCCAGCGGACGCGGCGACGGCGTGGGCAATGGCCCGCGGGCCGGGGACAAGACCCTCAGCTGTGCGGAACTGCTTCCGGTGCTGCCTGCTTGTCTGCTGGCCGGCACGCATACGGTTCCACCAGGCCAGTGGTCGGATGAGCGGCGTGGAGTGATCATCCCACCGACAACGCGAGCATCAAGGACCTGTTTACCTGTGGGTGACGATACGATCCGCGGCGGCGTGCCTGGCAGCTGCTGCGGCCGCCGGAAAGGATCGAGGTCGTGAAGAAATACATACTCTTCGATCATGATGGCGTCCTGGTCGACACCGAGTTCTGGTATTTCAGATCCGCCGAACGCGCCCTGGCCGACGCCGGTTTCACGCTGGACAAGGATCAATACCTCCGAGACATGGTCCGGGGATCGGGCTCCTGGGCCCAAGCCAGGGCGGCCGGCGTCGACGATCGGACCCTCGGCCGGTTCGCGAGGCCCGCAACGGCTACTACCAGGAGTACCTGCGGACCGAGGCCATCGAGATCGATGGCGTCGTCGATGCTCTCGTCGAGCTGTCGAAGCACGTCCGCATGGCCATCGTGACGACGGCGAAACGGGCCGACTTCGACATCATTCATGAACAGCGCCAGATCAGGCAGTTCATGGATTTCGTCATTGTCCGCGAGGACTACGAACGCGCCAAGCCGCACCCGGAACCATACCTGGCCGGGCTGAAACGCTTCGGCGCCACCGGGGAAGAGACCCTGGTCGTGGAGGATTCGGCAAGAGGACTGACCTCGGCCGTGGCGGCCGGTATCGACTGCGCTGTCGTCCATAACGATTTCACGAAAGCAAACGACTTTTCCCAGGCGAGCTATCGAATCAACAGCCTGAGCGAACTGAAGGACATTCTGCTCGAAGCAGGCTGAGGCGCCTTGGCCCTTCAACCGCCGCAGGATGCGCAGGCAAGTTGCCCTTGCGAGGAGGCCGGCCCGGACGGGTTCCTGGCGCTGACGGTCGTGCGAGACGACCGGGTGTTCCTTCAGCCGTGCAGGGGCGTGGATCTGACGCCCGCACGTTCCGAGGTCGCCGCCGCAGGCGATCAGTTGGCGAGGTGGCCGTGCTCCTGGACGGCGAGCTTGACGTCGGGTCCGGAGGGCCGTGCGGCTCGCCGGTGGCGATGCCCGAGTCCACGGACGCCCTGCTGTGTCACCCGGGCAGGGCCAGGAAAAGAACGCCGGGCGACCGGCAGCCAGTGCGGCAGAACCGGCGCCTGCGGTCTCACCGCAGCGGCTTGAGGCAAGGCTTGCAGGGCGCACGCGCGGTGTCTGCGGAGGAGAACACGTCACGATCAAGTGACGAAGAGATGGAGGTCTCGTTCGGCGCCGCATCGTCCTGCCCATGACCTGCGTGTCCGGGAATTGTGTGACGGGACGTCAACTAGAGCCGTGTGCCCGTGATGTGTGGACCCATCCGTGTCTCTCTTCTCACGTGCATCACTCCTTCAAATCTTCATATCTCCTGCCACTGTTGCGAGGCTCCTGCACGCAGAGGTGCAAGGGCAACACTTTCAGTGAGGGGATCTTGGTGTCGGACAACAGGGGTGGGCCGAGACGCAGATGTCGTCTCGGGTTGTTGGCGCAGACCGCTGCGGTCACATCGATTGTGGTGCTGGGGGCGCTGGTTCCGTCGGGAGCGGCGTCGGCGGCGACGGTGGCACGGGCGGGGAAGCCGTCGGCTCCGGTGGTGCCCGCAGGAGTGACGAGGGCCGCGGCGTCGCAGGTGGCGGGGTCGGATGCCGTACGGGCGGCGGCGCAGGCGCGGACGTCGGGTAAGGCGGTGGCAGTCGCGTCGCAGACGACAGCGACCTCCACCACAACCGCGGAGCCTGACGGTACGTTCACGGACACGGTCTCGCCGTTGCCGGTGCGGGTCGGGCAGGCGGACGGCTCGTGGGCGGACGTGGACGCGACGCTGGCGAAGGCCGCCGACGGGTCGTACGTGCCGAAGGTGACGCCGTCGAAGCTGGCCTTGTCGAGCGGGGGTTCGGGACCACTGGCGGTGCTGGACGAGGGCGGCCGCACGGTGTCCGTGTCATGGCCGGCGAGCCTTCCTGCGCCGTCCGTTTCGGGTGCGACGGCGACGTATGCGGATGTGCTGCCGGGCGTGGACCTGGTCGTGACCGCGAACGCGCAGGGCGGGTTCTCCGAGGTCCTGGTCATCAAGTCGGCCCAGGCCGCGTCGAATCCGGCGCTGACCACGCTGCGACTGGCGACGAAGACCTCCGGCGTCTCACTGACCGCGGACGCGGCGGGCAACCTGTCGGCGACCGACACCGCCGGGAACGTGGTCTTCCACGCCCCGGCCCCGGTCATGTGGGACACACCGGCCGCCGCGACGCAGGGCAGTAAGCCGGCCGCCGCGGGGACGACAGCATCGACGGCCGGGCAGGCCGCGGACGGTCTGGAGCCGGCGTCGGGCGCGACGACAGTGCCGGTCAAAACGGCACTCAGCGACGACGGTTCGCTCCGGCTGACGCCCGACGCCGGCATGCTGGCCTCCTCCGCCACACACTTCCCGGTCTACGTGGACCCGTCGTGGCAGCCGGTGACAGAGTCGAGCCCGTCGTTCACCTATGTGCAGCAGGCGTATCCCAACACGTCGCACTGGAACGAGTCCGGTGCACAGTTGGGTGTGGGCTTCCAGGGCTGGTCGTCGCCGACGGGGATCGAGCGGGCGTTCTACCAGTTCGACATCAAGAATGTCCTGCACACGGACATCCACTCGGCGACACTCAACGCGGTCGAGGTCTACTCCTCGAACAACGCGTGCACGAAGTACCAGGTCGATGTCCAGAACGCGGACCACATCAGCTCGGCCACGACGTGGAGCAAGCAGCCCGCACTGTTCAGCCAGACGGCCTCGGCGCAGGTCGGCGGGGCGAACGGGACGGGCTGCGACGGGGCGGTGAAGTTCACCACCGACGAGACCCCGGCGGTCGCCACGGACGGCGACGGCACTCTGACCCTGCGCGTGGCCGGGCACAGCGAAACGGACAAGCTCCAGTTCAAGCGTATGTCGACCAACCCGACCCTGACGGTCAACTACGCGCCCACGCCGCACGATCAGGGCAACATTCCCTGGCAGCAGTACGGTTCCGTCCGTCTGAACGACTCGCTGGTCGCCTCGCCGAACCTGTCCACCGGCGACCTGGTCCTGAACGCCACCGACCTCGACCTCTCGGCGGTGGGGCAGTCGCTGCAGCTGACACGGTCGGCGTCCTCGTTCCCGATGCCGGCCGGTTCGCTGGGCTCGCAGTGGTTCGCCGACTACGACCGCACCCTGGATGCGGCGGCCTCCGGCAAGGTCACGGCGTACGGGCCGGGCGGTGAGGCCCTGGTCTTCAGCCAGAACAGCGACGGCACGTACAAGAACGCCACTGGCTACCACACCTCGCTGACCAAGAACAGCGACGGTACCTACACGCTGACCCACACGCAGTCCGGGTCGAAGGACACCTACAACGCGTCCGGGAACCTGACCGCGGTCACCGACCGCAACAGCGACAAGATCACCGTCGCCCAGACCCTGACCTCGGGCGCGGTGACCGGCTTCAAGGCCACCGACACCCGGTCGGGACGCTGGCTGTCCCTTACCCGCGGCGCCGATGCACAGCACTACACGGCCACCGACAATTCCGGCCGCACGGTCACGTACGCGACCTCGGGTACCGCGGCCTCCGGTACGGCGAAAGTGACCGTCACGGACGTCACCGGCGGCACGACCGCCTACGCGTACGACACCTCGGGCCGCATCAGCCAGGTCACCACCCCGGAAGGCCGGGTGACGAAGTTCGGCTACGACTCCCAGTCCCGCATCACCTCGATGCAACGTGTGGCGCCGACCGGAACCGACACGTGGACCTACTCCTACTCGGCGACCACCCGTGCCACGGCCGGAACGACGACCGTGACGGACCCTAACGCACACAAGACCGTTTACACGGCGGACGGTACCGGCCAGGTCACGAAGGTCGTCGACGCGCTCAGCCACACGCGCAGCTCCGGGTACGACGCTAACCACAACCAGCTGACCGCGGTCAACGCCCTGGGCACCGGCTCGCAGAACACCACGACCTTCGGCTGGGACTCCAGTGACAACCTGACCTCGGCGAAGCTGCCGACCGGCGCCACCACCGCGCTCGGCGCCTACAGCACCCACTCCGGGGCGAACCTGCCCTCCAGCCTCACCACCCCGTCAGGCAAGAAGACGTCCTACAGCTACGACACCTCCGGCAACCTGATGTCCTCGCAGGACACCACCAGCGGCGTCTCCGACGGGGCGAAACTCACCTACACCTACGAGGGTGACGACGGCGTCGCAGACTGCGGCGGCTTCGACGGCCAGCGCTGCACCTCCACCGACGCGGGCGGCAACAAAACGTCGTACTCCTACGACGGTCAGGGCAACTTGACCAAGAGCACGCCCCCGTCGCCCCTGGGCGCGACGTCCTACACGTACGACAACCTGGGCCGGCCCGCCACCGTCACCGACGGCCGAGGCGTGACAACCACCTACACCTACGACACGCACGACCGTGTCACGAAGGTCGCCACGTCGGGCGGCAGCGGGAACCTCACCGTCGGCTATACCTACGACCACGACGGCAACCTGCTCACCCAGACCGACGCCTCCGGCACCCTCATCCACACCTACGACGCGCTCGGCCGGGAAGCCACCCGCACTCTCGCCGACGCTGTCGTCTACACGCAGGGTTACGACCCGGCCGGCAACCTGAAGACGCTGACCGACCGCAACGGCACCACGACCTACGGCTACGACGCGGCCAACGAACTCACCTCGCTGAAGGACCCGGCCGGTGCGAGCACGACCTTCACCTACGACAACGACGGCAACCGCACCGCCACCAAGCTCCCCGGCGGTACCACGCAGACCGCCACCTGGGACGCCTCCAACCGCCCCACCCAGGTGAAGGCCACCAACTCGACGGCCACGCTGGTCACCTACAACTACGCCTACAAACTCGCCGACGGCACGGACACCGACCAGATCCAGACCCGCACCGACCCCGGCGCGAACAAGACGATCTCCTACACCTACGACAGTCAGTCCCGCCTCAGCTACGCCCAGGAGAACACCGGCAGCACGCGGGACGCCTCCTGGCTGTACTGCTACGACAAGGCCGGCAACGTCACCGCCACCTCCGGCAGCGCCTCGTCCTGCTCGGCGAGCAGCGGTCTGACGACGTACACCTACAACGCGGCCAACGAGACCACCGGCATGAACGGCGACACCACGGGATGGTCGTACGACAAGAACGGCAACGAACTCTCCGCCGCAGGCCAACTTCCGCGCACCGGCGAGACGTACAACGACTTCAACCAGCTCACCGCCCTCACGGCGAACAACACCACCAGTCACTACACCTACGCCGGCACCGACAGCTCCAACCGCCTCACCGCCGACTCGACCCGCATCGACCAGGGCCCGGTGGGCATTTCCAGCACGACAACCGACGGGCAGAGCACAGGAATCGTCCGCGATCCCGCGGGAACCCTCATCGGCATGACAAACGGCGGGAACCCGTACTACTACGTCACCGACAACCAGGGCGCCCCGTCCGTCCTCGTCGACAACACCGGGACCCTGCAGGACCGCTGGGACTACGGACCCACCGGCAGCGCCCGCCCCGAGACCACCACCCCGATCGACCAGCCCTTCGGTTACGCCGGCGCCTACCTCGACACCACCGGCCTCTACCAGATGGGTGCCCGCTACTACGACCAGACCACGGGCCGCTTCACCCAACCCGACCCCTCAGGCAAGGAAACCAACCCCTACCTCTACGCCACCGGCGACCCCATCAACCACATCGACCCCGCGGGGCTGTTCAGCTGGAGCAAGTTCAGCATTTCCAGCGCGATAGGTGGCATCGCCGGAGCTGTTACCGGTTGTATCGGCGGAGCAATCACGGCCGGACTGGTAGGCACTGCCGCAGGCCCCGGAGGCACCGCAGTCGGGGCCGTAGGAGGCTGCGCCATGGGTGCGATCGGCGCCGGCTACAGCGGTCTTGTCGGCGGTGCACTGACCTACACTCTCAACGACGCGCTGCTTTAGGAGAAACTGGTGAGTACCGTCACCATCATCGTGGTGTGTGCGATCGTGGGCGCAGTTGTCGGCCCACTGACCGTGCTGCTCGTGGCGCGGTCACGACGCAGAAACTGACCTCCGGTCCTCAGGGCTTGCAGGGAAACAACACCTTGATTCCCTGCAAGCCCTTGGACCGTCTCCTGCGTGGTGAGGCGGACGAGTCGTTTGTAGCAGCGGAGGGCGGCGGCGAGGCCGAGAAAGGCCGGGTAGTTGCTGGGTTGGCGTTCGTGGCGGTGGTTGACACGGTGGTAGCCGGTCAGCCGTGACATGGTCCGCCCGATGACCCACCGCCGACGTCCTCATCGTTCGCCGGACCCGATTCCTTCCGGTCGCACCACCATCGTGTTGACCGCCCCCGGCAGGCAGTGCTTGGCTCGGCGCGTGGACGGAATTACTGCCAACCGGCGGTTCTGGAATCAGATCAGCAGCGCGTACCAGCACGAACATGACCCGCAGATCGGCGCAACGCCCCGGCTGTGGGGCACGTACGCGATCCCGGACGCGCACCTGCACGCCCTGGGCGACGTCACCGGCAAGCGCGTCCTCGAACTCGGCTGCGGCGCCGGCCAGTGGTCCAGGGCGCTCGCCGCTGAGGGCGCCACCGTGGTCGGGCTCGACCTGTCCGAAGCCCAGCTCGCCGCGGCAGCTCACGCGAGGGGAGCGGCCCGCTACTCGCTGGTGCAAGGCGCCGCAGAACACCTCCCGTTCGCCGCCGACAGCTTCGACCTGGTGTTCTGCGACTACGGCGGGCTCAGCTGGGCGCCCCCGCACCTGGCTGTCCCGCAGGCCGCACGCATCCTGCGCCCCGGTGGGCGCCTGGTGTTCAACGTCGCCAGCCCATGGTTCGAAGCCTGCTACGACGAAGCCGCCAGCCGCGTCACCACGACGCTGCACCAGGACTACTTCGGGCTGGACACCATCGCCGAAGGCCAGGGCGCGGTCAGCTATCAGCTCACCTACGGCGACTGGATCAAGGTCCTGCGCGGCGCAGGTCTCGTCATCGACGACCTCATCGAACCGCGGCCCGAACCCGGAGCAGCCAACGGCTACAACCGAACCGACCCGCCTGACTGGGCATACCGCTGGCCGGCAGAAATGCTCTGGGTGACCCACAAACCGTGAGTACCGCCATACCGAGACGCGAAAGTGGCAGCATGATCCGCCGCTACATCGTCCGGCGGAACAAGCACCCCACGGACAAGCGTCTCACCGCCCTCGGGAGCAGGGCGAGCGCCGCCCGAGTCGCACCCGCGGCTGGTCACCACAGGCGCAGGAAGCTCCGGGCGTCGTCATAGCCGTCGAGAGCCCGACCGTCCACGTCCGAGGGATGATCGGCCTCGGCGCGCGCCGCCAACGACTCGGCCAGTGCGAGAGCCTCATCGCCGAGACGCCCGAAGCGTCGAGCGGTATGTCCAAGACACACACGCCGGCACGCAAAAATGGCCCCTCGCCTCCGTGTGGAGGCGAGGGGCTGTTGCCTGCAGGACGGATCTACCGGGGGAGCGGATCGGCGCAGATGCGGGCAGTGACGCCGGGCTGTCCGGGCACGTGTCGTACGGGCACGATCCCGGAGGTGCGCCGCGATTGCTCGAATTGCCGCACCGTGACACGCGCGGGGTCCTCATCGCCAGGGGCGATGTCCAGGACGATCAGGCCCGGTTTCGCGATGTGCGCGGTGTGCACTGTCGTGTCGTCGGCTGTCCGGGCCGCCGAGACGTGTGGGCAGCCCCGCAGGTTCGCGCTCGCGCGGAAAGCCACCCGTGCGAGTGAGGCGCGCCAACGGTGCGGGCTGAGTGGGGCCTTCATCACGGGGCGGGCGCTCACGCGGTCTCGGTGAAGGTTCCGGCCTCGGTCGCCAGGGCCTTGAGCGAGGTGGCGCCGGGGATGCCGTTGACGTCGTCGCCCGTCCAGCCGAGGCCGTGGGCTTTCGAGTAGGCCTTCTGGAAGGCGCTGTATGCGGCGATCGTGAGGCTGCCGAAAGATCCGTCCTTGGCGTACGAGGCGTCCAGATACCCGAGCTTCTGGAGGGCCGCCTCCACCGGCTTCACGTCGGCCGGGTGGCTGGCGTGCCCCTGGGCCGCCTTGGGGTCCGACTTCGCGGCGGCCACCAGGTTCTTCAGGGAGACCTTGGTCTTGCTCACCGTGATCGACGATGTGGACGCCCCGGCCCAGGCGGCGAGCGCGGCACGGTTCGCGAAGTGTCCGACGTTCGTGTCCAGGGGAGTGTCCGTGTACTGGTGGAAGGTCCACTTGGCCGTGATCTTCGGGTGACCTGCCGCCACGCCGTACTCGGCGATCCACAGGAAGTCCCCGAAGTAGCTGGTCCTGTCGACGTTCAGCCAGGTGCTGCTGTTCGTGTACAGCCCGACCTTGTGGTCCGGGCGCAGGGCCTTGATCGCCTTGATCAGGGCGTCCTTGTCGGCGTTGCTCGCCATCGTGCCGCTGCCGGTCCGCTCCCAGTCGACTGCCATCATGTCGCCCTCGACGGTCACCGACTTCTCGGCGAACCAGGACGCCTGGGCCTGAATGTCGCCGGGCCACATGAAGTGGTACTGGCCGAAGACGAGCCCCGCGCCCCTGGCCCGAGCAGCGTGCGCGGCCTGGGACGAGTCGACGACGGTGTGCCCCTCCGTGGCCTTGGCGAAGACGAACGACAAGCCCGAAGTCGACCAGGTGGGCGCCTGGTAGCTGCTGACATCGATGCCTTTGATGGTCATGAATGCTCCTTGCTGGCAGGACAGGTGGGGTCTGTGGGGGGAGAACGGGCTTGTGGCGCTCTGACATGAAGACCGCGAGCAGGAGGCTCAACCAGGCATCCACAAGCACCGGGCGATGATGGAGAGGAAGGCGTCCGCCAGGCCGTCGTACGGCTGGGGTCCGCTTCGGAGGATGGGCAGCAACAGTGGCCGGCCCAGGGCGATCAGCAGTACGACGCCCATGCCGGAGACGACGAGCGAACCTGGGCCGGCGCCACTGCTCCGGCCGGTGCGGGGCCAGGAAGGTCACGGACAGCGTGTGTCCGGTGAGCACCAGGGCGAAGATCGAGACGGTCACGTCGCTCCGCCCCTTTGCCGGACCAGGGAGATGATGAAGTCGTCGGAGCAATCTGCGTTGTTGTGGGCTTGGAGCCGGGCCTTCACCTGACAGGCTCTCCCTGAACCAGACCTCGGCCTCCTTGGCATGGGACTTCGCCGCACGGAGGCACTTCTCGGCAGCCCTCTTCGCAGTTTCCGTCTCGGGAGACACCTTCGTGCATCGGGTGAAGAGCCCCATGACCAGTTGCTCCTGAGGGGATCGGGCCGGTGCCCGAGTTCTTCGAGCAGTCTGATCAGCTTCTTGGCCTGCTTGTTGGCGATGTCCGCGCGCTCCTCGGCTTTCGCGAGCGACTCCCGGGTTATTACCCCGTGGGCATCCCGCTCGACCTCGAAGGCATCCCGCCATGTGTCCCAGTCCGCTGTTGGGTCACTGAGGACGTACTGGGGAACCACGATGCCGGGGATCATCAGAACTACGACTACCCCGACAGAGCCGTCGTGCACGAAGCCGCTGAGCAGGTCGCTGAGCTCCAGGCCGTCATCGGCGGCCGAGAAGCGGAGCAGGACTGGTGCCACCGGATAACTCTCGTGGGATGGGCGCAGGGAGATCCGGCGCAGAGGCGGACATACGAAAGCCCCGGTGGATGCCCAGCGGGGCAGTTCCTACGGGACGAGGGAGAGATCGTCGTGGGTGTCTCTGCTGGTAAGTCCGGCTGTCAGAACCTGCGGCATGGGCTGCGGTTGAGGTCGTCAGTCACCACGCGGGGCGTACATGATCACGGCCATTCCCGCGTGGCGGACGAGGGCTCCGATGACGTCGAAGCGGTCGGGGCGGTATCCGTCGGCGATCACGCTCCGGGTGATCGGCCCGGCGACAGAAATTCCGCCGTACACAGCCAGAACGCGCCCGAAGTTGTCATCGTTCCGGAAGGTCGCGACGACGCCGTGGAGGCCGAGAGCGATCACTCCGGCGCCGGTCCGGATCCCTCCATTGTGTGGACCGGGCGGTCTGCTGCTGCGGGCCCGGGGCCCCTGCGAGCGAACCGGTGTGCTGACAGCCGCCCGCCGGATCCGTACGGGCCTCAGGACATGCTGCCCCGGCACACCGTCCCCGGGGCCGGTGTGCGGCCCGTGCGGAGGTACTGGTCGACCGTCTCCGTGACGCAGCGGTTCTGGGGGTATGTGCCGTGGCCCTCCTCCTCGGCCGTCAGGAGCACGCCGACACCGTCGCCCAGGGCGCGGGCCATGTGGCGGGCACCGGGGTACGGGGTAGTCGGGTCACCGGTGCCGCCGACCACCAGGACGGGGGCCGCGTCGTCGGCGTTCACCTGGGGTGTGGCACGCTCGCCGTCGAACGGCCAGTCGTAACAGAGATAGACGCCGGTGGACCAGGCCGCGCCGAAGACGGGTGAGGCGGCTTTGACGCGGGCCCCGTCCCTGTCGAGGTGTTCGAAGCCGGGTCGCAGGCTGGAGTCCGCGCAGGTGATCGCGGTCCGGGCGGCGCGGCTGCTGTCGCGCGGGGTCGCAGCGCGGTCGGCGGAGCCGATGTCGTCCGCGCCCTTGCTCAGCGGACGGCCGTCGTTGTGGTCGATCAGCGCGGTGAGGGCCTTGGCGAGCGGCGACCAGCCGTCCGTGCCGAGGTCGAGGTAGTCACTGACCGCGTACGCGAGGGCACGGGCGTCGAGGCTCCCCCCGCCGCCGGCCGGGGCGGGCTTCTTCTCCAGGCGGTCGGCCAGGCGCGCCATGCGTCGCGCGGCCTCCTCGGGCCCGTCGCCGGTCGGGCAGTGGCGGATACGGGCCGCGCAGTGCGCAGCGAACCGGTCAAACGCCGCCTGGACCGCCTTGACCTGTGACACCTGCTCCTCGTCGAGATTCTCGGTCGGATCGACGGACGCTTCGAGGACGAGTCGTCCGACGTGCGACGGGTACAGGTGGGCGTAAACCGCGCCGAGTTCCGTTCCGTACGAGACGCCGAAGTAGTACAGCCGCTCGTCGCCGAGGAGGTAGCGCATCAGGTCGAGGTCGCGCGCGGTGTGCGAGGTGCCGATGTACGGGAGGAGCGCCCCGGAGTGCTCGGCGCAGGCGTCGGCCCCGTCGTAGCCCGTGTCGTCCGCGGTCTTCCCGCAGCGCACGGGGATGGTCGCGCCAACGCCGCGCGGGTCGAAGGAGACCAGGTCGTAGCGATCGAGGAGCGGCTTGTACTGGTTGAGGAGTTCGGGCAGTCCGATCACGCCGGACACGCCGGGGCCGCCGAAGTTGAGGACGAGCGAGCCGATACGCCGGGCGTTCGGGCCGGTGGCCTTGCGGCGGATCAGAGCGACGTCGATCGTTTTGCCGTCTGGTTTCTGGTAGTCGAGGGGGGGCTTCATGGTGGCGCAGTCGTAGCCCGTGCCCGCGGTGGGCGGCGAGGTGCAGCGGGACCAGTGCAGGTGCTGGCCGGTGGTGAGCGCGGTGGGCAGATCGGCGGGCGGGTTGTTCGCGGTGAACTCCCTCCGTGGCTCCGTACTCCGGCCGGGAGCGTCGTGCTGGAGATGGCCACCGATGGCCCCGATCGCGGTGAGGACGACCCCGGCGATGATGAGCGCACCGACCAAGAGACCCGGTCTGCGGCTTCGTATCGGATGTGCGTCATTCATGGAAATCCCCGTGCTCCCGCCCCTGGACACCCGCCCCGTGCCCGCGTGTCCGTACCCGTGATCGTCCGATCGTCGAATGAGTGCAGGGTACAAGCCGCCTCCGACAGCTCGGCTCACGAGAGTGCCCAGAAATGTGGACCGCCCCGTCCTCACGCGGGGTGTGTTCGGTGGCATCTGACGGTTCGCGGCCGTCCCCACCACTGATCGAGGAAGAAGAACCCCTTCAACTCGGGCCTCGTCGGCTCCTCGGCGGGCTTCGGATGCACCTCAGTCTGCTCTTCGGTCGGAGGTCCACCGGCATGTGACGGATCGTGGCCGCCCCCACCACTGATCGAGGATTTCCGCCGGACCCCTCGCCCCGCGCCGACCACCCGTGCTGGAAGCCCGAGATCACGTGCTTGGCGCTACTGGCTGTTCTGTTGGTTCCCGAGCCCGGCCACTGTCAGCGGCGCGTTGATAAGATAGCCTGTAACCTATAAGGAAGCCGGGTCGATCGGAGTGGGCACGCCCGGTCCGGTACGACTCCCGTCCGCGAGATCGCTGGCCGGTGATCGGTGCTGCCCCGGCGGTCGGTGTTCGCCGGCTCGCCTCCACTACGAAGGACAGGTGCCTCCTTGGCCGAGAGCATGGGCGCGATCGCCTCCCCGCATCACCTGGCGACGGAAGCCGGCGAGGCCGCGTATCGGGCGGGTGGCAACGCGATCGACGCCGCGCTGGCTGCGGCGACCGCGCTCACCGTCGTGTACCCGCACAACACCGCTGTGGGCGGCGATCTCGTGGCGCTCGTGCGCAGCCCCGAAGGTTCCCTTGCCTGCGTCAACGCCACAGGAACCGCTCCTGCCGCCCGGAACCCGGACGCGCTGCGCGAGCGCCACGGTGACCGGCTGCCGGAGAGGGGCCCCAGCACGATCACCGTGCCCGGCGCTGTACGTGGCTGGGAGGAGATCCGGCGTCACGGCGCCGCGCTGGACTGGGCGGACCAGTTCCGTGCCGCCATCGACTACGCGAGAGCAGGCGTTCCCGTGGCGCGTTCGCTGCGCGCGGCGCTCGTCCAGGACCGCGACTGCCTCGCCGAGGATCCCGGTGCCATGGAGGTGTTCGCACCCGGCGGCGAACTCCTGCCGGAGGGTGCCCTCCTCACCCAGAAGCGGCTCGCGGGGTCCCTTGAGAAGATCGCGGCGAACGGCCCCGACGAGCTGTACGGCGGTTCGGTGGGTGCCGCCCTGGCCGCCGGTCTTCAGGCCCGTGGTTGCCCGCTGACAACGGTGGACCTCAAGCGGTACGCGGCCGGGGTCACTCCGGCGATCTCCGCGCCGCTCGGAGACTTCGACATCCACACGAGCCCGCCGAACACGCAGGGATTCGCGCTGTTGCGAACGGTGCGGGCCCTCACCGAGCTGGGCCTGGACTCCCTCCCGCCGGATGTTCCGGCCGAGGTCCTCGGCCGTCTGTTCCTCGACGGAACCCACGTGCGCGACACCCTCCTGGCCGACCCGTTGTTCGCCCAAGTGGACGTCGAGAACGACGGTTTCGCTGAGATCGTCGCGCAGCTCCGGGCACGGAGCGGCCGTGCCCCTGGCACGGTCGGCAGGCCGTCCGTACCGCGCGGCGACACCGTCGGTATCGCCGCCGTGGATTCGAGTGGCTACGCGATCTCGATCATCCAGAGTGTGTTCGACAGTTTCGGGGCGGCGATCCTCGAACCGGAGACGGGCATCCTTCTGCAGAACCGCGGCACGAGCTTCTCCCTGGACGCGCTGTCGCCCAACGTGATCCGGCCGGGCAAGCGCCCCAAGCACACGCTGATGCCCGTCATGGTCACCCGTGGCCGGCGGGTCCGGTGGGTCAGCTCCACCATGGGGGGTCACGGTCAGCCGCAGATCCACGCCCAGGTGCTCATCCGACTGCTCGAAGGCAAGTCACCGCAGGACGCGGTGAGCGCGCCGCGATGGGTGGTCGGGCCGCGGAGCCCCGGCGAGAGGTCCGACACGGTCCACTACGAGGCGGACCTTGCGGAGACCACCGTCGCTCACCTGGCCGCGGACGGCTTCCCGTTGTGTGAGGTGCCGCCCCGTACCGAATTCCTCGGTCATACGAACGTCGTCTCGGTCGAATCCGACGGCACTCTCACGGCGGGAAGCGATCCCCGGTCCGACGGCTCGGCCACCGTGCTGGCGATCCCTGCGCGCGGGACGGAATGAGGCAGCCGCACCGGGGTGGCCGTCCGGCCCCGCTCCGCAGGTCCGTGCCCTTTCGGGTCGGGCGGCCTTCGGTAGGTGTTCGGGCCGGGTTTGTGAGGAGCTCCGGCGCGGGGGTGGGCGGTCGGGGTGACGGCCTGTTCCGCTCTCACGGCGACCAATAATATAGCTTATAGAATATAGTGAGGGACCAAACGCGTGAACGCGATGCAGAAGGCGCCGCTGAACAGTCATGGGAGTCTCGCCCGCCTGGACCTGGCGGGCAGTAGCTTCCGTGTACACCGGCTCGACGCGGTCGCCGGCGCCGAGCGGTTGCCGATGAGCCTCAAGATCCTGCTGGAGAACCTGCTCCGGCACGAGGACGGCCGCACGGTGACGGCGGACCACATCGCGGCGCTCGTGGCCGGCCGGACCGGCGCGGTCCAGGACGTCGTATCCTTCTCGCCGTCGCGGGTGTTCCTGCACGACACCAACGGTGTCCCCGTGCTGACGGACATCGCCGCGCTGCGTGACGCGGTCGCCGAGGCGGGTGGCGACCCGCGACGTGTGAGTCCTCACATCCCCAGTCACCTGACCGTCGACCACTCCATCTCCACTGAGGTGTCCGGGCGAGCGGACGCGCTGCGCGTCAACGTCGAGATCGAGTACACGCGCAACGCGGAGCGGTACCGCTTCTTGAAGTGGGGCGGGCGACTGAGCGGTGTGCACGTCGTTCCGCCGGGCACCGGGATCATGCACCAGATCAACCTGGAGTACCTCGCGCAGGTCGTCCAGCGACGCGACGGATGGGCCTTCCCCGACACCTGCGTCGGCACGGACTCGCATACGACGATGGTGAACGCGCTCGGCGTGCTCGCCTGGGGCGTAGGCGGCGTCGAGGCCGAAGTCGCCCTGCTCGGACAGCCCCTGAGTATGGCTGTGCCGCCGGTGATCGGTGTCGAACTCGTGGGTGAGCTCTCTCCCGGTGTCACGGCGACCGATCTGGTGCTCACCATCGCCGAGACCCTGCGGGCACACGGAGTGGTCGGCAGGTTCGTCGAGTTCACCGGTAGGGCGATCAGCGGGATCCCCCTGGCCCACCGGGCGACGATCGCGAACATGTGCCCGGAATTCGGTGCCACCGCCGCCATGTTCCCGATCGACCGCGCGACGCTGGACTACCTGCGGCTGACCGGCCGTCGGCCCGATCACCTCACAGCGGTGGAGACGTACGCGAAGGAACAGGGGCTCTGGCACGAGCCCGGTCTCCGCCCGCGCTACGACGAGCGGCTGACCGTCGACCTCTCCTCGGTCACCGCGTCCCTCGCGGGGCCGCGGCGTCCACAGGACCGCGTCGGGCTGTCCTCGGTCGCCGCCAACGCATCGGCCGCGGTCCGGCAGATCAGGTCGAACCGGGGCGTGGGGCCCACGGGCGTCCCCGCGCTGTCGTCCGACGCGGTGGGACGAACGTCCACCCGGGTCGGGGACAGCGACGGGATCAAGGACGGCGCGATCGCCATCGCCGCGATCACCTCGTGCACCAACACGTCCAATCCGCACGTCATGATCGCGGCCGGCCTGCTCGCGCGCAACGCGCGGGCCCGTGGGCTCATGTCCAGACCGTGGGTGAAGACGAGCCTGGCACCCGGTTCGAAGACCGTCACGGACTACCTCGGGCGTGCGGGGCTGGCGCAGCCGCTCGACGAACTCGGCTTCCAGCTGGTCGGTTACGGCTGCATGACCTGCATCGGCAACTCCGGCCCGCTCCCGCCGGGCGTCGCGGAGGCGATCGAGGAACGGGACGTCGTCGTCGCGTCCGTGCTCTCGGGCAACCGGAACTTCGACGGACGGATCAACAACGACGTCTCGCTCAACTACCTGGCATCGCCCCCTCTGGTCGTCGCCTATGCCCTGGCCGGCTCCATCACGCACGACGTGGTGACCCAGCCCCTTGGCGTCGACACGGACGGTGTGCCCGTGATGCTCGCCGACCTGTGGCCGAGCGACGCCGAGATCGACGCGGTGGTGAACGCCCATCTCACCCCCCAACTGTTCAGTGACGCCTACGCCGACATCTTCGAGGGCGACGAGCGATGGGCCGCCGTACCCACTGCCCGCGGTGACCTGTTCGACTGGCCCGACGACTCGACGTACTTGCGCCGCCCGCCGTTCCTGGACGGCGTCACCGCGGAGGCGAGCCCACGGAGCGACATCGCCGGCGCCCGGACACTCGCCCTGCTGGGGGACTCGGTCACCACCGACCACATCAGCCCGGCCGGACGCATACCCGCGAGCAGCAGCGCGGGCCGCTATCTCTCCGGGCTCGGCGAGAGCGACCTGAACACCTATGCCTCCCGCCGCGGTAACTTCGAGGTCATGGTGCGCGGTGGCTTCGCCAACCCGCGGCTGCGCAACATGCTGACGAGCCGTCATGAAGGCGGTCTCACCGCCGACTTCACCCGGGACGGCGCAATCGTTCCCGTCTTCGAGGCGGCACAGTCGTACGCGGCCGCCGGGACTCCCCTGCTGGTCATCGCGGGCAAGGAGTACGGGACCGGATCCTCACGGGACTGGGCCGCGAAGGCGACCGCGCTGCTGAACGTCGACGCGGTCCTCGCGCGGTCCTTCGAGCGCATCCACCGTTCCAACCTGGTCCAGCTCGGCGTGCTGCCGTTGCAGTTCCCCGACGGAGCGAGCGCGGGGTCCTTCGGCCTCGACGGCACCGAGACCTTCGACATCGTCGGGATCAAAGAAGCGCTCCGGACACCCTCGTCCACGGTGACCGTACGGGTCCAGCCGCGGACCGCGGAGCGCGCCGCATTCGAGTTCGACGTCCGGGTGCGCCTGGACACCCCCCAGGAACTCGTCTACTACGCCCACGGTGGCGTCCTGCCCTACGTCTACCGCCGACTCCTGCGAGGGGACCTTGTCTGACCAGCGGGGCGGCACACGCCCGGCCGAGCCCGCCGCCGGCCCGGCGGCCGTCGTCGACACCCTTCTCCTCGGCTTCGCGCTCTCCTCGGACCAGGGGAGCATCGGGTTCTGCGGCGTCTACCTCGTCACCCGCGGGTCGCGGCGGATCCTCTTCGACTGCGCCCACGCCGGGCGCAGGCGGGCGCTGCATCGCGCCCTCGCCCAACGCGGTCTGACCGTCCGGGACATCGACACCCTGGTGCTCTCCCACGCGCATTACGACCACATCCAGAACGCCGACCTCTTCCCGCATGCCGACGTCCTGCTGCATCCGGCGGAGCTCGACCACCTCGCGGCCGTACCCCTCGACGACCCGGTGACTCCTCCTTGGTCAGGAGCGATTCTGCGGCCGCTGTCGGTCCGAGCGGCCATCGACGGCCTCGCCGTCGCCCCGGGAGTCACCGTCACCGGTCTGCCCGGGCACACCGCGGGTTCGATCGGCCTCACCGTCGAAACGGCCGCGGGTGCCGCGCTGTTGACGGGCGATGCCGTCTCGTCCGCGCGCGCACTGCGCTCCGGGCGCTGCACCGTGGTCTTGGCCGGGAAGGACGCCGCCGCGCGTTCCATGGAACACGTACGGGTGCACGCGGACCTCGTGTACCCCGGCCACGACCGGCCTTTCACGGTCGTGGCCGGGGCGCCCGGTCGCTACGTACTCCCGCGCGCGGACCTGGTCACGGCCCCGCCGGACTCCCTGACCGACAGACCCTCCGCGTCGCCCTGACGGCGGCGCGCACCGACCGGGGAAAGGAACCCTTCACCATGGCCATCAGGACGGACGGCACGAACGACTCAGCGGAGGGAGTCTTCGAGGAACGGGCACCGACGTTCTCACCCGAGAGCCTCAAAGAAGTGCTCAGCGAGCACTGGAACCTGACAGACCCGAGGCTGAGTCCGCTCGACGCCGAGCGCGACCTCAACCTCCTCGTCGACGGTCGGCTCGTCCTCAAGATCGCGAACCCTGCGGAGCAACCGGACGTCGTCGACATGGAGGTCCGGGCACGCGAACACGTTCTTGCCTCGGACCCCTCACTGCCCGTCCCGGCCTCCGTCGCGACGCGCGCGGGCACCCTGATCGCGGAGCTGCGGGACGACACCGGCCGGAGCTGCCTGGCCCGGCTGATCACGTTCCTTCCCGGCAGCACGCTGGAAGGCACAGCACTCGACCTCGGGCTCGCCGAGCAGGTCGGCGCTGTCGCGGGGCGTATGTCCGTCGCCCTGCAGGGCTTCTTCCACCCGGCGGCCGGACGCACGCTGATGTGGGACATCAGGCGTATGCCGGGTGTCGTGGCCGATTCGGGCATGAAGGACGCCCGGTGGCGCGACCTCGCGGCGAGAGTCGGCCCGGCACTGGAAGCCACCGGCACGCTGCCGTCCGGTGTCCAGCACGCCGATGTCACTCTCACCAATGTGCTGGCCGAGTCGGGCGCGGTCAGCGCGGTGATCGACTTCGGGGACATGCACCACACGGCGGCCGTCTGCGACCTGGCCGTCACTCTCACCTCCGTACTGCGCGGCACGATCGGCGACGACCTGGAGCAGCTCTGGCGGCTGACCGACGCGGTCCTGCGCGGCTATCAACGGCACCGCGCCCTCACCCCGGCGGAAGCATCCGTGCTCGGGGATCTCGTCATCGCCCGCCTGCTCACGACCTTGGCGGTGTCCACGGCGCGGCGCGGTCGCCACAGTGACAACTACCGCTACATCACGCAGTACGACCGGAACAGCGAGCACGTCCTCGGCCTCCTGAGCACACTCGGATCCGACGAACTCGCGGACCGTATGCAACGGCTGGCGGGGACCCGGCAGCCCGGGGACCACGCGGGGGACCGGAGCCTGCCCGGTCGGCGAGCCAGGTCCATGGGGGGCCCGCTGTCCCCCCTCTTCTACCGCGAACCGCTCGAACTGGTCCGCGGTCAGGGGCCGTGGCTGTACTCCGCAGACGGCACCCGCTACCTGGACGCGTACAACAACGTCGCCGTCGTCGGACACGCGCACCCCGCGGTCACCAACGCCGTGAGCAGCCAGATGGCCACGCTGAACACGCACTCCCGCTATCTGCACTCCGAGATAGTCGGCCTGGCGGAGCGCGTTCTGGAGACGATGCCGCCCGGACTGGACACCTGCCTGTTCACCGCCTCGGGCACCGAGGCGAACGAACTCGCCTGGCGCCTGGCGAGCGAGTACACCTCCGGTGACGCCGCGATCGTCGCGGAGCACGCCTTCCACGGTTCTTCGAAGTGGATGGCCGATCTGAGTTCCAACGAGTGGCCGCAGGGGTACCGGCCGCACCGTGTGGCGACGTATGAGGCGGCGCACGGGTCCGCGGCCGCACTGACCAGGTCCCTCGCCGTGGGACGCGTCGGGCGGGCCGCCGCGACGCTGCGCGCGGCGGGCGAACAGCCGGCGCTGGTTCTGGCCGACTCGCAGTTCACGTCCGAGGGGATCCTCGACGTGCCGCACGAGTTCCTCGCCGGTCTCCTCGACGGTGCCCACGCCGTCGATGCCCTGTACCTCGCTGACGAGGTGCAGTCGGGATACGGGCGCAGCGGTCCGCTGCTGTGGCGATTCGCCCGCGCGGGCATCACGCCCGACATCGTGACGCTCGGCAAGCCGATGGGCGCCGGGTATCCGATCGGCGCAGTGGTCACCCGGCGCGAGATCGCCGACGTACTGGCCGGGAAGTACGAGTACTTCTCGACGTTCGCCGCGACACCCGCCGCGGCGGCCGCCGGCCACGCCGTCCTCGACGTGCTCCAGCTGACCGGCCTGCCGGCGCAGGCGGTCGAGGTCGGCACACGGCTGCGCGAGCGGCTTCGTGAACTCGCCGCCGACGAGCCGCTGCTCGGCGAGGTCCGCGGTGTCGGGCTGCTCGCCGGCGTCGACGTCCGCTCCCGTGGCGGAGCGAGCTCGCGCGGGGTGGCGCAGTCCCTGCTGGAGAACCTCGTCGGCAGGGGTGTGCTCGCCGGTCTGACCGGCCCCCGCGGCGACGTACTGAAGGTGCGGCCGCCTCTGGTCTGGGAAGCGACTCACGTGGACCTGTTCATCGATCAGCTCCGCCAGTCCCTGGCTGAGCTGCGGGCCTGAGCCTCGTCGGAAAGCGACTGGGGCGCCGATTCCAGGGAAAGGAATCGGCGCCCCGGCGGCTCTGTGCGCGTCGCACCGCCTCGCGACCGCTTCGCTGCGCCTGTCACGCCTGTCCGTGTCCTCGGGCCGGCGGGTCACGCCTGCCCGAGTCGCGCTACAGGACCTGGGAGAGGAAGGACTGCAACCGCGGTGTCCCCGGGTCGGACAGCACCTGCCGGGCCTGGCCCTCCTCGGCGATGACTCCGCGGTCCATGAACAGGACCCGGTCCGCGACTTCGCGAGCGAAGTTCATCTCGTGCGTGACAATCAGCATCGTCATCCCGGAAGACGTGGCGAGGTCGCGGATGACGTCGAGCACGCCCTTGACCAGTTCGGGGTCGAGGGCCGAAGTGGCCTCGTCGAACAGCATGATGTCCGGTTCCATCGCCAACGACCTGGCGATGGCCACCCGTTGCTGCTGTCCACCGGAGAGGTTCCCCGGCCGTGCCGAAGCCAGCGCACGCAGTCCCACCTTGTCGAGCTGTTCCAGCGCCCGTTGCTCTGCCTCTTCCCGGGACATCTTGCGCACCTTGCGCAGGGCCACGGCGATGTTGCCCAGCGCGGTCATGTGCTGGAAGAGGTTGAAGTGCTGGAAGACCATGCCCGTCCGTGACCTGACGAGGTTGAGGTCGACCTTCGGATCGGTGATCGTCCGCCCGTGCAGGCGGATGGTTCCGGAGGTGGGCGGGGCAAGCAGGTTGACGCAGCGCAGCAGCGTGGACTTGCCTGAGCCGGAGGCGCCGATGAGGCACACGGTCTCACCCGAACCCACTGTCGCCGAGACACCCTTGAGGACCTCGACGCGGCCGAACGACTTGCGGATCTCCTGAAGCTCGATGGCGGGCGCATGGCTGTCCCCGGCCCGCGCATCGGCTTTCGTAGGGGACTGGATGACTTTCTCCATGGTCAGGCTCCTGGTTCGAATCCCACGCCGGCGGGCGTCAGCGGCTCGGTCATGTCCGGTGCGTCGTCGACCGTGGGGCGCTTGCCCTCCCGCAGGCGCCGGTCGAACCAGTTGACGAGGTGGGTGAGTGGCACGGTGAACACGATGTACACCAGGCCGGCGGCGACGAACGAGGAGGAGTTGTACGTGACCGACTGGGCCTGCTGGGCGATGAAGTACAGCTCGCGCTCGCCGACGGCGAGCCCGAGCAGGTAGACGAGTGAGCTCTCCTTGACGGCGATGATGAACTGGTTGGCCAGCGCCGGCAGCACGTTTCGGATGCCCTGCGGCACCACGATCAGCAAGAGGGTCGCCATGTGGCTCATGCCGAGGCTGCGCCCGGCTTCCGTCTGGCCGGTCGGCACGCTCTGGATCCCGGAGCGGAAGATCTCGGCGATGTAGGCCGCGTTGATGAGGCCTACGGCGAGAACCGCGTAGCCCAGGGGCGATTGGCCGAACGGCTTGATCCCCGCGGACGGCAGCCCGATGCCGATGAGGCTCACGGTGACGATCGCGGGCAGGCCGCGGAACACGTCGACGTAGATCCGGGCGGGGGTACGCAGCCACCAGCGCGCGGCGATGAGGAGCATCGCCAGGACGAGCCCGACGACGAGCCCGAGGAGCAGCGAGAGCGACGCGATGATGAGCATGTTGCGCAGGCCCTCACCGAGCAGGTCGGGCATGACCGCGAGTATCTGATGCAGATCAAAGAATGAATGGATGAAATCGCCCATGGAACAAGGTGTCCTTACCTCTTCTGTGGCGCAGTACCGGTTGCTGGTGGTGGGGGTCACCGCGTACGGGGTCACCGGGTACGGGTCACCGCGTACGGGCAGTCCCCGGAGGATATAGCCTATAAGCTCAAGAAGAAATGGTCGGTGCGGTCCTGTTCGGGCCGCCGGTTCGGGCGGCGGGGGACCGGTCGATCCACGACACCATAGGATGCAGCCCGTAGTGGACAGCTTGCCTTCGCTTGCCGGGCGGGCTCTGTATCCTGACCTTCACTACATCCGCCGGAGAAGAGAATGCCAGGTCGATGAGCGTCAATCCTCGTCCCGCCCTTACGAAGAACGCTTACGTCTACGAGGAGCTGCGCCGCCGCATTCTCGCCGGGGAACTGGAACAGGGCCAATCCATCTCGCAGGAGCAGCTCGCCGTCGAACTCGGCGTGAGCACGACGCCGCTGCGCGAGGCGCTGCGGCGGCTGGACGCCGAGGGGCTGGTCACGATCGACGCGCACCGGGACGCGCGGGTCACGAGGCTCACGGCCGAAGAGGCACGCAGCCTGTTCGAGGTCAGGGAGCGACTCGACCCGCTGGCCGCGAAGCTCGCGGCCAGCCGGCTGACCGATGCGGACAAGGCCGCCATAGAAGGGGCCCTCAAGGGCCTCGAACCGCTCAGCACCTCGACCGACTTGCAGTCCCTGCTGTTGCACCGGGCCTTTCACCGTAGTGTCTACACGGCGTCCCACAACCCGCTGCTGATGTCGCTGCTGGAGGGCCTCTGGGACAAGGCCGACCGTTACCGGCAGCTGCAGCTGAGCTCGAAGCCGGACTCCGCCGAAGACCAGGAACGGGTCAGGCAGGAGCACATCGAGATCGCGGAAGCGGTGATCGCCGGCGACGCCAGGACCGCCGAGAGGGTCATGAAGAAGCACGTGCGCGGCAGCCTCGGCGCCCACGTGTTCACCGCTCTGGAGTCCTGACCGCCCGCGGGTCACAGCACCGCGAGCGGGTTGGCGGGCGAACCTGTCCCGCCCTCGACGACCAGGGGGGACACGACGAACAGGAACTCGTACCGGCCCTCGGCGCGGCACACGTCGGCGAGTTGACGCAGTTCGCAGTTGTCCACGACGGCCAGCCCGTACGCGAAGACGGCACCGTGGACCGTCCAGGGAATCCCCCACTCGTTCGGGGTGTGGTCCAGCATGTCCCAGGCGAGCGCCGCACAGTCGTGGTCGCGCAGGAACGCCAGGCAGGAGGCGTGCAGCCCCGGTCGGCGTGGCGCGCCGAGTTCCGTGTGTCCGGTGCCCCAGGCGGGTTGCTCACGGTCCCAGCTGTCGCGTCCCGAGTAGACGACCACCGCGTCACCAGCGCCGAGGGTGACCCCTTGTGCCCGGGCGATCTCGTCGAGTTCGTCGCCGTGGACGGGCCGGCTCTGTGTCACGTACGGCTCACCACGGAAGGCCGGCACGTCGAGCAGCACGCCTCGGGTGAGGATCCCGCGACGCCAGTGGTCGATCGAACCCCACCGGCTGCCCCGCGACGTGAGTTCCACATCGGGATCCCTGCCCTGCCACATTCCCTGGTCGTCCCAGACGTGGCAGAGGGCGTCGACATGGGTGGACGCGATGCCGTGGTACTCGATCCCGTAGTAGTCGCCCGAGATTCCGCCCGCCCCTCGGGGCGTCTTCGTCGTGTAGTGCGCGGCCGGGCGCGGATTGCCTGCCTGCGGCCGGGTCGGGAAGGGCCGGCTCAGCGAGAGCGTCCGGCCCGTGCGCACCAGCCGCGCCGCCTCGACACGCTTGCGGTCCGTGATCAGGTTGACGGCGCCCATCTGGTCGTCGTCGCCCCAGCGGCGCCAGTTGCTCCGTCCGTGCAGCAGATCCTGGACCGCGTCCAGGTCCCAGTCGCTCGTCACGTCGTCCCTTTCTCCGCCAGGTGTCAGAACGCGGTCAGCACGTTCGTGAAGTGCGTGACCTCGGGGAGCCCGGAGAGGGTGCCGGCGATGAGCCGGCGCCACTCCTGGAACCGCGCCGAGTCCCGGAAGCCGGCGAGGTGGTCGTCCACCGTCTCCCAGCCCACGACGAGGCGGTACTCCAGTGGGTTCTCGTGCGCGTGGTCCAGCACGAGGGTCCGTGCCCCCTTCGACTGCTGGAACAGCGTGGCCGCCTTCGCGACCGCCGCCTCGAACTCGGCCTCCCTGCCCGGCTGTACGGTGATCCGGGCGACCTCGTGCACCACCGTCCCTGAGTCCGGGGCCCGTCCCTGGTGTTCCGCGTCGATGCGCGAGTGCTCACCGGAGCCGACGAGCGTCCTGGTCGCCTCGACGGAGGCGTAGGTCCAGAAGATCTTCATGGGTGTTGTGTCAGAGGCGTTCTCGAAGTGGTGCGGGATGTTCGCCGGCACGAAAGTGGTGTCGAAGACCTTCAGCGGTGTGCGTACTCCGTCGATGTCCACGACGGCGTCACCCTGGACGACCACCACTGATTCCGCGACGTTGTGGACGTGATGCCCGATCGCCGCACCGGGCTCGAAACTCGTGATGCCGTTGAGGAAGGCGGTCGCGCCCCGGGCGTTCGTCACCAGCGGCACCGTCCGCGCCCCGGCACCGCGGTCCGTGGCCGGGAGGTCGGCGGGCCGGAGGATGGACGGCCGCTGGTGGACGCCGGCGCTCACGCCGTCACCGCGGGACCGAACCAGAGGGTCTTCACGTTGACGAACTCCCTTATCCCGTAGCCGCCGAGCTCGCGGCCGTATCCCGACTTCTTGATCCCGCCGAACGGCAGACGGGGGTCCGAGGCCACCTGGCCGTTGACGAAGACGGCGCCGGCGTCGATGAGCCGGACGAGCCGCCGGGCTTCGTCGAGATCAGCGGTCCACAGTGCGGCGCCGAGGCCGAACTCGGTCCTGTTGGCCAGCTCGACCGCCTCCTCGGCGCCGCTGACCCGGGTCACCCCGGCCACCGGGCCGAACGTCTCCTCGGTGAACGCGGCCATCGCGGGGGTGACATGGTCGATGATCGTGGGCGGGTAGAAGAATCCCGGGCCCTCGACGCTCTGCCCGCCCAGCCGCAGGACCCCGCCTGCCGCTACGGTGCGCTGCACCTGGTCGTGGAGCGCTTCACGCAGGTCGCCCCGTGCCAGCGGCCCGATGTCCGTCGCATCATCCAGCGGGTCGCCGACCACGAGCGCACCGGCCTTGGCCACCAGGAGTTCCACGAACTCGTCCGCCACGCTCTCGTCCACGAGGAAGCGTTTGGCGTTGACGCAGCTCTGCCCGGTGGTGTTGAAGCGGGAGCGGACCGCCACCGTGGAAGCCTCGTCCAGGTCGGCGTCGGCGAGGACGATGAGCGGATCCGAGCCGCCAAGTTCCAGGACGTGCTTCTTCAGGTGGGCGCCGCACTGCGCGGCGACGATCGCACCCACCTGGGTGGAGCCGGTGAGGGTGACCGCCGCGATACGGTCGTCGGCGATCAGGCCGGCCACCGCTTCGGGCTCCACCAGCAGACTGGCGCACAGCCCTTCGGGCGCGCCTGCCCGCCGCACGATCTCCGCCAGCAGTGTCGCGCAGGCCGGCACGTTGCTCGCGTGCTTGAGGACCGTTCCGTTCCCCGCGGCCAGCGCCGGTGCGAGGAAGCGGAAGAACTGCCAGAACGGGTAGTTCCACGGCATGATCGCGAGCACGACGCCCAGGGGCTCGAAGACGACGGTGCTCTCGCTCGCGCCGGAAGGGACCGTCTCCGCCGCGAGATAGCGCTCGCCGTGCTCGGCGTAGTGGTCGAGTGTCCACGCAGACTTCTCGACCTCGGCACGGGCCTCCGTGATCGGTTTGCCCATCTCGCGCGTGATCAACCGGGCGAAGCTCTCCCGATCGGCGCGGAGCTCACGGGCGATCGCGCTCAGCAGCGGCAGCCGGCCGGCGATGGGTGTGGCACGCCAGCTCCGTTGCGCGGTGGCGGCGGCGGCCAGTGCCGCCTCGACCTGTGGGGGCGTGTGTGTGGCGTACTCGGCGTCCCGGACCTCGGTCGCCGGGTTGAGGGACAGGGGCATGCGTGGTCCTTTCGACGGGTGCTGGTGTGTTCAGTTCCGGCCGGGAGCGACCCGTACCTGGTCTCGCAGGCCGGCGACCACTGCGGCGCTGAACTCGGCTGTGCCGAGGCCTCCGCCGAGGTCGTGGGTACGGGAAGCCGGGTCGTCGAGCACTCGTTCCACAGCCGTTTCGATGTCCGCTGCCGCCGCGATCATGGCCTCGTTCCCGTCACGGCGGCCCCGCCAGTCGAGCAGCATCGCCGCGGAGAGGATGAGCGACGTGGGGTTGGCGACGCCGCGGCCCGCGATGTCGGGCGCGGAACCGTGCGCCGCCTGGGCGACCGCGATGTCGTGGCCCACGTTGAGCGAGCCGCCGAGTCCGAGGCTGCCCGAGAGCTCGGCCGCCTCGTCGGACAGGATGTCGCCGAACATGTTGGTGGTCACGATGACGTCGAAATCGTCCGGTCGCCGGATCAGCGCCGCGGCGGTGGCGTCGACGATCAGCTCGTCGAGCCGGACGTCGGGGAACCCGGCGGCGACCTTGCGCACCTCACGGAGGAAGAGTCCGTCCGAGAGCTTGAGGACGTTCGCCTTGTGTACCGCCGTGACCTTTCCGCGCCGGGCGCGTGCGAGCTCGAACGCGGTGCGGGCCACCCGCTCGCAGCCTCGCGCGGTGATCTTCCGGATGCTGAACGCGTTGTCCGCGTCCGGCATGAACTCACCGCTTCCCGCATACATGTTGCGATCGGAGTAGAAACCCTCGGTGTTCTCGCGGACGAGGACGATGTCCATCGGCGCACGCAGCCGGTGCAGGCCCGCCCGCGACCGGGAGGGCCGGATGTTCGCGAACAGCTCGAAGCGCACGCGGAGTTCCGCGGAGGGGTTGATTCCGCCCTCCTGGCGCGGCGGGTACTCGTAGTGCGACACGGGACCGAGAACCACCCCGCCGACTTCCGGGATCCGGTCGATCACGGCCTGTGGGAGCGTCGTCCCCTGCTGGGCGAGGCTGGCGAGCCCGATATCGGCCGTTTCGAAGGCGAGGCCGAGCCCGTACGCCCCGTCAGCCGCTTCGAGTACCTCCAGTGTCGGCGGGACGATCTCAGGGCCGATCCCGTCTCCGGGCAGAACGAGAACTTTCATGGCGGTGACAGCCTCTTTCCGAATGTCCGGTCCCGCGCGGTCGGGGGAAGTCCGGCGCTTGGCAGCGGGGTTCCGACGGCAGCAGGTCAACTGTTGGTATTTTGTAGGCGACTAGTACCATCCTGTCAACCGCATGTCGGCCAGGGAGTCACAACGTGCCGGGCCGCGACAGCCGGTGGGGGAGGGATGGTGGGCGAGCGGTGCGGGGCGGCCGATGATCGGGCCCGCACGTGCTTCTCCGCCCCCGTGCAACGGTCCGAAGTCGCCGGCGCGGCAGGGAACGCCGCAGTCGGACCCGGGCCACCGAGACGACAAGGGAGAACCTCGTTGAAGACCGTCGTTCTGTTCGGCGACAGCATGCTGGGACGATTCACGAAGAGCCGGATCGATCAGTTCGAGGACGAGGCCGTGACGGAAATCGTCGTCATCAACTGCGGGGCCGGCGGCTGGACCTGTCGCGACGGGGCGCGCCGGGTGGAGATGGTGGCCAGGATGGCTCCTGACGTCGTTGTGCTCTCCTTCGGGATGAACGACTGTGCCCCGGAGCGGCTCGTCGGCCTCGACGCCTTCGGCGCGTATCTCCGCTCGATCGTCGAGGCCTTCCCACGCGCCACGGTGCTGGGCTTCCTGCCGCCCTCGGTCATCGAGCAGGACGGGGTCGGACCGCGAGGGCGGACGAACACCGTGCTGGCGTCGTACCGGGACGTGCTGCGCGACGTCGTCGATTTGGGCCGTGCCGTGGAGACCGACGAGGTGCTGGCCCCGCTGGTGGCGGCGGGGGTGCCGACTCACGTGGACGGCATCCACCTCACCGACGAGGCCTACCGGCTGGTGATCAGGGCGCTCGCGCGGCTCGTCGACGCCTCCTGAGGGGTGGGGCGCCGGTGTGTCCCGGGGCCGAGAGCCCCCGGACGACGACCGGATCACGAAGTCGTTGACTGCCTTATTGCCTATAGCTTATAGTCACGCACCATCGTCGGGGCCCATCCAGGCAGTCCAAGGGAGAACCATGAACCGACTCACCGTGGGACGAGGCGTCAGTGTGCTTGCCGTCGCCGCTGTCATCGGGGCTGGCGTCACAGCCTGCGGCAGCAACTCGGACTCGACATCGACTTCGAGCGGGAGCGCCGACTACGGCCTCGTCCAGCCGGGAACCATCACCGCCGCCATCACGGCGGGCGACTACCCCTTCGTGTCCCCCGACGCCTCCGGCAAGCCGGTGGGGATGCTCGTCGACCTCAATGACACGATAGCCAAGCGCATGGGGCTCAAGATCGTCTACAAGACGACCACGGTCCAGGCCGGTCTGCCCGCGATGACCAGTGGTCAGTACGACATGATGTCGGTGGGCCTGGTGGCCAGCGCCGAGAGGAAGAAGAGCGTCGCTTTCACCAAGCCGATCTTCTGGGGACAGAACGTCGTCGTCGTGCCCGGGACGTCAAAGGCGAAGACGATCGCGGACTTCGCCGGCAAACGCGTCGGGAGCGGCGCCAACAGTACGCAGGCCGACTTCGCCAAGAAGAAGATGTCGTCCTCGGATCTCGTCTCGGAGGCCACCGACAGCGCCGGTGTCAGCCAGTTGCTCGCCGGCAACCTCGATGCGATGGTCCTGGGCTCGACCCACGTGGGCCAGATCATCAAGCAGCATCCCGGTAAGCTCAAGGTATCCCTGACCGAACCCCAGGACGAGCCCGGCGCGATGGCGGTCAACAAGAAGCTGACCACGTTCCTCGCGGCCTACAACAAGCAGTTGGCTTCTCTTGCCAACGACGGAACGTTCCTGAAGCTGTATCAGAAGTACTTCCCGGACCTGCCGTACCCGAAGCAGATGTACACGTACTGGCCCTCGATCCAGAAGCAGATCGAGAAGCAGGGCTGACGCGCGGCCCGCGTGTGTGATCCCGACAGGTGAACCTGGCGGGAATCGCCCGCGCCGGCGGCCTCCCGAGGGGGCGCCGGGGGAGACCGGCCCCGAGCAGTGCCCCTCGGCCCGGCGGGATAAGCACCCTGCGCCGTCCGATCCCCCAGGCCCGGCTATCACCCTACGGCGTCCGCCAGGGCCCCAACGGCGTCGTGATGCCCTCCCGCCGCCGAGAGTGTTGCGGCCGGTACGGAGCAGTCCCTCGACCACGGCGCGGCACAGGGCAACGCGGCCGCGCCTCGTACTCAGTGCCCACCGTCCGTGCCGGGGACGGCTTCCAGTCGGCCGGGCGAGGCGCGCCCCGGGAGCGACGTCCCGTCCGTGCCGGAGAACACGCACCCACCCCCATGCCGGATGCCTGTCCTCAGACGTGCGGTGTGAACGAAAGGAGTTCTCGTGCCGACATCGGCGAGTGCCATCGCTTCGGCGGAGGCCCACAGTGCGCACAACTACCATCCGCTGCCGGTCGTCGTCGCCTCGGCGCAGGGGGCGTGGATGACCGACATCGAGGGCCGTCGCTACCTCGACATGCTCGCCGGGTACTCGGCGCTCAACTTCGGCCACGGCAACAGGCGGCTGATCGACGCGGCCAAAGCGCAGCTGGAGCGGGTGACGCTGACGTCGAGAGCCTTCCACCACGACCGCTTCGCGGACTTCTGCACGCGGCTGGCCGAGCTGTGCGGCATGGAGATGGTCCTGCCGATGAACACCGGTGCCGAGGCGGTCGAAACCGCCGTGAAGACCGCGCGCAAGTGGGGTTACCGGGTCAAGGGCGTGCCCGACGGCCAAGCAAAGATCATCGTCGCGGGCAACAATTTCCACGGCCGTACGACCACGATCGTCAGCTTCTCGACGGACCAGGAGGCCCGGGCCGACTACGGTCCCTATACTCCCGGTTTCGAGATCGTTCCCTACGGGGACCTCGCGGCGCTCGAAGCGGCGATGACCGACGACACTGTGGCAGTGCTACTCGAACCCATCCAGGGCGAGGCGGGCGTACTGGTCCCGCAGAGCGGATATCTGGCCGGGGTGCGCGAACTGACCCGCGCCCGTGACGTGCTGTTCATCGCGGACGAGATCCAGTCGGGCCTCGGGCGCACCGGGCGGACCTTCGCCTGCGAGCACGAGGGCGTGGTCCCCGACATGTACATCCTCGGCAAAGCCCTCGGTGGTGGGGTGGTGCCGGTGTCAGCCGTGGTGTCGTCGGCGGCGGTACTCGGCGTCTTCGCACCCGGCGAGCACGGTTCGACGTTCGGCGGCAACCCACTCGCCTGCGCGGTGGCCCTGGAGGTCATCGCGATGCTCGACACCGGAGAGTTCCAGCAGCGAGCCGCGGAGCTGGGCGAGCACCTGCACCATGAACTGGGGCTGCTGGTCGGCGGCGGAGCGGTTCAGGCGGTGCGCGGCCGCGGCCTGTGGGCCGGCGTCGACATCACGCCCTCCCACGGCACCGGCCGCGAGATCTCCGAACGCCTGATGACGCGAGGTGTGCTGGTGAAGGACACCCACGGCTCGACCATCCGCCTCGCCCCGCCCCTGGTGATCAGCAAGGAAGACCTGGACTGGGGACTCGACCGCCTGCGAGCGGCACTCGCCGCCTGACTCGTTGCCGCCGGCCACTCGGCGCGGGGACCTGGTGCGGTCCCGGGCGCCGTGGTCTGGGTGTCCGCCCCACCACCGTGTCACCACCCGCCGGACAGGTCCGACCGCCTGCCCTTCCCGAAACCGGTCGTACCCGCCCCCGTACAGCGGGCGTTCCCGTACTCAACCCTGTGGCTCACTTCTGAGGAGGCCCGGCCGTTGATGTCCCAGCAGATCGCCCATGCCGTGCTGGCCAACGCAGCCAACCCGACCCCTGAACTCTGGCGGATCATCACCAAGATGACCTACTTCGCCGGTCTCATCGGGACCATCGGGGTCTGCATGCTCTACCTGATCGTGTTGCGGCCGGTGTTGCGCAGGCCGTCAGTGGCACCGTCCGACCGCACCGCGCTCGAACGCCGGGCGGGGATCTTCCTCGCCCTCATCGGCACCTGGTTCCTGGTGGCGCTCTATTTCCAGATCGCGGGGAAGGCGTCCCGGGTCAAGGGGAAGGAGCTTCCCTACAGCGTGGGCCTGCGGCCCAGCTCGATCTGGCACTACGTGCGGGTGCCGGCCAACCCGGGTGAGTGGGTGGCAAGCGGGACGCTGACACTGGTCCAGTACCTGATGTGGGCGCTCTCCGCGGTGGTGCTGATGCTGCTCTGGTCGCCGCGGATCCGCGCCCGTACCACCGCGGTCGTGTGGGCGGGCCTGGTGCTCGTCTTTGCCGCCTACCAGGTGACGCTGCTGCCGACCGATTTCCGCAAGGAGACCTCCTTCGCCGTCGTCGACTCGTTGCTGGACCACCTGCATGTGTTCGCCATCTCCACGTGGGTCGGCGGCATTACCGGCCTGGTGGTGCTGGCCGCGGCCCGGCGCCGGCTCACCCCGGCGGCGGGTACGACCTGGGCCCAGCTGTGGACCCGGTTCAGCACACTCGCGCTGTTCGCCGTCGGGTGCGTGCTGATCACCGGGCTCTTCCTGGCCTGGACGTACATCGGCAGTCCGGGCGAACTGCTCAGTACCAGCTTCGGGCGCTTCCTGCTGGTCAAGGTCTCACTGGTGGCCACGATGATCCTGGTCGGCGGGGTGAACGAGTTCCTGATGATGCCCCGGATCGCCAGGGCGCGTGCCAGGGGGGAGGAAGGCTCGGTGTTCCGTCTGGCGCTGCGGGCCTTCCCCGCACTGGTCGGGGTCGAGGTCGCACTCGCGGTGGGCGTGCTCTTCGTGCTCGCCTTCCTGACGGGCTCGTCCCGCGACGAGGCCGGCGACCCCGATCCGACGCTCAGCGGCGGGATCTTCGCCATCGGCGTGCTGCTGGTGGTGATGCTGGCGGTCTCGTTCGTGGCGACCGCGAAGCTGTCCGAACGCCTCTCGCGGCCGGCGTCGGCCGAGGCGGAGTCCGAGACGCCGGTGACGTCGCGGTCCTGAGGACCGGCGGCGCGCCGTGGTGCCCCTCGCCTCGCAACCGGGTACTCCTCGACCCGGCGGGGCGGGGGGCCGCTCGGCGCTCGCGGGCGGGCGCCGGACCCGGCGAGGCGTGGGAGCCGAGGCTGCCCAGGCAAGCGCCGGCAACACCCCTTTTCCGCACGGGACTTCCCGCCGACCGTCCTGAGCTGGTCGGGAGAGGAGGCCGAACGTTCCCTGCCGCCGACGCTCGACGCTCGACGGGCGTCAGGCGTCAGGCGGTGCCCTGCGGAGACTCCCCAGGGCCGGACTTCTCCACTCCCACAGTGGTGAGGTGCCTCTGAAGGAAGGCGCTCGCGGCCGTGAGCTCCCCGGCCAGCAACAGGTCGGCGAGTTCGACATGCTCGCGGCAACGCATCACCGCCCGTTCGGGGACCAGTGCCTGCCGGTACTCGATGAGTCGCCGCAGCCGGTTGACGCGGGCGAGGCTCTCCACGAAGAAGTCGTTGTTGGTGCATTCCGCGAGGGTCTCGTGGAAGCGGGTGTTGAGGTCGAACAGCTGCGCGCCGGTCACCGAGGCCAGGCCCTCGTCGACGAGCCGCTGCTGTTCCGAACGCCGCCGCTCGATCGCCTCCCGGTCGATCCGGAAGGTGGGTTCGAGAATCCCGGCGGGCTCGATCAGCAGCCGGAACCGGTAGCTGCTGCGATACGACTCCATCGAGGTGAGCACCGGCAGGAAGGTCCAGCCGTAGCCGGGCAGCGGTGCGATCCAGCCCTCGTTGGAGATCCTCAGCAGTAGCTGGTCGAGCTGGGTCCGGGTCAGGTCGTAGCGCTTGAGCAGGGTGGTTTTGGTGATCCGGTCCGGCAGGACCCCGTCCAGCCGGTCGGCGGCGATCCGCAGATAGACCTCGTCCTCGGGGGGGACGGTGTGCGCCGTGATGACCCCGGCTCCCGAGCGTGCGACGAGATAGCGCCCGGACGCCGTACGTTCGATGAAGCCGTCGCGGTGCAGTTGCCGCAGCGCGTTGCGCACCGGTGAGCGCGAGACCCGCAGCCGTTCGGCGAGTGCGCGCTCGGTGAGCCGGTGACCGATCGGCGGGTTCTCCTCGCGCAGGTACGTGAGGATCTCGGCGCTCAACCGGGCCGTGAGGTCGCTCTCCTCGGGGGGAGCCGCGCTGGTGTCGCCGGTCGCGGTGTTGCGCAACTTCGGGCCTCTTTCGTCTCGTTGGCTGCTGACACTGCCATCGTCCCGCGGCTGCGAGTGCGGTTGGTTCCGGATCCGTACAAAAATACCAAACCAGGGTCGGCCGACTCGCCGACGATGGGTCCCCGGCGCGCGGCCCGACGTCCGCGACTCGGTCCGAACGGTCGAGGTGATGGGCGGCTCCCAGTGGCGTCCCACCGGGCGTTGGCGGCGACCGGCCCTTGCGTGCCTCTGGTTCGACGGCTATTTAAGCTATAGCCTATAAGTACTTCACTGATCCTCCGAGGAGTACGCCACATGACCAGCGCGACCGAGCCCGACTCCCAGGGCGCCCACTTCGTCGGCGGCACCCCCTTCTTCGCCTCCCGGCACGACCAGCGCCTGTCGTACGCCCTGTACGTGCCGAAGGACCACACCGCGCAGGCGGATCCGCTGCCGCTGGTCGTCATCCAGCACGGCACCGGACGCTCGGCCGAGCTCTACCGCAACAACTGGAAGCAGTTCGCGATCGACCACGGTTGTGTCATCCTCACGCCGCTCTTCCCGGCCGGCCTGGTGGAGCCCGGTGAGCTGCACAGCTTCAAGTTCCTGGAGTACAAGGGGACCCGCTTCGACCACGAGCTGCTGCATATCGTCGACGAGGTCGGTGAGCGGTTCAACACCGAGACCGAGCGTTTCCTGCTGCACGGCTTCTCCGGCGGCGGCCAGTTCGCGCACCGCTTCTATTACGCCCACCCCGACCGGCTGGCCGGTGTCTCGATCGGTGCGCCAGGCAGGATCACCCAGCTCGACGACTCGCTGCCCTGGTGGCTGGGCACGGGCGGTTTCAAGGAACAGTTCGGCGTGGACATCGACCTGCCGGCGCTGCGGAGGGTCCCGGTGCAACTGGTCGTCGGCGGCGAGGACACCGAGACCTGGGAGATCAACAACGCCGGCGGGCCCAACTGGATGGACGGTGTGGAGAAGACCGGCCGTACCCGGATCGAGCGACTGGAGGTATTGCGGGCGAGCTTCGAGGCCCAGGGAGTCACCGCGCGTTTCGACGTGGTGCCCGGAGTGGCGCACAAGGGCAGCCTCGTCATGCCGGTGGTGCAGGAGTTCATGGCCGATCTGCTGAGCGGGCGTTCCTGAGACGCCACGGCACACCGTCGCCAAGGTCCGCAGGAGCGGGTTGGGGCCCGCGTGACGCGCGGGAGGTCACGGCAAACGCGGGAGCACTCGCACTGGTCCGCGGCGGGCAGGCCGGGGCGGCGTGGACCGACAGTGTCCGGCGTACGTGTGCAACGGCCGGTCCGCGGTCGCCCCGACGGGCGTCATGGCAATCGGAGGTGCCGATCGCCGCAGCCCCGCCTCGTGGCGTCCAGGCGCACGGCCCTCGCCGCCGGTGACCCGGCCGACGCGTCCCTCACCGCGGAAAGCCCTCCCATGACGCGTCACCGGCCGGGCGAGGGCCGCCTGCCTCCCGTCAACTTCCCGGCCGGCGCCGAGATGTGACACCTCCACACGATGGACAGGACGAAAACGATGACGATGGCGAACGCGCTGCCACCCCTCGACATGCGCCCGATCCACGCATTGCTGGGCGAGCTGGCCGCCCGGGGCATGCGCCTGCACTCCCTGCTCGTCCACCGGCACGGAAAGACGCTGCTCGACCTGTGGGGATGGCCGCACGAACCCGGGCTGAAGCATAAAATACACTCAGCCACCAAGTCCTTCACCGGTACAGCGGTCGGCTTCGCCGAGGCCGAAGGGCTGCTCCGGCTGGACGACCCGGTGGCGGACTTCTTCGGCGGGCGGCTCCCGGCCGAGCCCAGCGAGAACTTCAGCCGGATGCGGGTCCGCGACCTGCTCACCATGCAGACCGGGCACGGCCGGGGGCTCTCGGGCGCGACCACCCGGCTGCGCAGGACCGGCTGGGTCGGTGAGTTCCTGGAGGAGCCGGTGGTCGGACGTCCCGGCCGTGATTTCCTCTACAGCAGTACAACCAGCCACGTGCTCTCCGCGATCGTGCAGGAGGTCTCGGGACAACCGGTCGACGAGTACCTGCGGCCGCGGCTCTTCGACCCGCTCGGCATCACCGACTTCACCTGGGAGCGCGACCCGGAGGGTGTCGCCAGTGGGGGCAACGGGCTGTCGATGCGACCCAACGATCTGCTCTCCTTCGGCGTCCTCCACCTTCAGGACGGAGCCTGGGAAGGCCGAAGGGTTCTGCCCCCGGGCTGGGTCCAGAAGGCGTCCGCGCTGCACGTGCGCCGGGCGATCAGCGGCGAGTGGAACGGCAGGGAACTGGTGCCGCCCGCCGCTGACGCGGTCGCCGACTCGGGTTATGGCTACCAGTTCTGGACGACTGAGGACCGCATCTACAGCGCCTCGGGCATCTTCGGCCAGGAGTGCATGGTCTTCCCCGACCAGGGCGGGGTCGTGGTGGTCACCGGCGCGATGGGAGACGGTACCTACCACGACCTCCCGGACATGCTCCGGACGGCGTTCCGGGCGGCTTTCGACCCGGCGGGCCACGATCTCGCCACCCACGTCGTACGGGCGCAGGCCGCCGATGCCGTACGCCGCCAGGTGGCCGACGCCCGGACTCCGGAACGGCCCGACCCCTCGCGCCACCGGGAGGGCTTCGCCGCGACGTACGACTTCGACACCAACGTCCAGGGCCTGCGGTCCCTCGCCGTCGATGTGCGGACCGACACCGTGCGGGTCCTGCTGGAGGACGAACGCGGGGGGCACGTGGTCGAGCACGGGGTGGGGCACTGGACGAAGCAGGAGACCGACGCGAGTACGTGGCGGCTGCACCACGCCTACCAGGACACCGCCGCCCCCATCCTCGCGACGGCCGAGTGGTCCACCGGTGCCGTGGACGTACTCCATCTGACCTGGCACTTCCTTGAGACACCGTTCATCGACCGGCTCACGCTCACCCTGGAGGCGGACGGGGTCATCGTCGAACGGCAGGTCAACGTCAACGCCGGTCCCACCGGCCTTCCCGCGGTGCGCGGCAGGCTGCGCAGGACGGCAGCGGCCGACAACGCCGACCCGGCCGACGAAGACGTCGCAGGGCCGTGAACCCGCGGCGTACCTGGGAGAGTTCGGACATCACGATCTTGAAGGCCTTCGGTGTGAGGGGCCTGCCGACGCACCGAGGCCCGGATGGTGCCGTGGTGCGGGCCTCGTCCGTCGCGTTGCCCATGGGAAGGCCCACCGAGCAAGCCGCTGTGCCCGACGCCCCTGACCGACGTGCCCGTGATCGTCACGACGGCGGCCGGCGGGGACCTCGCCGTCAACACGCCTACGTAGTGCCGCCAGGCTTCGAAAGGAACTCGGCGGGAACGTCCGGCTCTCGGCGCGTCCTCGCGCTCCGTGGCTTCCACCGAGGAGAGACATGCACGCACAACACACCGGCATCGACGACGCGACACTGAGCCATGCGCGGGAGACCGTGGCACGGTACCTGGTCGCCACGCCGCTCCTCGCCTACGGAGGCGCCGGACTGCCGGTGCCTGTTCACCTCAAGTACGAAGGGGCTCAGCCAACGGGCTCGTTCAAGGTCCGCGGGGCGGTGGCGGCACTGTCCGCCTATGCCGCCGAGGGCATCCCCGTGGTGACGGCCTCGGCCGGCAACCATGCCCTCGGCATCGCGCACGCCGCGGGTCTGCTCGGCGTCAGAGCAACCGTCGTAGTACCGCGGAACGGCTCGCCTGCCAAGATCCGGGCGCTGCGGGAGTACCCCGTCGACCTTGTCGTGGAGGGCGACGACTACGACGGCGCCGAGCACCACGCGCTCGCGCTCGCCGAGTCCGGCATGAGGTACGTCTCCGCCTACAACGACCCGCACGTCATCGCCGGGCAGAGCACCCTCGTCGCGGAAGTCGCCGACAGCCTCGGCGAGGACTTCACCGTGGTCGTGCCCACCGGCGCCGGAGGGCTGGTGGGAGGCACGGCACTGGGCGCGCGCCGTGCGGCGCGGGACATCCGGGTGATCGGCGTGGAGTCCGATGCCTGCCATGCGGTCTCCGCGGCCGTCACCGCCGGCGGAGTGGTTCGCGTACCGGTCGGCGACACCATCGCCGACGGGCTCGTGGGCAACCTCGAACCCGGCTCCATCACACCGGGCATCGTCCGCGCGTGCGGAGTCCGGCTGGTGAGCGTCGAGGAGGCCGCAATCCGCCATGCGGTCCGCGAGTTCGCCCTGGGCACGGGCCTGATTGCCGAAGGCTCGTCCGCCGCCGCCCTGGCCGCACTACGGACCGGCCTGGTGCCCACCGACAGGCCCGTGGTGCTGATCGTCTCCGGCCGCAACATCGCACCGGAACTCCTGGCCGAGATACTGACCGAGGAGTGACAGGACCGTGACCCCGGACCAGCGCTGTCGGGACACGTTGTCGGCCCTGCCGCGTTCGTGACCGGGCACACGGCCCCGGCGGAGGCGGTCAGCGGGCACACGGCGGGAGCGCACCCGTGCCGTATCGCCGGCCGCACCGGTGCGTTTCGGTAGGGAGTGGATGGTCACCCGTGCGGCCAGCATGCGCACCAGCTCGCATGCGGCCGCCACGTCGACGGTCCCTTCGTCCACCGTGGTTGACCCGGTCATGAGCCCGACCGTGACCCCTGGGCAACGTCCGGCACCACCGGTGGCGCGCGACTGCGCTTCCCCTGGACCACTCTGCGGACAGGTCGGCATCAAGGTCCCGGGACGTGCAACCCGAACCGGCAACTGCGGTGCTTTGTGCACCACGTGCCCAACTTGCCCGCATGCACCGAAAAGTAGACCCGCACCATCACGCGCGCGCGACGCCGCCGCGCAGTCCTCCGCTCCGAGGTCCACACGGACTCGCTGCCGAGGACGATCCTGGTGGGGCAGTGGGGCAGTGGGGCAGTGGGGCAGTGGGGCGGTGTCAACGGCATCTGGCCCGGTCCGCCCCGCCAGACGAGAGGATCAGTGTTCTACAGCTTATAGGCTATAGTTATGCTAACGTTCGATGTGGCGATACTCCGAGCTGCGCCGCCGTCTCCGTGTGGCCGGCGGCCTCGCGGGTGGCGCGCAGGTCGACTTCGGCGGGTGTCACAGGTCGCGTGCAGGCGGAGAGCCGGCGATGTCCGTAGGCAGGCAGGCCATGATTCGTCCGGTCATCTCCTTCAGATTTTCCTTGCCGAGAAACTCGTTCAGTGGGGCACCGAGCGCGGGAGTTCAAACATGGTCAGCCTTTTCGAGAGAATATTGGAAGCTCACGAAGGAATTCGCCCTGATGTTCCGGTAAGCACGCTCGAACGCAGTACTCTTCTCTCCCGCGAGCTGGAGAGCGATGTCTGGCTGAAGGCCGAGCACTTGATGCCGACGGGTTCCTTCAAGGTGCGCGGTTCGGCCAACAAGATCCGCACCCTCGGCACGGCCGCGAAGCGCACGGGCGTGATCACGGCGTCCACCGGCAACCACGGACAAGGGGTGGCCCGCGCAGGCGGCCTGGCTGGTGTCGGAGTCACCGTGTACGTCAGTCGTACGACCACGAAGTCGAAGATGGCCGCGATCGAGGCCTTGGGCGCCGAACTCGTGGTGGTGCAGGGGAGCGCGCTCGACGCGGAGAAGGAGGCGCGCCACCAGTCGGAATTGACGGGGAAGCCGTACGTCGCCCCGTACAACGATCTCGACACGGTCGCAGGGCAAGGCACTTTGGGCGTCGAGCTCTTCGAGCAGGCGAGTGATCTCGACGCGGTGTTCGTCTGCGTCGGCGGAGGCGGCCTCATCGGGGGAGTCGGCACGGCGCTCAAGATGCTGAATCCCAGGACCCGGGTCGTCGGCGTCTGGCCGAAGGCGTCCACGTGCATGCTTGACTCGCTGAACGCGGGCCATATCGTCGAGACGCCGGAGTACGAGACGCTGTCCGACGGCTCGACCGGAGCGGTCGAACCGGGTTCTGTCACCTTCCCGATCTGTCAGGAAGTGATCGACGAAACCCTGACCGTGAGCGAGGATGAAATCGCGCACGCGATGCGCCTCGTGGCCGAAGGTGAACGGTGGATGATCGAGGGGGCGGCCGGCGTCGCCGTCGCCGGGCTGATACAGACGGCCGCGCGTTACCGCGGGAAGAAGGTGGCGGTCGTCCTCTGTGGCCGCAACATCGCGGTCGAGACGTTCCTCGACGCCATGAAGCGCGGGGAGAGTGAACACTCATGACCCTTCTTGCCAACGACAGGAACCGGCCCCCCTTTCTTGCCCGGTTGATGCGAGGCTGCCGATGAGTCTGCCCGTCTTCGGCGCCGACATCATCCGGAACGCCGCCACACCGCGACTGATTCTGGACACCGTCCGCGACGCGCTGATCGCCCATGCCGAGGGCAGGACCAGCGTGCCATTGCCGTTGGCCATGGAGTTTCCCGACGCGGACGGGGACTGCCACGTCAAGGCAGGACAGATCGCCGGCGCCCCCGATTTCTCCATCAAGATCGCTACCAGTTTCTACCGCAACCCCGCGCTCGGCCTTCCCTCCAACCACGGGCTGATCTGCGTCGTCAGCGCGAAGACCGGCCAGATCAGAGCGGTCCTCGACGACCGCGGTCTGCTCACCGCGGTCCGCACAGCCGCCTGCGGTGCTCTGGTCACCCATGCGATGGCCCGGCCCGGTGCCGGCACGCTCGGGGTCTTCGGTACGGGCGAGCAGGCCCGTCTCCAGGCCCTCTGGCTCTCCCGGCTCCGCCCGCTCAGCCGCGTACTGGTGCACGGCAGGACCTCGGAGACCTCCCGGGCGGCCTGCGACTGGCTGATCGCGCATCATCATCTGCCCGCCCGACCCGCCACTGCGCGGGAGACGGCGGAAGCGGACATCGTCGTCACCACGACGCCCGCCACCCGTCCCATTCTGGACGCCGCCCATGTACGTGAGGGCGCGCACGTGACGGGGATCGGTACGGACATGCCGCACAAGAACGAACTTCCGGCAGCCCTGTTCGGCCGTGCGGGCCTGATCGCGACGGATGATCACGAGCAGTGCGTCGACCACGGCGACTTCGGCCACGCCGTCCGGTCCGGCACCACCACGGTGGACAGCGACGTCCCCGCAGGCCTTCTGCTGAAGACGCCCGCAGCACGGCCGGACGATGCGATCACGGTCGCCGACCTCACCGGCGTCGGAGCAGTGGACGCCGCACTGGCCTCGGCCGTCCTGGGGCTGCTCTGGGAGGGCGAGGCAGCCGCGGGAACGACAGGATGACGTGGCCGGCGCCCGGGGGCTTCTCGGGCCGACGCCCCCAGGGGCCGAGACCTGAACAGTGTGTCCCCACCGGCGCGCACGACGAGCGGCAGTCCCACGTAGCCTTGGCTGGCGACAACTGCTCTCATGACGAGTCCAATCTGGGTAAGGAGCGCTGCTGTGCCCCTGGTTTCCGTGGTGATGCCGGTATACAACTCGGCCGCCACTCTCGGCGCGTCAGTGCGCTCCGTGCTGGCGCAGACCCACACCGACGTCGAGCTGCTGGTCACCGACGACGCGTCCACCGACGGCTCCATGGACCTGCTTCAGGAACTGGCCCGCCAGGACGAGCGTGTGCGCCCGCAGTCGGCGCCCGAGCAGGGCGGCGCGGCCAGGGCCCGCAATCTCGCACTGGCGCGGGCACGGGGGGAGTACGTGGGGTTCCTGGACAGCGACGACATGTGGCTCCCGGAAAAGCTGGAGCGACAGCTCGCGTTCGCCGCAGGAGGCGAAGCTCCACTGACGTTCACTTCCTACTACAAGGTCGATGGCGACTTCACGGGCGAGGCCTCCGCGTTCACGCCGAACGGGCGGGTGGTCGCGGCAAGGGAGCGTGTGACGTACCGGGACATGCTGGTGCAGGACCACATCGGGGCCCTGACCGCGATGTACGACCGGACGGTGCTGGGCACGAGGCTGATGGCGGACATGCCGAAGCGGCAGGACTACGCACTGTGGCTGTCGATCATGAGGGACGGACACCCGGCCCGGGGTCTGCAGGAACCGCTGGCGGTCTACAGGGCCGGTCGGGCGGGGTCGCTGTCCTCGAACAAGCTGGCGCTGGTGGAGTACAACTGGCGGCTCTACCGAGAGCACGAACACCTCTCGGTGCCGCGGTCCACGCTGGCGCTGTCCGGGGCGGCGTGGCACTCGCTACGCAAGTCCCGGATCTAGGCCGTGTCCCACGTGGGGTGGAGGGCCTTCAGGAACACCGTTGGAGTGTGAAGCAAGCCGCCGCGGGGTGGTTGGCCTGGGCCGCTGCCGGCTCTGCCAGGATCGGGTACATGACTGACAGTGCGTCCGTAGCCCGGGCCGAAATCGGTGCTGTGCTGCCGTGGGCCCGCGGCGAGGGCCTGGTTGCTGATGACCGTGCCGAGCGCCGTCTGCTGGCCATGCGCCTGGAGGTGCTCGCCGCGCGGGCTCTGCCGCGGGCCGGCGCTGCGGACGTGGCGCTGACAGCGCAGTGGGCGGCGTTCATCTGCTGGGTGGACGACCACATCGACCAACGAGGTCTGGGCTCCCGGCCAGGTGAGCTCGAGGGGTTCACCGCTCCGCTACGCCAGGTCCTCACGCCTGGCGGGCAGAGCCCGCCCACGGCCCCGCACGCGATGGTCCTGTCGAATCTTTGGCGGCGCACCGCACCGGGTATGACAGACCGGTGGTGTGCGCGCTTCGCCTGCGCCTATAACGACTTTCTCGACGCCAGCGAACAGGAAGTCGATCTTCGCCGCAGGGGGGCGCGGCTGTCGTTGTCGCAGTACGTCTCGCTGCGGCGGCGCACGATCACCTTGCTGCCCATGCTTGCCGTCCTGGAACGCACCGGCCGCGCCCCGCTGGTGGAGGGGGACGGGATCGACGCCGTACTGGGGGATCTGGGCCGGGCGGTGGCCGACGTGGCGGGGTGGGCGAACGACCTTGCCTCCCACGCCGATGACATCGCCGCCGGCCAGGAGAATCTGGTGGCCGTCCTCATGCGCGAGCACGGCTGCTGCGCCCCGTGCGCCCGGAGGCGGGTGACTGCGATGATCGAAGAACGCAGGGAGGAATTCCGAACCGCCGCCGTCGCGTTGCGCACCGATCCGGCTGGCGAGTCCGGTAACCACGATGAGGTGCGCCGCTATGTGGACATGCTGGAGACGTTCATGGCCGCCACGCTGCACTGGCTGGCCGTCACCGGCCGCTTTGCCGCGCCCTGAACCCGGTTCCGCACGGTTCGGCTGCGTGCAGGATCCGGTCACAGGACCGGGCGAGGCGGGCGCCCAAGTCCGGGCCACGAGGGCGTCCCGCAGGTCGGGAACGCTGCGGGCAGACTGTTGGCTCCGCTGACGCCCCCGTCTGTGGAGCGGAGGCGGAGCGCGGCCATTGCGAAGACGGTGGTGAGGTAGCGCGAGCCGAAGTAGACGGGGAAGCGGCCCATCCGGTAATACGCGGCGGCTGGCCAGGACCCGTCCGTGAGCTGCGTGTTGGCGAGCGACGCCCGGCGCCGGTCCTGGTCGGCGGTGAGCCCGAGATGGTCGGCGGCCAGGATCCGCAGTGCGATCTCCAGGGCGCTGTCAGGCAACCGGACCGCGGCGGCGGTGGCGGCAACGGTGGCTTCCCGGTCGGCCAGGGCCTGGCGGGCGGGGGCGGCCAAGGCCTGCGCGCTGGCCGGGAAGCGGGCGCACAGACGTGCGACGGCGTAGAGGAACGCGTCGGGGGAGGGGTAGTAGCGGGTGCCGGCCAGGTAGCGCCCCGAGCTGAGGTGGCTCTGGAGGTAGCGGGTCGCCGCGTCGATCACCGCATGGGCTTGCTCGGTGAACGGATGGGGGGCCATCTGGACGGTGTAGAGGGCGTTCGTACAGGCTACGGCGTCGTGCTTGCGTCCGCGTCGTAGCGTAGCCGGTTCTTCGCCATCCTCCCAATAGACCATGAAGACGTCCCTGTTCACGCTCTCCTTCCGGCACGGGCCGGGAGGGCGCGCGAGGTCTTCGGTGGGAGGCGTGGCGCGCAGGAGTTCACGCACTCCTCGGTCCAGGCCGGCGCTGGTGAGCCGGCCGTGGTCGTAAAGCGCGCTGATTGCCAGGGCGGTGCAGTCGGTGTCTGCGGGGAAGCCGCCGATGCCGGGGAAGAACCGGTAGCGCTCGCCCCATCGGCATGTCTGTACCTGAGCGATCAGTCGCCCGGCGAGCTGTCCGGACATGCCCTGGTCACTCCGGTCCGCGGTCGTTGGAAGGAGTGTCAGCGACACCATCGCCGAGAAGACCTCCCCGTCAAGACCGAAGCCCGGATCGACCCCGAATCCTTTTTGCAGTACCCCGCGCGCGAGCGAGCCGGAGAAGCTCTGCCTGAATTGGGGATCGAGGGAGAGCATCACGGAAGGCGCCCCGGCCGACCCCACCGAGCTGGTGACGAATTCCCGCGCGCGGCCAGTCGCCTCCTGTACCGACCTGTTCGTTGCCGGCGTCGGTCGCGGTGTCGTGGTCCCGGGTACGAAGCCCGTCATGTCCTTTTCCCTTCCGAAGGATGAGGGCGAGCCCACCACCCGGTGATCATCACCCCACGGCACGGCATGAGGCAGGCGTGTCCCTGAGCACCCTTGATGTGGCGGGAAGCTCCGGAAGGTCAGCCAGTGGGCCGGGTGTTGTCCTGGGGAGTGGTCATGTGGGCTTGGCTGACGGCTTGTTCCCAGCTGGCGGCGAGGTGGTGGAACTCGGGCAGGGCCCCACTGGTGAGGAAATGGGTGGTGGTGGTGCCGTTGTAGCTGCACGCCAGGATGGAGGCCGGGTGGTTGCGAGGAAGCCAGGTGAAGGGCTGGATGTGGGTGACCGGGTCGCCCTGGTAGTGCAGGGGGCGGCGGAGAGCGACGTAGGAGGTGTCGATGACGGCCCGCGAGGGGGTGGTGAGCCGGTCGGCGAGAGCGCGGCCGAGGCGCGGGGGCGTCCCGTTGAGGATGGTGCGGGTGGCTTCGCGCCGGACGGGGCTTTTCGGTCCCTGGGTGGCGGCGATGACTGCGTCGAGCCGTGCCTGGTGGGTGGGTTCGTGGCTGGGTAGCGGGATGGTGGCGTAGGCGAACAGGTTTCCGGGGTGGTCCGCCTCGTGGGCGCGGCGCAGATTGGCCATCATCACCGCGGGTACCGGCCGGTCCGCTCCTCGGGCCCAGTGCGAGTGGGTCCAGGTCCGCATGGCGGTGGCCAGTGCGGCCAGGAACGCGTCGTTGCCGCTGCCGCCGCGGGCCGCACCCATGTCGCGCAGTACCTGGGTGGGGACGCTGACCCAGGTACTGATGCGGGAGTTGTCCAGGACATGGGAGGGGTCGTTCCAGATGTTGTTCTGGGCGAGGGCGGCGAGCATCCCCTTGAGCGTGGAAGCACAGGCGCGTGGTCCGGCCACAGGGTTCGTGCCGATGGGGGCGGCGGGAAGCGTGGCACCGAAGAGGTTGCTGAGGGTGGTGATCACGGCTGCGCCGTCCTGGCCGGAGTGGTGGGCGCGGTAGCAGAGGGTGTACTGGTCTGTGGCGTGGCCGTGCAGGAGCCACAGGTCCCACAGTGGGCCGCCGGGCGGGAGCGGCTGGGCGAGCAGGTCTTGCAGCGCGGCGTCGAGGGTGTCCTTACCGGGTGCGAGTCCGCGTTCCTGGATGCGTGGCTGGAGGTCGGGTCGCGGTTCGTGGACCCAGCGGGCTCGCAGCCCGCGCCCCTGGAGGTGATGGGTCAGGCAGGGCAGTCGGGGAAGACGGCCGGCCACATACGTACGAAGGTCCGCAAGTGTCGGCGCCGCACCCTGCAGGTGCAGGGCGGCACCGATGGTCTGGGAAAGCCATGGCTGCTTCTGGGCCATGTCATGCATGGTCAGGTCCATGAGGCTGGGGCGGGCGGAGATGAACACGAAGATCCTTATTGGAGTGGGGGGCGGTGCCGCGATGTTCCCGGCTTCCGCGTCAGCGCCGTACTACCGGAGGGGGTGGGCACGCCCCTGTCCGGAGTAGGTCATGGACACGGCGAGCGGCAGGCGGGCGGCCGCCAGGGAGCGGGAGCACTCGTCAGGTGCGCTCCGGGACGGGCGCGGCCGGCTGGTGACCAGGGCTGCCGGAGGTATCCAGGGAGTTGCCGGCCCGTACTGCCGGAGGTGCCGGGGCGTGCGGCGGTCCGTCGTGTGGCCGGCTGATGCGCTCGTGCAGGCGGCGCATCCACGGCGGTGCCCACCAGTTGGCTGAGCCGAAGAGGGCCAGGGCCGCGGGGACGAGGATCGGCCGGATGACGAAGGCGTCGACCAGGACGTTCACCGCGCAGCCGATGCCCACCATCTTCAGCACGGACAGCGGGGAGGCGGCCAGCGCCAGCAGCACGGTGATCAGGATGATCGCGGACCAGGAAATCGTGGCGGCGCTCTGGCGTGTGCCCTCGACAGCAGCGGCGCGGATGTCACGGGTCAGGAGGTACCGCTCGCGGACGCGCGAGAGGAGAAACATCTCGTAGTCAGTCGCGAGACCGAAGCACACGCAGATGATCACGATGACGATGGAGGGATCGAGGTAACCCGGAGCAGTGACCTCGCCGAGCAGGAAGGCCGCCTTGCCGTCCTGGAACACGGTCACCAGCACGCCCACGCCGGCAGTCAGCCCAAGCCCCGCCAGGACCAGGGCCTTCACCGGCAGCAGCACACTTCCGGTGAACAGGAACAGGAGCACGAAGGTGCTGACAGCCATCAGGCCCAGCGCCCAGGGAAGCCGCTCCGAGAGAGCGGTCAGAGTATTGACCCGGTCCGCCGTGCCGCCCACCGCGGTGACCGGCCCCGGCGGGGCCAGCGCCCGTAGACGGGCCAGCGTGCCGGCGGCCGCTTCACTGTCCGGGGCATCGGTGGTCTCCACCCGCACTGCCGTGCGCCCGGACGGGCCCGGGGCAGCCACCGTCGTGGCGCGTGCCACGCCTGGGGTGCGGGCCACGGCCCGGGCGTAGGCCGCGGCCTTACCGTCCCCCACACCGGGAGACAGCAACAGCCATACGGGATCGACCTGCCCCAGGTCGAATCGCGTACGCGCCTGCTCCGTCGCGGCCCGCACCGCTGAGGAGTCGCGCATCATCCGCTCGTCCGAGACGGTGAACGTCGCGTGCGCGAAAGGTGCGGCAAGCGCGCAGAGCACTACCACCAGCGGCACGGCCCACTGCCAGGGGCGTCTGGTGGCCGAGGCCGCCAGCCTGCCCCATCCGTCACCCCGCGCGCGGGACGCAGGCCGGCGGGGCAGGAGAAACCGGTCCCCCCGGTCGCCGAGCACCGTGATCGCGCACACGACCACGATCACGGCGCTCAGACCGGCGAGGGCGACCACACTCAGAGCCACGTACGCCAGCGAGGACAGTGCGTAGACGGGGAAGAACAGCAAGGCCAGCAGGGCTGCGCCGATAGCGAGCGCGGAGTAGATGACCGTGCGGCCGGCGGTGCGGACGGTGACATCCAGAGCCTGGTCGCGGCCTTGGCCGGCGGCGCGTTCGTTGCGGTAGCGGGTCAGGAGGAACAGGCTGTAGTCCACGGCGAGACCGAAGCCGAGGGCGGTGGTGAGATTGAGCGCGAACGTACCCACCGGGACGACCAGGGTGAGCAGCCGCAGCAGGGCAAGGCCGGCGGTGACGGCCACCGCGCCGACCACGACAGGAAGCAACGCCGCCGCCAGGGAGCGGAAGGCCATCACCAGGGCGAGGAACGCCAGCGGGACGGCGAGGAGTTCCGCGCGCAGCAGCGCCTCCTGCGAGCTGTGGATCAGCTCGTCCTGGACCAGCGCCTGACCTCCTGCGCCCACGCTGAGCCCCTCGGTGCGGGTTGCCTCCTCAGCCAGGCGGCGGGCGGCCGCGGCGGCCGCGCGCTCCGAACCGGAGATCTGCACGAGCACCAGCGCGGTGCGGCCGTCCTCGCTGACCAGGGGAGAGGCGGGTGAGGTCCACGGATCAGCCGTCAACGTCACTGCCGGATCCGCGCGAACCCGGGCAACCAGAGCCTTGCCGGCGGTGGCGGCCGGCCCCGAACGCACCGTGCCGCCGTCGTGCACGGTCAGGATGAGGTTGGCGTCGGCCGGAACACGGAAGTCCGAGGCAAGCACGTCCACCGCCGCCTGAGTTGCCGCGTCCCGGTACTGATACCCACCCGCCGACAGCCGCCCGGCGGCACCCGATCCGACCACCACCGACGTCACGAGCACGACTCCGAGCCCCGCCAGAATCCACACAGCACGACGCCGCAGCACTCCCGGCCACGCGCGCGCACCACGCCCCGCAGCCCTCCGGCACCGAACAAGACCCCTCATACCGCGCTCGCCCCGACGGCAGCAGCCTCCGCCGCAGACCGAGAAACGCCCACGGAGGGGCCCTGCCGCCGGCCAGGCGCCACTCGGACGCCCACGTCGTTGCGGGCACGGACCCCAGCACGGAACACCCGCTGACCGAACCGCACAAGAGAGTCGACCTCGGGCCGCGGGCGCCACCGCCTCTCAGTGCGGAGCGCGAACAACGACCACCAGGACACCCCGCTGACCACAGCCGCCCGCACGCTCGGCTCGATGCCCCCCTCACTGGTCAAGAGGTTGTCGTACTCCTCGCCCCGGAGGCCGATATCACCCATGATCACAGCAGCACGACAGGGTGGTCTGGGCACAACTGCTCCTCGATCCGGTGACTGACCTCGGAGTCTGCGCCCTCGCCGTAGCGCCGTACGTCTCAGATCACCCTCGGAGCTACAACTCTCAGCCCTTTGAAGGAGCCATAGCGCCAGAGATTGACGCCGGTCCAGGGCATCCGAGGGGCCTGGCCGTGGCTCGGGATCGCCTTTGACGACCCGCACCTGGGTACGGGCTTCGGCGTCGCCCATGTGAGCCGCACTCTGGTGACGCTTCCGCCTTCGCTGAGCTTCTCCGGTGAGGCATGGCTGCGCGGTGATCGTGGGCCGGCTCGGCAGCGTCGGTGAGGGCGGTGGCCCGGTCGGCGAACTCGCCGCCGAGGCCAGGAGGAACGCCGTCGCAGGGCTGAAAGGGGTCCTCGGCTCGGGGGGCGGAGCCGGCCGTGATGGGCCGCCAGGAGGCCGAGGGCGTTGTGCCGTCACACGGTCCCCCACCGGGGAAGCCGCTGGGGTTCAGTCCCCGAGGGATGGTGTGGCGTCCTGGTCCTTGAACGGCCGTGGGCCGAGGCCGTGCTGGTGTGGGCTGAACGGGGGGAGCGGCTGGAACACGCGGGGCGGGCGGCATGGCGGATCGATTCGCCGCCGGCCGTCCTTTCTAGGATCGGGCCCGGACTACCCGTGCGTCACTTCCGGAAGGATCCCTCTCGTCATGAAGCTTCGCACCACCCTGGTCTCCGGACTCGGCTCGCTCGCCCTGGTCTTGTCGCTGGCGGGCTCCGCCCAGGCGGCCCAGGGCGACTTCCACTACAAGTACGTCGACGGGTTCGGCCAGGAGCAGCAGGTCGCCCTCCACGACCCGCTCAGCGGCCACTGCATCAACCTCCATGCCGTCAGCGACGACGAGGCACTGCCGGGATACGGCCCGCACAACGACACCGACACCGCCGTGACCGTCTACCTCGGCGGGAACTGCCAGGGCTCCGAGTGGCGGCTCAAGGCGCACGGCAAGCCGGCCAAGGACACGCTGGAGGTCCGCTCGGTGCGCTTCGATGCTCCGTCGGACGAGTCGTAGGGCGATAAGTACGACACGTGGGCCTGCGCGCCGCCGCCTCCCCCAGTGGGGCGGCGCGTCCCTGCCGGGTTGTTCTTCACGGGGTACGAGTTCGGCAGATGGAGGGCGTTGCCGATGCTCTGTTGCTCCCACCACACGCCCGGTCCCGACATACGGTGGTCGTACGTCGCCTGGATGGTGGCGTGGACGGCCTCGCCCCAGGTCCGACGGAGACCTCGATGCCCGGGAAGGCTGCCGATCATGGCTGTTCCGGCCGGGTCGGGCGCAGCTGCGGAATACAGCCCCGGGTCGCGCTCGGGTGGTATCGGGACGGCCGAGGGGTCGAGCAGGGTGCCGAGGCCGTCCGGGGGGTTCGGTGGAGTGGACGGGCCGCCGCCGGCGTCGTGTGTCGACGCGGGACGGCAAACCGCTCGGTCGTGCCTCTGGTCGCGTGTGCGCATGAGAGGTTCACTTCGCCGCAGTCCGGGTCAGCCCGAAGGCCGGAGGACGTCACACACCGCCCGGTGCTCCGGGCCGGCGCGTCAGGAACGCGACCTCGGCGCGGATGCGTCCGGCCCGATGCCTCGACGCCTCGTAGCCGACCCGTGCCGGCGTGAGCTGGCGCTCGTCTGGCGTCACTTGCCGCTGTAGACAGGGAAAGCGCTGTGCTCGCCGTAGTCCACGTCGCGCAGGTCTCGCAGGACGTTCATGTCGTCGTCGGAGATCTCGAAGTCGACCTCGGTGTTGGACCGCATGTGCTCGGGATTCGCCGTCTTGGGCAGTGACACCGTGCCCAGCTGAAGGGTGTAGCGGATGCACAGCTGGGGGACGGACACGCCATACTTCTCCGCCATCGTCTTGACCTCGGCGTTCTCCAGGATCGACCCGTGGGCGATCGGCGAGTACGCCTCGACGAGGATCTGCTTGTCCTCGCAATAGGCCAGGAGGTCGGAGGGTGTGTTGCCGGCGTGCACGAGCAACTGATTCACGTGCGGCACGACGGTCGCGCCCTGGAGAAGGTTCTCCAGGTCCTGCTGCTGGAAGTTGGACACCCCGATGGAGCGGACCTTGCCGGTCCGGTGCGCCTCTTCGAGCGCGCGCCATGCCGCGCGGTTGCCCTCGGCGTAGTCGCCGCCGCGGAAGTCGTCCCACGGCTGCGGGCTGTGGATGAGCATCAGGTCGATGCGGTCCAGACCCAGCTTCCCGAGAGAGCCCTCGACCGCGGCGAGGGCCCGGTCGTAGTCCTTGATCTCGGCGGCGAGTTTGGTCGAGACGAACAGCTCGTCGCGGGGCACTCCCGACGTGCGCACGCCCTCGCCGACTCCGCGCTCGTTGCCGTATGCCTGGGCGGTGTCGATGTTGCGGTAGCCGATCTCCACGGCTGCGCGGACCGCGTCGGCCGCCCGGTCGTCGTCGATGAACCAGGTGCCGAGCCCCAGCTTGGGGATATCGACGCCGTTGGGCAGGGTGTAGGTCTCGTCCAGGATGGTCATGCGTTCGCTCCGTTCTTCGGCAGCTTGCCGTACACCTCGTCGGTGACGGGCTCAAGCCATTCGTTGCTGAGGTCTTCGCCCGGGGTGATGAAGGCGACGTGGGAGAACCACGAGTCGGCCTTCGCCCCGTGCCAGTGCTTCGTGCCCACCGGGACGCGGACCACTGCTCCCGGCTCCATACTGACGGGCTTCTCACCCTCAGCCTGGTACCAGCCGCTGCCCGCCGTGCACAGCAGAATCTGGTCGCCGCCGCCACCCGTGCCGTGGTGGATGTGCCAGTTGTTGCGGCACCCCGTGTTGCGGCACCCCGGCTCGAAGGAGACGTTGCTGACGGGAACGTTCCCCGAGGCGAGCGGAGCTAGGTAGCTCTGGCCGGTGAAGTACCGGGCGAAGGCGTCGTTCTTCTCCCCCAGGGGGAAGATCTGCTCGAATTCGTTGCCAGCCATCTCGTTCTCTCCGTTGAATTCGACGCGCTCCGCTGACCGTGCGGGGCGTAGTTGCGCTGGTTGCGCCGGTGATCAGGCGATGCGTTCGTCGGCGATGTTCTTCAGCTGGGTGATTGCGGTCATGGCGTTGGGCCATCCGGCGTAGAAGGCGAGATGGGTGATCGCCTCGGACAACTCCTCCACCGTGAGCCCGTTGTCCAGGGCCACACCCAGGTGGTAAGGCAGCTGCTCGCTGCGGTAGAGGACGGCCAGCACACTCACGGTGACCAGGCTGCGGTCCCGCGGCGACAGTCCGGGCCGCTCCCACACGTCCTGGAACAGGATCTCGTTGGTGATCCCGACCAGCTTCGGCGCAATGCCGGCCAGTTCCTGGGGCGGACTGCTGCGCCATAAGAGGACTCCCTACGAACGTTCGAACACGGGATGCGGCACTCCTCACCGTCGGCCCTGCCGGGCCGTACGGCATCCGCAGAGGGGTTCCCACCCTTCGCGGACCGCAGCCACATCCGCTGCCACCAACGAGGAAACCGCAGCTCACAGCCGTGAGGAAGGCACTGCCGTTACAGGCACGGACAGAACGCCCCAGCCCTGCTCCACGGTGCCTGGCCTGGACGGCATGGACACCGACCATGAGATCCGCGAGTTCCTCGCCACCACCCGCCGCGCCAAGATCACCCCGCAGCAGGCCGGTCTGCCCGCCTTCGGCAGCGGCAACCGCAGGGTGCCCGGCCTGCGCCGTGAAGAGGTCGCCCTGCCGGCCGGTATCGGCATCGACTACGGCAGGCCGCGTCGAGCGCGGTCGGCTCGCCGGCGCTTCCGAAGAGGTCCTCGACTCCGTCGGCCGGGCCCTGCAACTGGACGAGGCCGAACGCGCCCACCTGCAGGACCTGGCCGCCCCCCAGCGCCGCGGCCCGGCGCGCCGCGCCTCCCGCAGAGCCAACCAGTCAGTGCCCGCAAGCCTCCAGCGCGTCCTGGAGTCCATGACCGACTCCCCGGCCTTCATCCGCAACGGCCGCCTGGACATCCTCGGCGTCAACCCGGACGCGCTCTCTACGCCCCACTGTTCACCGGCTCGCACCGCCCGGTGAACATCGCCCGCTTCCCGGTCCTCGCCCCCACCAGCCGCGGCTTCTTCCCCAACTGGAGCGCCTCCGTCAACACCACCGTCTCCCTGGTGGGGGCGGTGCCCGGGCCCGGGCCTGGTGCGTCGGCTGCACGCACCTGGTGCGCGGCGGTGCGGGGGCTGTGGCGTGCTGCCGGAGTTGTGGTGGGGGCGGGTCGGGGCCCGGCGGTTAGATGACGGGGAGTTCGCCGCCGTCGACTGTCAGGCTTACGCCGGTGACCCACTGAGCCCGGTCCGATGTGAGGTAGGCGACGGCCTCGGCGATGTCGCGCGGATCTCCGGGACGACCCAGAGGGATGCCCGCCGTGGTGGCGGCAAGCGGGACGTCCATCGCGTCGGCGAAGTTCTGGCGGATCGCGTCGGCGCCCGGGGTGAGCACGTTGCCGGGGATGATCGTGGTGACACGGATTCCGGCAGGCGCGAGCTCGGAAGCGAGCGCTTTGCTGTAGGTGTTGAGGGCGGCCTTGGCGGCACCGTAGTGAGCCAATGGCGGCGCCGGCGTGAGGGCCGCTCCCGATGAGATGTTGACGATCACGCCGCCAAGGTCGTCATCAACAATGACCCTGACTACGTCAAGGCCGCCGCGGACGCCTCGCTGCTACGCCTGGGCACCGATCGCATCGACCTGTACTACCTCCACCGGGTCAACCCCGACATTCCCCTTGAGGAGTCGGTCGGAGCCATGTCTGAACTCGTCGCCGAGGGCAAGGTCCGCCACCTGGGTCTGTCCGAGGTCAGCGGCGAGCAGTTATGGATGGCGTACACGGTTCACCCGGTCGCCGCGGTGCAGAGCGAGTACTCGCTGTGGACGCGCGACCCGGAGACCAATGTCGCCGGTGTGGCCGCGGAGCTGGGGGTCGGCCTGGTGGCCTACTCCCCACTGGTCCGTGGCTTCCTGACCGGCACGGTCGACGCAAGCGCGCTGGCCGCGAATGACGGGCGCCGCCGGCTTGCCCGCTTCACGGTGGAAGCCGCCGCCGCGAATCAGGCGATCGCCGACGCGGTGAAGGAGATCGCAGGGGCCAAGGGTGTCACGGCGGGCCAGATCGCCCTCGCCTGGGTCGCCGCCCAGAGCGGGAAGCTCGGCACCCCGGTGGTCCCGATCCCCGGCACGAAGCGAGTGAAGCGGCTGGAGCAGAACGTGGCGGCCCTTGACATCGAGTTGAGTGCTGACGACCTCGCGGCCCTGGACGCATTGGCCGCCCGGGTGGTCGGCGCACGGTACTGAGGCGGAACGGTCTCGCCGACGAGGCAAGGGTCGCTGCACTGGCGCACAGGTCAACGAGTCCCCCCGGTTACAGTCGAGTGTGCAGCGGTCCAAGACGACGCTCGGGGATGGATCTCGGTTGGCCCGGCATATCGAGCGTCCGCAATCGTCAGGACCGACGGCGCCCAGTGGCACGACACCGCGTACGCCCGTGAGATGGTTGCTCTCATGACCGTCGGCGCGCCGGGCAGCGAGGTTGTACTCGAGACGAGTCGTCTGCTGCTCAGGCCTTGGCGGGTAGCCGAGGCTGCCGTCCAGCGTGAGCTGTGGACCGAACGTGATCCACGAGTGCCGCCGCACCGCCGAATCGACGCGGACGGACACCCCACGATCGCGGAGATCGAAGATTCGATCCGCACCAACCAAGTGTCGTCGACCGGGTTGCTGGCGGTCGAACGGAAGACATCTCGTGACGTCATCGGCTACTGCGGGCTGGTCGACAGCGGGCGAGGGGCGGTAGGGGAGCCCGAACTGGCATTCGAGCTGCTACGCCGAGTCTGGCGTCAGGGATACGCGACCGAGGCCTCGTTGGCGGTTCTGGAATGGGCGAGATCGTCTGGGTGTGAACGTTTGTGGGCCACGGTCCGGGACTGGAATACCGCTTCTCGCCGTGTGCTGGCCAAGGTCGGATTCACCGAGACCGATCGCAAGGAAGTAGACGCGGTGCACGGGACCACCCTGTTCGCCACAAGACAGCTCTGACGTACCCAGCGTTTGGCCTCGCGGACGGCTCGGTGGGCGGATCATGTGGCAGCCGGGCTGGATGGGAGGCGTTCGGCGGCGAGCTGGGCACGCGGCGGCACTGCGGGTTGCGTGTCTCGCATGCGCGACACTTCGGCGCGGGTCGGTCCGGTGCCCAGCGGGCGGCGGTTGGTCGTCAGCGGGCTGATTCTCGCCCGGTCCACCGGTTCATCATCACGAGCGGGCAAGCCTGGTGCGGCACATCCCGGAGGTAGTCATCGATGGCGAGCACAGAGCCGGTCAGACCCGGCGGCAGCAGGGACCGCAGCCGGCGGGGGCAGGGTGAGCAGCTCCGCCGGGAGATTCTGGCCGCGGTCAACCACCTGCTGGCCGAGTGGGGCAGCGCGGAGAAGCTCACGATGCGTGCGGTCGCCAAGGAGGTGGGGATCGCGGCGCCGAGCATCTATCTCCACTTCGCCGACAAGGCGGAGCTCGTGTGGGCGGCGCTGACGGACAAGTACGACGACCTCGCGGCGAGGATGGCCGGCGCCGCCGATGACTGCGACAGCGTCGACCCCCGCGAGCCGCTGCGGGCCCAGGCGTACGCCTACTGCCGGTTCGCGCTGCACAACCCGGGGCATTACCGGCTGATGTTCGAGGTGCGACAGCCGGCGGTCGAGGTCTCCAGGGTCAGCGGACACCCGGCCCGCCGCATCTCGGCGGGCCTCCGGTCCGGCTTCCTGGGGTGCCGGGAGGCGGGATATGCGCTGTCCCTGCCCTACGAGCAGGCGGCGCAGACGCTATGGGCGGGTTTGCACGGCATCGTCTCGCTGCACCACAGCATGTTTCACGACGACTCGACCGAAGCCCTCACCCTGCAGTTGGCCGACGGCCTGCTGGGCTCGCTCGTCGCCCCGGCGCCGGGCCCGTCGCCGTCCTTTCCGGCCGCCCTCGCGGAGACGGCCGCGTCCCGCCACATCAAGGCCATCCTCTCCGGTACGCCGCGTAACCACGACTAGCCGCTCCTGCGGCGAGCCGCGCGCCGACCGTCACGAGTGCCCGACTCCCCTTTTCAGCCACCCGGGCTTGGGCCCGGTTGCGTTCCAGGGAGGCACGGGTACAGTGCTCAGTGAACTTAGTTAGGTGACTGGGGCAACAAAATTGCCCCGGCTACTCGACCGTGTCGCCCCTGGTGAGGGGCTTGACCGAGGTGGCTTCCATGAACATCTCCATCGATTTCGACAAGTGCTGCGGCGCGGGCCAGTGCGTCCTGGCCGCGCCGGACGTCTTCGACCAGCGGGACGACGACGGTGTCGTGGTCCTGCTCCACCCCCGTCCGTCGGCCGAGCAGGAGGAGAACGTCCGCCAAGCGGCCGCCCTCTGCCCGGCTGCCGTGATCAAGGTGGAGCAGTGACCACCCCGGGCCCCTCCCGGGTGACTGTCGTCGGTGCCTCGGCGGCGGGCCTGAGTGTCGTGGAGGGACTGCGTCGCGAGGGGTACGCCGGGTCGATCACGTGGATCGGTGAGGAGACGCACCTCCCCTACGACCGACCGCCGCTGTCCAAGCAACTGCTGTCCGGCGCCTGGGAGACCGACCGTCTGCGCCTGCGTGACCCGGGCGACTTCGAAGCCCTCGGGGTCGATCTGCGTCTGGGGGCGCGGGCTGTCGCGCTGGACGCACGAAAGCGCACGATTGCTCTGGCCGACGGCGGATTGGCCGGCTACGACACCCTGGTGGTGGCCACCGGTACGCGCGCCCGGCGTCTGCCCGGTACCGACGGGGTGGCCGGCGTGCACGTCCTGCGCACGGTGGAGGACGCTCTCGCCCTGCGCGAGGCTCTGGCCGGCAAGCCGCACCTGGTGGTGGTCGGCGGCGGCTTCGTCGGCGCCGAGGCCGCCGCCGTCGCCCGGGGCCTGGGCTGCGAGGTCACCCTCGTCACCGACACCGCGCAGCCCATGGGCGGCGCGCTCGGGGACGAGTTGGGGTCCATGCTCGGCAATGTGCACACGGAGCACGGCGTGCACATCGAGACCGGTGCCATGGCCGGCCAGGTCCTGACCGACGGGGGACGGGCCTGCGGGGTGCGGCTGGCCGACGGCCGCACCATCGCCGCCGACGCCGTCCTGGTCGGCATCGGCGCTCAGCCGAACGTGGAGTGGCTCGCCGGCAGCGGCGTCCCCGTCGGCAACGGTGTGGAGTGCGACGCCACCCTCTACGCCGGTTTCGGCGTCTGGGCCGCAGGCGACGTTGCTTCCTGGCTGGACCCCCGCACCCAGGAGCCGGTCCGTATCGAGCACCGCACCAACGCCGCCGAGCAGGGCCTGGCCGTCGCCCGTAACATCCTGGCCGGCCCGGAATGTGCACGGCCCTTCGACTCGGTGCCCTATATCTGGTCCGACCAGTACGACCTGAAGATCCAGATCTACGGCCGCTCCCGGGGCGCCGACGAGGTGCGGATCGTCGAAGGCAGTCTCACCGACCGCAGGCTGATCGCCCTCTACGCCACAAGGGGCCGGGTCTGCGCGGCGGTCGGCGTCAACATGGCGCGCGCCTTGCGCGGTTATCGGGCGCAGGTCGCCGAGGCGGCCGTTGTCGAAGTGGAGAGTGCGGCATGACGGACGAACTTCGGGCCGGTGTGGTCGGCCTGGGAATGATCGGCGGCGGGGTCGCCGTCAGCCTTGCCCGGCGAGGTCGTACGCCCGTGGTTTACGACATCCGTCCGGACGCCTCGGCGCATCTGTCGGGTGTCCCGGAGCCGCTCGGCTCACCGGCCGAGGTGGCGCGGAGCAGCGATGTCGTGATGGTCGCCGTCGTCAACGCCGACCAGGCCCGTGAGGTCATCGGCGGCAGGGACGGCCTGCTGTCGGCGGCCCGTCCGGGACTGGTGATCGTCCTGCAGTCCACGGTCGCGCTGCCGGTTGTCCACGAGTTGGCCGCCCTGTGCGACGAACGGAACGTGGGCTTCCTGGACTGCGGCGTCACCCCCGGTGACAAGGCAGCCGGGAACGGCATGGTCGCCATCGTCGGCGGCGTCGAGGCCACCGTCGAGGCGGCGAGGCCGGTGCTGGAGGACTGGGCGAAGAAGGTCGTGCACTGCGGGCCGCTGGGCGCAGGGATGGCCACCAAGATCGCCCGCAACGTCGTTACCTATGGCAGTTGGCGCACCGTCCACGAGGCGTCCGCCCTGGCCCGAGCAGCCGGGGTGAACCCGGACCAGCTCGCCGAGGTCATCGATACCGCCGACCCCGAAGGCCACACCCTCCTCCAACTCCTGCGTTTCCAGGACCCCGACGGCCGGCTGCCCGAGGCCATCGGCCGGCAGATCAAACCCCTGATGGCCAAGGACCTCGCTGCCGCCCGCGACCTCGCCTCCGCCCTGGGCGTCGACGTCCCCCTCGTCGAGGCAACCGAGGCCGGCGTGCGCCAGACACTGCAACTCGAAGAGGACCCCGGCACCAGCACATCACCGGACGAGCCGGAGGCAGCGGCCGCGGACAGCCAGGAGAGCCTGCACCGGTTCGGCCTGGAGATGATGGACGCCGCCTACGGTCCCGGCTTCAGCGCCCAGATGCCGGCGGAGCCCAGCGGAGACCCGTTCACCGACGAAACGACCAGCTACCTCTTCGCCCAGGTCTGGTCCCGCCCCGGCCTGTCCATCCGCGACCGGCGACTGCTCACCCTCGGCGTCGCCGCCACCGTCGGCCGCCCCGAACTCATCCAGATCATCGCCCGCGGCGGGCTGATCAACGACGAACTGACCCCCGAACAACTGCGGGAAGCGGCACTCCACCTGGCCGCCTACACCGGCTGGTGCAAAGCCACCGCCGCCCACACCGGCATCACCGCCGCCATCAACGAGCACACCCAGCAGGAGACCAAGTGACCGACGACCTCGTCCGCCAGCCCATCACCCGCGACCCCCACCGCCCCCTGGACCCGCCGGCGCAGTACACCCAGCTGCGCGAGGACCAGCCCATCCTCAACGTCCGCTTCCCCAACGGCACCACCGGCTGGCTGGCCACCCGCTTCGAGGAGGCCAGCCAGGTCTTCAGCGACCCCCGCCTCAGCGCACGCCGCCCGCGCCACGACACACCCGAGGGCGAGGTCGACGAGGCCGGCGAGAGCGCGCCCTTTGACCCGGTCTTCGTGATGATGGACGAGCCCGACCACAGTGTCTACCGGCGACTGCTCACCGCCCGCTTCACCCCCAAGGCCGTGCAGAACAAGCTCCAGCCCTACATCGACCGGGTCGTCGACGAGCACCTGGACGCCATCGCCGCGGGCCCCGAGACCTTCGACTTCGTCGAGGCCATGGCCCTGCCCATCCCGTGCCTGGTCATCTGCGAACTGCTCGGCGTCCCCTACGAGGACCGCGACGGCTTCCACCACGCCACCATGAGCATGATGGACGTGGGCAAGACCCGGGAAGAGCGCGACGCGGGTGGCCACTGGCTGATCGACTACATCACCAGCCTGGTTGCCGAGAAGCGCCGCACCGGCGCCACCGACGGCATCCTTGCCGAACTGATCAGCAAGGCCGCGGGCGACGACGCCATCTTGACCGAGAAGCAACTCATCGGTATCGGCGTCCTGCTGCTGTTCGCCGGACACGACACCACCGCGGCCATGATGGGCCTGTCCACCCTCACCCTCCTCACCCACGACGAACAGCGCAACGACCTCATCCAGCACCCGGAGAAGATCGGCACCGCGGTCGAGGAGCTGATGCGCTACCTGACCATCGTCCAGTTCGGACTCGGCCGCGTCGCCAAGGAAGACCTGGACATCGCCGGCGCCCAGATCAAGAAGGGCGACCTGGTCGTGGCAGCGATGAATGCCGCCAACCGTGACCCCCGCGCCTTCCAGGACCCCGACGCCCTCGACATCGACCGCAAGATGACCCGCCACATAGCCTTCGGCTACGGCGTCCACCAGTGCCTGGGCCAGAACGTCGCCCGCGCCGAACTGAAGTCGGTACTGCCCAAACTCTTCCAGCGCTTCCCCAACCTGCGCCTGGCCACCCCTCTCGAAGAGGTCCCCATGGACTTCACCGGCACCAACTACGGCGTCCGCAAGCTCATGGTCACCCGCTGATCTTTCGAGGATCTTGGAGTTTCCCGTACGCGGCCCGCTGCCGTAGGGTCCCCGCGCCGCGAGCTCTGGTCCGCCGCAGCGCCGTTTCGAATCGGCGCCGGCCGCGTCACCCGGCCGCCGTGCCCACCCGCCGGTGGCTGTCGCCCCGTCGGGCCCGGCCCGCGGCCGGTCCCGGCCCACGTATGCCGCCCGCTCCCGTCGGGGCGGGCCGGTCCCATCGGGCCCGGCCCGCCCCGGCCCCTCGTCGGCCGCTCCCATCCACCGACGCCGTCGGTCCGCGACCGTCCGCGTCGTCCTTGTGGCCCAGCCCAACTCGCCTGACCAGTCACCGGGATTGGATGAGGTCGGTACCGCTTGCCTGACCGTTGGTGTCTGCTCCAGGCCGTGGAACGCTTGGCTGCCGGCAGAGGAAGAACGGACCGTCTGGCCGTCTAAATGAACGTACCCGAGCACTGGAGTGTGGACTTCTCCGACTGCAGCGTCCCGCCCGCACCCGCCGATGATCCCGACATTCTGAGGTTCGGTGATCTGCTCGCCCGAGCGGTCCGCAACGGCGCACGCCACGGAACCCTGCGATCATCTCTCCGTCAGGTCGGCCGGACTCTCGCATCAACCTGTTCTTCCGTACGGGGGCGGAGGGCGGGACACGAAGCAAGCACCTGGCGTCGGTACGCGTGCGCGCTGATCGTGTGGCTGGACTTCCTGGATGTCATCGGCAGTTCGTGGGGCGCGAGGGTACGCGATGTCGAAGCGTTCAAGGACTGGCGAATCACGGACCTGCGCAATGATGAACGAATCCGGCCGACTCCCTTCGATACGGATCGTGCTGTCCTTGAACTTCTCCTATACCTGGGCGGGTTCGCGGTACGGAGTGTTCAACCCGGTGCGGACCGTCCAGGCGGACGACTCGGACGAAGCCGGCTGGAGGCCCGAACCGGGTTACACGCTGCGGCGCCGGGATCCGCTGGGGCCCACGGGCTGAAGGTCCCTGCGGCCCGACGAGGAGCGGCCGGCCACGCTGGAGGCGTTCTTCGGGCATCAGCTCGTGCTCGTTCGCGCTCACCTCACCGAGGTCCGCGCGACCGGCGAAGCGCCGCCGGGAGCAGGAGGGGGCGCGGATCGAGACCTCGCGCAGGCGGGCGTCCACCAGGCCACGTAGCCGTGCGTGCCGGGGCGCACGGATCGACTGCCCCATGGCGTCTACTCGGCTTCGGGGATGTCGGCGGCTGTTATGTCCAGGCGTAGGCCGGACGAGGCGTGGGCCGCGCGGGGCGCCTCTCCGGCTCTTGAGGGGTGGCCGCGACTGTTCGGGTGGGTCAGACACCGAGGTCGAGGATGGCGCCGAGGACTTCTTCGGGGGTCTCCAGCTGTGGGAGGTGGCCGGTGCGGGGCAGCAGGGTGAAGGCGGCGCCGGGGATGGCTGCGGCGTAGGCGCGGCCGTAGTCGGGGGTGACGATGCCGTCGCTCTCGCCCCAGATGACCTGGACGGGCAAGTGGAGGCCGGCCAGCCGGCCGGTGAGCGTCGGGTCGGACATCGTGGGTCCCGTGTAGCCGGTCAGGGCCTGGAAGTCGGGGCTCGGCCCGGTCTGGCCGACGGGCGGAACGGGTGCCTTGCGCGGGTCGTGGAAGGAGTAGGCGCTGATCTGTTGCGGTGTCATGCCGGCGAGGCTGGTCATGGGGTGGCCGTCCACCTCGATGCCGACGCCGTCGACGATGACGGCACCGCTGACGCGCGGGCTTTCCTGCAGGGCGATCTCGGCCGCGAGCCAGCCGCCGAAGGAATTGCCGACGACGGTGACGTTGGTGAGGTCGAACTCGTCCAGCAGTGCGACGTATGCGCGGGCCAGCGCAGTGACGCCGGTAAGGGCGTCGGGCTTGGAGGTGCCGCCGAATCCGGGATGAGTCGGCAGCAGCACCCGGGCGTGGGCGTGCTCAGCGAGGAGGTCGGCGAAGCCGGCCATGGTGGGGGTGCCGCCCCCACCATGCAGGAGCAGGAAGGAGCGGGTGCGGTCGCGGTCCTGGACGGTCATCCCGACCGGTCCGGCGGGGGAGGCAACGGTGTGGTCGGAGGTGCGGGTGGACTGGAGGGAACGGGCGGGAACTGGGGCACTCATGGTCTTCCATTCCTTGTAAGGCAGCTTCCTTATATAAATAAGCTTAGACCAGTTCGCGTATATAAGCAAACTTATATTGGGGTAGACTCGGGCCATGTACCAACCCTCCGACGTCGGCCTGGCCGTCAAGCGTCTCCAGCACCGGCATCACCGCGCCGCCAGCCAGGCGCTGGCGCCTCTCGGTCTGTCGCTGGTCCAGTGGGACACCCTGCGACACCTGCACACCAAACCCCAAGCCTCGCTGCACGACCTGGCCGTGCTGACCTTCCAGAGCGACCAGTCCTTCGGATCGCTGGCCACCCGCATGGCCGACCGCGGCCTGATCGAACGGGTACCAGGCCCCGGGCGCGCCATCCACCACCGGCTCACTGAGGAAGGCGCGCGGCTGCGGGCCGAGGGCCAGGCGGCAGTCGACGTCGTGACCACGGCCTCGTTCAGCGCCCTCACCCCCGACCAGCTCGACCAGCTCGGCACCCTTCTCGACATCGCCCTCGGCCGCCCGAGCTAGCCGGTGAGGTACGGCGGGGCCAGGGCTGCACCGTGCGCGTCAGCGCCGCCCCCGCCGTGCACCGCCGGCTCCTCGCCCGATGCCGGCAACTCGACGGCAGCCAGGACCTCCTAGCGGTCCCCGCCCGGCGCAGAGCCCGCCGCGAGTACGAGAACCGGGTCAGCGCGCTCACACCCGGACCATGATCGTTCTCAGTGCCAACGGCTGTACCTTCCCTGATGCCGGTGAGCCCCGTGGGATCAGGGAAACTGAAGCCTGTTCAGCGAGAACCCACGGGTCGGTCCGTGTGCATCACCAGAGCGTGTCCGTGGCTTCGGCGAGAACGTCGGGGTGGGCTGCGAGGCGGCGGGCTTCGGCCGTGACCTCGGCATCGACCTGGTCCACGGTTCTGTCGCCGTATTCGAGGATGTCGTACTCGTCGTCGAGTTCAGCGAGGCGCTCGGTCAGAGCCAGCTCATGTCCATGGCGCTGGTGAATCCGGAAGGTGAACTCCCGAGAAGTGAGTTCTCCGTCGAGCATGCGGCGAGCGAGGGCTCGGGCGGCGGCTTTTCTGACTGGCGGCGCTGGCGACCGGATAGAAGGTGAGGCCGAGTTCGTCGAGTGCTGCGGGAAGCAGGTCTTGGACGTGGTAGTCCGCTTCGGCGCGTGTGCAGGCGGCGAGGATGCGAAGTCCGGGGGTGTCGATTCCGGCGATGAGCGCATCACAGGCGGCATCGACGACGTCGCTCGCACGGAGTTCACCCGTGCTCCAGAGGGCGGCACGTTCCTGTAGGGCGATTGCTGCTGCTTCGTTCGACGTCACTTGCTCATGATTCTTCATGGTGCGGCCGGGTCGAGCGGGTTTCATGAATCTCCTGTTCAGCGGCCTGTTCCAGGAGAGCTCGTGCGGGGTCCGCGTAGCGCATCACGAATTTTCTCGTCGAGCCCGAACACCTCGGCGAGATGGAGCGGGTGGGGCCGTGGGTCAGGGCCTCTTGGGGTTGGCGGTCGACGCGGAGCCGCTCCAGCGTCGCGTCCTGTCCGCGGATGGCGACGCTGATGCAGTGGTTGCTGGCGCGACTGGTCTCCGTGGCGGTCTGGACCGCGTTCGGCTGAGTCTTCGCCGCTTCCGCCCAGCCCGTGGGTTGCTGGGCGGAAGCGGAGTGGTCCCCTCAGAGTTCTTCAGCACAGGGGCCGCTGGCCTTCCGGATCGGAAGGTGTGACGCCAGGGGCGGCGTCGGTTCCCATCGTGCGCCACGTTCGCGGCGACGCAGGAGGAAGCACGGTTTCGATCCGAAAAGCACGGAACCCGCGTTCGTAGCTCGCCGTCATGGCGGCATCGGCACGGGCCGGGGGTGCTCGGCAGCGCGCGTGACACCGATGCATACGAAAATGTCAGAAACAGCGCGCAGAGGTCGGACGCGCCTGATTGAATGGTGCGTTGCGAGAGTGCGGTGAGGGCACTCAGCGACAAGGAACGTGCACGGCCGCCCCTCTAGCGTGTGAGTGACCGTTACACGCAGCGGTCCGAAAGACCTGCGGATCCCGGTCGCCACAGGACCACGGACCGGGACGACCGCGGAAGATCTTGTTCAGCATTGCTCGCCAGGTGAGATCAGAGGAGGAAATCCGCTTCATGAAGACCCTTGGTAGATCAATCGCTCTTATTGCCGTGGCTGCGGCAGCAACTGCCGGAGCTCTTGTGTCACCGGCCAGCGCGGCACCTCAGTCGGCTTCGTCAGCCCACCCAGCGGTTTCGGCTACGGCGGCACCGCTCGCCCCTTACAACGGCGCCTGCGGCGCCGGATATGGCGCGATCGACCATCTGGACCTCAAATGGCTCGGCACCACTTGGCTGACCTTCAACAGCTCCACCGGCAAGAACTGCGTCGTGACCGTCCGTGCCGATCCAGGCGTCAAGGTGTACATGGGGGCCGCCGTACAGCTGGCCGGCAACTCCGCCTCCGCCGTGGCCGACTACGGTAACTACACCAGCTACGCGGGCCCGGTGTACCTCAACGCAGCTGGCAAGTGCATCGACTGGTACGGCCAGATCGACCATGCCATCGAGGAGCAGTACCACTCCCACTGCGGCTGAAACACCGTCCGGAACGCACCGTCTCGGCCAATGAGCGAACCGGTCCACGTCGTCCTCGACGAAATTGTCATGGTGGCCGCCGGGCAGGGCAACGTCCTCGTCTCCCGCCTCATTCACCGTGCCCATGCCGAGGCGGGCTGGTACCTCTACGCCCCGGCCCGCGCCCTCGTCGAAGCCGACCGCGCCCGCCCCGGCACCGCCGAGTACCTCGCAGCCCTGCCCGCCCTCACGCTCCTCCCGCTCGACCTTCCCACGGCCCTCGCCGTCGCAGCCGACCCGGCGGGCGCCTGGAGCATGCCCCACGCCCTGCACGCCGCTCAACCCACCCCGGAGCGCCCCGACGGCGCCGTCATCGCCACCATCCACCCGGACCGATGGACAGGACATCCCGTACGAACGCTCAACCTGGCCACCGAAGAATGACGTACGCCCCCGCGCGCTGACGTCCCGGCAGCAGAGGAACCCGTATTTCGAGGCGCCACGAGGTGGGATCGTGAGTGAGATCGCTTGCGGGAGTGGCTGCAGCAGCAACTCACCTACGGGCCGATGCGCGCGGGTCGGTGCCCCGTCCACGGCCGGGCTCCGCGGAACCTGATTCGAGCCGGCGGCCGCGGTTGCGGTTCCCGAACGGACGGGCGCCGTGGACGGCCACGAACTCGGCGATGAGAGTCGCCTCGAGGGTCGCAGGATCCCCATCCGGAGTCTCGAGCCATGCCACCAGGAGGGCGCCGGTGTCTTCAAGCTGCCACAGGTATCGGCCGCCCCAGTGCCCGATGGCCCTGCCCTCCCCGAACTGGCGGAATTCGTCCAGCCGCTTGCGCAGGCCGCGCCGACCGGCACTCCCCGATGATGCCTTGCCGACGTAGACCACTTCGGCGTCGTCCACCCAAGCGCCCTGAAGCGTCGCCCTGCTCACGGACGGCCCGGCGGCCAGGTCTGCACGCGACCCGTACCGGCCGCGAGCCGGGCCCAGGCAAAGGAACCGCCACCTGCCACAACGCCGGTTGCTGACCGGCAGGACGGCCGCAGCCGTTCCATCTGTCAGATCTCCCCGCCCCCATGCCCAAGCATCTTTGGAGCGTGAGGGGGTCGCCCTCCTCGGCTTCGGGCGCCTGCCCCGGTGACAGCCGGAAGGAGTCACATGATCGGCCGGACAAGTCCTAGTGGTGGTACTGGCCGCGACTGTCCCCAGACCGGCGTTCAGTGGCGTGACCTGCCCGAACGGTTTGGCCCGTGGAAGACGGTCTACGAGCGCCACCGTCTGTGGTCGGCCGAGGGAACCTGGGAACGCCTGCTCCAGCAGGTCCAGGCCGAGGCCGATGCGGCTGGGGAGATCGACTGGGATGTCTCGGTCGACTCCAGCATCGTGCGGGCTCATCAGCACGGCGCCGGCGCGGGCGGACTGCACACAGTTCGAGCCTGTGCTGGAGAAGATTCGCGTCCCTCGGACCGGGCCGGGCAGGCCGCGCAAGAAGCCCGACAGCGTCGCGGCGGACAAGGCTTACAGCAACGGCCTGTGCCGCGAGTATCTGCGGCGACGGGGCATCCGGCACTCGATCCCGGAGAAGACCGACAGCCAGGCCGCCCGCCGGCGGAAAGGGGCACGCGGCGGACGGCCGCCCGGCTTCGACGAAGAGCGGTACAAGAAACGCAACACCGTCGAACGGGCCATCAACCGGCTCAAGCACGCCCGAGCAGCAGCCACCCGCTACGACAAACGCGGCTACGTCTTCCTTGGGACCGCGACCGCAGCAGCCCTCATCATTTGGCTCCGCGCATGATCGGCCGGACAAGTCCTAACCCCGAGCGACCTCAGCGGTGTGCGCGGGGGTGTAGCGCTCGCCCATCACCTGGTCGCTCAGCGGGTCCAGCGCGGCCAGTGCCTCGGCGTCCAGGGTGAGCTCCAGCGCGGCCGCGTTCTGCTCCAGCCGGGCCGGGCTGCGGGTGCCCGGAATGGTCGCCACCGCCACCCCGAGCCGCTCGGCCTGGGCGTACACCCAGGCCAGCGCCACCTGGGCCGGGGTGGCACCCAGCCGGTCGGCCACCTCGCGCACGGTCCGCGCGATCTTCTCGTTGGCCTCGCCCGCCTCGCCGGCGAAGCGGGGGTTGGTGCGCCGGAAGTCCTTCTCGCCCAATGTGGAGCGGTCCAGCGCGCCGGTCAGGAACCCCCGCCCCAGCGGCGAGTACGGCACCAGCCCGACCCCCAGCTCGGCCATCACCGGAGTGACCGCCTCGACGTCGCGGGTCCACAGCGAGTACTCGCTCTGGACCGCGGTGATCGGGTGCACCGCGTGCGCCCGGCGCAGCAGCTCGCCGTCGACCTCGGACAGACCCAGATGACGGACCTTGCCCGCCTCGACCAGCTCGGCCATCGCCCCGACGGTCTCCTCGATCTCCACGTCCTGGGGCGGGCGGTGGGCGTAGTACAGGTCGATCACCTCGATGCCCAGCCGCAGCAGCGAGGCGTCGCAGGAGCGCAGCACGTAGTCGCGGGCACCGCGGATGCGGCGTGCCCGGTCACCGGCGCTGCGGTCGATGCCGAACTTGGTGGCCAGCTGCACCTGGTCCCGGCGGCCGTGGATGGCCCGGCCCACCAGCACCTCGTTGTGCCCGGTGCCATAGGAGTCGGAAGTGTCCAGGAACGTGTTGCCCAGCTCCAGCGCCCGGCCGATGGTGGCCATGCCGCCGTCCCAGTCGGCGGCGCCGTAGCTCTCGCTCATCCCCATGCACCCCAGGCCCATCGCACTGACGGTAAGACCGGGCGAGCCCAGCGTCGTTCGAGTGATCATGCGCGAAATGCTCCTCCTGCCCGGCGGACCGGGCGGTACCTCAAGGGCTGACTAACGCCTCCGAAGCTAGGACTTGGAGCGCGCTCGAAGTCAAGCCGGAGGGCTGGCCCCCCGGCGGGTCAGGCGCGGCGGGACGGGGGCGGGTGAAACGGTCCACCGGCAACAGGTCGCCATAGGGCTGTCCTCCGGGGCACTGCACATCGCGGTGGACCTCGCGCCAGCCCAGTTCGGCTTTCACGCCACCGCATACCTCTGGCTCACCGTCACCCCGGGCGATCTCGATGCGACCGGCACTGCACTATCGCTGCATCCCGGGTCCACGTTCACGGCCGCTGTCACCGGCGCGGCCAATCTGCTGGTCACTGTCACCTGCAGGGACACCGAGGACCTGTACACCTTCATCACTACCAAGGTCGGCGTGCTCCCCGCCGTGCGGCAAGTCGAAGTCGTGCCGGTTCTGCATCGCCTCAAGCAGGCCGGGACCAGAGTCCATAACGGACGTCTGGTACTGGATGAGACCGTCCACGCTCGTCCCCGTCAGGCACGGTGGAGTGCTGGCGCTGCCCGGCGCACCCTGTCGATCACCTGGGAGTTGGGTCGTTCTGGCCGTAGCCGTGACAGGACGCTGTGGAAGCTCCTGAACAGATCTCCTCGGCGTGCCGTTTTGCTTGGTGCAGAGAAGGCTGCTGTGGCTGCTGGGCGTCGGGTGGGAGAAGGCCACCGAGGCGGAAGCCGCCGCCATGGACGGCTGGTTGCGGACGGCGAAGAGTGCGCAGCACCGCCGCAGCAATCCGTCCGCCCCGCCGCCCGGGTCGGTGAACACCCGCACCGGCAAGCAGTATCTGAAGGCTGGATACGAGCCGACTACGATCAACGCCCTGACCGTGGTCAGCCGCTTCTACGCCTTCCACCGGCGCTACAGTCGCGGAGCAGTGGTGAACCCGGTCCCGGAATCTGTGCAGCGTCGGCGGGCCCTGGCTCACAGAAGCCCAGACGATCCGATGCCGCTGTATCGCCGAGGCCGGCTGAGGCAACGGACCTCGCAGATGCAGCTCAACCAGACGGAGCGGTGGTGGCGCATCCAGGACGCGCCCTACGGCCAAACCTCCGGCGTTATGCACGACGATGCGGTCACACGGGACTTCGAGTACAGCCGGGCGGAGGCTGAAACACTGCTGGCGATGGCCGCGGACCTGCTGCGGAACGTTCCCGAGCAGCTCCCTGACCCCGTGCTGGACTTTGAAGACGACAGCGAACCGGAAGCGCCGTAGCTGTCCCGTCCGCGCTTTGCGGGCCCGCGACGATCAAGGTCAGGTCGTGGCTCGAACGGCACGTCGCGGACCTCCAGCCCCGAGCCCCGCACGCTCAGCGACACCGGACCGACGAAAGAGCGCCTCCTACAGCGACACGCTCCCGGGCCTCTCGCGCGGATGACAGGAGACGAGGTACAACAGGTAAGCCAGGGGGGCGAGTTCGGTCTCCCCGGACCGGCAAGGGGGAGGGGTCGTTCGTGGGTGACGGGCTGGCGCCTGATGTGAAAGTGATAGCCGAAGGAATGATCCGCGGTGCCATGGGGCTCGTGACCGACGTGATGAGAGGGGCCCGAGACACCGCGATCGCGCTCTCGCACGAACGGGACCGGCAGAGGGGCATGGCCGGGGACGACGACGCGGGCCGCGACTTCGCCAAGGTGTACAGGTCGGCGGCGTCCGCGACACTCGACCAGCTGGGGTTCAGCTCGTATGTCCTGGGCGAGTCCGGGCGTGGGCTGATGCGCAACGCGCGCGAGTTCATGGCGCAGGAGAGCAGCACTGTCGCAGCCGTCATCGGCAGACAGGTCGACCTGACCGTCGGCATGGGTGACCCGAACGAAGGCTGCACGGAAAACTATCTCGGGCTCGGTGATGAGCTACCGGAAGTGGTGGGCAAGACAGGCTGGTTCGATAAGTACGTCGAGCCCGGCGGAGGCGATCGCTTCCGGTTCGCCGGAGAAGCTGCGCGATGTCGCCGGCTCCTGGCGGCACACCGGGAAACTGGTGCAGACGGTACTCGAAGATGCCCAGGCCTACGCATCGACGGCGGACAAGGCGCACTCGGGCGAGGCCGCGGACTCATTCCGTGTGTATTTCGCGCACTGCGTGGGCGCCTCTTCCCCACCGGAGCAGGCCCAGCAGGATGAACCCCTCGTGGCGAACCTCGTAGCGGCCTGCTCCCAACTTGCCAAGGCTTGCGATCGGTATGCCGATCACGTCGAAGCCGCGAACGTGAAGATCCTCACGCACAAAGCGGATCTCTTCGCCACGGATATGCCCTGGGACGCCCCGATGTTCGGTGGGAACGGTTACGACGGCGGCCTGCACAACGCCGTGTTGGAAGACCCGTGGATTCACCAGCTCGGCGACACCGGCCACGCCCTCGGCGGGTCCGAGGCCCGGGTGGAGCTGCCGAACGGTTCGGACGACCCACGAAGTCCTCTCCTGCCGTGGCTCCCCCCACCGATCGAGGTACCCGTCCCGATACCGTTCGCCCTGGCGGATTACCCCGGGGACGCGCCGGCCCTGCTGCCCGCGTCCAACGCAGTCGATCCCAACATCCGCGTCGCGGACCCCATAGCACCTGCGCCGGGCACGACACACCTGCTCACCACCGCCCAGCAACAACAGTTCCGCAGCTGGATGAACTCCCTCAACCAGGGAGGGCTGGCAGGCGGAGGCGGCCCGACCGACCCGGACGACGCTTACCAGCTCCGCATCGCCGGTTATCCCGAACGGGAAGTGCCACTGCCGGGGAAGAAGCGAGGACTGATGGTGGACGGCATACGCCCCGCCGACGGATACCTCGTCGAGGCCAAGCACGTACGCGACCCGGACTGCGAGACGAGCTTCCGGTCCCTCGACCGGGTGGACAAGACGCTGGCCACGCCCGTCAAGGTGAACAAGCAGGGGAACATCGTCTGGGATCCTGTCGTTGATTCCATGTATGCCGGAGACGAGAGAGAACTCGTCCGGTACAAGCAGGCCATGGCCAATCCCGCGAACAGCGAGATCCGAGGGCTCGAGATCGCCACGAACGGACCGGACAACGCCGCCTACTGGCAGTCCATGATGGCGATGACAGGAACGCCGGGCTCCACGCGATACGTGCCCTGAGACCGAGGAAGACAGTGACCGCTGAGCGCAACCTTCGGACGAACTTCGCCTTCTACCCGCCCGCGGAGGACAGTGGCGCCTGGGGGGCCACCACCGAGTCGCTGGAGAGGTCCCTGAGGCAGGCGTTCTCCGACCCTGCCCTGGAGTACCGGAGATCCGGCATCCACGACATGACTGTTCTCGATTTCGAGGTCGAAGTGGCGCCACGGGTATGGGTGGACGGGACGGCCACGATGCCCGGACCCGATTATTCCTACATCACCCTGACCGACGTGACCGCGGATGAGGCCGCCGCTTTCGCCCGCTGGCTTCGTGATGCGTTCGTCCCCGCCCCCCATCTCGTCCGCTTCGCCAGCAGCCTGGCCATGGCCAACGGCGAACAGGAGCCGACGCCCCTCCCGGCCACTGGCGGCACCGAGGAGATCACGGCCGTCCTGCGCCACCACCTCGAAGCGGTCGACCGGCCGTAGGAGCGGCCACGGCGCCCGCCCCGCCGGGCCGGCAACCGGCCGAGCATCGAACGGCCGCTCGGGTCTCTAAGGGCTGTCCCGTAACTGCTGGTCGCAGGTGAGATGATCTTGTCGTGGCTGGTGTGATCACGGCGTCGGAGCCGTCCTGGTATAGCCCCGTTCACCGGGCTCAGCCCGCGCCTGTTCGGGAAGCTGGTGACCGTTCTGCGGCGTGAGGGTGCGGACGCGGTCCGCAGGGGCCGGCCGTGGAGCCTGCCGCTGGAGGACCGTGCACTGCTGGTCGCGACCTACTGGCGCACGAACCTGACCATGCGCCAACTGGCCCCGCTGTTCGGGGTGTCCAAGTCCGCAGCAGATCGGATCATCGATCATCTCGGGCCGATGCTCGCCCTGCAGCCCCGCAAGAGGTTTGCGAAGGACGCGGTGCTCACCGTGGACGGCACCCTGGTGCCCACCCGCGACCACACCATCGCCGAGCAGTCGAAGAACTACCGGTACTCCACCAACCACCAGGTCGTCATCGATGCAGACACCCGCCTCGTCGTGGTGGTCGGCCGTCCCCTGCCCGGCAACAACAACGACTGCAAGGCATGGGAGGAGTCCGGCGCGAAAGCCGCTGTCGGCGCGACCACGACCATGGCCGACGGCGGCTATCCCGGCACCGGTCTCCTGATGCCGGACCGGCGCAGGCCGGGCGAGGAACTGCCCGACTCGAAGCAGGCCCACAACACGTCCCACAAACAGGTCCGCGCCCGCCGTCGAGCACGCCTTCGCCCGGATGAAGACCTGGAAGATCCTCCGCGACTGCCGCCTCAAAGGCGACGGCGTCCACCACGCCATGCTCGGCATCGCCCGGATGCACAACCTCGCCCTCGCCGGATAATCCACCCAGTCCAGACAGCAACTCACCCTGCCCACACGAGACAGAGATCATTTACGGGACAGCCCTTAGGTCCGTCAGCCCATGTCCATTAGGAGGGCGTTCAGTTCCTTCTCCTGCCGCGCAGGCGACATCGGCGGGTTGGAGTGATCGATGCCGAAGGTCCCCAGCACCTTGTCCATCTGGGCGTCTATGGAGGTCCAGCCGGAGTTGTCCAGCGGCTGCAACGATGCCTGGTCGGCATCCCACAGGTCACGCAGCGACTGGGCGGCCGCGTGCGCGCCCTTCACGTTCCCCGAGCGTGCGTCCTTGAGCGAGGTGGAGGCGAGGCTCTTCAGCGCGGCGACCTTGGCGGCGGGGAACTTCTTCACCGCCTGGCCAGGAGCCATCTGGACGGCGGAGGTGTTGTCGGCCTCCGGCGCCGGGCCGACGTGCGGCTGGCCGTGGGCCCACACCATCAGGCCCGTGGTGGCAACGGCCAGCAGGCCGAAGCCGGCCAGCCCGACGCGCTCCCTGCGCGGGCCGCCGCTGGCGTGTGCGGCGTGGGCCGCCTCGTAGGTCTCGGTCACGTCCGAGCGCTTCACCGTCAGGTAGACCACCGTCGCCAGGATCAGGCCGAGGAAGATCAGGCTGGTGGTGAACGTGCCCAACGCGAGACCGGTGGGCTCGCCCGGCTGGGCGACCTTCGGGGAGGCGAGCCAGTCACCGATGTTGGCGCCCAGCGGGCGGGTCAGGATATAGGCGAGCCAGAACGACAGCACTGGGTTCGCGCCGAACTTCCACAGCGCGGTGATCGCCGCGATGAGGCCGAGCGGCAGCAGCACCGAGGCGCCCGGGCTCCAGCCGGTCAGCTCGAGAGTCCAGTCGCCGGTCGCGGTGCCGAGCGCGAATGTGACGAGAACGGCGAGCCAGTAGAACGACTCACGCGGGAACGTGCTTACGGAGTGGATCGAGAGGGTGCGCTCACGCAGCCACCACACACCGAAGACCACCGCGAGCAGCACCGAGAATACGGCGGAGCTGATCCACAGCGACACGTTGAGCTGGTCGGTGAGGATGTCGGTGTACAGCGTCCCCGTGACACTGACAACGACCACGGTCAGCCAGTAGGGGAACGGGACGTACCGCTTCAGCCGCAGCTGGATGGCCAGGACCACCACGAACACCGCGGTGAAGATCCAGGCCGTGTTCACCAGGCCGATGCCCAGCTTCATGTTGATCCAGTCGGCGAAACTCTCACCGACCGTCGTGCACAGGATCTTGATCACCCAGAACCAGATGGTGACCTCGGGCACCTTGTTGAGCATGAGGCGCCCGCTGCGCGTGCGTGCTTCCGTTGTCGTTGTCATATAGGGAGGTTTACGCGGGGAACCTGCAAGTAACCTGACTACGTGGTCGCTCGCGCGGCCTGGAGTGTCACCTCGACGTGGCCGCGGCCGTCCGCGATCGCGCGGACCTCCACACCGGCCGAGGCGGCGATGCGCCGGACCACGGGCAGCCCCAGCCCGTACCCGGTGCCGCCGGTCACACCCGCTTCGAAGACCCGGTCGACCTCGTCGGGATCGAACCCGGGGCCGTCGTCCAGGACATCGACCACGATGGCCTTACCCTGGTTGCGCGCGGTGATCCACACACGGGACTTCGCATGCCGCAAACCGTTGTCCAGCAGGGGTGACAGCAGCGACACGGCGACGTCGGGCGCCACGGCGACCTCGACCTTCGCGGGAAAGGCGACCTCGACCGCGCGGCTGCCGATCGCCTGCCGCGCGGCGGAGCGCAGATCGCACCGGGTCCCCTCGTCCGTCCGTGCGCGTGCGGCCCGCAGAATCGTCGTGATCGCCGCATCGAGGCGGTCGACCTCGCTCAGCACCGCCTCCGGCACCACCGGCTCGCCGGACAGCTGCGCCAGCTGCGCCTCGCCCCGCAGGACCGTGAGCGGTGTCCGCAGTTCGTGGGCGATCTCGTCGGTGAGCCGGCGCTCGTCCGCCAGCGCGTTGTCGACGCGCTCCAGAAGGCGGTCCAGGGTCTGTCCCAGCTCCCCGAACTCGTCGCGTGGGACTCCGAGGTTGAAGCGGCGCCCAGGTTCGTGATGACCCCAGTCGTCGGCGAGGGCGGCCATCTCGTGCACGACCCGCAGCGCGCGGTGCACCACGAGGTGCGCGACACCGCCGGCGAGGAGGATCATGAGGCCGCCCAGGATCAGCGACATGATCAGGCTGCGCTGCTCGGACGTCTCGTAGGGCGTGAGGTCCACCCGGACGATCACCATGACGTGGTGGCCGTCGAGCGGGACCTGCCGCGCGTACAGGAGGTAGTTGCCGGCGGACGTGGTCTGCGGGCGCCTCGAATCCGCCAGCTCCTCGACGCGATCGACCACGCTTGCCGGTACGTTCCCGTCGATCAGACGGCCGTCGGCGTACACCCAGGCGACCTCGTCCAGCGCCTCGCTGCTGTTCTCCGTCAGTACGACACGGCCGCCCTTGGCGCTGACGTTCGCCGCGACCGCCTCGGCGCGCGTACGGGCCAGATCGTGCGCGTCGACATCCGTCACCCTGCTCAGCAGCACGTGCGAAACCACGACCAGGATGACGACCACCGCGGTGGCGATCAGCACCGTGAGCACGACGACCCTTCTGCGGAATCCCGTCACTGCCATCGGTAGCCCACGCCGCGGACCGTCACCAGATGCTCGGCCACGGCCAGCGGACCGAGCTTGGTCCGCAGCCGGCGCACGAAGGAGTCGAGGGTGTTGTCGCTGACCTGCGCTCCGTGCGGCCAGCCAGCGGCGATGAGGGCGTGGCGGCGTACCGCGTCGCCCTGCGAGGCGATCAAGCGGCCCAGCAGCCGGAACTCGGTCGGGGTCAGGCTCTCACTCACCGAGCCGTAGGTCACCATGTGCTTCGCCGGATCCAGGACGACCTCGCGTGTTGCGGGCGCCACGGTGGCCCGGCGCAGGAGGGCTCGGACCCGGACCAGTAGTTCCGGGATGTCGAAGGGTTTGGTCATGTAGTCGTCGGCGCCGACCTCGAAGCCGCCCACCTTATGATGTAGGCCGTCCAACGCGGTGAGCATCAGCACCGGCACGTCGACACCGCGAGCCCGAATGGCCAGGCAGACGTCACGGCCATCGGCGTCCGGGAGCCCGAGATCCAGGACGACCAGATGGGGCGCCGGTGCGAGCTGCCGCAGTAGGCTGTCGGCTGTGGCGGCGATCGCGACGGTGTGGCCGTCGTACTCCAGGGCGCGCTTGAGGACGCCACGGACCGCCGCGTCGTCTTCGCACACCATGATGAGAGCCATGTGCTGACCCTAAATACTTCTGTCCCAGTTATCCATCTGCCCTGATCAGCCGCCTGACCGTCGTGAGTGGCGCTGGCACCGCACGCCCCGTGCCCTGCCAAGCCGCGACGGTCTGGCGCGATCGGCCGAGCCGCAGCAGCGGAGGTTCGCGGGGGGACCACCATCGGCCGCATGGATCCTGTGCAGGAGTACTCGACGCCATCGCGCCAGCCCTAGCACTCCTACGACCGCTGCATCCCGATCGTAGCGACCAGGCTGGAGGAACTTACTTCAACACGGCGCGGCCGGGCCCGTCTTCTTGCGCTTCGGCCGCGACCACCGCGCCCCGCTGCTGGACGCTATCGGCAATGTCCGCCGGGACGACTACCTCGCCCGCCGCCAGGCGGCCCGACAAGAGCAGCGGCGCCGTGAGGAGCGGGAAGCCGCACTGCGGGAGGCGCGGCGACCGATCTGCAAGGACTGCGGGCAGAAGTTCACCGATACCCGGTGGGAGGCGATCGGCTACAGCCGGGACTGGAGCACACGCCAGTCGCATCCGGACCTGTGCGAGGACTGTCGGCAGCGCGCCGTCGCAGCCAGGCGCAGGCCGAAGCCGAAAAACGCGAGTGCCGGGAGCAGGAGCACCTGCGCCAGGAAGCAGAGGAACCGGCCGCCGCGCAGGGGGCCAGCGGCTGGTTCTCCCGATCCCGCACCTGACTGGACAAGCCGCAGCGACCGGCCACGCGGGCAAGGTGGCCCTGGGCAGGCCCGCGTGGAACCGCGATGAGCAGCTGCTGAACGGCCGCATTTACGGCTCGGAGTACGACGACCCCCACCCCGGCCCGGTCCCACATCGGAACTATGCCGAGCTGGTCGGCGGGCCGCTGGACGGCCTGCTGCTGGACGTCCACGAGTGGCACTCTGAAAACGGTCAGTGCGATTCCCGGATGTGACTCACCGGGCCACCCCCGCCGCTCACCCCGCTCTGAAGATATCGTAAAATCGTAGGGCAATAAGCAGAAAATCCCTACGCAGCGCAAAGGAATTTCATGCCGCTTTTCACCATCACAACGCGTTCCGGGATGACGGTGACGGAAAAGGATGCGATATCCTCCGCCATCCATGCGGCAAGCGTCAGCGCAGGTTACCCCGAGGATGACCACTTCCAGAGATTCATCTCTTTGGGGGCATCTGACCTTCGCATCAGTCCTCTCTACCCCGATCTGCAGAAGCCTCGCAGCGAGCACGTTCTGATAGTCGAGGCAGTGCTCTCATCAGGGACTGAGGAGGAAAGGAAGCGCTTGCTCCTCTCTGCGATCGTGAGTCACCTGCAGACGGCAGGAACAGATCCGAACGACATTATGGTCTTCTTCGGCGAGATCGACCGTGCCAGTAGTTCCTTCGGTGGCGGCCGTCCTGCCATGCCTGTCGACGTGCGGCCAAGAATATAAGGCCGGTGAAGCGGGTTTGGTCGGTAGCCGGCCCGGTCGGAGGTGTTGCGGAGCAAGCTCCTCGGGGATCTTCACCGCCCGGCAGCGCTCCCGATCACCCATCCACGCTTCGGGAGATGCAACTCCGCGCAACGCCGACCCGGCCCAGGTCCTTGACGGCAAGAGCAGGCGCAGGGGGTGCCAATCAAGTGCGGCGCCCATGGCGCTTCTTGGCTGGAAGGCGCTGGATGGCCAGGAGAGCGACGTCATCGGCTGGTTCTCTTCCCCCGTGGCTGATCAGGTCGCTCTGGATCTCCCGGAGCAGGGCGTCGGGGTTGGATCCGGCGAAGGAATCCAGGCGCTCAGCGAGGGGGTAGAACTGACCGCTCGGCGAGCGGGCTTCAATGACGCCGTCGGTGTAGAGCAGCAGCATGTCGCCTGGTTCGAAGGCGATGGAGTCGGTGTGCTGGCCCGTAGTGGGTAGCCCGCCCATGCCCAATGGAGGGGAAGAGTTATCGAAGTCGAGGGCGGTGACGTGGCGTTGGTGGATCAGCATGGGTGGCGGATGACCGCAGTTTTTCACCTCGGCGGACTGGTCTTGATCCGGGATTTCCAGCATGAGTGCGGTGATGAAGTGCTCGCCGATGTCCGTCTCGACATCGGCGACGTCCTCGATGTCCCGGCTGACACTCTCCTCCAGCGCTGCAACAAGATCACGCAGGGTGGGGCAACGGTGGGCCCCTTCCCTGAAGGCTCCGAGAACAACCGATACCTCTCCTATCGCGGCTATCCCTTTGCCCCGCACGTCTCCCATGATCACTCGGGTCGACGGGCCGGATCCGCGGGCAGTGGCGAAGAGGTCACCGCCGATCTGGGCCTCGTTCTCGGCGGCCAAGTACAGCCAGCCGAGGCGCAATGAGCCGATCCGGTTCGGTGGAGGCCGCAGGATGCATCTTTGGGCCGCGTCGGCCACTGACCGCAACCGGGTCAGCTGCCAGTTTCGGTGTTCCCGCACATAGCTGGCTACGACCATCGCAAAGCACAGGACAGCCAACGCCACGACCTGCGCTATGTGATTGGTCATCGTCTCGCCGTTGAATCCATCGACGAGTTCCTGGGCGCCAAGCGCCACGAGCCCAATGAATGCGGTCGTGCGCGGACCCGCGAAGGCAGCGGTCAGAGCGGGCGCCAGCGCAACGAGGGGGCCGAGGTGGATGGCTGTTGAGGACATCATGTCCACCAAGGTGATCACTGCGATTATCGCAAGGGGAACGAACACTATCGCCCGGCCCCACGGTCGGGTGACGAAGTGATTCCACTCAGCGCGCCAACCTTCCACCACACAAATGGTACCCAAGAGTCACAACATGGGCAGAGTGAACCGACCCCGGTCTGGTCGGGACGCGATTCTCTGCAAGAGGATCACGTCCCAGCACGTCTCATCATCTGTTTCGGGCCGGCGGCTACTGGTGGAACGGCCAGACCTGGTACCGGCCCGGCCAGATCGGAGACCCGGTCACCGAGGAAGACCGAGTAAGCCGATGACGGTGTGGCTCTGGCTTCGCCCACCTCACGACAGAGTGTGATGTCTTCCATACAAAGAGCATTGGCGGCACGGAGTGGAGAGCCGTCCTATACCCTCTCGTGTTCCCTCCGGGGCATGCGCTGCGCGCTCCGCGCCACTGCTCGCTCTCGGATGTTCACCGAGGCGCGCCCGCAACTACCGACACTTGGCCGCACGAGAGCGGTCGGTCTACTCGGTGGGGCCGTAGCGGGTTAGGAGCCAGGCGGTGTCGGCGGCGAGGAGGCCGAGTTCTACGTGTGCGGCCAGTGCGCCCTCTCCGAGGCTGCGGGCGGCTTGGTGCTCGATGCCGTCGAGCCGGGTCCGCAGCGAGTACCAGCGCGTGTCTCCGTGCCACAACTCGTCTACGGCGGCCTGCGCTGTGGGCGTCATCTGGCGGATGTGCCGGGTGAGCCGGTCGGCGAGGGCAGCCATCTCGCTGGGGCTGCTCTGTCCGCAGCCGGCTTCACGGGCCTGCTCGATGCTGGCATGAATGTCCGCGACGGTCGCGACCTCGGGCACGGCGTTGCTCATGCGCTTCTACCCCGGCCGAGGAAGTTGATGGCCGTTGCTTCCAGCTGCTTGTAGAGCTGGGCGGGAGCGAGGGTGTCGAGTGGGGTGAGGCCGTCTCGGGTGCGGCAGTCGACGCAGGCGTAGACGCCGGCGCCGCGGCTGCTGGTGGTCGCCGCGTCGACGCGGACCAGTCGCGTGGTCGTGGAGGGGCCGCGGTGCCAGGTGCACAGGCGCTCGGCGGATCCGGCGGGGTCCGCGAAGTCCATGAAAGGCACGGTAGGACTGCTGCGGTAGCCCGGAGGGGCGTGATTCTCGAATATTCTCCGACAGTGCAGCCAGTCACCCGGGTGGGTTATGTGTCCAGTGCGGTGCGGGCCCGGGCGAGGAGGTGGTGCGCGGCCGGTCCGTACACCGCGGCCTGGGCGAGGCGGTCCCACACGCGCCGGTAGGTCGCGACGCTGTCGGTGTCGTCGAGCCACAGTTCGGCGTGCCAGTCCTCGGTGATGGCCAGGCGCTGGTCGTAGAGCCAGAACGCGTTGGCGGGCGGGATCCGCACGGGGGAGGCGAAGGGCACGATGCCCAGGTGGACGGTGTCCATGCCCAGCACGCCCACCAGCCGGTCCAGTTGAGCGGCCATCACGGGCGCGGGTGCCACGCGGGCATGGAGGGCGGCTTCCCACATGACGATGTGGAAGGTGCGGCCGGGTCGGTAGAGGATCTCCTCGCGCTGTATTCGGGCGCGGACGGCAGCCTCCGTGTCGCGTGGGGAGTGCTGGAGATCCGCGTACGCGCGGAAGATGGCGCGGGCGTAGTCGGGGGTCTGGAGGATGCCGACGACCATGGCGCCCTCCCACGCCCGCAGGGTGGTGGAGCGCTCGTATTCGACGCTGAGCGCGTCCTGGACGGGGCGGTGTCCGCCGGCCAGCTGACGGCGCCAGGAGCGGGTGTGCGACTCCAGGCCCGAGAGACGGGCATGGAGTTCGGCGCTCGCCTCCGCGTGCCCAGTGGCCTCGGCCCACGCGGTGAGGTCCGCGGCGTTTGCGGTCTGCCGGCCCGTCTCCAGCTTGGAGACCTTGGACTGCGGCCAGCCCAGCCGGGCCGCGAGCTCCCGGCCGGTGACCCCGGTGCGCAGTTCACGAAGGCGCGCGCCGAGGGCCACCCTGGCCTGTTGAAAAACCGTGCTCACGCGGGCAGGCTACCCGGCGATCCAATACGGGCCGGCGAGGTGCCAGGCGGCCTCGCGGTCCTGCGCGTAGCGCAGGACCTCGACGGGGTTGGTGATCAGTTCGACGCTGGTCATCTCGTCGGCCTGGTCGAAGTGGAGCAGGGCGACAAACCCGGGAGTCGAAGATCCAGAAGTCTTCCTCGGGAAGCCGCAGGTGCTGGGCTTCGGCGTGGGTGAGGGTACGGATGTCCTCGCCCACCTCCGCGTTGCGGCGGGCGTTGTCGAGGAGGTAGCGCTGCCCGACCGTGGCCGGCGTGTCAAGGATCCTGACACGCTCGAACCTCTTGCCCAGGTCGCGCTGCTCGCGGCGCCCCACACACCAGGGGTCGTCAAGGTCCCAGTCGACACGGCCTTCAGCGAGGAACTGTGTGTAGGTCGCGGCCGCCTCGTCAGAGGCATAGCGCCGGCGGGTCTCCAGCCGCCAGGCACTGTGCCGCAGACTGGCAAACATGCCGGTGAACTCGTCGAAGCTGATGAGGTGAGGTACGTGCACGGGCTCCTTCGGACCGAAGTTCGCCAGCAGCTCGCGCGGCACCGTCCCCGCGCCCTCGCCGCGCGCCAGGGTCAGCTGCGCGAGCTCGCGCGGATCGGTGAACGACTTCCGCTCTCAGATACACAGTCACACGCACGAGGTCAGGTGGGTCTACGCCCGGACGGCTGGCCGGCTGGAGCTCGCTCTTCCCCGTCCCCGGCTACTGACGCTCGGACTCGACAAGCTGCGGATACATCGCCCTCCGAGGGGACCTTGCTTCCGTGAGGCGGCCAGAGCCCCGCTACTACGATTTGCGGGCGACTCCCGCGTACAGCGGCACGATCTCGTCGGCCGCGTCGGCCGCAGTCGAGGAGGCGATGGACAGCGCGGGCGTGTCAGCGAGCGGGGCAGAGGGGCGCCACCGTTCGATGACCTCCAACCCCGGTTCCACCAGGTCGAGCCCGTCGAAGAACGCCGCGACCTGCTCCCGCGTGCGGGAGGTGACATTGGAGCCTTCCTGATTGAGCCCCTCAGCCGCCGCGCCGACAGACGGAGCGTCGAAGTCGCGCGTGAGATGCGTGATGACCAGCGCGCTCCCCGCCGGCACGGCGCCCATCAGGCGCCGCACGATGTCGTACGGGTCCGCGTCGGCCGGCAGCCAGTGCAGGACCGTCAGCAGCATCACGGCGACGGGTTCGTCAAAGTCCAAGGTCCTGCGTGCCTCGGCGAGGATGGCGTCAGGCTGGCACAGGTCACCGTGCACGTAGGCGGTGCGGCCCTCCGCGGTGCCCTGGTGCAGGGCGCGGGAGTGGGCGAGCACGATCGGATCGTTGTCGGCGTAGACGACGCGGGCGGCCGGATCCACGTCCTGGACCACCCGGTGGAGATTCGGCTCGGTCGGGATGCCCGTGCCAACGTCGAGGAACTGCCGAATCCCCGCCTCGGCCGCCACGTAGTGCGCGGCCCGGTGCATGAACGCCCGATTCTCCACCGCGGTCGGACGCGCGATCGGCATGACCTCCAGCAGCCGCGCGACGGCATCCCGGTCCGGCTGGTAGTTCGTCTTGCCACCCAGCAGGAAGTTGTAGACACGGGCGGAGTGCGGCCGGTCCGTTCGCAGGTCCAGTGGCGGCCGCCAGGACTCGAATGCTGACCCGCTCAGACCGTCCTGTGATGTCATGCCAAATCCGTTCCTACGCCGGAGCCTGCCGCAGCACGCGCTTGAACCCGCAATCGTAGTACTCCAGTTGCGGGTCCACGGCCCCGCAGCAGATCAGCTCTTCCCGAGGTTCGGTGGAGGGCAGCGCGTGAGTGAACGCCGCGGCCACGCGGCCCTTCACCAGGTCCGCGGGTTCGGTGAAGGGCCGCGTGTACTTCGGCGTGACGGAGCGTGTCGCGCCGTCTGTATCCGCTCGTGGGCAGACGGCGCGCAGGTGCCCATCCGCAGCCGCCGGGTTGCCGTCCAGGTGGGTGCTTTGGCCTTGGGTGGCTTCGGGCCGGCCGGGGACCGGGGTGTGGTGCCCCGGCCCCGCCTGCGGGTCGGGGGTCAGCTGCAGGTGTTGAGCATGGAGGTGAGGGCGGTTTTTTCGGCCGTGGTGGTGGTGAGTTTGAAGACGGATTTCACGCGGGTGTAGGCCTCGGCGTAGGTGCACCAGATGGCAGTGTTCTTCGGCTTCCACACGTCGGGGCCGGAGTCGCCCTTGGAGGATTGGAGGATTCGGAGGCGATGATGAGCTGGGGGTCGGTGAGGTCGTTGCCGAAGGCTTTGCGCTGCACCGCAGTCCATTTGTCGGCGCCGGAGCGCCAGGCGTTGGCGAGGGGGACCATGTGGTCGATGGTGGCCTGGGCGACGACGGTGACAGTGGTGTCGTCGTACTCCGAGTACCAGGACCCTGAGGAGGGCTGGCAGCCGTCGGACTCCTCGACGATGTTCTTCCCGTCGCGGGCCAACACGTCTTGGCGGGTGGTGCAGTGGTCGGGCTGGGTGGCCCACACGTCGAAGGCGTCGCGGCTGTAGCCGGTCATGGAGTCGGGGGGTGGCCAGGGTGAGGGCGGCGAGTTCACTGCGGGCCGTCGCGAGGGGCGGCGGCGCGGGCGGGGCGGCGGAGGCGGGGACAGCGGCGAAGCCGGTCAGGATGAGGGCGGCGCTGGAGCAGGCCAGGACGGCGCGGCGCATGCAGTTATCCGTGGGGTGACAACCGATGGGGAGGCGGAGCGTCGGCAAACTCCCCGGCTCTACGCGCGTTGAAACCGAGCGCGACAAGCCTTCGCCCGCTCTACACACCGTCTCCAGCTAGCGGTTGGGAACGGAACTGCGACCCGGTCGGCCGTTGCCTCGGCCGGTTCCGCGCGTCGGTCGGCCAGACGGTGAACCGGTGATGCACCGTCGACTTCGACTCCTCGAAACGCGGCGGTAGCCGTGGGCAGGGGTTGGGGCCGGCCGCAGCAGGAGATCCTCCACTGCCTGGACGAGCAGGACCTGGCCGACTTCTCGCGAACGGTCCTTGACTCGCGGACGTCCGCGCAGCGAGCTGCGTACGCGTCCGCGACGATCGCACACGCCCTCGCAGGAAGCGGCGACTCGCGTGGGCCCGTCAGGGTGATCACGGCGTGCGCGCCGCACTCCCGCCGCGCAAATACCCGTTGGACCGGGCATGCACCCCTCGACCGCCCCCGTCGCAGCTCTGGCTCTGGATCGTATGCTCGCGCCGTTGCCAGGCCGAATCCCTGCAGGCGGTACGCACTGGCAGGCGGCCCACGAGGGCGGATCGACCGCCGGCGCGTGGCTCGAAGACGGACCCCGCACCGGTCCGGAGGCGGCTTCCGTGCCCGTCACCGCGCCCGAGCTTCCGCCGGGCCCCGAGGCTCCGCCCGCGGCCGGCCCTGCCGAGGCGCACCGCGCGATCGTGGCCGCGTGGGAGGCCGGGCATCGAGTGGAGGCGTACGCGATCGTTGCGGCCTTGGAAGCCGACGCCGCCCGCCGTGACGCCTCGCTGGAGGGCGCTCGGTGGATCGGGGTCCGTGCCCACCTCGCCGGGATGGAAGGGGAGATGGGCCAGGCGTGTGCCCTCTGGCTCACCCACGCCGGGGCGCTGCTGCTGTCGGGGCTGCCCGCCTACCACCCGGACGTGCAGCTGGCCGTCGACAATGCGCACGCCAGCTGGCACGCGGCCGGGCCCACGGCACCGTCCCACACCGACAACGGTCAGGCACTGACCACCCTGCGCCGGCTCGTTCCCGGGCCGCCCGGTGCGGCCGAGGACATCCCCCGTCGGCTCGCGCGCACCCCGCGGCGCTGAGGGCACCGCCCGCAGCGCCTGAACCGTGCCTCGCGCCGCCTGCCCGGCGGGACCGGTTGTACCGCGCCCCGCTCACCCGCGGCGCCGACCTCTCCGCGGCGTCGGCCTCCTGCGCCGGCGTCTGGACGCCGAGCTGCACCAAGCGCTCGCGCTGTCCATCGGACAACTTGGCCTAACCTGTCATCCAGCGACACAACCGGCGGAACGATCCATTCGCGTACGAACCGGATGATCCCTACGAGGGGTTGATCGCGCGGGGATTCATCGTCGTGGATCGCGAACGACGGGGCGACGACATGCAGCGCGTCATGGTGACCCGCCAGGCCCTGAACATCAGCCGCCGGCACCCCGGTCGTTACGGGGCCCTGTATCCGCGGATCCCCGCGCCCCCTGCCGGATCGCGGGTCTGGTGGCCAAGACAGGAATCGCTGAATCAGTAGGCGCTCCCTACGCCAAGCCCCGGCGCACCGGATACCCGGGGCTCAGCGCAGCGGGATGCCGCGGTCCGCTGAGTGCTGGTTCTCCGCGCATGTCTTGTGTGTGGGCAGGCCGTCGTCGTCGCGCAGGTTCGTGGTGCGGGAGCAGTAGCGGCAGGGCCGCGGATTGGGGGACCAGTGCTCGCCGCCACTCCAGTCCAACAGACGTCCCGGGGCCCGATCGCCGGCGGCGGGCTGCGCGGGGATGGCTGTGCTTGCATGAGGGTTCGTGAAGGGCGGAGCAACGCGCAGGGCGCTGGCGGAGGCCGGACAAGGCCTAGCTGCGCCGATAGGTGTGGATGTCCGGTGGGCAGGCCTGGTGCCGGCGCGGGGCGGGCAGGGATGCGGGCGGAGGTGCGTGCGCATGCCCAGTGGTGATGTGCTGGTACTCATCGACGAGGGCGGCTGGGTGATCGAGTGGGGGCGTCCGGCGGAGGAGCTGCTCGGTTGGTCCGCCGAGGAGGCCGTCGGGCAACAGGTGACCGCGCCCTTACCGGAGGTCGCCGCCGACGACGAACTGCGGCGGGAAGGGTTTCCCGAGGCGGTGTCGGCATTGGTCAAGCCGATGCTGCTGGGCACTTCCGTGGTGTGGCAGGTGCTTGCGGCGGGGGACGTCATCCCGGGACGGGACGTGGCGATCTTGAGGGCCCTGTTCACGCCGTCCCCGGAAGGGGTGCACGTTCTCGATGGCGAGCTGCGTGTGGTCCGCCCAGGTAGCGCTCACCGCGGCATGGGGGAGCAGCCGGTGGGCAGGCATTTCACCGAGATGTTCGAGCGTGAGGGGGCGGAGGAGGAAACCGCCGTCGCGCGCGGGGTCCTGGAGAACGGGGAGCCGGTGATTAACCGGCTCGTTCGGGGCGTAAGGGTACCGGGCAAGCCCGGGCGTCGCACCCACTCCCTCTCCTACTTCCGTCTGGAGGGACCCGAGGGTGAGGTGCTCGGACTGGTGACATCCGAGGTCGACCTCACGGAGCGCGAGAACGCACAGAACCGCCTGGCCCTCGTGGACGAGGTCCGCGCCCGGGTGGGGCATGGGCTGAACCTGGGGGCTGTCTGCCGGGAGCTGGTGGGAGCGGTGGTGCCCGCCTTCGCGAGTGCCGCCATCGTCGAGGTGATCGAGGACATCGTTCGCGGCCAGGAGCCGCCTCCTGTGCCCGTTCACCAGGATGTCCCTCTGCGGCGGGCGGCCTTCGAGGGCCCTGAACCGGCCTACCCGGTAGGAGAGGTGCGCCCGATGCCGCCCGGCACCCCCTTCTCAGGCGTGCTGACCGATCTCCAGCCCCGCCTGCTCGTGATCGAGGACGACACTTCATGGCTGGATGCCGATCCGACCCGCGCCGAAATCATCAGGCGATACGGTGCCCACTCCCTGATCGTGGCACCACTGGTCCTGCACGGCCTGGCACTGGGCGTGGTCAGCTTCTACCGCGCCGGGCACAAGGACCCCTTCGTGGAGGACGACCTCACCGTCGCCAGCGGGATGTGCGCGCACGCCGCCCTCTGTATCGACAACGTGACCCGCTACATGCGCGAGTGGGTCGTTGCCCAGTCCGTCCAGCGCCGGCTGCTCCCCGAAGGACCGGTCACGCAGCCCACGCTGGAGATCACCCGGCTGCACCTGCCAAACCCGAGGGCGGCGGTGCCTGGTTCGACACGATCGCTCTGCCCGGCGAACGGACTGCGCTCGTCGTCGGAGACGTATCGGGGGAGGGCATCACCACGGCGATCACCATGGGGCTCCTGCGCACAGCCATCCACACCCTCGCCGCCATGGATCTGCAGCCCGACGAGCTGCCGGCCCGCCTCAACGACGTCGCGACCCGCCTCGCCGCCGGGTACGCCCCCGCAGACCTCCCGAACCATGAACCTCTGACCGCCACCTGTACATTCGCGATCTACGATCCGGTCGACCTGATCTTCACGGTCGCCTGCGTCGGCACCACTGAGCCGCTGGCCGCCCTCCCCGACGGCATCTCCGCCAACCTGCCTGCCCCACCGGGGCCCCGCTGGCGGGACCGGGCAAGGAGCCTTTCCCCGTGACAACCGTCGACCTTCCGGAAGGAAGCGTCCTGGCCATGGCCACAGCAGGCCTCGCCGACGCGGCGCTGGCACCGTCCGGTGCCTTGCGCCCGCTCCTCGACAGCGCCGCCACACGGCCGTTGCAGGACCTGTGCGACGCCCTTGCCGCCGAGTTCAGTCCCGGTCGCGGCGGCGGCGAACCGCTGATGCTCCTCGCGCGGACCAAAGCCCTGCCCCAGGACGACATGTTGAACTGCCCCCTGCCGGTGACATCCGAGGCCGCACCGATTGCCCGGAAGGCGACTCTCGAACAGTTGAGCCGGTGGCGGGTGGACGAGGAGACGGCCTACACCATGGAACTCGTCGTCAGCGAACTCGTCGGCAACGCCATCCGCTACGGCGCCGCGCCGCTGCGCCTGCGTCTGATCCGCGGGCAGAGACTGACCTGCGAGGTCAGTGACGGCGCGACCAGCGTTCCACGCGTCCAACACGCCCGCACCGTCGACGAGAGCGGCCGCGGGCTGTTCATCGTGGCGAGCCTCACGGACCAATGGGGGACCCGGTTCCACCCGCAGGGAAAAACAGTCTGGGCCGAACTGCCCGCGGCCCCCCGGACAGATTCTCAATGAACCGACGACGAACCAATAGCACGCCTGGAACCGGGCCTGGTGCCGCATCCAGATGCCCCTGGTGAGGTGGCCCCAAGGCATGTTCCACACACGTTCCTACCGGCTGGAGTTGTCATGGCCTTTGACTACACGTCGATCCAAACCCGAGTCGAGGACGGCGTTCTGTCCGCCACTCTCGATGCCGGACCCCTCAACCTCCTCGGTGTCGACCTGGTCCGTGACCTGGTCTCCCTCGTCGACGGCCTGTCCAACGACCCCGGCGACGTGCGCGTTGTCATCATCGACAGCGCCTCCCCCAACTACTTCTCGGCGCATGTCGACCTGGCGGCGGTCCCGCAGTACACCGCCGAGGCAGCCAAGGCCGGGGGGCCCGGCGACGCCTCCCTCGGCATGTTTCTCCACAAGCTGGCCCGGGTCCCGGTCATCACCATCGCCAAAGTGCGGGGCCGCGCCCGCGGCGGCGGCAACGAACTCGCCCTCGCCTGCGACATGATCTTCGCATCGCGGGATAACGCGGTCTTCGGCCAGTTCGAGGCCGGTACCGGTGCCCTACCCGGCGGGGGCGGGATCCAGCACCTGACCCGGAGGCTGGGCCGGACCCGCGCCGTCGAAGCCATCACCGGAGCCGCCGACTTCGACGCCGACCTCGCCGAACGGTATGGCTGGATCAACCGCGCCCTGCCCGACACCGAACTGGACGGCTTCGTCGAGAGCCTGGCCAAGCGCATCGCCGGCTTCCCACCCCAGGGCGTCAAGGCCGCCAAACGCGCGATCAACGACCTCACCCTGGCGGAACCCGCGCATGTCCGCTCCGACGCCGTCCTGTTCCAGGGCCTGATCGCCCTGCCCGAAACCCGCGAGCGCCTCGACCACCTGGCTGACCGGGGCCTGCAGAGTGACGGAGAGCTCGAACGCGACCTCGGCAAAGCCGTAGGAGAGTTCCGCCCGTGACGCAGCGATGCAGCCGCGCCCCGGTTAGGGATCAGCGGCTGCTCAGTGCGCCCGCGCGTACCGCACGCAGGGCGCGCTCCGCGGTCTCAGGGCTTTCACCGACCGGCGCCACACAGTCGAGGACGTCGCGGGCGGCGTCCGCCCCGAGCGTCCGCGTGATCACCCAAGTGGCGAGATACTGCGACGCCAGACAGCCGCCCGCTGTAGCGATGTTCCCTTCGGCGTGGAACGGCCCGTCCAGCACGGTGACACCGCAGGCCTCGACGAAGGGCCGGCTCTTCCTGTCGGTGCACGCCGGGGTGTCACCCAGCAGCCCCAGACGCGCCAGGACCAGAGCGCCGGAACACTGCGCACCGATCAGCTGCCGCGAGGGATCGAGCGGCAGCCGGGACAGCAGCAGGTTGTCGGCGGCCACCTCCTGTGCCTTGACCCCACTGCCGATCAGGACGACGTCGGCCTCCGCCACGAACTCCATCGGGCGCTGCCCCGTCACCTCGACGCCATTCATCGACGTGACCACCGCCGTCGGCGTCGTGATGAGGGCCTCCAGGCCGCCGTTGCGGCACCGGTTGATCAGTGCGGAGGCGATGAAACTGTCGAGTTCGTTGAACCCGTCGAAGGTGACCACCGCTACCTGCATCACAACCCCTTCACGTACGCCACGACAATGCTGTCTTCCTGCCTCACTGCCAGGGCGAGCAAATCACGGTCGGGGGCACGTCCACCACCGTGCCCCCGTCACCTACCAGGTCTGACGCGCCGCTCCTCTCGCCGCATGGACAAATTGAGTCAAATGGCAGAACGGGCGGACGCCCCCTCCCGCAAGCTGAGCGACAAATCTGTCTCACCAGGGAAGGAAGCCCACTCGGCCGGGCAGTAGGAGCGACGAGTCGGATGATGCCGATAGCCACGCTGCAATGTGCCGGTTTGGTGTCGGTGGGTGGTGTCATTGGCCGGCATGTCAGTTCGGGGTGTTTCCGCTGGTCGGGTGTGGATGATGAGCGTGGTCACTGTCGTGGGGCGGTACCTGGGGCGGGCGTGGCTGTCATGGGGCGGTGCATCCCGCCCCGTGTCTCTGTCTCGGGAACGGCACTCTGAGATCGGCACAGCGTGGAGTGCCTTGCCGCTGGTCATGAGCGTGCGGTCACGTGTCGGCCGCGCCAGCTGCCCCTTGCCGCCCAGGCGCTGCGCCCCCGGCAGGTCCTACCGGTGTAAGCACCTCGCTGTCCGTGCGATGCCCGTCGGCCGCCGAGACAGCTCCTGGTATGCCTTGTGCTCGTCCGACAGGACTGCTTGGTGCCGGGCTTGGTCCTCCGAGCGCTCGTGCACCGCCTCCCGGCGGCCGTTGCGCTCCCGCAGGTACATCCACGCGACCACGCCCGCTTCCCGGCATACCCCGCCGCACTGCAGATCCCGCTCGGAGACGGGGACGGGCTTCCGGCCGGCGACGTAGTAGCGCACCACGCCGTAAGAGACGTCCGCCCCGTGCTCCTCGACCAGTCGGTGAAAGATCCGGGTGACCGTGTGCCGCTGCTTGCGCGGCGCGTCCAGGTCAGCCCGCAGGATCTCATCAATCACCGCTTTATACGGGTCCAGCGTGGTGGCTCGAGGAGGCAGCCTCTTACGGGGCTCAGGCCAGGACGAGTCCAACGCCTTGCGTACCGTCCGCCAGGTCACGCCGTGCTTGCGCTCAAGCTCCCGCATCGACATGCCGTCGCGATGGTCACGCCGGATCGCGGCGTACAGCTCGACCTTCGACATTCGCGGCATGACCAGGACCTTTCACCAGGAGCAGCCCGATGCTGCACTGGCAAGAACCCCAGCGCCTCCCGAACTCATCAACATCACCCGACCGTGGTTCTGGGCGCCTCCCAAACCCGTCGACAAGTGACGTCACTACTGGGTTCTGGCTCATCTTCTGTGGAGCAGTAACGCTGCGTGTCGAGGCCCTGCTCGCCCGACCTGGGTCCCAGGTGGCGTCCCACCCGTCTCGGGGACAATGCAGCCGTATTCCGCCCCACCCCCTCAGCTGCGTGCTCGTCGCGAGAGGATGAGGTGGTGATCCGCTACGACCCCGAGATACAGGCTGAGCCGATGCCGAGCTTCTCGGTCACCGCCTGCAGAGCGACCGTCTCGTTGGGATGGTCGTCGCGCACCTCGGCGACCATGCGCACCGCACGACGGCGGAGCTCAAGCGGGTAACGGGAAGCTCGTGCCATGATTAGGCGTCGGACGAGAAGCGGATCGCGGCGTCCGGGACCGACGCCCCGCACCAGACCCTGACCCCTTCGCGCAGTTCGTTGTCCGCTCCGACCCGCGCCCCGTCGCCGATCACCACGCCGGAGAGCACGGTGCGCGCGCCCACGTGGGCCGCGCGGCCGATCATCGAATCCGTGACGACGGCGCCGGGTCCGACGACCGCGCCGTCCAGGACCGTGGAACCGCTGATCCGCGCGCCCTCGCCGATGACCGCCCCGGCGCCGATCACCGTGCCGCCCGTCAGCTTCGCGTCCGGGGCGACCTCGGCCGTGGGCAGCACCAGCCGTTCCCCGCAGCTGCCCGGCACGGCCGGCGACGGCGCCCGGCCGAGGACGAGGTCGGCGGAGCCCCGGACGAACGCCTGGGGGGTGCCGAGATCCAGCCAGTACGTGGAGTCGACCATGCCCTGCAGGTGGGCACCGTCGGCGAGCAGCCCAGGGAACGTCTCCCGTTCCACGGACACCGGGCGAGTGGCCGGAATCGCGTCGATCACGGACCGTCTGAAGACGTAGGCACCCGCGTTGATCTGGTCGGTGACGATCTCCTCGGGCGTCTGGGGCTTCTCCAGGAACGCCGTCACCCTGCCGGTGGCGTCGGTGGGGACGAGGCCGAAGGCTCGTGGGTCGGGCACGCGGGTCAGGTGGAGCGAGACGTCCGCGCCCGTCGAGCGGTGCGTGTCGACGAGAGCCGGGATGTCCAGGCCCGTCAGGATGTCGCCGTTGAAGATCAGCACGGGTTCGTCGGGACCCGAGCGCAGCCGGCCGGCGACATTGCGGATCGCGCCGCCGGTACCGAGCGGATCGACCTCCGTCACGTACTCCAGATGGAGGCCGAGCGCCGCGCCGTCGCCGAAGTACGGTTCGAACACCTCGGCGAGGTACGACGTGGCGAGCACCACGTGCTCGACACCCGCCGCCCGCGCGCGGGCCAGCTGGTGGGTGAGGAACGGCACGCCGGCCGCCGGGACCATGGGTTTCGGCGTGTGCACGGTGAGCGGCCGGAGCCGGGTGCCTTTGCCTCCGACCAGGAGGATCGCCTCAGTCACCTGTTGTCTCTGCTTCCTGCCGGGGGCGTTTTCCCGCCACGGAATGGGCCGCCGCGGGATTTGCCATGTGTGCTGCGTTTGTCGATGAGTTTCATTTCAGCAGCAGTTGACGACGCTTTGAGGAACAGCGGCCGGAGACGCTTTCCTCGCGCCGGTGGCGTGCTGGTGGGCTCGCACCGCTGTCGAGTCCACCGACACGTCCCAGTCGATCCCACCCGCGGCATCCTCGGCCGCCTGCATGCGAGACAGCAGCATCGTCCACGTTCCACCAGTTGACCAGCGACGATGCCGCTTATAGACCGCCTCCCACGGCACGAACCGCTCCGGCAGATCTCGCCACTGCACACCGGTCCGCACTCGGTAGAGAACCCCATTGACGACCCGACGGTGGTCGCTCCACTCACCTCTACCCGCACCACCAGGAGGTAAGAACGACTCCAGCCAAGCCCGTTCGCATTCGCCAGATCCCCACGCTCTTAGCCGTGCGGGAGGTCGACCGTGGCCGAGGTGATCGTCATGGGTGTGCCCGTCACGGCGATCAGGCGCAGCCGGGGAAGCCCGCCACGGGGCAGCGCCCGGAATCCCCCGGGCGGTACGACCACGTAGGTCGCGGAGGCTCCCGGGGCGAGCGAGAGGGGTCCCGACCTGACGTGCCACCACCGCGACGCGCCCTGGCCGAAGCGGCTGGCGAAGTGGGGCGTGAGCGTCCTGTCGTAAACGTTGACCACGCGGACGGTGATGTCGTTGACGCCGAGGCGCGGACGGCTGGTGTAGTGCGGGTGGAGAATCATGTGCAGAGGCGGCGGGCTCGCTGCGGCGATGCCCGCGCACAACAGCGCGGGAGAGGTAAGCGCGGCGAGAGCGGCGAATGCGGGGATCCGCCGGCCGAGTAGGCGCGGCGGACGGGGCTGCCATGCGGCGGCGAGCGCGGTGGCCGGGACAGTCGCGGCGCTTGCGAGCCATAGCGGGGTCATCAGCAGGAAGTAGCCATCCTGGGAACGCGTGGCGAAGTAGAACGGGATCCAGGGCAGGACAGTCAGGGCGGGGCCGAGGCGCCGGACGAAGAGGAAGGTGGCGGCGAGCAGCCCGAGCAGCAGCAGGATGCTGCTGTAGGAGTAGAAGTCGAGGCGTCTGCTGCCGTCAGTGAAGTAGTACGAGATGCCCATGAGGCCCTGCCCGTGCAGGATCGCTTTCTGCGTGAGCGGGAGCAACTGCCCAGCGAGCCAGTCGTGGAAGCCCTGCGCGGCGAAACGGGCGTTGACCACCGCCCAGACCAGGGCCGCGAGCGCAACGTAACGGCCGAGTAGTTTGAGGGCCGCGCCCGTTCCCAGTTCGGCGCGGCGCACGGCGTACAGGCCAACGAGCAGGAACGGTATGAGGAACCAGGCGAGTTGCTGAGTGGCACAGGCTGCCCCGAGGCATGCGGCGCGCAGTGCACCGCCGCGCCCTAGGCGCCCGCCGGCGCCGGTGGCGGGCCAGCGGACGGCCACGGGTACCAGAAGGGCGACGGCGACGATGGCCGGGTATCCGTTGGCTGCGGCGGCGGGCAGGAAGCTGAAGCCCAGGCAGACGGCGGTGGCTGCGGGGCGCCACGGGGGCGGGAGCAGTGACCACAGCAGCACCGATCCGGCGACGAGGGCCGCAGTGACGACCGCGGTCGCGGCAGCCGGTGTGGGCAGCACGGTGTACACGGGCGCGGTCAGCAGCGCCGTGAGAGGCGGATAAGCGTAGGTGTAGTCGCCACCGCCCGACATGGTCTTGGTGAGCCCGACTTGGGGGGTGCCGAACAGCCACGGCCACGGCTGTCCGTAGACGGGCCGGCCGTGTGCGATCTGCGCGGCTGCCTGGGCGGTGAGTACACCTTCGTCGTTGCCGGCGTGGTGCAGCATGTAGTGACAACCCACCAAGGTGACGGCCAGCACCAGGACGCCGAGGTCGACTCGGGTGAGCGCCCGCCTGGAATGCACAGTCAGGGTGAGCACGGCGCACAGCAGGATGCCCGCGTAGCACACGGAGATGACCCCGCCGACCGCGGGACGCGACGACATGGCAGCCGTCCAGGCGGCCCGAGTGCCGATGAACAGGCTCACGATGGCGAGCAGGCTCAACCCGCGGTGCCACTGCTGCGGGCCCGGGACCGGCGCCACGGGTACCGCCGGGGCGGTGCCTGTGGAGAGCGCCGGCCGGATGCCCGGCAGCCGCGCATCCGGCGTCGCTTCGTCCATCGCCATCCTTCCTGGCTGCGCCACCGCGTGTACATCTGACGGGTGCCATCTGACGGGTGCCAGCTGTGGTGAACGAGCAGGCAACCCTGATACCAAAGAGAGTCAAAAGGGGAGGACCTTCGCAGTTGCGCGAGCGCGAGGCCACACACTTATGAGAGACGAGATGAGCGCCCTCCGCATCCTGGTCGTCACCCCGACATACAACGAGGCCGCGAACATCCGCGACGTGACGCGCCGACTGTGCCTCGCGGTACCGCAGGCCGATTTGTTGATCGCTGACGACAACAGCCCCGACGGGACGGGCAGGATCGCCGACGAACTGGCCGCCGCGTATGAACAGGTCCATGTACTGCACCGGAGGGGGAAGGAAGGGCTGGGAGCCGCTTATTTGGCGGGGTTCTCATGGGGGATGGAACGCGGTTACGACGTTCTCGTCGAGATGGACGCCGACGGATCCCATCGTCCGGAAGAGCTGCCTCGGCTGCTCACGGCAATCGCCGAGGGGGCCGACCTGGTACTCGGCTCACGATGGGTACCGGGGGGCCGGGTGGTGAACTGGCCCAGGTCACGTGAGTGGCTCTCGCGAGCAGGCAGCGCCTACGCACGTCTCCTCCTCGGTTTGACGGCACGCGACGTGACCGGCGGGTACCGCGCGTTCCGGGTACACACGCTGAACGGCGTCGGGCTGCACACTGTCCGTTCACAGGGTTACTGCTTCCAGGTGGACCTGTTGCGCCGCACGGCCGCCCGGGGCTTCTCGGTCGCGGAGGTGCCCATCACCTTCGTCGAACGCGAACACGGCGTGAGCAAAATGAGCCGTGCCATCGTCGCGGAGGCATTGTGGCGGGTCACGCTGTGGGGTGCCGCTTCCCAGCTGCGCAAAGCCCAGAGCGCGCGAACGAAGCCCGCACGCACTGGTTGAAACCGCGACCCGTCCGGCCAGGCACCGAGGTACCGAAAGGCGGGGGCAGCCTCGCGGGATCCGGATATCAGGACCGCTCATGCCCCTCAACCGCTTCGCGAGCTGGCCGGAAGGTCAGCGAAGAGCGGCAGCGGTCGCCTGCCGGTCCTTCCAGCAACCGACAGTCGTTCGAAACGCCCCACCGCCTGCGGCGTAGGGCCTCGCCCCGGCCAGGCGCGCGGCATGCCCACGCACGTGCCAGACTGGGGCGAGCCCCTACAGGAACTGTGCGCCTATGTTTTCTCGAGGCGAGAGGGCCGCACCAGTAGCGTCGTCGAAGCCCCGGTTCGCACGGGAGGCCGCGAGGTTCGCGGTGGTCGGCGGCGTCGGAGTGGCGGTCAACCTCCTGGTCTTCAACCTCCTGCGACACACCACCCAACTGCCCGTCGTGCGGGCGAGCGTCATCGCCACCGTGGTGTCGATCGCTTTCAACTACGCCGGCTTCCGTTACTTCGCCTACCGCGAACGCGACAGGAGCCGCGCAGGCCGCCAACTGGCACTGTTCCTGTTGTTCAGTGCCCTCGGCCTGGTGATCGAGAACGGGATCCTCTACCTGGCGGCGAACGCGTTCGGCAGAGACGGCCCATGGGAGAGCAATGTCTTCAAGTTCACCGGGATAGCGGTCGCGACTCTGTTTCGCTTCCTTTCCTACCGGACCTGGGTATTTCGTGTCCTCCCGGAACGCGGCACCGCAACGCACGCTCCACCCCGGAAGACGCCTATCACAGCGGAACGGCAACCCTTCGTGCCAGGCAGCACAACGGGCCATCGACCACGAGGGCGGGCACGGCCCACAGGAGCGACCGCCATGCGATCAGCACGATCACCGGGGTCGGCGGCTCCTGGACGACGCCTCGATCCCTCGTAGCCGGAATCAGGCTCGGGTAGCACGGTCGTGCTGCCCGAGGTGTCACAGGAGAAGATGCGTGTGAAAACCCCTGCGCTCCGCGGCCATGAAGCGACGGAGGCACGGCGCCGGCCCGTCCGACGTGGCGGACGGTCGAATCGGTGACGAGCGGCATGCTTCTGGAGCAATCGGCTCGCCAGTCGTGTGGCATGCCTGCATGATCGTCGTGCGGAAGCCGGCCATGTCAGATGCGGTGGTGCGGCGCGGCGGCAGGACGAGAGTAGGACCCGTGGAATCCACGGACACGGATGGGACGTCCCGACATGCCCATGAAAGAGACCGGCAGTCGGAAGCAGCGTCGTTGGAGCGAGCAAGGATGGTTCAGTCGGCGGGGGTGTCATCGTCGGCGTCGAACAGGGGTACATCGCTGGGGGCGAGGTCGTCGCGGAAGCGGGCGAGTCTCACCGGGTGACGCCATCGCCCTGCGGAATCCCGGGCGATGTCGGCTCGTACCTCGACGACGAGCTCGGGTAGGACAAGCGTGACATCCAGCGTGTCTTTGGTGGCCCAGCCGGCGGAGAAGGCCCGGGGCCGCGACAGGTCCCCCGTACCGGTCGCGACGGCGCGCACATGGTCGGTGCTGGTCATCAGCCGCAGCAGCCGCCCGCCGAACCCTCCTGCACGACGGTCGTGGCGCCGACGCCGATCTGCACCAGCTGCGGTGCGGGAGCACAGCCGCCGCCTTTTTCGGCGGTCGAGTCGTCGAGCAGTCCTGCGCCGCTGCAGACTCCGGTTTCGGGCAGAGCGAGTTCGACGTGGTCGGCGGCTTCCAGGTCCCCGGCGATGGCGGCGACCACGGAGCGGACCTGTTCGTAGCCGGTCATCGCCAGGAACGTGGGGGCGCGGCCGTAGGACTTCATCCCGACCAGGTACACGCCCGCTTCGGGGTGGGACAGTTCGCGGTGGCCGTGGGGGTAGACGGTGCCGCACGAGTGCTGGTTGGGGTCGATCAGAGGCGCGAGAGCGACCGGTGCTTGAAGACGTTCGTCCAGGGCGAGGCGCAGTTCTGTCAGGAAGGACAGGTCCGGGCGCAGGCCGGTGAGGACGATTGCCTCGTCCACCGCGTCCAGGCGCTGCCCGTCGTCGCCGACCAGTACCAGCCGGCCGTCGCTGCCCGGTTCGATCGCGTCGGTGCGGAAGCCGGTGACGGCGTCCGCGTGCCCCTGCTCGACGGCGGCTTTCGCGGCGAGGCCGAGGGCGCCGCGGGCGGGGAGCTGATCGGCGCTGCCGCCGCCGAAGGTGGAGCCGGAGATGCCGCGGCGCAGCACCCACAACGCATGGGTGCCGGCGCCGTCGTCGGCCTGGGCGAGGTCGGCGAGGGCGGCCAGGGTGGTGAAGGCGGAGGCGCCGGAGCCGATGACCGCGGTGTGCTTGCCCGTGTAGCGGGCGCGGACGGCCGGGTCCTTGAGGTCGGGGACGCGGTAGGCGATGCGCTCCGCCGCCGCGTGTTCGCCGAGGGCCGGCAGGCCGTTGCCGCCTGCGGGTGAGGGCAGGGACCAGGTGCCGGAGGCGTCGATGACCTGCCGGGCCAGGATCCGTTCCTCGCGGCCGTCGGGCAGCGCGTAGTGGACGGTCAAGGGCTGGGCGTCGCGCTCGGTGTCCACGATCCGGTCCCGCCCGAGACGGGAGACGCCGGTGACGCGCGCGCCGTAGCGCACGGCGTCGCCGAGGGCGTTGGCCAGCGGCTGGAGGTAGAGCGCGGTCCAGTCCCCGCCGGTGGGGTAGGTCGCCGGGTCGGGCTTGCTCCAGCCGGTGGGGGCGAGGAGCTTCTCCGCTGCCGGGTCGGTCAGCTCCGCCCACGTGGAGAACAGCCGCACGTGCTGCCAGTCGCGCACGGCGTGGGCGGCGGCCGGGCCCTGCTCGAGGACCAGCGGGGACAGGCCGCGCTGGACGAGGCGGGAGGCTGCGGCCAGGCCGGTCGGGCCGGCGCCGATGACGACGACCGGCAGGTCGGTGGGTGCGGACGCATTCACGGCGACTCCTTGCGTGTTTCGACCTTTGTCGATGGCTTGCGCCGTCCAGCATCACACCTGTATTGATAAACGTCAACATAGGCATTCATCGAATCAGCGGTTGCTGATGGAGCACACCGACGTCGCCGTCGTCGGCGGCGGGCAGTCCGGACTCGCCACCGCTCATGCCCTGCTGCGCCGCGGTCTGCGGCCCGTGGTCCTGGAGGCGTCCGATCGGCCGGTCGGGTCTTGGCCGCGCTACTACGACAGCCTCACGCTGTTCTCGCCAGCCCACTACAGCTCCCCGCCCGGCATGCCCTTCCCCGGCCGCGATCCGGACCGCTACGCGCACCGCGACGAGGTCGTCGCCTACCTCAGTGCTTATGCCGAGCGCCTGGACGCGCAGATCCGCACCGGGTGCCGGGTCAGTGCCGTCCGTCGTACCGGCGACGGCTTCACGGTGGAACTGGAGGGCACTCGCCCGTTGTCCGCGCGGGCAGTCGTGGCGGCCTCCGGGTCGTTCGGCCGCCCCTACCGCCCGTTGCTGGCGGGCCTGGAGGACTTCACCGGCCAGGTGCTGCACGGCAGCGCAGCCTGTCGTCGAACTCGCTGCGCGGCGTGGGCCGCGAGGCAGGCCGCATCGCCCGGCAGCTGGCCGCTCACCTCGCGCGGCCCTGACAGCCATCGACGGACTGCTTCGACATGTGTCAACATAGACGTATGTCGAATGCCAAGGTGCTGCCGCTGCTCGAACCCGAGAATCAGGGTGTGGCGCCGTGCTGTCCTCCGCTGACCGAGCGCCCGATGAGTGCCGATGAGGCCGAGAGGGCCGCGCGCATGTTCAAGGCGCTCGGCGACCCGGTGCGTCTGCGGCTGTTCTCCTCCGTCGCCTCCCACGAGGCCGGGGAAGCATGCGTGTGCGACATCTCCGATGTCGGGGTCTCCCAGCCGACCGTCTCGCACCACCTGAAGAAGCTCAAGGACGCGGGGCTGCTGACGTCCGAGCGGCGCGGCACCTGGGTGTACTACCGGGTGGAGCCGTCCGTGCTGGCCGCCATGGGGCAGCTGTTGACGAGCACCTCCGCAGCTGTCGGCGTACGGCTTTAGCTCCCCAGTTGCGTACAGACGAACGTCCCCAGGTGTCAGGCCACTTCGGTCTCTCGCTCGAGGGCCTTGAGGCGGTTCTTCAGCCGGTAGCTGTTGCCGTTGATGGGGACTACTTCGCAGTGGTGGAGGAGGCGGTCGAGGATCGCGGTGGCGAGGACTTCGTCGCCGAAGACCTGGCCCCATTCGCTGAAGGTCTTGTTCGAGGTGAGGATGATCGAGCCCTTCTCGTAGCGCTTGGAGATCACTTGGAAGACCAGGTTCGCCTCGGCTCGCTCCAGCGGCTGGTAGCCGACTTCATCGACCACCAGGACACTCGGCCGCAGGTAGGAGCCGAGTTTGCTGGTCAATCTGCCGGCGGCCTCGGCGGTCTTGAGGTTGCGGACCATGTCGTCGAGGCTGGTGAAGTAGATCGAGTAGCCGGCCCGGCAGGCCGCGACCGCCAGCGCGACGGCGATGTGTGTTTTGCCGACTCCGGGCGGCCCGAGCAGGGCCACGTTCGCCTTGGCCTCGACGAACGACAGGGTCGCGAGGTCCTTGATCTTGCGCGGGTCGAGCTCGGGCTGGAAGGAGAAGTCGTATTCGTCGAGCGTCTTGTGGTGCGGCAGTTTCGAGGTCCTCAGGCCGCTGCGGAAGCGCCGGTCGTCGCGGACGGCGAGTTCCTCGGAAAGCACCAGGTCGAGGAAGTCGAGATAGCCCATCTTCGCCTCATCCGCCCGCCGGGTGTACTCGTTGACGGCTTCGGCCAGGTGGGGCAGGCCGAGCTTGGCGGCCGTGGTGCGGATGCGGTTGCCGGTCAGCTCGCTCAAGACGTGTCCTTGCTCTGGGAACGGGTGGTGAAGGGGCGGGTGCCGGTCAGCTCGTCATAGACCGACAACGGCCGGCGTCCGACCTCGATCCGGCTGGCCGCGGCCCTGTTCAACAGGGCCTGCAGCGGCCCGGATTCCTCACTGCGGGGACGCCCTTGGCGGGGTTGGAGCGGGATGTCGCCGGTGGTCGTCCGGCGCCCCTTGCCGGTGGGGAGGCCGTCCCAGTGCTTCTCCTCGACGACCCGCGCTCCGCGGCCGACCGCCCGCGGGTGCATGGCCAGCAAGGTCTCGCCGCTGGTATCGGGGGCGGTCGAATACAGCATGACCTGCGACTTCGTAGCGCGGATCTCGATCAGCTGGCGGGGTCGGACCTTGCGGGCGGGTACTGAGTAGAGGTTGCCGCCGAAGGCCACCAGGCAGTCCTTGCCGACCGGTCGCAGATGCCTTTCGGCCACCAGATACGGGGTGGGCGGCAACGGTCGTAGAGCCGCGTGATCGCGGGCAGCCCGCTCGCCGATGACTTCCCGGTGCGTCTTGTGGATCTGAGCCCGCCGGTGCGGCACCCACGCGGTGAACGCGGCGTCCATCTCATCGGTGGAGGAGAAGGCCCGCCCGGACAGAACATGATCACGGACGATCAGAACCTGGCGTTCGACCCGGCCTTTTCCGGTGGGCCGGTAGGCAGCCAGCACGTCGATGTCGAAGTCGTAGTGGCCGGCGAATCCGGCCGCCTCCGGATGCAGGGGAACCGCCTCACCAGGAGCGACGTGGCGGCGGACGACGGTCTTGGTGCGGTCGTAGACGATCGTCATCGGCGCCCCGCCGAAGTGCGCGAACGCCCGCCGGTGGCAGTCGAAGAACGTCTGCAGGTCCTGGCTGCTGGTAAAACAGCAGAACGGATCTCGCGAGTACGACAGGACCATGTGGAAGGAGTAGACCTTCGGGATGCCCATATGCGCGAGGATCTTCCCCTCGTCACCCCAGTCGACCTGGGCCTGGGCCCCCGGGATCACCTCGAACCGGCGGTGCATGCCCGCCAGTTCCCGCGGCGTGATCCCCAGTTCCTCGGCGACCCTCGGGCGGGCTTTCTGAACGTAGAGCTTGACCCGCTGATAGTTGCCCGTGAACCCGTACTCCCTGGCCAGCCGCTCGTGGATGACCGCGGCCTTCATCAAGATCTCTGCCCGGAGCATCGAATCGATCAGCGGCGCGAACTCGTCGATCACCCTCGCCAACGACCGCCCGTTCGTCGACCGCCGCGGCGGAGTCGCCGGCCCCGGTGCCGAGAGGTACTTGCGGACCGTCTTGCGGTCCAGCCCGGTCTCCCTGGAAATCTCCGACAGGCTCATCGCCCCGGACTCCAAGAGGCCACGAAAACGCCGCAGTTCCAACCAGCGACGTGGATCCAAAACCATCGCCGACCACCCTTCGCCACCCACACCGACATGCAGCAGAGTGCCGAAAGCGGCCCCTCAACACGTCAAGAACTGGGGACGTTCATCCGTACGCGGGTGGGGACGTTCATGTGTACGCCGACACGAGGGCCGGGTGAACGTCCCCACCCGCCGCTACGACGGTGAGCGGGTGGTCTCAGAGGCGGTGGAACTCGCCGGAGGGATGCACACCACGGACGCCCCCTACCCGCCGGTCTGGCTTTCCCAGCCGCGGTTCGAGCACATCCTGCGCGAGCGCCTGGCCGAGCTCGGCGGAACCATCCGCTGGGGAAGCCAGGTCACCGACCTCCAGCAGGACGACGACGGCGTCACCGCCACCATCGAGACCACGGCCGGGCCCGACGCGGGCGTAAGCGTCGTCCACGCCCGCTACGTCGTCGGTGCCGACGGCGGACGCAGCACCGTCCGCGCACTGGCCGGCATCGCACTGCACGGCACCTCCCTGACCGACCAGCGCTGGCACCTGGGCGACGTACGCGTCACCGGCCTCTCCCGCCACTGCCAGCACCTGTGGACCAGCAAGAAGGACGGCCTACTGTCCCTGTTCCCGCTGCCCGGAACCGACCTGTGGCAGTTCCAGGCCTCCATTCCCGCCGACCGGGCCGAGCCCGAGGAGCCGTCGCTTGAGCTGTTCCGCCGCATCTTCACCGAGCGCGCAGGAGTCCCCGGCGTGGTCATCCAGGACGTCTCATGGCTCTCCCTCTACCGGATCAACGTGGTCCTGGCTGACCACTACCGCTCCGGGCGGATCCTCCTGGCCGGCGACGCGGCGCACATCCACTCCCCAGCCGGCGGCCAGGGCATGAACACCGGCATCCAGGATGCCTACAACCTCGGCTGGAAGTTCGCCGCCCTCCTCGACGGCGCGGACCCGGCCCTGCTCGACACCTACGAGCACGAACGCCGCCCCGTCGCCCGCAACGTCCTGGACGACAGCACAACCCGCCTGGAAAACGTGATGCGCGCGGCAGCCGAGAGCGAAGGCGCCTCCGCCCAGCAGGGGCTCACCGACGACCACACCACCGGCTTGGGCATCTCCTACGCTGACAGCCCGCTCACCCACGGTCCCGGCGCGGGGGTCCGCGCCCCCGACGCACCCTGCCGCGATGCCGAGACCGGCCGCCCCACCCGGCTGTTCGACCTGCTGCGCGGCCCCCACTGGACCCTGCTCTCCTTCGGGGGCACCGTCGTCCAGCAGGCCCCGGGCGGTCCGCGTATCGTCCGGGTGAGCACCGACCTGGCCGCCAACGATGCCGGCGCCGTCATCGACACCGACGACATCGCCCACCACGCCTATGGAGTCACCGGCGACGAACTCGTCCTCATCCGCCCCGACGGCTACATCGCCGCCCGCCGCCCCGCCCACGACCTGCCCGGGGTTCTCGCCCTGGCGGCCACCAACGGCCTGTGACCCGCCGAGCAGGACGCGCGGCGGACAGAACCGAAAGTCAGCGATCCTCCGCGACATCGCCGGATGATCCGGGGCGCCGGACCCACGAAGCTGACCCTTGTCATCAGTGGATGCTGATGCCAGGTGCGAGCAGGCTGGTGAGCTCGGCGATCGCCCCCCGAGGTGGGGCTTGAAGGGGCGGCGGACGTTCTCCGTCCTGTTGTGCCTCGCCTTGGCCATCAGCATCAGCAGGGCTCGCCCCGGCCCCGCCGAGGTGCGTCAAGCCCGGAGTGGCGCCACTCGTGGAGGTCTCCGCCTGCCCCAGGCCCGTGGACCGCGGTGTGCTCGTCCAGCAGCGCGCGAGCCCGGCCGTAGGCGGCCGGGCAAGGCCGGTGTCCGGGCGGCCGACTCACGCGAGCCGGCCGACAGCCTTGCCGGGCCCTGGGCGCCGGGGGGCGACGAACCCGCCCCTGGGCGCGGCGCTTGGGCAGTCACGGCAGGAGGGCCGTGCCGCCTCCCAGCACACGGTCCCCAGCGAGAAGTCCTTGCGCCTGGCCGCTGCGTCGAACCGTGCGCTGGGCCCACCTTGCCTCAACGGACAGCGGCGGCCGGCCACGTCCAGGTGCTCGACGTCGACCTCTATCCTTCTCTCTCGCAGGTTCACCTCCCGGCGAGGGATCAGCCGGTCGATCGCCACTTCGACTGGGCCGAGGTGTCGGAGTCCGGCGCGGTGACCGCTTCGCCCACGCCGGAACCGCCCGCCCGCCGCGCCCACTCCATGCCCGGTTTCCGTAGCGTGCCCGGTAGTGCGGGGGTGAGCTTCGCCTGGCGCAGGTCTTCGAATCCTGTACGCGAGCTTCACCCTGGCCGGGCTCGACCTGGCCGTCGACCGTGATTGGTTCAGTGCGTCCGCGGGGTACCGGCCGGCCGGAGCCTTCGCGAAGGTGGGCACCCGCGCGGGCGTCAGGAGGCGGCTGTCCACGGTCGGCTCGGCCCTGTGTCCCGCCGGCGGCCCATTGACGCGCGCACCTGCTTCCCCAGCAGTTCGTCCACCGTCGTGCACGTTGCCTGCAGCGGGGTGAACTCAAGCAGGATGAAGCCGGCAGACGAGCACGCACCCCGGGCTGCGCCGTGGAGCCTGTCGCGACAGGCACGGTCCGCGACGGGGCTCCCCGTGTCCGACTCGGGCACGATCGGAACCGCTCGGGCGTGGTTGATGCCTCCGGAGTGGACGCTCGGCGCGGCGGCGCGGCGTGAACACTGCGGGTGAGGCGCTGACCTGGCTGAGACAGGCGTCCGACAGCCGACCCGCGGCGGTGGTGGCGGCAGTGCTCGATGCCACCAAGATCCCGCCCACGTGATGTGGGCCCGCGTCCTCGGACATCTCGGAAAACGTCTGACTGGTCCACGCCAGAGCGGGGTTCGTCGTCAGCGGACGATGCCGCAGGTGAGGCGGAGTGGGCCGCGACAGAGGCCGGCGCAGCCATCTGTCGATGGTGGCGGTGGTGTGGTTCGAGCGGTGTGGTTCGAGCGGTGTGGGGGGTCAGGCGGCTTGGAGGAGTTCGGCGCGGCCGAAGAGGATGGCGTAGCCGGAGGGGAGGTGGGTGAGGATGTGGTCGACGGTGGGGCCGGCGAGGTGGGCGACGACGCCCAGGACGGAGCCGACGTCCCAGCGGGTGGTGGCGGGGGTTCCGCCGGTGCGGGTGGCGAGGTCCTTGACGAAGGCCCAGCCTGTGAGGGACTGCGTCTGCGTTCCGGGGTTTTGCGCGGTGAGGATCCGTGCGGCTTCGTGGGGGAGATGGGCCGCGAGGTCGACGCGGTCGTGGTGGGTGAGTTGGCGTCCGAGGGCGGTCAGGACATCAGCCGTGACGGCCTCGGCTCTTTCGCGGGTGGGGTAGGCGCCGTTGTAGCGGACGCGTTCCAGCATCTGCGTGTACGACATGGTCGTTTCGCTCGGGGCCTGCTGAGAGGTGAGCTGCATCGGAGGGTGGGCCTTTCGCGGTGTTCGGCGGGGGACGTGGGGCATGTGCGGCAGCGGCCTGGGCCGGCCCCGGAGCGGTGCGGGGCAGCTTGCCGCGGGGGAGTGGTTGCCCGGCGGGTTGGCGCAACGAGCTGAGTCAAGCGTCGATGTTCGGAGGCGCGGTCGGCATTTTTCTCGTCTCGTGCCGGCGGATCCTGAACGGACCCTTCGCGGTGAACGGGCCGGAGGGCCGCGGCGGATTCGGCGGGCGGGCTCTGTAGTGCCCGCCGGGTCCTGCTCTTGCCTGAGGGCTGCGAACCGCCGTGCCCGAGGGTCATCTTCCCCGGGGGACTGGCGGGAGGGGTGCGGAGGACGGGCCTTGGGACGAGGAGAGGGGCCCGTCCTCCGCTGTGGCTTTGAGGCTGGGTTTCAGCCGCGGATGGCCTTGCGCTGTGAGCCGGGGGTGATGGAGATCTTGCGGGGCTTGGCGCGTTCGGCGATGGGGATGCGCAGGGTGAGGACACCTGCGTCATAGCCGGCGTTGATCTGCTCGGTGTCCAGGCTGTCGGCCAGCATGACCTGGCGTGAGAAGACGCCGAGGGGGCGCTCGGAGAGCTCCCTGTGGACCTCGTCGCTGTTGGCGGCGGGGCGGCGTTCGGCCTTGACGGTGAGCATGTTGCGCTCGACGTCGATGTCGATCGCCTCGGGGTCGACGCCGGGAAGATCGAGGGCGATGACGTACTCGTCGCCTTCGCGGTAGGCGTCCATCGGCATCGCCGAGGGCCGCGACCAGGTGCCGGACGACCCGTTCACCAGAAGCTGCTGGGTGAGCCGGTCCAGCTCACGGAAGGGATCGGTGCGCATCATCAGCATCAGAAAACACCTCCATGTGCGATCGGGCTGTTCTTGCCCGTGCCCTGTTGACTGCTCCTGTTGTAACATGTCATCAAGACGATGACAAGTGATGGTGTCGCCTGTCGGGTGACACAAAGGGAGGTAGCTCATGACCGCGGCCGACCAGGACCCGTCGCCCCCTCCCACCTCCTTCCTGGCCGCCAAGGAGGCTTTGAAGACGATCGAGGACGCCGTCCTCGCCGCCCAGCAGTCGGGGTCCGGCGGGCGGTCGGAACCTGGAGCCGGGGCGGACCAGGTGCTGGCGGCGCTGCTGCTGCTGCGCCAGATGCGCGATCAGCTGGCGGGCTGGGAGTCGGGCCTGATCGAAACCGCCCGCGAGGCCGGTGCGAGCTGGGCCGACCTCGCCGAGCCCCTCGGCGTCGCCAACCGCCAGTCCGCTGAACGCCGCTATCTGCGCCTGCGTCCCGGAGCCCCCGGCAGTACCGGCGAACAGCGTATCCAGGCCACCCGCGACCACCGCGCCGCCGAACGCACCGTCACGACGTGGGCCCGAGGCAACGCCGGCGACCTACGCCGGCTCGCCGGAGCGATCAGCGACCTGACCGATCTCCCGGACGCATTCCGCCGGCCCCTCGTGCGGGCACTCGGCCAGGACGACGTCGCCGTACTCCTTACCCCTCTGGCCGCCACCCGCGAGCATCTCGCCGCGAGTCACCCGGATCTGGCCGCCCGCCTGGATTCCCTCACCCGCCACACCGACGACCTGCGCCAAGCCAGCGGGGACGAACGCCACCCACACCGGTGACACGGCCCGCCGGCTACGGGGCCTTTCCCGCTCTCGCCGCCACATCGAGCACGGCTCATGACCTGTGGACCGGCGCTCGGGTGGGGCGTGATCGGCGTGCGTTCCCGGGCGATCGGTCGCAGCTCACCGAGACGGCGGACGCTGCGAACGCCGGTTGTCCGGACGAAGTCCCGCGTCCTCGTGGTCATGGGCGTGCGCGCGTACGCCAGTGAGGAGGTGATCGCGACGGTTCCCGCGAATCCGCCGCATTCTGGCTGATGTGCTCCATGGCCCGGCGCGGCCCGGCGCGGCCCGGCGCGGCCCGGCGCGGCCCGGCGCGGCCCGGCGCGGCCCGGCGCGGCCCGGCGCGGCCCGGCGCGGCCCGGCGCGGCCCGGCGCGGCCCGGCGCGGCCCGGCGCGGTACGCGCGTCGCCTTTGGTGCGTCGCCGCGATGGCCCTCACGGCATTGGAAGACGCTCACGGGGATCCACCCCACCGCCCGCCATCTGCTGTGAACGGGGTTGGCGCCTTGGCGTTGGCTTTAACGGGGGAGCAGGGCGCTGACGGTCTTGCCGCCGGATGGCCGGTGGGTCACGTTGGTGGAGTGGGCGAGGTCGTTGACCATGCCCCAGCCGAAGCCTCCGCCTGCGCCGTCCAGGTCGGGGGTGCGCATGCGCGGCGCCTGCGAGCTGGGGTCGTCGACGGCGACCTCGATGAGGTCGGGGTGGGCGGTGAGGTGGAGGGTGTAGGTGCCGCCGCCGTGTCGAACTGCGTTGGTGACGAGTTCGGAGACGACCAGGACGACGCTGTCGGCCGCATCGGAGGCGATGGCCGGCTGCTGGAGGGCTTCGAGGAAGCCTCGGGTGCTCTCGCGTGCGTCGGCGACGGTGGCCGGGGAGTGGACGGCCGTGGTGTTGCGGCAGATCGTGTCCATCTGGTCCCCCTGGTCTCTGGTTCGTCAGTGCCTGTCCCTGCGTACCCGCGGTTTGTGCCCTGCCGGGGCAAATCTCAACCCTTGCGGAGCGCGATTGCCTCACTGCTGGGCTAAGGGAAATCTGTGTCGGCTGGAGTAGACATTGGGGGGTGGGCGTGGTTATGGTTTCTCTCGTAGCCGAGATCGAGCGAGGGCCCGGCAGAGATGAACTGGCGGGCAGTTGTGCAGCAGTTGCAGTACGCAGGACGGTGCGGTGGTGGAGTTTCGAAGCCAGGGTTGTCGCAGGACGGCGACGGGACTGACGACCGCACCGGGTGGCCCGCGGTGATCAGGGGCCGCCGCCAGTAGCAGTGCGGTTCAGCAGTACCCAGCAGTACCCAGCAGTGAAGTCACAGAGCAGCACCTTGGTGAAGGCGTCGGCTGCGGGCGCGCGCACCGGGAGGTTCGGCAGTGGGGTTCCAAGCCAGGGCAGATGCACGACGGGCGACGGGGCTGGCTGTCGAAGAGTGGCGCTGTCACAGGTCACCGAGCAGTACGCATCACCAGCAGTATCGGCAGTAGGTACGTGATCGCTGAGGGAAGAACGGAGGAGTTGAGCGCCATCAGGATCGCCCGGGCGGAGTCCCAGAGCCCGGGTACCGCAGGACATCGATAGTGGGGTGGTCTCCGGTCAAGCAACCGCGATCCCCGCATGCCCCGTCCTCTCCCGGACGGTCGTGCGGATACAGAGGGCCGGCGCAGTATGAGGGCCGGCGGATGGTGTAGCAGTTCCTTCGGGGCCCTGGTGCCAATGGCACCAGGGCCCCTCCGCATGTTCCACGAGAGAGGTGCGATGGCAGCAGAGGTCTCCTACGGCCGTCTCGATGACGACGACTATCCCGCCTACACCATGGGCCGGGCCGCGGAAATACTCCACACCACCCCCGCTTTCCTGCGCGCCGTCGGCGCGGCCCGCCTCATCACACCCCTGCCATCCCAGGGCGGGCACCGCCGCTACTCCCGCTACCAACTGCGCATCGCCGCCCGCGCCCGCGAACTCGTCGACGCCGGCACTCCCATCGACGCCGCCTGCCGCATCGTCATCCTCGAAGACCAACTAGCAGAAGCCCAGCGGCTCAACGCCGAACACCACCGCACCGCTCAAGCCCAGGCCCCGTCTACCGCGCTCTGATACGGCTGGGACCTGCGGCCTTGCCTCCGCCACTTTGGTTCCTTGCCGCACACGCACGATGGCCGGAGGCCTGAGCGCGGCCGCGTCCCGGGTGAGCCTCGACCGCTGCGCGCAGGACGCTTCAGCGGCTGGCACCCGGCGCCCGCAAGCCTGGTGGCCCGGGGTCGATGACCTCGCGAAAGAGGCAGGTTTACTCGGCCGTGTGGGGGATAGCGGGGGTAGCGCCGATCAGCGTTTGAGGAGGTTCACCGTATGTCTGCCGGCTCCGCTCTTCCCGCCCCCGATCCCGCCCCCACGTCCGTCTCCGTGTTGACGATGGGTGAACTGCCGTGGGTGGAGGACCCCCAGGCGGTCGCCCCGTCCGACGCGCGTGCGCTGTCGAAGGTGTTCTTCGACCGGTTGCAGAGCGTGGAGGAGGGGACGCGTGAGTACGCGTACGCGCGCAACACCCTCGTCGAGATGAACATGACCCTGGTCCACTATGCCGCCAAGCGTTTCCACCGCAGGGACCAGATGGAGGACGTGGTCCAGGTCGGCATGATCGGCCTGATCAAGGCCATTGACCGCTTCGATCTCTCCCGCGAGACAGAGTTCACCACCTTCGCGATCCCCTACATCGTCGGGGAGATCAAGCGGTTCTTCCGGGACACCAGTTGGGACGTGCACGTCCCGCGGCGTCTGCAGGAGCTGCGGGTGGAGTTGGCCAAGGCCCGTGACGTCCTGCACGCGCGCCTGGATCGCGATCCGTCGGTCGCCGAGCTGGCCGCGTACGTGAAGCGGCCGCAGGAGGAGGTGGCCGAGGGCATCATCGCCGCCAACGCCTACAGCAGCGAATCCCTCGACATGCCCTACGACAGCGGCGACGGGGCCCGGGGCCGCAACGTCAGCCTTTCCGAGTTCACCGGCGCCCTCGATCCGGGTATGGAACTCGTGGAGGACCTCACGTCCCTCGCCCCGCTCATCGCCAAGCTCGGTGAACGCGATCGTCGGATCCTGCACATGCGCTTCGTCGAGGAGATGACCCAGTCCCAGATCGGTGAGGAGCTCGGCGTCTCGCAGATGCACGTCTCCCGACTCCTCGCTCGCGCGATCAAGACGCTGCGCGCGGGCCTGCTCACCTGTCAGTGAGTACTCCCTTCGTTACCGTGGAGGGCCGGTCGCCTGCCCGGTTGTCCGGGTCAGCGCGGGTACCGAGTGTTCGCTGTGAGAGTGGCAGGGCCTGCGGAGGTCGGGTCACGCAGGGGTGGGGCCCGCCGAGTCCAGCGGGCCCCACCCCTGCGTGTGACGCTGAGCTGTGGCGGACGCACGCGGATGAGCCAGCAGTTCTGGGGAGAGGTGGGCAAACGGACCCGGTGGAGCACGAGTCGGCGTCCGTCGAGCCTGTGGTGGACATCCCCGATGGCCGTCCTGCCGGAGACCGGGATGAAGGGCGGGTCAACGAGGTTGACAGGGCGCCGGGGCCCGAGGCGCCCCCACCGGTTTACTTTCGCGGGCCCGTCAATATGGCCGACGCCCGTGTTCCGGTCACCCCGCCAATAGCGGCGGGGTCGGTCTGCCGACGTACCGGGATGGGCGTTTGCCCCCCGGGCGACCAATTCCTGAACAGAGCTTCGGGCCTTGTTGGAAATGCGATTAACTGCCTTTCCGGCAAGGCCCGGATACGCGAGGGCGTCCGCCGCGTTGGAGGAGCGGTTCCCTATCGCTGCTACGAGGGCCGTCCCGGCCACTTCTGCGACTACCCGACACCGTGCCTCCCACCCGTTGCGTGAGGGGAAACAGACAAATGGTGAGGGCGGCCCACCGGATCCGGTGGGCCGCCCTCACCACTGCGCATGGACGCTTCTACCAGCGGTACCAGCGGCTTCGCTTGCCACCGCTGTGCGCGGCCGGGCGGATCAGGAAGCCCAGCGCCCACACGACGAGGACGATGATCGCGATCCACCACAGCAAGTGCAGAGCGAAACCCGCACCGGCGAGAATGAGTGCGAGAAGAAGAACGAGCAGAATGGGAACCATAGTTATTACCTCCGGAACGCCGTGTGCCCCCGCTGGGCGGCGCCATGTGCGGGAAAATCGCTCTCTCTTATCTGATGCGTACGTACCGCTGACCGCTGACCGCACAGGCCAGGCGCACAGGCCAGGCGCACCGGCGACCGCGGAGGCGCTCCTGACGCGTTTCCGCCGGGGCGATCTCGTCGCAGGCGAGCGGTGCGGGGGCATCGAATGCGGGACGACGGTCGCGTTCTCCTGCGCGGGCGACGGCGAGGTAGGCGTGGCGCGAGCAGGTCGAGTGACCCAAGGGACCATCGCGAGGTGTCGGCTTCATGTCAGTGAGCTTGTGGCAGCGACGGTTGACCTGGAGAGGCAGTTCTACGGTCGGTCGCCCCTGTCCGCCCGGCTGCCGAGGGCTTGGTGCTGTGCGCCTTGACCGCTGGCATGGAGCTGTACATCCCCAAGGTGGGTTCACCGCCATGTAGGTGGTACTTCGCAAAGGAAGACTGTCGGCGAGGGCGCCCAGCACGGACCCGGCCACGGTGACGGCCAGCACGGCGAGCAGGACCTGCCGCCTGCCGTGCCGGCCGCCCAGCCTGCTGAGCAGCGGCGTGCCGACGGCGCCGGGCAACAGTGTCGCCGTGGCGAGCCGGCTGATGTCGGTGGCCGAGGCGTTCAGGTCCTGCTGGAGGTGCCGAGGCAGGCACCGTCAGCGTCTGCACCATCGAGACCATCGTCGCGCCCGGCCCGAGGGCGAGGGCGAGGCCCCGCCCGCCGCGCGGCGGGCGGCTTGCCACCCTGACCGCGGCACGCCTGGCAGCGGGTCTGCTGCCGGGGATGGACGGGATGCGGTGGGCGGGGCATGGGGTGTCCGACCCGCGGTTCGGCGTTGTCATGAGTGGGTGTTCCCATGTTCGCGAGTGGTGTGCCGGCCGGGTGGATGGCTCAGCTGAGGGTCTTGAGGAGAGCGGCTGCCAGGGATGCCGAGGACTGGGGGTTCTGCCCGGTGTGCAGGGTGCGGTCGATGACCACGTGCGGCGCCCAGGGCTCACCTGCGGAGTACTCGGCGCCCAGGGCGACGAGACGGTCCTCCAGCAACCACGGCAGGCCGTCGGCCAGACCTGTGAGCTTCTCCTCGGCGGAACTGAAGCCGGTGAGCCGGTATCCGGCGAACGGCCAGGTGCCGTCCGCCTGCCGCGTCGCGAGCAAGGCGGCCACCCCGTGGCACACCACGGCCAGCGGTGTGCCCCCGTCCAGGACGGTACGCAGGAGCCGGGCGGAGTCGGCGTCCCGCGAGAGGTCCTGCATCGGTCCGTGCCCGCCCACGTAGAAGACAGCGTCGTAGTCGTCGGGATCGACGTCTGCCAGGAGGAGCGGGTGGCTCAGCCCGGCGACGCCGTTCAGCGCGGCAGCGGCCGCGGCGGCACCCTCGGGGCCGCCGTTGACCTCCGGCCGCAGGCTCGCGGGGTCGACGCTGGGCTCGATGCCGCCCGGCGTGGCGATCGACACCCGATGGCCGGCCTCCGTGAAGGCGCGGTGGGGCACCGTGAACTCCTCGGCCCAGTAACCGGTGCGGTGCTTGCTGCCGTCAGCCATCTCGAGGTGGTCGGCGCCGGTCATCACCATGAGTATCTCTGCCATGCCGTGTGTGCTCCCTGAACGTCCCGGGTTTACCGGGATGGAGCCGCCGGTGGACCGGCGGCCTGACATGGACGACACTAGGCCGCACACTCATCGGCAAACCAATAGGAAGCCCGACATGAACCATCAGAATTCCGATGTATCGCGAGGTGTGCCCGGAACTCGCCCGTCCGATGGCGGGTCGCTGGACCTCGGCCTGCTGCGGACCTTCCTGGCCGTCCACCGGGCCCGCTCGCTCACCGGCGCGGCACGGGCCCTGGGCATTTCTCAACCCACTGTGAGCGCGCAGGTACAGGCCCTGGAGCAGCAGTTGGGCCGCCAGCTCTTCGAGCGTCTGCCGCGCGGCGTGGCCTCCACCACGGTGGCCGACGCCCTGGCCGGCGAGATCGCCGCGCCGCTCGACGCGCTCGCGGCCGTCGCGGACCGTGGACGCTCCGACGCGGAGGCCCTTGCCGAACCGGTCCATCTGGGCGGCCCCGCCGAGATGCTCTCGGTGCTGGCGTTGCCCGCCCTCGCGCCGTTGACACAACACGGTGTCCTGCTGCGCGTCACCGCCGGACTCGCTGACGAACTGCTCGACGGCCTGCACGCCGGCCGCTTCGACCTGGTCCTGTCGGCCGTGCGGCCCAGGGGCCGCTCCCTGAGCGCCGTTCCGCTCATGGACGAGGAGTTCGTCCTCGTCGCCGCACCGGCATGGGCGGAGCGGATCGGGCCGCTCAACTGCAAGGATCCGGGGCCACTCCAGGGTGTACCGCTCGTCGCCTACGGCGAGGACCTGCCGATCCTGCGCCGTTACTGGCGCCACGTCTTCCGTACGCGCCTGTCCGCACGGCCCGCCGTCGTCGTCCCGGACCTGCGCGGTGTCCGGGCCTGCGTCGTCGCGGGCGCGGGCATCACCGTCCTGCCCCGTTACCTGTGCAAGGACGAACTCGCCTCCGGCACGCTGCTGGCCCTGCTCTCCCCGCAAGACCCACCCATCAACACCGGTTTCCTGGTCGAGCGTGCCGGTGCCCTCCCCCGTCCCGCGCTTGTCGCCGTGCGGACGCACCTCGTGCGGGCAGCCCGCTCCTGGTAACAGCCCGCGGGTTCACGCACGCACTCGTCGCACAGCGGCAGAAGACACCTCCGCGCTTACTGACCGCCGTGCGCGCACCGGCCCTGTGGGTCCGACCTTAAGGCCCGAGCCCTGGCCGTTCTGCACCCTCGCTCAGCCCGCGGACGAACATGACATCGGCGACAACCTTCCCTTGCCACGGCTGGGCCGTCACCGAGAGCTCTCGCCGGTAGGGAGCAGGCTGGTTGAGCTCAGTCATGGCCTCCGCCAGGGTCGGAAGCAATGTCGTTGTCGACGCACACGCCAGTAACGCGGGACCCGCCACGTGATGTGCGGATCTTCCGTCATTACGGCACGGCACGGCACGGCTCTGCCCAGCGGCGTAAGGCGATCACCGAAGCCGAGCCGGACCGGGCCCCGCGAACAGAACCACTCAGCCTGGCACAGGCAGGCGGCTGTGCAGTGGTGAAGGCCCGGCCGTCTCGGAACGCCTGACGGCGGGCGTGTCTCGTCGTCGAGGCGGGGGAGCGGTTGCTTCCGGGCTGGGTGGTTACCAGTCGAGTGGGAGCGGTACGAAGGGAGCGTCTTCCGGTGCGGCTTTGCGGGCCGCCAAGGCGGTCCTGGCGGGCTCGCCCGCCCGGAGGCGCAGCCGGGGGGAAGGGTAGTTCGAGTGTGTCGGCGAGTGGGGTGGCCGCGTCTTCGCCTCCAGGGCCCACTTGCTGGCGGCGTATCGATCGCGGCAGGCTGCGCGGCCCACGCCGGCTGAGGGCGGCCAGGCGGCGGCAGATCGACAGTCGCTGCCGACAGGCCACCCAGACGCCTCCGCGGCGTCCTCTCATGCCCCTGCTGGACACAATTTCGCCATATCCGTGGCTTATGCGGCCGGCCGCGCCACCAGCCCCGGCGACTGTTCGCGGACCGCGGCTACGACACGTACCGCCGCCTCATTCGGACGGCGGGTTGCACCGAAGATCGCGCGCCGCGGAGCCCCGCACGCTCCGGCCTGCGCAAGACCCGCTGAGTGGTCGAGCGCACGTTGGCCTGGCTCCACCGGTTCAAACGACTCCGCATCCGCTACGGAATACGCGCCGAACTCCACCTCGCACTCCTCCAACTCGCCTGCAGCATCATCTGCTTGAGACGACCCCGAACCTCATTCTGAAACGATCAGTGAGAGCCGGGAGCCGGTGTCCGCGCCGAGGATCGTCTCGCTCGTCTCGCGGGCTCTGTGTGGGCACCGGGTCGGCGGGTACTCGGCGGACGTGACCGAATCCGCAATCGCCGTTCTCGACATCGACGGCACGCTCATCGACTCCAACTATCAGCATGCGCTCGCTTGGTACCGGGCACTGCGCTCGGTGGGGGAGACCCGTCCGGTGTGGCGGCTGCACCGGCTGATCGGGATGGGCGGGGACCAGGTGGTCACCGCTGTGGGAGGCAGGGAGCTGGAACGTCGGGCGGGCGACCGGGCCCGCGAACAGCAGGGCAAGGAGGTCGACGCGCTGCTGGAGGAGATGGCGCCGTTGCCCGGTGCGCGCGAGCTGCTCGTGGCCATCAAGGAACGCGGTCACCCGCTGGTGCTGGCGAGCTCCGCTCAGCAGCGCCACGCGGACGTCTTCCTGGACAAGCTGGACGCCCGCGACATCGTCGACGCGTGGACCACCAGCGCCGACGTCGAAGCGTCCAAGCCTGCGCCGGACCTGCTGCGGGTGGCGCTGAGGAAGCTGGGCGCGCCGCCCGACGCGCCGAGTGTGATGGTCGGCGACTCGGTGTGGGATGTTGAAGCGGCGAAGAAAGCAGGGATGCCGGCGATCGTCGTGCGTTCCGGCGGCTTCGGTGACGACGAGCTGCAGAAGGCCGGCGCCGTCGCCATCTATGACACCCCCGGCGACCTCGCGAAGTCGCTGGACGACACCCCACTTGCCTGACGCTCCTGCCGCCCCAGGACCGTGCCCCCATGTTGCATGCCAGGTCCGGCCGTACGGTTCGAGCGTCCACCGCCCACCCTTGAGGGAGCACCGCAACAGATGACCGCCAATGAGACAGATCCCGACACCGGGGCGAAGAGTACCCGCCCCGAAGCACCCGCCGAAGCCGCGAGCGACGCGCCCACCGGCCATCCCTTCCAGCCGCACCCCACTCTCCCCGAAGGGATGGGCGACCTCGACCGGCGCGCTATCGACACCGTGCGCGTGCTGGCGATGGATGCCGTGCAGAAGACCGGCAACGGCCACCCCGGCACTGCGATGAGCATGGCTCCCACGGCTTACCTCCTCTTCCAGAAATGGCTGCGCCACGACCCGAGCGACCCGAACTGGGTCGGCCGTGACCGCTTCGTCCTGTCGATGGGACACTCAAGCCTCACCCTTTACATTCAGCTCTTCCTCTCCGGCTACGGCCTGGAGGTCTCCGACCTGCAAGCGCTGCGGACCTGGGGCTCTTTGACGCCGGGCCACCCCGAGGTCAATCACACGCCGGGGGTGGAGACCACGACCGGCCCGCTGGGCCAGGGCGTCGCCAACGCTGTCGGCATGGCGATGGCCGCTCGTCGCGAGCGCGGTCTGCTGGACCCCAACGCTCCCCTGGGCGAGAGCGTCTTCGACCACACGGTCTGGGCGTTCGCCTCCGACGGCGACCTCGAAGAAGGCGTCAGCGCGGAGGCGTCGTCGCTGGCCGGGACCCAGGAGCTGGGGAACCTGGTCCTGGTCTATGACGCCAACCGGATCTCGATCGAGGACAACACCGATGTCGCGTTCACCGAGGACGTCGGTAAGCGGTACGAGGCCTACGGCTGGCACGTGCAGCACGTCGACGACGGCGAGGACCTGGCTGCGGTTGATCGCGCGCTGGCCGCTGCCCGGGACGAGGCCGGTCGCCCGTCGCTGATCGTGCTGCGGACGATCATCGGCTGGCCCGCACCGAACAAGCAGAACACCGGCGCGGCCCACGGCTCGGCGCTGGGCGAGGACGAAGTCCGGGCGACCAAGGAGATCCTCGGCTTCGGCCCCGACATGGCGTTCGAGGTCGCCCCGGAGGTGCTGGAGCACGCCCGCCGGGTCGCCGAGCGGGGCGAACAGGCGCACGCGAAGTGGCAGCAGGGCTTCGACGCCTGGCGGGCCGACAATCCCGAAGGCGCCGCTCTGCTGGAGCGGCTGTCCACCCGTCGGCTGCCACAGGGCTGGGCGGACGACCTGCCGGCCTGGGACGCCGATCCGAAGGGCGTGGCCACCCGGAAGGCCTCCGGCGAGATCCTTGCCGCCCTGTATCCGGTGCTGCCGGAGCTGTGGGGCGGTTCGGCCGACCTGGCGGAGAGCAACAACACGGCGGTCAAGGGGGAGGCGTCGTTCCTGCCCGCGGACCGGCAGACCAAGATGTGGTCGGGCGGCCCGTACGGGCGCACGCTGCACTTCGGCGTCCGCGAGCACGCCATGGGCGCGATCATGAACGGCATCACGCTGCACGGCGGGACCCGCGTGTACGGCGGTACGTTCCTCACCTTCTCCGACTACATGCGCGGTGCGGTGCGGCTGGCCGCGCTCATGCAGCTCCCGGTCACCTACGTGTGGACGCACGACTCCATCGGACTGGGCGAGGACGGCCCCACCCACCAGCCGATCGAGCACTACGCGGCGCTGAGGGCCATTCCCGGCCTGGACTTCGTCCGCCCGGCCGACGCCAACGAGACCGCGGTGGCGTGGCGCACCATCCTGGAGCACAACGACCGCCCGGCCGGGCTCTCGTTGTCCCGGCAGAACCTGCCTGTCTTCGATCGCACACGGTTCGCGTCGGCCGAGGGTGCCGCCAGGGGCGGCTACGTGCTGGCCGAAGCCTCCGGCGGCACCCCCGACGTCATTTTGATGGGTACCGGCTCCGAGGTGCAGATCGCCGTCGCCGCCCGAGAGGCCCTGGAAGCCGACGGCGTCCCCACGAGGGTCGTGTCACTGCCGTGCTGGGAGTGGTTCGCGGCCCAAACCCGGGCCTACCGCGAGGAGGTGCTGCCGCCCACGGTCCGCGCCCGGGTGAGCGTCGAGGCCGGCGTGCCGATGGGCTGGCGCGAGTTCGTCGGCGACGCCGGCCGGATCGTCGGCCTGCACCACTACGGCGCCAGCGCGGCGTACACCGTTCTGTACGAGCAGTTCGGCCTCACCGCTGACGCAGTCGTCGCCGCGGCCCGGGAAAGCCTCGCCGCCGTCGTGGCGCCACCGGTGGCCCCCACTGGCCCGGACAGTGCCGGCGTCCTGCACACCCCTACCGCCGATCGCTGACCGCGTCGCCCGCGCCTCCCACCCAGCGAGCCCGAAAGGCACTGCCACGGCACAGAACGACAAGCCGGCGTGTCTCCCGGAGGGGCACACGACACCGACGCCGATCGGGCCCGTGGTCACGTGACGGCTGCCATGGCTGCGTGCCCAGGCCCTGATCGGCGCCGACGAGGAGCTGGTGGTCATCCGTGCCGAACCTGACCGCGCCAGGTGCGTGATCGTTGATCGCGAAGGTCCGGTCCTGATCGAAGGACCCCTGGAGGTCGTCTGTGATCGTCGAGCCGATGACCCTCCTCGCTCGGATGCCGGGACGGGCGCAGATGCGAACGACCCGGGATCGCTCAGCGCGGGGTGGCGGTGGCACTCAGCCCGGCGGGCCGTGACCGGGTGGCTGCCGTCCGGGTCCGCGGTTCGGGCCGCCACGTGGTCACCAGCGCACCGGCAAGCAGGAGTTCGGCGATGTCCCCGCCGTAGTACATGATCTCGGCGCCCTGTTGCACCTGGCTGATGGGGGAGTGGATGTCGATGAAGAATCCGCCGTACATGGCCTCGGCGATCAGGGCGTGAACGGTGATCGCGGCGCCGAGGCAGACGATCCGGGCCGGTACACCTGGCCGGGCGGGAGCTGGGTCGGGGCCTGCGATGACGTGGGCGAACAGGCACCCGGACGCGAAGAAGTGTGCGTCCATCAGCCAGTGCCCCGGGGTGTGCGCCATGGCGGTGTTGTACAGGGGGGTGAAGTAGAGCACCCCCAGGGTGCCGGTGCTGAGCGCGAGCGCCACCACGGGGTGGGCCAGGGCTCGCGCGGGCAGGCTGTGCAGTACCGCCGTCACTCGCCGCGCCCGAGCAGTCGGCAAGACGCGCAGCAGGAGTGTGACGGGCGCGGCGAGGACCAGCGCCAGGGGAGCGAACATGCCGATGAGCATGTGCTGGGCCATATGGCCGCGGAAGTCGGTGTGCGCGGCAGGACCCAGTGGTGGAAGCAGCGCGACGCCGAGTAGGGCGAGCCCGACGACGAAGGAGGCCGAGCGCCAGGGGTTCCAGCCCCGAGCGGGATTGCTGTGTCGTGCTCGGCGTGCGGCCAGCAGGTAGCCGCTCCCCACCGGGAGGAGGACCAGCGCGGTCAGTACCGACCCCACCAGACCGCCGTCGCTGCCGTCGTGCCGCATGCCGTCCATCAGGCCCGGCCTCCGGCACGCCGGGAGCCGTGTGGTGCGTCAGGATCGAAGGGACGGCCACTGCGCTGGAGGAGGTAACCGCCGATGATGAGCGATCCGCCCAGGACGAGGAAACCGGCATCCCACCACGCCTGGTAGGGGCCGCCGTGGACGTGGTGGATTCCCAGGATCTGGTGGTCCAAGATCCCCTCGACCAGGTTGAACAGCCCCCAGCCCGCGAAAATCCAGCCCCACAGCACCCGTGAGGCCCACACCGCCCGGCGATTGTTCGTGACTCGTGCATAGAGGATCGCCAGGCCCAGGAGGACGGCGATCCAGCACACGGCGTGGAAGATGCCGTCCCACACCGTGTTCATTTCCAGTCCCGACACCGTTTTCGGGTTGTAGTACTTCACCCCGATGCGGTCGTGGTTGGTGCTGGTGAGCATGTGGTGCCACTGCAGTAGCTGGTGCAACAGGATGCCGTCGACGAACCCACCGAGTCCCACTCCGAGGATGAGCCCCGGCGACTGCAGACTGTTCGGCACCGCCAGAACTGGTCGGGCTTCGTCTGCCGTGCCGGCCATCGCCTGTTCTCCGTCCGGTCGACAGTGCGCGTGGGATCATCTCGACACGTCTTCCCGCCCCGCCTGTCCCCTTCACTCACTGCCGGAATGCTTCCGCCGTTTCGCCCACACCCGGACTGCCCCAGCATGGGTTGTGTCGGTCCGCTTTCTGTCTCACAGCCGAAACGGACACCGAGGAGGATCAACGTGTCGGGACCCTGCACCGAGGCTTCTCCGTCGGATGATGTGCCACTGCCCCTCTTCAGCCCGAAATCGGATGCGCTCCGCGAAGTGGTGGGTCACCGCGAAATCACTGAGAGCCCGTCCGCCCGATCGTGTTCGGAGCCGGCTGATCAGTGCGGTTGCTGTTGCGGTACCGAGGAGACGCGTCCGGGATCGGTGGGCTTGCACCCACCGCATCTGGCGCTTTGCCCACCGTGTACCGCCGAAACGTCCGTTCCGCCGCGTGGGGCACACGGGCAGGCAGGGGCCGTATGGGGAAGGGCGGGGTGTCGGTCAACGGGCTCAGGGGGTTGGTGTGTCGCGCACTGCGTGCGCGTGTCAGCCAGAGGGTTCGGTGACCGAGCTGCCAGAGTGGGCCCACCCTGTGTGCGAGTGCCACACGTTGGAGGTGGACGGGGCGAAGGCCGCGTCGTTGCCTCGGTCACTGGCACGCCGTGTCCTGGGCGGAGGGACCTGGCTCTGCTGGCACGACACGTCGATGCCGGCCGCCGCACTGCCCACCTGAGCTGCCGCTATTTCCGCAGGCGCGGACTCGCCGGCCGATCGTTACGAGAGGAAGTCCGTGTCGATGAAGGTCTCCGACTACGTGCTCCAGCGCTTGCGTGAGTGGGACGTCGAGCACGTCTTCGCGTACGCGGGCGACGGCATCAACGGACTGCTCGCCGCGTGGGGGCGGGCCGGGAACAAGCCCCGGTTCGTCCAGGCTCGGCATGAGGAGATGGCGGCATTCGAGGCGGTCGGCTACGCGAAGTTCTCCGGCAGAGTGGGGGTCTGTGCGGCGACGTCGGGACCCGGCGCCATTCACCTGCTCAACGGTCTGTACGACGCCAAGCTCGACCACGTGCCTGTGGTCGCGATCGTCGGCCAGACCGACCGAACAGCCATGGGCGGTTCCTATCAGCAGGAGGTCGACCTGCTGAGTCTCTACAAGGACGTGGCCGCTGAGTTCTGCGAAATGGTCACCGTCCCTGAGCAGTTGCCGAACGTCCTCGATCGGGCGATGCGCACCGCGTACGGCAAACGTACCGTCACCGCCGTCATCATCCCCGGCGACGTGCAGGAACTCGACTACTCGCCACCCACGCACGCCTTCAAGATGGTCCCTTCCAGCCTCGGGCTCGGACGCTCCGCGCCGGTGCCGGAGGACGCGGACCTTGAACGGGCCGCCGAGGTGCTCAACGCGGGTGAGAAGGTGGCCATCCTGATCGGCCAGGGCGCACGTGGAGCCCGCGCCGAGGTGGAGCGGTACGCCGACGTCCTCAGCGCGGGGGTCGCGAAAGCTCTGCTGGGCAAGGACGTTCTGTCCGATGAGCTTCCCTACGTCACCGGCGCGATCGGGCTGCTCGGCACCCGCCCTTCCTACGAGCTGATGCAGGGCTGCGACACACTCCTGATGGTCGGCTCGAGTTTTCCGTACACGCAGTTCATGCCGGGCCTGGACCAGGCCCGGGCCGTGCAGATCGACATCGACCCCTTCATGATCGGCCTGCGTTATCCGTTCGAGGTCAATCTCGTGGGCGACGCCCGCGCGACCCTCGCCGCGTTGCTTCCTTATCTGAAACCGAAGAAACACGGTTCGTGGCGAAGGAAGATCGAGGAGGACACCGCCCGGTGGTGGGAGGTCATGCAACGCAGGGCCGCCGTCGACGCCGTCCCGATCAACCCCGAATATGTCGTGCACGCACTCGACGACCTGCTGCCCGACAATGTCATGATCTCGGCCGACTCCGGGTCCTCCGCGAACTGGTACGCCCGACATCTGCGGCTGCGGGGCGCCATGCGCGGGTCGCTCTCGGGCACCCTCGCCACGATGGGCCCCGCCGTGCCGTACGCCATCGGGGCCAAGTTCGCCCATCCCGAACGACCCGCGATCTCCCTCGTCGGCGACGGTGCCATGCAGATGAACAACATGGCCGAACTCATCACGGCCGCCAAGTACTGGCAGGACTGGCAGGACCCGCGGCTGGTCGTGGCGGTCCTGAACAACCAGGATCTCAACCAGGTGACGTGGGAGATGCGCGCGATGGAGGGCGCCCCCCAGTTCCTGCCCTCACAGGGCCTGCCCGACGTCCCCTACGCGGACTTCGCCCGCTCCATCGGCCTGGACGGCGTCCGCGTGGAGAAGCCGGACGAGGTGCGCGGCGCCTGGGAGCGCGCTCTTGCCGCGGACCGGCCGTTCGTCCTCGACTTCCGCACCGACCCGGCCGTCCCGCCCATCCCGCCGCACGCCTCGCTGGACCAGATCGCAGCGGCCGCGTCCGCCGTGCTGCATGGCGACGCCGACCGGACCGGGATGGTCCGCCAGGGCATCAAGGCCAAGGTGCAGGAGATGCTGCCCGGTCGCCACCAGCGCCAGGACCGTCCGGGAGCCCCGGACTGACCCCTCACGGCGACGGGCACCACGCGCGGGCCGTGCCACGGTGGCCCGACTCCTCCGGTCGCCGCCTTCTTGACCGGGTACCACGACCTGGCGGACGTCGTGTGTTCATCTTGCCGCGGGCCGTACTCAGCCCTGGTCCTCCGCGCGGCGTACGCCCTGCTGGTGCGCGGGCCCCGTTCCCTTCTCGGGGTCGCGCCGGGAGCGGTGCGAACCGCCGGCCGGCTTCTCACGCGCCGGCGAGGTGGTCGCACCCCCCGGTGTGCGCTCGGGATCCGGCGCCTTCATCGCGTCATCCTCGACGGGGCCGGTGGCACCGCCAGTGCGCGGGCCGTTCTCCGTCGACTCACTGTGGCCCCTGACGCGGCCCCCCTCTTTTCGCCCCTTGTAAGGGGGTACGGTCTTGCCGCGTGTGTCGACCCCCTCTGGGTCCTGCCGTTTGCTGGTCATGGCGCTCCCTGATGAGCGGCGGCGGTCGCTCAGCCGCCGGCCTTGAGGATTCGAGGTGTTCGCTCCGCGGGCACACCCGCCAAGATCGCGGTGTCCGCGTCTTTCTCCGCGGTCCCCTGCGGGCCGCTCAGCACGGCCGCCGGGGGCGGCGTTCGCGAGCCGTTCGCGCCGCGCTCCGCCCGAGGTTTCTTGTGATTTTCACGGCGCGTCTGCCGTTCAAAAACCACTCTTCCTCGGTCGGCGGAGTCTCGCCACGCGGGAACCGACCTCGGGCTCACCGCGCCGGAGAGCGTGGCGATGGTTCCACAGTGCGCAGGTCCGCAGCCCGGCCGCGCAGGGTCCGTTGCGCACGCGGATCCACACGAACCGGTAGGCCAAGGCGGATGCGCTGTCACGCGTGACCAGTAGCGGGTGGCCTCGGGCAGCGCACGAGAGGCCCCACAGGGCCCGGCGCGGATGTACGGCGGCCCGCTTGCCGGGGGCCTCGGCCACGGAGCCGTGGCGAGTGTCGTGCGGGGGCACACTCTCCTCTTGCAGGGCTCGTAGCGCCAGCAGGGGTGGCGCAGAGCGCGGAAGGTATACGGAACCGGCGTTCTCGACCCGCCGTGCGAACCGCCGAGCAGCTTTGTCTCGGCCGGCTGCGGCGCGACCACCCTGCTGCCTCCCTCTGCCGGCTCGCCATCTCGTTGATCCGCCCTCCTGGGTCATCCGTCGCGCCTCATCCATGCCCGGGTCACGCGTAATCGGTGACGGTGTGGGGACGACGGCGTCTCAGGGCTGTCTTCAACGGGCCATGCCCGCATGAGGAGTGGCGCGATGGTGATGGCTGTTTTCGTTAGGATTCGCGGTTTTTGTCGTAGCGTGCGGAGATGGCCCAGTACTGCTTCAACGTGTTGAAGCAGCGTTCGACGACGTTGCGCTGCTTGTAGCGCTCCTTGTCGAAAGGCGCGGTGCTGGGCGGCACGGATCCGCAGCAGGCGATCATCGCCGGTGGCGGGGCACTGCCCGCAGACAGCAATGGCTGCCTGTGGAACGGCCGCTACTCCGTTGCCGGCGGCACCCTCCTGGCGGACGTCTGCGCCAACGTGGCCGCCGAGGAGCAGAGCCGGCCCTGCAGACCGCCCGGCTCTACAACATGACCGACGACCCCGGCTTCAAGGACACGCTCAATTCGTGTACGACCCGGCGGCTTGCGGCCATTCACGACACCGCTGTTCAGGCCGCCTGTCTGAGTTCGGGCCGGCCGAAGAGGAGCGCCCAGCCCGTAGGGAGCTGGGCCAGGATGTGGGTGAGGAGTTCGGGACCGGCCAGTGCGGCGACGGCAGTGAGTACCGATCCTGTATCCCAGCGGGTGGGGGCGAGAGCGGTGTCGGTGCGGGATGCCAGTTCCTTGACGAAGCCGCAACCGGTGAGGGGCTCACCTTCGGGGTCGGGGGCCTGCGCGGCGAGAACCTGTGCGGCTTGCCGGGGGAGTCGCTCGGCGAGCTTCTCGCGTTCCGGCCTGGCCAACTGGCGGCCCAGCCCGCCGAGGACCAGACGTACAGCTTCCTCGGCGCGTTCCCGCGTGGGATAGGCGCCCGCGTATCGGATGCGCTCCAGCATCTGCTCGAAGCTGATCGTTGGCTTCAACTCGACTACCGGAACACTGTGTCGCATGGCTTGACTCAAGCCTTTCTGATCGTATCCAGACGCCCGTCCCTGCAGCCGGGTAAAGCCGAGCCGTGGGACTTGCTGAGGGGGAGCCGGAACTCTTTCCTGCGATCCACCAGGGTGCGCGACAGCCCGTGCTCTCTCTGGGACCAGTACCCGGATGCCGCGCGCTTATGGCACCTTCCTCGGTCCGGCCGCCCCTGTCGGCCCTTCGAAGCCTCTCTTCGAAGGGCCGACGGGGGATGAGGCAGGGGCCCGTGCGGCCCGTCCAGGCCTTTAGCCCGTGATCCGGCGCGGGCTGGACGACACACCGGCGGAGACCGTGATCTTGCGTGACTTCGCCCGCTCGGCGATGGGGATGCGCAGCGTCAGCACTCCGGCGTCGTAGGCGGCGTGAATGTGCTCCGTGTCCAGGCTGTCGGCGAGGACGATGCTGCGGGAGAACACCCCGAGTGGCCGCTCGCTGAGATCCATCCGCACCACATCGTCCTTCGCGGCGGGCCGCCGCTCCGCTTTGACGGTGAGCACGGTGTCCTCGACATCGACGTCGATCGCGTCCGGTGCCATGCCGGGAAGGTCGAACGCCACCACGTACGTGTCGCCCTCCCGGTAGGCGTCCATGGGCATCGAGGCCGGCCGGGACCAGGTCCCCGGGGCCATCAGCTGCTGGGCGAGACGATCGAACTCGCGGAAGGGGTCAGTGCGCATCAACATGGTCGAACACCTCCGAAGCTCCAGGCAACAAGTGCCAATGCGCTGGTCGTTGCCACTGTTGTAGCATGTCATCCAAAGGATGACAACTATCGAGGTCGTCCAGCAGACGACAAAGAAGGAGAGAATATGTCGGCACCAGAAGGCCCCCGGGCTCCGGAGAGCGTCGAAGACCCACCCCTGGTGACCGCCCACGCGGCCGTCACAGCCCTCCGCGTCATCGAACGGACCGTGCGTGAGGCGGCCCAGGAAGACGATGATCCGGCGACGACCACGGAGGATGTCCTCGCCTCCCTCGTGCTGCTCCGCGAGATTCGGGAGCAGTTGGCGGGCTGGGAGAACGGATTGATCGAGGCTGCCCGGGAAGGCGGAGCCAGTTGGGCCGACCTTGCCGCACCCTTGGGCGTCGCAAGTCGTCAGGCCGCCGAACGCCGCTACCTGCGCGGGCGACCGGACGCCACCGGGACCACCGGCGAGCAGCGCGTGACCGCCACGCGCAACCGACGCGCCGCCGACCGCTCGGTCAACGCCTGGGCACGGGACAACGCAGCGACCCTGCGCCGGCTGGCCGGCCAGATCACCGCCCTCACGGACCTCCCAGCCCGGTCGAGGCCCCCCATCGACCGCCTCGGGGAGGCACTCGGCGACAACGACCCGGCGCACCTGATCAGTCGGCTCGCCGACACCCGCCAGCACCTCGGATCAGACCACAACGACCTGGCCGCCCGTCTCGACGCCGTCACCGGACACGCCGAAAAGTTGCGGGAACACAGCCATCAGGAACGTGTCCGCAACTGAACATGGCACCACAGTGGAACAGACGATTACGGGAACCCCCGATACGTTCCGCGCACACCCGCCGGCCCCCGATCCACCGAGGCGAGCCGTGTACTTTCAGGCGAGGCAATCACGGTGGCGCGGCACAACTGACCGCCCCTACTCGGGGACGTCACCAGTCGCGTGGAGCACTACGAGCCCCAGCTCAACAGGGACCGCACGAACGATCCGGACGCCCCCCGGAAGATCTGCGCACCTGCCGCGAGGTCGCCCTCGGCGACGCGCTGCCCACGCCAAACGCGCCCTGCCCACCGGCCGGCTCGAACGCCGCACCACCAGCGCCACCCGCATCCAGGCCGGCCTGCCCAGGGGGTGGAACGTAGCCGACCAGACCCCGATCGACCAGACCCCGATCGACGACACCCCGGTCGCCGAGGCGACCGATCACATCATCTCGGTCCTCACCTGATCCGGGCCTGCGCGGCCGGATGCCCTACGAGGAAGGGGCTCAGGCAGGTGACGAGCGCCGCTCAGTCCAGCCGCCTACACGTCTTTAGTTGACACCGGCACGCGCCGAGGACGCGCCGGGATCGCGGCGACCCCGGACACCGAGTAGCCGACGGCCAGCGCTGCTCGGCGAACAGGGCAAGCGACGGGTCAGCTGCCGAGGCCGGTCATGCGGCGCGCCCGTTCGACAATGCCTCCCGCCTGCTTGGCGGGACGTTGCTGTTCGCCATGCAGGGCGTTGAGGATGACCAGGGCCCCTGTCAGTGCGGGGACCGCCCACTGGGCGATCCTCAGTTGCCTGCGTGCCGAGTCGAGGTCGATGGGGTGTTTCTCGGCCTTCTCCTGGTTGCCGAGCTTCTCCGAAACGGCCAGCTGCACCTTGCTGCCCAGGACGGCGCTGTAGGCGGTCGCTGCCAGCGCAGCGGCGGTGACCGCCCCCTTGGCGATGGTCGAGGCCATCACGCCCTTCTGTGTGGCGACACGGTGGGCGTTGTCCGCCAGCAACGCCGCCCCGCCGGCCAGGTGCGCGGTGATGGCGGCGGCGTTCACCGGCGTCCACACCGCCCAACCGTGGGCCGCCACCCGCTCCGTCGAGGCTGCTTCCTCGCCCTCACCGGCACGGTTGACCCCTACCGCGCCCATCAGGGCGCCTCCGAACCAGGCGGCCAGTCCCAGATCGTGCGCGCTCCGCCAACCCGTTACCGTCATAGTCTGCTCCAACAGTTCCTCGCGAGGACGGCGCGGGCGCGCCGATGCTCCCACACCACCACTTCTGCGACCGCTCTGCACCCTGACGTGCACTACCTGAGCGACACGACGGGTACGCCCGAGGTGGAGATGAACGGGGTGTTGGAGAGCGTCCGGGAGTTGGGGATCGGATGTGTGTCCTACGCGCCGCTCGGCCGGGGACTCCTGACCGGCGGAGTACCGTACCCGGTCGCGATCGCAGGGCGGGACCTGCGCCATATCCTCCCGCGCTTCCGAAAGGAGAATCCCGACGCCGACCTGGCGCTGGTCGAGCGGATTGCTCGGACCGCGACGGACCCGCGGTGACCGGTGCCCAGATTGCCCTCGCTTGACTGCTGGCGCGCAGCGAACCTGGGCCGCGGGGGGCAGGAGTGGGGCCGTCGGGACCGAGTGGCGGTGGTTTTGCGGCTACCTGTCTGACGACGAGCGTGCGGTCCGCGCGTACTGGAGCCTCGTGATCATGATCCGGGGGGCCAGGCCTCTGCTTCACCCGGATAGGGTGATGGGAAACTGGCGGGTATGGATATACGCCGCAGGAACAACGTGACCGTCACTGGCCGTGCCGACGGGCCGGTACTTCTTCTGGCGCACGGCTTCGGCTGCGATCAGAACATGTGGCGTCTGGTGCTCCCCACTCTGGCTGAGAGCTACAGGGTGGTGCTCTTCGACTACGTGGGCTCCGGCCGAGCAGATCCGTCGGCCTGGGATGAGCGGCGCTACAGCTCTCTGGAGGGTTACGCGCTCGATGTGCTGGAGGTGGCCGAGGAGCTGGACCTGCGGGACGTGACCTTTGTGGGGCATTCGGTCAGCGCGATGGTGGGGGTCCTCGCGGCCGCGAAGGAGCCGCGGCGTATCTGCCGCCTGGTCATGGTCGCCCCCTCGCCCCGCTACATCGACGACGACGGTTACCGGGGCGGGTTCAGCGCCGACGACATCGACGAGCTGCTGGAATCCCTGGATTCAAACTATCTGGGCTGGTCGGCGGCGATGGCGCCGGTCATCATGGGCAACGCGGACCGGCCCGAGCTCGGTCAGGAGCTGACGGCCTCGTTCTGCGCGACCGACCCGGACATGGCCCGGGTCTTCGCGCACACCACGTTCCTGTCCGACAGTCGTGAGGACCTCAAGACGGTCACGGTGCCGACGCTGATCCTGGACTGCCGGCAAGACGTGATCGCTCCCCGTGAGGTCGGCGCGTACGTCCGCGACGCGATTCCCGGCAGCCGCCTGGTCACCCTGGAGGCGACAGGCCACTGCCCGCAACTGAGCGCACCGCAGGCCACCGCGGGGGCGATCACCGACTTCATCGGAGGTGTCCGATGATGTGCGGTACCGACCAGGCTCCGGAGCCGGGCGGGGAGCAGGACACCGACGCCACGGACGCGATGTTCACCTCGCTGCTGGAGGACAGTGCCGAGGAGCTGTACGAGCAGGCCCCCTGCGGCTACCTATCGACCCTGATGGACGGCACCATCGCCAAGATCAACACCACGTTGCTGGAATGGCTGGGCCTGGATCGGTCCCGGGTGGTGGGGCGGATGCGGTTCACCGATCTGCTCACCGTGGGCGGGAAGCTCTACCACGAGACGCACTTCGCGCCACTGTTGCAGATGAAGGGCGAGGTCAGCGGTATTGCCCTGGACATCAAGGGCGCCACCGGCGAGCGGATGCCGGTACTGGTCACCTCGAAGGTGAAGGTGAGTGAGGACAGCGAGCCGCTGCTGATCCGTACCACCGTCTTCGACGCCCGGGACCGCCGTGCCTACGAGGCCGAGTTGCTGCGCGCCCGTCGGGCGGCTGAGGAAGCGCGCCGGCAGGCGGAGACCGACCGTGAACGGCTCCAGGAGGCTCTCGCCGTCCTGCAGCAGAGCCTGCTGCCCGCCCAACTGCCCACCGTTCCGGGCCTGGAAGCCGCCTCGTACTACCACACAGCCTCCCCGGATCTGCTCGGCGGAGACTTCTACGATCTGTTCCCCCTGGACACCGGCCGGTGGGCGTTCTTCCTCGGCGACGTGTGCGGCAAGGGCCCCCAGGCCGCGGCCGTCACCTCGCTGACCCGGTACACGCTGCGCGCCGCGGCCCTGCACGACGCCGACCCCGTCACCGTGCTCAGTACGTTGAATACGGTCCTTCACGAGCGATACACCCGCGGCGATACCCGCTACTGCACCGCCATATTCGGTGTCTTGGAACCCGGCGGCGACCACGTCGGCGTGCACCTGGCCTCTGGCGGACACCCCTCGGCGCTGATCCAACGCGCGGACGGCACCGCCGACTATCTGCCGACCCCGGGCGGGATGCTCATCGGTGTCCTGCCCCAGGTCCAGTTCACCGCCGCCCGCACCCGGCTGTCGCCCGGCGACACCCTGCTCCTGTATACCGACGGCCTGACCGAGGCCCGCACGGGACCCGGGCGCGAGCTGTATGGCGACGATGCCCTGCGTGCCTTCACCGCCGGTCAGCCGCCGTCAGGTCCGCAGGCCCTGATCACCGCCCTGACCGGGCTGCTCGCTCGTTTCGGCGACGGCCTCGACGACGACACCGCGCTGCTCGCCTTCGGCGTACCGGCTCCGCTTGCGGTCGCTGTTCACACCCCCGTGAGTGAAACCTGAGATGACCCCCCTGACGATCACATCCCGCAACGCTGTCACCGGTCCCGTATTGGAGATCACCGGTGACCTCGACCACACGACGGCGCCGGAGCTCCGCAGGGCCGTGGACGGCCTCACCCTCGCCGCGGGGCAGCTGCTGGTCCTGGATCTGGCAGCCCTGGATTTCTGCGACTCCAGTGGCATCAGCGCCCTGCTGGCGGCCCGGAACCTGGCGAGGGAACAAGGCAGCGGCGTCGCTCTGGCCGCGGTCCCCGCCAACACCGCCCGCATCCTGCGCCTCGTCGGTCTGGACCGGGTTTTCACCATCCACCCGGACGCCTCAGCGGCCGGCGCACGCAACTACGCCGCGTCCTGATCCCGGCGCGTCGAGCGGTGACGCCCTGCCGGGCCCCGCGAAGCGGGGCGTGAGCCCGTGGCCCGCGGGCTCGTTCCCGGCCATCCTGCTGGGCTCCGCGCTCGCCGGACCACGGGTCGGCCGCCGGGTCGTCGACCAGCGCCCGCTCACCCTGTGACCATCGGCTCGGTTTCGCCGTGCTCAGCATCCCACTCGGCCGCCCGCCGCCTCCACCTTCCTTGTATGCGGACCGGTTGAGTCGGTGGCCGAGGGAGGGTCAGTGCCGCTTGGCCGACCGACGGCCCGAGGCGACGATATGGGGCGCGCGTGCGCCCGGCCGTCGCTGCTCCGCTCTGTGCTCCGGGTGGCCGCGTCCATCCCACGCGCCCCTGCAGTGGCGCAGCCCCCTGTAGCCGACGGATACGGGAAGGGGGCGGCGGCTCCTGCTGCTGTCGCGGTCGGCGAGCCGGCATGGGCAGGGGAATCAGGGGCACGAGGGGTTCAGGTTCCCTGCCAGTGGATGCGCAGGGTCAACGTGAGGCGGAAGAGGTAGCGGCATGAGCGCGGAAAACAAGGTCGAGAACACCGGGGACAAGGTCAAGGGCAAGGCCAAGGAAGCGGTCGGCCACGTCACTGGCAACGAGCGCCTCAAGGCCGAAGGCAAGGCCGACCAGGTCAAGGGCGACGCCAAGCAGGCCGTCGAGCATGCCAAGGACGCCCTCGACCACTGAAGACCCGAGTGCTGCCGTGGTCCCGCCCGCCTCTGTAGGCCGGCGGGACCACGCATGTTCGGGACGGTCGTTGCCGTAGACGGGCTTTCGCGGTTTGCAGATGCGCCGGGCGGGCGGTGGCTGTTCTGGCTCGCGGCATCTGGGGCGGGTCGGGAGGTTCATCAGCCTTGTGGCTACGGCGGGCCGGCGAGAGCGCTCGGTAGCGGCCACCCATCGGGTCCCTGCCGGCAGCGGTCTTCAGTGACAAGGGCGAGCTGCGCGGCACCGTGCTCGCTGTGGCGATACTGCTTCTCGTGGCGGTCGTCACGGCCCCGCCCGGTGGCCTCGACAGCACCCTGGACGGCAGCGCGGCGGGGGCTGTGGGAGTGGCTGGGGATGTCTCACCGGGCTGCCGCTGCGGCTACGGCTACGGGCCGCAGGTTCGTGCTGCCCACCGGCTCGCTGGTCGGGCGGTTCGGATCTCATCCGCGAACGGCAGGCCTGCTGGGCGTGAGCGCCCTGGGGCGGTCACGATCGGTCCCACTCGGGCGTGGTTCCGGCCCTTGGATGCACGCTCGGCTCGGCTGCGCGGCCTGAACAGTGAGGGTGAGGCGCTGACCTGGCTGACACAGGCGTCCCACGGCGGGCCTGCGGCCGTGGTTGCGGCAGTGCTCACCGCCTCCCCAAACCGCCGCCTACACGATACGGGCCCGCGTCATCGGACCTCGGAAAACGTCTGACTGATCCACGTCAGAGCGGGGTTCGTCGTCAGCGGGCGATGCCGCGGGTGAGTCGGAGTGGGCTTGGGCAGAGGCCGGCGCAGCCTCCTGGTGGTGGGTTCGAGTGGTGCGGGTGGCGAGGTTTTTGATGAAGGCCCAGCCGCTGAGGGGCTACGTCTGCGTTCCGGGGGTTTGCGCGGTGAGGATTTGTGCGGCGTGGGGTGCCCGCCTGGTCCTGCTCCTGCCGGGGGCTGCGAACCGTGCACGAGGGGTCTTCTTCCCCTGGGGGCTCGGGACTGGGGGAAGGGGTGCGGAGGACGGGGCGATGTGGACGAGGTGAGCTCCCGTCCTCCGCAGCGGGCGCGGCGAGCCCGGGCATGCGTAGTGAACCCAGGAGCACCTGAAACTGCCGTTCATGGGTTGGCCGGCCCCACCGATTGGATGGCGCCGTCGACCTCCAGATCGATCAGCCGCTGCGCTTCGAGCGGATGGCCGTCGAACATACCGGCCAGTTCAAGACTCACGATCCCGTGGACCCGCGACCAGATCAGTAGGGCCGCCCGGGCGACGCGCGGTGTGGTGCCCGGTCGTTCCTGCGAGCGAGCCCACAGCCGCAACTGCCCGTCGAGCGTTCGGTCGCCGCTGCTGCTGCGTTCCCGCGTGGTGTCTTCGACGATCACCAACAGGTCGATCAGCAGCGCCATCGCCTGGTCGAGCGGGGTCTGCGCGCCGACGTCGCCCGGCAGGTCCCCGGCCCGCTCGCCGAACAGCATCCCGTAGCGCCGCCGGTTCTGCAGCGCCCAGTCGCGGTACGCGGTGACCAGCAGCCGTACCCGCGCGTGCGGCCCTCGCCTGCTCCCTCCCGCGGCGTGGCCCATCGCCGACGCGAGTTGCTGGTAGGACAGCGTGACCAGGTGCGCCACCAGCGCGTCGCGCGACCGGAAGTAGCGGTAGAGGGCCGGTGCGGACATCGCCAGGCTCCGGGCCAGCGCTGCCATGGACAGGGCGTCCACGCCGTCAGCGTCAATGATCGCGAACGACGCCTCCTCGATCTCCCGGAGCGTCTGGACCCGCAGCCGCTCGCGCCTGCTCATGGTCGGCGGTGTGTTGGTCATCGTCGCATCGTAACGTGCCATAGGACTTCTACGGACGCGACGTTGCGCAACGGTACGTAACTGATTTGAGGTCACGTTCGACCGCAGCGCCGGGCCGCTGCAGGTTACGGATTGACGCAGGATGACAGGACGGTGCAGAGTTACGATCATTAACTGAGTGACGAACAGTCCCGGTCCTATGAAAGGTCGATCATGTCCGAAATGAAGGCAACTGCCGAGGCCACTGTGACCGCGACCGAGGTGGTGCTCCCGGGCAAGGTCGCGCCGTCCGGCCTGCGGTTGGTCCGGCGTGCGCTTCCCGCGCCCGCCGCGGGCCAGGCCCTTGTGCGCGTCGAGTCGACCGCCGTGTCCTTCGCCGAGAGTGCGATGCGCCGAGGCCGCTACTACGGCCAGCCCGCGTTCCCGTTCGTGCCTGGCTACGACCTCGTCGGCGTCGTCGAGGCCGTCGGCCCCCGAGTGGACCGCGCGATGGTCGGCCGGCGGGTCGCCGCGCTGACCAAGACCGGCGGCTGGACCACGGCCGCCCTGCTGACCGCCGCCGACCTGGTGGAAGTACCCGACGGGATTGGTCCCGACGAGGCGGAGACGCTGATCGTCAACGGACTGACCGCCTATCAGATGGTGCATCGCAGCGCGAAGGTACGGGCTGGGCAGACCGTGCTCATAACGGGCGCCGCCGGCGGCGTGGGCTCAGTCCTGGTACAACTCGCTCGGGACGCCGGAGCCCGCGTGATCGGCACGGCCGGCGCGCGCCATCACGAGGCGCTGCGTGCCCTGGGAGCGGAGCCGATCGACTACCGGGACCCCAAGCTGGCGGCCCGCGTCCGGGAACTGGCCCCCGACGGTGTGGACGCCGTGTTCGACCACCTCGGCGGCAAGAGCGTCACCCTCTCCTACCGACTGCTCAACCGCACCGGCACTCTGGTCTCGTACAGCATCGCGGCCGCGCTCGACGACACCCGCCCCGTGCTGCTCGACTTCCTGCCGCTGCTGGCCAAGCTGACCTTCTGGAACCACCTGCCCACAACACACAGGCACGCGAGCTTCTACGACGTCTGGGCCGGCGCCGGCAAGCCGGACTCGGCCAAGCGCGAGGCATTCCGGACCCGGATGCGCACCGACCTCACACACGTCTTCGACCTGCTTCGCGACGGCCGACTCACCGCGACGATTGCCGCCCGATTCCCGCTGAGCGAGGCGGCCGCGGCCATGGAACTGTCGGAGTCCTCCGGCCGCACCAACCTCGGCAAAATCATCCTCGCGCCGTGATCTTCGCACCACGGCGCCGCGATAGAGGGCGCTCCATTCGGCTGCTCTGCCGAGGTGGTCCCCAGGCCCCTTCGGGTCGAAGAAATCGTCGGTAATGCCGTCAGCGAGGCGTTCAAAAACAGTGTCTGACATACCTGGCCCTGGTGTCCTCTTCACAACCGCGGCGAAGCCCGGACCAGGACCACCGCGCGGCTCCGCCAAAGTTGTTCACGGGGACGAAGCGTGTCAGACCGCATCGTCCTTGATTGGCGAAAGGCCTCCGCAGGGCACTGTGCATCCTGCAACCGGATGGCCGACGTCGTGTTCACCGTAAAGATAGACAGGGAGATCAGCACAACCATGTCCGCCACCACGGCTACCCCGACGACCTCGTCCCGAGCCATTGCCCGTTGGACCGGCCCCGCCCTCATCGCCGCAGCCCTTGTCAGCCTGATCGCAGAAGCGATCGTCGCCGCCGCATGGGACCGGCGTCCCTACAGCTACATCGATGACTACGTCAATTTCCTCGGCAGCCCCTTCGCCGGAAAATTCCGCGGCGTCCTTATATCCTCTCCGCTGTGGTGGCTGATGAGCCTCGCGTGGGTCGTCGCCGGAACGCTCGTCGCCGCCGCGAGTATAGCCGTCAGCCACCGGCTCACCGGCTGGAAACAACGGACGGTCCGATCCCTCGGCGTGGCCCAGTGGACCGCCCTGATCCTGTTCGCGGTGTTCCCTCTCGACCCAGCGCGCTTCGACGACGGGACCCTCCCGCTCTATCTGATCGGAGCGTTCGTCTCGATCATCGCTGGGAACGCCCTCGCCATAGTCACCGGCCTCTCCCGCGAATCCCTCGGGCTCCCCCGGTGGTTCTCGACTGTCAGCATCAACCTGGGGGCCATCGGGCTGGTCAATATTCCTCTCACCTACGGATGGGTGCCCACCGGACTGGCCGAACGTATCTCCCTCTACAGCTACCTCCTCTGGGCTCTGATCACCGGTCTCGCCCTCATCCGGTCCGCCGCAGGCGAGCCCGCACCCACCAGTGCGCAGCCCCGTACGTCTGTTGACAAGTAGGGTCGGAGACCGGCCCAGGGCTGATGGGTTCTCAGCCGGTGACGTGAAGTGAAACGCCTGCGTAAGCGCCGCCGTGGTCGGTCCGCCGGGTTGGGCAACGGCCTCTGGACTGGTAAGCCCGCATGTTCAGGAGTCGTGGGCCGCGGACTGCCCAGTACTGATCTTCCCCGGGCGGTGCTGTCCGGCGGCGTGTCAGGCGGAGTTGTCCGCCGCGGGCCTTCTTCGGTGCGGCCACCGGCGCCAAGGCTCGCCGGGGGCCGGAGGATGTCGTGGGCTGGATTCTGAGGGCTCCGCTGGCCCGGAGCGCGTCCAGATCGGGGACCTCGCCGCTGTCGAAGCGATCGGACGCCATGAGGGGGGCCAGTACCTGGTCCCGCTGGGACAAGGACCGCACCACGAGCGGCGCCTGGCTGGCTTTCACGACCGACCCGATCCGCAGCGACCTCGTCTGGATCGTCGATAGCACCCCCACCACGGCCGGACTGTCCTCCTGGCCGAGAGGACGACGCCTCCTGCCGGCACAGCAACTGGTGGGGGCCCGGCTCCTGTTCCGGCAAGGCGGCTACGGGTGGGACGGCACCGTCTAGTGCCGGTCCGACCAGGTCCGAGACGCTCCCGAGCGAGCGCCACGAACACAGCCCCGTCGAAGCAGCCACACCGTCACGGCCGCCGAGGTCCTCGACGACAACGCTCACGCCGCCGGGCGGTTGCCTGCTGAAGGCCGCCAACTTCGACCTGGACGCTCCGCCCCCGGATCCGTGGAACGATCACCTGGCCCTCTGGGCCGGACCGCCGACCGAAGGACGCCCACCCGCTGACCGAGTGCGTGGTCAGACTCACCGCACCGGACCTGGCTGCGGATCAGCTCATCGGGGCGCCGGAGTGCAGCCGCCACCATGAAGTCCAGCGACTCCGACGTCTCCAGCGGCATCTCCGAACTGCGGCCATCAAGGTCACGGCACCTACGCCAAGTGCGACGCCACGCACAGCAACATCGGGGTGCCGCGGCGCCGACTACCGCCGACCGTTGCGGCCCCGTCAGCCGTCAGCCGTTGATGGTTGTCTCGGCGTTCGCCGTTCGAGTACGACAAGCCCACCTCGAACCAGCGCAGCAGCTGCCGGCCCCGTCGCGGGCGTCGGAGGAGCCGTCACTGATATGGCCGGTCCCTGATTGAGCAGGTCTTCGAAACGCCGGTCGTCGACCGCCAGCGCCTGCAACGGGCGGTAAACCTGCTCGTCCCCGAAGGAGGTGCGGACCAGCAGAACCACGTCGGTGGTGGGCATGGCAGGGAAGGACAAACGCCGTGCCTACGGCAGGATGGGGAAAGCAGCCCGGGCGCCGCCCCCCTGGTACAGACCGTAGGCGCCATGTCCTGTACCAGATCCCCGAGCGCACTCACCGTCCAGCAGATCGGCCAGGACCTTGCCGAGACGGGCTCTCGGGACCCGGATCCCGCGGCCGGGTATCGAGGTCCGGTCCACCAGTCAACGGGCCGTCCCCGCTGCTGCCACGGAGACGTCCGCCGGCACGAGGACCGGTGGGACGGGGCGGCCGTCGGGCAGGAGCCCAGGTGTGTTCCCGCCGCGCAGGCCGTCCCCTTCGGGATCCTCGACCATACGGAGTCGGACGCCGCCGTCTTCTAGGACGAGCACGTCGCCGTCCCGGCGGCCTCCGATCTCCTCGAGGCAGCTCCCCACCGGGCCTCGCCGTCCTCGTAGGACGTGCAGACCAACTGACCTTCTCCGGAGGCGGGCTGGGGGAGTTGCGGAGAAGAACGGCCCTCCTTCGAGGTCTCGGCACAGGGAGCCGAAAGCCGTCCCCCGAGCAAAGCGGCCGTACAAGAAAACCATGCGGCGGAGACCGGAGGACGCACCGCCGGAAGCCCTCCGGTCCGAGGCCGCCAGGGCCGGCGCCGAGGCCGGGGGCCGGGACGCGCCGGCCCGTGCGCGAGCGGAAAGCCGAACTCCCTCGCACCCGGCGCCGACCCGCCGGCGATGTAACCTGGCCCGGGTGCGCGACACGGGGCACACCACCCGCACGTCACACCCGCACCCGCGGGTCAACCGCGGTTCGGCGGCGGGATTTTGCCGGGCCGGAGCTCGTGGCCGGCCCCTCGTACCGCGGTAGGCGTCCTCCAAAACACGACGCCCAACGAGTGAGAGGGCCATCGATGACGACAGCCGGACCCGTCCCCGCGGAAGCCGACAGTACCGGTGCGACCGCGGGGCGGCCGCCGGCGCAGGACCTCCGCCTGCACGTGGCGGCGGTGGCCTCTGTGTTCAGCTCCGCGCTCGACGGGCTGCGTGGCCTCGACTTCGGGGAGACCCGGCCCGCCGCCTCGTACACGGCCGGAGAGGAGAGCACTGATGCAGCCGTTTGAGCTGACCCTCGCGGACGCGTCCGGCGCGATAGCCCGACGGGAGCTCTCCCCGGTCGAGTTGACCGAGTCGGTGCTCGAACGGCTCACCGCGGTCGACGACCGGTTGTGCGCCTACGTCGCCGTCGCGGGGGAGACGGCACTGAGGTCGGCCGCCCGGGCCGAGCGTGAGATCGCCGCCGGCCGCCGGCGCGGCCCGCTGCACGGCATCCCCATGACGCTCAAGGACATGATCGACGTCGAGGGCCTGCCGACGTCGGCGAGTTCCCAAGTACGGTCGGGACACGTCGCGAAACAGGACAGCGCCGTGGCGGCCCGGCTGGACGAGGCCGGGGCAGTGTTCCTCGGCAAGACCCACACCCACGAGTTCGCCTCCGGTCTGATCACGCCGCAGACGCACAACGCCTGGGACCAGGACCGGATCGCCGGCGGATCCAGCGGGGGATCGGCTGTGGCCGTCGCCGCGGGAGCGGCCACCTTCGCGCTGGGCACGGACACGGCCGGGTCGGTCCGTGTTCCGTCCGCCCTCAACGGCGTGGTGGGGCTCAAGCCCACGTACGGTCTGATCCCCCTGACCGGAGTGACCTCACTTTCCTGGTCGCTCGACCACGTCGGCCCGATCACCCGCACGGTGCGGGACGCGGCCCTCGTACTGGCCGCTGTCGCGGGACACGACCCGGGGGACCCGGCGAGCCGTGTCACCGTCCCGGCGCTCGCCGCGGCCGGTGACGAGGAGGCCCCGCAGGACCTGGCGGGCGTCAGGGTCGGGGTGCCGCGCACCTACTACTTCGACCACGTCACCGCCGAGGTGGAGACCATCGTCCGCGCGGCCGTGGAGCAACTCGCCCAGCTGGGCGCGGAGCTGGTCGAGGTCGAGATCCCGATGGCGCGTCACATGCTGGCCGTCGGGACCGGGCTGTTGGTTCCCGAGGCGAGCGCGTACCACGAGGAAATGCTGCGCGCGACGCCGGACCTCTACAGCCCCGAGCTCCGCCTCGTGCTGGAGGCCGGCGCGCTCGTTCCCGCGGTGGACTACCTGCGGGCCCAGCGTGCGCGGACGATGATGCGCGAGGCGTGGTCGGACCTGTTCCGCCGGGTCGACGTGATCGCCGCTCCCACCGTGCCCATGGCAGCCGTCCCGTCCGGGCAGCAGAGCATGGAATGGCCGGATGGCACCGTGGAGTCCGTCTCCGACGCATGTCTGCGCCTGTGCGCGCCCGCCAACATCACCGGAGTGCCCGCCCTGAGCCTGCCCGCCGGATACGACGGCGCCGGCATGCCCGTCGGCATGCAGCTCATCGGGCGCCCGCTGGACGAGGCGAAGGTGCTGCGCGTGGGGCGCGCCTATGAGGCGACCAACGAGTTCCGGGGCGGCCTCGCCCCGATCGGAGCGTAGGACGCCCCACAGGGCGAGTCGTGCCGCAACTTGACGCCGACTGTTGAAGGGGTGGTGGCCGCCCGTGACGGGGGCCACCACCCGGACGTTTCGGACGGGACGCGCGTTCAGCCGCGTGTCGCCGCAGGCATCCCGGACCCTCGGATCGTCCGTCGAAGTCGCCCCCTGCGACCGTCTCCCATGGGCGCCGCTGCCCGCTGCCCGCGCTTGTGGTGCGGTCGAGCGCCGTGACCTGTCGCGGTGGTTCGGCCGAGGCGCTGAACTGCTCGGACGGCCTTCGGCGGCCTCATGCTCGACGCTGGGTCGCGAAGACCCAACGGTAGCCCCCAGCGCCTCGTTCGGTGACGGTAGACCAGGGACCGCTGCTGCAGGGGCGATCGGCCGTGTTCCAGTCGACCGCGGACAGCTGTGGGTATGGCCGATCGGTGTGACGGCCGGCGGTGGCTGTGGGTGGGCAGCGTCTGGTCGATGTGTCGTCGCATCGTGGGTGGGGTGGTTCGGTAGGCAGCACCGAGCGGAAGATCGAGGAGGGGTTCGCGCAGCTTCAGCAGAGGTTGGTGCGCGCCGTGCCGAGGTGCTGACGCACGCCGAGGGTGATCACTTCGTCGTCGAGTACGTACCTGGATCGCTACCTGCGTCGGCCCGACCTCGCCTACGACCAGCCGACGGCCGTGGGCGCCCTGGCCTACACCGACTCCGCCCTGCACGGTGACCGGGCCGGCCGCCTCCTCCAGGAAGGCGGGCTGTGGCGGCAGTGGTTCCAGGATGCGCCCCACATGCACGGCGACGACGGTGTCTCCACCTACATGGGCGGCATCCGCCTCGCCTGCGCCGTCATCGACGAATGCTCCGCCACCTGATCCCTTTGGTTTGTTTTGTTCGAGTTCAGGACTCGGGCTCGTCGTTTGTGACGCGACGCACCTCGGTCATGCCAGCAGGACTCGCTTGCGGAGGAGTTCGAAGCCGACGCGGCCGAACGACTGGCGCTTGAGCACCTTGATGCGGTTGACGTGGCCTTCGACGACGCCTGAGTTCCAGGGGAGGGTGAGACCGGCAGTGGCGGTGTCACGATCGCGGTCGATGCCTGCTGCGAGGGTGTGGAGGCTGGGGAGGTCGTCTTGTCTTACGGCGGCGAGCCAGTCGGGCAGGAGTTCGCCCCGGCGCTCGGTGAGCATGGTCGCGAAAGACCGGACGTGCCTGGTGAGGGCGTCGATTTCGGGGCAGTTGGCCCGGACGTGCTTCAGGCGAAGCCGTTCGGCCGCGGCCAACGTCGACCCCGACGCGTCGATCCGCCCCGACTCGGCGCCCGTGCACGAGCGTGACGCTTCCGCGAACGCCTCCTTTCGGACAGCATCAGGCAGCAGACTCACCCTCACGGCCTTCGTCGTGGTCAGGTGGACCTTGGTCGGAGCACATGATCAGACGAAGGCAGCCACCACGTCCGGCGAATCCCCATGCGAGCAAATCCGTTCGAGACGCCATTCGAGATCGTGGCACCATGTACGGCGTGACGACCAACCGAAAGGTCCATGCCGCGTAGACGGCCAGGACAGATCCGTGCCGGCGCCCCCGGCAGCCACCTGACAACGGGTGCAAAGCCAGTCATCGACGGCCTGTCTTCGCGTGCACTGTCCGATATCAGCCGTCTCGAGCGCACCCGCAACTATCTGCAGCCAGGCGATGTCAGCACAGCTGTGGGCCTGTGGATGAACTACGTCCATCAGCCCGAGCGGGATCTGTGGCACGACTACGAGTGGGGCAACGTGCATTGGTACTGCTGCGGCAACCCCCTCGAATCCCGAGCCCTCTTCGGCACCGTGATGCAGGCCCTGTTACCCCGAAGTGTCCGCGAACTTCAGAAGGTTGTCAGCCGGTCAGACGCCGTCTGGAACCGTCAATCCCCGCCCTATGACGCGGACGGTAGATAAGAACAAGCTCAGTGCGTGTTTCTGATTCCTGATTCTGGGTGGCCTGGAATCCTACGCCGCCACCGGCTCGGCCCCTTCCCTGGCATCCACACTGCCGCAAAGGGGGGCGCAGTTCAGGACAGCGGGTGGCGGGAGACGAAGTCGGTGATGGTCCGGGCGACCAGGTCGGGGTCCTCCAACGGGAGGCTGTGGCTGACGCCGGGCAGGACCGCGCTCTCGGTGTCAGGGATGTACCGCGCAAGGTGCGCGGCCCGGGCGCGGTGCGGGGTGTTGCGCTGCTCGCCCACCGCCCCGACGGCAAGTAGCACGGGAACGCCGATCGCGCGCATTTCGTCTGGCCCGAAGGACCACGCCGCGAACGCCGGGCCCTCGGCCGCGAAGAAGTACGGGGTGTTGTCGACAGCTCGGTGCAGACCAGCCTCGCCCAGCTCGCGGGTGAAGACATCGCGGTAGCCCGGCCCAGACAGGCTGCTCATGAATTCGTCGAAGGCCCGCTCGTAGTTCCCTTCCTTCGCTGCGGCGATCGCGCGGGGCATGCCGGGCATCGCCGGTTCGTCAGGGGCGTACGGGAAGGCGGTCTCGAGCAGGGCCAGCGTGCCCACCAGCTCGGGATGGGCATTGGTCAACTGCAGGGCCACACCGCCACCGGCCGAGTGCCCGACCACGTGAGCCCTTTCGGTGCCGACGGCGCGCACCACCGCGGCCGCGTGGTCGGCATAGGCGACGACGCTCGCGCCGCCAGTCAGATCCTCGCTTTCCCCGTAGCCGGTCCGCTGCATCGTGACGACCTGGTATCCCGGCATGCGGGAGGCGACAGGCGTGAACCAGTCCGGCGAGAAGCCGCCGTGCAGGAGCAGCACCGTCTCGCCGTTCCCCGTGACGGTGAAGACGATGCGGGCGTCGGGCAGGTCCAGCTGCCTCTTCATCGTGCTCCATCCCACTGCGCTCTGTATGCACCGATACGGCACGAGGCATGCCGCAGGCTTTCTCACGGTCCGGCGAGGCCCGGGCCAGAGCCGCACAAAACATGATGATCAGGTATGAACCGGAGGATATCAGCGTGACCCATAGAGGGGGTCGGACACGCCCGTGGATACAGGAAGCGAGCGGTAAATATAAGGCACGAATAATCACATTACGCACGGTTTAGGCTCATACTGTTCGCCAACGAGCCGACGGGGGACCGACCGGGGCGCGGAACATCCAGGATCGGAAGGCCTCACTGTGAGTGACCAGAGGCGAGCCGTGCGGGTTGCCGGGCCCGAAGGGGAGTTGACCGTCACCACGACCAGTGCCTCGGGGCCCGCTCCGGGCCAGGTGCGGATCGCGGTGGGTGCGTGCGGGCTCTGTCACTCCGATGCTCCGGCTGGAGGTCGGGCAGCGCGTCGCGGCCGACCCTTTCACGGGGTCCTGCGGGCGCTGTGAAGCGTGCCGGTCCGGGGACAGCGACAATTGCCCTGAGGGCCGCATCCCGGGCGTCGCCTATCCCGGTGGATGCGCTGAGTCGGTCGTCGTCCCGGCCAACGGCGTGTCACGCGTCCCCGACGAGATCGACGACCGCGACACGTCCGTGCTCGCCTGCACGGGAGTCAGCGCCTTCAACGCCCTGCAGAAGAGCGGTCCCAGGCCGGGCGAGGTGGTGGCCGTCCTGGGCATCGGTGGTGTCGGGCACATGTCGATCCAGATGGCCGCACGAATGGGTTTCGTCACGGTGGCGGTCTCCCGCGGGCGGGACAAGGAGGATCTGGACCGACGGCTTGGCGCCGACCACTTCGTCGACGGCTCGGCCCAGGACCTCGACGAGGAACTACGCCGACTCGGCGGAGCGCAGCTCATCGTCTCCACGACCACGGAGGCCGCAGCCGTCTCCGGCGCGATCGAGGGCCTCAAGCGCCGAGGGGAGATGGTCATGATCGGCATCCCCCAGGAGAACCTGTCTCTCAACGCCCTGCAGCTCATCACGAACACACGCAGCATCACCGGTCTGATCTCCGGGACGCCCCTGGACCGGGAGCAGGCATTCGGTTTCGCGGTGGCGGAAGATATCCGCCCCATGTTCTAAAAGTTCCGCCTCGAACAGGCCAGCCAGGCGTACGAGAAGATGCTTGCCGGCCACCTGCGCTTCCGAGCGGTGCTGGTACCCAGTGGTTCAGCGCTACGTCCGGCAATGACGTAGAGCCCCTGACCTCGCTGCGGACAGTGCACCGCTGACATTAAGCGGGTGGGTAGTTGGTGCGGGGGAGGGGTGTGGGCTGGGGTGTTGGTGGTTGGGTGAGAAGGGTGGTGGGGTGGACCTTGGTGGTCTTGTGTCCTGAACATGAAAGGGAGTTGGTTGTAGGACCGCTTCTGGAAATGGTGCTGTGCGAAAGATGAAGGTATGGCCCTTCAGAGTCGCCCTGCGGGGGGAGGCTCTAAACCGCCTCATGCTGCGTTGGCTGAAGACCGTCGTGGTGAGCGATGAGGAGAAGGCGTCGTAAGAGGCGTCAGGTGGGGATCGGAAAGGCGAACGCAAGTGAATCGCTGCTGACGTGTCGAAAAAGATAAAGACGGCATCGAAACCGGGGTGTGACCACTATCCCGGGATGAGCCTGGCGGGTTCCCGTTTATTGGCCAGGTGGTGTCCGGCATGTAGGTGACGCGAGTCCGGTCTGCTGCTTTCGTACGGAACAGGAGAAGGCAGGTCCCGATACTGCCCGGTGGGTAGTGGGCGAGAGGAAGTACCCCGAGCAGCAGAAACTGTGAGGGGCAGAGTACCGACGCGGGGCCTGCTGGCGGACCGGTCCGTAGTAGTGATGAAGCCTCTTAACGGAGGTGGAGCGAAGGGGCCGGGTTGTTCGTGACTGAGTTGATCGCATCAACCAGACAGTGAGCCTTTGCCAACTTGCGCCCGGTAGCGGCTCAGTTGGTTCGACACATGAGTGAAGCCTCTGGTAGACGGGTTCACGACCAAGATCACCCGATACCCACCAGAGGCTTCACGTGCTTGTCTACCGGTGCGGGCTGGACGTGTCCAGTCGGTCCTTGACGTACCTCGCCACTCGTCTGCGCGAACACCGTCGCCGGATCGGAAGCCGCTGGCGCCGGCTATCGGTCAGCCGTCAAGCTCTGCTGGTGTTGGCGCATCTGCGCAACGGGACTACGTACGCCCAGCTCGCAGCGGGTTTCGAGATTGGGACGAGCACGGTCTACCGCTACATCAGCGAGGCCGTCGACCTCCTGGCCGCCCTCGCACCGACCCTCGACGAGGCTGTCCAAGCCGCATCGACGAAGGCTTACGTCCTGCTCGACGGGACTCTCCTGCCCATCGACCGGATCGCTGCCGACCGGCCCTACTACTCCGGCAAGCACAAGGGACACGGCATGAACGTGCAGGTCATCGCCGACCCGTTCGGCCGGCTGCTGTGGGCCTCGCCGGCACTGCCTGGGGCCGTCCACGACGTTCGCGCAGCCCGGGAACACGGCATCATCGATGCTCTTGACCAGGCCCACCTCCCCTGCTGGGCGGACAAGGGCTACCAAGGCGCCGGCGGCACGATCCGGGTCCCCTTCCGCGGCCGATGGGAGGCTCTCTCCGCCGGTCAGCAGGCCGTGAACCGATCTCAGGCCAAGATCCGAGCCCTCGTCGAGCAAGCCATGGCCACCCTCAAGTCCTGGCGACTACTCCGCAAACTTCGCTGCTCGACCACACGCATCACCGGCCTCGTCCAGGCCGTACTCACCCTGCATCACGCCAGCTCAACCGCAGGTTGAAAAAGCCTCAGTGTCTGGGAGGAGTTCGGTGAGCCAGTTGAAGTCTCAGATCAAGCCGTTTGATGTTTCTAAGTGGGAAGTCAAGGAGGCGTGGGAGGAAGTCAGAGCGAACAGAGGCGCGCCCGGCGTGGACGGCCAGAGTATCGACGCGTTCGAGAAATACCTGAAGAGTAATCTGTACAAGGTCTGGAACCGCATGTCATCGGGCTCCTACTTCCCGCCTCCGGTGCGTGCGGTTGCTATTCCCAAGTCGCACGGAAATGGAACGAGGATGCTCGGCATTCCCGCCGTCTCCGACCGTGTGGCTCAGACCGTTGTGGCACGGCATCTGATGCGGAGGGTGGAGCCTATTTTCCATCCAGACAGCTATGGATATCGGCCAGGTCGGTCCGCTTTGGACGCGGTAGGGAAGTGCCGGGAACGCTGCTGGAAGCGGGACTGGGTGATGGAGTTCGACATCACCAAGTTCTTCGACAGCGTGCCCTGGGACCTGCTGGTCAAGGCGGTGGATGCGCACACCGACGCCGTCTGGGTGAAACTATATGTCCGGCGTTGGCTCAAAGCCCCGCTGGCCATGCCCGATGGCACTCTGCTGCAACGGGAACGCGGAACCCCGCAAGGGGCTCCAGTTTCTCCTGTGTTGGCGAACCTGTTCCTGCACTACGCGTTCGACACCTGGATGGCACGGGAGTTCCCGAACATCTGGTTCGAGCGGTATGCGGACGATGCAGTCTTGCACTGCGTCACCGAGCGCCAGGCCCGGACGGTGCTGGCCGCGCTCGTGGACAGGATGGCTGAGGTCGGGCTGCACCTGCACCCGGACAAGACCCGGATTTTGCAGGGACGGACGACGCCAAAGAGCATTCGAGCATACGGCGTTCACCTTCCTCGGATACACGTTCCGAGCCAGACAGAACCAGGATCGATACGGCAAGTCATTCCAGTCGTTCGACCCCGCTGTCAGCAAAGACGCCCTGAAGAAGATGGGACGGGAAGTGCGGTCTTGGCGTTTGCACACCCGGTCCGATCTGTCCTTCCGAGAGCTTGCCCGAAGGACCAACCCTGTCGTGGCCGGCTGGATCAACTACTACGGACGGTTCAGACCGTGGGAGCTGAATCCCTTCTTGATGCGTATCAACTCCTATCTGGTGCGCTGGATCCGCCAGAAGTACAAACGGCTTGCGGCCGAACGGAAAGCTGAGCCGAGGCGCGATGATTGACACCAAGGCAGCCTTGGTGTCACTCCGCGTCGAAGCCTGGCTCTGCCGAGGACTTGGTTCTGGCAACGCCGGTGCACGCCAGTACTGCGGTAGCGGCGGCGTTGAGGAAGAGCATGAATGTCCAGGACGCGTCCGCAGTGTCGATGCGCCCGATACGGATGGGCTTTTCAGCTGCCTGGGAGAGGAGGTCGACGGTGGCGGAGAGGGCCAGCGTCGGCTGTCCGCGCTTTTGGGTGGAGCGGAGCCGGCCCCGGTAGATGCCTGCGAGCTCATTGGCGGGAACCAGGCCATCCCAGACGATGAAGGTCCCCCCGGTGATCAACGCGTCGCGCGCAGGGCCACATGCGGTCGTCTGCTCGCCGAGCATGTCGGTCAGGTCGTCGCGTATCACACCGCGGCCGGGTGGCAGGAGAGCCGCTGATGCAGAGTCTGTGACAAGTGGCCTGCCTTCCAGGTGACAACCAGGCTGCTTCGACCCGGTCTTTCGCCAGCGTAATCGGCTTTGCCGGTGACAACCATCGTGCTTCGGCAGAAAAGCCATCGCGAAAATGCTGGAGATCGCCCAGCGATACCCCCGCATGTTCGCGCACTGGCGCTGCACCGTCGCAGCTGTGATGACCTGACGATCAGAACGACAAGAGCCGTGTAACGGGAGACTGTTACGCACGGTTCTGTGAGAGCCGGGAGGTGAGATTCCTCCCGGCTACTCGGCAGTCCGTTTCGCGAGCGCCCCTGCGCCTGGCGAGCCACTGCGTGTGCGCGCCTGATCGCACAGTCGATCAGGGAGCAGGGCCGGCAGACGCCTGCTGGGTGAGCGGGCACGGCTGGCAGAGGCTGCCGGGTCGCCCCCGGACCTGGCGTCCCGGGTCGTCCCTCGGACGTGGAGTCCGGGGGGGGGAACCCCCGGTTCGGCGCGGTCCGGCCGGGAGGTGGCAAGTGTCGTAGCCCGCGACCGACCGGGTCGGCCGACGCCCCTGGCCGGCGGCATCCGGCCGCACCCGGTCCGTCGCGACCGGACGCCCCCGCGCCTGCCGCGAGGGACTCCTGGCGTGCGTGTGGGGTGTCCGGCGATGAGTTCTGGTGCCTACAAGCTGTCTGCACAACGGGAAGCGCTCCGATCACAACTCAGAGGCAGGTGGCATTTATGGACATCGCACGCGTACTGATGGTTGCGCCCGTGGGGAACATCGAGACCGCGGTGGTCTGGTACGGACGGCTGCTGGGACGCCCGGCGAACACCCGGCCGATGGCGTCGCTGGCCGACTGGCACCTCACGCCGGGCGGCTGGCTCCAGGTCTTCGAGGATCCCGAGCGTGCCGGATCGGCGCTTCTCAACCTGGAAGTGCCCGATCTGGACGAGGCGTTGGCGCGGATCGCGGAGCGCGGCTTGAGCGCGGGGCCGGTTCAAAGGGGTGGCGAGCGCACCCGGATCGCCGCACTGGAGGACCTGGACGGCAACCGGGTCACGCTGCTGGAGAACCCGGTCGCCTGACCCGCGCTCTTCGGTCCCCGACCGGGCCGGGACGGCGGCCCGATCAAGGGCGGGCGGAGCGCCGTTGTCGCACCAGGGGCGGCAACGGCGGTCGAAGGTGATGCGACTCCGGACTTGGCGGCGGGTGTGGTGCCTCCGAAGCCGTGACGAGATGTCGGCTCGCCATCGTCACACGAGGGCGGAGCCGACGAGGCGCGGTGGCAGGGGCTTGCATCCCGTCGGTCCCCGCCGCCGCGGCCTTTGACAGAGTCTCCTGAAAGGCGGTGCAGCCAGGTGACGGCGGGCTCCGCGGGGCCGGGAGCGTGATGGCGCCGGGCCCCGCCGGTGCTTGTGCGGTCAGGCCCATTCGATGCCGAACTCCCGGAGCGCGTGCGGCTGCTCGGGGGTGAGTTCGTCCCGCCGCGTTTTGGTGTTGCTGTGCCAGATGCCCAGCGCCAGGTCGTGCTCCTGGCCGGCGATAACGCTCCGTTCTCGGTGGGCTCGCTTCACCGACGGCGTCCCTTCGCGAGCGACGTATGCGTGAGGGCTACCGGGCCCCGCTGGAACCCCGCCTCAGCCTTCCCCCGGACCCTTGACCGCGTCGGCCGGCGCCGGGGGAAGCTCCGCCGGGTCGGGAGACGGGGCCGCGGCCCCGGCCAAGGGAACACACCCGTGAGGGTGGCCTCGCAGGCCCTGCGGTCGAGGTTGTGACGTTCCGTCACGCTCTTCGCGCGCCGAACTCGGTGCGCCCGTTGCAGGCGGGGGAGAGGTCTTCGTCTCGACGGGGGTGCCGACGTTATGTCGGGGACATTCTGGGCGCTTCTGAACGCCGGGTGGCTGACGAGCTGTCGTGGGTGAGTCGTCGCAAACTGTTCGGTCGTGGCGCTCCTGGCGGACCCGGACGCGCCGACAGAAGTCGCGCAGTGCGCAGCTCGGGACCTCCCCGCTCGCCTCGTGGACAGGATCGGTCGGCATCGGCGATCCCACATCAGGGTCGTGAGAGAGCCCTTCACCGCGGGGACCGAGGATCTGTCCACGTTGGCGGGCCGGATCCGGGCGCGCGGGCGTGGAGAGGATTGGGACGTCGTTGTAGCGCTCACCGACCTGCCGTTGCACGCGCAGGGGCGCAAGCTCGTCGTGGAGCTGAGCCATGAGCACGGCCTGGCGCTGCTGTCCCTCCCCTCGCTGGGGGGCCAGCGTTTCCAGGAGGGCCCGGCGGGCGGCTGAGGGGGTCGTGGTCAGCTTGGCCGGTGGTCAGGCTGCTGCGGCGGAACGGGCCCGCCGTCTGTCGGCGGGAGGTTTCACCGGTCGCCTTGGTTGGCGACGACGGGGCCGCGGATCTCCGGTATGTCGTCGGCGGGCCGCGCGGTTACCCGAGGGTGCTCGGCGGTATGGTCCGGGCCCAACCGGCCGTGGCGCCTGGTTCCGGGGCTCTCGAAGGCATTGGCGGCCGCGCTCGCCACGGGGGCGGTCGCCACCGTGAACTCCACACTCTGGAATCTGGCCGCATCCCTCGACATTCCACGTCTTGTGATTGCCACGGTCGGTTCCATCGCACTCATGGTCGGCTGGCTGATTGTGGACGCGCGCCTGTGGCATCGGTCGGTGGAGGACTCGCCGGAGGCGAGGAAGCGGGCGGCTCTCTACAACGCGTCCACGGTCGTGACGGTGGGCATCGGGGTGGTTGTCTGTTACGCGGGGCTACTGGTCATCAACTTCGTGTGGGCGCTCTTCATCCTCAACGGCCACGTTCGCCTCCATGACACGGACCCCGCTGCATGCCGCCCAGTACTGGACGCTGGCCTGGTTCGTTGCTTAGGTCGCCACGGTGTGCGGCGTCCTGGGGTAAGGGCTGGAGAGCGACGAGGCGGTGCGGGCGGTCGCCTACTCCAAGCGCGAGCAGGAACGTCGTGACATGCTCCGCGACACCGGCGGTGACCAGTCGGGGGCGGAGGGCTGAGTTTCGGACGCGTGGTCGGTCGGTGGCGCCCGCTTCGAGGATTCCGGCGGGTCGGTCCGTGCATGGCTGTTTCGCCACCGGGCCGGGGGACACCCGGACATTACGTCGCGGGGCGCCGTAATTCGACCGGCGAACCGGCGACGGGATCCCCGCCGCCAAGATCCTGGTGTGCGGGCCCGCACAGGCACCCGAGCATCGCTGTAGCGCCTCACGGGACTCAGGCTCACACGCAGTGTTCCTCATCGTCGCCGCTGCGGTCATGCCACGACAACCAGGGAAGTCATCATGAAAGCAGCGGTATACGAAGGTCCGCGGGACGTCACGGTGAAGGACGTACCGGACGCCAGGATCGAGCACCCCTGCGACATCATCGTCAAGATCACCACAACCAACATCTGCGGTTCGGACCTGCACATGTACGAGGGCCGCACCTCGTTCGAGACGGGCCGCACGCTCGGCCACGAGAACATGGGCCAGGTCGTGGAGGTCGGCTCGGCCGTCAGCAAGGTCCAGGTCGGCGAGTACGTGGTTCTGCCGTTCAACATCGCCTGCGGCTTCTGCAAGCAGTGCGAGAGGGGGCTGACGAACTACTGCCTGACCATGCAGCCGGAACCGGCCCTCGCCGGAGCCGCCTACGGATTCGCGGACATGGGGCCCTACCAGGGCGGCCAGGCGGAACTGCTGCGCGTGCCCTACGGCGACTTCAACGCGCTGCGTCTTGGTGAGGACGCCGCCGAGCGGCAGAGCGACTACGTGATGCTCGCCGACATCTTCCCCACCGGGTACCACGCCACCGAGATGGCCCACGTCAAGCCGGGCGACCAGACCATCGTGTACGGGGCCGGCCCCGTGGGGCTGATGGCCGCCTACTCCGCCCTCCTGAAGGGAGCCGGCCGCGTGTGGGTGGCCGACCACCAACCCGACCGGCTGCAGAAGGCGGAGGAGATGGGCGCCATCCCGATCAACACCGCCGAGCACGAGCCGGCGGAGGTCGTCAAGGATGCCACCCTCGGTCTGGGTGCCGACAACGGTTGTGAGTGCGTCGGCTACCAGGCGCACGACGCCGAGGGCAACGAGGACGCCAGCCTCACACTCAACGGACTGATCGACTCGGTCAGGTTCACCGGCGACATCGGCGTGGTAGGTGTGTTCATGCCCCAGGATCCCGGTGGCGAGCAGGCCCAGGGGAAGCTGGAGGCACGGGGAAAGGTTCCGATCGACTTCGGCCTCATGTGGTTCAAGGGCCAGCAGATGGGCACCGGACAGGCGCCGGTGAAGCGGTACAACCGGGCCCTGCGGGACCTGATCGCCGGCGGCAAGGCCAAACCGAGCTTCCTCGTCTCCCACGAACTGCCCCTGGACGAGGCATCCACCGCCTACCAGCACTTCGACGCCCGCGACGAGGGCTGGACCAAGGTGGTCCTGCACCCGGACGGACACGGAAACGGCCACAAGCGGTGACGACTGCCGCCGCCGTGCCGCCCGTCTCCTGGACCGGTCGGGGAGACGGGCGGCGATCGCCCCGGCTCCGCCGAGGTCGGACAGGCATGAGCCGCATGCGCTGCGGTCGATCTGAACCAGCTGCGATCGCGCGCGTCCAGCGGTCATGACGCACGATCCGCGTCCAGGGTCCGTCCTTGACTCCCCGGACAGCAGCCCTCACAAGCTCCCGACACAAGGAATGAGAACCATGGCAGACGAACTCCGCGGCCGTAAGGTTGCGATCCTGGCGACAGACGGCGTTGAGCGCGTCGAACTCGAACAGCCGCGTGGCGCACTCTACGGCGCCGGTGCGACGACAGAAGTCCTCTCCATCCACCCCGGAGAGATACAGGCCCGCCAGGGCGACCTGGACCCCGCGGGGACCTTCCCCGTCGACCAACTCGTCTCGGACGCCTCCGCCGACGACTACGACGCCCTGCTGCTGCCCGGTGGCACCATGAACCCCGACCAGCTGCGTACGAACAAGGACGCCATCGGCTTCGTCCAAGCCTTCATGAACGCGGGGAAGCCGGTAGCCACGATCTGCCACGGCCCGTGGACCCTGGCGGAGGCCGATGTCGTACGCGGACGCCGTCTCACCTCGTGGCCCAGCATCCGCACGGATCTGCGAAACGCCGGAGCCGAAGTCGTCGACGAAGAGGTCGTCATCGACCGCCAACTCACCTCGAGCCGTTCGCCCGCGGACCTGCCCGCTTTCTGCGCCGCCATCATCGAGCAGTTCGCCCGGACCGGCAGCCCGGTCTCCGCCGGCGCCTGACCCGGCCGTGACGCGCCCCAGGCGCCCGCAGGACGGGGCGCCTGGGGCATCGCCGGACAGCGGGCATCCCGCCTGCACTCCGGAAAGGCGGGGGCGTACCGGCCCTCTCGTCGGGGCGGGCGGCGCCGACGAGAGGGCATTCAGCGAGGCTGGCCCAGCGCCGCTGCGGGGCGCAGATCCTCTTCGACCCCTTCGTCCATGGCGCGCCGGCCAACGCCCGCCCGAGCCGAGGTGCCTGTTTGAAGAGGTTGTGCCCGGCGGCGAAGAAGATCCTGTCGGCTTCCCAGACCGCCATGCTGTCCTCGCTCCACGGCAGGCTTGTCATCCAGCAGTTGAGGTACTCGACGGGCTCGGGGACGAGACCCGGCAACGCGTGGGAGACGTACGCGCGGGCTCGGTCGCCGAGTGCCGCCAGTTCTCCGGGGTCCGCGAACCTGCCATCCTCCCGCACCTCGACCGTTTGGCTCAGGCCCACCGCATAGCGGCTGTTGCCCGGGTAGGGAGCCGGGTAGACACCCACCTCTCCGAAGTCGCCGCTACTGTCCTGCAGGCAGGCGACCCGTTTCGGGGGCGATCCCTTGACCCGGAAGGTATGGCGCGGATGTGGGCCGCCGGCTGCACGGGCAGCGAAAGCCCCACGTTGCGCGCCAGCCGCGCGATGCCCAGGCTCGCGCACATCACGGCCGTCGCGTACTCTTCGCGGCCGGCGGTACTGAGTACCTCCACCGTGCCGCGGCCCGTCGGGCGCAGCGAGATGACTTCTTCGGTGACCAGCGAGTCACCCAGCGCCTCGGACAGGCTCTCGACCGCGACCGGTTTTATCTCGTGGTCATGAAGAACTACCCGCCACAGTTCAAGGCGGACGGGGTCGCGCTGTACGAGTCGCGGCCCGATGCGACGATCAGGTCGGTCGCCGCCGATCTGGGGATCAATGCGGAGACCCTACGGAACTGGGGGCGAGCTGCGGGAGTAAACCGTCCAAGGGGACGTCGGACGCAGGAAGCGGCCCAGCCGCCGACCCTGCTGGAGGCGGAGAACGCGGCTCTTCGGAAGAAGGTTCGCGAGCTCGAGGAGGAACGCGAGATCCTGCGGAAGGCGGCGAAGTATTTCGCCGGGGAGACGCGCTGGTGAACCGCTTCCAGTGTGTCGCCGACCTCCAGCGCCGTTACGGCGTGAAGCGGGAGCGGTTGAGCGGCGAGCCCCACACCCTGCACCTGAAAATCCGGCCAAGTGGGATTGGGAAGGCAACGCCCCGTAACTCGCCCTCCACCTGCCCGTACTTCGTTTGCCCTATCGTTTCGTCTGTGACGAAACCAGTGGGTGTCGGGCAGCTGAGTGGCGGCGATGAGCCGCAGGAGCGGCGCACTATGCGCGAGCGGCTGGTGGAGCGTACATGCGCCTGGTGCGGTCAGTCCGTCCCATACGCGGGGACCGGGCGCCGCCCGAAGTACTGCAGCGCCGCTCACCGCACGCGCGCGTACGAGCTGCGTACCGCGCAGGCCCGCGCGGGCCTGTCGCCTGCCGAGGGTGGCCGCTCGCCGGACCCGGTGACGCAGATCGTCGAGCGCACCGAGACGGTGGTGCGCACAGAGCCGGGCGGGGTCCGGCAGGTGCCGGCGGCCCGGTTGAGTGGCGAGCCCTACACGCTGCCGGAGGACGCGGTGGAGTGGGTCCAGGCCCTCGCTCACCTGCGCCAGGTCATAGCGCGGGGCGGCCTGCCGGAGATGGCCCGGGAGCCACTCGCGCGTGCCTGCGAGGCGGCCGCTCGCGAACTGCGCGGCCCGACGCCGTCGTGAAGGTCGTGTGGGGCTGCCGCTGACGCGGGACGCCGCAGACCACGCCGCTGGGGAACACCTGGGCCAGTGCGGGTGTTGGAGCGAGCGTGGCCGTGGAGGGGACAGTGTCCCCGGGCTCCACATATTGCCCGTGGGGAAGATCGTTCGGCTGAAGTCCCACGGAGCCTTTCGCCGCGAGGCGACCGCCCTCCGCGACCACCCTCTTCTCGGCCCGAGTCCCTCGGCTTGCCGGGCGGTTTCATGTCCAGGCGCAGTGGCTCGGGGCCCCGGTACGGCGGGTCAGCTGGGCTCGGTGCGGGTCTGGACGTAGCTGCCTTTTCCGTGGGTCGTGACCCGCCCGGGGAGTCCTAGTGTCCTGAGTCGTTAGTTCGGTTGCGGTTGTAGGGTGGGGCGGTGCCTGGTCCGAAGCCGTTGCCGCTGGAAGTGTCCGATCACGAACGTCGGGTTCTGCGGGGCTAGTTGCGTAAGCAGACCGCCCCTCAGGCGCTGGTGCTGCGGTCGAGGATCGTGCTGGCGTGTGCGGATGGTGTGTCGAACGCGCGGGTCGCGGATGACCTCGGTGTGTCGAGGGAGACGGTGCGCAAGTGGCGGTCCCGGTTCGCCGCGGACCGGCTGGAGGGCCTGGCAGACCGGCCGCGGTCGGGGCCGCCGCGGAAGATTACGGACGAGCAGGTCGAGGCCCTGGTCGCCAGGACACTCGACCAGGCGCCACCGACGGGCGACTCCCACTGGTCGACGCGTTCGATGGCCCAGGCGGCGGGGATGTCGCAGTCGGCTGTCTCGCGGATCTGGCGGGCGTTCGGCCTCAAGCCGCACATCGTGGAGACGTGGAAGCTGTCGACCGACCCACAGTTCGTGACCAAGGTCCGCGACGTGGTCGGCATCTACCTCGCCCCGCCGGAAAATGCCCTGGTCCTGGCGGTGGACGAAAAGTCGCAGATACAAGCCCTGGACCGCACCCAGCCCGTGCTGCCGATGGCGCCGGCCACACCGGCGAAGATGACCCACGACTACGTCCGGCACGGCACGACCAGCCTGTTCGCCGCCCTGGACATCGCCTCCGGCTCGGTCATAGCCCAGCACTACCGCCGCCACCGCCACCAAGAGTTCCTCCGCTTCCTGAAGGTCATCGACGCCGCCGTCCCCCAGCACCTCGAACTCCACCTGGTCCTGGACAACTACGCCACCCACAAGACCGAACCGGTCAAGAAGTGGCTGCTCCGACACCCCCGCTTCCACCTGCACTTCACCCCCACCTCCGCGTCATGGCTCAACCTCGTCGAGCGCTGGTTCGCCGAGCTGACCTGCCGCAAACTCCGCCGCTCTGCCCACCGCAGCGTCATCGAACTCGAACGCGACATCCGCCACTGGATCAACGAGTGGAACAAGAACCCCAAGCCGTTCGTCTGGACGAAGACCGCCGACGACATCCTCGACACCCTCGCCGCATACTGCACACGAATTAACGACTCAGGACACTAGCGCCTCACACGGCAACGTCACCGACTCCGCGGCGACGCCTCGGCGACGGCAGCGGTGGCCTTCAGGAAGCGCCACTCGGCATCGCTGACTGACGCCCTCAGGACGCAAAGGGCCCTCAGTGCCAGGCAGTGCACACAGTTGTGGCGCTCGGGCGGCCCTGGGCAGGCCCGCGTGGAACCGCGATGAGCAGCTGCTGAACGGCCGCATTTACGGCTCGGAGTACGACGACCCCCACCCCGGCCCGGTCCCACATCGGAACTATGCCGAGCTGGTCGGCGGGCCGCTGGACGGCCTGCTGCTGGACGTCCACGAGTGGCACTCTGAAAACGGTCAGTGCGATTCCCGGATGTGACTCACCGGGCCACCCCCCAGGGCTTGATCAAGTTCCCTCGGTTCCCGTCTTGTTGGTGATGCCCAGGAATGGGAGTGCTCGTTCGGGTTGGTCACGGATCGCGCGGGTGGTCTTGGCGATGTTGTCGGCTCCGAGGGTCTTGAGCAGGCCGATGGCGAGGTTGCGGAGGGTGGCCATGGCGCGGGGTGCGGTGCCGTTGTGGACGGTGGATGCGTCCTCGGCGAAGGTCACGTCTCTGACGTGGTGCAGGGCTTCGATTGTCCAGTGGCCGCGGCCCGCGGCGGCGAGTTCGACCGGGCGGGCCTCGTGGGCGTCGAGGCTGGTGACGGCGTAGACCGTCTCGCGACTCTCGCGGCGGCCGGTCTGCTTGCGGCGGCGGTGGACCCGGATGGCCAGGCGGCCATGGGGGAAGGCGATCCCGGCGAGCTCGTCCGCGATGCCGCAGGTCTTGATCGAGCGGGATTCGCGGCGACCGTGGCCGGTGGAGGAGGAGGTGTGCTGGACGGCGATGTCCCGCCAGGGCAGGGCGGCGAGCTGCCGGTGTGCGGTCGGCTGTTTTGCCTTGATCACCGCGACGTAGTGGGCCTTCTTGGTCTCGACCAGCCAAGTGACGTTCGCCCGGACCGAGTGCAGGGCGTCGAAGGTGACGAGGGCTCCGGCCAGGTCCAGCGGCTCGAGCAGGGGCCGGAAGTACGCGGTCTCGTTCGTCTTCGTGCCGACCTCCGCCTGGGCAAGGGTCACCGCGCGGTGGTGGGTGACCGCGGAGAGCAGGTGCCTGCGGGTGGCGGTGAGACGGACGGAGCCCTTCAGTGCCTTGGCGTCGACGGCGATCACGCGCCGCCCGGACGCGGTCCCCGCGGCAACGGCATGGCGGCCGGCGAGGTAAGCGCCCATGCCCGGTCCAGGGCGTCACCGTCAACAGTCCCCAGTACCCGCCCGATCGTGGTCCGCGAGGGAGCCCGCCGCCACCGCAACGGATGACGGCGGACACCAACCGCCGCCAGCAGTGCGTCCGAGGCGCGTTGCGCCCACTCGGCGATCTCGTCAACGCTTCTCGCTCCCGAGACGGCCGCGCACGCGCACACCAGCAGAATAGCGGTCAGCGAGTACCAGCGGCCCCGCCGCCCACGAGGATCGGGCACCAGGTCCAGGTAAGGGCGCAGGTCAGCGACCCGGTCCGCGTCCAGCGGGCCCAGCTTCACCAGCACCGCGGGAATAGGGGAAGATACAGCGGCAGGCACGGGCCACCTCATGATCGTTGAGCTTCGACACCCCAATGATCACGGACCCCGTGCCTGCTCTGCTATGCACCCCAACCTGTCACTGCCTGACCCACCGACACGACTCCGGAACTTGATCAAGCCCTGAGCCTGACCACCACACCAAAGGTGTCCGTCAAAGCGGAACAAGCTCAAACCATGGGCGAATTGCGCCGACCCGGCCCGACCCCTCAACGGCGCCATTGGCGGAGCCAGCCCTGCGGCGGCCGACGCTCCGACGTCACCTTCTTACCGAAGTCATCACCTCGATCGTCCATGAGGGATCGACGAGCTGCTCATGCATGTCGTGGCGCCCGTGGTGGGTGGTGTGGCGCACCGGCCGACGGTTAAGGTCAGATGCCCGGCCGGTAGCGCATCGGGTGGTCTTCCGGTACTTCGACCACGCAGATGTTCACCCCGTCCGGATCGGCGGTCCACATCTCGATCAGCCCCCAGGGTTCTTTTGCGGGCGGCCGCTGGATCGGGACACCCAGGCGGGCGAGTTGCTCGTACGCCGCCTGGGCGTCCCCTACCTGCAGCCAGAGCTCGAGGCCGGCGGACGGCGGGCTGTCGGAGCGGCCCGAGACCTCGAGGAAGCCTCCCCCGAGGAAGTAGACGGTGCCGCGCTCGGGTCCGGTGCCGAACTCACGGAAGACTTCCAGGCCGAGCTTCTCACGGTAGAAGGATCGCGAGCGTTCGGGATCGGTGGGCCGGAGCAGGATCCTGCTGCTCAGTACGTGCATCATGCCCTAACTGTCCTCCGGGCCGCGGGTGTGCGGCTCGTCCGACTCGCCGCGTCAGCGGTCTGTCGCGGCACAACCGGGTCGTGGTGAAGGCGTCGATGCGCTGCGCGGTCGGCTTGCTCGTCGCCGAGGTTCGGACGTGCGTCCGCGAGGAGACTGCCTTCCTCAGCCGTGCTGCAGTACAGGGGAGGAGCCGATGTGGAGCTCTTGGGCTGCGGGTTGCCACCTGACCCTCAAGATCGCCGGTGAGCCGCGAGTCGGACCGGCGTCGGCTGAAAACCTCACCCAGGTGGTCACCGAGATGGTCGCCCACAAACCGGACGGCTTCGTCTACGCGGGCACCCCCGCCCGCGCCGCGGCCGTCGCACACACCCTCGCATAGACGGACTTCAACGGGCCCCGGGGCCCTGGTGGAGCTCCACGTCCGGCGCCAGGCCGGGCACGACCACGTGCTCGGCGCGGCCTACATCCCCGAGCGCGGGTCGGTGTGGCTGGAGATCCGCCACGGCGGGCGGGGCAGCCCCGTCGGCAGGTACAACGTGCGCCCCAGGTCGACCATGGAGCTCCTGGTCGGACAGGCGATCTTGGTCGTGAACCCGTCTACCAGGAGCTTTCTCACGTGCCGACACCGCCGCACACCTCAACCATCCGCCCTCAGCCAGGTTGAAAAAGGTTCATGGAGTCCCTTTTTTCAGTGACGGGTGACCAGGTGTCCAGCGCCATTCACCGCCGGCCGCCGCGTACCCGGTCGCGTGAGCGTGGGAGCGACGGCTGGCTCTGTTGATGACGAGGAGCAGCGTCTTTCGAGCAGTTCGAAAGGCGGTTCCCGCGTCGAACCTAGATGGCTTCAGACAGCAGCTCGCTCGAGCGGCAAGAGGCCGTCTCCCGCTCCCCCTCGACCTGCCGCCTGCGGGGCCCCCGCGCGAGGTCTGGGCCCGGAAGGTGCAGGCTGGGGGTATGGCGGGCGTTCCGATTGTGGTGCACCGGCTGTCCGGGACGGGTGGCCGGCGGGTCGTGGTGCGCGGGGAGATCGTCGGACTCGCGCACTCGGACCATGACCTGGACGTGTTCCTCGAACGGGTCGGCCTGCCGGACGCGGACCTGTCCGGTCTGTTGGATGATCCGCGGTGGGTGGAGTGGCGGGGAGATCCGCCGCACGAGTGGGACAGCGGCAACGCCGCCGGGTCCTGACCGCGCCCCGGGGAGGAGGCTGGCGTGCTGACGCCTCCGATCGAGCCGATGCTCGCCCGTCCGCTTCTCGCCCTGCCTCCCACCGGACGGACGCCCGCGCTGTACCAGCCGAAATTATGGACAGAGGGCTGATCTGTCCGCTGTCCATTCTCAGGTGCTTGACCCGTGGGACCTGGCGACTCTGGCATCGAGGGGGCGCTCTCGTCGTCGCTTGCCACCCGGCGCGGGAGTTGCGCACCGCGCGCGTGCAGTGTGCGCACCGTTGGCGATTCGGGCCGCAGGCACGTGCAGATGCGTGAGCGCTGCTTCACCGGACGCGGATGATCGTCTTTCCGTTGATCTTCTGGGTCGGGTTGAAGGCAGCGACAGCATCGTCGAGGCTCGCGACCTGGCCGATATGCGTCCGCAAACGTCCGTCCTGCACTCGCCGAGCGATCTCGCCCAGTTGGGCGCGGTCGGAGACAACAACGAAGTCGACCGCCAGGCCGTTGGCCGGCCGCGCCTCCGGCGGGCCGGTGACCGTCACGAAGGTTCCTCCAGCTCGCACCAGCCGGGCCGATCGTGCGCCGATGTCGCCGCCGAATACGTCGAACACGAAGTCGACTCCGCCGACGTCTTCCAGCGTGTCGTTGTCGAGGTCGACGAACTCGTACGCGCCGAAGTCGAGTGCGCCCTTGCGATGGGCGGCGCGTCCGGTGCCGATGACGTACGCACCGGCCTCGCGTGCGAGCTGCGCCGCCATCGAACCGACCGCGCCTGCGGCGCCGTGCACGAGCACGCTCTGCCCCGCCGAGAGGTGACCGTGCTCGAACAGCCCCTGCCAGGCGGTCAGGCCCGTCATCGCGACGCTCGCGCCGACCGTGAAGTCGACGTCACCGGGCAGCGGCGCGAGGTTGCGCGCCTCGACGACGACGTACTGCGCGAGGGTGCCGTCGCGGGTCCAGTCCGTGATGCCGAACACACGCTGTCCGACCGACAGCCCCGCCGTTCCAAAGCTGAGCGAGGTGACCACTCCGGCCACCTCGTGACCGGGGATCGACGGCGTCCGGTCCCGGCCGAGGCGATCGACCCAGGTCGAGGGCCACTCCAGCTCGTTCCCGGTGAAACCCGACGCATGAACTTCCACGACGACATCACCGTAGTTCGCGCCGTCAAGACTGGCGAGCCGCGCCGCGTCCGGATCGGGCCGCTCAGCCAGCGTCATCCCTGCGGTTCCGGCAGCCGGGTCCGTGACCACGATCGCTTTCATCTGCCTGCCTCTTTCTACGCTGGTCTTTGTTCGTCCCCGTCACGACGTGACGGGATATGGGTGGTATCTCCGCTCCCTACGGGCGGATCTGGCTGATCGTCATTCGCTTGGCCGGAGAACGCCGCAACCGCATCATCGAGGGTTGCGACGTTGCCGGTGACTGTCCGCAGGCGTGCGCTGGGCAAGATCGCCCAGTTGGGCGCGGTCGGAGTAGACACCGAAGTCGATCGCCGGGCCGTTGGCCAGCACCTACCGCCGATCACGTCGAAGACCAGCGCCGAGGCCGGTGCGTACGTCTTCGCCTGCGACTGCTTAGCCAGGCCGGGGGCTGCGCCGGAAGCTCGACGGCGGGCGCGGCTGGCAGACTGCGGGCTCAGTCGGCGATGGGGCCGACGACTTGGGGGATTTCGAACAGGTTGCCGGTGTCTCCGGTGTGCAGGAATGCGACGTTGCTGTCGCCGGGGATCCGTCCGCTGCGGGCGTGGTCGAGCATTCCGGCGAGTCCCTTGCCGGTGTAGACGGGGCCGACGAAGACGCCTTCAGCTCGGGCCAGCTCGCGGATGGCCTCTGTGCTTTCGGGGGACGCGACGGCGTATTCCTCGCCGATGGAACGCTGGTCGGAGGACTCGGGCGCCACCGACACCCCGTGCGCTTCCTGCGGCTGCGCACCGACGTGGCGGCGGACAGCCTGTGAGCGTCGGCGACGACCCACCGGTGATATCGCGGCGCTCCCTCGCAGCCCACTCCTAGGCGGTGCACGGAGCGGCCCCCGGTAGTCGCCTCCCGCCAGTATGAGGCGGCCCGAACGTCAGGCGCCGAGCACCGCCGACTGGGCCAGCAAGTACGCCAACCGGTTCGGGTGCTTACGGCCGTCGTTGTCTCCGTGACCATCTGCGCGGGGCAGGAACAACTGAGTGCAGGACGCTGGCGCGGGGGCATAGCGTCTGGCGGCCGGCGGCATGGCCGCCGGGGTCGTCTGCGAGTCGGATGGCTGCTGTGATCCGTTTGCCTACGGGTTCTCGGCGGATACGGAAGGTCTGACACACGGCCATCACGATTTCCAGTCCGTGCTCCATGAGGCACGGGCCGGGCGCGTACCTGCGGGCATTGGTTACCAGTTCACTCACCACCAGCTGCACCGTGTCCATCGCCCGCTGCGACACCGGTAGCCCGTGTTCGGTTTGCACGATGGTGAGGAAGTCCCGGGCCGTTTCACGGGCCTGCGCGATTTCCGCGCTGTCCTCGAGCACGAGGGACGCGAGGAGGGGACGGTCGACGAGCGGCTCGCCCTCGTTGTGCGAAACAGTCTCCATGGGCCCCCCTTAGTCTCGAAGGACCGTACATCTTTCTCATCATCTGCCCCTGACAGGCTCCAATATCCGCACACCGGCAAGGCATAGACCCCAACTGCGCCAAAGGCCGGGCGAAGGGCTGAACACCCGCAAAGCAGCCCCGCCGGACGGGCGAGAACGACGAGGCCGCGCAAGACGGTCCCACAGTCAGGAGGTCTGCAGCGGGTTTTCTGGACGACGCCTTGCAGCAGCGCGCCCGCTACCGCCGCCCCCGCGCTGCGGCGGCCGCCACCACTGCGCCGGCGCATCTGGTCGTCTTCGACGCCTTAGAACACCGCGGCCGCGCCCTCCTGGGCGAGTCGCTGGGGAGCGATGGGACCTGCTGGTGGACGTCTTCGAGCGGCGCTCCCTCCACGCGCCCTGGACTCTGGTGCCGTGCACGCGCGATCGGACGGTGGCGCTCGGCTGGTTCGATCCGGCGTGGGTGAGGCGGGTATCGAGGGCGTGGTGGTGAAGCCGGTTGCCGGCACCTACCGGCCGGGCGAGCGGGTGAGCTGGTCCAAGGTCCGTCGCGTACAGCACGGCTGAGGGACTGGTTGCCGGAGTGACCGGCCGTCCGGGCGCGCCGGCGACGCTGCTGCTGGGCCGCCACGACGCGGTGGGCGGTCTGCGCTTGGTGGCGCGCACGACGCCGCTGTCCCGAGAGGCTCGCGCGGAGGTGGGCGCCCTGCTCACTCCGGCAGGCGTGGGCATCCCTGGTACGGGGGCCTCTTCTCCGCTGGGTGGGGTAGCCGCGAGATGCTCGAGGTCGAGCCGGTGGAACCCGTCGTCGTGGTGGAGTTCCGCGTGGACAGCGCGCTCGACCACGGCCGCCACCGCCACCCCGTGCGTTACTTGCGCATCCGTCCGGACCTGGAACACGGAGACCTCTGACCCCTACACGCTGTGCGTCTCTACCGGCACCCGGGATGTCGGGGCGGCACTGGAGGTCGCACGGCAGCGGCTGGCGGAAGCCGCCCAGGTGACACGCGACGCCGTCGCTGCCTGACCGTCCGGCGCGTCCCGTCCGCAACACCCAGGCTGGGGAGCAGGGTTGACGTGGCCGCGGCGTAATCTCGGCGAAGGGGACTGTCGGCACCTTGAGTGTGGCAGTCCCCTTCTGCGTCTCCTTGCCGGGCGCCGTATGCGGCGCCCTGGCCCCCAGGACGTACGAGAGCCGCGGCAGGGCGGCGGCGTGGGATGAGGGCGGGGCGGAATCGACAGGTTTACTGCTCCGATCGGGGGATAGCGGGCAACTGCCCACCACGGCACGGAGGAGGTTTCCCGCATGTCTGTCAGCACCGTACTCACCGCTCCAGCTCCCATATCCGCGCCTCGTGAAGAAGTGTCGGGTGGCTTGCCGTTGGTGGAGGATCCGCAGGCGGTGGCCCCTGCGGTGCGCGGGCGGTGTCGAGGGTGTTCTTCGACCGGCTGCAGAGCTTGGAGGAGGGAACCCGCGAGTACGCGTATGCGCGTAACACGCTGATCGAGATGAACATGTCGCTGGTCCACTTCGCGGCCCGCCGCTTCAACGGCAGGACCGAGATGGAGGATGTGATCCAGGTCGGCATGGTCGGCTTGATCAAGGCCATCGACCGTTTCGACCTCTCGCGCGAGACGGAGTTCACGACCTTCGCCGTCCCCTACATTGTCGGGGAGATCAAGCGGTTCTTCCGTGACACCAGCTGGGGCGTGCACGTCCCCCGCCGGCTGCAGGAGCTGCGTGTGGAGCTGGCCAAGGCCCGTGACGTCCTGCACACCCGCCTGGACCGTGACCCCACCGTCGCCGAGCTCGCCGCGTATCTCGGCCGGCCGCAGGAGGAGGTCGCGGAGGGCATCATCGCCGCCAACGGCTACAACACTGACTCCCTCGACATGCCCTACGACCATGGTGACGGCGCCCGCGCCCGCAACGTGAGCCTCTCCGAGTTCACCGGCGCCCTCGACCCCGGCATGGAACTTGTTGAAGACCTCACCTCCCTCGCCCCGCTCGTCGCCAAGCTAGGCGAACGCGACCGGCGCATCCTGCACATGCGCTTCGTCGAAGAGAAGACCCAGTCGCAGATCGGCGAAGAACTCGGCTACTCCCAGATGCACGTCTCCCGCCTCCTCGCACGAGCCCTCAAGACCCTGCGCAGTGGCCTGCTCACCGAGAAATAAGTTCCCAGCATGCGGCCTGTGAGGGCGCTCACACATTCGTTTGCTGCGGGGGGCGCCGGGTAGCGGAGTTTTTGCTGGCGTGGCCTGGGGAGGTCCGCCGTCATACAGCGGTGGGGCCCATCGATTCGATGGGCCCCACCGCTGTATGACGGCCGCGCGAGGCCGCGTTCCGTGTCGCTCACCACCGACCGGGCGGCGGTGGCGAGGTAGGGCCGCGGCTTGTGCCCGCCGGGTGCCGGCCGGGCTGTTGAACGAGGACGATGGGTCTGCTCGTTCGCGGACGGAGAGGGCTCTTGTGGGATTCTTCGTCACTGCACCGCGTCAACTCCCCTCGCGATGGTCTTGCTCCTGCCGTCCACGGCCCCGGATACATGGTCGGCGGCGGTCGGCCGCGCCGCGCAGCTGCTCGCTTCGGCATGGGGCGCCAGTCGCGGCCGCAGAGCTGAGGGATGGGCTCGCGGGCTTTGGCGTGAGGTGCGCGACCAGGTTTGCTCGCGCCCGGTGCAGCAGGCGAACGGTCGGTGGTGTGGGCATCGCCTGGGACTTCACAGCCCGGCAGGGGTGGGGCGACTTCGCAGAGCCCGATCTGTCGGTGGTCGAGCGGGTGGCGCCGCGTTGCGCAGCGCCTCCTGGACGTCGGCGTTACTGTGCCGGTGCCGATGGTCGCGGCGGGCCGGCTGGTGGTAGCGGTGCCCGTCGCATCGGTGGTGAGCGCCATCAGCGTGATGGCGCTCGGCTGCCGCTGCGAACGGCCCGGCAACGTGCACCTGGTCGTGGACGGCCTGCGGGTCGAGGCGAGTGCCAGCTCATCACGGACGGCCGCCTGGCCGCAGGCCACATCCGCCGTGCCCTGGGCGCGCACGGGTTCACGCCGTGGACGCGGGGCCGGAACCGAGTGAACGCCAGCATCCTGCACGTGGCTGCCGCGAGCATGGACGAGGACTTCGACCCGCAGAACAACGTGATCCTCGCTGCGGGTCGCCAGCCGCTTGTAGGCCGCGAGCTGGAGTTCGCCGCGCTGGACAGCCTCGCGGCTGACGCCCAGTAGGGCGCCGCTCCAGGTCGCGCTCCCGGTCGCGTCTGGGAGTCATGGCGCGCACCGCCGAAAAGATGCTCTGACCTGCTGGACAAGGGGCCGGTTGGGGTGGCTGCGCCACGCTGGCTACTTCCCTGTGCTGTGTCTTGCGCGCGTGGTTGCGTCGGGGAACTGCTGGTTGGAGCTGTCGGCTACTGAGTGTCCAGTTCGCCGTCGGGTCGGCAGCCGGGGCAGGATTCCGCGCCGTGGGCGAGGGCGTCCAGGGCCTGTTGTTGGGTGCAGGCGTGTCCGTCGTCGTGGCGGGAGATGAGGAAGCAGCCCATTGTGTGGAGTCGTATGGGTCGTCCGTCTTCGTGGTGGATCCGCCACGGTCGCTCGGCCGCACGCTGGGCGATCATCGTATGCCGGGTCTGCTTCGCCGATGGGCTGGCGTACGCGAGAAGGGAATCGGCCGGCGGTTCCGCCGGTCGGCCTTATCCCTTGCACTGCGGCCCGTGCCGGGTCACCGAGACGGCGACGGTCGGGATACGGCGGTTGCGGAGGCCAGACCACGAGCGGGCGTTATGGCCGTCACCTCAGGGAAGTTGAGGGGCCGTTCAGCCGTCGCGGGGAGGGAACGAAGCCGCGCGGGTCTCGCCGAGTGCGGCGAGGTGGCCGGCGGACATGCCGAGGACGGAAGCCGACCAAGGCGAGAGCGACCTTTGCCAGAGACGATCGCAGCCTCTCGGTGCGCTGGTCGTGTCGTCGCGTCAGTCCGGTTATCGCTGCTGCAGTCCTCGCGTGGGCGACGGCTGTGCCTGCTGTCGCGTGGGTGGTCGCGGGGTCAGGCGGCGATGGCGGGTGGCTGGGGAGCCGAGTCCGTCAGTCTCTGTCGAGCGGCGCGCAGGGCGGTGTCGATGCTGCGTGTGCCGGTGGATATGCACAGTGTGTAGGAAACGTCCTCCAGGCGCTGCCGGGCCTCGGCGGAGCCTTCCTCGGCATGCAGGGTGTGGAGCGTCTCGTACTGCTCGACAAGTTCCTGCAGCACGGCGGGGTGGGCCATCAGCATGGCGGCTCTCCTCATGGGGATCGGGCGAACGTGCTCCGGTATCGCGGCGGTCACGTCCGCGTCGGGGCGGTGAAAAGGTCGGTCGTGCCGGTGAGGTCGAGGACGCGACGCACGATGGGGCTGGCCGTGAGCAGAGTCAGGGACTTCCCCTCCGCGACGGCATGCTGCCGGGCTTCGAGCAGGGCGCCCAGGGCCGAGCAGTCCCAGAAGCTGACAGCGTCGAGGCGGAGGTCGACTCCCCGATGTGAAGCGCGCAGGGCCTGAACCAGGTGATCGCGGACCAGGTACCGGGCCTCATGGTCGACCTCTCCCCGTATCGCGACCGAGATCCGCGCATGGTCCGGTGCGCTGGTGATGGTCGTCAGACAGCGTGGACCCGCTGTGCGCGTCCGGCCCGCGGCCCGTGCGGGGGTAGGGGAGGCGCTCGGCGCAGTGCCTACTTTCCCGGACATGGCCAGCCCCTTACACAAGCACGTCGGACGTCTTCAGATACCGGAAATATAGTTCACGTGTCAGGGTGACGCAATCAGCCTGTTGGCCTAGCATGGGCGGATGGATACAGTGCCGGAGACCCGCATCGGATGGACGTTCCTCACCAACCATGCGCGCGTGCTGACGGCCATTGCGGACAACCCCTCTGTTCGCATCCGGGACATCGCTGCGCACTGCCGGCTGACCGAGCGAGCCGTTCAGAAGATCATCACGGACCTGGAAGAGGACGGATACCTCTCCCACATCCGTGAAGGGCGCGCGAACACGTACCGGATCGTTCCGGGCAAAGTGCTGCGCCACCCCGCGGAAGCGGGCCTCACCGTGGGCTCGCTCCTATCCCTGCTCGTTCAGGACGAGTCCGAACGCTCGCCGCAGTACGCCCACGTCAAACAGTGACAGCCCGCTTCCATCACCTCCTCGGTACGGGACGCGGCAAGCGTGCCGAGGCGCGCAGTCGACGCGTCTGAAGGCGGATGGCGGTGGGCCCGAGGTGCTGCGGCGGCTGGGCCAGCCCGGCGGGCAGCCTCGCTGTGAGCCTTCGCCACGAAGGCGCGGGTGAATTCGGTGAGGTGGTAACAGGCGGGTGCTGCCTGGCCGCTGACGAAGGGGAGGCCCCACAGCGACGTGAACGCATCGACTGCCCTGTGGGGACGCGGGTAGATGTCCGCATCGAGTTGCAGGGGGCAGGGCGCAGGCGCGGGGGGACATCCCGAACGCTGCGCCGGGCCGGACCTCGCGAGCCTCCGCCTGGCTGAACCCTCCAGGAGGCGCCTCGTTCAGGCAGGAATGCTGACAATCAACGCTCGGCGATCGGGAGCTCCTGCCCCTGAGGAGGCTCGCAACGGCAAATCCGATGTCCCGCCGCGCCTCATAGGGCCGTTCCGTGTCGACGACATGAAGCCCTGCCGGCTTCGTCGCGGGCGGCTTCAAGCAGTTCACGCCAGGAGGCAACCGTGGGGCGCCGCTTCAGGACGGCTCGGCGCTCCCGTTCTGTCATCCCTCCCCATATGCCGAACTCGATGCGTTCGTCCAAGGCGTAGGCGAGACACTCGGTACGCACCGTGCAGCCATGACAGACGGCCTTGGCGCGGCTTTGCGCTGCCCCCTGCACGAAGAGGTCATCCGGGTCGGAGACACGGCAGGCGGATCGGATTCGCCAGTCATAGTCCCAGGTCATGCGGCACACCGCCACAGTTGAATGACAGTCATGCAAACACCATAGAAAGTGAGGGCTCGCCAGGGACAGCACAAGTTGAACGGTCACCCAATCGGGTGGTTGATGTGATGTACATCTAGCTTCGAGTGCAGCGGCGATGGAAGGCTCGACCAGATGCCCCTGCGGGCCGCTGCGTCGAGTCGTCGTCCTCAAAGCCCGGTCTCGACCTGGGCCCAGCCGGCGCACGAGCGGCATGCCGAGACGTCGTTCCCAGCAGACCGCGAGGCGCTTGACGAACCTGCTCACGACTGCGACATGGATACGGCCGCAGTGACCGCATCGCGAACGCATCCAGAGTTCAACTTCATTCAGCACTCGGTCATTTGTAGTCATTCATTGTGATCATTGGACTATCGGTTTGACCCTCGGTGATGAGCGGGTCGGGTCCACGTCACGGACGCCCGCCGACGCCTCGTCCCCGCTGTCCCACAGCCCAGTCCTGCAGAGCCACGGCGCGGGCAAGCATTCGCCTGACCGAGTCACCCGGCTCCAAGACCCGCCGCCGCCGGCGGCAGGGCAGCCCTCCACAGGGCTGCCCTGCCCGATCGCCCACGACGGTCCTTGCTTCACCGCTGCCACGCCGCGCTCGCTCTTGGCAGGAGGAGCATCGGCCTCGGTACTGGCACGTGATCCGATAGGGTCCAGCTATGTCCTACATCTTCGTCCGTGTTCGGACTGCCTAAGACGCATGCCGCCGAGTCGTTCATCGACCGGCGCCAGTTGAGGAACCCGCAGGAGACCACCGCGGTCTCACGGCACTGCCCTGCAGGTATCGCTCGACCTTGACCGTCGACGCGCACCGTCGCTGGTGAGCGCTTCCACGCTATGTGCTGCCCGTGAGGGGAAGGCACACGCTGGTTCGTCGCTTTCACCGGCCTGTGCGCCCGGCCACTGAACCGCGACGCGCCTGGTGACAGGTGCGCCCGTTTCTCCTTCAGCTTCGGCGGATCACCGCGCCGGCATCGCCCCTCAGGTATGCCTGCCGCGCCGCCCACCGGACATTGGACTGACCCGTATGACATCCGTCTCCAGCAACTCCCCCCGCCCGCTGCCCGCTCGCCATGCGAGTACCACCTTCGTTCTCGTGCACGGCTCTGGCTCCAGCTCGTTCATGTGGGCCCCATCCAGCGCGAACTGGCACTGCTCGGCCATCGCAGCTTCGCCGTCGACCTGCCCGGGCACGGCTTCGACGCCCAGTACCCAGCCGCCTCATCAGATTCGATCACAGAGGGCCCTTGGCCGGGCCTGTGACGGCCTGATTGCTGCCTCGTGATGGGTTGGGAGCTGCGGGCCATGGGCGACTGAGACGACCAGGGGCGCCACTGACGTCGGAGGACAGGGTAGATTTCAGCCAGGTTAAGAGCATTAACGAGCCACTTTATTCGAACGACATTCGTTCGGCTCGCCGAGCTTGCCAAGCTGACCCCCAAAATCACGGGGAGGAACCATGTCAGCACCCTTCTTCCGTCGAATCATGACGGCGATAGCAACCACAATCCTTGCCCTCGGCGCCGCCTTCGCCGCAACGAGTCCGGCGCAGGCCGCATCAGGAAACGGTCCCGGCGGAGGCGACGACTACCAAACCATCACGTGGTACGCGAGCGCAGGGGGTCGCTGTGAGGGAGAGGTCCGCTATCTGAATCAGTACGCCTACGGTTTGTACATCAACGCACAGGTTGCCGTCGGTTGTACTTTCTGGATTGAGCGCTCCAGTGACGACGGCTACACATGGCCCGGCGTCTTCTATCAGCGTTCCCTCTCCACTACCAGCTCCGACTACTCGTCCCCCGGAGTGCTGGACAGTTCGGCCTACCTGGCTCGGGTGTGCTTTCACTTCAACGTCAGTGGTGCGGCACGCCACTGCAGCAATCCGATCTGATTGCTGAGCTGATCTGTCACAAGGTGTGAATCGTCAACCGCTGCGGTTGCGCCTGATGTGCTGTGAGCGGCGGCAGCAGTGGGGGCCGCAACCAAGTCGGTCGCCCGTGCAGGCGGTCCTCCTGCCGCGGGGGCACCGGGCGACACGCTGGTTGCGGCTGCCCAGCCGCCTGTGCCGTGCGGGCACGCGGCCGCGGAGGCTTCCGCGCGGGCGCGTGCTTGCTGACCGCGCCCGAGGGCGAGGTGTGCTTCGGCCTGGTGGAGGGCGAGTTCACCTTCATCGAAGCCGAAGCGTCCGGGCGCAGCGCCGTCCGGGTCGGCTTCGAGTTCGTGCAGCGCGGTGTGCAGGGCGTCGTCGGGGCGCTGGAGGCGGGCGAGGGCCGGCAGGAGTGCCCACGCATTGAGCTGGGCCCGGGGCAGGCCTGCGGGGGCGAGATGGGTGCCGCGTTCGGCGTAGGCGAGGGCGGTGTCGTAGCGTTGGGTGGTGCGGGCGACCATGCTGTGCGCGCCCCACGCCCAGGCGGTCAAGCGGTTGTCGCCGGTGCGTTCGCCCCATGCCGCCGCGGCGGACAGGTGGGTGCGGGCACCGGTGAGGTCGTCCAGATGGAAGGCCAGATTGCCCAGGAGCGCGGAGAGCCAGCCGATCTGACGCTGCCGGACTCGGACCCGGGCCGCGGGCCGCGGCCCGGGCACGCGGCCCGGGAGCTGGTTGGCGGCCCGTTGGACGGCCTCCTGGTCGACGTGACCGGCTGGGACACCGAAGCCCTCGTGGAGGGCGCGGCGCTGGTCACTGAGATCGGCACCTACGGCCCGGGCGGCCGGGCCATGTATGGCCCCCGCAATGGCGAGCCGGGCAAGTGGGACTGGGAAGGCGACACCCCCTGAGTCACGTTGGTGCCCCGGGGCAAGCTGAAGTGTCGAGCAGGAGGCTTCCCATCCCTCCTGGCTGGTCTGCCGATGGGGCAGGGGGGTCAGCCTGTGAACGCGTCCTTCAGCCGGGAGACCAGGCCTTGCTGGCCTGGCTGGAAGTGGCCCGGCGGGCGTTCTTCGCCACCCCGTAGGCCTCCCAGGTCCCGCAGGAGACGCTCCTGGACTGGGCTGAGGTCGGTGGGCGTGCGCACCTCGACGTGGAGGAACAGATCGCCGCGTTCGCCCCTGCGGAAGTGGGTCACGCCTCGGTTGTTGAGGGTGATCTTGTCGCCGGATTGCGTGCCGGGAGGGATGTCGATGTCTTCGAGGCCGTCCAGGGTTTCCAGCGGCACCTCGGTGCCGAGTGCGGCGGCCACCATCGGGATGGTGACCGTGCAGTGGAGGTCGTCGCCCCGGCGTTGGAAGATGGGGTGCGGTTGCTCGCGGACTTCCAGGTACAGGTCGCCGCCTGGGCCGCGTTCGCCTTCACCGGCGAATTGGATTCGGGTGCCGTTGTCGACGCCGGGTGGGATTTTCACGCTGAGCGTGCGGCGGATGCGGACGCGCCCGTCGCCGGCGCATTCCGCGCACGGGTGTGGGAGCAGGGTGCCGAAGCCCTCGCACTTGGGGCACGGCTGCGGAGATCCTTCCGAGTTGCCGGAGGACGGCCCCGCGAAGACGCGACCTTGTCCGAGGCAGTCGGGGCACACCGGCGCGGTGGTGCCTGGCGCGGTCATCTTGCCCTCGCAGACCTGGCAGACGTCAGCTGTCTCCACCTGAACGTCCCGGATGATGCCGAAGGCGATCTCTTTGAGGTCCAGCTCCACGGGGATCATGGCGTCCTGCCCGCGGCGTACTCGCGGCAGGGGGAAGTGAGGAGTCTCCCAGGCGGCACCCGCCGGGGGCCGCATCCTTGCTCTGGCTGTCCGCGGCGTCGTTCGCAGACCTGGCTTCGTTGGCTGCGTCCGTGATGGCCTGCTCACGTATGCGAGCAGCATCGGCGGCGGCCTGTTCCCGTTCCTGGCGGGCTTCTTCGAGCTCCCCGGCGATCCGGGTGTGCTGCCGTGCCTTCTCGGCGGCGGCCTGGTCGCGGTCTGCCTGGGCCTCGGCCAGGATTTCCTCAGCCCGCGCGAGCGCCACCGCCTCGATGGCCTCCGCCTTGCGGTGGGCGTCGGCCAACACGGATGCCGTCGCTTCTTCGGCAGCCGGGTCTTTCGGGTTCGTCGGCTCGCCCTCAGGCGCAAGAACTAATGCGGGCCGCCCGCGCGCAGCTCGGCCGCGGACGGAGCTCTCGCGCATGAGGTCCAGCTCGCTCCACCGGTGGCGCCAGAGCTTCAACTCGTGTGCTTGGTAGGAGGGAGGATCACATGGCCGGCCGTCTTCTCCGTGAGCGAGCAGGGTGCGGACGAGCGCGACCAGCGTGGGCAGCTGCGGGAGCCTGTTGCCGTTGAAGATGCCGCTGACCGTGCCCTGGGGGAGGGGACGCGCGGAGTCGATCTGCTCGGCGCGGCGGGTGATGTCCCGGTAGGAGGGCTTGCCCCGGTCCCTGCACAGCTGCTTCAGGTCCTGCGCGAATGCGGCAAGTCCCCTGTCGAAGTCGCCTTCGTGTGGTCTGTCGCCGTCGTTGATGTCGTCCACCTGCATCCCCCCGCACCCTGCGTGAGCCCAGCGTAGGACCGGGAGAACGGAACGGTGCGGAACTCCGCTGAACGCGGTGGAACGCCTCCTTTCGTTCGATGGCGTTCCTCGGTGCTCGGCCTTCTGCCGTTCCGTTCCACAGGTGCAGGTCAGAGCCGTGTGAGGCGCTTTCGTAGAGGTACGACGTACTCGGCTGACGGCCCGTGCACAACGGGGTCGTCGGCCGGCGTCTCCTCTTCAAGGGAAACGCGAGGGCCGCGCCCGCCTGGGGCAACGGCTTGTCCCAGGAAGGGGTGTCGGGCCCGTGGTGGGCTCGGCAGGTTGGGGCCTGCCTGGCAGATGTCGAGTCCAGACAGGCAGGCCCCTGGACCCGAGAGGCCCACTGTGAACGTAACGCTGAACCTTCCCATCGTCCTGGTGGCGGTCATCGCGATCGTCGCCGGGGCGATCGTCTACCGATCCCTTCCCGCCCACGGACTGGGCGCTGCGGGCACCCCCTCGCGGGGTGAGCGACTGGCCGCGGCCGTCGTGACGACCGCCGGCGTGATCACCATCGGGGCCTTCCTGCTGACCGGTGTTCGCCAAGGCGGAGCAGAAGGAGTGTCCGGACCGGCCCCTGCAGCGGCCACACCGGTATCGACTCCGTCGGCCGGCGGGGGCGCCCCTCGATGACTGTGTGCGGGCGCGGGCATGCGTGCCCCTTCCGCGCGGCCGCCGGCGACTACGTCCCCGGCGGCCGCGCCATGTAGGAGCCCCGCAACGACGTCCGGCGAAGTGGGACTGGGAAGACGACACCCCCTGAGTAGCGCCTGTTCAAGGGCCCGCGACTGAGCTGTATTTCGCGTTCCGTATCGTTTCGTCAGTGACGAAAGAGCCGGTGAGTGACGAGCAGGAGCGGCGGTCGGTGCGCGAGCAGCTGGTCGCGCGCACGTGCGCGTGGTGCGGGAAGCCGATGCCCTACAAGGGCACGGGGCGCCCGCCGAAGTACTGCGGGCCCGCTCACCGCACGCGGGCCTACGAGCTGCGTACGGCGCAGGCCGTGCCCGGCGCCCGCCGGACGAGGGCGGCCTCACGCGGGAGCCGGCGACGCGGGTGGTGGAGCGCACGGAGACGATCGTGCGCACGCTCGTGCGCCGGAGGCCGGGCGAGGTACGGGAAGTCCCGGCGGCCCGGCTGAGCGGCGAGCCGTACACCCTGCCCGAGGACGCGGTGGAGTGGGCGCAGGCCCTCGCGCAGCTGCGTCGAATCGCGATGGCCGGCGGCGTGCCGGGTGTGGCGCGTGAGCCGCTGGCGCGAGCTTGCGAGGCGGCGGCCCGAGCCCTACGGGCCGCGTGAGCGACGAAGGGCGAGATGCGCCGAGCCGACCGCTTCATCCCGCAGGCGGGTGCGGGCGCGGGAGCGCCAGTCGCGGCCTCCACTGATGTGCCGGCCACCGGCCTCACCGGTGTTCCGCCGTACGCGCCGAGGCGTAGCCGCGTTCTGCCGGTGCGGCCGGCTGCGGCGTGGTGCTTCTGGTGGCCCGCTGGTTTGCCCATCGTGGTGAGGCGGGAGACGTCTGGTGCCCGGGCGGGCGGTGCCGGCCGGGTGGAGACGAACGCGGCTGCCGACCGGGCCCCGGCCGGCAAACCATTCACCAGGGCGGCTGCGAGCAGCCCGGCCGCAGTGGCCTTGGTGACGATCCTGGCGCGCATGGCGTTCACTGTGCCGCCCGGATCCGCGGTGCCGGCGTCGGCGCATGGCCGGGACACTGCAACGGGTGACCATGGCGGCCGCGGGTGGATGACGCTCGGACGGCATGGCCCGGCCGGGCGCCTGCATCTGGTCGCCCGCACGGCACCGCTATCTGCGGCCGACCGCGCCCAGCTCGGTCCGCTGCTCACCCCCGCCGGGCCCGGGCACCCTGGCAGGGCGTCACCTTCAGCGCGTCGTGGGGATCACGCGAGCCCCTGGAGTTCACGCCTGTCCAGCCCATGCTCGCGGTCGAATTCCGCACAGACAGTGCTGTCGACCCAGTGCGGACGGACGACCGGGGCGCCACTGACAGCCGGTCCGCTTCCTACGGCCGCGCACCGACACGGCAGCGGACAGCCTGTGAGCGCTGCCACCGGTAAGCCTCGCGTCGGCGACTCCGTCCGCGTGCGAGCCGGTCAACTACTCAAAGGCTCCACCTCTCGTGGGTGATCACCAGACATGCCTCGTGACGGAACCATGCCAGGCGTCGACTGCCCCGACGTACGAGCACTCCGAGCGGCGTGGTGAGAGCACCTTCCGCGCCGGCCCCGCCCTGATGGGCACGCAGGCCCAAGCCCAAGCCCGGGAGCGGGGGTTGGGCCGCCTACGATGACTCAGTGACCGACCGCCGCACGCTTGGCTCCGGCCCTCAGGACTCCGCCCACAGCATCCGCGGCTCCCAGGACGACCTCCTCAACGACCTGCCCGGGACCCGCATCCCCGACCTTGACGCCCTGCGAGCCCGGGGAGTCCTCGGGGCGCGCACGCGACGTCTCCGACTCCGCGGCGACGCCTCGGCGCCGGCAGTGGTGGCCTTCGGGAAGCGCCGGCCGGCATCGCTGACTGACGCCCTCAAGGCGGAAGGGTCTCTCAGTGCCAGGCGGTGCACACGGTTGTTGCGCTCGGGGACGATCCGCAGGTGCGCGCCGCGTAGCCGGGGCCGTCATAGCGCCAACCGCCCGTGGTCTGCTGAAGGCTCTGCGCATGCGGGTCATCCGTGGACCCGGCCCGGACTGTGTAGGTGCCCACCCGCCGGGTGCGGCCGCCGTGACGCGCAGCGGGCTGGGATCCTCGACGTCGCCTGGTCGGTAGGGACCGGGCCGATGCGGCACGCGAGCCAAGATGCAAGGTCCGGTGCGGCCGGCGGGTGTGCGGCGAGCGAGCGCAGGGGGATCCCGGACCCTGCTTCGGGGCGGCCGCGGCCGCGAGCGTGGCACCCGCAGAGGTGGTGCCGGTCGGGTCCGGGGGCCGGCGTCCCCTGCCTATGTCAGCCACGTTCTGGATGCCTGCGGCTTCCCGCCCACATGATCCGGTGCACTCGCCTGCTCGACCTGCTCAACACTCTGGATCCCAAACTCGTCGCAGCCGCATTCGGTATGGGGAGGCTCCGCACCATGACTACCGCCTGGAGCAGGGGGCTCCCTTGCTGTTGTGTCCTCACCACCGCGGTGAGGACACTGACCGGGCGTGTGCACCGTGCCCGAGTTGCGGAACAGCTCCATGTGGGTGTCGGATCACCGAAGCAGCACGCGCGCGGGTCGCAGTTCGTGGCTCGAGAGCAATGAGTGCCGGGGGCGGGGCGTATGACGGGGTGGACGGAGTTTTCGTGGCGGCGCCGGGTGATCCCGGTGGGGGAGATGCCCGGACTGGACCGCTACGGGTGGCCGCTGCTGACTGAACGCCGGGGTCGTTCTGTGGCCGGCACACTGGCAGACCAGCGGCACGTGCCGGTTCTGGTCCTGCACGGTGAGCGGGGGCTGGGCAAATCCATGGCCTTGAAGCAGGAGCAGGCGGCGCTTGCCCACGACGGTGCCTGTGCCGCCTGGGTCGATCTGGGGGCCTGCACCGACGCCGGAGAAGCGGACAGGCAGTTCGACCGGGCTTTCCTGCGCCCGCCAGGAACCCAGGGCTCGTGGTACGTCCTGCTGGACGGCCTGGATGAGGGGCTCAACGAGTTTCCGGCGCTGGACCGGAAGTTGGCCACGCACCTGGAGGGACTCGGTGCTGTCGACCGTGCGAATCTGCGGCTGCGGATCTCCTGTCGCACCGCCCGCTGGCCGGTACGCCTGGAGGACAGGCTGCGCCGCCTGTGGCCAGCTGACCAGACATCGGTCATGAGCCTTGCCCCGCTCAGCCGTGAAGACGTGGTGATGGCCAGTGAGGCCACGGGCGTGAGCGACACCGAGGAGTTCACCACCGCCCTGCGGCACCGCGGGCTCATCGCACTGGCGACCAGCCCGATCACCCTGCGGCAACTCCTGCACGGCTACACCGACACCGGCGCGCTGCCGCAGACTGTCGGCCAGGCCTATCGCGATGCGTGCCTGCACCTGTGTGCGGAGACACGCCGTCCCAACTCGGCGCAGCAGCTTCATGCCCAGGCGGCACCGGAGCACCTGCTCACAGTCGCCTCGCGCGTTGCGGCCGTGCTGCACTTCGGCCCGTACGCCGCGTTGTCCGACCAACCGGACCGGTCCGGGGCACCGGCCGGCGACCTGCACCTGTCGTCGCTGATCGGCGCCGAGCCTGGGCCTTTGGGCGGCACCATCGCGTGCACGACCAGCGAACTGCGGCAGATCACCGAGTCCGGGCTCCTCGCCCCAATAGGGGAGCTGCGGTGGACGTTCGCCCATCGCAGCTATCAGGAGTACCTGGCCGCACTCTTCCTGCGGACCCGGGCGCTGGCCCCGCCAGTTCTGCGCGAGTTGCTGTGGATCGGGAGCGGGAAGAGCAGGCATGTCCTGGAAGCACATCAGGAAGTCGCGGCCTGGCTGGCCACGGACGACGACACGGTGTTCGAGGACCTCCTGCGCGATGATCCGCTGGCGCTGCTCCAGGCCGACTTGTCCGCGCGCGGCCCCTCAGACCGCGCCCGAGCCGCCGAGGCCCTGCTCGCCCTGCTGGCGCAAGACGACACCCTGCGACTCGACCACGCTCAGTTGCACCGCCTGGACCATCCCGCTCTGCCGGACCAGCTTCGCCCCTACCTGTCGCCGACCACCGCACCTCATCTGGTTTACGCGGCGGTGAGCATCGCCCAGGCATGCCGCCTCGACCAGCTCAACGACGCCCTCCTCAACGTGGCCGAGGTCGCGGAAGATCGCCCTGCCGAAATACGCCGCGCCGCTGTCGAGACCGTCACCGCCCCCGCCGCGCCGCAACTGCTCCGCCTTCGGAAACTGGCCGAGACCCCCTCTCCGGAAGTGGTTGCGGCAGCCCTCGAACACCTCTATCCGGCACATCTGAGCGTGACAGAGCGCCTGGCCCTGTTCCGCGATCCGGATCCGGCACACATCGGAGCGGCCTACCTGCACCGCCAGGCTGTTCCCGAGGGCCTGGACCCAGCGACGATCATGGAAGCGGTGACGTGGGCCGGTGCGGTCCTGGGCGATCCCGACACCAGGGCCAGCCGTGCCCTGGCCCTGGGCGTCCTGGCTCGCGCGGTCACTCTGGCCGAAGACGCCTCCATTCCCGCAGACGAGATCCTGCCACTGCTCGGTGATGCCTTTCTCGGTATGGCCGCGTGCGAGGACGACCTTTACCATTACCGGCTCCAAGACCACCTCAGGGCGCTGGACACCACCCTGGCGTCGGCCGTGTGCACCAGGCGCCGCCTGACCCTACACCTGCTCGCCACCGCCGGGCCCGGGCAATGGTTCGTCCTTCTCGGAGTCTTCGGGGCAGGGCTCCTGCCTGCGGACGACGTCCTGTACTGGATGGAGCACTGGGACCTGCTGGAAGGACTTCCCTCGCAAATGGTCCGCACGGTGGTGCGGTTCGGACCGCCGGAAGACGCCCTGGAACGACAGCGGGCAGAAACCGCTCGGGCCGCACACCCGTCCCTCGCAGAGTTCACCGCCTGGTGGGACGCGCCACCTGCCGAAACCCCCAGGCACACGCGCATCGCGGAAGAGCGCGAACACCGACGCCGAGGCAACACCTACGACGAGTCAGACCTGCGCGGCGCCCTGCACGCCGCACGCACCGCTGACAGCACTGAGGTCCGCGCGGCGTGGGCCAGGGTGCTGAACCAGCTGCAGCGCACGCCGGACGGCGCCCAGCCCCGCTCCTTCGAGCCACTGCTCACCCTGGCGGACCTGGCGCCTTCCCGCCCACTAGCAGGCAGCGACCTCGCTGGTCTGCTCGCCGAGACTGCTCTGCACGTACTGCGCACGGCCCCTGTGGTGACTGTCGATGATCTCGTGGCAGACGGGGCGGACGTTTGGCGGGTCCCCGAGCTCGCAGCCTTCGCCGTTGCCGGCGATCCCTCGCAGATCTCCTGCGATCCGGACAGGTGGGGCGGCTGGGCTCTGGCCCTGGCAACCGTCCACACCCATGACCAGGCATCGCAGGACCTGAAGCGCGATCTCCTTCGGCGGTGCCCGCAGACTGCCGAGGACGGGCTCCGGAAACTTCTGCCGACGATTCTGGATGCCGTCACTGAACACACCGTCCGCAGTGTCGCGCGCTCCCTCGCCCACTTCCCCGACTGCAGGCCCGCGTTGTTGTCCTGGGCCCGGAATGCCGACGTCGACCCGGAACGCTGGCATGCCGTCCTGGCCGAGCTGTCCGCCGTAGGCGACCGTGACGCCACCGACCAGCTGGCAGTCGCCTTGCGGGACGATCCCGCAGACCACAAGCCGGGCACCCCCGCCAGACGGCACTGGACGCTGGCCTGCCAGACCCTCCTGCACGACAAGAACCTCGCGGTGTTCTGGTCGGATATCAGCTGCCGCCTCACCGATCCCGTCATTCTCACGGACTTCCTCCATGTAACCGCCGGGAATCCGGAGGCGGTATACGGATGGCCGTCGGGGCTTGGCCAATTGTCAGAGGACGACCTGGCCGGCCTCTACCGGCTGATCTGCGAACAGGACGACCTCGCCGCATTGCGCATCTGGCCGTGGCGTACAGGTTTCGTCGGAGGCGACGAGCGGGTCGCCGAACTCATCCAGGCTCTGCCCGAGCTCATCGCCAGGAAGGAATCCACCCAGGCGGCCGCTGTCCTGGATGACCTCGCCAGCAGCTACAGCGACGTGCCGGCCCTGCGAAGGCTCGCGCGCATCACCGGCCGCATCGCAGCCGCCTCCCTGGCCACTCCCGTCGCGGCCAAGGAACTCATCACCCTGGCCGACAACCACAGGCTCCGCCTGGTACGCGACGAACACCAACTGCTCGAGGTCGTCCTGGAATCCCTCCAAGCCCTACAAGACGACGTTCAGGGCGACAACGGAACGTCCGTCAACCTATGGAACAGGGACACGGACCGTTTCACGGCCAGCACCAAGTGCTGGCCGTGCTGGGAAGACGATCTATGCGACGCCGTCACGGCCTTCCTCCGCCGCGACATCGGCACCCGCGGCATCATCATCAACCGCGAAGTGGAGATCAGGCGCTCGGGCCTGCCCGGGCAGCGCACCGACATCCACATCGACGCTCCCGTCTCCGACGGCAGCGACCGGCCTGCCCTGAGCTTGATCATCGAATGCAAAGGCTGCTGGAACAACGAGCTGAAGCACGCCATCCCACGCCAGCTTGCCGCCTACCTAACCCGGCCCTGGACAGCCGGCCTCCTCCTGGTCGGCTACTTCGACTGCACCCGCTGGAACCACCAGCGACGCAGCTGCCCTGTAACCGACCACAGCCTCCAGAACGTCACCGACACCCAGAAATCCCAGGCGGCCCGGCTCAAAGACCAGTTGTCGCTACCGGTCGACGCCTTCATCCTCGACTGCCGACTCCCCGGACCAGAAAGCGACTGGCGCAAAAGTACAGCGACCTGACCGTCCAAGGGGCGCCCCACGGGGATCATGCGTGCATGAGCGCCTCGGCCCGCCCCTCGCCCCCCACCGTCCGTCGGCCCGGTCCTACCGAGCGGGTGGGGTTGTTTCCGCGGCAGGCCGAGGGCGTGCAAAAGGCGGCGCGTCAGACGCCCGTCACGACGTCGGCATGTGCATATGCCAGGCCAGAGGTAGCAAGAGCCCCCCTGGTACGGGTTGCCCGGTGGGAGGCACCAGGCCGACAGGCGGAATAGAGCCCGTTGCTTGCGAGAATCGGACCGTGCTACCTGAAAACCGCGCACCGGTGAAGTCAACCGTGCTGCGGGAGAAGTCAGCCATGACGAAGGCGATAGTGCCGCCAGAGAACCATGCGCCGGTAAATGTGACGGTGCTACCGGAGAAACGTGCGTGGGTGAAGTCGACGGTGCCGCCGGAGAACCGCGCTACGGTGAAGATGAGCGTTCCTCCGGAAATCTCCGCAGTGGCGAAGGTGACGGTGCCGGCGGAGAACCGAGCGGCGGTGAAATCGATAATGCCGCCGGAGAACCGAGCGTCGGAGAAATCGACGGTGCTACCGGTGAACCGTGCGTGGGTGAAGTCGACGGTGCCGCCGGAGAACCGCGCGCCGAACTGAACGGTGCCGCCGGAGAACTCCGCGGCGAAGCCGACGGTGCCGCTGGAGAACTCCGCGTCGGTAAAGGTGACCGTACCGTCGGCGAAGCGCGCCCCGGTGAAGACGACCCTGCCGCCGGAGAAGACGGCTCCATCGAAGCTGCCGCCGTCGAAATGGCACCCCGTGAAGTCGAGGTCGTGGCCCTGCCAGGAGTGAACGTGCTCGCACGAGAGGCGAAGGTGGTCGCGGATGAGGCGGATGACCGTGTGCCGTACTTCTCGCACCGCCAGGTATGCATGCCGAGCATTCTGGTCGGCGGGGTCCAGGGCGGCCTCCGCCGTATAGGGGAGCCGGAGGTAGGCGCACAGGACGTCGATGCAGGTCTGGCGCAGTTCGCGGGTGGGGGCGTCGTCGGCGAGGCCGGCCAGGGCGTGGACGCCGCCGAGCTGTACCGCGGGCGAGGCGTCGCCGAGCTGGGAGACGGCGGTGGTGAAGCGCTCGTTGTGCAGGCGGGTGGCGTCTCGCAGCGCGCCGTCCTCGTCGACGCGCTGCCGCCGGTATGCCACGACGAGGGCGACGAGCGCGCCGGCGCCGGCCACGACGCCGAAGGACAGTTTCACCAGGTCGAACAGCGTTTTGGAGTCGATGCGGTGCTCGGGCTTGAGGCCGTGCGCGTCGAGCAGGTCCCAGCCGGCGAAGAAGACTGCGCCGGCCACGACGATGGCCGTCACGAACGTCAGGGTCAGGACAGGTCCGACGGGCCATAAGCGCAGTCCGCGCTGTTCGCTGCGGCGCCTCGGCAGATTCACATTCACACAGCAGCAGACCCGTCACACGGCCCGGCGGTTGCACCGGTCTCGCTACGCACCGGCCGCGGGCAGACGCGTGGGCCGGCCGCGCTGCCCCGGGCGGCCGTGAAGCCTTGGGGCGAGCCGGGCGTGCGCCGCGCGTGGGAGGGGGCGGGGTGGGCGAAACGTGCCTGGTCTACGTCAGGTTCGGAAGCAGGGCGGTCAACTGCGGAGTGACGTCGGTCACTTGCTGCAAGTGCAGATGCACTTTCCCTTTCGGGTGCGTGGAGTTGTGCCTGCTCAGAGGGTGGTTTGCGTGCATTTATTGAATATGGAACTACCTAGTGTGTGCATCTGATCATCTGTGAGTGATTTTTTTGGGTTCCGGGTTGAGTGTTTCGGGCGTCTTCTCGACATCGTGAGGGGTGTGGAGCTCTCGCTCCGCCGGCGCATGCTTCTTGCTGTGCTGCCCTAAACGAAGAGGACCTGTTTGATGGAGACAGCACGCTGGAGGCTCGCGTGAACGACGACGACGCCTTCGAGGGCACCTCGCCGGAGTCCGGGCAGCGGCCCGTGGGCGAGCTCCGGCAGCTGCCGCTGGACTTCGAAGCCCTCTACCTCGGGCATCAGGAGTTCTTCCACGCGTTCGCCGAGATCCACCTCGGTGGCCGCCGCACCGCCGAGGAGGTCGTGCATCGCGTCTTCCAGGACATCCTGGCCACCTGGGGCCAGCTGCTCAGGAAGGGCGACCTGGAACAGCAGACCCTCGCGGTCCTCACCCGCCACGTCCAGGCCCGCCTCGTCTACGACCGGCGCGACCCCGCCTACCTGTTCGACGGCCCGATCCACGAGGCCGCGCGGGCGTGCGCGAGCAGTTGGAGCTGACGGAGAGTGCCACCGGCCTCTACGACGCGATACACGCCCTGCCCGGCCGCCAGTTCAACGCGATCGTCATCCGCTACGTCCTGGGCTACTCGACCAAGCAGGTCGCCCGGTTCATGGGCCTGGACGAGCGGACCGCCGGCTACCACCTGCGCGAGGCGAAGAAGCGCCTCGCCACCCAGCTGCGCGTCGACCTGCGGCCGACCCGCAAGTCCAAGAACACCAAGAGCACCCAGTCCAAGGGGAAGGGGACAGCCGAATGACCGTCACGATCGAAGATCTCCTGGAAGGCGCGGCGCTCCCGACCACGGCGCCGGAGCGGACCGGCTTCGACGTCGGGGTCGGGCTGCGCCGCCTGGCGGCCGAGCCGGTCGCGCCGGCCGACGACGTCGCCCGGGCCACCGCGGCGAGTCAGCGGCTGTCGGTGGTGTGCCGGTGGATCATCAACGCGCCGGACGCCGGGGCCCAGGTCGACCGCCTCGCTGACCGCGCGGACGAGGAGCGCCAGGAGGTGGCGCCCGTCGACGGGGAGCTCGTCTTCGCGTGCCTGCTCTTTCTGGCCGGGCACCCGGAGTCGGCGAAGTTCTGGTGGCAGCTCGCGGCCGGCGCCGGCGACCGCGTGGCCGCCTACTGCCTCCACCAGCACCACCTGGCCCTCGGCGAGGACCGCGAGGCGCGGCACTGGCGCCACCAGCTGGCCGAGGCCCTCGCCGAGGACCGCGGGACGGAGGTCGTCGACGACGTCTTCCTCGACAGCATGGGCCTGGTCGCCCAGTGGGTGCGCCGCAACGGCTCGAAGGCCCACCCGCCCACCGGCGACCTGGAGATGGAGGTCGACCGCCTGGCCGACGAGGACGAGCAGACCTGCGGCATCGTCCACCTGCCCGACCACCGCCTGGCCCGGCGCATGATCCGCGAGTTCACCCGCCCCTGACCGGGCAACCGGCCGCGGCCGGTACATGCGAAAGGGAGCCCTCGTCCCGGCACCGGTTTGCGAGGCCAACAGCCGGGGGGCTCCCTGCGCGGCATCCGCCCCACCTCAACGAAAAAGGAGGAACACCCTGTGAGCGAGACTAACAAGGCCGGCCCCCGGGCGGACTGGCTTGAGCAAAACGAGCGCGCCGCCTCAGGCCGGCGACGGCTCGCCGCCCGCCGACGCGACGCGCAGGTCTACGTCGTGCGCGGGGCGGCGTACGGGATCGGCAGCGGAGCGATTGGTCTGCTGTCTGGTGGGCCCAGCACCACCTCTGATCCGTGTGCATGAGCGCGCGACGTTCCCCGACCCGCGCTCAGAAGAGGGGCCCGGGAGCTACGCTCCGGGCCCCTCTTCCGTTTCCGTCTCAAGCCCACCTGCGCAGCGGCCTGTCCGAGGACGGCGGCCGCCGCGTGGCCGGGCGCGCTCGGGGCCCTGGCCCTCATCGCCTCGGTGACACTGTCCCTCCTGCTCATCCGCCCCCGCCTGCGCGGCAACGGCTTACAGGACCGCGGCTCCTTCGCCTTCTTCGCCACCGCGTCTGAGGCCGCCCTGACCGAGGACCTGACGACGGATTGCCGCCGCGTCCGCCTCCAGGTCCTCAGCGCCCTGGCCCTGCGCAAGATGCGGGCCCTGACCCCTCGCGTGCGACGCCTGCCTCGCGGCGGTCGTCACCATCGCGGCCGCGATCTGACAAATCCGTTAGTGATCACTAGATGAGTGATGTGCTGGCCTGGGTATCTAGTGATCGTTTCAGGATTTTTTGCTGTGGTGTGGTGCGTCTCTGAGCTGGGGTTTTCGTGGAGGTGCGGAAGCCGGAGGGGCTCTGGAGTGCAGATTCAGTGATCGTCTTGGAATGTAGTGATCGGCGTGGGATTTCTCTATCGCTGCGTGGTTCAGGTGGATTGGTCTGTGCTGGTCAGGGGGCTGGCGGGCCGTGTCTGAGTGGCGGCAGGGTCAGCGCCTGGCTTTCCGGAGCGCTGGCCAGGGCTGACCGAGCTGTGTCGGCCCGCGACGAGGAAGCCGTTCTTCGACGTACTGATGACGCGGGTCGATCCCGGTCAAGGGGCGGGGCTGCGAAGGTGCTCAGTCCAGTTGGGGCCAATCCGCGTCCGTGGTCTCGTTCGTGCCGTTTCCCGGTGGGATGTCAGTGCCCGCTCCTAGTCTTTCCGTCATGACATCAGCGATGCCCAAACGGCCGGTCAGTGAACTCCCGGGCGATCCCGCCCGTCTTCACCTCCGCTACGGCCACGGACATCCCGCAGTGCCGTACGACTCCGAGGACACCCTGGAACCCTGGCACGTCGCGGTCACTTACGGGACGGCGGGCGACGAGGAGTGGGAAGACGATGAAGAAGGGGGCGGCCACGCTCCGGCCGCGGGCTCCGAGATCGGGCACCTCATCCTGTGGAGGCTGCGTGACTACACTGGCGACAACCGGTGGGAGGCGGCAGACGCCGAATCCGGCGATCTTGAGGTAGTTGTCTCCGCCGTTCTTGGCCGTTCCGGACGCACGGGCTACAGCGCCGCGTTCGAGAAAGTGGTCACACATCCTGTCGGCGATCTGCTGATCCTCGACCGCGTCAGCCTGGACAAGGCGTGGAGGGGTTTCGGACTCGGCCCGGCGCTGGCCGTCGAGGCGATCCGCCGTCTGTCCGGGGGCTGTTGCGCGGTAGCGGTGTTTCCCGGCATGGGCGAGTACCCCGAAGACCGCGAGCAGGTCACCGAGGCCTATCGGCTCCAGGCGAAGAAGAAGATCGCCGCATTGTGGGAGAGCATCGGCTTCCAGCCGTTCCGCCGCGGGGTATGGCTCCTGGACACTGCCTTGCGCCGACCGGAGGAACTCATGCAGGCCCGGCGCGCTCAACTGCGCGCGCTCGGCACGGCCTTCCAACAGCCCGGGTCCGTCTGAGAGCGGCCCCGGCGGACGCCACGGCTGGCACAGACGGCACCGGCGCGTGCCGGCGAGACCGCGTACGATCCGGCTTTTCCTGCGGGCGCCGCATCGCGCGGATGACACGAACAGCGACGAAACAGACAGAGGGGGAGCGGGGCATCGTGGGGGAGCGGCAGTCGGTGGACGAGGACATCCAGGATGCGCTGGACTGGGCACGGCAGCGCCTCAAGGAGATGGGCGTCTTCGAGGCGGAGGACGGACTGCGGTGGGCGGCGGCCCAGGGGCTCGTCCTGTCCGTGTGGCGCAATGGTCCGATTGAGGACGCGCACGCCTCCCGGCCGACCAGCCGGCGCAAGGCATTGCATGACGGGACGATGTTCGCCCGCAACACCTGGCTCACCCGGTAGGCGTTCGACGTCCTGGGCTCCGACGACCAGTTCCGTCTCTATGAGTTGGAGGACCTGGTCCTGGACCGGGACATGGTCTGGCCGGGCTGTGAGGGGACCCTGACGGACTTCGGCTGGGGGTTCCTCGGAGAGATCAAGAAGCAGGTGAAACAGCGCATCGACATGTTCAGGCACTTCGAGAAGAGCCTGCCGCCGGACGACTTCCTCGTCTTCGCCGGTGCTCCACGGATCGGGACCCACGACGACCACTACGGGATGCCGAAATGGCCTGCCTGCGTGGAAGCGGCGGTGCGCCGGCTGCGCGGCGAGGACGAGGAGTTCTGGCGCGTACGGGGCGACTTGATGACCCGCATCGGCTCTGCTCCGGCTGCCGTCACCGCGGACCTTGAGGCAACCCGGAAACGGTTGCTGGAGTCGCCGTGGGAACTCGGCGCCGAGAACCTGGGCTGGTTCTCCTGGAACCCGATCCTGCAGCCACCGGACAGGACGACACTCTAGATGCGCCGTGGCCGGCGACCGATGAGTTGTCGAACCTCGGCGCATCGACGAATTGCCCCACCGACGTCGCCGTTTCGGCGGAGACTCCGCTACTGCCGCCCCGGCCTGCCTTCGGTCGGCCGGGGCGCGTCCTGCTGGACCTTGGGTGCCACAAACCGGTCGCAAGCCCACCCGGTTGCGACTCTTCGTGAACGAAGCGGCACCGGCCTTGTCGCTGCATCGGCCAGACCATGAACCAACGCAGTCTTCCCCTCACCCGCGACTGCCCCGCGGCCTAGCCTGGCCAGGTGCAGAGCGCCTTGGCAGATTCTATTCCCGTCGGGCTGATGAGCCGCTACAACATCCCCGTCGACCGGTTCTACGGCCGGCAGATGGATGTGGTCACGCGGCCGGACCGCACCCACGTACACAGCGATCGCAGATGCGGTGCCCGGCCAAGCGCCCGCCCACGGGAAGCACGTCGTGCTCGCTTCGACGCGGACATCGCATCCCGCATGTGCGGATGCTGCCGGGTGGAAACCGTTACCGCTGACAACTCTCTGTCGGATGTCCTCGTCGACCTTGTTTCACTCTGTGAGCTTCTCGCCGAAGAGGCCGAGGAAGCAGAGAGCCGGGAAGAACCCGCCTACGTACCGGACTTCCTGGGGCCGAACTTCAACTGGGATCACTGGCGGACCCTGCAGACTGAGCTGTCGCAGACTGCACACGGCCTGCAGGCGCACCCCTGGCTGCACGACTGGGCCCGCTCCACGCTGGAACGCGCCGTCGCCTGCGTGGAACGCCGGTGTAGAGAACAACAGAGCATCATCGAAACGGCCCTACTCCACCAGGCCACCGTCGAGCTGCAGCAGGTTGGAGCCACCACGCAGTCGGCACGAATCTGGCAGGAGTGGCGGCAGCGGCAGGACTCGACCGACAGCACCAGCCCGGACTATGCCGCCTACGCCCTCAGCGCCCGGCTTCAGCTCTCCGACAGAGACACCGCCCACGCTGGCGCGGAGAGCGTGGAGGTCAGCGTGCGGCTTCCTCCCCTTGGAAGCGACCCAGACGCATGCACCGCGGTGGAACCCCTGTCGCTTTGGGAGACCACCGCGATCGTGGCCTACACGACATCCGCCGACTGGATCCGGGGCATCGTCACCCTGGCCGCGCCGCCCATCATCGCGCAGGAGCTGCTGAACCCGGCCAGGGCACTCGACATCTTCCACCACCCGTCCGGTGCAGGCCGCAAGCCACCACCGTCCCCGGCCCAATGACCCGGTCGGCCCGTCCAGAAGGCAATCCGCGGAGCAGCAGCCGTCGTGCGGTCGCCGGCGGCTGCATGGGCAGCAGCATCGCCCGGCCCTGACGGGCTGGGGACGACATAGTCGCCTGCGCCGATGTTTCTGCACGCTGCCGACCAGACTCCCGCGCCGTCTGTACGCCGCGGCGCCGGATTGGGAGCATGACGGGATATGCCTGGCAGGTGGAGGGGTGGTTGCGTGGGGGCGGACGAGATCAGGTCTCAGGGATTCAACCTGAATGAGCTGTTCCGTGACGTGACGTACGAGATCGACTACTACCAGCGTGACTACACCTGGGGTGACGAAGAAGTCCGCACCCTGCTGCGGGACTTGTGCGATTCGTTCAAGCACTGGTTGGGCGACTCCGCGTACCGGCGCCGCCCCCACACCGCGCCGCAGTACTTCCTCGGCCCCTTCGTCTACCACGAGCCGTCGGAAAAGCGCCGCTTCCTCGTCGACGGTCAGCAGCGCTTCGTCACTTTGCACCTGCTCTTTTTGCAGCTGAGACTGTCGGCCCAGGAAGCCGGTGATACCCACACGGTCGACCAACTCAACCGTGTCATCACGACCGACGGGAAGCACTTCAGCGTCGCCATCACCGACCACGACCCCGTCTTGCAAGCCGTCAGCGAGGGCCGCAAATACGAGGCCGGCGCGGGGGACTCCCTCTCCCGCCGCAACCTGTGGGCACGCGGCCAGCAGATCGAATCCCAGCTCGCCGAGGAACTCGACGCCGAGAAACTCCACCCCTTCACCGAATGGCTCCTGACACGCGTGGTCCTGGTGGGCATCCGCGCGGCAGGCCCCGACCACGGCTACCGCATGTTCGAGACGATGAATGACCGCGGCGCCCGCCTCACCACCGTCGACCTCCTCAAGAGCCATCTGCTGTCCAACGTCGGCTCCGCTGAAGATCAGCTGAATACCCAGTGGCAGGAGATGCTGCGGGAACTCTCCACCGACCGCGATGACCCCCAGGCGGCATCCCGCTTCCTCAAGGCATACCTCCTTGCCCGCTGCGCGCGCGAGGACTGCGACGAGGACCGCCGCCAGATCACCACCAACCTCAACGTGTGGGTACGCCACAACGCGGAGTACCTCGGCCTGACCCCGGGACGCCCCGATCACTTCCTCAACTTCGTGCAGAATCTGCTGAGGACGGCCCGTCTGTACAGGCCCGTCCTCGCCGCCACCCGCACCCTGAAGATGGACGGCGACCGCCTGGAGACGGTGCTGTTCAACGAGCGCAACGGCCTCGGCGTCCAGTCCGTCGCCGTGCTCGCTGCCATCGCCCCCGACGACCGGCCCACCGACGCCAAGGACAAGGGCCGCCTTGTCGCCTCCTACATCGACCGCTGGTACGCCCTGCGGATCCTGCAGGATCTGCCCGTCCAGTCCGCCGACGCCGACGCCCTGGTCCACACCGAGCTCGTCCCCCTCCTGCGCGGCTGCCGCACCGTCGCCGACGTCGCCTCCACACTGGGCGACCTCGCCCAGCAAAACGGGAACCCGGTGCGCGAAGCAATCACCCTGGGCCTGCGAGGCAACAACGCCCATCAGATCCGCTATCTCCTCGCCCGCGCCACCGCTTACGCCGACGAGGCCTGCAAAAAGCCCTTCGACATCCTCGCCTACCTCGACCGCGACCAGTTCCACATAGAACACCTGTGGGCCAACCACCACCATCGCGTCGCCGGTGACATCCCTGACCCGGTCGTCTTCCGCAGCCGCCGCAACCAACTCGGTGGCCTCGGCCTGCTGAGGGGCCGAGAGAACTCCAGTATCAATGACCTCCCCTTCGGCGACAAGAACCGCCTCTACGCCCGCAACAACGTCCTCCTGGGCGTCATGGCCCCTGAATACGATCACCGCAACCCTGAGCTGCGGGACTTCATCAAGGCACACCAACTCGACAAGCACATGCGGGCCTTCGGGCCGAGAGAGACCATGACCACGGTCATCGAGACCCGGCAGGAGCTGTATCTGCGCCTGTTCGAATGCATCTGGAAACCCGAACGCCTGGGGTTGCCCGTCTCTGCTGCCGTTGCACCTCCGCAACGCGACGCCAGCCAGCCGGTCGCCCGTCCGCGCCAGGCCCCTCCACGGCGCAGAGCGGCTTCTGGCCGACGCACCGACGTGGCCAGGATGATCGACGCCCAAGTTCTGACAGCCGACACCCGGATCGTGCTCACCTACCGCGCCACCGAGCACTGGGCCACCATCGACGCGAACGGCGGCATCATCCTCGCTGCGACCGGAGGCACGCCCTACGGCCGGGTCGACGAGGCCGGGGCCGTCGCCCGTGGCACCAAGACCTGCCAGGGCATGAACGAATGGCACATCGAAGACGAGAACGGAGTACGCGTCAGCCTGCGAACCATCCGTGACCGCGCGGCGGCGGCCGGCGCGCTGTAGCCGGTCAGGCAGGTCTGTCGACGGCTACCCCGATCCCGGTCAGCGAAATGAGCGAGGGATCGCTTCGGCAGAGTATGTCCTGGAATGGCGAGCAAGACGGTCGAGGCTGTGCTGTTTCCGGGGATCGATGTGCGAGTGGAGCGCGTCAGCGACTCCTCCGACGTCCTTGTGGTGGACGCGGTGTCCACCGCGCGCCCGGGCCGGTGCCCGGACTGCCGGAAACAGGTGAGGCGCAGACACAGCACGTACCAACATGCCCTAGAAGAAAGGCTGTTGGGGTCTCGCCGGGTCATAGTCCGGCTGCGGGTCCGCCGGTACTTCTGTGACCGGAAGAGCTGTTCCCGCAAGACGTTCGTCGAGTAGGTGCCGGGACTGTCCGAGCGGCACCGCCGCTCCAGCACCGGCAACGTCTTCGTTCGCGGGCCCGGCTGGGGGAGTAGAGGGGTTACACGAGTGGCCCGGCCTTCAGGCCAGGCCTGCTCGCGTACGCGGTTATGAGCTTGGCTGCCAGAGCGGACCGGTGCCGGACCGAAAATCCTGCCCGCATGTCAGTGGGGCTGGCGACACTTGGTCCATGATGCTCGACCGTGCCGACTTGGCACCGCCACTGCTGGTCTCCTCCGGATCGGCGTTCAACCCCATGGTGCTAGACCGGCCGACGCTGCTGCCCATCCTCGATGCCAATGCGCTGCTGGTCGAAGCCTGCTCTCTGGCCAGGCACGGCGGCCGGCAGGACCGGGTCACCGCGCTGGCCGGCACCGGCCACGCCACCCCGTACACCGCCGCGCACGTCCCCGGCGAAGTCGACGAACACCTGGCCAAGATGGCCGACCACTTCGAGGTAGCGGAGCGTCAGGCACGCCGCGTGCTCGATCAGCAGATATGGCCCGCCCTTCGGGTGGTCGACCTGGAGATCCGTGATCACCTGTCCTGGCGGACCCGTCACATCCTGCGGGTCGACCGGGAGATGCCGCTGAAGTACCGGGGCGACCCGGACGACGCGCCCACGATGGCGCTCGCAGAGTTCCTGGGGCCGTGCGTCATCGTCTCCCAGTACAGTGTCTTCGCCCGCTTCGGGTTCGCCGTCATCGAGTGGATCCCCGTCGCCCAGAGCGTGCTGCGCCTGGCCGGCCTGGAGGCCACCGCCGCGAACGGCCTGGTACTCATCGAGCTGGTACTCCGGCTGTTCGGCGAGGGCACCCACCGCCTGGTGGCCCTTGTCGCGCGCAACCCGCTGGCCGCGACGGCCGCCGTGGGCGGCCTGCTGTGGTGGTGCTACCACCGCGGCTACCTGACCCGCGACAACTGGCGGCGGGGCCTCTCGCGGATGGGGGATGCAGCTATGCCGCTGCTGGAGCTGGCCGAAGCCGGGATGATGGAGCACCAGACGCTCAGTGACTCACTTCTGGTGGTAGAGCCCCCGGTCTACCCGACCAGCGAGCAGTTGGCCGCCCGCTACCTCGCGCGCTGCGGCCGGCCCCTGATGCCCGGCGAACTGCGTGACGCGCTCGCCCGACGCGGCCACACGGTCTCCGCCGCGCAGTTGAAGAGGGACATGCTCGCCCACGGCGCGTTCATCCGCGCCCCAGGCGACCTGTGGACCGTCGGCCGCCCGGTGCAGCGATAGCACGATCGCGCTCAGAAATCCGAGTCAGAGGGCCAGGACGTCCCGCAACTTCCGTACGGCGCACTCGTGATGGCGCTCGGTGGGGGATCGCCTCGTACGGGTCCAGGGCGCAGCGGTGGACCAGGCGGGTGCGGTAGTCGGCCAGCAGCGTGGCCAGGGTGGCAGTCGTACGGCGGCAGGCCTGTTCGCTGTCGCCGTCGTGGTGGGCACAGGCGGCCGGCGTCGATGTGCAGCAGGGCGCGCGTCACGGTGCTGGCCGACGCCGACAGCTCCGGCGCCCGCTGCTGGCTCTCGCGGGCGCGGGCCGTGTCTGCGAGCGTGGTGTAGGCGTGGCTGAGGTGGACGCGGTGCTTCTTCTCGCCGTACGCCAACCAGGTGTCCGCCCCTTCTCTCTCGGGGAGCCGTTTCATGAGAGCGCCGGCATCCGCGAGCGCGGCGCGGGCCTGCTCACCCACGACCAGGTCCAGCAGTACGCTCTGCCCGCGGCCGCGGGCAAGCGCGACGACCCGTGATGGCCGGCCTTCGCCCGCCGCTACGGCTTCGATACGACCATCCCGTGCAATGGGAAGTCGAAGCCCTCGAACAGCTGCAGCTCACCCCCAAGATCACGGAGCGGACCTCATGCCTGAACTTCCGGCCCCCGGTCCCACCGGCGTGCGGATTGCCGGCGATAAATACCAGTGGCTCTGGGCCTGGCAGGGCTGCGTCACAGCACTGCGGGACGCCGCTACCCGCGCACCCAACCCGGTTGTCTGCGTCGGTGTCGAGGCCGACCAGGTGGGCAATCTGGACGACGTTGTCCTGTACCGGGCCAGCCCTCCGCACACCTACGCCCAGGTGAAGTACACCGCTGACGCCGCCACCCCCGTCAACGAGACGTACCTGTTCACTCCCAGCGCCTCCGGCGGCCCCTCGCTCCTGAAGAAGATCACCCAGAGCTGGCAACGTCTGACCGTCGACGGGGTGCCGGTCGACGTGGCACTGATCAGCAACCGGGCGCCCGACCCCGCTGACTCGCTCGTCTCGCTGCGTGATCCACGTACCCAGACCCTCATGCCCAAGGCCGGTCAGCAAGGACCCCGATCCGCGAAAGGCCAAGCCCGCGGGCGCTGGGCGGCGAACGCCGGGACAGACGAAGAGCAGCTTCTCGACCTGCTGCGCGTGCTGCGTTTCGACATCGCCCGCGACCCCTTGCACCTCCACGAACACCTGCAGCTGCTGATGTTCGCTGCGGGCCTTCGCCCCGACACGGCTGCGGTGCAGGCCGGCGCGGACTGGGTGGCCCGCCAGGTGATCAACGGTCAGCGCACGCTGTCCCTGGCCCAGATCACCGATGCCGTCCAGACGCTCGCGCTCACGGCCGGTCCCAACCGCGCCGTCGTGTCGATCGCCACCCTCAAGCCCGACCCGATGGCCGACGACGCCGACTACGCTGTCGACTGGGCCGACCGCTTCGAGGGAGACACCGCCTACTCCAAGTACCGCCCCAAGGCCCCCGCTACCTGGGTGCAGCTCCAGGAGGAGATCGAGGCGGCGCCCCACCGGCTTCCCCCCGGAACAGCCGCCGTGGCGGTAACCGGCAGCCTGCGCCTTGCGCCCGCCTTCCTCACCGGCAGCGCCTTCCGCATGGTCACCGGCGCCGACTTGGCAGTACTCCAGCGCGGCCAACTCTGGTCCTCCACCGAGCCCTACGACACGGCGCTCGCCCCCGCCCAGGAGACCCACGCGATCGGCCGGGGCCAGGACCTGGCCGTGGCCATCGCGGTGGCCACCGACCCCACCGCCGACGTCCTGGAGTTCCTGCGATACCGGCAACTACCGGTATCGCGCCTCCTGGTCCTGCGCCCGCCCACCGGCGCCAAGGACAACTCGATCCCCGACGCCGCCACCGCCAACGCCCTGGCCGTCGGTATCCGTGACGCTCTTCGTACGGCCAGCCGCGGCGCATCCCGGATCCACCTCTTCCAGGCATGCCCCATGGGCCTGGCCCTGCTGCTCGGCCACCGCTGGAACCGGCTGCGCCCCACCGTGGTGTACGAGCACGTGGCAACGCAGGACGTCTACGAGGCGGCCTTCACCGTGGACGCCTGAACCACACCCGCCTCAGCCTCAAGAAGCAGGCGCTACGGACCCCACCACACATCTGAACGCCCCGGCACCACCCCGCCCCGCAGGCGGCGGCTGACGACGCCGGGGCGTTGTCAGTGGCGGGTCCTAGGCTTGTCGGAAGGAACAGCTGTCGGTGCTGCCAGCTCGCCCGCCGACCGTCTCCTGACGGCCGGCGGCGGCGCGCACTCGGGCTGAACGACGAGCCTGAGGAGGCACGTGATGGGGATCAACGACGCGTTCGATCAGCTCCAGGGAGAGGTCAACGCCGATATCGACCAGGTCAAGCTGGCGCGCGAGCGCCGGGACACCTTCAAGAAGGCCCTGCTCGGCGAGGAGGACGTCCTGGAGACGTTCGGCTCGGGATCCCTGAGCCGAAGCACCCAGCTCAAGCCCATCCACGACGTGGACATAGTCGTGGTCTACGACGCGGCCGCGCACCCGGGCTGGGGCGCACCGGGCGACAGCGCGGGCGATGCCCTGGAGCACGCCAGCGGTCAGATCCACCGGCTGGGCCAGACCTACGGCACCGTCGCCCAGGAAGTCCGTCGGGCCGCTCCGCGCAACCATGCGGTCAAATGCTTCCTGGACGACAAGGACGAGGAGGAGGCGTTCACGGTCGACGTCATGCCGGCACTGCGCCAGAGCGACGGCACCCTGCTGATCCCGGAGAAGCTCAACCGCCGCTGGGTCCCGGCAGACCCGGAGTACCTGATCCGCAAGGTCGCCGAGCACCAGGGCGAGTGGGAGCACTTCCGCCCGCTGGTGCGGGTACTCAAAGACTGGCGCCACAGTGCGCCGGTCCAGGGCCGCGTCAAGTCCCTGGTCGTGGAGGTCCTCGCACTGAAGTGCATGCCGAAAGAGGGCAGCCGCGCGGAAGGACTGAAGACGTTCTTCACCGCCGCCGCGGTCAGGGTCAACGAAGGAGTCTCGGATCCCGCGGGCCTGTGCGGGGAGGTGCAGCCCGACCTGGACTACGCCGGACTCTCCGACGCGTTCGCCGATGCCGCGGACCTCGCTGAGCGGGCCTGCGCCGCTGCTGCTGCCGGGGACACCGACGGTGCGCTGCGACTGTGGCAGGACATCTTCGGCGACGGTTTTCCCGCACCCGCCAAGCCCACGTCGAAGATCACGGGCACACCCGCCCTGATCGCACCTCGGCCGATCAAGGACGCACCCCAGGGATGACGGCCATGGTCAGGCCCGAACCTGAACCGATCACATGGTGGAAAGCCGAACCCCGGCGTCTTGAAAGGGACCAGGCCGAGATCACCGCCCGGTTCAGCGCCCTGGTGTGGAACAGTGACGGCGCCGGCACCTGGACCGGCGTCCTGCCGCGCTGGCCGTTCGACCGTCCAGAACCGCCGAACCTCAGTGCCTGGGTGGGGGAGCAGGGGCTGCGCCTGACCGTTGCCTACAACCAGGCCTACCCCATGGTGGAGCCCTCTCTGCAGCCCCTGGACCCCGTACCGCTGCCCCAGGAGTGGACCCAGACCCGCTGGCACGTCAACGGAGACGGCACCCTGTGCCTGCTGCGGGAACACGCCTGGTGGACCGGACGGGACTCGCTCATCGACCTGCTGCTCAAAGCGGCTGGATGGCGGCTGGAGTACGCGCTGATGAAACACGGCGTCATCCAGGAGATGTCCCACTGCGGCATCGTCAGCGACAACCGCCACGATCACCTCTTCTCCCAGCCGCCGCCCGCAGTCGGTGAAACCGATACCGCACCCGCAACCGGCCAAGCGGACACCGGCCCGAAGGCAGAGGCGCCGTGCTGATTCTCTTTCCGCACCTGGCTGCCGCCACGATCCGCCAGGCCGGCACATGGGGCTACCTGACCCTGCGTGTCAGCGCCCCGGACGAACTGGCCGTGGTGTGCGCCCTGTCGGACGGCGACAACCCCAGAGTCCCGGTCGACCCCGAGCCCGCCGAACGGCTCCTTGCGAACTGCGACCCCGCTCCGATCAGCCTGTGGTATCGGGTCGACCCCGCCTTGCACCTGGCCTGGGCGCACTGCCACGCCCGCCAGGACACGGTCATTCCCCGAACAGCATTCCGGGACGCCGTACGCGGCGGCTACCGGACCTTCGGAACGCCCTACCTTGCCGTGACCTACGCGCCCGGCGTGGCAGAGGCCTTCCCCGGCGCCGCACTGCCCGACCTGGTCGCCTGGCAAGTCACCCCAGAAGGCGCCCTCCCGCTCGACATCCTCATCCAGCCCGCCGTCACCGGCATCGCCCAACTGGAGCCGCACTGGCCGGCAGCGCACCTGCAGAAGACCCACGCTCTCCTGGTCGGGGCCGGCAGCATCGGCAGCGCCACTGCCCACGCACTGGCCGGCTACGGCATCGGACAGCTGACCCTGATGGATCCCGACCGCCTGTCCTGGCACAACCTGGTGCGCCACACCAGCGCCAGCCGCTACATCGGCCGCCACAAAGTCACAGCCCTGGCCGAAGAGCTCACCCGGCTGCGCCCGGACACCCAGGTTCAACCGCTGCCCTGGGACGTGATCGCCCAAGCAGACCGTGTACGGGCGCTGCTTCCCACCGTCGACATCGTGGTGTGCACCGCCGACGGCGTCGCGGCCCGCAGAACCATCGGCCACCTCGCACGTCGTGCCGGCGTCACCGCCGTCCTGGCATGCGTCCTGCAGGACGGCGCCATCGGCGAGGTACTCAGGCTCCAGCCCTGGCCCCGCCACGGCTGCCTGACCTGCCGCCGTCAAACGCTGGTGAACAACGGGGGCATGGACCCCGAGCCCGCCCTGGACGCCGGCTACGGCACCGGCACACGCCACCGACCGATGACCGCAGTCGGCCCCGATCTGCACCTGGTCGCCCACCTCGCGGCCAAAACAGCCGTAGCCACCGTCTTGGAACGCGCCGGGCACCCCGACCAGCGGCTGCCCGGCGAACACGCGCTCCTGGCACTGCGCCGCCAGCCCGACTGCTCCCCGCCGTTCGACCTGAACCGCACCGGCGAACTGCGCTGGCTGCCCGCACCGCCCCCCGAACCGCGCTGCCCCACATGCGAAGCACCATGACCGTCCAACAGCCGGTCACCCGGGTACGCATGACCGCCCGAGCGGTCCGCAGCATCACGACAGAGCTGGCCACCAACGACCACGACACCGAAACCGGTGGCATCCTTCTGGGCCGCCACGATCGCGACACCGTCGTCGTTCGCCACGCCGGCACCCCCGGCCCCGCCGCCGTACGGACACCGACATCCTTCCTGCGCGACCTGGCACATGCTCAAGCCTTCGCGGACCAGGCGTTCGCCGCCGACGGCAGCGTCTGGATCGGCGAATGGCACACCCATCCCACGGGCGCCACGACGACCCCCAGCCCGCGCGATGCAAGCACCTACCGCCGGCTCCTGGATGACCCGGAATTGGCCTTCCATACCCTCATCGCCGTCATCCTCGCCCCTCACCAGGGCAACTGGGCAGTCGAGGCATGGGCCTGCCGCCACCACAGGATCACGGCCACGCAACTGCAGCTCCCCATACGCCTCACGTCCTCGACAGACCACCGTGACCATGGAGGCTCGTCATGACCACCCCGGCCGGACCCCGATGGAGGTCTCTTCCGTGAAGCGCGCTCGTGCCACGTTGCTGCTGACCGAGATGCTCGACCGCCTGGAAGGAGGCGAATGGCCGCTGGACCTGGTCGACCAGATCCTGGTGTTCGGCTCCTACGCCCGCGGCGCGCTGGAGCCGCACGACGTCGACGTCGTGGTGGAGCACCGCACCGACAACCGGCTGACGTCCGAGTTCGTCCATGCCCTGTCCTACGGCGGCGATCCGTCCGGATCGATGAAACGCGCCTTGAAAGGCCGCAGCCGCGGCCTGCAGCTCCACTTGCGCGAGCGCAGCACCCTGGAGGAGGACGGCTTCCCCTTGACCGTGCTGTGGACCCGCCCCGAACCCGTCGCCACCGCCCGCGCCCGCCTGGCCGCCCTCACCCCCGACCCCACCGCCGGCCGGGCCCCGCGCGACCACATGATCGAGGCATTCGAGGGCCTGGACCGGTGGATACCACGACCAGTCCGCATCGAACTCGTCGACCTGGTCTCCCGGGGAGCCATCCGCATCGACCGCCTGGACCTGCCCGACGCGGTACCGCAGCATCCAGCAGCGCTCGAAGCACTGCACCGCTGGACCGAGACCAGCCCGCTGCGCCGCGCCGCCGCCGGGGCACTGGCCCATCTGGAGAGCACCGAGCACACCGTGGACCACGTGCTACTCCACGGTGAACCCTTGACAGGTAGCCACTACAGCGCTCCCTCGCCCACGGTGGGGATCGGACTCGGCTGGCGCGGCTTCGGTTACCTGTCCCGATTGCTGGAAGATGTGAGCGATTGGTTCGAGGTGATCCGCCCGACCCGGACCCAGCCCCTGCATACCCTGCACCTGACCGTCCTTGACCACACTGCCGTGAGGGCGCGCTGACCGCGCCGGCGCGGATCCACTCCAACGGCTCCCTGCCTTCCTCGCTACCCGCACCACACCCGACTTTCCCTGCCCGGCCCCCCTTCCGGTCCGGACTCGAAAGCGGACCGGGGGAGGAGTATTGATCGCACCGTCCTCAATAGACGGAGCGACAACCGCCAACCCATCGGCCGTGACGCTATGGAGCTTCCGTCCTACGGCCCCGTTCACTGCGCACGGTGTGCGGCGCGCACGGGTCTGTAAAGCGAGCGGCTCTGTTCCGTAGTCGGTGGTGACGTTGAGTCGTCGCATGCCATCATGAGACATGACTGACATCAACTCCCTTGTAGGTGTGGTGTTTTCCGGGTTGTCGGCGCTGGTCATCGAGGATGTGGAGGACGGTGGCGAGGTGATCCGGGTGACTGCCCGGACCCGGGATGTTCCCGTGCCCTGTCCGGTGTGCGGGGTGGTGACGGGGAAGGTGCACGGGTATCACGGCCGGACGGTGGCGGATGTGCCGGTGGACGGCCGCCGGGTCGTGGTCCATGTCCGGGTGCGGCGTCTGGTCTGCCCGGTCCTGGGCTGCCGGCGGCAGACCTTCCGCGAGCAGGTGCCCGGGCTGCTGGAGCGCCTCCAGCGCCGCACCACGCGTCTGACCGGCCAGATCTCCGGGGTGGTCAAGGAGTTATGCGGCCGGGCGACCTCCCGCCTCACCCGCATCCTGGTCACGCCCGTTTCCTACGCCACCGCCCTGCGCCTGCTGCGGCGCATCCCCACCCCGACGGTGCGCGTTCCACGGGTTGTCGGGGTCGACGACTTCGCCCTGCGCCGCCGGCACCGCTACGCCACGATCATCATCAACGCCGAGACCGGGGAACGCATCGACGTACTCCCCGACCGCGAGGCCGCCATCCTGGAGGCATGGCTGCGCGGGAGGACCGGGATCGAGGCCGTATGCCGCGACGGCTCGGCCACCTACGCCGAGGCGATCCGCCGGGCGCTGCCCGGCACGGCGCAGGTCAGCGACCGCTGGCACCTGTGGAGCAACCTGTGCGACAAGACCCTGGCCGAAGTCCGCGCCCACGCCCCCTGCTGGGCCACCGTCAACCCGCCCCGTCCCGGCGGGGTGCGCGAGCAGACCACCCGCGAGCGCTGGCACAAGGTCCACGACCTCCTCGACAAAGGCGTTGGCCTGCTGGACTGCGCTCGCCGCCTGGACCTGTCCCTGAACACGGTCAAGCGCTATGCACGCACCCCCGAGCCGCCCACCGAGCGCATCGCCCCACGCTATCGGCCCACCCTGGTCGACCCCTACCGCGAGCACCTGCGCACGCGTCGCGCAGCCGAGCCCGGCGTGCCCGTCACGCACCTCCTGCACGAGATCAGGGAACTCGGCTACACCGGCAGTGCCAACCTGCTGGTCCGCTACCTCAACCAGGGCCGCGCCGAAGGCGACCGCCCCGTCACCACCCCCCGCCGCCTCGCCCGGCTCCTGCTCACCCACCCCGACCACCTGCGGACCAAGGACACCGACCTGCTCAGCCTCCTCACCGCGACCTGCCCCGAGATGACCCAGCTCACCGCCCTCATCCGCGACTTCGCCGCCCTGCTGACACCCGCCAGCGGCAACGACTCCAAGCTCACCGAGTGGATCACCCAGGCCCGCGGCGCAGACCTGCCCCACCTGCACACCTTCTGCAACGGCCTGGAACTCGACCGCGCCGCCGTCAACGCCGGCCTGACCCTCCCCTGGAGCAACGGCCGCACCGAAGGCGTCAACACCCACACCAAGAAGATCATGCGGCAGATGCACGGCCGAGCCGGATTCGAGCTCCTCCGCCACCGCATCCTACTCAGCACATAGACACCCAACGTCACCACCGACTACGGAACAGAGCCGGTGAGCGTACAGACCCCTTCGCGCTCGCCGACCCGCGGCGAATGGATCTTCAGCGGACTGAGCGCCGCCCTCGTCGGCATTCTCGGATGAAGGGGAAGAAAAGGGTCGGCGCCTGAGGAAGTGATGTCTCACCTCATTCCTGCGGGGATCTGGGCCGTCCCTCGTCGTGGGGTAGCTGCGAGGGGTGGCTGTGAAGGCTGGCCAGTGCTGTCTGGACGGCGGAGAAGCGTATCCGTTCTTGTTCCAGTCGTATGCCGTGCCCGAAGTCGTCGTCCACGAGACTCTGGTAGAGGTCGGTTTCCTCGCCGGTCAGTGACTGCAGGTGTTCCTGGGTGGGCTTGGGCTCCTTCACCCACTGGCCCCGGTGGGCCGTCAGGGTGGAGCGGTCCATCAGGATCGACTCCGTGTGGGGGAAGACGCGGCGCAGTCGGTCGAGGATCGCGAAACCGTGGGTGTCCAGGTCGCCCCAGTACACGAGTCGCTTGTCGTGGAGCCAGTGCAGTTCGGCGAGCCGGGTGACGGCGTATCCGCTGCCGAGGATCACCATGCTCGCGGGCTGGGGCGGGAAGGCGAGGTAGGTGGTCTCGTTCTCGACGATGAAGATGGTTGTGATGTCGGGCGGGGATGCGGTGAACTCATCGACGCGCACGGTCAGTTCGTTGAATCCGGCGATAGAGGTGTCGCTGAGGAGACGGAATCTGGCGTAGGCGGGCTTGCCCCGGAAGCGGAAGCGGGCGGTGAAGCTGGTGCGCGGCGCTTCGGTGTCGATCCGGTCGGCGGGCAGGCAGTGCTCCAGCAGAGTGGTCAGGATGGCGCGGTGGCTCTCGATGAACTTGGTGTCCACGCCCGGTACGTCGATCTGCCGTAGATAGAGCGGCGGACCCTGGTAGTCCAGGATCCAGCGGACGGTCTGGTGCAGGCGCTCCCAATCCGTTTCGAGGTCCAGGACTTTCATGGGATAGGCGGTCATCCAGGCCGCAAGCTCAGGGGTGGCCTTTCGGGCGGAGGCCAGCAGCGTTTGGAAGCGGTGGACGGCGCTGGTGACGCCGAGGAGGTCCCACAGCTGTTCGCGGCGGTCGATCCATGCCTGGTGAGGGAGGTCGTTGGCGCCGACGACGCGTCCTCCGACTCGCCGGTGCTCGATGCGCGAGAACTGCTGCCGGGCGGAGTCCCAGGTGTGGACCCAGGTGCGGACGGCGTCGAAGTCGCGGGTCAGCTCGGAGGGTTTGGGGCCGCCCAGCGGGATGCAGAGCGGTTCGAAGGGATGTTGCTCGGCGAGCGCGGTGAGGAAGTCACCGCGCATCCAGCGTCTGCGCAGGCGGTCTGTGACGTCTGCGGGTGTGGTCCATGCCCGGCGGTCGGTCGGCGCCACCATGTCAGTGCCCCCGGCCGGTGCCGGCGCCCTGCAGCGCGGACAGGGTGTGGGCGAGGCGCTCCTGGCGGTACTGCGTGATGGTCAGGGTCCGCAAGCGTGAGTCGTGGCCGTCGGGGTTGTCGACGAAGCCGACGGCGGACACGTACGGCTCGATGACGTGGATCTTTTGGAGGGGTGTGACGATGAGGAGTTGCAGGCCGAGCCGTTTGAAGAGGTCGAGGGCGAATCGGGCGGAGTCCTCGGAGCCGCGGCCGAAGGCTTCGTCGATGACGACGAATCGGAAGGTCTTGGATCGGGCCGAGTTCCAGTCGAGTTTGAACTGGTAGGCGAGGGAGGCGGCAAGGATGGTGTAGGCGAGTTTCTCTTTCTGTCCGCCGGACTTGCCGCCGGAGTCGGAGTAGACCTCATACTCGGTGTCGTCCTCCCGCCGCCGCTCACTGGCGCTGAAGACGAACCAGTAGCGCACGTCCGTGACGCGGCGGGTCCACGCACGGTCAGCCTCGGTGTGCCCTTCGCGGCCCTTGAAGCGTTCGATGAGACGGCGGACCTGGTGGAACTTCTCTTCGGAATAGGTGTCCGAGTGGTCGTCGGCCAGGGCGTCGTCCGTGCAGGCACGCAGTTCGGTGATGAAGTCGCGGATCTCGACGTTGGGCGTGCGATCGGTCTTCAGCGTGATGTAGCGGCCGGGGTTGTAGTCGATGCCGGCGAGTGAGTCGTTGATGATGGCGACGCGTTCGCCGATCTGGTCGGCCTGGCTGGTCAGCTGCGCGTGGAAGCCCGCGATGTCACGGATGACGTTTGTCTTCAGGTAGCTCTTGAACTGCTCCTGGAAGCGGGGCAGATCATCGGCGACCAGGCGCTGGTGCAGTTCGCGGTAGCCGCGGGCGGAGTTCACCGAGTCGTCCAGTTCGCCTGTCTCCACCGGGTACTCGCGGCGGAAGGCGCCCATCTTGGAGGCGATCGCCTGGCCGATGCGGTTCTGCTGGATGCTGAAGCGGTCCTTGGCCGAGGCCAGCTCGCCGTGCACACGGCTTTCCGCGGCAGTGCACTCGCTCACCGTCCGGCAGGCCAGCCGTGTCTGGGCCAGGCGCTGCTCGATGGCGGGAAAGTGTGCGCGGGCGGCTGCGCAGTCAGGCTCGTCCAGCAGGGCCCGGGCGGCGTCGTGCTCACGCGTCGCGGTCTTGAGGGCCTCGTTCAGGCCGCCGATGGCCAGGCCTGCCTGTTCACGGTCGTCTTCCGCCTGGGCGATCTCCTTCGCGAGCACCTCCAGGCGGCGGGTGATCTGGTCCAGGTCCTCGGAGGACTCCTCAAGGCGCCGCTTCTCCTCGGCCAGCGCCGTGATGCGGCTGACGGCCGAGGCCCAGTCGATCTCGCTGTAGTCGCGGGTGGTTGCGAGCTGGGCGAGGATCTGGCCGCGAGTGATGCTGTTGGTATGGGCGGTCTCGATGCTGATTTTCCTCTTATTGAGGTCTTTTTGTTCCTTTTGCGTGCCGCGGGCCTGGTCGAGGAGAGCGTCGATCTTCAGCTGGTTGGTCCAGCCCAGAACGTAGGAGCTGCGGTCGTCGATGCGGGTGGTGTCGTTCTTCTCGTGACGGCCCCGCGCCCCCTTGACCAAACCCTGCGGGGTGATCGCCAGGTCGGCCCGCTTGAAGTCCGCCATCGTCTCGGCGCAGATGTGTCCGGCGCGGCGGTCCAGCTCGCTGGCCAGCCAGTGGGCGAACGGGGACTCTGCCTTGACCTCCAGTTTGGAGGCCAGGACAGGGGCTTCGGTGTGCTGCGGGCGCCGCACCGGGACTGTTTCGGGGACGCGGAAGTAGACGAGCCGGGCACCGAGGTGGTGCGCGTTGATCCACTCCGACACGGGAGAGTACAGGTCGTGCGGGACCAGCAGCGAGAGCGCGAAACCCCGCAGCAGCCGTTCTGCGGCGCCGACCCATGCCTGCTCGTCGGCCCGGACCTGGATCAGTTCGCCGGCGAACGGCAGCGCACTCTCCTCGATCCCGAGCTCATGGCACAGGCGGGCGCGCAGATCCAGCTGCTTCTTGGGAATGTTGCTGCGCCGGGAGCGGAGGCTGACCAGCTCCTCGCCCAGTTCCGTCGCCTGCTGGCGCAGGCGGTTGGCATCGACCGCGAGGGCGCTCAGGGCTTCCCGGGTCTCCTGCTGCACCGTGGTGGCGGCTTGTTGGGAGTCGGCGATCTCCTGGAGGCGTTCGGTGAACTGTTCTGCGCTGCTGACAGGGCTGAGCTCCACCTGACCCAGCAGAGCGGCGTGGTCCCTTGCCCTGCGCTGACGGTCATCGCGGGCGCGCGACTCCCGTTCGATCTCCCTTTCCAGTTCGCCGAGGCGAGCGCCGCCCATTCCCGCGCGCTGCAGCTCCAACCGGCTGTGCTGCCCGTGAAGATCCTTGAGCCGGTCCTTCGCGGCCCCCCGGTCGTTCTCGTGGCGGCTCAGATCACGCTTCAGCGTGAGACGGTCCGCCTCCAGCAGGGCGGACTTGCGCTGGGCGAAGAAGAACCGCAGGGCGCTTTGCTGCGCGACGGCCTCGTCGATACTCCTGGCGAGGACGTCGTGCTGGTCGCACTCTTGAAGCAGTGGCGTGAGGGCGTCGATCTGGGCGCGTGCGCGCTGCACCGACTCATACGTGGTGGTCAGGGCGTCGAAGTGCGCCACGATCGTCTCGGTCATCATGGCTGCGTCGAAGGGTTCCAGCATGTGGCTGCGGACGAAGTCGTCGAGGCTGCCGACGGACTTCATGGACACCGTCTGGTGGAAGAGTTCCAGGGCCTGCTCGGACTCGATGCCCATGCGGCGGCGGAAGTCCTTGCTGTAGGCGGCGAACGACGGGTGCACCCGTACGCCGCTGCCGGTCAGCCGCTTCTTGAGGGACCTGACGTCGGTACCGAAGTCGGAGAAGTCGTCCGTGACGGACAGGGCCCGGTCCGCGGTGAGGAACAGGCGCTCCGGCTGGGTGGCGTTGCCGTCGGCCATCCAGAAAACCTGCGCGAGAGTGACCGTCGCGTCGTAGCCGCGGTTGGTGAACACCCCCAGGATCACCGAGTAGTTGCCCGGCTGGCGCAGGGCGACCGGACGGGTCGTGCCGGTGGCCTCGTTGCGTTCGGACTTGTAGTGGCCCAGGACGTAGGAGCGCAGGCTGCGTTCGCGGCTCTCCGCGCCGGCGGCCCGGTTGTAGGCGATGCGGTTCGCGGGCATGAACAACGTGGTGACCGCGTCGACCAGGGTGGACTTTCCCGAGCCGATGTCGCCGGTCAGCAGGGCGTTGGCGCCGCCGACTCCCAAGGACCACACGCGCTGGTGAAAAGTGCCCCAGTTGTACACCTCCAGCCGCTCCAGCCGGAACCCGGCCAGGTCGAGATCGGGGGAGGCGTCGGTGACGAACGGGCCGGACTGAGCGGGGATCACTGCTGTCCTTCCGGGGTGGTGGGGGCCGCGTACCGGGCCAGGTTCGTTTCGAAGTCGGCAAGCCACTGCCCGTCGACATAGGCCTTGATGATCCGCTGCACCTCGTACAACTGCTCCTGGTGCTTGGCGCGGCGCAGGAACTGCAGCTCCACGGCCTTGGTGATGTACGTGTCGATCTGGTCGACCAGACGCGCCTCGTTGCTGCCGGTGGGCAGGAACATGCGGATCATTTCCACGATCTCGTCGCGGGTGATCATCAGCCGGGTCTCGCCGGACCCGGCGTCGAATTCCGCCAGCCGCTTGCGCAGCAGCACGATCAGCAGACTGACCGGGTACGACAGGGACCGGCGGGGCATCAGGCGCGGCGCAGCCAAGCGCGGATCTGCGTTCTCCTCCTCGGGCTGGGAGCGCAGGAACGCATAGCCCTCGGCTTCGTCGATCACCACGGTCAGGCCCATGACGTCGACGTAGTCCTGGACGCGGGCGCGCAGTTGGAGCAGCGCTTCCCAGGCCCGCTCATGCTGGTCACGGAAGAGGGGCCCCTTGAGCAGCTGGTTGACCGGCAGGGACAGGCTGCGGGTCTGCTGTGGCATGGGTGGCACAGGCGTGGTCATGACTGCTCCTCCTTGCCCGAGGCCCAGGTGGCGCCGGAGATGGTGCGGGCGAACGCCGCCACGGGGGCTTGGACGACGTGCTGGACGCCGTCCGCGCCGGCCCAGGTGATCTCTTCGCGGCGGCTGTCGTCGAAGACCACCGTGAAACCGTCCCCGGACAGCGCGAGGTACGCGACCAATTCAGCGAGCCCCTGCTCCAGCGGGTGCTGGCGCACGAGGTCCGCCAGGGACACCTGAGCCTGCAGATCCAGTGCGCGCCGGACGGCCTCGACGAGCCGGGCCGGGTCCACATAGACCGCTTCGAACAACGCGTCGGCCGCGAACTCCTCATCCCCCACACGGATGTCGGCGCTGTCGATCGGCGTCCGGGTCACGGGCGCGTACAGCGGTCGTTCCATCGGCAGAGTGATGGTTGGGGCGGCGGCGTCGATCTCCACGATCAGGTCCATGCCGGGCGTATCACGCAGTGCGATCGCGCGGGCCTCAATGCCGCTCATCAGTTCCATGACCCGGCGGTCCTCGGACCAGGCCCGGTCGTCGAGGAAACGCCGCAGCTGCTCGGAGAGCTGGCGGACGGTCGCCTGGGTGCGCTCGGCGGCGTCCAGCCAGTCCCGGGGGATGCGCCGCATGCGGGGGTCGGGTTCGCCGATGGCGTCCATGGCTTCGACCGCGGCCAGGAGTTTCTTGAACTCGTCCTGGCGGCGGTGGGAGAGCAGGAAGCCGTAGAACGCCTGGAAGCTCCTGCCCTGGTCCGATTCGGCGATGCTCTCCCGGCTGGTGAGGATCTCGTCCAAGAGCTCGCCCTTGCTGCCGTCCCACACGGCGATCTTCCGGCGCAGTTCCCGGTCCAGGTCGCGGAAATTGGCCTCGACCTCACGGAAATCGGCGAGCAGGTCGTGTGCGGTGGCGGTCAGCTGTTGGTAGCGGTCCCGCAGACCGGAACTGTCGAGTACGTCCACGTCGCCGGCCTCGGCCCGGGCGATCTCTTCGTCGATCTCCAGACGCCGACGCTGCAGTTCCTCGAGCCGCGCCTCGGGATCGGTCTCGGCCCCGAACGTCATCTGCCTCAGCAGGTCGAAGATGGTGTTGAGACGTGACTCGGTACCGATGAAGGACCGGACCTGAAGTGACCGGATCCAGGCGATTGCCTTCTCCACCGCCGGAGTCGCGTCATAGTGCGGCTCGTCCGAGTCCGCCGGATAGTACTTGCGCAACCAGCCCGACTGCGGCCCCGACCAGTCGTCCAGATACGCCTTCGCGGACTTCGGGAACGCCCCCTGGCCAAGTCGCTCATTGAGTGCGAACAACTCGTCGTCCAGACGATCGGCCAGCTCCACACCGGCGATCGAACGGGTGCCATGCTCGACGAAGACCTTGTTGAAGAAGCTCAGCATCAGTGCCGCGTTGTCCGCCCGCAGCAGCTTCCAGGCGGAATGGTGTCTGCGCAGCGCGACCAGTTCGTCGTAGTCCAAGCTTCCCACCCCAGATTCCCGCTCACGCCGTGTGCGGGCAGTGCTCGCGTGCAGCGGCGTACCTCCCTCTGTCATGCGTCACCGCACGCTGATGCCGACATGTGCGTAAAAGCTTCGATACCCACGCCTGCACCGTAAAGCCCACCACTGACAACGGCGCTGCGTCGTGGGCGGTGGCCCCTACCGTGCTCACCGGTGCGATGCTTGCCCGCTGCGGTTGAATGTGCGGTGCCTGCCTGGTGAGCGCTCTGCACGAACGCGCTGGCTCGTCCGGCTGTCGGCATCAGCCGATCGAGCTGGGGCGGTAGCGGTTCAGCTGAGCTGGGCTGTTGCGGCGTCGATCTCTTTCATGGTGATGTTCTCGCTGCCGGTGCGGATCGCGATGACGGCGGCGGTGGAGATGACGTAGGTGAGGGCTTTGAAGTAGCCGCCGGTGCGCCGGTGCAGTTCGGCGGCGTGTTTGCTCAGGGCGTTTCCCTCGAGCCGGTACAGGCTCAAGTCGGCCTCGAAGCCCGCCAGTACGCGCCGGAACATCTCCTGTTCCTTGGCCTTGGTGCCCAGGGGCAGGGGGTGCAGCCAGGTCACCGGCAGCAGCGCGGCGGGGGAGGGCGAGACGGGCTCAGCCGGTTGTCCCGCCTGCTCGAGCCGTACCCGGTTCTCCTCGCTGACCCGGGTCAGGTCCTGGGCCAGGATGCGGGCCTGGTGCAGGAGGTGGCTGGCGCCGGTGCCGCAGAAGATGAGCGAGATGCCCAGCTTGTCGCGCAGGTAGTCGAAGTAGGGCAGTACGTTCGCCAGTTGCGGCGGCGAGGCCCGGTTGATGTCGTCGATGAGCAGCAGACGGGTCTGTGCCGTTTCCAGGACGTAGTTGACCGGCAGGGTCACGTCCTGGTGCCGGCGCATCTCCAAGACTTCCGCGAGGCTCTTCGGCTCGGGGTTGAGACCCAGGTAGGATCCGATCTCCCAGACCCAGTTCACCCTCAGCTCCGGGTCCGCGGGGGTGGTGATGTGCACCACCGGGATCGTGTTTGGCTGCCTGCCGTTCGTGGCGGCCTCGACCTCCTGCTGGGCGGTGCGCCCGATCGCACGCAACAGGCAGGTCTTGCCGGTGCCTGCGGGCCCGTCGATGACATGGTCCATCAGGCCCTCACGGCACCCGCTGTTGCGGTGGACCGCCTCGACGACCGTCTCTTGCATGTGCGTCATCGCGTCGGTGGGCACCATCCGCAGGTGCCGGTGGTAGGCGATGGCCTGCTCGTCCGACTTCCTGTCCTCGGCGGGACTGCTGCCCGCCGCCAGAACGGGCGGGTTCACCTCCTCGTCGACGAAGTGGGTCCAACCGGTGAGCTGGAACAGCGGAAGAGGCCGCATCGGAGTGTCCCTCAGCTGCTGACGCAGACGGGCTTCACGCTTGTTACGCAGTTCGACGGACGCCTTCATCACGCTTCTTCCTCATCACGGTTCCTGCCTCACACCTCCAGATCTAGCCCCGGCCCCGGAGGATGCGTCCGCCCCCGGGGCCGTCCCACGGCCGCGTCGTCCACGGCCCCTGCGCCGGCCGCCTACATCTCCCATACGTCGTCCTCGGCACCGTCATCACCGTCCGGATCGAGGTCGTCGAGGAGTTCCGCTTCGACGACCTCGTAGGCAACTGCCGGTGTTTCGGCCGTGGGGGCGTCCGGCGGGCTGCTGTCGCCGTTGTCGGGGAAGAGCGCTGCCAGTGGATGCGGGGCCTGCCCGTTGTCCGACGGCTGGTCCGCGCTGCCCGGGCCTGCGGGCAGCGCGGGGGAGACGGGTGCGGGCGGGGGAGCCAGAGGAGAGATGGGCAGCGCTGGGTAGGGACGCAGCGTCGACAGGTCGAACTCTTCCAGGTCCGCGTAGGGGTCGTGGGAGGGCTGTTCGGTCTCCAACGCCAGCCCCTGGAAGGGTGGTTCGGCTCCGGTGCGCTTGGGCGGCGGCCTGCGGCTGCGCCGCCTGCGTTCGCGCTGCGCCAGGGCCAGGGCGATCGCCTCCTCGTCCTGCTCGCTGCCGCCTGCCGCACGGTGCTGCTCGGCATGTTCCTGCCACATGTCTGCGGTCCACGGATCGTGCAGCAGGTGCCGGAGCCGGAAATCGCAGGTCACCCAGGTGTTGGCCGTGTGGTCGTAGAGCCACACCCGCTCGGGGCGGTAGGGGTTGAAGCGGCATTCCCACTTGCCCCCTGCGCCGGGCAGCTTCGAGCCGCCGCGCAGGAGGACCTCGCGGTAGTGTGCGGCGTCCTGAGCGACGGGCTGATAGGTCCGATAGTCGATCATGAAGCCGCCCTTGCCGGGGGTGACCCACTGCGACAGCAGGAAGAAGCGGTTCTGGGTGGGGGAGAGCGGCACGGCCCGGTAGCCGCTGCGGGCCACCTGGACGGCGTACATGTCGTTGGGTGACAGCACGATGTGGGGGCGGAACGGGTCGCGCAGCCCCGCATCGGGGGTCTGCTGGTACTCCAGTGCCACCCATTCCTGGGCCATCTGCTGGAGCTCGGCGATCGTGTACAGCGGCATCCGCTCGATGCCGCGGCCGCGCTTCTTGTGGCTGCGGCCCTGCCAGCCGTGCCGCACGTGCTGGCTGAAGCGGTGCGCGAGGGTGATGAAGAAGTGCTCGACGAGCGGCTTGTCGGGCGCGGTTCTCTTGCGCGCCGGGCGGCGGGCGATGCGCAGCCGGTCGCAGACCTCGGTGAAGTGCTCGCTGACGTAGGGGCTGCCCTGGTCGTAGATGATCAGTTCGGGGCGGATGACCGGGCGGGCGGCGGTGGCCTCGGTGAACCGTTCATCCGCAGCGCGAAGCGCGCCGAACGGCAGGCTGGAGGCGGCGGCCGCGCTGAGCGGGTCCCAGCCGGGCATCACCGGCCAGGGCGCGAGAGCCTGGGCCAGCATCAGGGTCAGGTCGATCGCCCGGGTCGCCCGGCCTGCGTGTCCGTTCTCGGCGTCCCGGGGGCGACTGGGCGTGATCATCAGCGCGCACATGCTGTGGGTGGCCACGTCGATCAGTGAGGACATCTCGGTGGCGGTGGGCCGGCCGTCGTCGCCGCGGGCCAGGATCCGCAGCGGCGTGGTTGTGATTCCGAGGTTCGTAGCTGGTGTGGCGAGGGCTGCTTGAGCTGGGGTGTTGGTGATTCCCTGATAAGGAGTCCGGCGCTTACGGGGAGCTGGAGACAGTGGTGATGGGGCGTCTGGCCTGTGGTTGTTCGGGGTTCGTTGATAACGGCGGTGTGGTGTTGGTGATGGGCTCCGGTATCTAAAGGGTCGGTGCGGGTTTGTGCTGGTCAGCGGCTTGCTGCATGGTCGGGGTCTGCTGGTGGGCTATGCCGTTGCTGTCGGGTGGGGGTTGCCGCCGGTCCAGTACAGGGCGGTGTCGATGTCGCGTGCGGTCCAGCCGGCGGCGTGTGCTCCGCCGTGGTGGAGGAGGTCGTCGAGGAGCTGGAGGTAGCGGCCGTAGCGTCCCGGTGTGGGGGTGAGGGGGAGGCGGAGGGTGTCGAGGGCGTGTTGGACGCGGCGGTCGTAGACGGCCATCCGCTGGGGTGCTGCTGCGGTGAGGATGGCTGAGGCGAGGGCGTCGCCGGTGCGGAAGCCGGGCAGTTCCCAGATGATGCCGCGCCCCGTGCGGGCGGCCTCCCCGCGCGAGATGGTGGTGTCGCGGACGGCGGTGACGACTCGCTCGGTGACGGCTCGGACCTGGGTGTCGGGCAGGGACATCAGTTCTGTCACCCAGCGGGTTTGTGCGGAGAGCCGTTTCCAGACGACGAGGGCTGCGATGTCCGTCTTGCCGAGGCTGCCGGTGTGCTCGGTTCGCTGCGCGACGTCGTGGAGGACCTCGTCGTAGTGGGGTGAGACGCCTGCCAGGTAGTCGGCGCGGGCGGGGATCAGGGTGTCCCAGGCCTGCCGGCAGAGGGCAGCGAACTCGTCGCCGCCTGGCGTTTCGGTGGTCGTCTTCATGTCCGCATCATGCCGTTCTGGCGGGTTGGCGGGTTCGGGGGCGGCTTGCTTCTTCGGCGAGGTGGTCGAGCTGGATAGCTTCGAGCGCCTTTTTGGTGATGCGTTCGGTGCCGTCGCAGATGGCGGTGATCGCTGCTTGGCGGATGAGGCGGGCGAGGCTTCCGATGCGGCCGGCGGTGCGCTGGTGGAGGTAGGAGGCGTGGCGGGGGAGTGTGCCGGGTGTGTGCTGGGTGAGGTCGAGGGCGTTCTCCATGTCGGTGATGAGATCGGTGAAGGGGCGGGTGTTTCCGTGGCGGGCGGGGAGGGGGCCGCAGGTGATGAGGCTGGCGCGGCCGGCGAGTTGGGCGCCGCGTACTCCGGAGAACAGCGTGGTTGAGGCGACGTCGATGCCGGTGTAGACGAAGGTTGCTCTGATGCGTTCGGTGAGGTCTTTGAGCAGGTCGGCGGCTTCGGCGCCGGTGGTCGTGCGCGGGTTGAGGCGGTGGATCTCGTCGATGAGGACCAGGCGGACGCCAGCGGCGGTGTAGGTGTGGCAGACGGCCTCGGTGATCTGGGTCTGGGTCATGCGGGTGGTGACGGGGATGCCGAGGTAGCGGGCGAATTCGGTGGCCAGGGTTTTCGCGGTGGCGCCGGCCGGCACCAGCAGGTACGCGACCGGTGTCTGCTGGTGGGTGCGTCCGGGCGGGGCGGGGTGTTTTCGGGTGTGGGCGAGGTGGCAGGTGCGTCCGACTTCGAGGAGGGCGGTCGTTTTCCCGGCCGCGGCGGGGCCGGTGACGATCAGTGAGGGCCGGGCGGTGGTCTGCTGGTGGCGGCCGAGGAGCATCAGGGTGCGGACCTGGGTGGCGAGGGTGTTGATGGCGGGGGTGCGGACGGTGACGAACGCGGAGTGGTAGGCGAGGCGTTCTTCCGTGCTGCGTGGGGTGTCGCCGGGCTGGGGCGGGGTGAGGGGCGGGGTGGTGGCGAAGCGTTGCCAGCCCTGCCAGGTGGTGATCGGCCATTCCGGCTCGACTGCCTGCGTGCCAGGCGGCGGTGCCTCGGTGTTGGCGGGGGCGTGGTGGTTGCGTGCGGGGCTGGTCACCAGTTGAGGGCTTCCTGAGCGGGGTCGTAGAGGCCGAGTCCGGTGTACGGGACGGGCACGTCGCTGGTGTCGCCGGGTCCGAGTTCGTCTTCGCTGTCGGCCTGTTCTGGTTCGTCGGGCTGGTCGTCGAGGTCGTCGAGGTCGTCGATGCTGTCGTCGTCCCAGGCGTCGTCCCAGGCGTCGGCCTGCGGGGCCGGATCGTAGGGAGGGCGGGTGCCGGCTGCGGGCGGGGGTGTTTTCAGTGGTGCGGCGCGGGTGATCAGGCGCTGTTCGCCGGGGGTAGCGGTGCCGGCGTGGGCGCGGCGCATGAGCTGGTCGAGGGCGTCGGCGAGGTCGGCTTCGTGGGTGTCGCGGTCGCTGTGGCGGGTGGTGATCGTTTTGATGTGCTGCCAGGTGGCGCTGTTGAACGGCTGGTGAATGTGGTCGCGGTGGATCCACGGGATCTCTGTCAGGTGTCCGTCGGGCAGGCGGATCCAGACCTGGCGGGCGTCGTGGGGGTTGGTGTGGACTTCCCATTTGCCGCCGCGTGCGGTGACGGGGGAGGGCTGACCGCGGTAGGGGGCGAGGACATCGTGGTCGTAGGTGCGGTGGTCGACGCGGATGCCGCGTTCGGTGATGGCCTGCCAGCGCACCGGCAGCAGTTCGAGGTAGTCGCTGCCGCTCAAGGGGAGGGGCACGTAGCCGGTCACGGCGATAAGCGCGGCCCACATCTGGTTCGGGGTGAGAGCCTTCTTCGGCAGGGTGGGGTGGCGCAGGCCTTCGTGGGGGCGGTGGTGGTAGTGGATCAGCCATTCGTCCAGAAGGTCCTGCATCTGGGCGACGCTGAAGCAGGCCTCGCCTTCGGCGTCCGGTCCGCGGCGGGTGACGTCGGAGCCGGTGTAGCCGGGCAGGTGCTGGCACAGCAGGGCGTTGACCGTGCCGAAGGTGCGTTCGACGATGCCTTTGGCGGCGGGGGCGTGGGGCGGGGTGGGCTGGACGCTGATGCCGAGGGTTTCGCAGGCGGCGGTGAACGCCGTGGACAGGTAGACCTTGCCCCGGTCCACGACGATCGTCTCGGGCACCACCACCGGCCGGGCAGCCGCGCCCTCGAGCCGTTCGTCCAGGTCCATCAGCCGCTGTAGCTGGGGGAGTTGGGTGTGGGCGAGGCACAGTGCGTCGGGCCAGGAGGGACGGGCCGCGTGCGGGACGGCCATCTCGGCGAGCAGCAGGGCCGCGTCGACTGCCTTGGTGCCGGCGGGCCGCAGGACCGCGGCGAGGATGGCGCGGGTGGCGACGTCGACGGCGATCGTGAGTTCGGGCCGGCCGGTGGTGCCGTCGTCGAAGACGGCCAGGACGTCCAGCCGTGTGGTGTCGACCTGCACCTGCTCGCCCGGCCGCAGCGCCACGGTCGGGGTGAACGCCTGTCCGCCGGTGGGGGAGGGGAGAGTACGGGCGGGGCGGTGGGGGTGTTCGGCAGGGTCGGCGAGCTGGTGGACGAGCCGGTAGAAGGTGGCCTGGGAGGGGGCGGGCACTGTGCCGCGGCCGTGCCGGTCGGTAAGGATCTGTGTGACCAGGGGCATCAAGCCCTTGACGGTGCCCTTGGAACGGCCGCGCTGGCGGCGCAGCGCTTCCTCGATGGCGGCGATGACGCGTTCGTCGGTGCGCCCGGTAGGCACGGGCCGACGGGTGGTGCGGTGGTCAACCAGCCCCCACAGTCCCTGCTTGCGGTAGGCCAGGCGCATGCGCTGCACCGTGGTCCGGGAGACAGGGCCGAAGCCGATCGCGGTCAGCTCCGTGGCCTTGGCCTCCTCGCGCTGTGCGAGGGTGAACCGGTCGGGGTCGTACTCGGCCCGGGGCGCCCCGTCGCTGTCCGTCCCGCCGGGCAGGCCGGTCTCCACCTCGCGGATGTGCCGCTGCCAGGCCAGTGCCTTGCGCCGCGCGTCCTCGGGCGCGGTTTCGAACAGACCCCACTGCGTTGCGGCCTGGGGCATTTCGGCGCCCACGATGGTGAAGGACGGGTCGGCGAACAGGTGTCCGGCCACGACCGTCTCGTCTTCGCCTGTTTCACCGGCGAGGTGGACCTGCTGCCCCGCCATCGCGATGACCTGCCAGGTGCGGTCACGGAAGCGGACGTGCGCTCCGACCTGCAGCACCGGCCGGCCGCCACGCCGCACGCTCACTGCCCCTCCCCGCTGCCCGGGCCGCCGTGGCCGTTCGCACCGCCGGCGCCGGTGCTGACGAGGACCCGCTCGTTAAGCGGTACGTCCAGGGGCGCGGTGAGGTGTCCGTGCCACAGGGCGTGGAAGACGGCGGGCAGGACTTCGATCGGGTCGCCCACCGCTTCGACGCCCTCGATCAGCGGCTGCGGCTGTGCGAACACCTCACGCAGGGCGGCCGCGAGACGGGGATGGCCGGCGTTGCGGGGGTGGCGGTACCCGGCCAGCCATTTCAGGTTTGCCGAAAGCGTCTTCTCCAGCGGCTCAAGGCGCCGGTAGCTCCAGCCGGCCTGCGCGCACGCCGCCTCAAGGACCGTCGCAGCACGCTGCGCCCGCTCGCCGCCGGCCTCCAGGTGGTTGGGGCAGTCGGCCAGCAGGGCGGTGCCGTCGCGGTGGCGGGCGAAGAGCTGCGGCACCCACGAGCGGACCTGGCCGCGCGCGTCCCGCCACAGCAGACGCACCGGCCGCCCGGCCAGGCCGACCACCTCGGGGTCGCGGTCCAGCACCGTCAGCTGCGCCCGCATCGCGGCCGACCCGCACGCCACATGCCGGCCGGTCGTGGCCGACCACCACTGCCCAGGACCCCACCGCCGCCTCGGCACCACCGGGAACGCCGACACCGGCTCCAACTCCTCGAAGGCCACCGCGAGAACCGCGTCCGCCCACCGCTGCTGCACCACCTGCCCGAGAGGATCGACGAAGACCGCCTCCCACTCGGATCCGGTATCCGTCTGCATGCGCTGTGAGCGGCCACCTGCTGCGGCCGCTGCGTCCTTGCTGCCCACGCGCCCCAGTCAAGCCCGTCCTGCCAGTGCGGCGGGCCGCTTCACGGATTTTGATCACGAGTGCCGGGCCATGAGGTAGTGCCCTGCGGATCGTGGTCCCTGCAGAGCCTGCCTGCCTCCTGACACTTACTCACCGCTCCTTTCCCGGCCGCTCGTTGCGCTGGTCCGCGAGTGCCTCGGCCAGGACATCGGCCGGCAGACGGGCCCAGCGCGCCAGGTCCTCCAGCGCCATCCCGGCCGCGAAGGCTGCTGCTGCGCTCTCCCGGACGGCCTGCTCGATCAGTGTGGCGGCATGGCCGAGGTTGCCCAGCAACTGCTGCGCGGCGTCGGCGGTCTTGCCGTACTGGGCGCCGCGCAGCTGGGTCAGCTGCTCTTCGGCGTCGTTGACCAGGCTGCTGATCAGCGCCCGCTGCTCGGCCGGCACCGCAGAGCGCCACGTGGTGCCCGAGCCGGGCGCGCTACGTTCCTTGGACAGGACGCGCAACTGTCCGGCCATGGTCGCGGGCTGGTGTTCCTGGCGCAGCCACCACGGATCGTTGTCGTAGCCGGGCGGGCCGCCGGCGCCACGACGGATGCGGATGACGGCGCCCATCCACGAGGTCAGCGGGCCGCCGTAGTCGGTTGCCGCCAGCGGCCCCAGCCACCCCCGCCCGACGCGCTCACCGAGTCGGCGGCAGAACGCCCCGTCGGAGGGCAGCGCCCGCGGCCGCCCGGCACCGCTGTCCCTCCACACCAGCTCGGCCATCGCCGGGTCCAGCAGCGCGTCGGCCACGGCCACCACCTCGGGGAAGACGACCGCGTCCCGGCCCACGATCCGCCACCGCTCCAGCTCTGTACCGGCGTTGCCGCCCGCGACCTGGTGCAGCCGCTGAGGCCACAGCGTCTCCCGCTCCCAGTGCAGAGCCTGCTCCCACCACCGGGCCACCACCGCATAAGCCAGAGCGAACACCCTCTCCGGCTCCGCTCCAGCCCGTACCGCCCGCCGCGTCACACCAGTCCACCGCCGCTGCGCCGCGGCCACTTCCGGCACACCCCGTACGTCCAGATACTCAAGAGGCTGGTCGGCGTCGGCGTCCAGGAGCCACCGCCCGTGCCGGACACACACCCGCTCCCATCGCGGCGCGTACCGCACCACCCGCACGGCCGTCCCCGCGCGCCGGGCCGCGCACAGACGGCAGCCGAAGGCGACCGGCCCGGCGACCGCACCCCCGGTCCGCCACGCGGCCGCCGGCACGCTGTTCTTTCTGGCCGACAGCTTGGCGTCCTGCTGTCCCCAGGACGGCAACGCCCGCGCCAGCACGTCTTCCTCGACGCCGCACATGCCTGCCAGTAGCTGTCGTCCGGGCGGGTTCAGCAGCACCTCGGCGTCGGCCCGCGTGCCCCCGCCGTCGTGCCCCGGCGGGTAGTTGCGCCACTGCCAGCACGACCGCAACACCTTCGCTTCCATCCCGTAACGGCCCGCGATGCGGCAGATCAGCGACGAGGTCGTCTCCCCCTGAAGGGGAACTGTCCGCAGCAGGCCGGGGTGATGGGTCACTTCACCACGGTCTCGTGTCCGCCGTCCCGGCGGGCGCTTTTGCAGCGGATGCCCAGGCGCCCCGTCCTCCTGGGGCCGTCACTTCTACTCGACGGAGCCACCTTCAGACCGTTTTTCCTGCCACCTCCTGCTACCCCTGTGACCTGCGAAGGCGATGCGACAGGCCGGGAGACAGGGGGAGTTGGGAAAAGATCTTGGCCATCGGCACGCCCTACGTGATCACTCTCGGAAGTCTCACCGTCACGCTTCACGCAAGGTGCCTTGCCGACTCGAAGCCTCAGGGCGGATACCGATGGTGCTCAGCAGGGCCTGTTGGTGGGGGTGGAGTTGGTGCCAGAGGACGGTTTGTTTACGGGCCCAGCGCTGAAGCTCGGGCGGGAGGGGCTGGCCTGTGGTGCGGAGGGTGCGGTGCTGGTGGTACTTGCGTTGCCAGGCGAAGGGCCAGGGCGGGTTCCACCAGGGGTCGAGGACGGTGAGTTCTTGCAGGGTGAGGGCGGACAGGAGGCCAGCGCGGGCTTTGCGCCGTTGCTGGATGAGCCAGTGCCCCAAGGCGAAGCCGTGGTGCTGGGTGTGTTTGAACACGGCTAGGTGGCCGTGGGCGGCGGCGTAGGCACGGGCGTGGGGGAGGCCTTCGCCTGCGGGATAGCGGTGCGCGGTTGTAGGAGCCGGTACGGGTTCGGTGGCGGGCGTGGCGCCGAGGTTGGCCAGGAGCTCTTGCTGGGTGGGATGGAGGCTGTCCCACAGCCTTGTCTGGGTGGTGGCCCAGCGTCGCTGGGCCACGGTCAGGTTGCCGCTGGCAGGGGCGGCGTGTGCCCGGTGGTAGGCGCGCTGCCACGCCAGGGGCCAGGGCGGGTTCCAGTGCGGGTCAAGGGCGTTCAGCGCGGCGATCCGGGCCGGATCGGTGCGCCCGTCAGCCACGCGGTGTCGCTGGCGTAGGAGCCAGGTACCGAGGGGATAGCCGTTGTGGCGGGTCCGTTCGGCCACGGCCAGATGCCCGTGTTCGGCGGCATAGCTACGTGCGTGGGCGAGCCCTGTGTCTACGCGGGCGGGGCTTCGATCGGCTTCGGTCACTGCGCGGGCGACGGCAGAGGAGATGCCGATGTCCGCGAGGAGACTCTGCTGATCGAGTTGCAGAACGTCGTGCTGGACGCACTGACGGTGCAGCCACACTGTCACCTCGTCCTCGTCCCTGCCGCGATGCGGGCCAAGCACGTTCAGCTGGCCTTTCCGCCATCGCTTACGGGCCCGCTGGTAACTCCGCTGCCAGGGAAAGGGCCAGGGCGGGTTCCACCAGGGATCCAGTTCGGCCAGCAGCCGGCCACGCAGCCACACGCCTTCGGTGGCTTGAGCGTGCCGACGGTCCTGGCGGCGCTGCTCCACCAGCCAGCGGCCCAGGGCAAACCCGTCGTGCACGTACTCGGAGGCAACCGCAAGGTGCCCGTTTACCGCGGCGAAGGAACGAGCACTGGCCATGCCGTCCAAAGCCCACAGACCGGCAGCAGCAATCTGCTCGTTCACGGCCTGGGATGCCCCGGACCCGCCCTGCACTTTCGCGGCTTCCTCGGCTGTGATGCCGATGTCTGCCAGCAGGCGCTGCTGATCGGGGTCCAGACGCCGATACGCGGCGCACTGCCGCGACAACCACAGGGCAAGATCTGCTTCGACTCCTGGAAAGCCGCCCCCCACATCGAGCCCGCCCCGGCTCTCCACCAGCCGCCGGGCCTGTGCGTAGGAGCGCTGCCATGTCAGCACCCAGGGCGGATTCCACCAGGGGTCGACGGCGTCGAGGGCACGGGAGTGCTCCGTAGGTTCCCGGTTCTCGCGGGCCCTGCGGCGCTGGTGCACGAGCCACGACCTCAGCGGATACCCCTGGTACATCGCGTCCTTGCCCGAGACGGCCAGGTGACCCTGCTCGGCGACGTAGGACCTGGCGTGCGTCAGCCCCGTTTCGAAGCCGGCCTGGATGGGGATCCGCCGCGGCAGAGCGGTGCGGGCCGCCTCGGCCGTGATCCCGATGTCCGCCAGCAGACGCTGCTGCTCAGGATGGAGAGTGCTGTAGTGGGTGCACTGCAGATACAGCCACTCGCCGTTGAGGATCTGGGTGCCGGGGAATCCCGCGGCCGCATCGGGCGGGCCGGCGACTGCGGCGTGATCGCGCGCCCGGTAGTACGAGCGCTGCCACTGCACCGACCAGGGGACGTTCCACCACGGGTCCAAAACCGCGAGAGCCTGTGCACGGTCCGGCCCTATTGCCCACGCTCTGGTCTGGACGTTGCTCAGCCATTCCCCAAGCCGATAGGAATCGATCACGGTGTCCTGCGGGACTGCGAGATTGCCGTGTTCGCGCACGTAGCGGCTGGCATGCACCAGGCCGGCCGCGAAGGCTTCGTCCGCCTGCCGGCTGTGTCCGCGCCGCCGTTTGCCTTCCGCGCTACGGCCGCCGGACCCCACATGCGCCCGTACCGCGAGTTCGTCCACCAGAGGGAGCTGACGGTGCGCCGGAGCCACCGCCCACATCGCCTGTTCCGCAGCCCTTGTCCCACCCTGTGCCCGCACGCACTGATAAGCCCACGCAAAGAGAGGACCTGACGTCTCCTGCGCCAGCTGCTCCACGTACCAAGGCCTCCGCACACAGCCCGCAACAGCAGTTAAAAGCGACGGCAGATCAGCCAGGCGAAAAGGAAGATGGCCCTGTGCATCGGCCACCACGCGGCGCCGGAAGCCGTCACTGGCAAGCAGAGTGGCCAGAGCAACGGTCTCCGGATAGATCACCAGTTCCCGAGCCACAACCCGCCACACATCCTGGTCCAAGCCGTCACTGTCCAGGCTCCGCAGCCGCGCCGACCACAAATGCTCCTGCGGCCACGTCTGCCACCACCACGACGACGCCACCGCCCGCGCCACCTCAAAAGCATCCGACGCCAGCGCGGAACGACGCAGCAGCCTCACGTGACGGCGCTGGGCGTCCAGCACCTGCCCGCACCCGGCCAGGTCCATCACTCGGCCCGCCGTGCCCGGGATATGCATCAGCCACCGGCGATGAGACGGGCACACCCGCTGCTGCGGCCCCAGATACAGGCGAGCGGTCTCCCTCCTTCCGGTACGCCGCGCCGTGCATTCAGGGCAAGCCGGCCCCCAGCACCGAACCTTCTCCGCGGTGTGGTGAAACTGCGCTGCCGGCCCTATAGCGAACCGTCGACGGGGCTCCTCCTGCGCCCAGGCAGGCAGCGCCCGCAGCAGACGATCCTCCGGGACGCGACACAGCTGCGCTACCCGGTTCCGGGCCTCCTGGTTCAGGTAGATCTCGCTGTCCAGCTGCGCCCTGCCCATCGCGTTCGGCAGCCCGTCCACATCGACGACCGCCGCCAGCAGGTCCCTGAACGCCATGCCGTAGCGCGCCGCCAGCCGCGTCAGGAACGACTGCGTCATCTCGCCCTGCAGCGGTCCCACGCGCAGCACACCGCTCGGCAGCGCGAGCCCCTCAACTGCTGCCGGTGCCTTACTCTCGCCGCTCATGCCACCCCACTCCGTCGGCCCCGCTTCTCGTAACCACCTGCGAGCCACACCCAGTTACGGAACGGAGGGGTCTGCGCACCGATCAAGCAGCATTCATGCCCACTCGACTCCCAGCTCCGCGAGGGCAGCGCGCTGCTCCTGCGCGAGCTTGTCGCGGCGGGTCTTGGTGTTGGAGACCCACACGCCCAGCTTCACGGTCACCGGTTCAGCCTCGCCGCCGACCGTGATCCGCTCTGCATGAGCCCTGGGGACGCGGTCGTGGCCTTCGCGGGCGATGTACTGAGCGAGAGCCGCAAGGCCCCGCTGGAAGGCCATCGACGCCTTCCCGGAGCCCTTGGTCGTGGTGGCCGGGACGGGCCGTTCGGCAGGCTTCACGCCCAGCCCGGACAGGCGCTGTTGCTGCTCCTTCGGCAGCTCCGTCCAGGAGCTGACTTGCCGCTGGAGCCATCGGCCAAGGTCATCACCTTCGAAGAGCACGCCCGGCTCAATCTGCGGCAGCATGCCGTCGGCGTCGACGAGGTCGGCGAGGATGCGGTAGTGGCGTTGCCAGTCCAGCGGCCACGGGCAGTCCCAGTCCTCATCGATGGCGGTCAGGTGCGCGGCCCGTACCGCGGCGCGCTCGGGGTCCTTCCCGAGGCCGCCCTTGCGGCGCAGATTGGCCATGTGCTGCCCGATGGGCACCATGCCCTTGGCCTCGCTCTCGCCCCACACGGCGTCCTGACGGGGTGCGAGGTGCCCGGTGGCCCGCCTGTACGAGCGCAGCGCGGCGAGCTTGGTCTCCCAGGCTTCCTCACCCGGCTCCCACACCATCCCGGCCTCTTCGGCGTCCAGCAGCTCCTTGCGCCGCTCCTCCAGCTCCCCGGCCCGCAGCGCCTTCCGCTGCTTGTGGACCCAGCGCCCAAGGGGAAAATCTTTCGTCACCCCGACCTGGGTCTCTGTGTCGTAGGGAACGGCGTAGAGGCCGGTGATCTCGTTCTCCGCCCGCCAGCGGAGCAGGGCCTGGTAGCCCTCCAGCCAGACGAGGCTGTCCGGCCGGTAGACGCGGGTACGCAGGAACGCGGCGATCGTGGCGGCGTCCCGGGGAGTGCTGAAGTGGAGCAGAGCGGATTCGGCGGCGGCCTGGGTGTCGTCGTGCTCCTGGTCCTCGCCGTCGCCCGCGCCGTCGGCGCCGATGATCTGGCCGTTCTCGTCTCGCTGGATGTGGACCTTGCGCTTGCCGCTGGTGAGGGCGCGGGAGGCGAGCTGCTCAACGAGTCGTTCATCATGACTGCGGAGCCCTTGCAAAACGGCTACAAGGGGGCGGAACGAGGCGGAGGCGACCATGTCGTTCGGGTCCTCGTTCGGCTCCAGGAAGATCGGCACGATGATCCTGGCCACCTTGGTGGAGCCGTCGCGGTTCAACCTCAGCGCGCGGCCGATGTTCTGCACGATCTCCACCTGGGAGCCGCGGGTGTCCGCGAAGCAGATCGAGTCGACTCCCCGCTCGCCGGTGATGTCCACGCCCTCACCGAGAACGCGAACGCTGGCGAGGAATGCCCGGTGCACCCGGCGCCCGGCCGCGTCGATGCCATTGGCGAACTGCCGCAGCGCCTCCCGCCGCTCGGCTACGAGGTGGTCACCGCACAGCCACGCCGACCACACCCGGTCCGGCGGGACGTGGCGGCCGGCCTCCAGCTCGTAGAACTCCGCGTCGATCGAGGACGCGGGGAGCTTGTCGGCGGCGGCCAGATCGGCGTCGGAGGCGTCGTTCAGGAACAGCGCGGCAGCCGTCTCGGGCAGCTTGTCCGCGAACGCACGGGCCTCTTCGACCTTCTGGTGGAACGTCATGACCGTACGCAGGTTGTACGCGGCGGCGTGCTCCAGGAGCGCGGTCTGCAACAGCGCCAGGCGCCTGCCGCGCCGCGCCTCCTCCGACTCCCCGAGGACAGGCGAGGGGTCGCGGATCTCCAGCACGTCGATCTCGAACCCGGCAAGGATTTCGCGCTCGATGGCCTCGCTCAGACCGAGCTCTGCGAGCCACGCGCCGTACGTGCCCTCCGGGTCGTCCGACATGGTCGCGATCTCCGCCTCCTGGCCGTCCGCGCCCTTCTGCGGGCGGGCCGCGGCGAGGATACGCGGGGTGGCGGTGAGGTAGAGCCGGAAGTCCGCCGGGATACGGGCGTTGTCGTGGATCGCCGCCCACGGACGCCCAAGATCACCAGCGGTTCCATGTGCCTCATCCACGATGGCGAGGTCGAAGCCGTCCATGCGCTGCCCGTAGAGCCGCTCCCCGCCCGCCAGAGCGGCCTCCAGCGGCCCGCGAACCCTCCGCTGGCCCTCGGGCGCGTCGATGTCCTCCCGGTCCACGAGAGAGGCGTACGTGGCGAACACGACCACGGGCCCGTGCCCGGCCCACAGAGCGAGCTGGATCGGGTTCGTGGTGGTGCGCACCCCGAGCGAGCCCAGGACCGCGTCGTTCTCCAGCGAGCACACGGCGACCATCGGCGCCCGGTGGCCCACCGCCCGCCACGCCTGGGCGGTCTGCGCGAGCAGGTCCAGGGTCGGCACCGTGATGAGGATCCGGCCGTCCGCGAACGACTCCAGCGCGCACGCAGCAGCGGTGATCGTTTTGCCGGATCCGGTCGCGGAGACGATCGTGCCCCGGGCACCCTGCGGGGGCGGAGATGATCTTGCAGTAAATTCTACCCATCTGCGGAAACTCGTTTTCTGGTCCAGTTGGTGTTTCCGAAGCTGTACGTGCGGCATGGAGAACTTTCTTTCAGTGAGGTCTACGGTTCGTTGTCCGACAATGAAGCCGAGGTGATTGCGGTGTACTGGCGGTGATGGACGTAGCTCTGGTTGGGATGTTGGGGGACGATGCGGGAGATGGATGGGGCAGCGAAGTTGGTAGAGGCGGCGGGTTGTGGCGATCTGGAGCTGATGACAAGTCTGCTGGGCAAGGGCACACCGGTCGACGGCAGAGATCGAGAGGGCCGTACTCCTCTGGATCGTGCTCTGTGGGCGGGGCGGCACGGAGCTGTCTGTCTGCTCCTGGCTGCGGGCACGAACACTGAACAGCCCATCGGGCAGTACGCCGAGACGCTGCCACTGCGCTTCACCGCTGAGCGTGGAATGCAGACCATGGCCCGCATTCTGCTGGAGGCCGGGGCAGAGCCTGATGGCCGACTGTGTGAGGGGCGGGCAACCGCCTTGATGGTGGCGGCCACCGAAGGACAGGAGGGCATCGCTGAGATGCTGCTGGACCACGGAGCATGCCTGGAGTCGGTGGGACGGGGCCGGACACCGCTGGAATGGGCGGCGTCCGGGGGCAGGCCGGCAGTCGTCCGGCTGTTGCTGGACCACGGCGCCACCCGGATAGCCGAGGCACTGGCCCAAGCTGGCCGTGGCGCCAACCGCTGGAAACACACTCCTGAGCGCCAAGCAGAGTACACGGAGACAATCTCCATGCTCCTGGCCGCAAGCAACTGACCCTGAACCGCCGTTCCTCTCTCAGAATTCCGGAAAGGTTCCCGGATGGCTGGGGGTATCCCGCCTTTCCGCCAACAATACATGGTGCATCAACCGTGATGCACACGGTCCACTAGAACCCACACGAACGAGCCCCCCACCCCTCGCAGCCAGCCCGGCCCGCGCCAGCGGGCCCCAACGGGCCTGGAGGCGCAGCCGGAAGGACCGTCAGGCGGGGAGCGCAGCGGACCCGCCCCGGGCCGAAGCGAAGCGAAAGCCCCCAGCGAAGGCGCAACCTTCACCCCGTTCCGGGAGCGCAGCGAACGGAACCTCACCCACGGGCGCAGCCCGTGGGGTGAGTGGCCGCGCAGCGGGCCACCAGCGCTCCCGCGGAGCGGAGCGCAACCACCTTGCGCAGCAAGGTGGTTCGCTTGCATTGCGCGCAGCGC